>DCCS01000010.1 GCA_002316015.1 Prevotellaceae bacterium UBA1075
TGAGGTTCTACAACTGCGGACGCCCTACCGAGCCCAGCGCGGACGCGCAGGGACAAGCCCAGGACGGCACACCGCTGTGGAGCGGGGGGGACAGATAGCCAGGATTCCCCCAGACGCCCTCCCCCCGCACGGCCAGCGGGGCATGCACCTGGCATGGCCGTGCGGGCATGGCAGGACGGATGGCCATAGAGACAGAAAAAACGCGGCGCGCTGCATGTCCTTATGCAGTGCGCCGCGTTGGCCGATGCAGCCGCATGCGTTGACCATCACAGCCGCATGTGTTTGCCGATGCGGCGTGCTGTGTCTTTTCTCGCGTGTGTCTCAGGCAAGGCCGGGGTGAACCTCCTTACCAGCGCACAGGCGCGTCGGACACATTGGCATCCTCCATGAAGGAGGAGATGGGATGCTGCTCATACTGCAGGCACATCATCACCATGTCGGTATCGCCTGAGTTGCGCAGGGCGCGTACACCGGCGGGCGACACACGCACCACGCTTCCCTCCTGCACGGGAAACACCTCGCCATCTACCTGGTATTCGCCCTTGCCCGATAGGATGACGTACACCTCCTCGTGCGTCTTGTGGCTGTGCAGGAAGGGAGCGTCCTCGCCTGCCTTCAACTTCTGCACAGATATCTGTGCACCTGTCAACTGCAGTTCCTCGCCCAGGAACTGCTTGCCCTCAATCCCGCTCCAGGGGCCGAGGTTCTTGATAGTGTAGTTCTTCATAACCTTTAACATTTTGTGTGTTAACTGTTGCAAAGGTAAGGTGGAAATCTTGGTCGTGCAAGCAGGTACTTGTGTGCCAGTTGCTTACCTGTAGGTTAGTAATGGCATTGCCAAGTGGTTGGGGACGCGGGGTTAACATACCTTAACGCTGTGGCTGCCTGTCTGCCGCGTGTGCGCGGTCGGCCAGTATCTCCTGCATGTGGTCTTGAGCCCAGAATATGAGCTGGCCGGCGCATTCCAGGAAGGAGCAGGCCCGCTCGGTGAGTGCGTATTCCACACGCGGGGGCACTTCGGGATAGACGGTGCGCGAGACAAACCCATCCTCCTCCAGCGTGTGGAGGGTTTGCGAGAGGGACTTCTGCGAGATGTCCACCATGCTCCTTTGCAGTTGGCCAAACCGCATCACGCCCTCCTCGCGCAATGTGAGCATGACCAGAAGCGACCACTTGTCGCCCACGCGGCCCAGCACATTGCGTATGGGGCAGCCGGCTATCATTTTCCTTATCATAAACCTTATATATTTATATGCACGCTGTGGCGGGGGCTAACACGTCCGCCGACTGCAAAGGTAGCAAGCCCCAAGCGCATTCGCAAACAAATGAACTCAAGATTCGGGATAAAAAGAGGGCGCAGGGTGGATAATGGCAAGCAGATTTTTCATACCTTTGCAGCACCAAGCAAGAATACATCACAGAGAACAGAAATGGACGACTATCACGCGGAGAACATGACCGAGTGAAGCCCCCCGAAGAGCACGGTTCGTAATCCTGTACGGGAGGCCATACTTAATTGTGCTATCCCCACTTTTAAACAAAAGAACGAACAATGCGCACATTCTGGAACACAAAGAATGGCCTGTGTGCCACGGACGAGTGGCAGCCCAACTGCTGGGTGCAGGTGACATGCCCCACACAGGAGGACACACGCTTTCTGGAGGATACCTTGGGCATCCCCGACTATTACATCTCCGACATCGCGGATACTGACGAGAGGGCCCGATATGACATCGACGAGGGCTGGATACTCATCATCCTGCGCATTCCGTACGTCAAGGAAATCAAGAGCCGCACTCCCTACACCACCATTCCCTTGGGTATCATCATGAAGGGGGACGTGCTCATCACCGTGTGCAACTTCGAGACCAACATGATGATCGACTTCGTCACCTACCAGCAGAAGCGCGGGCTGGGCTTCACCGACTCGGTCGATATGATATTCCGCCTGTTCCTGTGCAGCGCGGTGTGGTATCTGAAGCGGCTCAAGCAGATAAGCACCCTGATAGACAAGGCCAAGCAGAACCTTGACCGCAATGTGAGCAACGCCGACCTGATCGCACTCAGCCGTCTGCAGGACAGCCTCACTTACTTCGTGACATCCATCCGTGGCAACGAGAACCTGCTGTCGAAGCTGAAGTTCAAACTGCCTGTGGATGAGCTCGACGCAGACATGATCGAGGACGTCAACATCGAGATGAGCCAGGCCAGGGAGACCACCAACATCTATTCAAACATCCTCAATTCCACCATGGACACTTATGCCAACATCATCAACAACAACATGAGCAGCGTGATGAAGATGCTCACCAGCATCAGCATCATCATGATGTTTCCCACACTGATTGCCAGCCTGCTCGGCATGAACCTCATCAATGGCATGGAGACCGTGTGGTGGGGATTCCCGCTTGCCCTGGTGATATCTTTCGGGGTGACTATGCTTTTCACATGGTATTTCAGACGTAAGTCGTGGATTTAGGCCGAAGTGACCACGAAAGGCGAAAAAAACGCCCGCCCATTAGGCTGAGTGAGATATTTTGACTTATTTTGTAGTTCATAAGCCCTTGGCGGGGCGATAAAAACAAGTTTCCAACTCAAAAACCAGTATGATGGAGTCATCAGAGACTAACGAGACCACTGCCATCGAGCAGTCCACTGAGAGCAAAGCAGAAGTGACGCAAAGCGCAGCCCAGCCCGAACAGGCAGACGGCCACACGGCCATATTGCCGTACGCCACGGAGTCCAAGGCCACGCAAGACAGCGAAGCCGGCGCTACGGAAGCCGAGACCGGGGAGGCTCCCGCAGCAAATATATACAAGACGAAGGAAGAGGTGGTGGCCCGCGCCCAGCAGATAGTACAGAGCGGTGAGGCCTCGGACAGGCAGGAACTTGACCTGCTGAAGCAGCTCTTTTACAAATACCACAATGCCGAGGCACAGAAGGCACGCGAGGAACACTTCGCCGCAGGAGGCACCGAGGAAACCTTCATGCCACCCGTGGACGCGCAGGAACCCGTGTTCCGTGCCGCCATGCAGGCCATACGCGAGCGCAGGGCCGCGCTGCTGCAGGAACAGGAACAGCAGAAGAAGAAGAACCTGGAGCGCAAACAGCAGATACTGGCGCGCATACAGCAGCTGGCATCCACGCCCGAGGAGGCCAACCAGGCTTATGACGAGATGAAAGCCCTGCAGGCCGAATGGAAAGAGATAAAGGCTGTGCCCGCCGAGCAGGCCACAGAACTCTGGAAGAACTACCAGCTCTATGTGGAGCAGTTCTATGACCTGCTGAAGCTGGGACATGAGTTGCGTGACTATGACTTCAAGAAGAACCTGGAGATAAAGACACGCCTCTGCGAGCAGGCCGAGGCACTGGCCGATGTGCCCGACGTGATACAGGCGTTCAACCAGTTGCAGAAGTTGCACCAGGAATGGAAGGAGACCGGGCCTGTGGCCAAGGAACTCCGTGAGGAACTCTGGGCACGCTTCAAGAATGCCTCCACCGTGGTCAACAAGCGTCACCAGGCACATTTCGAGGCCATCAAGCAGGCCGAGGAGGAGAACCTGGCCAAGAAGACCGCCCTGTGCGAGCAGCTGGAGGCAGAGCACACCGAGGGGCTCAAGACCTTCGCTGACTGGGATGCCGTGACACAGCGCATCATTGCCCTGCAGGCCGAATGGAAAAAGATCGGTTTCGCTCCCCAGAAGGTCAACGCGCAGATATTCGAGAGATTCCGCAAAGGCTGTGACGCGTTTTTTGAGCAGAAGGCGCGGTTCTTCCGCCAGTTGAAGGAGGAGTTGAACAGCAACCTGGCCAAGAAGAAGGAACTGGTGGAGCAGGCCGAGGCCCTGGCCGGGAGCACCGACTGGCGCAGCACCAATGACATACTGGTCAACCTGCAAAGGCAGTGGAAGGAGATAGGGTCTGTGCCCCACAAATACTCCGATGCTTTATGGAAGCGCTTCGTGGGTGCCTGTGACCAGTTCTTCGAGGCCAAGAAGAAGGCTAACGCCGAGGCTCATGGCGAGGAGAAGGCCAACATGGAGCGTAAGCAGGGCATCATCGACGCACTGAGGGAACTTGCGGCCAAAGAGGGCGAGGACATCATGCAGCAGGTCAAGGAACTGCAGCAGCAGTGGAACAGCGTGGGGCATGTGCCTTTCCGCGAGAAAGACCGCCTGTACAAGGAATACCGCGAGGTGTGTGACAAGATATATGGAGCCTTCAGCGCCAACCAGCGTCAGCGCAGGATGAACAACTTCCGCACCAGCCTGGCTCAGAAGATTGAGAAGGGGGAAAGCACGGTGGATACTGAGCGCCAGCGCATGGCACGTGCCTATGAGCGCATGCAGGAGGAACTCAAGACCTACGAGAACAACCTGTGCTTCCTCACCAGCAACAGCAAGAAGGGGAACAGCCTGGTGGAACTGGCCAAGAAGAAGGCCGACAAGCTGCGCGAGGAACTCAACCTGCTGGCGCAGAAGATCAAGGCAGTGGACGAGCAGATAGCCCAGGGCGGCAAGGAAGGCCAGGCTGAATAACGCAGCCACAAGATAATGCGAAGGAGCATGGGGCGCATCATCGTGCATGCCCATGCTCCTTCGCTTTTTGTGTCATCGCTTCCCTGGCAGGTAAGCATGGCCAGGAAGGTATGCGGGAAAACGCTTCCTCTGCCGCCCTCCTGCCAGTTGCCCATGAGCAGGAAACATGCTCAGTTGACTCTGGAAAGCCTCATGCAGTCCACCAGTGCGTGGTTGGTGCTGCGGTTCATGTTCTCGTCTTCGGAGCGGAATTCCAGTGTGACGGTGTGCCGGCCTGGGGCCAGGCGGGCGTGCAGCGCGTTGGTCATGCCCCAGTCATCCCAGTTGCCCTCGCCGCGCTGTGGCAGGACTATGGTGCCCACCCTTGCTCCATCGATACAGAGTGTGCGCACCGCGCAGCGGTTTCTCGTGTTCACGGGGCCATTGCCGTTGGCGTAGCGGAAGGAGAGGCTGTAGTCGCCCTCCCCGTCCACCGTCACAGGAAATTCCAGGCGTGTGCTCTTGTCTGTCTCGGCAAACCCCGAACCCGTGTAGCCCTTCACTCCGTCCTTTGGCTTGTTCATGGCCTCCTTGGATGAGATGGCCGTCTGCTCGTCAGGCATCTCCACATTGACATAGGCGCGTGTGGAGCGTGGCTCCGAGGCGAAACTCTCCTCGCCCATCACCCCGATTACCTGGTATTCTCCGGGCAGCGATGCGTCAAAGGTGGTACTGTGCGTCTTGGCTATGCGCACTCCGTCGCGCAGCACAATGTAATGGCCGATGTACTCGATGGGGTTCCAGCACAGCGTCTTGCCCTCAAGCCAGGTGATGGGTGTGAGGGGTGCCTTCAGGTTCTTCACGTTGTTCACCTTCATCGCGGGCAGTTCGTTGTCTGCCATCACAATCTCCACCTTGAGGTTGCCCCTGGCTTTCTTTGCGCTTATCATGGGAGCCTGTTCCTTGCCATTGACCTTGAAGGACTTTATCTCGCTGCCATGCCCGCTCACCGTGATGTCCAGGGTAGCCTTGCGGTATTTGAAGTTGCTGAGCGTGCGTGTGCCGTCCAGTACCCTGGGCACAAAGGGATGGAAGGCCAGCGTGTCCTGCTGGAACTCTATACCGAACAGTATTTTGTGCGTGATGGCCAGGTTGCCGCTCAGGCACCACAGCATGTTGGACGAGTTGAGTTCCGTGGCGATGTCCCCGTTGTCCAGGTTGAAGTTCTCCTTGTTGGTGCAGAACAGCGCGGCAGGCCTGAACACCGACCCTATGGCCTGCATCACTCCCTGCTCGTTGCCCACCCTGGCATTTGCCAGCGCCCACCACGAGGCCACCCATGGCCATAGCGCGTTGTTGTGATAGGCGGGCATGTCCGCTATCTGGGGGTAGAAGATGGCCGCGCCAAAGGGTGTGGTGGGGTTGTGCTCGGTGATGCTCCTGGCCCGCTCGTCATCGGCAATGCCCCACAGGATGGCCAGCGACTCGCCCAGCGTCTCGGCACGTGGATTGAGGATGAGGTGGTCACGCCCATAGAGATACATGGCATAGTAGCCCTTGTCCTGCATCCACAGGCGGTTGTTCACTCCCAGGGCAATGCTTGCGGCCTTGGCCCTGGCGGCTGTGGCCGTTCTCCTGTCGCCCAGTTCTCGGGCCATGGCTGCCAGCACCTGCCATGCGCGGCAGTGCACGATGGAGGTCGAGAGGGTCTCGGTGTTGAAGATGTCGGCACACTGCATCCAGCGCGGGTGGCTCTGCTCGCGCCAGTCGATAAAGGATGTCTCGCCCTTGACCAGCCCTGTCCTGGGGTCATACACCGTCAGGCTGTCCGTCTCCAGAGAGCGTTTCACCACAGGGTAGATGTACCTCAGCCAGTCCCTGTCCCCCGTCACCTTGTAAACCTCATAGGCAGCCACGCTCCATATCTCGCGGTCGGTGCTCACAGGCCATGCCCCTCCGCTGCCCGTGTCCTGGATGATGCGTCCCAGCACATCCACCTTCTTGCGCAGCGAAATCATGGAAGCCTGGGGTTGCAGATAGGCCATGGAGAGCAGGATGGAGTAGCTCACGTCACGCGTCCATACTCCCGCCCACTCCTTGCCTGTGCGCAGGGTGGTGTCTGGCTCCACGGCATTCACCATCTCGTCGAGCCCCATGTTGTAGATGGCAGCGTGCAGGCGGTTGCCGGTCACGAGTCTGGGGTAGGCCGAGATGTCGTTCCTGAGCCTCCAGGTCTTGTTCACGGGCATGTGGAAACCAGGCTGTGCCGAGTAGGTGGAGACTATCTCCTGGTCACTGGAAGCTGTGGCCATGTACTCCCCCTGGCTGATGGTGTCGCCATGCCAGGAGTAAGCCTTGGTTCTCACAAACTCCTGAGCCTGTGAGGACATGATCCCGCATAGGGCCAGTGTGCATAATATCAGTTTAATCATAATCAGTTCGGTTTTTGGGTAAATGTCCGGTTAAACTTCGTCAAAGCGGGATGGGCGGTGCCTCGCGGCCTGGCCATCATGGCCGCAGCACCTTCTCCAGCGGCACGAGCGAGATGCCCTCTATGCAATTGAAGTCACAGGGTCCGATGCCCTCTTCCTCATAGTCCAACCGGTGGTGTAGGCTGCGTGCGGCCCTGTTCTGCTCCCGAGTGTCCATGCGCAGGTCAGCGAACGCATGCTCACGGGGCTACTCCGGCCGTGTCAGCATCGGTATCTTCGCCCTCGTGTGGTAGACACTGCAAAGTTAGGCAAAACATTCCAAAGGGCGGCACTCCTGGCGGCACATCCTTACGCATGCTACTGCCAGTCCCTGGCATTCCAGTGTCCAGGCAGTGTCCAGGCAGTGTCCAGGCAGTGTCCAGGCAGTGACCAGGCAGTGTCCAGGCAGTGTCCAGGCAGTGACCAGGCAGTGACCAGGCAGTGACCAAGCGGCATCCCGTGGCAGGCACAGCCTCTCTCGTTGCCCTGGGCATCCTGGTGAAATCTCTGTTCGGAAGTTCCGAACATGTGTACAAAACCGCCGAACACATATACGAAACTTCCGGACAGAGACAGCAGTGCTTCTTCTTGTAAATCTCAGTTCACTGCGTCGTGCAATAACGTTCTTCCCTTCTTCATGTTCAGACTAAGCAAAATCTTTGGATAGTCTCACACGGATATTTGCAGGTGACTCATGATTTTTAGGATTTCCCGTGTATTCTTAAAATAGCGTCATTCACTCTTCAACACAGCAATCTTGTAGTTGTGCCCTGTCATTGGTACAAATTTCTCTATAAATTCTTGTAAATCCAATCTTATTGTTGCTGTATTGACACAAGGATGACATCCGAAGAACTTGGAAGATGCCAAAAGGTCTTTGTCTATTACTAACAGGACTTTCTTCTCTTTGTCATTCATCAATCCCATAGGTGTAACTGCTCCCGGGTGAACACCAAGTAAATCAACCATGTGTTGTTCGTCAGCAAATGACAAACGGGTGCATCCCAATTCGGAAGACAGATTTTTTGTTTTGAAATGCTTGTCATTTGGCAACATCAACAGGTAAAACTGCGTCTGTTGCCTATTGCAGAGAAACAGATTCTTACAGATAGGTGCACCAATTTCCTTTTCTACCGTTTCACAATCCACCATTGTATATACAGCCTCATGACATATTGTTTTGTAGAATACACCTATCTTATCAAGAAAATCATAGGTTCTAATTTCCATCTCGCTTCTCTTTGCATCATTGATTGGACGACCGATATAATATTCCATTACTTTTTTATTGTTTTTGCAAATGAATAATTGGATATGGTTTGCCATCGGCATCTGTATAATCTTTGCCTATCACTTTGAACCCCTTTCGTAGGTAAAATTGATATGCCTCTGAGTTTTGTTCGTTTACATCTATCTTACGGATTCGTTTCTCTGTCAAGGCATATTTGAGCAAAGTCGAACCATACCCCTTGCCTTTCTCAGACGGAAGTACAAATAGCATTTCTACCATCTCGTCACTTAACCCCATGAATGCCACAATATTGGGTTGTCTGATAATATACAGCTCTACCGCATGGAAATAAGTGTCCATTATGCGTGAGCGATAATACATCAAGTCTTCTTCTGATAGAAAATGATGTGAACTCCTTACGGATTTTTCCCATACCTTTATCAATTCTTCTTTCAACGCATCGGCAATGCTGTCTAATTTTTCTATTTTAAAGCAATCTGCCATTGTCATTCCATTCTCCATACATAATTCCATTCTTCGTGTCTTCGTGTTGTCAATGAGTTTTTGCAGACGGCTGCAAAACAGTTCTGGCTGTTTCTTCTTTATCTGTATGGTGTCAATCCTTACATGCTGATATAATATGTAAGTGAGCAAAATTAGT
>DCCS01000032.1:0-29404 GCA_002316015.1 Prevotellaceae bacterium UBA1075
CGTAGGTGTTGTTGTAGGCGTAGTTGTCGTTGCCCGTGGGAGGAATGTCCTGTACGATGAAGAAGTCGTCGCTCACTCGGATGAGTCCCTCCCCGTTTGTGACGGTCTTGTCCTCCTTGTCCTGCCGTTCCGGCGAGCCGGCATTGCTTTCGGTCACAGGCTTGGGGTCCTCTGGCGTGCTCTCGTTGCTTGTGGCAGTTGTTTCCTGTTCGGGTTGTGTGGCGTTTGCCGGCTGTGTGTTGGTGCTTGTCATGGTGTTCTGCTCTTCTTCTGTTTTTACCTTGCGTGGCCTTCCCCTTTTCTTTGCGGCAGGTGCTGCGGGCGCTTGTGGCTCCTGCTCTGCAAATGGGATTGTGCCCTGTGTGGCCTCTGGGCTGTCCTGCCTGGTGTCCTTGTCCTGCTTCTTCTCGCTGCTGCCCGCCTGTGCGTCTGCCGTGGCTGTGGCTGGCGTGTCGGTCTGCGGTGTCTCGGTCTTGGGCTTGCGTCCGCGTTTCTTGGGTGTCCTCTCGCCCTTGCCCGTGTCCTGGCTTTCGGGCTCTGCCGCTTTTGCCGTGCCGCGCTTTCCTTTGGCATTGCCGCCTGCCGGCTTGTTGGAGCCGGCCATGGCCTCCGCGTCTATAATGTTGTATATGAGTGTGGTGGCATCATTCGCAGGTTCTGCGTTCACGCTTTTTGCCAGCGCAGACAATTCTTCGAGTGACATGTTCTCGAGTTCACTTTTCGTGTGCATAATAATAAAGGTATGCTGTTATGATTTTCCGTTTGTTCTGAAATGGGAATCCTCAGGAGAGCGAAGAGTGACGCTGTCCTTGTTTCATTTGGTCTGCAAAATTACTTTTTCTTGCCCAAACGGCCAAATTTGCGCAATGTTTTCTTCTGTCCGCTACTTATTTTGTGGTACTTTTGTGACGTGAAGAGACAAAAAGAGGATAATTTCATCAGGCATGCGTTGTGCCGGTCTGGTTTTTCCGAAAGTAAATCATGAGCAGCATATCCTATTTGCAAGTGCAGGGTCTGACGCGCGGAGTGGGCGACAAGACCCTCTTTGACAACATATCATTCAGTGTGGCACAGGGGCAGAAGGTTGGCCTTATCGCGCGCAACGGGGCAGGCAAGAGCACGCTGTTGAACATATTGGGCGGAAAGGACAGCGCCGACTCGGGGCAGGTGGTGTGGCGCAACGGGCTTCGTGTCGGATACCTGGAGCAGACACCACAGTACCCCATGGAGCTGACGGTGCTGGAGGCTTGCTTCTGGCACGGCAACGAGACCACCAACCTCATACGCGAGTACGAGTCATGCATGGGCACGCCGGGCACGCCGGGCCTGCAGGGGATACTCGACAGGATGGACCAGCAGAAGGCCTGGGACTATGAGAACCGCAGCAAGACCATACTGAGCAAACTTTCCATAACGGACTTCCAGAAGCCGCTCGCCCAGCTATCGGGGGGGCAGATGAAGCGTGTGGCACTGGCCAACGTGCTCATCATGGAGCCGGAGTTCCTTATCCTGGACGAGCCCACCAACCATCTCGACCTGCAGATGATAGAGTGGCTCGAGGGCTACTTGCGGCGGTCAAATGTCACGCTCCTGATGGTGACGCACGACCGATACTTCCTCGACAACGTGTGTTCCGTCATCCTGGAGATGGACGACGAGACTGTGTATGCCTATCACGGCAACTATGCCTATTACCTGGAGAAGCGCCAGGAGCGCCAGGAGAACCTCAGGAGCGAGGTGGCACGAGCCAACAACCTGTACCGCACCGAACTGGAGTGGATGCGGCGCATGCCACAGGCACGCGGACACAAGGCACGCTACCGCGAGGAGGCATTCTATGAGCTGGAGAGGAAAGCCAGGCGGAGCGTGGAAGAGCGGCAGGTGAGGCTCGAGACGAAGTCGGCCTACATCGGCAGCAGGATATTCGAGGCGGAATATGTGAGCAAGAAGTATGACCGCGTGATACTGAAGGACTTCTACTACAACTTCTCGCGATACGAGAAGATGGGAGTCGTGGGAGGAAACGGGACAGGCAAGAGCACGTTTGTGAAGATGCTCCTGGGGCTGGTGAAGCCCGACTCGGGGCGTTTCGTGGTGGGGGAGACCGTGCGCTTCGGTTACTACAGCCAGGAGGGGATGCACTTTGACGCGCGGATGAAGGTGATAGACGCCGTGCGCAAGGTGGCCGAGTACATTGACCTGGGAGGCGGGCGTCATTTGTCGGCCATGCAGTTCCTCCAGCACTTCATGTTCACTCCACTGCAACAGCAGAACTATATAGCCAAATTGTCGGGAGGGGAGCAACGGAGGCTGCACCTGTGCATGGTGCTCATGCAGAACCCTAATTTCCTGGTGCTCGACGAGCCAACCAATGACTTGGACATCAACACCCTGCAGATTCTGGAGCAGTACCTGCAGGACTTCCAGGGCTGTGTCATCGTGGTCAGCCATGACCGATACTTCATGGACAAGGTGGTGGACCACCTGCTCGTGTTCCGTGGCGATGGCGTGGTGCAAGACTTCCCCGGAAACTACACGCAGTTCCGCGAGTGGGAGGACGAGCGCGAGGCACATAGGGAGAGGCTGGCGGCAGACGCTGGAAACGGGGGAGGCGCGGCGGACGTCAAGGACTGCAAGAAGCCGCCACGCCTCGAGCAGAAACGCAAGATGACGTTCAAGGAGAAGCAGGAGTTCGCCTCGCTGGAGCAGGACATTGCCCGCTTGGAGCAGGAGAAGGCCGACATCGAGGCGCGCCTGTCCAGTGGAAGCATCAGCGTGCAGGAGATAACGGAGTTGAGCAAACGCTTGCCAGTGCTCACGGACGAACTCGATGAGAAGTCGATGCGCTGGCTGGAGTTGAGCGAGATAGAGTAGGGATGCCCATGGACGGCACGGCGCGATTACCCGGAGAACGTTCCGTGATGGTGATTTCGCAGGACGTTCAATGTCCGGGAAAGCAGGAGAGGAGTGTGCCGGGACAAGTCCATGGCGGGTGTCTTCCGCATCGGGCCGAGTGGAACGGCCTGGCGGTCCGCAGCACAACCCGCTTTCTTGCAAGAACCTCCCTGTGGAGGGCAGCGGGCAGTAGTCCGGCGGGAAGTGTGTGGCACGCCTTTCCGCATATTCTCCCTTGTCTTTGCGGAAGCGCGAAGGCTGTGCTTCCCCGCACAGCCTTCGCGCTTAAATCATAAATAGGTATGAGGCTCAGGGAACTTCACACCCCCAGCCAGGCTTCATCACGCTTCCCCCCACTGCTTGCGCAGCAGTTCGATGGCAGCGGGGAGCACCGTGGCACGGTCGCCCTCGCAGCCACACTCAAAGGAGATGTGTCCCTGGTAGCCCATTTCCTTGAGAGCCCTCATGCCCTCGCGGTAGTCGTCCTTGTCACCGTCCTCGCCCGGCATCAGTCGCCGTCCTCGGCTTGCTATGTGCACGTGCCGCAGGTACTTGGTGCCTGCAGCCATGAAGGCGGCGTAGTCCGAGGTCTCCTCCTGCATGTGCCAGAAGTCGCCCATGCATCTCACGCCCTCGCTGCTGGCATCGCGGCAGATGGCAGCCGCATCGGCCACCAGACGCAGGTAGAAGCATTCCTTGCGGTTGAGTGGTTCCAGGATGACAGTCGTTCCGCACTTCAGCGCAAACTCGCCCAAGTCATGCAGCTGCTCGCACAGGTAGTTGCGCGTGTCCATTGTGTGTGGCTTGCAGGGGCTCTGGAAATTGAAGGCCGGCACCATGATTACACCGCAGGAGCCTATCTGTCCGGCAGCCTCCACTATCTCGCGCATGGTGGTGTCAAACTGTTGCTTCTGCTCGTCCTCGGCAAGGATAAAGCCGCTGAAGCCGGCGCAGATGGCACTCATCTTGATATTCCGGCCCTGCAGAGCCTTGTTGATCTCGCCCACGCGGCTCTTCAGGTTGCTGCCACCCACCTCCAGGCCGTTTACCCCATGCGCCTCCATGAAGTCCAGTTTGTCCCCGAGCGTGTCCCCCAGGGCCACCCCTTCCTGCAGGCAGATGTTGAGTGGCGTGTCACTCTTCCTGCCCTTGCGTATTGAGCGGCAGGATGAGAAAAACGGGGTGGATGCCATGGAAGCCGCTGCCATGCCTGAGAGCGACCCTAAAATGAATTTTCTGCGTTTCATTCCGTGCAGTTTAGGTGTTGTTTGGGCTTTACTGTCCCTGTCCGGGCTTCTTCACCGTATAGGAAGCCAAGTCCAGCGGCCCCATTGCCAGGGTGGCGGGCATGAGGTCCATGGGTGACTGCGTCATCTCGTCCCATGTGGTTGTCGCACCGGTGTAGGCGGCCTCGCGTGCCATGATGGCTGCCATGCACGAGGCTGCGCAGTCGCTTGCCTCCTCATGTGCGGTGCCCTTGCGGATGTGGTTGACCCAGTCCACATGCTCCAGCACATAGGGGTCATGCTGCTTGAACTCCCGGTTGGCCGCTTCCTCGTCGTACTTCCACAGGAGATTTCCCTGCAAGTCCTTTATCTCGTTTGTCTCGCTGTCCCACGAGCCCTTCGCGCCCTGGATGTACTCGCTTATCTTGTTGCTGCATCCGTCAATCTGGCGGCACATGCTGTGCATGTGTATCCCGTTCTCCATCACGAAGTCGGTGCTGAACATGTCATACTGGTCGCCGGTCACCCTGCGTTGGCGCGCGCCGAACGAGGTGGCGTTGACGGGCTTGAGCCCGCTCATCCACAGGAACACGTCGATGTTGTGCACATGCTGCTCCACGATGTGGTCTCCGCTCAGCCACGTCCAGTTGACCCAGTCGCGTATGTTCCATTCCATGTCGCTCCATCCGGGTTGGCGCTCCTTGTACCACAGCATGCCCTGGTTCCAGTACACGTTTCCGCCGGTGATCTCGCCTATGAGTCCGGCCTGTATCTGCTTGTTGGCCTCCACATAGCGGCGCTCGTGGTGGCGCTGTGTGCCCGTGACCACGCTCAGGCCCTTTGCCTGTGCCTGCTTGGCCGCAGCCATGATGGTGCGGTATCCCTTGGGGTCAACGGCGATGGGTTTCTCCAGGAACGAGTGCACGCCCTTCCCGGTGGCATACTGGAAATGGGTAGGTCTGAAGGCGGGTGGGGTGGCGATGATGGCCATGTCCACGCCCGAGTCAATGACCTTCTGGTAGGCGTCGAAGCCTGTGAAGCAAGCCTCGTCGGGCACCTCCTGCTGGCGGTCGTTCTTCAGATGGGCGCGCAAGTCCTGCAGGCGGTCATCGAACACATCGCCCAGTGCAGTCACCTTGATGCCGTTGGCGGCGTCGAGCAGGTTCATCACCGCGCCAGAGCCACGTCCGCCGCATCCTATCACGCCCACCTTGAGTTCTTTGCCGTCAACAGCCTTGTCGGGCAACTCCGGCACATAATATTCCCCCTCTTTCTTCAGGGGAGTCAGTTTTCCGTTCCCGCTTCCGCCGCTGCAACTTGCCAATATGGCAGGCGCCGCCATTCCCGCTGCGCCGATGAGCGCGACGTTAGTAAGAAACCTTCTTCTGCCCAAGTCCTTCTCGTTCATTGTTGGAATAGTTTGATATGTATAAAAGTGTGTTGTCTGTTCCTGTCTCTATTTTGCGTCCACACCCCCGGGCACCTCGCATACCACACGGAAGCCGATGCCCTTCATGTCCGAGAACCACCAGATGCTCTTGGGGTTCTGCGGGTCTGTCTTGAGCCACTTCTCGTAGTCGGTGTGCGCGCGTGAGGCGCAGCGCACGTCGGCCGCATCGTCTGCATAGCATCCGCCACGCACCACGTATTCCTTTCCCGAAGCGGGCCCCTTGGGGTCCCTTGCCCCGTCCTGGAGACGGGCGTAAGTGTCCTCGGCATACCAGTCGGAGCAGTATTCGAGCACATTGCCCAGCATGTTCTTCAGGCCAAACGGATTGGGCTTCACGCGTGACGGTTCCTGTGTGCGGCTTTTGCTGTTGTTGGCATAGACGACATAACTGTTGATGGTGGTCGTGTCGGCACTGAAGAAACGCCGCCAGAAGCCCGTGTTGGAGAATTCGGACGGGTTCCCCTTGAAGAAATACGGGCTGTCGGTACCTCCCCGTGCCGCATATTCCCATTCGGCTTCGGTGGGCAGGCGGTATTTCTTGCCGGTCTTGAGCGAGAGCCACTGGCAGAAGGTCTCGGCCGCGTAGTGTGTCATGGTGATGGCCGGGCGGCTGCCCATGCCCCAGCCCTGGTCAGGCATCCCGAAGGGAGGCGTGGGGCCCGAGACCGCGTCCACGTCGGGGCGGCTGTTGTTGGCGTAAATCTTGGATGGCGGGGTGCGTCCCTCCGACATGGTCTGTGCGTAGAAGGCCCAGTACTGGTCCCATGTGACCTCGGTCTCGGCCATGTAGAATGCCGACACCGTCACCCTGCGCCGGGGATGCTCGTCGGCGTGGCTGAACTTCTCGCCCTCCTGGCTGCCCATGAGGAAGGAGCCCCCCGGGATGGCCTTCATGCTTATGGTGACGCTGGTGGTGGGCACCTGCTCGGTGAAGTCCGCGAACCTGGTCACGCGCGTGGCCTCGGCAAAGGTTGCCGCAGTGGTGTCCACGGGAGCCTTGTCCATCTTGGCGTGCTTGTATCCAGGCATTGCGTGCCCCACGTCCAGGTGGCAGCTGATGCACTGCAGTCCCAGTTTTTCCTCGTTCTCCTCGTAGTAGAGGTGTGCCGCCACGCCGTCGTCGGACAGTCCTTGCGGAAACAGGCTGGCGTGGCACCGCTTGCATGACTCGTTGAAGACGATGGTCTGCGCGTACTCCAGTTCCCTCTTGCTCTCGAAGTCGATGTCCTCCTTGTCTTTTGTCATGGCGGCCCACACGTCCTTCATGCCCATCCGCGCCTTGGCCGTGAAGTGCTTCCAGGTGCCCTCGGGCGGCAGGTGGCACTCGGCGCAGCCCGTTTTCACGCCGCTGCGGTTGCTGTAGTGTGCCGCCTGCTTCCAGCTGTCGGTGGCCTCGGGGTGGAAATGGCAGGCCATGCACGCCTCGTCACTCGAGCTCCACTCGTAGAAGTGGTTGCCTGTCAGCGCGATGGCCACGCCCGCCAGGAGCGCGCCCGCCAGCGGAAGCCACTTGGCGCGCGCCTTCCTGTTGTCTTGTCTGTGCGTGTGTTGTGTCATTTTGCCCGTCTCATTGTCAGTTCCGGCGATATCTTGACAAGCCTCTTCCCCTCCACGCGTTTCACCACGGTGTGCCCGATGAGCTTGAGCGACCATGTGCTGTCGCTCAGCTGCGTGAGCAGGGTCTCCTGCGTCTCGCTGCCCAGGTCGTTTGACAGGTTGAGGATGGCAGACTTGTCGTCCTTGATCCGGAACGACGTGACAGTCCATACCCCGTACACCTCACCGTTCAGGTAACCGTTCATCGGCCCGAAGTCCTCCATGGTGGGCACGGTGATGGACTCTTCGTATAAGTCAATATTCAAGTTTATCTTTTCCTGCGGGCAAGTCAGTCTCAGCTTCCACGGGCTCTGTGCCGCCACCGTGGCCGCGCAGGCAAGCAGGATGATGGAAAAGGGTATTCTCATTACAGGTCTACTGTGGTTTCACCTACAAATTTAGCCATTTTATTCGGCAAATTCCACGTTCGTTTACAATTTTTATGCTTTTACGTGCCCCTTCTGGCCTGCCGGTGTCACGGCATTGCCATATTCGGCTTGTCTGATGGCGGAGCGGGGATTCTGGGCGCGCCCACTTGCCCTTGCCATCGCAGCGGCATGCGTGTGCCATCGCGGCGGCATGCATGTGCCATCGCAGCGGCATGCATGTGCCATCGCGGCGGCATGCATGTGCCATCGCGGTGGCATGCATGTATGGGACTGGCGCGGCAGGGTGGGACCGTGCTTTCTGCAGGCAGGGATGCGCCATGACAGAGGGGCGTTCCCTCCACACTCTCTGGCCGTTTTCCGTGCGCGCACGCGTATTATTAAAAATGAGAGTCCACGTGTTTCGAAAATTTGTCGTACCTTTGCCGCAAACAGGATATATCGTAACACATACATTGTCAATGAGCGGAAAAAAGACAACACCAGACTATGTGCTGGAGAGCAGCTGGGAGGTGTGTAACAAGCTGGGAGGCATATACACGGTGCTTTCCACCAGGGCCAAGACCCAGGAAGCCCTGTTGGGCGGAAATCTTCTGTTTATCGGCCCCGACCTTTGGCACGGCCGGGAGAATCCCCTGTTTTCCGAGGATCCTGACCTGTGGCCCGAATGGGTGGCCACCATGGCGGCCGAGGGTGTCGGGCTGCGTATGGGACGCTGGAACATTCCCGGGAAGCCCAAGGTGGCCCTGGTGGATTTCCAGCCCTTTTTCGTCAGGAAGAATGATCTGTATGGACAGGCGTGGAGAGACTTCGGGGTGGACAGCCTGCATGCCTATGGCGACTATGACGAGTCCAGCATGTTCGCTTACGCGGCGGGTCTCGTGGTAGAGGGCTTTTGGAAATTCTTCCTGAGGGACAAGGGCGCGCGGGCCGTATATCATGTCAACGAGTGGATGACTTGCCTGGGCGCTTTGTACGTGCGCAAGCATGTGCCCCAGGTGGCGACGGTGTTCACCACCCACGCCACTTGCGTGGGACGCAGTATCGCGGGCAACGGGAAGCCCCTGTACCAGTATCTGCATGATTACGACGGACGGCAGATGGCACGCGAGCTCAACGTGGAGTCGAAGCACAGTGTGGAGAGGCAGACGGCGATGAACGTGGACTGCTTTACCACCGTGAGCGACGTGACGGCGCGCGAGTGCGCCGAACTGCTTGACAAACCCTGTGACGTGGTGCTCGAAAACGGCTTCGAGCCCGATTTCGTGCCGGCAGCGGGCGCGGCCTTCGCGGCCCGGCGGCGACAGGCCAGGGACACGATCCTGGGTGTCGCCCGCGCACTCACCGGGGCCGACATGCCCGATGACACGCTCATCGTGAGCACAAGCGGGCGCTATGAGTACAGGAACAAGGGGCAGGACGTGTTCATGGAAGCCATGTACAGAAGCCTATATGACGACCGCCTCACCCGCCCCGTGCTGGCCATGGTGCAGGTTCCGGCCTGGACGGCGGGGCCGCGCGCCGACCTGCAGGACCGCCTGAGGCATCCCGTGGCGGACGGCTCCCCGCTGCAGGACCCCATATGCACCCATGTGCTCCGCGAGCCCTGGAACGACCCCGTGACCGGCTTCCTGCACAACCACGGCATGAAGAACCAGGCCACGGACCGTGTGAAGGTCATCTTCGTCCCTTGCTACCTTGACGGCAGGGACGGCATCTTCGAGAGCACCTATTACGACCTGCTTATCGGCAGCGACCTGGCCGTGTATCCGTCCTACTACGAGCCGTGGGGCTATACGCCCCTTGAGGCCGTGGCCTTTCATGTGCCTTGTGTCACCACTTCGCTCGCGGGCTTTGGCGCGTGGGTCAACAAGACCAAGGGCTCGGACAGCCATCTGGAGGACGGTGTGGAGGTCGTGAGGCGTGATGACTACAATTTTGACCAGGTGGCGAATGCCGTGCGCGACGCGATAGCCAAGATGTGCGGGATGAGTGCCAAGGAGGTCGACGCGGCGCGCAAGAAGGCAGCCCAGGTGGCCGCAAAGGCCCAGTGGAAGCATTTCATACCCAAGTATGAGCAGGCGTACGCCTTCGCGCTTGACAGAGCGGCACAACGCAACGCGTGAGGCACACCGCAGCCCCGTTCTGACAAAAACAAACAGGAACAAACATAAACATAGAACAATGAAGATTAGAGCAAGCTACACCAACCAGCCATGCTGGAAGCAGGTGACAGTCAAGAGCAACATCCCCGTCGAGTTGAGGAAGCTGGAGGAACTGGCCCGCAACATGTGGTGGGCGTGGAACCACAGCGCCAAGAGCCTGTTCCGCAGCCTGGACAGCAAACTCTTTGACGAGTGTGACGGCAACCCGGTCCTCCTGCTGCAGCGCCTGAGTTTCGAGAAGATGGAAAAACTCTCCCATGACCAGGCCTTGATACAGAGAATGGACGAGGTGTACAATGAGTTCCGCGCATATATGGACGAGAAGCCCGACAAGAGCCGCGCCAGCGTGGCGTACTTCTGCATGGAGTACGGACTGAACCACGTGCTGAAGATATATTCGGGAGGACTGGGCGTGCTGGCGGGCGACTATCTGAAGGAGGCCAGTGACTCAAACGTGGACATGTGCGGCGTGGGCTTCCTGTACCGTTATGGCTATTTCACCCAGTCGCTCAGCATGGACGGCCAGCAGGTGGCAAACTACGAGGCACAGAACTTCGGGACGCTCCCAATCGAGCAGCAGATGGACGCGGACGGGCATCCTATGGTGGTGGATGTACCCTATATGGATTATGAGGTGCATGCCTATGTGTGGCGTGTCAATGTGGGGCGTGTCACGCTGTACCTGCTTGACACCGACAACGACATGAACTCACAGTTTGACCGCTCCATCACCCATGCCCTCTATGGTGGTGACTGGGAGAACAGGCTCAAGCAGGAAATCCTGCTGGGTATAGGTGGTGTGCTCATGCTGCAGAAACTGGGCATCAAGAAGGACGTGTATCACTGCAACGAGGGACACGCTGCCCTGTGCAACGTGCAGCGCCTGCTGGATTATGTGCGTGAGGGAAAGTCTTTCACGCAGGCTCTCGAACTTGTGCGCGCCTCCTCGCTTTACACCGTGCACACTCCCGTGCCCGCAGGCCACGACTATTTCGACGAGGGTCTGTTCGGGAAGTACATGAGCGGATACCCGCAGATGCTGGGCATCTCGTGGGATGAGTTTATCGGCATGGGGCGCATGAACCCCGATGACAAGGGCGAGCGTTTCTGCATGAGCACCTTCGCGTGCAACACTTCGCAGGAGGTCAACGGCGTGAGCTGGTTGCACGGCGAGGTGAGCAAGAAGATGTTCGCGGGCATATGGAAGGGGTATTACCCCGAGGAGAGCCATGTGGGCTATGTGACCAATGGCGTTCACTTCCCCACCTGGTGCGCCAATGAATGGCGCAAGCTGTACGCCTCCAACTTCGATGAGAATTTCATCCACGACCAGAGCAACCAGTCGATATGGGAGGCCATATACGACGTGAGCGACGAGGAGGTGTGGGCCACACGCATGGCCTTGAAGACGAAGTTGGTGGAGTATATCCGCAAGCAGTTCCGTGACCGCTGGCTCAAGAACCAGGGCGACCCCTCGCGCGTGGTGTCGCTGATGGAGAAGATCAACCCAAATGCCCTGCTTGTGGGTTTCGGGCGCCGTTTTGCCACCTACAAGCGGGCTCACCTGCTGTTCACCGACTTGGAGCGCCTGTCAAAGATTGTCAACAATCCCGACTACCCCGTGCAGTTCCTCTACACAGGCAAGGCGCATCCTGCGGATGGCGCGGGACAGGCTCTTATCAAGAAGATATATGAGATAAGCCAGCGTCCCGAGTTCCTTGGCAAGATTATCTTCCTGGAGAACTACGACATGCAGTTGGCCCGCCGTCTTGTGAGCGGCGTGGACATATGGATGAACACGCCCACCCGCCCGCTCGAGGCATCGGGCACATCAGGCGAGAAGGCTCTTATGAACGGTCTGGTGAACCTTTCTGTGCTTGATGGCTGGTGGTACGAGGGTTATCGTCCAGGAGCAGGCTGGGCACTCACGGACAAGCGCACCTACCAGTACCAGGAGCACCAAGACCAGCTCGATGCGGCCACCATCTATGGCCTGCTTGAGAACGAGATAATGCCTCTCTACTACGCCCGCAACGCTGAGGGAATCAGCACAGGCTGGGTGAAGGTCATCAAGAACAGCATCGCGCAAATCGCTCCGCACTACACCATGAAGCGCCAGCTTGACGACTATTACAACAAGTTCTACAACCGCCTGCACGCCCGTTTCGGGACACTTGCCGCCAACGGCGGAAAGCTCGCCCGCGAGATTGCCGACTGGAAGGAGAATGTGGCCGCCCATTGGGACCAGATACACGTGGACAGCATAGAGAAGGGCGAGGATCTCCAGAACGGGGACGTGGAGGCAGGAAAGAAGTACAACATCAAGATTGTGGTTGACGAGGCAGGTCTGGACGACGCCATAGGCGTAGAGCTGGTAACTCTGACGACCGACAAGGACGGCCAAGACCATGTCTATCATGTGGATCCCTTCCGCATGGTAGAGCGCAACGGAAACAAGTACACGTTCACAGCCTCGCACAGCATAGACAACGCAGGCTTGTTCAAGGTGTGCTACCGCATCTATCCCAAGAATGAGAACCTGCCCCACCGGCAGGATTTCTGCTACGTGAAGTGGTTCGTGTGACCCCATGCGGGATGCGCGGTGTGACGTGCGGGCTGTTCCCCGCAATGTGACGGATTGCGCTTCCACGGCATGAGCAAACGAAAGAGTCCCCCCTGCCCTTGTGGTGGAGGGGACTTCTTATATTCTCCCCAAAAAACATTCAGTTCGAAAAAAGTTTGTACCTTTGCTTCTCATGATGGTTGTACACATTAATATATAATAGAGACCTTATGCGGAAGAAGTTCTTTGTCGTGCTGTGGGTGCTGTTCTTCTCTTGGCTTTTGCTTCTGGGAGTAATATTCTACAGTATCTTCAACGGCTACATAGGCTACATGCCGAATATTGAACAACTGCAGAATCCGGTGAACAAGTTTGCCTCGCAGGCACTCTCGGCCGACGGCAAGTTGCTGGGCACGTGGAGTTACAGTAAGGCCAACCGCATTTTCGTCAGTTACGAGGATCTCCCCCCCGCTATAGTGCAGGCGCTGGTGGCTACCGAGGACGTGCGCTTCTACGAGCACAGCGGAGTGGACTACCGCGCTTTGCTGCGGGCCATTGTCAAGCGCGGAATCCTGCGCAATAAGAACGCGGGCGGCGGAAGCACCATCACACAGCAACTGGCAAAGCAACTGTATTCCGCGAAGGCCGAGAATGTGCGCGAGCGGCTCTTGCAGAAGCCAATCGAATGGGTGATAGCCATCAAGCTGGAACGTTTCTACACGAAGGAGGAGATAGTGAGCATGTATCTCAACTACTTTGATTTCCTTCATAACGCCGTGGGCATCAAGACGGCGGCCAGGACATATTTCGGCAAGGAACCCAAGGACCTTACCGTCAACGAGTGTGCCACATTGGTGGGCATGTGCAAGAACCCCAGTTTCTACAATCCCGTGCGTTTCCCCGACAGGTGCAGGGATAGGCGTAACGTGGTGCTCGGACAGATGGTGAAGGCAGGTTACATGACACAGCAGGAGATGGACAAACTCTGCATGGAGCCTGTCGCGCTCAACTTCCACCGCACCGACCATAAGGAGGGCAGCGCGGCTTATCTGCGCGAGATGCTCCGCCGGGTGCTCATGGCCAAGAAGCCGGCGCGGTCCGACTATGCCAGTTGGCAGGGACAGAACTTCTACGAGGACTCTATCGCATGGGAGAACGACCCGCTCTACGGATGGTGCAATAAGAATGCCAACCGCGAAGGAAGGCACTATAACCTATATGCCGATGGGCTGAAAATCTACACGACCATAGACAGCCGCATGCAAGAGTACGCCGAGCAGTCGGTCGTCGGGCATGTGGCGGGCGAGTTGCAGAAAGCCTTTGACCGTGAACTTCGCCGGAACCGCAACGCACCCTATGCCTCCTCGTTGTCCCCGGCACAGGTCAAGGCCGACCTGGTACGCGCGAAGCGTCAGAGTGCCAGGTATATACAGATGAAGGCCGCAGGCTATTCCGATGCAGAGATCGACGACGCTTTCGCCACGCCCACCGAGATGATTGTATATACAGGGCATGGTGACAAGGACACAACAATGACACCCATGGACAGCATCAAGTACTACAAGTCCTTCCTGCGTGCAGGTTTCATGTGCATGGACAACGAGACCGGGGCTGTCAAGGCTTATGTGGGTGGGCTGGACTTTTCGCATTTCCAGTACGACATGTGCACGCAGGGCCGCAGGCAGGTGGGTTCGACCATCAAGCCGTACCTGTACGCGCTTGCCATGGAGAACGGGTGGAGTCCTTGCGACGAGGCGCCCAATGTGCAGCAGACCTACCATGTGGCAGGCAAGGAATGGACACCCCGAAACGGAAGCAAGGCGCGTTATGGCGAGATGGTGACCCTCAAATGGGGGCTGGCGCAAAGCAACAACTGGATTTCCGCCTGGCTGATGAACCAGTTGTCGCCTGCCGCCCTTGTGCGTCTGATACACGAGTTCGGCGTGCAGAACAGGGACATTCACCCCTCGCTTGCCCTTTGCCTTGGCCCCTGTGACATTTCTGTGGCCGAGATGGTGGGGGCATACACGGCGTTTGCCCGCAAGGGAGTACGCCGCTGTCCGCTTTATGTGACCCGCATAGAGGACAGCAACGGCGAGTTGTTGGCCGAGTTCCAGCCGCGTGTGCGCGAGGTGATATCCGAGCAAGCCGCCTGCAAGATGGTGACATTGATGCGCGGGGTGATAGACAACGGCACTGGCCGCCGCATGCGAGCGCGCTACGGGATCACCGCGCCCATGGCGGGCAAGACGGGCACCACGAATGACAATTCCGATGGGTGGTTTGTGGGCTACACGCCCAGCCTCAGCTTTGGCGCCTGGGTGGGCGGCGAGGAGCGTGACATACACTTCGCAAGCATGGCCATCGGGCAGGGAGCGAATTCCGCCCTGCCCATTGCGGCCTATTTCTTGAAGAAGTTGTATGCCGACCGCAGCCTGGGCTATTCGCAAGACGAGGACTTCGATATCCCTGCGGGATTCGACCCGTGCGGACAGCAGGAAACAGCAGGGGGAGAGGAGGATGCCGGGGAAGAGGCCGTCCTGGACGAGTTGGGGAACTGATGTTGCACAACCAAACAAACAAGCATGAGATGAAATACCTGGCACTTATCCCGGCGCGCTACGCAAGCACCCGTTTTCCGGGGAAACCCCTTGCCGTGTTGGGAGGAAAACTGGTCGTGCAGCGCGTCTATGAACAGGCGCGCCTGGCATTCGACGATGTGTATGTCTGCACCGATGACGATCGCATTTTCTCGGCGGTGGAGGCATTCGGGGGAAAGGCGGTAATGACCGACAGCGGCCTGCGCAGTGGTACAGACCGTTGCTGGCAAGCCTGTGAGCGCATAGGGACTGACGCGGATGTGATAGTGAATATCCAGGGCGATGAGCCTTTCGTGCAGAAGTCCCAGCTTGAAGGACTGAAAGACTGCTTCCAGGACGGACACACCCAGATAGCGACACTGGTGAGGCCTTTTTCCGGGAATGACACGTTCGAGGAACTCTCTAACCCCAACTCCCCCAAGGTCGTGGTGGACAAGAATATGCGTGCCCTCTATTTCAGCAGAAGCGTGATACCGTATTTGCGGGGTGTCGGACAGCAGGACTGGCTTTCATGCCACACCTTCTACAAGCACATAGGGCTGTATGCCTACCGGCGTGAGGTGCTTCGCCAAATTTCCCGTTTGGCGCCAGGCGTATTGGAGAAGGCCGAGTCGCTTGAGCAGCTGCGATGGCTGGAGAACGGGCTCGTGATAAAGGTGGCGCTTACGGACACGGAAACGGAAACGGTGGGCATTGATACTCCTGCCGACCTTCAGAGAGCCGAGTTGTATCTGAAGAGCAAAAAGATTCAACTATAATTTTGATACTCCAGGCATTTGTCGTAAATTTGCGGTCAAATGAGCATCAGAATGGTATTCAGAAAAAAGATAATCCTCCTCCTTCTGCCATGCTTGCACTTCCCTATGGCTGGTCAACAGATAAAGATAGGGAATTACACCTTTTCGGACGGAGGCGAATATCAAGGTGAGTTGTTCAAGGGGAAGCCTTACGGGCACGGAACCACCACTTTTCCCAACGGAGACACGCACACTGGAGAGTACGTGAAGGGCAAGCGCCAGGGAAAGGGTGTCTATCTCTTTTCCGATGGGGAGAAGTACGAGGGCGAGTGGTTTCAGAACCAGCAGCACGGCATGGGCACGTTCTATTTTGCCAACAACAACAAGTACGTTGGCCTTTGGTTCAGGGACTACCAGCAGGGCCAGGGCACCATGTACTACTTCAATGGTGACAAGTACGAAGGGAACTGGGAGCAGGACAAGCGGTCGGGCCAGGGTACATACACCTATGCAAACGGAGCCTATTACAAAGGCGAATGGAAGGACGACCTCAAGAACGGGCATGGAGTCTTTGACTGGAACAACGGCAACCGCTACGAGGGCGAGTGGCGTGACAACAAGATGGACGGCCAGGGAACTTATTTTTACGCCTCGGGCGACAGTTACAAGGGGACTTTCAAGGCTGACCAACAGCACGGCCATGGCACCTACACCTTCCACGACGGAAGCCGGTACGACGGACAGTACCAGAACGGGAAGCGTACAGGTGAGGGCATATTCACTTTCGCCAACGGGGACCGCTATGTGGGGCACTTCGTGGATGGCGAACAGAGTGGTCTCGGAACGTTTACCTGGCAAGGCGGTGCCGTGTACGAGGGACAATGGCTGGCCAACCTTCAGAACGGGCACGGCAAGTACACCTGGGCCAACGGAGATGCCTATGACGGAGGCTGGAAGAATGGGAAGATGGAAGGGACTGGCATCATGCGGCAGGCCGATGGTGTGAAATTCAAGGGCGCGTTCAAGGATGGCCTCAAGGACGGCTACGGCATACTTGAGGATTCGGATGGCGTGCGCTACGAAGGCACGTTCCATGACGGACAGAAAGATGGCGATTTCATAGAGAAGGACCGCAACGGAAATGTAATCAGAAAGGTCACATACTCCAAGGGGCTTGTGCAGTCGGTAACAGAATCGGGAGACAACTGACGGGCCGCATGGACAGGAAAGGAGTCATATGATAACGGACACGCTGGATAATCTGCACAAGTACACCGGTCTTAGCCCATTGCTCGCAAGAGTCGTGGACTTTGTCTCGTCGCACGTCCTGGAGAACATGCCCGAAGGAAAGCATGAGGTCGAGGGCGAGGACGTGTGGGTAAGCATACAGACGGCCAGGCCGCGCTCCCGGGAGCAGGCTCCTTTGGAGGTGCACCGTGAGATGATGGACATACAGATACCCCTCGAGGGCAAGGAAGAGCAAGGCTTCTTGCCTCTTTCTCGTGCGACAGTCCTGTCTGCCTCCTACGACGCGAGGGCCGACATCTCCTTCCTTTCCCTCTTGCCTCAGGAATATATCATGGTTTCCCACGGCCAGTTTGTCCTGTACCTTCCTGGCGAGGGGCATGCCCCAGCGATATCGGAGAACCCGTTCAAGAAGGCGGTTTTCAAGGTAAAATATCAAAATACGCTATAAATATGCCTAGCACAAAGGCCACAGCCTCCAGTAGGAAATCGGCGGGCACCTCAAAGAAGGCTCCCGGAAAGAAGAAAGCACCGGTCAAGCCGGCTGTTCTGAAACTGCTAAGGAATGATGCCGGTTTGGCAGAATACGCAGATGCCATCAATGGCCGGTACCAGAACATGCTTGCGCGCAAGCAGCATTTCACCGGCCCGGACGGCAGTCTCTCCGACTTTGCGGACGGCTATCTCTATTTCGGTTTGCACCGTGTGGCAGACGGCTGGGTGCTGCGTGAGTGGGCCCCCAACGCCACACGCATCTATGTGGTAGGTGACTTCAACGGGTGGAAGGAGATGGCCAAGCATGCCATGAGGCGTGTGACAAAGGCGGGAAACTGGGAAATAAAGATCAAGGACAAGTCCTTCGGGCATGGCAGCCTGTTCAAGTTGAGTGTCCATTGGGACGGCGGACACGGCGAGCGCATTCCCGCCTGGGCAAACCGCGTGGTGCAGGATCCCGACACCAAGATATTCTGCGCGCAGGCATGGGCTCCCGAGAATCCCTACAAGTGGCAGGTGGCCAAGTTCAAGCCAGCCACCGACCCCTTGCTCATCTATGAGTGCCACATCGGCATGGCGCAGGACGCGGAGAAGGTGGGCACCTACGTCGAGTTCCGCGACAATGTCCTGCCCCGCGTGGAGCGCCTGGGCTACAACTGCATCCAGATAATGGCTGTGCAGGAGCATCCTTATTATGGAAGTTTCGGCTATCACGTGAGCAGTTTCTTCGCGCCGAGCAGCCGTTTCGGCACGCCCGAGGAACTGAAGTCTCTTGTGGACAAGGCCCACTCGATGGGCATCTCCGTGGTGATGGACATTGTGCACAGCCATGCCGTGAAGAATGAAAACGAAGGGCTGGGCAATTTCGCGGGCGACCCCTACCAGTATTTTGCCCCCGGGGGGAGGCGTGAGCATCCGGCGTGGGACAGCCTTTGCTTCGATTACGGCAAGGACGAGGTCGTGCACTTCCTGCTCTCCAACTGCAAGTACTGGCTCGAGGAGTTTCATTTCGACGGTTTCCGTTTCGACGGCGTCACATCCATGCTGTACTATAGTCACGGATTGGGCGAGTGCTTCACCAGTTATGCCGACTACTATAATGGCCACGAGGACGATGATGCGATAGTTTACCTCACCCTTGCCAACGACCTTATTCACCAGGTGAACAAGAATGCCATCACCATCGCCGAGGATGTGAGTGGCATGCCCGGTCTCGCCGTGCCCATACGTGATGGAGGCTACGGCTTTGACTACAGGCTGGCCATGAATATTCCCGACTATTGGATAAAGACCATCAAGGAGAAGCGCGACGAGGACTGGAAGCCCACGTCGATGATTTGGGAACTTACCAACAGGCGCAAGGACGAGAAGACCATTTCCTATGTCGAGAGCCATGACCAGGCGCTTGTGGGTGACAAGACCGTCATTTTCCGGCTGGTGGATGCCGACATGTACTGGCATTTCAAGAAGGGAGACCAGAACTATGTGGTGGAACGTGGGATAGCCCTCCACAAGATGATACGCCTTGTGACAGCGGGGACAGCCAATGGCGGCTACCTCAATTTCATGGGAAACGAGTTCGGACATCCCGAATGGATCGACTTCCCGCGCGAGGGCAACGGCTGGAGCCACAAGTATGCGCGCCGTCAATGGCATCTTGTTGACGACAAGGAACTGTGCTATCACTACCTGTCCGACTTTGACGCGGGCATGATACACATGCTGCGCAAGTTGGGGTCAATGGCCAAGTTGCCTGTCGTGGAAATCAACGCCAACGACTCCGACCAGGTTCTCGCCTTCCGGCGGGGCGACCTCTTCTTCTTCTTCAATTTCAGCCCCACCCGTTCCTACACGGGCTACGGATTCCTGGTGGAGCAGGGAGCATACGAGTATGTGCTCAACACCGACAGCGTGGAGTACGGGGGCAATGGGTTCAATGACGACTCGGTGGTGCACTACACCAACTTTGACCCGCTCTATGCCCCCGATGGGAAAGGGTGGCTCAACCTGTATCTTCCCGCCCGCACGGCCTGTGTGCTGCACAAGGTGGAGGAGTAGATTGTCACGCGTGTCCACACCATGGCGCGTCCTCGCGCTCCAGGCAGAGAAAATATGACACAGTACAGCAGTCCGCAGACCCGTCTGGCGTCGCGTCTGGTAACATGTGTGTGCGGTGTGCTCTTTGCATGCTTCTCCTTCTGTTACCTGTACTTTTACCAGTCGGGCTACCTTGCCCAGTTCCAGTATCACTTCTCCCATGGCGAGACCACTTACCAGCCTCTTGTCGGGGCGGTGCTCATCACCCTTTTTTTGTTGCTTGTCGGCTTCTTGTGCCAGAGAGCCCTGCGCTGGCCTTTGCGCCAGAGGGCCGTCGCGTGGTTCCCGCCGGCTTTTCTGCTGGCGGCTGTCACATCGGCGCGCCTGCCCGAGCTTCCTGGCTATGGTACGGGCACTCCCGCGCTTCCGCTCCTGCTTGTTCTGCTCGCCTTTTGCCTGGTCTTGCTTCTTTGCCTTCTGCATCCCGATGCCACGGGGGAGCGCGCGCCGCTCTCGGCATACTTGTCCTCAAATCTTTTCATTCTCTGCATGCTGTTTCTCATGACGGGTTTGCTGGGCTACAGTTCGGTTCCGGGGCACCGGGAGTTGCGTGTAGGCCAGTTGCTGCATGAGGGCAAGTATGCCCAGGCGGTTGACTGCTATACGGACACGGCAGGCTTGACCCCCAGGTTCTTTGCCTTGCGTGCGGCGGCCCTGGCCCACGAGGGAAAGTTGGGCGAATGCTTGTTTGCTTATCCCGTGCCCGCAGGTGTGCACACGCTCATGCCCGCACAGTCCGACTCGCTTTTTGTCTATGACGCTCTTCCCGCCCTTTACTCGGGCATGCGGGCTGTTCCCCGGCGCACCGGCCATTTCCGTGAGCGGGACTTCCTGCGCAAGGCCCTCCTTGCCGACAGCCTTCCACGCCCCCTTGCGCTGGAGTATCTGCTGTGTTCCCACCTCTTGCACGGCGACCTGCGCGCCTTTGCCCAGTTGCTTCCCCTTCGTCACGACACCCTTCCTGCCACCCTGCCCAGGCATTACCGGGAGGCTCTGGTGCTCTGCCGGCATTTCGTGACGGGTGCGGGACAGGCCGGGGCCCGCCACAGCCATCAGGCAGGGGCGGCATGGCTCCATGGCTCCCCAGAGGCGGCACAAGCCTTTTCCTGGCCACAGGACAAGGAGATGGAGACACGTTACAGGCGTTACCGGCAGTTGAGGATGGAGGCCAGTCATGGAGACCTGGAGGCGGCCGACAGCCTTTCCGCCTATGACGGCACA
The DNA here is from genome assembly GCA_002316015.1 of Prevotellaceae bacterium UBA1075. GTDB lineage: Bacteria > Bacteroidota > Bacteroidia > Bacteroidales > Bacteroidaceae > Physcousia. The sequence continues at coordinate 20,677 of DCCS01000032.1, forward strand.
TATTGGCAATATTATGCGTCACACTACTGATAGCACTCATTATAAGATGGTTTCATGCCGGGCAGAGGTGAATAATCCGCACAAACGCTTGCTCATGTGCAAGAATCGGACTAAATTTGCGCTTGATAACTAATTCGTTTGTTACTGAACCAATTGGAGGAATCAAGATGAAAGAGAAAGTTGGAACTTTGGCAGGGGCTGTCTGGACGGCCTTGAGCGAGAATGGAACCATGAATTCTAAGGATTTGAAGAAGGCTGCCAAGATTAAGACAGACAAGGAACTTTTCCTGGCTTTGGGTTGGCTGCTGCGTGAGGACAAGATTACCGTGACCGAGGATGACAAGGTAATGAGCATTTCCTTGAACTGAGCACAAGTCCCCAAAACTCATCTTGCCCCAGGGTATGATGAGTCGCGTGACCACAAGAGGCAGGCTGCTGTTCCCGCGTGAGGGACTGTAGCCCGCCTCTTTTATTTGTACTCTTTCAAACGCAGTGCGCCGCATGTGCCAACGCAGTGCGCCGCATGTGCCAACGCAGTGCGCTGCATGTGCCAATGCAGTGCGCCGCATGTGCCAACGCAGTGCGCCGCGATTGCCAATGCAGTGCGGTGCGCGGTCAACTACATGCGGGCACACAGCCTGGGTATCTCGGCCGTCACCTCCCGGAGCCTGCTCTTCGCCTCGCCGGGAGACGCTATGGGGGGAAGCACCCACTTGTCCACCTCCCATATGAAACCAATTCCGGCTGGCGGCTGTGTGCCTGCGGTTGGCTTTTGTGGGTCGCCGTCGGTTCATGTCGCGATGCAGCAACTTTCCACCGGCATGTTCGTGTGCCTCTTCAGGTGATTGTGTCTCGCGGGGTGTCCTGGTGAGTCGCGTCACCGGGGCCATGACTCCTCCCTATCTCATTTGCCCCCATGCACAACCCCGTTGGTAGCAGGGGATGATGTAGCTGCCCGTGCCCTCCAGCAGTCCCAGGTAGTCTGCCAGGGTGATGGTGGTGCGCAGTCCCTTCTGTTCCAGTCGCCCAGCCAGGGGTGGGGCAGGGTGGCGGAAGCCCTGCCGCGCGGGTGCGTCGCTTGTCATGGCAGTCACAGGATTTGCAGGGCTATGGCGGCACATGCCTCGGCATCGGCCAGCGCGTGGTGGTGCCGGGTGAGGTCGTAGCCACAGCGCGCGGCAATGACATCCAGCGTGTGCTGTCCCCCGTGCCACACCCGGCGTGCCTGCTGCAGCGTGCACAGGAATGTGTAGTCGGGATAGTCCATCTGATACATGCGGAAGGCGGCCTTGAGACAACTCTCGTCAAAAGCCTTGTTGTGTGCCACCAGGGGCAGTCCCGTGATGAGCGGCTCTATCTGTCTCCACACATCGGGAAACACAGGCGCGTGCCTGGTGTCCTCCTCCGTGAGCCCGTGCACCAGCGTGCAGCGGTAGTTGTAGTATTCTGGTTCGGGCTTGACGAGCGAGTAGAAGCGGTCGGCAATCATGCCCCCGCGCACGGTGACCACGCCCACCGAGCAAACCGATGTGCGCTGGCAGTTGGCCGTTTCGAAGTCGATGGCTGCAAAGTTCTGCATTCTTGTTTCCTCCTTATACCTTATATATATAATAGGGAAAGTCCTGTATGCACAGGCTCTGGGCTTTTCCCTTCCTCTGCAAAGTTAGCGAGAAGTATTGGCACATGTGTATCCTGCGGGCATGTAATTTGCCGGCATGGAGGAATTGTCCCCGGTCATCTGGCCTGGGCCTGGGCATGCGTGGGCGTGTGGAAAATTGTGCGCGCCACTCTTGGCCGTTTTGCGGGAATGAAGTAACTTTGCACCGGCAACAGGTTCACTCCACGAGTGATTAAAAGGGAACAGGGTGAGAATCCCCGACAGTCCCGCTGCTGTGAGCCGCCCTTAACAGGCGCGAACAAGAAGCCACTGGGCAAGTCGCGCGTATGCAGAGGCATGCGTGACCTCCGGGAAGGTGTTCGCCGCCGGGCGGCAAGTCAGAAGACCTGCCGTTGCAAGCCACTCCGCCTGGCGGCATCGAGGAATGCCGTGGATGACGCATCTTACTTTATCCAATCACAAACCATTTGTTATGCAGAGGAAATTACTCTTTCTCATGCAGTTGGTGTTGTGTTCTGTGCTGTGGATACCCGCGAGGGTGATGGCCCAGGACGCTGATGTCATACTGCAGCCACAGTTTGGCAAACAGACTGTGACGGTGGAGGCTGGGCAGGAACTCACGTTCTATGACCCCAAGGGAGCAGACCCCATCCCCTCCTCCTATGCGAGCAATGCCCAGTCGCTGCTGGTCTTCAGGCCGGCACAGGCGGGCTTGTCCATCCAGATCACCTTTGAGCAATTTGAGGTGATAGGCAGCGACGGTTCCTATCCCGCTTACGTGAAGGTGTATGACGGTGAGGCTGATGCCGACAATTCATTCACTTACGCCACCAGTGCGTCCGAACTGACGGGCGGAAACCTGGGGCTGCCCGCAGGCAAGCTGGTGGATTCGCTGGACAACAAGCCCAGTGTTCCGCGCACCTATTATTCCAGGTCGGCCGACGGTGTCATGTCGGTGGGCTACCTGTACCGCTACGCCGAGCGATGCGAAGGATGGGTGGCCAAGGTGAAGTGCGTCAAGCTGGAGGACATGCAAGTGACGGGCGCGGGCTCCTCCTATGACCTCGTGCAGCAGTCTCCCGTGCGTACCACGGGAGTCGCGCTGGCCAGTGCGTATGCTTCGGCAACGGGTGTGTTGCATGCCGACAGCGTGACATCCATATCCTATAGACTCACCAAGAACGAAGGTGTGATAGACCCCGCGCAGTTACGACTCTATCGGGGCAACGTGGCCTATGCCACCGGTCTTACCCCTCTGTCTGCCAACATCACAGAGTCCGGCGGTGTCTATACCTTCGTCTTGGATGAGCCTATGGAGAACGGGGACAACTGGTTTACCCTTGCGGGCGACATCCTGCCCAGTGCCGAACCCGGCGCGCAGGTACAGGTGGAGGTGACCTCCGTGGCCACCAAAGCCAAGCCCCAGGGTGTGGCCCCCTTCACGGCGGGTGAGGCCAAGGCTGTGTCGGCTCCTGCCATCGTGCTTCTTTCGGCAGGGGAGCAAACCGTGACCGTGGGCGAGACCCCCCTCGCGTTCTACGACGACGGCGGTCTGGACGGCCAGGTGACCAAAGGGTTCAACGGAAGCATCACGTTCCTGCCCGCTACCGAGGGCAAGAAAGTGATGATAGACTTCACCAAGGTGGACATCTTCTACGGCAGCTTCTACAGCCAGTACCTCAAGGTATATAACGGCAAGGAGGCCACGAGCGACAACCTGCTGAGGGAACTCAGGACGGGCGACACGCTGAAGATACGTTCCACAAGCCCCGACGGTGCCCTCACGGTGGTCTTCGAGAGCACCACGGACGGCTACACAGGCGACGGCTTCGAGGCACTCGTGTCGCAGTTTGAGCCCCAGCCCATGGAGGTGGCGGCTATCACGGCCACACAGAACGTGGCAGGAACCCTGTGCGCAGGTGACAGCCTGTGTCCCGTGCTGTCCATCAACGTGCGGACAAGCGACACCGAGCCTGCTCTCGGCGTGAAGAGCCTGGCGTTCAACACCGCCGGCACCTTCCCCCAGGTAAGCCGCGCTGCCCTTTATTACACCAGGGGCAGCAGCGACTTCTCGGACAGGGTAAAGGTGGGGGAGGCCGCCGTCGGCGATGACCACTTTGAGATTACGGCCTCCGACAGCATCACCCTCGTCGAGGGGGACAACTACCTGTGGCTCACCTACGAAATCTCCGAACTGGCCATGAACGGCCAGAAGGTGGACGCGGCCGTCTCCTCGGTGACACTGAGCGATGGCACCCACATGGTGGAGCAGGGCAGCCCGTCCGGGGAGTTCGTCATTCGCAACATCGTGCTCTCGCACCTGGGACAGGGCACCGTCACGACACGGGTCAACGGGTCGGTCGAGTTTGCCCAGAAAGGCAAGAACGACTACTCGTCGGACTACGAGAGCGGCAATGATGACCGCGTCAACATCTTCGAGCCCCTGCATGAGGGCATGGTGTGCCAGATAGACTTCTCGGCCTTCAATCTCTACTGGTCAAGTTATGGCGACGAGCATTCCAGCCTGAAGGTATATAGCGGCAAGGGCACCACGGGCAGCCTCCTGTGGGAACTCGCCTCCAAGGATGACAAGGACAAGGGGCCTGGCCGCACGCTGCGGAGTGCCTCGGCCGACGGTGCCCTCACGGTGGTGTTCAACAGCGGTGTGAGCCAGAGCTGGTACACGACCAGCGGCTTCAAGGCTGTCGTGAGCGAATACCTGTCACAGGACATGGCCATCGATTCCCTCACGGCCTTCTCCCCTGGCAACATCGAGGCCTCCGTGGGCGCGAAAGGCCAGGAGGCGCTCACCCTGCAGGTGGATGCCACAGGCAACCTGAACGCCAAGAGTCTTCTGGACGCAACCATACTGCTCAAGGGCAATGTGCGGGACGTGGCCCGCGTGAGTCTCTATGCGGTGGACGGGAGCGCCTCGCCCCTTCCCGCCGAGGCCGAACCCCTGGCCACACAGGAAGTCACGCTTCCCGGAGACGGAGGCGGTGAGGGTGTGGACGAGTTGCCCGTTACCCTCACCCTGGCCGAGCCGTTCACGCTCAAGGAGGGCGCCAACAGTTTCCGCCTCTGCCTCGACATCTCCCAGGATGCCCTTTCGGGCGACTCGGTGCTGCTGCAGGCCCGGAGCGTGAGTGTGACCGACACGCTGGTGAACGTGTCCGCGAATGCCCAGACAGCGCGTCTTGAAATCAAGAACATCTACAATTTGCGGGCAGGTGACAACGGCGAGGTGCTGGTGTCCGGCGAGCAGCCCCTGCTCTTCTATGATGACGGTGGCAAAGACGGCTACTATTCCAAGGACTTTGCCGGCACAGTGACCTTCGCCCCCAGGACTCCAGGAGAGAGCGTGATGCTGACTTTCAAGACCTTCAGCGTCACCTATCAGGACAAACTCTACCTGTATCACGGTGGAGAGGCAAAGGAGACACCCGATGCCACCTACTCGCGCTATGACCATCCCGACCGCTTCGTGTCGGAGAGCGAGGACGGCAAGGTGACCGTGCGCTTTGAGACGAAAATGGCGAGCGAGGGCTTTGCCATCGAGGTGTCGGCCTACCGGAAAGTGCCCCTGCACGTCGCGTCGGTGAGCGCGCAGGCCATCGCTCCCGCGAGTGTGATGCGTGGCGAGGAGAATGTGGGCATGGTGCGTGTGGACGTGCAGGTTGACGGCGACCTGGACCATCTGGACATCACCAGCCTGGCCATCAAGGCCGGTGGTTCGGGCAAGGTGCGCTCGGCCAAGCTGTTCACTACCGACACCCTGGGCGTGTATGCCCCCCTCAACCTTTTCGGTGAGGCTTCCGACGGGCAGACTGCCATCAACGGCACATACCGCGTGGGCAAGCCCGGCACCTACAAGTTGTGGCTGGCATGCGACATCGGCTCTGACACCGAGGCTGGCGACAGCCTGGGCGTGACGTTCACCGGCCTGGTGGCCAATGGCGCCAGTGTGCCCGCCGGAGCGCCTGTTGAGGCAGGCACCCTGGTGAAGAGTGGAGTCCACGGCACCATCACCGTGGGAGCCGGAGCCGACTACGGCACCATCCAGGGTGCCGTGAACGCGCTCAAGGACGGCATCGACGGGCCCGTGACCATCAACATCAAGCGCGGAGTTTACAACGAACTGGTGAATGTGCCCGAGATCAAGGGAGCCTCCTCGGCCAACACCGTGACCATACAGAGCGAGACGGGCAACTGGCACGATGTGAAGATTTATTATGACCAGTACAGCGAGCCGGCTTACAGCGAGGACAAGATGTCGGCGGAGTTCGGTGTGTTCACCTTTGCGGGGGCCGACTGGATTACGCTGCGTGGTGTGGAGGTGACCACCCAGGACCTCGCCTTCCCCGGCGTGCTTTATGTCAAGAACGTGAGCCGGCATGTCACCATAGACAGCTGCCACGTCCATGCCGAGAAGACGACCGAGTACAGCAAGGACATCAATCTCATCTACACTTACGCCAAGGGTGAGGCCCACCACAACAACGACTACCTCAGCGTGACCCGGTGCCTGCTTGACGGTGGAAACATCGGCGTGCGCATGGGTGGCACTGGTGTGGTGAAACTGCCCAAGGAGCGTGGCGGACGCATCGAGCATAACACCCTGCGCAACCAGGGCTCCAAGGCCATCTACTGCATGGACGAGCTGGGCGCGAAGATACGCGGGAACCGCATCGAGAACAGCGGCGAGACAGGCTACAGTTTCTATGGATTCGACGGCCAGTTGCGTGACCTCTTCGACGAGCAGTTCGTCATCGAGGGAAACTCCTTCGCGCTGAGCACCGAGAAGGAGGCCGCTGCCATCTATCTGCGCGAGGCCCATGGCACCAGTGACGCCCCTGCCCTGATTGCCAACAACGAGGTATCCATCACCTCGGGCAGCAGCAGCAGTTCGGGCATCAAGGTGAGCGGGAAGAGCGACCACCTCTATATCGCCTACAACACCGTGCTGATGAACACCGGCGCCCCCACCGTGGCTCTGTACATAAACAATGAGCAAGGCGAGGGAGTGCATGTGGTCAACAACATCATGCAGGTGCGCGATGGCGGCTATGTGTACCGTTGCTACGACCAGAGCGTCCCCCCCACAGTACACTTCGGGCACAACGCGCTCCACACAAGCGGCGAGGTCTTTGCCTATGCCAAGGCCGACTATGCCTCCTATGAGGAATGGCAGGCTGTGAGTGGCGAGACCGGAAGCTGCCGCGAGCAAGTAGATTTCCTCAGCGACGAGATCCTGGAACCCGCCGCCGAGGGCAACCTGCGCACGGCAACGCCCCTCGCGCTCGTGACCACCGATCTGAGCGGAGCCCCGCGCGATGCCGGACATCCCACCATGGGCGCCTACGAGTACGATGCCGATGAGCGTGCCCCACAGATGCTTGAGGGTTATCCCCTTGTCGCGAACATCACCGACGAGTCGGCGGATGTGGTGGCAAGAGCCGACAAGAATGCCATCCTCTTTGCCGTGGCCAGGAAGGCTGGCGAGGACGCGCCGTCGAAGGATGACCTGCTTGCCTCTGGGCAGAAGGTGACAGCGCGCCCCAACAGCCTCGCCAGCGTCACGCTGGAAGGACTTGTCAAAGACCAGGAGTATGTGGCCTACGTCGTGCTGAAGAGCCTGCGCGGCACGACCGGCGAGGTCATTGCTTCCGGCAAGTTCGTGGCAGGCGGCGAGGTGATTGTGGAAATCCCCGACGTGGCCGCCGTGGCCGAGGCAAGCGAGAGCGTGGAGCAGGGACAGAAGGCCACCCTCACGGCTTGTGTCACCCAGGGCACAGCCCCCTTCTCTATCGTGTGGACTGACGGCAAGCACATCGAAGTGGCTGCCGACACACTGGGTGAACTGGGCACGAGCATGGTGTGGTATGCTCCCCAGGAGTGCGACCTCTACTACCTGACCGTGACCGACGCCAATGGCAAGGAGGCGCGCGACACTTGCCGCGTGGCGGTGACGGGCGACGCGGTGACAGCCACCTTTGAGAACCTCTTCCTGGAGCAGGACGGATTCTGGTGGGGGCCCGACACCAAAGGTCACCTGGGGCAGAACTCCTGGGGTCTCGACGAGATGCAGGGCTCCTTCGTGAGCGGTTCCTACGCCTTCGAGAACCGCTGCATGGCCGAGTATGACACCTGGGGTGGCTTCGGCTACTCGCGCCGTACGGCTACTGACTTCAGCGTGCTGATGAGCGACCAGTTCAACTCCAGCGTGGGCAGCGGCTACCAGGGTTCCGAGAACTATGCCGTGGGCTACGACAACGGCACCATCCAGGTGCTCAACAGCCCTGTGGAGGGCGACAGCATACGCGGCTGCTACGTGACCAACAACGCCTATGCGCTCACTGCCATCAGGGAGGGCTACTCCATGGCACGCAAGTTCGGCAAGGGTGATTACCTCAAGGTGACCTTCACCGGCCACAAGGCCGACGGCTCGGAGAGCGCTGTGGATTACTACCTGGCCGACTACCGCCAGGCCAACGAGGCCGACCATTATGCCCTGGACACCTGGCAGTGGGTGGACCTGCGCCCCCTGGGCAAGGTGGTCAGTGTGACGTACAGCATAAGCGGTTCAGACAGGGGAGCCCACGGACTCAACACCCCTGCCTACTTCTGCCTGGACAACTTCAACGGCGAGCGCGAGGTGAGCGTGGCCGATGTGCAGACCGACGGGAAGGAAATTGACCTGGGCGCGCTCTTCCAGTTTGACGACGCCAGCGCCACTGTCACTTACAGCCTGGCCGATGAACTGCCTGCCGAACTGAAGGCATGCGTGAGCCTGAGTGCCGATGGCAAGCTGACCGTTACCGACAACCCCATCGAGCAGTTTGCCGTGACGGTGAAGGCCGTGCAGAGGGGCAAGATACAGTTCCTGAGCATCCCTTATGACATCCCCACCACTATCAGCGGGGTAGAGGACAACAGCGGCAAGCAGGCATCAGCCCGCTACAACGTGGCCGGCCAGCGGTTGGGCGGCAGCCAGCGGGGCGTGAACATCCTGCGCTCGCAGGACGGCACCACACGCAAGGTGGTGGTGAAGTAAGCCACAGCCATCACGGCCACTTATCCGGCGGGGGCAGGCGCGTAGTCGCCTGCCCC
>DCCS01000032.1:29445-32278 GCA_002316015.1 Prevotellaceae bacterium UBA1075
CCGCCTGTGTCTGTGGGGTGGCCTTCCAGGGCTGAAGTCTGTGGAGTAAAGGGTTTTCCCTTACTTTTGTGGCTGTGGCCACGCGCGGTCAGGGATAAATGCCGTAACTTTGTGACTGGAACGTGACCAGTGGAACGGAGCGCCCGCCGAAGGCCGGGACGCATGCTGGGACTGTCGCGCTCATGCATTCGTCAAAACACACTGAAATGATGAACATTGGCAAACACACACACATGCTCGCAATCACGCTTTCGGTGATGCTGGGCAGCGTGCTCCTGCAGGGCTGCAAGGAGAACTACTCCAACGGGGAGAAGGTAGGCAACCTCATTGAGTTCACGCGCAAGGGAATCATCTATGACTCCTGGGAGGGTCGCCTCAACATGACGCAGACGGGCATGAACACCAGTGGCGAGCCCTTCTCGTTCAGTTTCGACAACGACCGCACCGACCAGGACTCGCTCATCAATCTGATGAAGCAGGCACAGGTGGAGGGCTGGAAACTCAAAGTACGCTACCACGAGGTGTGGGGCTTCAAGAATGCATTCTACAACCGGGGCGAAACAGACTATTTCGTGGATGACATCACCGTGCTCGACAAGGACTTCGCCAACCCGCTGAAGTTGAGGGGTACCCGTCAGGGACACGTCATCGACACCGTCTTCGTGGTGATAGACAAGCAGGAACTGCTCCGCAGAAAGAAATAGGCGATGGAGCGGAAAAGACTGGTCAACCCATGGCTCGGCATCGAGGGCTACAACTGCATAGGATGCGCACCGTGCAACCCCTTCGGCGTGCACCTGCAGCCTTACGAGGAGGGGGACGACATAGTGGCCGAATGGCAGCCCTCGGCCAACTACCAGGGATGGCTTGACACCCTGCACGGGGGCATACACGCACTGCTGCTCGACGAGGTGTGCGGATGGGTGGTCATGCGCAAACTGCAGACCACGGGCGTGACCTCGAAGATGGAGGTGCGCTACCGCCACCCCGTGCTCACCACCGGGGGGGCGCTGACGGTGCGCGCCCGCATACGTGACCACCGGCGCAACCTCTACACGATCGAGGCCGAGCTGACCGACGCACAAGGACGTGTGTGCACCGAGGCCACTTGCGTCTATTTCACTTTCCCGCGCAGGAAGGCCGAGAGGGACATGCACTTCATTCCGGTAAAGGCCGAGGGGGAGGAATGACAGGCAACCGCCACATCGCGGCACACTTGACAGACGACCAACAACAAAGGTATGAAGAAAGTAAAGATACACACTTCGGAGGGCGACATAGTGGTGCGCCTCTACGACGAGACCCCGCTCCATCGCGACAACTTCATCAAGCTCGCGGGCGAGGGGTACTATGACGGCACGCTCTTCCACCGTGTCATCCGTGACTTCATGATACAGGGCGGTGACCCCGAAAGCAAGGGAGCCCCGGCCGGGAAGCCCCTGGGAACAGGCGGGCCTGGCTACAACATCCCGGCGGAAATCGTATACCCCAAACTGTTCCACAAGCGTGGCGCGCTGAGCGCGGCGCGCCAGAGTGACCAGGTGAACCCCGAGAGGGCCAGCAGCGGAAGCCAGTTCTACATCGTGTGGGGAAAGGTGTACACCACCCAAGAACTGAAGCAGATGGAGAGGCAGATGGCCATGCAGCAGGAGCAGCAGGTGTTCAACAAGCTCGTGGAGGAGCACCGTGCCGAGGTGATGAGCCTGCGCAAGAGCCGTGACCAGGCGGGCTTGCTCGACCTGCAGAACCAGCTGGTGGCCGAGACGAAAGCCACCTGCGCACAGATGGGCAAGCCGTCGTTTACGCCCGAACAGACCGAGGCATACACCACCGTGGGCGGCACGCCTTTCCTGGACGGCCAGTACACGGTGTTTGGCGAAGTGGCCGAGGGACTGGACGTGGTGGACAAGATACAGCAGGCTGAGACGCGCACGGGCGACCGCCCGGAGGCTGACGTGAGCATGACCATGGAGGTCATGGAGGACTGACACCATACTGGAAGTATGACGGACACCCTGTTCTTTGACCTTGACGGCACACTGGTTGACAGCGGCGACGGCATCATGAAGACTGTGCGGCACACACTTGCCCGTTTCGGCATACAGGTGGAGGACTGGCAGCAGTTGCGCCCGTTTGTGGGGCCGCCCCTTGAGGACTCCTTCCGTGACTTTTATGGATTCGGGGAGCGGCAGGCCCAGGAGGCTGTGGAAGTCTATCGCGAGGAGTTTGCCCGGCAGGGTATCTTTGACCAGAGGCTCTATCCCGGCGTGTGCGACTTCCTCGATGAGGTGCGCCGCCGTGGCTATGCCACGGCTCTTGCAACCAGCAAGATGGATTTTCAGGCCGTGCAGGTCACGGGGGAGATATTCCCTCAGTTGGGCCGGCGCCTTGACCGTGTGTTTGCGCGCGACAGCGCGGGGACTCTCCACACCAAGGCCGACGTCATCCGTTATGGGCTTCGCCAGATGGACATCAGCGAGCCAGAGCGTGTGCTGATGGTGGGTGACAGGAAGTTTGACGTGCAGGGAGCCAAGTCGTGCGGGCTGCATTCGGCTGGTGTGCTGTTCGGCTTCGGTGACTATGGCGAGCTGGAGGCTGCCGGGGCAACCTACATCTGTTCGTCTTATGCTGAGTTGCTTGACCTTCTGCCCGCCATCGCATGATTCCCCGATGAGCGCACTTGGGCCAGTGCCCTGTACCCCCTCCCCCATACCGTACTTGTGCCCGCACGGGACACCTCGCCAGGCCAGCGGCCAGGATATGAGGCCAGGCCGTCCGGCGTGCGTCAGCACCCACTCCCCAACGCGGTGCGCTGCATCCGCCAACGCGGCGC
>DCCS01000032.1:32380-97536 GCA_002316015.1 Prevotellaceae bacterium UBA1075
ACTGCATCCGCCAACGCGGCGCGGTGCACTTGGAGTCGGAGGTTAGTGATTGTGCAGAGGCAAGGCAACACGCGGAACTTTCGGTCATGCTCTTCCTTGCCAGGAAGCCTGTCCGAAGGTTCCGCGTGTTAGGGTGTATCCAAAGTCCCCTCCCTCCCGGGGGAGTATGGGAGGAGGCTTCCTATTTCTTCCGGTCTATTACTTTTATCTTCAGTATGCGGCGGTTGTCCATTTCCGTCACCTCGAAGGCGAACCGTCCGCAGTCGGTTTGCTCATGCAGTTCGGGGAAGTCCCCCTTGATTTCCAGGAGCAGTCCGGCCAGGGTGTCGGCCTCGCCCTCCGCCTGCTGGAAATAGTCGTCGGGGAGGTTGAAGACCTTCAGGAAATCAGTCAGAAGGATTTTCCCCTCGAAGATGTATGTGTTCTGGTTGAGCCGCTGGTAGGGCTTCTCCTCCTCGTCATACTCGTCGTTGATTTCTCCCACTATTTCCTCGATGATGTCCTCCATGGTCACGATGCCGCTTGTCCCCCCAAACTCGTCCACCACGATGGCGATGTGCACCTTGTTGCTCTGGAAATCGCGCAGCAGGTCGTCAATCATCTTGGTTTCCGGCACGAAGTATGGGGGGCGTATGAGGCTCTGCCATCTGAAGTTGGCGGGCTTTCCCAGGTGCGGCAGCAGGTCTTTGATATAGAGCACGCCCTTTATGTTGTCCTCGGTGCCTTGGTACACGGGTATGCGGCTGTAGTTGTTCTCCACAATGCACTTGAGCACTTGTGGGAAGGGGGTTTGCACGTCGAGGTCCACTATGTCCATGCGGCTCGTCATCACCTCACGCGCCATCTCCCCGCCGAAGCGGATAATCCCGTGCAGCATGCTGCTCTCCTGTGCGATGTCCTTCTGGTCGGTGAGCTCGATGGCCTTCTCCAGGTCATCCACGGTGAGACTGGGGTTACCCGCGTGTATGAGACGCTCGGTCACGACCTTACTCTTGATGAGCAGCGTGCTCAGCGGATGGCATACGCGACACAGGAAACACAGTCCGGGAGCCGCGAAGCGCGCGAAGCGCAGGGATTGCTGCGAACTGTATATCTTGGGCGTGACCTCACCGAAGAACAGCAGCAGGAAGGTGAGCAGCACAGTCATGCACAGATACTCGAGCCACTCGGCCGTCCCGAAGTCCACGGTGCCCAGGATGGCATAGTTGAGCAGCATCACTATGGCCACATTGACCAGGTTGTTGCATATGAGGATGGTGGCCAGCAGTTGTTCGGAGTCTGCGCGAAGCGCCATGACACGGCTGTCGGTGGAGGTGCGCTCCTCCTCAAGCTCGTCGATGTCGGCGGGGCTCAGGTTGAAGAAGGCCGTCTCGCTGGCCGACACGAAGGCAGAGCACATCAAGAGCGCCACAGAGATGGCCAGGGCCACATATATGCCCAGGGTGGGGGGGGTGAAGGTGACGTGAGAGAAGGATTCCGATAGTGACAGCCAGAGGTCTTGCATTGTCAAAGGTATGGTGGTTAGTCGGGTGAGTGGTTGTGGGTGTGTGGTGGGCGGGGCTCGCTCACTCCTGCCGTGAGGTGTCTTTTTCCCTGCGTGGGGTGAGCATCTCCATGGTTTTTGCCGAGATTTCTATCGACCTGCGCGTGGAGCCGTTCTTCTCCTCGATGGTGCGGTAGTATATCTCTCCCTCCACATAGAGCTTGTCGCCCGTGTGGACATATTGCTCCACCACCTCGGCCATCTTTCCCCAGAATACGATATAATGCCATGTGGTGCGCTCGGGCACTTCGCCTCCAGCCGCTGTCTTGTAGCCCCGCTCGGTGGTGGCCAGCCACAGGGTGGCCAGGCAGAGCCCCTTGTCCATGTAGCGCACCTCGGGTTCCTTGCCCACGTTGCCTATGAGCATTACTTTGTTCATGTCTGTGTTTTGCGTTTTATGTCCGCACGCGCAAAATTAGCCATTTCTTTGCTTGTGGCAAAATTACGGGACTGCAATTTGGCCCAGACCTGCTCCAGCGGGCGCGGGAGGGCGCACGACTCCACCTCGGCGGCTGTCATCCAGCGCCCCCCGATGGGGCAGGTGGGGGAGTCGAGCAGGCACTCGTAGAAGTCGATGTGCAGCAGGCGGTGTGTGAGACGGTGCCGCACGCCCGCCTTGATGAGTGTGACACGTCCGGGCGGTAGCCTTTTTTCCACCTCGGGGGCGGACAGGGGGGTGTCTGACTCCCACATGGGGAACTGGTAGAGGCCACGGTAGATGTCACCCAGGCCTCTCTTCTGCATCAGGTAGAGGCCGGCGGGGCTTGTCACGCACACGAAGGTGAGGAAGCGCTCGGAGGTTTTGGGGCGCTGCTGCTTGACGGGCAGGCTGTCCACCTGCCCGGTGGCCAGGGCCGCGCAGGTGTCTGCCACGGGACATTGGGCGCACATGGGGGAGGCCGGCTTGCAGATGATGGCTCCCAAGTCCATGATGGCTTGGTTGTAGAGGGCTGGCCGGGACTTGTCGAGACGCTGGTGCGCCGTCAGCGCAAACTCCTTGGCTCCCGGGGTGGAGTCAATGGGCGTGCTGATGCCCTCATGGCGTGCCAGCACACGATAGACATTGCCGTCCACCACGGCGCGCGGCTCGTCATAGGCGAAACTGGCCACGGCCGCCGCCGTGTATCGTCCCACGCCGGGCAGGGAGAGCAACTCTTGGTAGGAGGCAGGGAAGTGGCCTGTGGCCACAATTTGCCTGGCCGCCTTGAGCATGTTGCGCGCACGGCTGTAGTAGCCCAATCCTTGCCACAGGCGCATCACCTCGTCCTCGGAGGCCCGCGCCAGGTCCTCCACACTGGGATAGCGCTCGGTGAAGCGGTGCCAGTAGTCGCGGCCCTGCTCCACCCGTGTCTGTTGCAGGATTATCTCCGACAGCCATATCGGGTAAGCGTCCCTGGTGTGCCGCCAGGGCAGGTCGCGCCCGCTTTGCCTGTACCATTTCTCGATACGCGCGGCAAAGGACAGGTCGTCTGGAAACGCTTCCTCCGGTGGCGCGGAGTCTGTCCCGCGCTTGTGTGCGGATGTGTCCGGGCTTACCCCCATCGCTTTATCACTATGCTTGGATTGACGCGCAGGTAGAGGCCAAAGGAGAAGTTGGTCTCGCTGCGCCCCGGCATGTGGCATTGGAACACCTCGGCCTCGGCTCCTAGCACATAACTGCGCGCGAAGACGTGGCTGTACTCCACATGCCCGTAGGCTGTTCCGATGCCGTCATGGCTCTGGCCGTCGCGCCCGCTGAGCGTGCTGAAGAAGTGGTTGCCATATATGCTCACGAAGTGCTTGGGCGCATTGAAATACCCAGCCCTGAGCATGAGGCTCCTCCACAGCGTCACGCCTGCGCTGGCATGGAAAGCCATGCCGCTGTCAAACGGCCACAGGTGGCCGCTCTGCTGGTAGGTGGCCAGTATATTGGCCTCGGCACAGAGACGGGTGAGCGCTTTGCCTCCGCATGGTGTCCAGGTGAGTCCTGCGCCCGTGGCCGCGTTGACGAGTGTCTGCACGCCCAGGGAGGTCGTGTCTTGCTCGCCGCCACGGTGGTGTATGACAAGCTGCACGGGGATGTGCCACCTCAGGGGCTTCCCTGCGTCGCCCGGCATTATCCTCCACGATGCGCCCACCGTGAAGGCCTCCTGGTGGGAGTCCTCCTCGAAGATGTAGCTCTGCCAGTTGATCCAGGTGTCGGCATGCAGGCGCTTCCGGTCCCAGAGCAGCTGCATGCCCGCCTCGGGGTCTTGCGAGAGATTGGTCTCGGCGTTGAAGAGCGGCTCGACAAGCCGGTGGTTCTGCCCGCCGTATATGTCGCCAAGCACGATGGTGAGGTGCTTCAACTGTGCCCGTGCACGCACCCAGGGCAGGGCGTGCGCGCCGCGCTGGTATTGGTTCCCTTTCCACCGGGCCATGTCGTGATAGACATAATTGGGATACTTGTTGGCGCCATGGAATATGCTGGCGTGCAGACCGGCCTCCAGGTCTATCTGCCTGTGTGGTGTGTAGGCCAGGCGCGGTTCGATCCACAGGCCAGGCAGGGAGTATCCTTTGGACATCGTACTCGAGTACTCGTTGTCGCGGAAGAAGGTGAGGTTGTCTATCTCGACGCGCAGGGTGCGTGTGAGGGCGGTATCGACCCTGTAGTCCGAGGTGGCGAGGCTGTCCCACATCTGTGCGCGTGCGGGCAGCAACACGAGCAGCATCAGAAACAGGATTCCCGCCCTTCGGATTGTCTGGCATGGCAAGACATGCCAGGGCAAGTGCACGGGACTGTTGCAGGCCGTGGGTTGTGTGCTTGGCATTCTTATTTCTTCACCCCTTTGTAAATCAGATAACCGACAGCCGCCACACCCAGAAGGATCATGATGAAGCGGAGCTCTCCGCTGTACTCGGCCACCTTCTGCTCCAGCTGTCCGCTGTAGTTCTGTCCGATGTACCATCCCAGTCCGCACAGGATGCAGTTCCACGCGCCCGCGCCGGCTGTGGTGTAGAGCAGGAAGCGCCCCACGCTCATCCTGGCAAGCCCTGCGGGGATGCTGATGAGCTGCCGCACGGCGGGCACCAGACGGCCGATGAGCGTCCCCATTGCGCCGTGACGGTCAAAGTACTCCTCGGCCTTGTGCACTTTCTCGCTGTCAAGCAGGCACATGTGTCCGAACCGGCTCTCGGCCAGCCTGTAGATGACGGGGCGACCCAGGAAGCGCGCGAGCGTGTAGTTGAAGATTGCGCCCAGGTCTGCCCCAAGGGTGGCGGAAAGCACGATGAGTATGGGGTTCATGCTTCCGTCCATGGCAGCCTTGTATGCGGCCGGGGGGACAACCACCTCGCTGGGGAAGGGGATGAAACTGCTCTCGATGGCCATCAGCAGAGTGATGGTCCAGTAGTTGAGGTGCTCGATGCACCATGCTATGAAGGGAATACTCTCCATGTGTTTTGGTGTGTGTGTGTTATTGTGATGTGTAGGGGTGTCTGTGCGCGGGACGTGGTCACACGAACTTCTTCCTGAATGTCTTTCTTGACTCGAACCTCCAGCGAAGCCATGCGCTGAGGTCCCACCACGGCACCAGGGGGAGCAGCAGGGGGAGCAGCAGGGCATAGGAACGCACTCCCAGCACACGTGCCATGTGGTGCCACGAGGCGCATGCTGTGAGGACAGACACCAGCCACATTGCCGCCAAGCCGAGCGTTATGTACACATGAGGGTGGAAGTGCGCAGCGGTAAACGCTGCCAGCGGAAGCCACATGAAATTACCGTAAAGGCACATCGCGTACCAGAGCCGGTAGGGGCATGCGTGGCGCATGTGGCGGCGTGTTTCCATGTAGAACAACTGGCGGTTCCTCCACGACTGTGTGTCAGGCTGGCTCTCGGCCAGGCGCGCTTCGGTGGCCAGGGCGAGCCCCATGCGCTTGCGGCGCACGTTGTGGTTGACCAGCAGGGTGGCCGCACCATAACGGAGAGAGAAACTTGAGGCAAATCCCTGGTGGCTCATAAACAGGCTCTTGCGGTAGGCCAGGCAACTGTCATCTGCTCTGTAGGGGGCAAACCGTACGTTCCAGGGCATCCACAGGGTCTGTTGCCAGAGGCGGAAAAAATGCTGTCTTATGCCAGACCAGCCGTGTGGATGGTTATAGTAGGCGAATCCTTGGACTGCATCGACGTCCCGCGTGAAGGACTGAGCCATACCGCTGAGCCAGTCCGGTGACAGCGGACAGACATCAGGAGCCAGTATCAGCACCCATTCATAGCAGGCAGAACGGAATCCGAGTGTCAGCGCAAGCCTTGACAAACTGATGTCGCGTGCTGTGCCAGGGCAGAAGGTGTGGTGCAGGTGGACGTTTTCCTCCTCAAGCCTTTCCAGGAGTTTCAGCGTGTTGTCGTCACTGTTCATGTCAACGACAATGACCTCGAAGGCTGCTTCGTAATTCTGCGCAAGGATGACGGGCAGGCAGGCCGCAAGGGCACTTTCCTGGTTGTGCACCGCCATGACGATGCTCACAGGCTGGCATTCCGCGCTTGTGTCTGGCCTTCTCCGGGCTTTCCTTGCAAGGCCAGCCAGTCGCAGGTAGTGCAGCGAACATCCAGTCGCACCCAGCCATGCCAGTATGGTTGTTGTCAACAGCAGGTTCATCGGCAGATTGTCGTGTGCATCCTCTTAGTCGTCAATGTCATGTGTGGCGCGTGTGTCGGGCAACAGACGTTTCATGCGAGGTCTTCTGTGGTGTAGCCTTTCGGCAACTGCCTGCAATTGTATTGGCTGGCCATTATCTCTCCGTATGCTCCTGCGGAACGCAGAGCCAGCAGGTCACCACGGTGTGTGACAGGCAGCGGGCAGTCGCGCATGAAGATGTCGCTGCTTTCGCAGATGGGTCCCACCACGTCATACAGCATGGTGTCCTTTTCCCGCGAGGTGATGTTCTCGATGCGGTGATAGGCGTCGTACAGGGCAGGGCGTATAAGGTCGGTCATGCCCGCGTCGAGTATGGCGAATTTCCGGTGCGTGCCTTGTTTGACATACAGGCACCGTGCGATGAGTGACCCGCACTGTCCCACCACAGAGCGTCCCAGTTCGAAGTGCAGGCTCTGCCCCGCACGCAGCCGCAGGTGAGTGGCATAGGTGTCGAAGTAAGCCTTGAAGTCGGGAATGGGGTGCTCGTCAGGATGCTGGTAGTCAATGCCCAGGCCGCCTCCCACATTGATGTTTCCCACAGGGCCTATCCCGTCCTTTTCCAGGCAGTCCTGTATCTCGTTGACGCGCCGGCACAAGGCATGGAAGTCCTCCATGTCCAGTATCTGGCTGCCGATGTGAAAGTGCAGGCCGGAAAATTCAACATGCCCCATGCCCTGGGCCATCTGTATGACTTGCCGCATGTCCTGCATGGCAATGCCGAACTTGTTCTCTGCGAGTCCGGTTGTGATGTTGGCGTGGGTGTGTGCTCCCACGTTGGGGTTGATGCGCAAGCACACTCTGGCCTTCTTGGCAAGGCGTGCCGCGATTTCATCTATAACCTCCAGTTCGGCCGCACTTTCCACATTGAAGCATTGTATGCCCGCATTCAGTCCCAGTTCTATCTCCCAGTCACTCTTGCCCACACCCGCATACACAATGCTGCCGGCGGGAAATCCAGCGTCCAGGCAAGCCTGTATCTCGCCTCCGCTTACGCAGTCGGCCCCGAATCCGAAGCCTGCGATAATGGAGAGCACCTTCTTGTTGGCGCACGCTTTTACGGCATAGTGAAGATGGTATCCCTCATGCTTTGCAGTCTCGTCCCTTATGACCTGTAGTGTCTGGCGGAGCAGGTGAGTGTCGTAATAGTAGAAAGGGGTTCTGAGCCGTTTGAAAGCCTCAGTGGGGAATTGCGATTTAAACATGTATGGTATCTCTTTTTGTGTGTTCACCGGGGGGCTTTTTGTGTGTGGGCGTGCCCAGGGGCGTGTCGGGAATGTTATTTGAACAGAGTGTTGCTGAGTGCCTGCAGTGTGCGCTTCTTGTCCTCTTTCTTTACGAGGAACGAGATGTTGTGGCTGGAGCCGCCGTAACTGATCATGCGCACGGGAATGGAGCGTAGAGCCTCGCACGCCAGTGTCTCAAAGCCCACGTTGGCTGACGCCAGGTCGCCTACCACACAGATGATGACCATGTCGTGGTCCACACTGACTGTCCCATACTTCTTCAGTTCGTCAATGATATCGGTCAGATGGGCGGCGTTGTCGATAGTGACAGACACGCCGACCTCGCTCGTGCATACCATGTCGATGCTGGTCTTGTAGGTCTCGAATATTTCGAACACCTTGCGAAGGAAGCCATGTGCCAGGAGCATGCGGCTGCTCTGTATCTGGATGCATATGATGCCGTCCTTGGCGGCCACTGCCTTGATGGTACCGGCCTGGAAATCATTGTTGATAATCGTGCCGGGAGCCGAGGGGTCCATGGTGTTGAGCAGCCGCACAGGCACTCCTGCGAACTTCGCGGGCTGGATGCAGGTGGGGTGCAGTATCTTTGCGCCGAAATATGCGAGTTCGGCTGCCTCTTCAAAATGCAGTTGTCGCACAGGTTCGGTGTGTTCCACCACGCGGGGGTCATTGTTGTGCATGCCGTCAATGTCGGTCCATATCTGTATCTCTTCGGCCTGTATGGCGGCTCCGAGCAGGCAAGCGGTGTAGTCAGAGCCTCCGCGCAGCAGGTTGTCGATCTCACCGTAAGCGTTACGGCAGATGAACCCCTGGGTGATGTAAATCTCCTGCCCCTCGTTCTCTTTCAGAGCCTGTGAGCATTTCTCCCGGATATAGTTGAAGTCGGGGTCGGCGTTCTTGTCTGTACGCACAATGTCGAGCGCGCTCAGCAGGACTGCCTTCACGCCCTGCTCGAGCAAGTAGTTGGTCACCATGTTTGTGCTCATTATCTCGCCTTGAGCCAGGACGACCTTTTCCTCAAAGGAGGTGAAATGCACCTTTGTGAATGAACGCAGGTAGTCGAATTCCTCGTGCAGGAACGTCAGCGTCTTCTTTTTCCACTCATCGGTGCTGTATAGCCTGTCCACATGGGCGTTATACTTCTGCTCCAGGCGGTTGATTATGGTGTTGGCTCCTTCGGGGTTCTTCTTGTACAGATAGTCGGAGATTTCCACCAGCGTGTTTGTCGTGCCCGACATTGCGGAGAGAACCACCAGCTTGGGTTGCCCGTCTGCTGTAATAAGTTTGGCAACATCTTGCATTCGCTGCGGCGTGCCAACAGACGTGCCGCCAAATTTCATCACTTTCATATCTTCTGCGTGTTGAAGTATGTATTTCCTTTTTAATTGTTCTCAGGTGCGGGTTGTAATGTCAGATGCCCTCCTTCGCAGCAATATACGTCCCCTGGAAAGTAATCTGGCCAGAGCGTGTTGTGCGTGCTTACGATGACTGTCGCGTGATATTGTCTGCGGGCCTCGTCGAGCAGGGCCATCGTCAGTTCCCCGTTCTCGGAGTCCAGGTTCCCTGTGGGTTCATCGGCAAGGATGATGCTTGGCTTGTTGAGCAGGGCGCGGGCGATGCATACCCTCTGCTGCTCTCCGCCCGAAAGTTCGTAGGTGCGCTTGCGGGCGTGTTGTCTTAGGCCAACCAGTTCGAGAACTTCACTGACACGTTCCTCTCGCTCTTTCCTCTTGTTCCATCCCGTGGCGCGCAGGACAAAATCCAGGTTGGCTTGCACATCGCGGTCATGCAGAAGTTGGAAGTCCTGGAACACGATGCCCATTTTCCTTCTTAGCGCGGGCAGTTTTCTGGTGCCCATGTGCCGCATGTCCTGTCCGAGCACCTCCACCTCGCGGCCTGTGCATGGCAGTTCCCCGTATATGGTTTTCAGCAGTGATGTCTTTCCTGTCCCTACGGCACCTGTCAGATACACCATCTGCCCCTTGCCGACAGCCAGGTTGACATTGCTCAGAATCGTGTGCGCGCCCCGTTTGACGCAGGCATCCGTGTATTTTACAGTATATTCGGCAGCGTCCATGTGTCTGTTCTCTTAGTGCTTCTTCCAGCCCGGATTGTGCCTCTCGCGCAGTTCCGCCGCCAAGTCCTCGATACGCAGCCCCTTGTGTGTGAGCAGTACAATCAGGTGGTACAGCATGTCCGACCCCTCATAGACAAGTCTCTCGTTGGTGCCGTTGGTGGCCTCGATTACCAGTTCAAGGGCTTCCTCGCCAACCTTCTGAGCCATGCGGTTCAGACCGTCCTGGAACAGGCTGGTTGTGTAACTGCCTTCGGGCATCTCCCGGTGACGTTTTTCGATGAAGTCGCTCAGTTCTGCCAGGAAGAGCAGAGGCGGGCACTCGTTCTTCTCCCCCCAGCAGGTGTCGGTGCCCTTGTGGCATGTGGGGCCGTCGGGATGCACTTTCACAAGCAGGGCATCATTGTCGCAGTCGGCCTTGATGTCCACCAGATGCAGGAGATTGCCGCTTGTCTCGCCCTTTGTCCACAGGCAGTGCCGCGAGCGGCTGTAGAACGTGACGAGTCCCGTGCCCAGTGTCTTCTCGTATGCCTCCCTGTTCATATATCCCAGCATGAGCACATTCCTGGTGTCGGCATCCTGTATGATGGCGGGCACCAGGCCGCCCGACTTCTCGAAATCAATGTTCATATCTCTTGTTCGCATTTGTATTCTTTTTTCAGTATCTGATGCTTATACCTTCCTTTTTGAGGTATTGCTTCAGTTCTGGTATGGCGATTTCCCCGAAATGGAAGACGCTTGCCGCCAGTGCCGCGTCGGCATGCCCGTCCGTGAAGGCATCCCTGAAATGCTCCATGTTGCCCGCCCCTCCCGAGGCGATTACCGGTATTGTGAGGCGGGCGGACAGCATGGCCAGGGCTTCCAGGGCAAATCCCTCCTTCACGCCGTCGTGGTTCATGCTGGTGAACAGGATTTCTCCCGCGCCCCTGTCGGCGGCTTCCACCGCCCATTCGGGCAGTGTCTTTTGCGTGGGGACACGTCCGCCGTTGGCGTAACATGTCCATGTGCCGTTGTCCAGGCGCGCGTCGATGGCCACCACGCACACCTGGCTTCCAAACCGTGAGGCAGTCTCGTTGATGAGTTCGGGGTTTCTCAGCGCGGCACTGTTCATGCTCACTTTGTCGGCCCCCGCCGCCAGCATGCGCTCCACATCGGATATCTCGCTGATTCCGCCTCCCACGGTGAATGGGATGTTTACCCTCTCGGCCACGCGCCTGACCGTTTCGGTGAAGGTCTTTCTGCCCTCATGGCTTGCTGTGATGTCCAGGAACACCAGTTCGTCAGCCCCTTGCTGGCTGTATATGGCTCCAAGTTCAACGGGGTCGCCCGCCTCGCGCAGGTTCACGAAGTTGGTTCCTTTCACCGTGTGTCCGTTCTTGACATCCAGACACGGGATGATTCTCTTGGCTAACATGCGCCCTCCTTGGGAACTTCCCCGCTTCTGTCGCGGTCCTGCGGAAAGCGCGCGATGAGCTTGTGGATGTCCATGCGTCCCTCGTAGATGGCTTTTCCAAACACCACAGCAGGTATCCCCGCATGCTCCAGTTCCTCGATGTCTCCTATGCCGCTTACGCCCCCGCTGGCAATGAGGTGCATGTGTGGGTAGGTCCCCATCAGATGGCGGTATAGTCCAACGGATGTTCCCTGGAGCATTCCGTCCCGGCTGATGTCGGTGCAGAGCACATTGCGTGTTCCTTTTTCCATATATATATGCAGGAAATCTTCCAGCCGCTGTGCCGAGTTCTCCTTCCAGCCGTTGATGCTTATGTGTCCGTCCCTCACGTCCGCGCCCAGGATTATGTGTTCGGCCCCGTACTTTTCCAGCCACTTGAGATACAATCCGGGACAGGTGACAGCGACGCTCCCGACAGTCGCCAGCCGTGCTCCGGCGTCAAACACCTGCTCGAGGTCGTCTTCTGTCTTGATTCCCCCGCCAAAGTCCACGCACAGGCCAGTGGCTTTCGTCACGGCGCGCAGTACGTCGATGTTGACCACATGCTTGCTTCGCGCGCCGTCCAGGTCCACCATATGCAGCCTCCTGTATCCTGCCTCTTCCAGGCGTTTGGCGATGTCAACGGGGTCGCCGTATTCTGTCTTCGCGCTGTAGTCGCCTTGTGTGAGGCGCACGCAGCGTCCGCCGATGAGGTCGATGGCAGGTATCAGTTCTATCATATGTCTCCCAGGAAGTTGGTTAGTATGCGCTCGCCCACGCTTCCGCTCTTTTCGGGATGGAATTGGGTGGCCATGAAGTTTCCTTTGCGCAAGGCGGCGCTGAAAGGCAGGATGTGCCGGGTGGTGGCGATGGTGTAGTCACACACGGGCACATAGAAACTGTGCACGAAGTAGGCAAACGCTCCCTCGTCAAGCCCCTTCAGCAGGCTGTCCTTGATGTTCTCCAGTTGGTTCCAGCCCATATGCGGCACCTTTTGCTCATGGCATTGGGGGTGGAAGCGCCTTACCTCCACAGGGAAGATGCCCAGGCAGTCCACGTCACCCTCTTCGGAGTGCGTGCACATCAGTTGCTGCCCGATGCAGATGCCCAGCACGGGCTTCGTCAGCGAGCTTATCACCTGGTCCAGGCCGTGGCTTCTCAGGTAAGCCATCGTGTGGCTGGCTTCACCCTGGCCCGGAAACACCACGCGGTCGGCCGCGTGCAGTGTCTCGGCATTGTCAGTCAGCACGGGGTCCACGCCCACACGCTTGAGCGCATTCATTACCGAATGAATGTTCCCTGCGTTGTATTTTACTACGGCTACTTTCATCTGTCCTGTTGTGTTCCTTGCGCGGTCGCCTGTGCTTATGACTGCAAAGTTACGGCTTTTTTGCACCTTACGCAATAGCCCCAAGGGCAAATGGCACGTGCGGCCACTCTTTCCCCCTGCGGTATCTTGCGCCAGTCGCCGCTTTGTCTCTCGGCGTTCTACTTTCCCAGCGCGTCGCGCAGGGAGTCCACGGCGGCCTGGGGATCCTGCAGCTCGTCCAGCAGTGTCACGAACTTGCTGCCTATGATGGCACCCGCCGCGTTGGCCTGCGCGCTCTCCAGTGTCTGCTTGTTGCTGATGCCGAAGCCTATCATGCGCGGATGCTTGAGGCTCATGTCGTTCACCTTGTTGAAGTAGGCTTGCTTTTCCAGGTCAAATTCTTTCTGCGCTCCGGTGGTGGATGCCGAGCTTACCATGTAGATGAACCCGTCAGTGTGCTCGTCAATGAAGCGTATGCGTTCGTCGCTCGTCTCGGGCGTGATGAGCATGATGACCCGTATGTCATGCTTGTCGGCCACGGGCTTCACCTCTTCCAGATAGTCCTTGAAGGGCAGGTCGGGGATGATGACCCCGTCCACGCCCGCCTTCCGGCAGCGCTCGAAGAACTCCTTGTAACCCATGTGGTAGATGGGGTTCAGGTATCCCATGAGTATCAGAGGCATTTCCACGCCGTGGTCTCTTGCTTCCTTGACCTGCCCAAAGATTTTCCTCAGCGTCATTCCGTTGCGCAAGGCCTTGGTGGCTGCGTCCTGGATTACCGGGCCGTCGGCCATGGGGTCGGTAAAGGGGATTCCCACTTCCACAAGGTCAATGCGGTTGCGGTAAAGTGTCTCGATGATGTTGGCCGTGCTGTCCGGCGTAGGGTGTCCCGCGCAGAAATAGAGCGAGAGCAGCCCTTGCCTCTTGCGGTCGAATAGTTGGTTTATCCTGTTCATTGCTCCTTGATTTTACTGATAAACTTTTTCACTTCCTCCGCGTCCTTGGATGCGGGGCTTGTCTCAAAACGCGAGTTGATGTCAACGCCCAGGCAGAGCGGGTGGTTCCATCGTCTGACCCTCTCCTCGTCACCGGGCCCGATGCCGCCCGAAAGCAGGAAGGGGAGTGGGCCATGGTAGGATCCCAGGATGTCCCAGTCAAATTGTGTGCCGCTGCCCCCCATACACTTGCATTTGGTGTCGAAGAGAAGCATGTCGGCCACATCCCGAAAGGAGTTTGCCTTGTCAATGTCGGCTGCGTCATCCACACTTATGGCCTTGATAAGCCGCAGTCCTGTAGCGTGTTTGATGACACCGCACAAAGCAGGGGTTTCGTTTCCGTGCAACTGGATATAGTCCAGCCGCAGCATCTTCCCGGCAGCCACGACCTGTTGCAGCGTGGGATTCACAAACACTCCCACGCGAAGGCACGCGGGCAGATGTGTGGGGCGTGTGGTCACGTTGTGCCGGCTTCCCTGCCAGCAGACAAACCCCATCATGTCCGGGTGCGCCTGTTCCACCATGCGGATGTTGTCCCCGTCCCTCATTCCGCACACCTTGACGATTGTCGCGTGTCCCCGCATATTGCTCTTGCCCTGTCAATGTGTCATGTGCCGCTTTCGATGGCGGCGACGAACCGTGCCAACTCCGCGCCGGGGTCGTTGGCCCTCATGAAGTGCTCGCCCATGAGGAAGCCGCAGAACCCGGCTTGCCTCAGCAGTCTTATCGTGTGCGGGTCGCCCAGTCCGCTCTCGCTCACCAGCACCTTGTCCTCTGGCAAGGATGCCGACATGAGGAACGAGTGCTCCACATCGGTGTGGAAAGTGCCCAGGTCACGGTTGTTCACCCCTACCATGTCCGCATCCAGCCCCGCGTAGTCCAACTCATTCTCGGAATGCAGTTCCATCAGCACCTCAAGCCCCAGCTCGTGTGCCACGGACACCATGCTGCGGGCCTCCTGCAGGCTCAGGTCGGCGGCTATCAGCAGCACGGCATCGGCTCCCGCGTGGCGTGCCTCGAACAACTGGTACTCGTCGACCACGAAGTCCTTGCGCAGAATGGGTTTGTCCACAAGCGGCCGCGCCCTCTTCACAAACTCCAGGCTCCCGCCGAAATACCGGCTGTCTGTGAGGATGCTCAGCGCGGCTGCACCATTGCGGGCGTAGGATGGCGGGATGACATCGGCCTGCCCCTCCTCCCTGATCCATCCTTTGGACGGGCTCTTGCGCTTGAACTCGGCGATGATTCCGTACTTGTCCGCTGCCAGCGACCGGCTCATGCTGAGTGGCGCGCGCCCGCCCTCCATCGTCTCTTCGACCATCGCGTGCAGGCGACGGGGCGGCAGCACTTCCTTGCGCAGCCGTACCTCCTCGCGCTTGTAAGCCACAATCTCCTCCAGAATATCCTTCATCCCTTGGTTTTTGAAAACTGGTGTCATGAGTTGATGCTCAAAAACTTACGGAAGCACTCAAGAGCCCGTCCGCTCTCGAGCGACTCCCTGGCCATGAATACGGTGTCGGCCACAGAGAGGTTCTTGTCCATGATGCTGATGCCGCAAGCCGCGTTGGCTATCACCACATTGCGCTGTGCCTCGGTGGCTGTGCCCTGGAGCACGGAGTCAAAGATGGCGGCCGCCTCTCCGGGCGTGCCGCCCCCGTAGAGGTCTTCGGGCGCGGCATATTTCAGCCCCATCTCCACGGGAGTATAGACACGCTCGTACAGCCGTGTCACCACTTTGAACTCACTGGTGAGTGATATCTCGTCGTATCCGTCAAAGCTTGTCACCACCCCAAAGTTGTCGCCTGTCTTCTGGTGGATGCTCGTGTAGAGCCGCAGTTGCCCCTGGGTGGCCGTGCCGTGCAGTGAATTCTTGGGGCGGCAGGGATTCAGCAGGGGGCCCAGTATGTTGAAGCAGGTGGGGATGCCCAGAGCCTTGCGCACCGGCCCCACGTTTTTCATGCCATAGGCGAAGAGGGGAGCGTGCATGTAGCACACGCCGGACTCCTCGATGGAGCGACGCAGCAGCGACTCGTCGTCGGTGAATTTCACCCCGTGCTGTGCCAGCACGTTGCTCGCTCCGCTCACGCTGCTGCTTCCGCCGTTGCCGTGCTTGCTCACCAGGAAGCCTGCGCCGGCGATGACAAAGGCCGCACAGGTGCTTATGTTGAAGGTGTTCTTGCCGTCACCGCCCGTGCCCACGATGTCCAGCGTGTCGAGGTCATCCAGGTGCACGCGCTTGCCTGTTTCGAGCAGCCCGTCGCGGAAGCCCAATATCTCGTCCACGGTGATGCCGCTTATCTGCAGCGCGGTGAGCAGCGCAGATATCTGCACCGGGGTGTAGGCGTCACGGGTGATGCCTGTCATGATGTCGTGGGTCTCCTGGCTGCTCAGTGTCTCGCCCGCAATCAGTTTCTCCAAGTAATGTCTCATGATCTTATTGTTTAATTGCAGAGTCGCTTCACTCAGTGTTCCAGCCAGTTGCTAATCATTCTCTTGCCATCGGGCGTGAGCACGCTCTCGGGGTGGAACTGTATCCCGCGCACGTCGTACTCGCGGTGGCGCAGCGACATGACCTGTCCCTCCTCGCTCACGGCGGTCACCTCCAGGCAGTCGGGAAGTCCTTGTGTGTCCACCACCCACGAGTGGTACCGGCCCACTTGGATGCGCGTGGGCAACTCATTATATATATAGTCGGGTGCGGTGACTGTAATGGTGGAGGCGATGCCATGGAACACCTGGCTCAGATTGGTGAGCCGCCCGCCGAAGTACTCGCCGATGGCCTGGTGGCCGAGGCACACCCCCAGGATGGGCTTGGTGGCCGCGTAGGTGCTGATGACCTGCATGAGTTGTCCTGCCTCCGTGGGGATTCCGGGGCCGGGCGACAGTATGATCTTGTCGTATGGCATCAACTCCTTCATGTGGAACTGGTCGTTGCGCACCACGCTTACCTCGGCCCCAAGTTCCTTGACCAGGTGGGCCAGGTTGTAGGTGAAGGAGTCATAGTTGTCTATGATGACTGTCCTCATATCTTTTCTGCTATTTCGATGGCTTTGCGCAGGGCGCCCAACTTGTTGTTGACCTCCTGCAGTTCGTATTCCACGTCACTCTGGGCCACGATGCCGCCGCCCGCCTGGAACCACAGTTCGCCGTTGCGGCTCACAAAGGTGCGGATGGTGATGGCCTGGTTCAGGCTCTTGTTGAAGCCGATGAAGCCCACGCATCCGCCGTAGGCTCCCCTGCAGTGCGGCTCATACTGGCTTATCAGCTGCATGGCGCGCACCTTGGGCGCGCCCGAGAGCGTGCCGGCCGGGAATGTGTCGATGAATGCCTGCACGGGGTCACGCCCGTCGTCCAGGATTCCGCTCACCCTGCTCACCAGGTGGATGACGTGGCTGTAGAACTGCATGTCCTTGTAGAACTCCACCCTCACCCCGTGGCAGTTGCGGCTCAGGTCGTTGCGCGCCAGGTCCACCAGCATGACGTGCTCGGCGTTCTCCTTGGGGTCGTTGCGCAGGTATTCGGCATTGCGGAGGTCGGCCTCGGGGTTTCCCGTGCGCCTGGTGGTGCCCGCTATGGGGTCGATGTATGCCTTGCGCCCCTCGATGCGGCAGTGGGTCTCGGGGCTGGAGCCGAAGATGCGGAAGCCACCGAAGTCGAAGTAGAACAGGTAAGGGCTGGGGTTGATGCTGCGCAGCGCGCGGTAGAGTTTGAAGTCATCGCCCTCGTACCGTTGCTTGAAGCGTCGCGACAGGACTATCTGGAACACGTCGCCCCGCATGCAGTGGGCTATTCCCCGGCGGATGTTCTCGCGGTGCTCGTCGTCGGTGAGCGTGCTCCAGCTGTCTCCCACGGGGTGGAAGTCAAACGGACGCACCGCCGCCGCGCTGCTGATGACGCGCTCCAGCCCGTCCAGGTTCCCCTCGCTGCCATCGGGCAGGAACTGCATGATGACCAGTTCGTTGCGGAAGTGGTCAAAGACGACGGTGTCCCGGAAGAGCGTGTAGAGGACATCGGGCGCGTCGTTCTGTGCCTGCGTCTCGTCCTTCACCTCGATGTGCTCGAAGTAACGCACGGCGTTGAAGGAGGTGTATCCCCACAGCCCGCACATCTCCTGGCTGTCCCCCCGGATGGCGAATGCGTCCAGGAAACGGTTGATGAGCTGTGCCGTGCCAAACTCCCGCGTCATGGGATGGCTCTCGGTGCTGCCGTCGGGGAAGCGCAGGATGCCCATGCCGTGTGAAACGCTCACTGACGCTATGGGATGGGCCGAGATGAACGAGCGGGCATTGTCGCCGCCGTGGTAGTCCGAACTCTCCATGAGCGCGCTCTGCGGTGAGCGGTCGCGCATCCGCATATACACGCTCACGGGTGTGAGCAAGTCACCCAGGATGCGCTTGGTGGCCGTGTGGTAATGGAACCGCTTAGATGCTGTCATAGTCAATCTCGTCCTTGTGTGACAGGTATGTGGCCAGGTCTTTGTCGCCACGTCCGCTCACGGTGAGCACCACGATGTCGCCGGGCTTGAACTTCATCTTGGGCAGCATGGCCAGCGCGTGGCTGCTTTCCAGCGCGGGTATGATGCCCTCGAGGCGCGTGAGCTCGAATGCCGCCTGCAGGGCCTCGTGGTCGGTGATGGCCATCACGCGGGCGCGCCCTGTCTTGTAGAGGTTGCAGTGCAGCGGCCCGGTGCCCGGATAGTCCAGCCCCGCGCTGATGCTGTAGGGCTCGGTCACCTGTCCGTCCTCGTCCTGCATGAGCTTGATGCGCCCTCCGTGCAGGATGCCCGTGGTGCCCACGCTGAGCGAGGCGGCCGTCTGGCCGCTGCCGGTGCCCAGTCCGCCCGCCTCGCCCAGCACTATCTTGACGCGCTCGTCGTCGAGGTAATGGTAGATGGTGCCTGCCGCATTGCTGCCTCCGCCCACGCAGGCCATGAGGTAGTCGGGCCAGTCGCGCCCGGTCTTCTCCTTGAGCTGGTACTTGATCTCGCTGCTGATGACACTCTGCAGGCGGGCGACCAGTTCGGGGTAGGGGTGCGGCCCCACCGTGCTTCCTATTATGTAAAAGGTGTCCCCGGGGTGGCAGCACCAGTCGCGTATGGCCTCGTTGGTGGCGTCCTTGAGTGTCTTGTTGCCGCTCTGCACGGGATACACCTCGGCGCCCAGCATGCGCATGCGCTCCACGTTGACATGCTGGCGCTCCACGTCCAGCGCGCCCATGTACACGCGGCACGGCATGTCCATCAGCGCGCACACGGTGGCGGTGGCCACCCCGTGCTGCCCGGCACCGGTCTCGGCGATGATGCGCTTCTTGCCCATGCGGCGCGCGAGCAGGATTTGCCCGATGGCATTGTTGATCTTGTGCGCCCCGGTGTGGTTCAGGTCCTCACGCTTCAGGTAGAGCCGGCACCCGTACTTCCCGCTCATGCGCCCGGCCAGGTACAGCGGGCTGGGACGGCCCACATAGTCGCGCAGCAGGCGGTGAAACTCTTTCCGGAAATCCTCGCTCTCAATGATGTCCTTGTAGGCAAGCCTGAGGTCCTCAACGGTCTTGTACAGAATCTCGGGAACATAGGCACCCCCAAACTCGCCATAAAAGCCGGCGTCATTCACACTATATGCGCTCATCTTCACATTATGCTAATGTACCAAAACAATTCCGCTACAAATTTACGACAATTATGCCGTCGGCGGAACGTTTAGTAAGGCAAAGGTGTGCTTGCGCGGCGTATTTGTTGCAAAACGTCTTTGTTTTGCTTACAGATAGTACAAAAGCCCCCTCCCAGGCAAGGGGGAGCCCCCTCCCAGCCTCACCCAAGGGGGAGGAGGCCATTCCTGCCGCGAGCCTTGTCCAATGCAGTGCGGTGCGTTGGCTGATGCAGTGCGGTGCGTTGGCGGATGCAGCGCGGTGCGTTGGCTGATGCAGTGCTCCTCCCCCTTGTGGGGAGGTGGGGTGTGGGCTCGCCCATAAGCAAGGAGGGAAGCATGCCTGCGGCGGCTGCTTCCCTCCTGTGACCAGTATGCTCATGCCTCGGCGGAGGCTTAAAGTGCTGTCGGTGCCTGTGTCTTAACGGTCACTGTCGGCTGTGAAACTGTAGGGTGCGTCCTTGTCCAGTGTGCCCCGCTTCTTGTTGGGCTTGGACGACATCTGGAACTGTATGCGCGCGCCGGCGGTGAGCTCGTCGTGGCCAAGCCAGGTGCGGGTCACGCTCTTGCCGTTCACCTTCACGTCATTGACATAGCGTGTGTCCCCGTTGTTCCCCGGAGCCTGTATCTGTATGGTCTTCCCGTTCTCCAACTTGACTCTCACGCTCTGGAAGAGGGGCGAGCCCATGGCGTACTGCTTGGTGCCGGGGCACACGGGATAGAAGCCCATGGCCGAGAACACATACCAGGCCGAGGTCTGTCCGTTGTCCTCGTCGCCGCAGTAGGCGTCGGCGTTGGGATTGTACAGCTTGTCCATTATCTCCCGCGCCCAGTACTGTGCCTTCCACGGCTGTCCTGCCCAGTCGTAGAGGTACACCATGTGCTGGATGGGCTGGTTGCCGTGTGCGTACTGCCCCATGTCCATCACCTGCATCTCGCGCATCTCGTGTATCACGCCACGGCTGCGCAATCCCAGGTAACTGGGCAGCACGAACACGCTGTCCATCATCTGTGCCAGTTGCGCGCGTCCGCCCATGAGCTTGCCCAGCCCCATGGGGTCGTGGAACACGCAGAAGCTCCAGTGCCAGCTGTTTCCCTCGCAGAATTCCCCGCTCCAGTTCTCGGGCACGAAGTCCTTGTTGAAGTCGCCCTTCTCCTCGCGCCCGCACATCAGCCTGCGTGCGGGGTTGTACACGTTGGCATAGTTGAGCGCGGCCTTCTTGTACGGGGCCAGTTCGGCCTCGCTCTTGCCCAGCGCCTTGCCAAAGGTGTAGATGCACCAGTCGTTGTAGGCATACTCCAGCGTGCGCGCCACGTTCTGCCCGATGCCCACGTTGCAGGGCACGTAGCCCAGGCGGTCGTAGTACTCGTGCCCCAGCCGTCCCGACGCGGAGCGGTCGAGGTGGTGGTGCGCCCCGTAGGTCACGGCGTCCCACAGTTTCTCCTGCCCTTCCACGCGGATGCCCTTGATGTAGGCGTCGGCAACCACCGAGGCGGAGTTCTGGCCTATCATGCAGTCGCGGTGTCCTGGGCTGCTCCATTCGGGCAGGTAGCCGCTCTCCAGGTATGCGTTGACCAGTCCGGCCTGCATCTCCTCGTTCATCGAGGGGTACACCAGGTTGAGGAAGGGGAACAGGCACCGGAAGGTGTCCCACACGCCTGTGTCGGCAAAGAGGTAGCCGGGGAGAATCTTGCCGTTGTAGGGGCTGTAGTGGACGGGCTTCCCGCTGGCGTCCAGTTCATAGAAGCGGCGGGGGAAATGGAGTGCGCGCCACAGGCAGGAGTAGAAGGTGCGCATCTGCCCGTCGCTGCCGCCGCTCACCTCGATGCGTCCGAGCACGTCGTTCCAGGTCTTGCGTCCTGCGGCGGCCACCTCGTCAAAGGACCTCCCGCCCAGTTCGCCCAGGTTGCGCTCGGCCTGTTCCAGGCTGATGAAGGACGACGCTACCCGCGCTGTGACCACGTCGCGGCGCTTGGTGCGGAAGCCCACGATGGCTCCCGCGTGGTCTTCCTTGGCCTCGGTCTTGCCCTCGCGGATTTCCTTGCTGTCGGTCACGGCCACATAGTCGAAGGCGCGTGTGCCGAAGTCAATCACAAACCAGTTCTTGAAGTCGGGGGTCACGCCGCCGCTGTTGCGGGTCGTGTAGCCCACAATGCGGTTCTTCTCGGGCTGCACCTGTACATATGACCCGCGGTCGAAGGCATCCAGGATGACGTAGGACATGTCCTCCTGGGGGAAGGTGAAGCGGAAGATGGCCGCGCGCTCGGTGGGCGCAATCTCGGTGGTGATGTCATAGTCGGCCAGATAGACGCGGTAGTAGTAGGGCTTGGCCACCTCTGCCTTGTGCGAGAACCAGCTTGCGCGCTTCTCCTGGTCAAAGGTGACATCACCCGTGATGGGCATCAGGGAGAACATGCCATAGTCGTTCATCCAGGGGCTTGGCTGGTGGGTCTGCTTGAAGCCCTGGATTTTGTCGGCCGTGTAGGTGTATTGCCAGCCGTCCCCGTTCCTTCCGGTCTGGGGGGTCCAGAAGTTCATGCCCCAGGGCATGGCAATCACAGGGTAGTTGTTGCCAGTGGACAATTCAAACTTGGAAAGGGTTCCCGTCAGGGGATTGACCATGTCCACAGGGTCGGTCTCAGCCCATGCGGACGCGGTGCACGCGCATGCGAGCACTACGGATAGAAGTCGGGTCTTCATTGGTGCGTGATATGGTTTATATGTGAAATGTATTATCCTGGATGAGTTATTCTGATGTGCGATTGTCACAATCACGCTTACAAAGTTAGAAAAAAATCCCCATGGACATCCGCATGCCCATGGGGATTTTTCCTTTTCCCTGCAAAAAGTCCCTGCTCTTGCCTCTGCCTCTGCCTGCCGCAGGGCTTTTACGCCCGTCGCCGGCAGGCAGAGGCAGCCCCGCCCACAGGTGTCCGGCATCCGGGCAGGTCAGTCGCTCACCTGGAAGTAGTTCTCCAGTTCGGCTTGCGCCTCGCCGTTGCCGTTGTCGATTGAGCGGATGATGTGCCCATGCTCAAGGAGCGCGATGTGCGGGCAGATGTCCACCGTGTGCTGCAGGTTGTGGCTGGAGACCAGGATGGTGGCTCCCGTGTCGTGGTTGTACTGTGTGAGCAGGTGCTTCATGGCGCTCTGGCTGCTGGGGTCCAGGAAGTTGAAGGGTTCGTCGAGGATGAGCAGTTGGGGCTTGAGCAGCATGGCCGCCACAATGCCCACCTTCTGCTTGTTGCCTGCCGAGAGGTTTCTGATGAGCTTCTTCTGCCCCAGCACCTCTCCCTCCAGTAGGGGGCGGAAGGTGTCGAGCACTTCCGCACACTCACGGGCGGTCATGCCCGAGATGCGGGCGATGAACTGGAAGTACTCGTCGGGGGTGAGGTAGTCGATGAGAAACCCCTCGTCCACATAGGCGCCGGTCCAGTCCTTCCACACCTCGGTCTCGGCCACATCCACATCGATGTCGCCGCACTGCATGCGCACATGCCCCGTGTCGGCCTTCAGAAGGTCGAGCATGAGACGGAACAGGGTGCTCTTGCCTGCCCCGTTGTTTCCTACCAGTCCCAGGATCTCTCCGTCATTCACGTGGAACTCTTCTATATCGACTGCCACCTTGGGGCCGAATGTCTTCTTGAGGTTGTTGATCTGTATCTTCATCTTGAATGTTGTTTTGTGCTGGTGTGTGTTGTGTCGCGTGGTGTGTACCGTGAGTCCCGGACATCGTGTGCCGGGGGCAAATGCCGGTCACTGTCAGATGTTGCGTGTGGCGCGGAAGCCCTCCATGTTGATGTATCTCCTGGCCATCATGCGCCTGTAGGTGGCGCGAAGCCATACAGGCGCGAGGGTGATGCCCGCGATACCCAACGCTATCATGGGGGCATAACCCCACACCGGGCCGAATGCCAGGATGCCCAGGTTCTCTATGCCGATAGGCACGGACAGGGCTATCAACGACACTATCTGCTGCATGGTGTTGCCTTGCTTGCCGCCCATTAACTTGGCGTTGAGGGGCAGGGTGTTATTGTTGTATATGGCCAACTGGAACAGCAGGGGCACCACCACGCCCTGTGTGAACAGCATGTAGCCCAGGTTCATCCACACCGATATCTTTCCCGTGGCCATCAGCGGGATGAGCAGCAGGGCGGGGAGCGCGGTCATGCAGGCGTTGAACACATACTTGGCGCGCAGCAGCTGGTATATGCTGTTGCGGCGGCTCATCAGTCCGTCGATGTAGTTGCCCTCGTGGCACATGATGCACACCAGCGTGATGGTGCTGGGCGCCAGGTAGTCGTACAGGCAGATGAAGGACTTCATGAATGGCGCGTCGTAGATGTCGGTGAAGAAAAGGATGCCGCTGAGCAGCAGCACAACCGCGAGAGCCAAGATGAACTGATAGCGCAGGGTCTTGTTGCGCAGGCGAAGTTTTATCTCCAGCTTGAGGTATTCGCCCAGCAGGCCGTAGCGGTTGAGGAAGTTGAACTGTGTGGTGCTCTTTACCGTGGTGGTTTCCTCCTTGCTTATCTCGCGATAGACCACCACGCCCTGCAGGCGGTAGCATATCCAGTACAGGACGGCAATCACAGCGGCGGCAAGGGCGAATGCCCAGGCCTTGCCCAGCGCAAAAGCGTACATGAGCTGTGTGCACGGCATGTCGAGGAGGTTGCCCTTGGGGACCAGCATGAGGCACAGCAGCCCCGCATGCACGGCTACAGGCAGCAGCCACCATGCCCAATGCCGCATGCACAGGGTGCGTACCGTCAGGTAAAGGAAACTGTCGATGACACACATGATCCACCAGCCCAGCAGCCAGCCCAGCAGGCCTCCGCATCCCAGCAGGGGATATACGGCGAGCAACCCGAAGGGGACAAACAAGAACATCCAGAAGAGCGTGCCGGGACTGAAGCCCGAGCGTACCATGTACACGTTCAGCAGGAACGAGCGGGGAATGGGCAGCAGGGTGTAGGGGCGAATGCTTTGTGAGGGGCTCTCCACCAGGAGCGCGCGCGTCCAGAAGTCGGCAATCAGCACATACACCAACAGCCCGTCCAGCACATGGAAGGCCGCCACGCCATTGTAGGCTCCCCGCATGCCCATGGGGAGCGCCACGCCCAGGAACACCAGGATGGCGGCATAGTAAAGCCACATGAACACGGCCAGGAACTTCATGAAGCGGTTCTTGTCAAACATCGGGTTGCGCTCGTCTCTAAGATAGTCTTGCTTGCGCAACAACAGGTATAGTTTCCACTTGTTCATTGTCTGCGGGAATCAGGGTTTTGCTTCAGGTATTTTTCTGCCTCCATGGCGGCCTTTGCCCCGGAGCCGGCGGCTATGATGGCCTGCCGGTATCGTGGGTCGGCCACGTCTCCTGCGGCATACACACCCTGGATGTCGGTGCATGGGGTGCCGTCCGTGGTCTTGATGTAGCCTGCCTCGTCGGTGGGGAGCCACTGTGCGAACAGGCCACTGTTGGGGTGGTGGCCTATAGCCAGGAACAGTCCGTCAATGTCCAGGTCATGCAGTTTCTCGTCCTCCTTGCCCGCGCGGTAGGTCAGATGCAGGCCTTGCAGTTTGTCCTCACCGTAAAGTCCCGTGGGCGTGTTCTCGAAAAGAATGTCGATGTTGGGCGCGCGCATCACCCGCTCCTGCATAATCTGGCTGGCTCTCAGGAAGGGTTTGCGCACTATCATGTACACCTTTGAGGCCAGGGTAGCCAGGTATGCGGCCTCCTCACAGGCAGTGTCACCCCCTCCTACCACAGCCACCACCTTATGACGGTAGAAGAATCCGTCGCATGTGGCACATGTGCTCACGCCCATTCCCAGGTATCTCTGCTCGTCGGGCAGTCCCAGGTATTTGGCACTTGAACCGGTGGCGATGACCAATGTGTCGGCTGTCCATTCCTCTTCCCCGTCGGTCCAGACGCGGAATGGACGCTCACCGAGGTTGACCCCCGTCACCATGCTTGCCAGCATCTGTGCTCCAAAACGCTCGGCCTGCGCGCGCATGCTGTCCATCAGTTCGTTGGCGTCAACGCCCTCGCTGAATCCCGGATAATTGTCTATCTGTGTGGTGATGGTCAACTGCCCGCCAGGCTGCATGCCCTCCATAACTGTGGTGGTGAGTCCCGCTCTGCTGGCGTAGATAGCCGCTGTGCATCCGGCAGGCCCGCTGCCTATAATCATCATCTGTGTATGTCTCATGTCGTGTCGCTTGTCCGTTTTCTTGGTTTCATGTCCGCCTCGCCGTTTTCCCGCATCTCTTGCCTGTCTCGACAGGGTGCTCTATGGCTTTTCCACAGTGATGCCTTGGGGTGGAGCCAGCCTTTCCTGCTTTCGGATATTTCTCCAACGCGTGAGGCCGGTGGCGGATTGCGTGCTCATCTCAGGTCGATTACCTCGGCCTCGGGATGCTTGGCGGGGTCAAAGCGGAAATCGTCATCACCGAGCCTCATGCCGCTCTTGAAGGTGTGTATGGCCACCCTGTTCCAGTTCCCGTCCTGCTTCACCCGCACGCACAGGGGCGTGTAGTCTGCCTTGCGGATATCCAGGTACACCTCCTGCGCCATGTATCCCGTGTATCGTGCGGTCATGTGCACCTCGTAGGTGGCCTGTCCGCGCAGGTGTCCTTCCTTTATGCTGAGTTTGTACCCCTTCTTGTAAACGTTGAGGAACGAGTAGGGGTTCATTACGGACATCTCCTTCTCGGTGGGTGTGGTCACGTTCACCTCCCCGCTTTGCGGCATGTATGACCACAGGGTAGTGCCGTCGTACCATGTCTTCATCTCGGGGGTGTCCATCCGCATCTTCTTTCCCTTGAGCAGCATGGTGCCCTCTGTCCTGCCTTGCTCGGTGTTCCCGTTGAATGATGTGGCTGTGAAAGTCACTTGGATGTCGCCTGCCTTTCTGATTCTTGACGCGGCCGCGTCAAGCACCTTGCGCGCGTTCTGTGCGTAGGGTGCTATGCACAGAAGCCATGCGGTGAGCATTAGTAGTCGTCTCATTGTCTTCTTACATTATATTGTAATGCCGGTTCTTCCGTGCCCATTGTGCCGTTTTGGTGGAGCAGCGGGGGAGCAAAGGGCACGGTCATTCCGGGGGAGTCTTCTGCCAGATACTTCTCCGCACACAGGCTTTCGCCTCATGGGCAGGCGAAACGCCATGGCTCTCCGTATGTTTTCCCCGACATCTCGCGTAAAGGTACCGCTTTCCATTGAGGCTGCAAAGAAAAACCGTGTGACAATCGCATGACATTCATCACTTGCTCCTGATGCTGTCCAGCTTGTGCTGAAGTTCGTCCATTGTGGCACAGAGTACCTCGCGCGGCTTGCTCCCCCTGGATGGCCCCACGATACCGGTCATCTCCAGTTGCTTCATAATGCGCCCCGCACGGTTGAAGCCAACCTCCAGTGCCTGCTGTATGTAACTGGTGCTGCCCCGCTGTGAGGAGACTATCAGTTGTGCGGCGTCCTCAAACATGCTGTCAAGGCGTGTGGTGTCCATGCCGGATCCTCCCGCCTTGTCGTCTCCCTCTTCGGGCACCTCGGGCAGGGGGAATGGCGCGAGGTATCCTTGCTGGCCGGCTATGAAGGAGACGATGTTCTCCACCTCGGTCGTATCCACAAAGGCGCATTGCACGCGCACAGGCTCTCCACCTGTGATGATGAGCATGTCACCCTTTCCCACCAGGTGGTTGGCTCCCGAACGGTC
Organism: Prevotellaceae bacterium UBA1075; assembly: GCA_002316015.1. Lineage (GTDB taxonomy): Bacteria > Bacteroidota > Bacteroidia > Bacteroidales > Bacteroidaceae > Physcousia. The sequence continues at coordinate 58,994 of DCCS01000032.1, forward strand.
GAGGATGGTCTTGCTGTCCACGGAACTGCTCACCTTGAAGGCGATGCGTGCGGGGAAGTTGGCCTTGATGGTTCCTGTGATGATGTTGGTGGTGGGACGCTGTGTGGCAATAATCATGTGTATGCCCACGGCGCGTGCCAACTGGGCTATGCGGGCTATGGGCAGCTCTATCTCCTTGCCCGCCGTCATGATGAGGTCGCCAAACTCGTCGATGATGACCACGATGTAGGGCAGGAAACGGTGGCCGTTGTTGGGGTTGAGCTGGCGGTTGCGGAACTTCTGGTTGTACTCCTTCAGGTTCTTGGCGTGCGCGACCTTCAGCAAGTTGTAGCGCTCGTCCATCTCCACGCACAGGGATTTAAGCGTCTGCACCACCTTGTTCACATCGGTGATGATGGGCTCGTCGGTCTCCTCTGTGCCCTCCACTTGTGCCAGGAAGTGCTTGACCAGGGGATTGTACAGGCTGAACTCCACCTTCTTGGGATCCACCATTACCAGTTTGAGCTCTGCGGGATGCTTCTTGTAGAGAAGTGATGTGATGATGGCGTTCAGTCCCACAGACTTGCCCTGTCCTGTGGCTCCCGCCACCAACAGGTGCGGCAATTTGGCCAGGTCGGCCATATATACCTCGTTGGTGATGGTCTTTCCCAGCGCGATGGGCAGTTCGTAGTCGGTCGTCTGGAATTTGCGGCTGTTGATGATGCTCTCCATCGACACAATCTGCGGTTTGGCATTAGGCACCTCTATGCCGATAGTCCCCTTGCCGGGGATGGGTGCAATGATGCGTATGCCAAGTGCGCTCAGGCTCAATGCAATGTCGTCCTCAAGGCTGCGCACGCGGCTCACGCGCACACCAGGGGCAGGCTTGATCTCGTAGAGCGTGATTGTGGGGCCCACGGTGGCTGTGATGCTCACAATCTCCACGCCGAAGTTCCTGAGTATCTCCTGTATTCTTTCCTTGTTGCGCCTCTGTTCCTCCATGTCCACACCTGTGGTGTTGTCGGGGTAGCGCTTCAGCAGGTCCACCGTGGGATACCTGTAGAACTCCAGGTCTTTCTTGGGGTCATACACCTCCAGCGCGCCGTCGTGCTTGAGCGTTGCCTTCTCTGGTGCCTCGCCGATGACTATCTTCATGTCCGTGGTCGTGTCCCCAGGCTCCTCCCCCGCTGGAGACTGTATCTCAAAGGGCACCTCCTTGGTGGGTGTCATGGAGGGTACTTCGGTGGGCTGGTTCTCGTCATCCTGTGTGCCGGTGGCTTGGGTGTCTGGGCCACATGGCACATCGAATGTCAGCACTGTGGCAGTGGACTCTGGACTGTCGGAGAAAGGCTCGCTGCCCGATTCCTCTGCATCCAGGAGTTCATCGCCCCCAGTTTCCTCCTCCGATCCGGGTTGGCGGCAGACGCTGTTGTCAGCACCGCCAGCCCCGTTGTTCCCGGAACGGCGTGTCACCATATGGCGGAACGAGGTTGCAATCTCCCCGCTCAGATAAAACAGATAGAACAGCGCGCTCACCAGCAGAGCAATCATGCAGCCCAGCGAACCTATCTCGTCCGAAGCAACGGCATACTCCTGCTTTCCGATGCTTCCGCCCCAACTGAGGAAGCTGTCCTGCATGGAAGGTATATAATGTGTCAGGCAGGCGAGGAATGCAGAGGACCATATCATCAGCACCATACAGTTGATAAACCACTTGTGCAGCCGTATTTTCATAATGCCTGTAACGCGCACGCCCGCAGCCAGCAGGAAAACAGGCACCATGATGCCCGATACACCGAAACTGTCATCCATCAGCCAGCGCGAAAGCCTCCATCCCAGTTTGCCAAGCCAGTTCGCGGCCGGTTGCGTGGGGTCGTTCATCAGGGACTGGTCGGCCTTTCCCGTAAAGAAAGAGGAAAGCATGGCCACAAGCAAGCAGAAGGAAAGCACAAGCAGAAGCAGTCCGCACATAAACCTGCGGTTTGCATTCTTGTCCAGGCGCTCGCTTTCCTTTACCTCGCAATTTTCCGATCCGTTCCGGTAAATTGTGCGCGTGCCGTTCCAAATCTTAACACCCCAGCCTGCCATCTTGTCAAACAGGCTGTTTTTCGGATTCTTGGATGAGTTTTTCCTTCTGCTATTTTTCCTGGGTTCTCCCATGCTCACGTTTCGAATTATACGAAATGCAAAATTAATGCAAATTCTTTGAAGGACAAAAGGAGGGAGGCTTCTAAAAAGGAATATCGGGGAAATCTCTTTTTCGCATAGTACTAACTTCTTTGAAACGCCAAGCCAGTCCAGGATGCGTTTGCCGGCCTATAAATTACACATGATTTATGCTTTCTCGTCACGATTTGGGATCTTTATGTTCCTGCAGGCGGCGATGGCAGGAGAAAAAGAAGCCCAATGCTTTTCCGCTTCTTTCTCAATCCCTTTTATATTTTATATAAGGCTCCATATCTTTTCACCGCAAGGGCTCAAGCAGTAAAAATCATCTTGTGATAGAGATGCTTATGCCAAACTGGAGATGCAAACTGTCATTTATCCTCCTGGTAGGCGCGTAGATGCGTTGCTTGTCTGCCATTGTCTCTTTTGCTGTTCACCTTCCCACTTCTGTTTTGAAAGTTCTTCTTTCTCCGCCTTCGTCTCCAGTATGATGGCAATCCTCGTTGTGTCCTTTGCCAGGTAACATCCATCGGGTTTGTCGCTGATGCCATTGACGTTCAACTGGTTGAAAGTGGTTGTTTGTCCTGTGCCTTGCTCTGCTCTATCAAGTATTTTATTGAAGCCGAGGATGGCTCTCGCCTGGTCTCTTACTTGGTCTTTCGTCTTCTTCGTTGTCAAATGGCTTGTCTGATATCTATTTACCAATAGACGAGGTCATTCTGCCTTGTCCAGCAGAGCCGAGGCCACAATGTTGCTGATGAGTGCGCGCAGACGTACCATGCGGCTCTTCCCGTCAACAGGGTGCACGGCGTTGGCGAGCAGGATGATGCTCACGTCATTGACTGGGTCGATGACGATGCTGGTGCCCGTGTAGCCTGTATGCCCGTAGGTTTGCGGCGAGAGCAAATCTCCATTGCATGAGGCATAGGGGCTGCTCACGTCCCATCCGTAGGTGCGTCCTGTCTTCCTTGCCCATTTGGGCACGGTGCGCATTGTACGCACACTGTTTGCCGAAAGAATGCGTGCGCCCTTCCACTTCCCTCCATTCTGCAATGCTGCGCACAGGGTGGCTATGTCATCCACGGTGCTGAACACGCCTGCGTTTCCACTTATACCTCCATTCAAGACTCTTGCCAGGGGGTCGTGTACCTGTCCGCGCAGCACACTTCCGTCAGGCTGACGGGTGGTGGGTGCTATCAGGTGGCCCCATTTCTCCAGGTTCTCACCTATGGGAAGGTAATCAGTATGGGTCATCCCCAAGGGGGCAAAGATGCAACGACGGGCATACTCGCGAAGCGAAAGACCCGTACACCTTTGGATGATGTGCTGCAGGGCGATATAGTTGAGACAACTGTATTGGAAATCCGTGCCAGGCTCAAAGTCGCGCTTCACCTGGCAGATGTGCTCCAGCAGTCCCTGGGGATTGGGCGATCCATACTTGCGGGCCAGTACCTCTACGGGAGCATAGGCGGGAAGTCCAGAGGTGTGCGTGAGCAGATGCTGGACGCGTATGACCGTTGTGCCGCCCGACTGCCCTTTCCAGTCCAGGAACTCTGGGATGTATGTTGACACTGGGTCGGCGAGCCTCAGCCTTCCGGTCTCGCATAATTGCATCACGCAGACTGCTGTGGACATGGCCTTGCTGCATGAGGCCATGTCAAAGACGGTCTCTGTGGTCATCGGTTCAACATTGGGGTACACCTGCCGGTTTCCGTAAGCTTTCAAGTAGGCCATGCGTCCGCCTCGCACGACCCCAAGCACCGCGCCCGGTATCTCCTTGCGTGCAATCGCGTCCTGTATGGCAGAGTCGGCTTTGGACAATTCCTCCACCGAGAGACGTGCCTTGTGTGGCGGCACCCTGCGTAGTTTGGCGCTCAAGCCATCGGGCATGAGTGCCAAAGCCACACATAATATAATATATAGAAGGCGGTGTTCTCCTGTCATCTCACAATCTCTTTGCGCCCGTCTATCACATAGCATCCAGCGGGCAGGCGACTCTTCTGCTTTCCGTCAGGCATCAACTGTTGCCCTGAAAGGGTGAAGACACCTTGCCGCGTGGTTTGTCCTGTGCCTTGTGGAGACTCTATCGCGTCGGGGGTGTCTGGCATAGTTATTTCCTTGCACATGCGCGCGCAATTCTCAAGCAGTGACGCTCCGCTTGCCATGGCACCCATCGAGGCTGTTTTGCTTGCGTCGTAATGCTTGGTCCAGTCGAAGGGACAATACATGGCAGGGTAGGAGTCCTTGTCAAGTGATGCCCATAGTGTGTTGGCGTTCAGTTGAATGTACTTGCATATTTTGAGTCTGCTTGAAAGGGACATTTTCCCGTCAAGCACATAGTTCACCGCATAGGGGATGAGCACAGCCTTGAAGATGCTCTGATCCATACTTGACCCTTCGTCTCTCAGTATGTTCTTGCCATTGGTGCACCTTCCGCTGGTGAAGGCATACTCGATGTACTGTTGTGCCTTCATGCGATAAACCGCCTTGCCCGTGATGTGATAGAGGCGCCTGCACGCCTCGGCGAATGTGCCTTGGGTGTAGGTGAGGGGCGGTTCCTCCACGCGTCCGTCAGTCTTCACAATTCTTTTCTGCATGTAGGTGTAGAACTTCTCGGCATACTCCAGGTACTTTCCGTCCCCATACTTGTCGTACAGTTTGGCTGCTATCAGACAGGCGGGACTCAGCGTGCAGGCATTCGGCCCTGCTCCCTGGTCAGTGTTCCATGGTAGCCACAGCCCTGTCTCGTCCTCCACGGCACGTTTCATAATCGCGTTATCAAATACTTTGCGTGCCGTGTTGGCATACACCTCCAGCCCCGTCGCCTCGGTCATGTGAATCAAGGTGAGGCATATCCAGCACATGTCATCGGTGTAGGGGTTCTCAAATCCCGTCTGCCCTCCCGAATAGTTGTTGGCATGGTTGCTGTACCACAGTCGCATGTAGGCCTTGTAGCGGTTGGCCAACGTCTTCACCGAGTCATTGGCGTGCCTCTCGTAGGCATATACAAGCACATCCATGGCATGAGCCTGCTGCCAATATATGTATGTGCTTGACTTCTCCACGTCCTTTGGCGTGGACCAGAATGTGCCCTTTGCCTTGTACATGAACTGGTTCACAAGCACCTGCGCCAGACTGTCGGCCTTTCCGCCATAGTCTCCTCGGACAGCACTGGCAAGTGTAGAGTCATAGGACTGCGCGCCAGTGTGCAGGCACAGGGCCACCAACAGCCCCACAATCAATCTCCTCATATCGCATGTTCATTTTTAAGATTTTTCAGAAGGTCACGTATCTCGGTGAGCAGTTTCTCCTCGGCCGAAGGCTGTGGAGCCGGTGCGGTATCGGAGGATTTCTCCTCCTTCTTGCGCGACAGGGCTGCAAATCCCTTTATAACCAAAAATATGCAGATTGATATGATGAGAAAATCCACCGTGTCCTGTATAAACTGGCCATAGTTGAGTGTTACAGCCTCGCTCACCACTTGGCCGTTCCTGGTCACCTCGTCCTTGAGCACGAGTTTGAGGTCAGTGAAGTCCATACCACCTGTGAGCACTCCGATGGGGGGCATGATGATGTTGTTGACTACACTTGTCACCAACTTGCCAAATGCTCCACCTATAATCACGCCTATGGCCATGTCAACCACGTTCCCTTTGAGGGCAAACGCTTTGAAGTCCCGGATAAATGACATAAAATCTTTTTTTGTTTTGTTTCGAGCGCGAAATTAAAAAGAATATCGTAATTTTGCGTCCACAAAATGGAGAAAAATGAAGAGAAGACTGATGTATGTGCACTTTTGGCTTTTATGCGCTTTGCTTATGGTGGCGTGCAAGTCATCTCATTATTGTAATTGTGGATAATAGAGACTTTTATTTCTAACCCTTTAAATACATTAAAGAAATGGCAACAAAAGTAGGTATTAATGGTTTCGGCCGTATCGGTCGCTTCGTTTTCCGTGCCGCACAGACACGTGACGACATCGAAATCGTAGGTATCAATGACCTGTGCCCTGTGGATTACTTGGCTTACATGCTGAAGTATGATACCATGCACGGAGCGTTCCAGGGAACTATCGAGGCTGACGTTGAGAAAAGCCAGTTGATTGTTAACGGCAAGAAGATTCGTGTGACTGCTGAGCGCAACCCCGCAGATTTGAAGTGGAACGAGGTTGAGGCTGAGTACGTGGTAGAGTCAACTGGCCTGTTCCTGACCCAGGAGAAGGCTCAGGCCCACATTCAGGCTGGTGCAAAGTATGTGGTGATGTCTGCTCCCTCAAAGGATGCAACCCCCATGTTCGTGTGCGGTGTGAACTTCGACAAGTACGTGAAGGGCACTCAGTTCGTGTCTAACGCTTCTTGCACAACCAACTGTCTGGCTCCTATCGCCAAGGTTCTGAACGACAAGTTCGGTATCGCCGAAGGTCTGATGACAACCGTTCACTCTACAACTGCCACCCAGAAGACTGTTGACGGCCCCTCTATGAAGGACTGGCGCGGTGGCCGTGCTGCCTCGGGCAACATCATCCCCTCTTCAACCGGTGCCGCAAAGGCTGTGGGCAAGGTCATCCCCGAGCTGAACGGCAAGTTGACAGGTATGTCTATGCGTGTTCCCACTCTGGACGTTTCTGTGGTTGACCTGACCGTGAACCTGAAGAAGCCCGCCAAGTACGAGGAGATTTGCGCTGCCATGAGGGAGGCTTCTGAGGGCGAGTTGAAGGGCGTGCTGGGCTACACTGAGGATGCTGTGGTTTCTTCAGACTTCCTGGGCTGCACACTGACGTCTATCTTCGATGCCAAGGCTGGTATCGCCCTGACCGACACATTCGTGAAGGTTGTGAGCTGGTACGACAACGAGATTGGCTACTCCAACAAGGTGCTTGAGCTCATCGCACACATGAAGAAGGTGAACGGCTAACCCGCCTGTTCATACATTCGTAACACTATCCAGTGGAGGCTGCCCGTCATTTCGGGCAGCCTTCTCTTTCTCTTTATATCTGGCTTTTAAGTCCGATGGATATTCCCGACAAAGCGGGAGGGCTTGTCTTGTTTTTCTATCACGCCGGCCTGGCTTGCCTGGTTAATCTGGCATCCTGTTTACATTTTGCTCTCTCGCATGAGGTAGTCGGGGAGTCCGTTCTTGGAGAGCCCATGTTCTGACCAAGTCTGACTATCAGTCTTTAAGTGCCATCTTATGGGCGTTTTTCTTCCCCGTGTAGAAGAAAAATCGTAATTTTGCGCTTCGAAGTATGTAGGACAAATATATAAATAAGTTTATATGAACATATCATACAAGTGGCTTCGCGAGTATGTGGACACCACACTCAGCGCCCGGGAAGTGGCCGATGCGCTTACCAGTGTTGGGTTGGAGGTGGATGGTATTGAGGAAGTCCAGTCAATCAAAGGTGGACTGGATGGATTGTGGACTGCCCAAGTGTTGGCCTGCGAACCTCACCCCAACAGCGACCATATGCATGTCTGCAGCGTGGACACGGGCAAGGGCGAGCCTCTGCAGATTGTGTGCGGAGCACCCAATGTGGCAGCTGGGCAGAAGGTGATTGTTGCTGTTGTGGGCACCAAGCTGTATGATGGTGACGAGTGCTTTACCATCAAGAAAAGCAAACTCCGGGGCGTGGAGAGTTGCGGCATGATATGCGCCGAGGACGAGATAGGTGTCGGTAATGACCATAGCGGCATCATCGTCTTGCCCGAAGACACCCCTGTGGGCATTCCCGCCGCCGAGTATTACCATATAGAGAGCGACTATGTGATAGAGGTTGACATCACTCCCAACCGTGCGGACGCGTGCAGTCACTATGGCGTGGCGCGCGACCTGTATGCCTGGCTGTTGCAGAATGGCTTCAAGACCAGTTTGCACAGGCCGTCCGTGGATGCATTCCTGGTTGACAACGAGGATCTTCCCATAAGCGTCACGGTTGAGAACAAGGAGGCGTGCCCACGCTATGCGGCTGTGAGCCTTACAGGCTGCAAGGTGAAGGAAAGCCCCGAGTGGCTGCAGGACAGGCTGCGTGTGATAGGCATACGCCCTATCAACAACATTGTGGATATCACCAATTACATCATGATGGCCTTCGGCACACCTCTGCATTGCTTTGACGCCGATATGATAAAGGGCAAGCATGTGATTGTGAAGACTATGCCCGAGGGAACGCCCTTTGTGACCCTGGATGGTGTGGAGCACAAGCTCTCTGGCCACGACCTGGCCATCTGCAACGCCGAGGAGCCCATGTGCATAGCCGGCGTGTTTGGAGGCAAGGGCAGCGGTACCTACGACACCACCAAGGATGTGCTGCTTGAGAGTGCCTACTTCAATCCCACATGGATCCGCAAGAGCGCGCGCCGCCATGGCTTGAGCACGGATGCCAGTTTCCGTTTCGAGCGCGGTGTGGATCCCAATGCTCAGATTTATGCACTGAAGTTGGCTGCCCTGATGGCAAGGGAATTGGCTGGAGCCAAAGTCAGCATGGAGATTGTTGACACACGTCCAGAGCCTGTGCCTGGTTTTCCCGTGGAACTCAAGTACGACTATGTGGACAGACTGGTGGGACAGCACATCCCCGCCGGAACCGTGCGGAGTATTGTGTCGAGCCTTGAGATGAGAATAGTCGAGGAGGATGCCGATGGACTGAGTCTTGTGGTGCCTCCCTACCGGGTGGATGTCCAGCGCCCCTGTGACGTGGTGGAGGACATCCTGCGTATATATGGCTACAATCTGGTGGAAATGCCCACAACCCTGCACAGCAGCCTGGCGGTGAAGGGCGAGCCCGACAAGAGCCACAAGTTGCAGAACCTGGTGGGTGAGCAACTGGTGGGTGCCGGGTTCCGCGAGATACTGAACAACAGCCTGCAGCGTGGCGCTTACTATGATGGCCTGGAGTCCTACAAGAGCGAGAACCTGGTGAAGTTGCTTAATCCGCTCAGCCAGGACCTCAATGCCATGAGGCAGACGCTCCTGTTTGGCGGGCTGGAAAGTATCGCGCGCAACGTGAGCCACAAGAACCCCAACTTGCGTTTCTTCGAGTTTGGGAACTGCTACAAGTTCGAGGCCAGGAAGCGTTGTCCCGAGATTGTGCCCGGAGTGAGCAGCAGTCATGACCCCGAGGTCATAAAGCATGTGCTGGACGCTTACAGCGAGGACTATCACCTGGGGTTGTGGTGCACGGGAAAGAGAGTGAGCGGCAGTTGGGCACATCCTGACGAGGAGATGTCGTTTGCAGGACTAAAGGCACATGTAGTCAACATCCTCTCCCGCACGGGTGTTCCCTTTGGAATGCTGGTGTTTGCTGACGGAAAGAACGACATCTTCGACAAGAGCCTGCTCGTGCAGACGCGTGCAGGCAAGGTGCTCTGTGAGATGGGCATTGTGAGTCATGCGTTATTGGAGAGGTTCGGACTGGTGTCCCCTGTCTATTTCGCTGATCTTCATTGGCACGTTCTTATGAAGTGCATACAGGGGAAAACGGTCATTTACAGAGAAATCAGCAAGTTCCCCGCAGTAAGCCGCGACCTGGCTCTACTGGTTGACGAGAGTGTGGAGTTTGGCCAGATAGAGAAGGTTGCCTACCAGACTGAGAAGAAATTGCTGCGTGCGGTGAAACTCTTCGATGTGTATGAGGGCAAGAATCTGCCCAAGGGCAAGAAGTCATACGCCGTTAACTTCATCCTGCAGGATGACAGCAAGACACTCAATGACAAGCAGATTACTTCCATCATGCAGAAACTGGTGCAGCAACTGGGAAAGCAGTTAGGGGCAGAGTTGAGATAAGGAAGAATAGAGCAGCAAGATAAACCGAAACAATATTATAACACAAACCAATGGGAAGAGCATTTGAATACCGCAAGGCAACCAAACTGAAGAGATGGGGGCACATGGCCAAGACTTTCACACGACTGGGCAAGCAAATTGCCATAGCGGTCAAGGCGGCCGGGCCTGAGCCCGAGAACAATCCCGCGCTGCGCTCCGTGATTGCCGTGTGCAAGCGCGAGAACATGCCCAAGGACAACATAGAGCGTGCTATCAAGAACGCCCTGGGCAAGGACCAGAGCGACTACAAGGAGGTGACTTACGAGGGATACGGGCCTCACGGGGTGGCCATATTGGTGGACACGCTTACCGACAACACCACACGCACAGTGGCCGATGTGCGCAGCGTCTTCAACAAGTTCAGCGGAAACATGGGCACCACAGGGTCGCTCTCGTTCCTCTTTGACCACAAATGCGTGTTCACCTTCAAGAAGAAGGACGGCATGGACATGGATGACTTCATCCTGGAGATGATTGACTATGGAGTGGACGAGGAATTTGACCAGGACGAGGAAGAGGGAACAATCACCATCTACGGGGAGCCCACCAGTTACAATGCCATTCAGAAGAAACTTGAGGCCGACGGGTTCGAGGATGTCGGCGGGGAGTTTACCTACATTCCCAATGACCTCAAGGACGTGACTCCCGAGCAGCGCGAGACCATCAACAAGATGGTGGACAAACTTGAGGAATTTGACGATGTGCAGACGGTATTCACCAACATGAAACCCGAGGAGTCCGAGGAATAATGGAACTGCAGGAGAACAAGGTCGTCAACGAGAACGGAGAGCGCACGCTGCTTTACAAGACACAGGGCACGTGCAGCAGGTACATCGAGGTAGGTGTCAAGGATGGACGCGTGACGCGGTGCCGTTTCCATGGAGGATGCGACGGAAACACAAAGGGTCTGTCGCAACTGGTGGTTGGCATGAAGACTGAGGACGTGATTTCCCGGCTGCACGGAGTAAGGTGTGGGATGAAGAGCACCTCGTGCCCCGACCAGTTGTGCAAGGCTCTGCAACGGGTCGAAGGCAGCAAGGATGAGGAGTGAAGCGTAGTGCCCTGTGCAGGCAGGAAACAATATGTGGGGAGGAGTTCTCGGCACGGCTGCGTGCGCAGAACTCCTCCCTTTCTCAATTCCCGCGCATGAACAAAGGAAAGCGTATCTATATCGCCATTGACCTGAAGAGTTTCTTCGCGTCGGTAGAGTGTGTGGAGAGAGGGCTCAACCCCCTCTCCACCAATCTTGTCGTGGCCGACTCCTCACGCACGGAGAAGACCATTTGCCTGGCTGTGTCACCTTCGCTCAAGGCATACGGCATATCCGGACGGGCCCGGCTATTCGAAGTCGTTCAACGTGTGCGGCAGGTAAATGCGGAACGCGCGCTGGCATGCCGGAGGCCTGCCAGCGCCAAGACCTGGAATGCCGAAGACCTTCAGGCACATCCCGACTGGCAGGTGGATTATATCGTGGCACCTCCACGCATGGCTTATTATATAAGGTACAGCCGTCTCGTGTACGAGACTTACCTGAAGTATGTTTCGCCCGATGACATACACGTCTATAGCATCGACGAGGTGTTCATGGATGTCACCGACTACCTTTTCATCTACAGGCAGACCGCGCGCCAACTGGCCATGACCATGATCCGCGATGTGCTCAAGACCACCGGCATAACGGCCACGGCGGGCATCGGCACCAACCTGTACCTGGCCAAGGTGGCCATGGATATCGTGGCAAAGCATATCCCCGCCGACAAGGATGGCGTGAGGATTGCGGAACTGGACGAGATGTCTTACAGGCAGACACTCTGGAGCCACCGCCCACTGACGGACTTCTGGCGTGTGGGCAGGGGCACGGCACACCGGCTTGAGTCACATGGCCTGCGCACGATGGGCGATGTGGCCAGGCAGTCGGTGAACAATGAGGAGTACCTGTACCGGATGTTTGGAGTCAACGCGGAACTCCTTATTGACCACGCCTGGGGATGGGAGCCGTGCACCATCCAGGCAATAAAGGCTTACCGTCCCGAAACCAACTCCATGTCCAGCGGGCAGGTGCTGCACACCCCGTACACTTGGGCCAAGGCGCGCGTGGTGGTCCATGAGATGGCCGAGGCCGCCGCGCTCGCCCTATTGGACAGGAGACTGGTCACCAGCCAGCTGGTCCTCTATGTGGGATATGACACCGAAAGCCTTTCCGACAGCGTCATACGCGCCGGTTATCATGGCGAAGTCCAGCTTGACCATTACGGGCGGCCCGTGCCCAGGCCCGCGCATGGAAACTGCAGGCTCGAGTATCCCACCTCGTCATCCCGGCTTATCTCACAGGCCGTGCTTGCCCTTTTCGACCGCATCACAGACCGGCAGTTGCTTGTCCGCAGGCTCAACCTCACCTCATGCCATGTGCAAAGCGAGGACAGCGAGTCTTGTCTGAAGCAGAAGGGCAGGCCCGTGCAACTTGACCTCTTCACCGACTACGAACAGGAAAGACGCGACACAGAGGTGAGGGAAAAGGCTCTGCAGCGTGAGCGCAAACTGCAGCAGACGGTGCTGGAGATTAAGAAGCGTTTTGGGAAAAACGCAATTCTCATGGGGCTGAACTTTGACGAGGGCGCCACCGCCATGGAACGCAACAGGCAGATAGGGGGACATTCCGCAGGAACCACTCCCGCCATGCAGGAGCGGGCTTCGCGGAAAAACAGGGACATGCACAATAATTCGGACAACCAAACTTCCAGGTGACATGAATGACTACGAGGACATTATCAACATGGAGCACCACACCTCCACCACGCATCCGCGCATGTCGATGCACGCGCGGGCCGCACAGTTTGCCTCCTTTTCAGCCCTTACTGAAAAGAAGGACGCGTGTGATGACGACGGGGCGAATGACACCATCGGGCAACCCAATGCCAAGCAGTGAGGGATGTGGCCGCGTCACAAAAGCAGGGGAATGCCATGGAGTGCTCCCGCACGTGCCAAAGGCCGCGCACGAGAAGCAACGAACTGCAACTTGGCTGACAGGATGAAGAGTTTACGTCAGGCAGTCCCCCCTCCTGTCATCCGTACGGACACAGCCACACAAAAGCACGTCACTCACGGCGCATACTGGCGTCTCCGCATCGCCCGGCGCGCGTGCGGCAAGAGGGGAGACGGCGCGGCATGGGCTGCACGCTTGCCTTCGTGTCCAGTACCAGCCCGGTGGTACTGCAGTTTCGGACACATGGCACTGCAGTTTCACCATGCCTGCACTCCAGTACCAGGCTGCTGGTACTGGCGGTACAGGCGGATGGCTTGCCAGTCCCGGTGACGTGCCCCCGCCCTTTCAGGCCACTGTGCCCGGTCCGTCATCCCGGGCGGGCGTTCACCTTTCCTGCAGTCTTGTTTCCCCGTCTCCTGTTTTCCCCGTGGCTTAGCCTGGCTTGTGGACAAGGGGACGGCCGCCAGGGTGACGCAGTACAATAGACAGGGGCCGCGCCGCATGTGCAGTGTGCGGCGCGGCCCCGGATGCTTTTTGGGGCTTACCGGCCCAGCAGCAGCCTTACGGCCTGCTCTATCTGCGTGTCTTTTCCGCCCAAAAGGTCGGCGGGGGACAGATAGCACTCAATGTCGGGCTCCAGTTGCTGGTTCTCCAGGAGGTGGCCACGGTTGTCCATCGAACTCACTTGCGGGATGCCAAACACATAGTCACCTACCGTCTCCCACCACACGGCGGTCATCGTGCCGGGTACGGGCGCGCCCACCAGCCGTCCGATGCCCAGTTCGCGGTAGAGCCAGGGCGTGCCGTGCGCGTTGGAGTAGTTGTCTTCACAGATGAGCATGCACGAGGGCTTCACCCAGCGGTTGTAGGGGTCGTCGCCTATGTGCTGTCCGCGTGGCATGTAGCGCACGGTGCGCTTGCCCGAGAGCAGCTCGCACACGTCATTGTGCAGCCATCCGCCCCCGTTGTGCCGTGTGTCCACGATGACGGCCTCCCTCTGCCTGTTCTTGTCGCTCAGCAGCGTGCTGTAGAGCCGGTGGAAACTCTCGCCGTTCATGGCCTCGATGTGCACGTATGCCAGTTTGCCGCCCGACAGGCTGTCCACCAGGGCTGTGTTCCTGCGCACCCACCGGCGGTAGAGCAGGTCGTCCTGCGCGGACGCGGATATGGGTCGCATGAGTATGTCCTCCTTGCGCCCCTTGATGGTGAGCCTGGTCAGCACGCCCGCCTTTCCGGCCAGCAGGGGCAGGTAATCCTCCTTCGCCCCGATGGCCTTTCCGTCAATGGCCGTGATGATGGAGCCTGCCTTGATGTCGGGGTGGGTGTCCAGGGGCCCTCCGGGCAGAGTCTCCGCCAGGCGTATGCCCGCTCCCTGGTAAGTCTCGTCAAACAGGGCTCCCAGTTCGGCTGTGGGGAGCGCGCTGCCTGAGGGGCGGTAGATGCATCCCGTATGCGACACGTTCAGTTCGCCCAGCAGCTCGCTGGCCAGGATGCTGAAGTCATAGCCGTTGTCGATGTGCGGCAGGAACTTCTTATATACCGTGTAGAGCGAGTCCCAGGGCGCTCCGTTCATGTCGGGGTCATAGAGTTTCTCCTTGGTCTGCCTCCAGATATGCTCATAGAGGCAAGCCTGCTCCTCCTGTGTGCGGTGTGAGGCGAAGGTCTCGAAGGGAACTTCCTTGATGGCCGATGTGGCCAGTTCCAGCCGCTGGATGGTGCCGCCGTTCCCAGTGAAGAAGCAGTATTTCAGTTCTTTGTCGGGGCGCATCAGACCCGCGCTGATGTTCTTCAGTTTCATCTCGGTACGCTCCTCCTTGAAGTCGCGCATCCACAGGGCCATGCCCCCATTGTAGGGGGCCACATAGTAGAGCCTGGTGCCCTTGCTGTCCATGATGGCATCACCCAGGCGGGTGGACGTGGGGGTCAGGCGCATGGTGCGCGTCTCGAGGTTGGCCAGGTCAAAGTGCAGTTCCTTCACCTCCTGCCTGGTGGAGTCCCTCTTGCTCTTCTTGCTGTCATCGGATGCTTCCAGCAGCGCGAGGTCTTCCTTGGAGAGGCGGAACTCATCGTAGGCCGCCGCGTCAAAGAACATCACATATTCGTCCCACTCGGCGCCCCATGAGCCGTGGGCGCGGTAGCCGGCGCGGTCGCTGCGGAATATCATGGCACGTCCGTCCATGACCCAGCGCGGACTGCTGTCGGTATATCCGCTCTGTGTGAGGTTGACAGGCTCACCCTTGCCGTCGGCCCTCAGCAGCGCGATGTCGCCTATGCACCAGCCCGCCGTGCCGTTGTAGGTGGCCAGGAGCCATTTGCTGTCGGGGCTCCAGGTGAAGTGCTGGTCGCCGTCGCTGTAGCTGTAGGTGTACTTGCCGTCCATCACGGTGTGGCTCTTGCCGCTCTTGGTGTCCATCACCTTGATGGTGGTGCGGTTCTCCAGATAGGCGATGCTCTTGCCGTCGGGACTGTAGGCGGGCTGGAAGGAGGTGGCCTGCCCGTCGGTCAGCCTGCGCTCGGTGGTCTGTGTGCAGTAGGCCATGGACTTCTCCTTGCTGCCCTTTATCTCGCACTCGTAGATGCTCCACACACCGCCGCGCTCCGAGTCGTAGGCCACGGCCTTGCCGTCGGGCCGGAAACTCACGGTGCGCTCCCGTCCGGGCGTGTCGGTCAGCTGCCGGGTGGTCTTGTATTCCGCGTCTGTCACATACACGTCCCCGTTCAGGATAAAGGCCACCTGCTTACCGTCGGGGGACACGCTGATGCTGGTGGCCCCCTGCCTCACCTTGTCCTGCCTGAGAGGTTCGGGCTTGTTGTCATTTATGATGGAAACGCTCACGGGCTGGGGCTGTGAGCCTGGGGTGAGCGTGTAGATGCCCCCATCATGGGAGAAGCAGAGCGTGCCCTGGCCAGACACGGACAGGTAGCGGACTGGAGAGCCGTGGAAATGTGTCAGCTGTATCCGCTTTCCGTTTGCCGTGCGCTGGGCCACATTAAGCGTTCCATCCTCCTCGTCGATGCAATAGAAGCCCTCGCCAGTTGGGTTCCACAGCGGGTCGCGCACCTCGGCATGCGTGGTGGTGAGTTGCTGGTACTGCCCGTCCTTCACGCTCCACACGTCGCGGGTGATGCTGCTGGTGTGATGCTTGCGCCACAGGTTCTCGTACCCCTTTACATTATTATATATGATAGAGCCGTCATGGCCCACGCACACGTTGTCCATGGGCAGGGCAGAGTAGAGGGTCTGCCGCCCGCCCGAGAGGCTCACGCGGTACACCTTCTTATAGGTGCTGCCTGGGAAGATGATGTCCCGGGCCGTGGGGTGGCCTGTGCGGCTGAAGAGGATGGTGCTCTCGTCGAGCCATCCGGCCACGGTCTCGGTCGCGCTGTGTGCGGTGAGCCGCCTGGCGGGGCCACCCCCGGCAGGCATCACATACACGTCCATGCTGCCAGAGCGGTCGCTGCTGAAGGCGATGTGCTTGCCGTCGGGACTCCAGCAGGGGGCGGTGTCATAGGCAGGGCTGGTGGTGAGCTGGCTGGCGGCTCCTCCCCCGGCGGGCACGGTGTAGATGTCGCCCATGTAGCAGAAGGCTATCTGCTTGCCGTCGGGACTTATCCTCACGGGGCGTAGCCACAGCGGAGCATTGCCCGCCAGAGCATGGCAGAATCCTGCGGCAAGAAGGCATGCTGTAACAGAACGTTTGGCTATGAGTCTCCTGTACATGGTTATTTGGATATAAGGTTTACCATATAACCCAGGTAACAGAGCAGCAGCAGGGCACCCTCCCACTTCTCTATCTTGCCTTTGGTGAACCCCACAATCCACACCATGACACCGCTGCCCGCCAGCACAGCCCAGTCGGTGGGGGCGATGCCTGCCACGAGCATGGGGTTGATGAGCGCGCACACACCCAGGATGCAGGCTATGTTGAATATGTTGCTTCCTATCACGTTGCCCACGGCAAGTCCCGCGCGCCCCTTGCGGGCCGCCACCACGCTGGTGGCCAGTTCGGGCAGACTGGTGCCTCCGGCCAGTATCGTGAGCCCGATGACCGTCTCGCTCACGCCTAGGCTGCGTGCCATGGATGCGCCCTCGGTGACCATCAGGCGGGCGCCAATGACAAGTGCGGCCATCCCGACGACAATCTGCAGTACAAGGCGCACATAAGATACGTCGCCCCCGGCCTCCTCCACAGTGGCTTCCCCCTTCTTGCCCTTCATGGCCACATGATAGGTGTAGCAGAGATAGGCGGCAAAGAGGACGAGGAACACCAGCGAGTCGGCGCGGCTGACGCATCCGTCGAAGAACACCAGCGCGAAGAGTACCAGCGATACCAGGACAGAAAATGGTATGTCCCTGTGAAGTAAAGATTTGCCCACGAAGAGCGGCATCATCAGCGCGGCGGCGCCAAGGATAACAAGGCTGTTGAAGATGTTGCTGCCAATGATGTTTCCCGCGCTCATGTCACCGCTACCCCTCACCGCGCTGATCAGGCTGACCATGAACTCGGGCAGGCTGGTTCCTGCCGCCACGATGGTAAGTCCGATGACGAGCTCGCTCACATGCCACTTGCGTGCCAGTCCCGATGCTCCGTCTGTAAACTTGTCTGCTCCCCACAAGACCAGGGCGGTGCCGGCCAGGAGGAGGATAATCTCCATAATCATAAACTCGTGAAATAAATTTGTTATGCAGTACAAAGGTACGGCTTTGTGTGTGGTTTGAGTGCTTGTGTAAGCAATTAAGTTAAAAAGCGCGTACGTGCAGCATGTTTTTCAAAAAAAAGGTGGCAATCTGATAAATTGTGCCTATCTTTGCAATGGAGAATGACAAGAAGGTACTCAACAGACGCTTAATCGCGACAGAAGAACAAATTGTATCACAACAGACTTTATTATTATCACAACAGACTTATGAAACTGAAGAAAATCGCGTTTGCCATCGTGCTTGCGGCTGTGGCCGCGCCAGCACACGCGCAGGATTTCACCGGCAAGGACTTGAATGAACGTATCGGCTACTCAAACAATAACAACGAGGACAGCATCAAGGCCGGGCGCGGCTATGTGTCCTACTTCCAGCAGAGCATACAGAACCAGGACTGGAAGGGCGCGTACACCAACTACGAGTGGCTCATCAAGCATGCCCCCTTTGCCATCACAGGCATCTACACCCAAGGGCCGTTCATGTTCTATCATCTGATTGACGCGGAGAAAGACCAAGCCAAGAAACTCGCGTACTTCAACGAGATGATGAGCCTCTTTGACGCACGCCAGAAGAACCTGGATGCCCTCAACACCTTTGCCAAGACGAAGTCCACCCTGGGTGACGTGCTCGCGCTCAAGGCTGACTATTACAACTGGACAGCTCCCACGGTGCAGGGCTCTGGCTATACGCTCAACAAGTCGTATGCCAACTACAGCAACGCCATCAAGATGATCAACGAGAAGGGAGGCCGGGAGATAGAGGGCTCGGTGCTCCAGAACTTCTTCCTGGTGAGCGACGCCATGTACAAGACCGCGCCAAACGCCCTGCGCGAGCAGTACCTGCAGGATTACCTGGACAGCAAGGACGCCTGCGAGAAGATGCTGCAGCTGGCCAAGGAGGCCCAGGCTGCAGGCGACACCTCCAAGGCTGCCAAACTTCTGGCAAAGTATGACGGCCCCCTGGCACTTATCGAGCAGACCTTCAGTTCAAGCGGGGCCGCAGACACTGCGCAGATTGCGGCTATCTATACAAAGAAACTGAACAGCTACAAGGGAGACATCAACAAACTCAACAGCGCGCTGACCCTCATGGCGCAGAACGACTGCGATGACAGCGACATTTATTACAAGTACGCCGAGGCCGCCTATGCCATAGAACCAACCTTCACCAGTGCCATCGGACTGGCCCAGAAGGCGCAAAAAGACGGGCAGGCCGCGAAAATGCTCGAATACTACAACAAGGCTCTTGAACTTTGCTCCAATGACGAGAAGCGCGGAGTCATCTGCCTGAACATCGCCAACGGTCTAATCAAGAGCAAGCAGTACACCGGAGCGCTCACCTATGCCGAGAAGGCAGTCGGCTACAATGCCGACCTCAAGGGAAAGGCTTATCTGAAAGAGGCCAACGTATATACCATGCTGGGACAGTACGGGAAGGCTGTGGAGTACTGCACAAAAGCCAGTGCCGAGGATATCACCGTGAGCGGAAGCGCCAACCGGCTGAAGGCAAACATACAGAAAGTGCAGGCCAACCAGGCGGCCAACGAGCGTGCGCGTAAAGCTTATGATGACTTCGTGAGGAAGCAGAAGGCCGAAGAGGCATTCTGGACTGGAGGCGCAAAGTAACAGCCACGACCATGCGCCTGACTCGTGTGGGTCATGGACGGCAGGTGTGAACGTATGTGGGCGCAACTCCCCAACAAGGGTCAGTCCCTGGCAGCATCTTGCCAGGGACTGACTCTTTTTACATAAGCCGCTCCAACGCCTCCGGTTTGCTTTTTGCAAAGGTAAGGCAGTGAGCCGGGGCATTCCGCTTTCCTGTCCCGTCCCTTTTCCTCGGTGTGACGGGCTGTCTGGAACATTCGGGGGGGGGCGGTTCAAGAACAATCGGCTTGTGAGCCCCATGGCCACCAAGCGCCTGAAGAAATTACATGGAAGCGTGAGACGAAGGCACACCATCCAGGCCTGCCTGCCGCCATCTCCCTGCCCCGCTCAAGGCATTGCGGTCATTTGTTAAATAGTGTGATAAACGGACGAAATGTATCCATGGGTCTTTGCCCTTTGGAAAAAGGTTTGTAACTTTACGCTGTGAGATACGGAACACGCGACCTGGAGCGCGTCCGTGCGGCAAGGATTTTTTGTTCATGAATAAGAAAAAGATTTCGATAGGTGTGCTTGGTTTTGGACGTATGGGACGCAAGCACGTGAAAGAGTTAGTCAAGAATGACCTGTGGGATGTGAAATACATCTGCGACATCAATCCTGACCGCGCGGCCTCGGCGTCAGAACTGGCACCAGGGGCGGTATTCACTACCAACGAGGATGACATTTTCCTGAACCCCGACATTGACTGCGTGGGACTTTTCGCCTTGGCGGACTCCAGGGCCAGCAGGATAGAGAAAGCACTCAAGTACGGGAAACATGTGGTATGTGAAAAGCCCCTGGCATACAAGCGTGAGGATGAGTGGAAAGTGGTGGAGATGGAGAGGCATACCGACAGGGAGTGCACGGTAAACCTCTATCTGCGCAACGCCTGGTACACCAAGGAAATGAAGGACTTCGTGAAGTCGGGCGAGATAGGCGAACTGGCCATCATACGCATTTGCCACATGACACCGGGACTCTCGCCCGGGGAAGGCCACGAGTTCGAGGGCCCTTCCTTCCATGACTGCGGAATGCACTATGTGGACATCTGCCGTTGGTATGCCGACTCGGAGTACAAGACCGGACACGCGCAGGGTATCAGGATGTGGAACTACAAGGATCCCTGGTGGCTACAGTGCCACGGCACTTTTCAGAACGGTGTGGTATATGACATCACGCAAGGCTTTGTGTACGGGCAATTGGCCAAAGACCAGACACACAACTCATATACGGAACTGATTGGCACAAAGGGGCTTGTGCGTATGCATCACGATTTCAAGACGGCTGTGGTGGAAAAGCATGGGGTGAATGTAACCGAGGTAGTGGAGCGTACCTATGGCGACAAGAACATTGACCGGCTATGCCAACTCATGGGAGAGGCCATCCTTACGGGAAAACGCCCCGAAGGGTTGCCCAGATTCATCGACGCGGCTATTGCATCAGACTATGCCTGGCGTATGCTGGAGGACGCGCGGCGGAACGACCTTCCCGTCAAGGGCACTGAGGAGGAACTGGAACAAATCCATTACCGCAGGGCACACATGACCAACGGATATGGGCTGCTGAACCAGTAGGCGCGGCAATGAAAACAGGACAGATAACAAACGAAACAAAATAAGTATTATTATTATGACAAACAGTTTGATGTTTCTCGGCAATATTGGCACGGGCGAGATAGTCATCATCGCATTTGTGGTTCTTCTGCTTTTCGGTGGTAAGAAGATACCCGAGTTGATGCGTGGAGTGGGCAAGGGCGTGAAGAGTTTCAAGGATGGCATGAATGACATCGAGAAGCAAATCAACACCGAACCCGACCAGGAGAACTCCAAGAAGGAGGAGACAAGCAACAAAAGTTAAATAACCCAAAACAAAGAATCATGGAGAAAATGTCAAGAAGGTCTTTCCTGAAGGCAGGCACGGCTGCGACAGCGGCCCTGGCCATCACCCCAACCGAGATGTTGGCTAAGGCAAAGAACACAAAGAAAAAGGCTGGCAAGACCGGCAAGATTAAATTGCTGGGCGTGGGCATTGGCGGCCGGGGTCATTCTGATATCAACGGTGTCACCTACAACGGCAAGGAGGTGTATGATGATGTAGAGTTCATCGGCCTGTGCGACGTGGACCAGAAGTATGCCAAGGGCGTGATTGATGAATACACCAAACTCTTCCCCAACTGCAAGGTATATAATGACTACAGGAAGATGTATGCCGAGCTGCTCGACCAGTGTGACGGTGTCATCTGCGGCACGGCCGACCACACACATGCCATTATCTGTGCCGAGGCGCTGAAAGCAGGCAAGGCCGTGTATTGCGAGAAGCCGCTCACGCGCACGGTGTACGAGTCCCGCCTGCTGACCAAGTTGGCCGCAAAGGCCAACGTGGCAACCCAGATGGGCAACCAAGGCTCAAGTGGCGAGGGTGTCAACCTCGTGTGCGAATGGATCTGGAACGGCGAGATAGGTGAGGTGACACGTGTGGATGCCTTTACCGACCGTCCTATCTGGCCGCAGGGTCTGGAGCATCCCAAGGAGGTCATGCCCGTGCCCGACACACTGAACTGGGACGCGTTCCTCGGCCCGGCTCCCAAGCGTGACTATAACTCAATATACACTCCCTGGAACTTCCGTGGATGGTGGGATTTCGGCACAGGTGCCCTGGGTGACATGGCCTGCCACATCCTGCATCCCGTGTTCAAGGCTCTTGACTTGAAGTATCCCATCAAGGTGCAGGGTTCTTCCACTCCTCTGATGTCAGAGTCCTGCCCCAACGCGCAGGTTGTGAAATATACCTTCCCTGCCCGTACCAATCGCCCCAAAGTGGCAATGCCCGAGGTGGTTGTGACATGGAGCGATGGTGGCATCCTGCCTTTCCGTCCCGATGAGTTGCCTGCAGGCAAGAGCCTCAACGTGAGCGGTGGCGCGGCCATCTTCTACGGGACCAAGGACACACTGATTGTGGGTTGCTATGGTGAGAAGCCCTATCTGCTGAGCGGACGTGTTCCCAACGCTCCCAAGGTTTGCCGCCGAGTGACAGAGAGCCATCAGAGAGACTGGATCCGCGCCATCAAGGAAGATCCCGCCACACGTGTGAAGACCGCTTCGGACTTCAGCGAGGCAGGGCCTTTCAACGAAATGGTTGCCATGGGTGTGGTGGCTGTGCGTCTGCAGGGTCTCAACCAGGTGCTTGAGTGGGACGGCGAGAAGATGGAGTTCACCAACATTCCCGAGAAGGCTACCGTGCAGAGCATGATCAAGAATGGCTTCTCCATCCATGACGGGCATCCCACGTTCCAGAACAAGTACACCGATCCCGTCAACGCCCGCCAGTTCGCTGCTGAGCTCATCAAGCCCAAGTATGAGAATGGCTATGTCCTGCCCGAACTGCCGCAGGATTAATGAAACGAAGTTTAATCTATGATAATGCAATTCTCAAAATGAGACTGAGAAACATATTGGCAGCCACCGCAATGGTGGCTGCCATTGGTGCTAATGCACAAGGAGTGAAGTATGTGATTAGCCACAACCCCGAGGTGGATCTCAGCACGCTGGCAACTGACAAGGATGGTTACTACGTGCTCTTCAATGGCACCAATCTGGACGGATGGCGTGGTTATCAGAAAGACCATATTCCCAGCAAGTGGAATGTGAAGGACGGTAGCCTGCACTTCAACGGACGTGGCGAGGGCGAAGGAGGTGACATCATCTTCACACACCAGTTCAAGAACTTTGTGTTCGAGGTAGAGTGCAAAATCAGCGAGGGTGGAAACTCTGGCATCTTCTATCTGGCCCAGGAGAGCGCGACAATAGGTGATGACGGCAAGTTCAATCCCCAGCCAATTTTTATCTCTTGTCCCGAATGCCAGGTACTGGACAACGAGCGCCATCCTGATGCCAAGTTGGGAGCCGTCCTGGGTATTCGCCAGAGTGCTTCCCTCTACGACATGATTCCCGCAAAGCCTCAGAACGCAAAGCCCGCAGGCGAGTGGAACAAGGTGAAGATTGTGGTGAAGAATGGTAAAGTAACCCACTATCAAAACGGGGTAAAGGTGCTGAGTTACAAAATGTGGGGCGACGAGTGGATTAATTTGCTCCAGAGCAGCAAGTTCTCCGAAAAGAAATGGCCTCTTGCGTTTGAACTGCTCAAGAACTGTGGTGGAGATGGACACAAGGGCTACTTCGGTTTCCAAGACCATGGAGACGAGGTGTGGTATCGCAATATTCGCGTGAAGGTGCTCAAGTAACTTTCACGTCATAAAGTAACCTTTAAGCATAACAAAAAGATGAAGAGAATCCTTTCAATCGCATGCGTGCTGGTCATGGCGCTTTCTCTTGGTTTCTCGGCCGATGCCAAGAAGAAAGAGGTTTGCTTCCAGATGTACAGCGTGCGTGACCTTATCGGTGATCCTGGAAAGTTTGCACAGAATCACGAAAAAGTGCTCAAGCAGTTGGCTGACATGGGATACACGGCTGTAGAGGCCGCCTACTACAATGACGGCAAGTTCTATGGGGTGGAGCCAGAGCAGTTCAAGGCCGATATCGAGGCTGCGGGCATGAAGGTGATGTCCAGCCATGTGACACGCAACTTGAATGACGAGGAACTCAAGAGCAAGGACTTCACCGATGCCCTCAATTGGTGGGACAAGTGCATTGATGCCCACAAGCGGGCCGGTATGCAGTATATGGTGATTCCCTGGTGCAGCGTTCCCAAGACCCTGGCAGACCTGCAGACCATCTGTGACTACTACAACCAGGTGGGCAAGAAGGTGGCAGCCGCTGGCATGAAGTTGGGCTACCACAGCCATAGCCATGAGTTCCAGAAAGTAGAGGGACAGGTGATGGAGGATTACATGATCCAGCATACCGACCCCAACTATCTGTTCTTCCAGATGGATGTGTATTGGGCTGTGCGCGGACAGGTGAGTCCCGTGGCTTATTTCAAGAAATATCCAGGACGCTTCACCTTGCTGCATATCAAGGATGACAACGAGATAGGACAGAGCGGTATGGTGGGCTTCGATGCTATTTTCAATAACTTCGACAAGGCTGGAGCCAAGGGCTGGGTGCTCGAATTGGAGCATGCCTCCACTCCCGACATCCTCAAGGGAATGAAGGAGAGCATCGACTATATCAAGAAGGCGAAGTTCGTGAAGGCATCTTACAGCAAGTAAAAAATAAAATAAAACGTACTATGGGCTGCGGGGAAGTGAAAACGCTCCCCGCAACCCATAGTTTTTCAAAAACCATATCATTCTGATGGAGGACAACAAGGAAGCAGAAGACCTGCGGCAAGAGGATGAGGCTGGCGGGATGACCTTTTGGGATCATCTGGAGGTTCTGCGCTGGGCTTTGTTCCGCTCTGCTTGCGTGCTGGCTGGCTGTGTAATAGTGACGTTCATGGCCATGCCGCGCATTTTTGACGAGTTTGTACTGGCTCCTACCACAAGCCATTTCTTCGTGTACCGCTGGATAGAGAGCCTGAGCCACGGTCTCATGCATTTCGACCCCGATTTCCATGTGAAAATCATCAACATCAATGTGGCAAGCCAGTTCATGACGCATATACAGACCTCGGTCTCTTTTGCGGCAGTCATTGCCTTTCCTTATTTTGTGTGGGAGATATGGAAGTTTATTGAGCCAGCCCTGTTCGAGAATGAGGTTCGTCATCTCAGGCCTGCTTTCCTGGGTGGTACGATTATGTTCTATGTCGGTTGTGCCCTGGGATACCTCCTTGTCTTCCCGTTCACATTCCGCTTCCTGATGGAGTACGACCTCAGTCCGTCCATAGAGAACCAGATCAATCTCTCGTCCTATATTGGCAATTTCACCATGATGATATTGGTGATGGGCATCGTGTTTGAGATGCCATTGCTGGCCTGGCTACTCTCACAGTTTGGCATTCTACACAAGTCCTTGCTGAGAACGTACCGTCGCCATGCGATAGTGGGCTTAATTGTGCTTGCCGCAGTTATTACACCCAGTGGCGACCCCTTCACGCTGATGCTCGTGTTCATACCCCTCTATGGCTTGTATGAATTGTCCATTTTGGTGGTAAAGAAGTAGGGCAGAGGTTGTAGTCAGGACAGCATTCGTGGAAGACGTGTGGCATGCAGGGGAGGCATGTCTCCCCTATTTTTTTGCCGCTACTTGGCGACATGGGGAATGGCTCCCTGCTTTCCGGGGAAGTCTGGATTCTCTGTCTGTATGGGATTTCAAGATGTGTCATCTGTATGGAAATATGAACGTGTGCGTCCGTAAAGCAAAGGAAAAATACTAACTTTGCATAGGTAAGACAGCAAATTAACCGAAATGAAGTTTATGAGAATGAGATTAAAGACAGCCATGCTGGCCGTTTTACTTTGCTTGGCCCCGAAGATGTGGGCAGGTGGCCGCGAGTGTGTTGACTATGTGAATCCCTACATTGGAAACATCAGCCACTTGCTTGTGCCCACATTTCCCACCATCCAGTTGCCCAACAGCCTAATGCGCATATATCCCTCACGTGGCGACTATACAGCGGAGTTGTTGGACGGACTGCCTGTCGTCGTGACCAACCATCGCGAGCGGTCGGCCTTCAGGGTAAGCGTGACGCAAGGGAGCGAGCTCAAACCCGTCATAAGCACCAACTGGGATCAGGAGCGCGTGACTCCCTATTCCTATTATGTACAGGTGGCCGACAACACGATAGATGTCAGCCTGGCCGTCTCGCACCAGAGCGCGATTTACGACTTTGAGTTCCGTAACCCAGACAAGCCCGCCACCATCATCATGTGTTCCGACAACGGTACAATGAATGTTTCTGGAAATCGTGTCGGTGGATTTCAGCAGTTGAGCCCCAATATGCGCATATTTCTCAGTGGTGAGTTTTCCGTAAAGCCCATGGAGTGTGGCGTGCTGAGTGACGGCCATATACAGGTAGGGACATCGTGCGCCGAGGGGCGCCAGGCTTGCGTGGCCTACAAATTCCCCGCAGGCACACGCAGGGTGAGTCTTCGTTACGGCGTGTCGCTCATTGACGAGGCGCAGGCCACGCGCAATCTTGTCCGTGAGCAGCAGGGATTCGACAGGAAAGCCGTGGAGAAGGAGGGGCGACGCGTGTGGAACGAAACTCTCGGACGCATTCTCATCAAGGGCGGCACAGAAGACCAGAGGACGGTCTTCTACACCTCCTACTACCGTACCTTTGAGCGTCCGGTGTGCCTGAGCGAGGACGGGCGGTACTTCAGCGCGTTTGACGGGAAGGTGCATTCTGATGACGGGATTCCATTCTATACGGATGATTGGATATGGGATACTTATCGCGCGGCACACCCCCTGCGTGTGCTGTTGTTTCCCCGTGAGGAGGAGAGCATCATCGAGTCATATCTGCGTATGGCAGAGCAGATGGGCACCAAGTGGATGCCCACTTTCCCCGAGATGACTGGAGACACACGCCGCATGAACTCCAACCATGGAGTGGCCATGGTGGCCGATGCCCTCTACAAGGGGCTTCGTGTAGATGCAGCCCGTGCCTTCGAATATTGTCGCAAGGGCATCGAAGAGAAGACACTGGCTCCCTGGTGCGGCAATCCGGCTGGCTGGATTGACGGCTTCTACAAGGAGCATGGCTATATCCCCGCGCTCCGTGAGGGAGAGCAAGAGAACGACCCCAATGTACATGGCTTCGAGAAGCGCCAGCCTGTGGCCGTCACCCTGGGCACGTCCTATGACGAGTGGTGCCTGTCACGCATCGCGCAGTGGAGAGGTGACGAGGCGGCCAGACGCAAGTACCTGCACTTGAGTTACAATTACCGCAATGTGTGGAACGCGGACACCAAGTTCTTCCACCCCAAAGACCAGGATGGCCAGTTCCTCCCCAACTTTGACTATCGCTTCGGGGGCGGACTCTCGGCCCGAAACGCCTATGACGAGAACAATGGGTGGACTTACCGCTGGGACGTGCAGCATAACCTGGCCGACCTGGCCAGACTCATGGGCGGGCGTGAGCAACTGGTGGCCAACCTGGACCAGACCTTCGCCGAGGGCATGGGACGTGGCAAGCGCGAGTTCTACTACCAGCTTCCCGACCAGACCGGAAATATTGGGCAGTTCACCATGGCCAACGAGCCCTCGCTCCACATTCCTTATATATATAACTATGGTGGCGCGCCCTGGAAGACACAGAAGCGCATACGCCAGTGTCTCAAGACGTGGTTCCGCAATGATGTGATGGGCATCCCAGGTGACGAGGATGGCGGTGGGCTGACCTCCTTTGTGGTGTTCTCTTCCATGGGCTTCTATCCTGTGACCCCCGGTTTTCCTGTCTATAATATTGGTAGTCCACTGTTTGAGGACATACAGGTGACCCTCCCCAGTGGTAAGACATTCCGCGTCGTGGCCAAGGGATGCAGTGACACCAACAAGTACATCCAGAGCGCGCGTCTCAACGGAAAGCCGTGGGGAAAGCCCTGGTTTGCCCACGATGACATCAAGGATGGCGGCACACTCGTGCTGGAGATGGGTCCCCGTCCCAACAAGAGTTGGGGTGCGGGCGAGGCAGACGTTCCCCCCTCGGCCGATGCCATCCAGTAAGACCTGCCCGCATCATGCAAGACAAAAGCCACACCCGCCTGGCATCTTCCAGGCAGGTGTGGCTTTTGAGGTATTCGGGAAGGCATGATGGGCTTGCCTGTAATCCTTGTCCCAATCCGGCATTCACAGCCGTGGAAATAGTATCTTGGGATACCAGGCCATGTATTCAGATACTTTTCCCGGTATGCAAAGATACTTGGTAAAGTAACCCAGAGAGCCTCTCTCTGGCCAATACTGCAGTTAGTGCAGCATGACACTGCCCACTGCCCTCGCTTTATCCTGTGTGTGGTCTTTGGCAAAAATGTGCAGATGCTTGACATCTCCATTGCCCAGGCACATCCCCTTCATTTCTTTCAGCGAAGGGGCGGAGTCGGGACAGGCTTCGCAGTGCCTTTTGTCCCTTGGCGACTCTTCCTCTTGCGAGAGAGGCCAGAGAGGCTTGACGGCAAAGGGCGCGCCGCATGTGCGGCACGCCCTTTCTCCTGTTGTCTGCTGTGGAGGTGCTGTTCAGAGCACCTTCTTGTACAGTTCCACGATGTCCTGGCGACTCACCAGACGCGGGTTGCCTGGCGTACACACATCCTCGATGGCCTGGTCGGCCAGCGCGTCGATGTCCTTCTCGGTGATGCCCAGGTCAGAGAGGTGCTGGGGGATGCCCACCTCGATAGCCAAGGCGCGCACGGCATCACAGGCTGCCTGTGCGGCCTCGCCCTTCGTCATGCCCTCCTTGTAGGCATCCATGGCCTTGGCAATCTCCACATACTTGTCGATGCACACAGGCTTGTTGTACTCCATGATGGTTGGCAGCAGCAGCGCGTTGGCCACACCATGGGGGATATCAAAGAGCGAACCCATGGGATGGGCCATGCCGTGCACGACACCCAGTCCCACGTTGGAGAATGCCATGCCTGCCACATACTGTGCCAGTGCCATGCCCGAGCGGCCTGTTGGGTTCTTGGGGTCATACACTGCCAGGCGCAGGTACTTGTTGATAAGGCGGATGGCCTCAATCTCAAACATGTCCGAGAGTTCCCAGGCGGCCTTGGTGATGTACCCCTCGATGGCATGCGTGAGCGCGTCCATGCCGGTGGCGGCTGTGGTGCCCTTGGGCAGGCTGTACATCAGTTCAGCATCGATGATAGCGCAGCAGGGGATGTCATTGGGGTCCACACACACCATCTTCTTGTGCTTCTCCTCATCGATGATCACATAGTTGATGGTGGTCTCGGCAGCCGTTCCCGCTGTGGTGGGCAGGGCTATGATGGGCACGGTTTTGTGCTTGGTGGGTGCGCATCCTTCCAGGCTCACCACATCGGCAAACTCGGGGTTGTTGGTCACGATGCCGATGCCCTTGGCCGTGTCCATGCTGGATCCGCCCCCGATGGCCACGATAAAGTCCGCCCTCGAGGCGGCAAAGGCATCCACGCCCTGCTTCACGTTGGTCACAGTGGGGTTGGGCTTCACCTCGCTGTATGTCTCATAGGGGATGCCGGCCTCGTCCAGGACATCGGTCACCATCTTGGCCACGCCAAACTTCACAAGTCCCTTGTCGGTCACCACCAGCGCTTTCTTCAGTCCCAGACGGTTGACCACCTCGGGCAGTTCCTTGCGTGCCCCGGGGCCGAAGTAGGACACTTCGTTGAGGATAAAACGGTTTACCATAATTGTTTTCGCGTATTTTATATAGTTTATAGATTGTGCCCCCGCGCGGGGGGCGTTCACTTCTTTTTCACCTACAAATTTACCCTTTTTCCTCCACACGTTCAAGTCGTGGGTGCGATAAATTGCCACCCAGGTCAAGCAAATGCTCTTTGGCATGCCAAAAACTCCCTTGCTCAGGGCGCAGGAGGCGAAAAATATGGCTGTCGATTTCCTTTTGTGGATTTTATTGACTAATTTTGCATCACTTTGACTGTATATAACAAAAACAAAGATACAGATATGTCAAAAAAGAACGTCAAGGCCGAGGCCAATGAGTTTGACGAGGCCATTGAAGCCTCCAAGTCGTTTGTGGAGAGGAACATCAAGCCCCTGGGCTACGGCATAGGTGCTGTCTTGGTGGTGGTAATCGGTTTCCTGCTGGTTCACCAGTTCTATATCGTCCCCAACGGCAAGCGTGCCGACGAGGCCCTCTTCAAGGCTCAGCAATTGTTTATGGAGGGCAACTACGAGAAGGCTCTCAATGGTGAGGGCGACAACCTGGGCTTCCTGGCCGTTGCCGAAAAGTTTGGCAGTACCAAGGCAGGCAACCTGGCCACCCTGTACGCAGCCATATGCTATGCGCAGACCGGGAAGTATTACGAGGCTGTGGACATGCTGGACGAGTATGACGACTGCGGTGACGACATGGTGAGTCCCTCTGCCATCGGCCTGCTGGGCAACTGCTACGCCGAACTTGGGCAGAACGAGAAGGCCGCGTCGCTGCTCCAGAAGGCTGCCGACAAGGCCGACAACAACACCATCAGTCCCATGTACCTGGTGCAGGCAGGCCAGATTTACGAGTCTCTCGGACAGCCCGACAAGGCTCTGGAGTGCTACAAGAAGGTAAAGGAGCATTATGTGCAGAGTGTCCAGTACAGTGAGATTGACAAATACATCGAGCGTGTGACCAAATAATATCCTACGCGTAATGTCAAGCAGACTTCACAATCTCTCGGACTACGATTTCCATTCGGTGCCCAATGGCAAAGGCATGCGTGTGGGTGTCGTGGTAAGCGAGTGGAACAACAAAATCACAGGCGCCCTGCTGCAGGGCGCCTGTGACACGCTTATGAGACATGGTGTGAGCGAGGAGGACATCATCGTGCACACCGTTCCCGGAAGTTTCGAACTGGTGTTTGGCTCTGCACAGTTCGTGAAGAGTGGCAAGGTGGACGCTGTCATCGCCATAGGATGTGTGGTACGTGGCGACACTCCCCACTTCGATTACATTTGCCAGGGAACCACCCAGGGACTGGCCGTGCTCAACGCCAGCCACGATGTGCCTGTCATCTACGGATTGCTCACATGCAATACGATGGAGCAGGCCGAGGACCGCTGTGGCGGTATCCTGGGAAATAAGGGCGATGAATGTGCCGTCACCGCCCTCAAGATGATTGACTATCGCAGAAGGTTCTGTTAACCTTCTGCGTTGCCTCTGCTATCCGCGCCATTGTCGGGCTTTGATGACCGGTGATGGCGCTTTCTTGTGTTCTTGCGCTTTGCGCTTTCCTGCGTGCCCGCACCGCCGTCTTGTGCCTGAGGGGTGACGGGGCTTGTTACCACGACTCCTCCGGGCGTGGTTGCGTTTGTTGCCGGCTGGCTGTTTTGCTCCTTACCCTGTGCCGGCTGGTTCTGTCCATTGGCATTGCCGGCATGCCTGCGCCCCCTGTGAGCCCGTTTGGTTCTGTTTCCGTTTCTCTCCTTGCCCTTGTCCTCATTGTGGCTCATGGTTTCCTGCTGTTCTGAGCCATCGTTTTTATCCACGTTGTTCCGGGTGTGCGTGTCCTTCCTGTGCCCGTGGGGAGTTTCCTTGTCGCCATGCCGTCGGCTTTTGTTTGATGCTTTGGCAGCAGACTTCCGCTTGTCGCCTCCATTTCTTGAGTCCCGTCCCCCAGGCCGCTTGCCTGTGGCACGTCCGCTGTACTCGGGCCCGTTGCCCAGTTCCTCGGGTATGGGGTTCTTCTCGATTTCCTTTTCCAGGAAGCGCTCGATTTGCTTGAATTCGGGCTGCTCCTTTTCGCTTACCAGGGTGATGGCACGTCCGTTCCTGCCCGCGCGGGCGGTACGTCCTATGCGGTGCACATAGTCCTCCTCATCGTGTGGCACATCGTAGTTGATGACCATCTGTATGTCGTCGATGTCTATGCCACGCGCCACGATGTCCGTTGCCACCAGGATGTCCACCTGTCCGCTGCGGAAGAGGTACATCACCTCGTCTCGCTCGCTCTGCTCAAGGTCACTGTGCATGGCCCGCGCGTTGTATCCTGCGCGTATGAGCGCGATGGCCAGGTCTTTCGTCTTCACTTTTGATCCCGTGAAGATGATGACCCTCTGCGGCTTCTCCTGCGCGAAGAGGCTCTTGATGATGCCCATTTTCTGTGTCTCGTAGCATATGTAAGCACTCTGCTTGATTTTCTCGGCAGGCTTGCTCACGGCCAGTTTCACCTCCACGGGGTCGTGCATGATGGTCTTGGCCAGCTGCTGTATCTTGTCGGGCATGGTGGCGCTGAACAGGATGGTCTGCCTCTTGCTTGGCAGCAGTTTGGCTATCTGGAGTATGTCCTCGCTGAATCCCATGTCCAGCATGCGGTCGGCCTCGTCAAGTATGAAGAAGGACACGCGGCTGAGGTCCACGTTGCCCAGGCTTATGTGGCTTATCAGCCTTCCAGGCGTGGCGATGATGACATCGGCGCCGCTCTGCATGCTGCGCTTCTCCTGCTCGTAGCGTATGCCGTCGTTGCCTCCGTACACAGCCACGCTGCTCACGTCGGGCAGGTAATAGGAGAAACCTTGCATGGCCTGGTCAATCTGTTGGGCGAGTTCGCGCGTGGGCGACATGATGACGCAGTTGATGGCGTCGGTGGGGTAGCCCCCGTCCTGCAGCTTGCTCAATACGGGCAGCAGGTATGCGGCGGTCTTTCCTGTTCCTGTCTGTGCCACGCCCAGCACGTCACGCCCCTCCAGGATGGGAGGGATGGAGTGTTCCTGAATGGGAGTGGTCTCTGTGAAATTCATGTCATCCAGTGCGTCCAGCACCAGGTCGTTCAAGTCCAAGTCGTAAAAATCCATGTCTTTTGTTTGTTCTGTGTCATCTGGGTGCCTTGGCATATAGGTACCAGGCGATGAATGAGTAAATGATGTTTGGCAACCAGGCGGCCAGGGCCGGATGCAGGCCGCCGTTGGTGCAGAATGTTGCTGATATTCCCTGCAGCAGGATATAGCTTGCGCTGAGGGCGATGCCCACGCCCAGCGAGAGTCCCATGCCTCCCTTTCGCTTGCGTGACGAGAGCGCCATGCCGATGGTGGAGAGGATGAATGCCGCGAAAGGCGAGGCGAAACGCTTGTGGTACTCTACCTCGAAGGCCTTCAGGTTGCCGCTTCCCCGGTTCTTCTGCTTCTCGATGTATTCCCTGAGTTCCCCGATGGTCATTGTCTCCTGCTGGTTTCGTATGAAGAGGAAGTCCTGTGGCTCCATGGTGATGATGGAGTCCATGCGCACGTGGTGTGTGATGTGCTCGCGCAGTCCCCTCAGCTCGCGTATGGTCACATTGTTGAGCCGCCAGTGGTAGCGCACGTCGCTCAAGGTGTCATACTCCACGCTGGTCGCGGTGAGATGCGAGATGAGTTTCTTGTTCTTGAACTTGTCCAGTGAGAAGTGTGTTCCTGTCTTGCTGATGCCGTCGAAGTGCTCCATGAAGGCAATCACGCCGGTGTCGACCTGCAGCTGCACATTGTCGGCATAGGTGGGGTTCTTCTTGTTGCGCTTGTACTGGTTCTCGAATGCCAGCCGCCTTACGCTCCCCTTGGGGATGACCTCCGCACCGAGGTAGAAACTCATGGCGGCGATGAGGGCCGAGCAGATGAGATAGGGCCTCCAAAGCCGTCCGAAACTCACCCCGGCGCTTAGCATGGCGATTATCTCGCTGTTGTCGGCCAGTTTCGTCGTGAAGAAGATGACGCTCAGGAAGACAAAGAGCGCACTGAAGAGATTGGTGAAGTAGGGTATGAAGTTGAGGTAATACTGGAAGATGATAGCATGCCATGTGGCGTGGTTTGTGGTGAACTTGTCCACGTTCTCGTTGAAGTCAAACACCACGGCAATACTGATAATCAAAAAGATGGAGAAGAAATATGTCCCCAGGAATTTTGCTATCAGGTATCTGTCTATGCGTGTCAGAAGTCTTGGTCTCATGCCTTGTGCCGTTGGGTGTCGTGCTTCTCGTGCTACAAGCGCTGTGTCACGCGCTTGGCCATAATGTCTTTCCATGCGCGGAAGTCACCGGCCAGGATGTGCTTGCGCGCCTCGCCTGTCAGCCACAGGTAGAAGGCGAGGTTGTGTATGGAGGCGATTTCCAGCGCGAGCAGTTCCTGTGCCTTGAACAGGTGGTGCAGGTAAGCCTTGCTGTAGGTATGGTCTGCCGTGCATGCGCCCTCGGGGTCAATGGGCGAGAAGTCGTCCTGCCACTTGCGGTTGCGCATGTTCATGATGCCGTTGGCTGTGAAGAGCATGGCGTTCCGTCCGTTGCGTGTGGGCATCACGCAGTCAAACATGTCCACGCCACGCTCTATGCCCTCGAGCAGGTTGGCCGGCGTGCCCACCCCCATCAGGTAGCGCGGCTTGTCCTTGGGCAGGATGGCGTTGACCACCTCTATCATCTCGTACATCACCTCGGCGGGTTCACCCACAGCCAGTCCGCCGATGGCGTTCCCGTCGCAGCCTTTCTCCGCAACGAACTCGGCGCTCTGTGTGCGCAGGTCGCGGTAGGTGCACCCTTGCACGATGGGGAACAGGCTCTGGCTGTAGCCATACTTCGGCCCGGTCTCGTGGAAGCGTCTCAGGCAGCGGTCCAGCCAGCGGTGCGTCAGTCCCATGCTTTTCCTGGCATAGGCATATTCGCTTGTGCCTGGCGGACATTCGTCCAGTGCCATCATGATGTCAGCCCCGATGCTCCGCTCGATGTCCATCACGCGCTCGGGGGTGAAGATGTGCTTGCTCCCGTCGATATGGCTGCGGAAGGTGCATCCCTCCTCGGTGAGCTTGCGGATGCCCGTGAGCGAGAATACCTGGAAGCCGCCACTGTCGGTCAGTATGGGGCCGTCCCAACTGCTGAAGCGGTGCAGGCCGCCGGCCTTCTCCAGTATCTCCGTGCCGGGGCGCAGGTACAGGTGGTAGGTGTTGCCCAGGATAATCTGGGCCTTGACCTCCTCTTTGAGGTCACGCGCCGACACTCCCTTCACGCTGCCCGCTGTCCCCACGGGCATGAACACGGGAGTCAGTATCTGCCCGTGGTCAGTCTGCATGACACCCGCGCGTGCTTGTGACTGTGGGTCGGTCTGTAGCAGTTGGAATGTCATGCCTTGTTTTCCTCTTTCTTTCCCCCCTCATCGAGATGGAACACGATGGGGTGCGGCACCTTCTCCTCCAGCAGGGCATAGTCCCACACTTCGGCAACCGTCTTGACGTAGTGGAAACTTACTCCCGACAGGTATGCCTCCGGGATTTCCCTGATGTCCTTCTCGTTGTCCTCGCACAGTATGATGTCGGTGATCCCGGCGCGCTTGGCGGCCAGCACCTTCTCGCGTATGCCTCCCACGGGAAGCACCTTTCCCCTCAGCGTTATCTCGCCGGTCATGGCCAGGCGGTCGCGCACCTTGCGCTGTGTGAGCGCGCTGGCGATGCTGGTCGCGATGGTGACTCCCGCGCTGGGGCCGTCCTTGGGCACAGCCCCTTCGGGCACATGTATGTGTATGTTGTAGTTGCCAAAGACGCGTGTGTCTATGCCCAGATAGTCGGCGTGTGCCTTGGTGTACTCCAGCGCCAGCATGGCACTTTCCTTCATCACGTCTCCCAGGTTTCCGGTGAGTGTGAGCTTGCCTCCCTTTCCCTGGCTCAGACTGGTCTCGATGAAGAGGATCTCTCCTCCCACGCTTGTCCAGGCCAGTCCGGTCACCACGCCGGCGTCCCCGTTGCCCTGGTACTTGTCTCTGCTGTAGGGCGGTGTGCCCAGCAGCGACTCCGCAAAGGCCGGCGTGATGGTCTTTGGCAACTCGCCCCCGCTGCCGCGCGCCACGCTCAGCGCCACTTTCCTCAGCAGTTTGCTTATCTGCTTCTCCAGTGCCCTCACCCCGCTCTCGCGCGTGTACCTTTCTATGATGTACTCCAGCGTGTCCTTGCCCACCTTGGGCGAGTTGGCCGCGTTGAGCCCCATCTCCTCCTTGATTTTGGGCAGCAGGTGACGCCGCGCTATCTCCACTTTTTCCTCGGTGGTGTATCCGTTCACCTCTATCAGTTCCATGCGGTCAAGCAGCGGACGGGGGATGGTGTTGATGTTGTTGGCCGTGGCGATGAACATCACGCGGCTCAGGTCATAGTCCATGTCGAGGAAGTTGTCGTGGAAGGCGTAGTTCTGCTCCGGGTCGAGCACCTCAAGCAGGGCCGACGAGGGGTCCCCGTTGACGTTGTTCTCGCTCACCTTGTCTATCTCGTCCAGGATGAACACGGGGTTGGACGACCCCGCCTTCTGTATTCCCTTGATGATGCGTCCGGGCATGGCTCCAATGTAGGTGCGCCTGTGTCCGCGTATCTCGCTCTCGTCGTGCATGCCGCCCAGGCTGATGCGCACATACTTGCGGTTGAGCGCGGCGGCGATACTCTTGCCCAGGCTGGTCTTTCCCACGCCCGGAGGGCCGTAGAGGCAGATGATGGGGCTCTTGAGGTCATTCTTGAGTTTCAGCACGGCCAGGTGCTCGAGGATGCGCTCCTTCACCTTCTCCATGCCGTAATGGTCCTTGTTCAGGCGGTTTTCGGCGCGCTTGAGGTCCAGTGAGTCTTTGGTGCAGTAGTCCCAGGGAAGGCGCAGCATGGTCTGCAGGTAGTTGAGCTGTACGTTGTAGTCGGGCGACTGCACGTTGATGCGTCCCAGTTTGGCCAGTTCCTGCTCAAAGGTCTCCTTGACCTTCTCGCTCCACTTCTTCCCCTTGGCCTCCTGTCTCATGCGCTCCAGGTCATCCTGCCGCACGCTGGAGTCGTCCTTGCTGCCCAATTCGTTCTGCAGCTGCCGTATCTCCTGGTTGAGGAAATACTCGCGCTGCTGCTTGTCAATCTCCTTCTGGGTCCTGCGTTCTATCTCCCTGCGCAGGTGCGCCAGTTGCAGCAGGCCGTTCAGGGTGGCCAGTGCGCGCTCGGCTCTCTGTGGCTCGCTCTGGGCGTTGAGCATCTCAAATTTCACATCGGTGCCCACTGGCAGATACCCGCATATGACATTGAGCATGAGCGGGGACGGCTGCATGTTCTCGATATACTGCACGAATTCCTGCGGGCAGAACTCGGTGATCTCAGCCAGTGCCTTGACTTTCTGCTTCAGTTCCGCCAACATGGCCATGAAGGTCTCCTCCTCCTGGGGGGTAGGCTCCACATCGACCCACGGCTCGGTGCTTCCGTGGTAGCCGCGCGCGTCCTGTTCCAGCGTGAGCAGTCGCACGCGGTTGGCCGCGTGTATAAGGGCCGTGTAGTTGCCGTCGGGCAGTTTCAGGAAATGCACCAGGTGCCCCACGACCCCTGTGGTGTAAAGGTCGTCCATCTTGGGACTGTCCACGGCCGCGTCCTTCTGGCAGAACACGGCCAGTGTGCCATTGCCCTTCTCGGCCACTTTCAATGTCTTTATGCTGTCGTTCCTGCCTATTGTCACCGGTGTCATTGTGCCGGGAAACAGGACAGAGTCGCGCACGCACAGCACGGGCATGTCACCGCCCATTTCGGAGTGTATCATCTTGTCTGATTCCACGCTCAGGTCTGCGACAAAGGAGAAGGAAACCTTTTTGGTGTTTGTCATAGGGATAGTTCCTCTTGTCTGTATCTGTCTATGTGTCTTGCGTTGAAACGCGTGCAAAAGTACTAAAAATAATTGGATTCCCGTGGATGTTCGTGTCTAAAAAGCGTATCTTTGTGCCCGCCAATGCGCGGCAGTCCTGGTTGCGGCTCCCATGTGCGGCGCGGTTTTCCGTGGCGATGGACTTTGTGGCTCTGGCCCAGCGAGCAGTTCCGCACCGGTTGGCGGCACGCACCGGGGGCGCTGTGGTTGCGCGCTTTGGCCGTGACCAACGGAAACAACGGCAGAGATGAGTCAGTCCTACTTTGATTTTCGCCAGTTCAGGGTGTGCCACGGCGCCTCGTCGATGCCCGTGGGCACCGACGCTGTGCTGCTGGGCTGTTGGGCCGACCTGCGTGGAGCCTGCCGCGTGCTTGACATTGGCACGGGGTGCGGGGTTGTCGCCCTGATGGCCGCCCAGCGCGCGGAGCGTGCCCTTGTGGACGGAATCGATATCGACACACCCTCGGTGGAGCAGGCCAGGCGCAACGCGCAGGCCAGCCCGTTTGCCTCGCGTGTGCGCGTGCTGCAGGCTGATGTGCGCGAGTTCTCGCTCTCGTGTGGACAGTATGACCATGTCCTCTGTAATCCCCCCTTCTTTGTCAACGATGTGCTGCCGCCCGGCGAGCGCCGGATGAGGGCCCGCAACGCCTCGGCCTTGCCTGCCTGCCGCCTGCTCGATGCGGTGGCGCGCCTGCTGTGTGATGACGGTGTCTTCTCGGTGGTGCTGCCATCCCAGTCACAGGCCGCCTTTGTGGGGCAGGCTCTTGAGCGGGGGCTGTGCCTTGCACGCAGTCTGCATGTGCGCACGGTCTTGCGCAAGCCACCGAAGCGGGTTCTGCTGGAGTTTGCGCGCCATCGCGTGCCACAGCCTTCGTGCGGGGAGATTTTGCTTCAGTCCGATGACGGGTCGCGATCGCCGGACTACGCCCGTCTTACCAGGGACTTTTACTTGTAGCCAAGTCGCTCCATGCGTGGCGTGCGGAATTGGCGTTGTGCTTTTGGTAAGGCATACGGCCCAGACGAGTCTCCGGCGGGAGGCAAGTCTGAGCCGTATGTGTCTGTTTGTGTGTTCCTGTGCAGCGCGGTGCGTTGGCGGATGCAGTGCGGTGCGTT
>DCCS01000032.1:97627-171316 GCA_002316015.1 Prevotellaceae bacterium UBA1075
GATGCAGTGCGGTGCGTTGGCAGGGAGGAGTGGGGTGGACAGTCTCCCCCCCCTCGCTGTCATTGGCGGTGGATGACGCTTCCGCTGGCCTGGTGGGTGGCCAGCACGAGCACTTCGGCTATTTGCACGTGTTCGGGAGACTGGGCCGCATAGAGAATCACGTCGGCGATGTCGTCAGGCGTGAGCGGCTGTATGCCCTGGTAGACTTTCTCGGCACGCTTGTCGTCACCATGGAACCGCACCCGCGAGAAGTTCGTCTCCACCAGTCCGGGCTTGATGTTTGTCACCCGCACCCTTGTGTGCGCGACATCTATGCGCAGGCCGTCGCTCAACGTCTTCACCGCGCTCTTCGTGGCACAATAGACGTTGCCGCCGGCGTATGCTGCATCACCGGCCACAGACCCTATGTTGATGACGTGTCCATGGTCGCGGGCCACCATTCCCGGCACGACAAGGCGTGTCATGGTGAGCAGTCCGCGTATGTTGGTGTCTATCATCTCGTCCCAGTCCTCGGGGCATCCCTCGTATTCGGGCTCCAGTCCCCGTGCCAGTCCTGCGTTGTTGACCAGCACGTCAATGTCTCCCCACTCCCTGGGCAGTGTCTCTATGGCCTGGCGTGCCGCCTGCCTGTCGCGCACGTCAAAGGGAAGTGTGAGCACCTGTGCCCCCGTGCGCTCCAACTCTTTTTTCAGGGTTTCCAGCAGGCCGCTTCTGCGCCCGTTGAGGACCAGTCTGTACCCGGCCTGGGCAAACTTGTGCGCGCAACTTTCACCGATGCCGCTTGTCGCGCCCGTTATCAGGGCAATGGGATATTCTCTCATAGGTCTTTTCTCTTATGGTCTTTGTGTGTCCGGATGCCGCCTGCCCTGTCATCCCTTGCCATGATGTGCGGCGGCTTTTCCTTGTGTCATTTCTTTGCGGGCTCTGCCTGCCTCTTCGCGTCCTCGGACGCTTTCTCTTTCAGCAGCCTGTCTATCTCGTCAAACTCCTTACCCTTGTTCAGGAACAGGTAGATGCGGTACAATGGGGGAGCCCAGCGGTCTACTTTGTCTGGCTGTAACTCGCGCACCTTGCGCATGCAGGGCATGGCCGAAGCGAAGAGCTGGCGTATGGTCTGCCTGTCCTGGGCAAAGCGCGGATCCTTGATGTCGTTGCAGGCGGATTCTTGGCGGATGACGGCCATGTTGAGGTACGAGATGCCTTTGTTGTAGTACGCGTCGGCAAAGGTGGGGTCACGCAGAAGTGTGCTGTCGGCAAACTGAATACACGCCTCGTAGTC
This sequence comes from Prevotellaceae bacterium UBA1075, assembly GCA_002316015.1. GTDB lineage: Bacteria > Bacteroidota > Bacteroidia > Bacteroidales > Bacteroidaceae > Physcousia. Next base: position 98,907 of record DCCS01000032.1, read on the forward strand.
GTTGTCGAGCAGTTTCATCTTGCACTTGGTGTACCAGTATATGGCCTTGTTGGCCGAGACTACCCTGATGAGCGAGTCGGCCAGCGCGCATCCCTCACTCGTCAGCTTGTGCGAGGCGTAATAATCGGCCAGGTTGACAAAGAAATAGTCATGTTCGGGATATTTGCGCACGCCGGCACGCAACTCGCGCACCCAGGCCGAGTCGTTCTTAAGCATCGCGTAAGTACGCACCTTGTACTCCTGTAGAATGGGCTTGTCACCCCGCGAGGCAGACTCGATGGCTTTGTCGATGTATTTCAGGGTGTGTGCGGGATGGCTGGTGAGGTAACCGCAGAGCGCAGCCTGGTAGGCCAGTTTGGGAAGCAGGGTGTCCTGCCTGTTGCTGGCATAGGTGTAGTAGTCATCCAAAAAATCATAGGCTGAAGCGTAGTTGCCCTTGTAGAGGAAGAACTTCCCGCCGTTCAGTATGTTGCGTATGTGCTTCTGACGCAGTTCCCTTGTCTTCTTGGCGTATTTCAGCCTTATCTTCTCCTGGGCGTTGGGGGTCGCGTCCACGCTGTCGCACAGGCGCAGTTGTTCGTACATGTTGAGCAGCGAGTTGAAGAAGAGTGCCGTGTCATATTTCTGCTTGAGGTATGCCTTGCGGTTCTCCACGCTGTTGGTGGACTCGTACAACTTTGCCGTTGTGTAGTATATTTCCGCACGGTCCTTGTCCTTGAGGTCTGTGCGCTGCAACGCGTTCATCAGGTTGTTCCTGGCCCCGTCCTGACCCGATGCGTTCTTGATGGCTGTGGATGCTGCCTTGTAGAGAGTTGACATCTTCACCGGCTTTTGGGCTTTGTCCTTCTTGTTCGCTGCCGGGAGTGGTGCTGCAAGGCATGCGGAAAGCAATAAGATAACAAAAGAAATCTTCATCTTGAATAGATGTATGCTTTATGTGTATGTCCTTGGTCGGATGTGTTTTGTGTGGGATGCCCGTTTGTGTGAAATCCTGTCTTGCCGCATGTGCGTGTGCCTGCCGCAAGTGCCCTTCCCTCATCCATGTCTTTGCGGGGGATGCGAGCACCATGTGCGGGGCGGTTTTCACCGGCCGTTGCCGTGACGGTGGCCGCCCCGCACATGACACATGCCGCTTACAGCAACTTGTCCATCTGGGCGGCCTTGGCGGCCTGGCCTGTGAAGCTGTAGCACTGCTTCAACTCGTAGGCCCACTTCTGCGGCTCGTTGGGGGTCAGTTCGCGGGCTTTCTCAAAGTAGGGCGTGGCGGTGCGCAGGAGCGCCTTCACCTCCTCTACGGTGGCCTTTGCCTTTACCTGGTTCTTGATGTTGCTCACTGTGGCGTTCTTGGCCAGAGCCTGGCGGAACTTGCACAGGCCAGCCTGGTACCATGCGTCGTAGTAGTCGGGCTTCAGTTCGGTGCACTTCACATAGCACGGAAATGCCTCGTCATACTTTTCCTGGGCAAAATAGGCATATCCCTTGCCATAGTTGGCTATCATCACGGCGGGGTCAATGGCCAGTATCTCGTCGGCATACACAATCATCTTGTCCAGCCCCTGCTTCTGGTAGTAGGACAGCAGAATCTGTATGAGGTCACTGTTCTTCTGGGGATCCTTTATTGTGATGTCATGCACGGCCTTGGCCCATGCCACGGTGTCCTTGCGCTCCAGATAACTTGCCACCTTGGCCTGGCGTGTACCCTCGGCTCCCTCCTCGAACTGCAAGGCCTGGTCGTAGTACTTGTCCATCACATCGTAGAGTTTGGCGTTGTGAGCCATGTGGAACGCATAGTAGGCAATCTGCGCGTTGGAGATGCGCAACTTGCATATGTCGGCAACCTCGGGGTAGGTCTCCTTGTAGTGGATGGCACGGTCGTAGGCCTCGAGAGCATTCTGGTAGCGCCCGCATGCGGCCTCGAACTGTGCCGCATAGATATAGTAGTCACCGCATGCGGCCAATTGCACCCTCTTGGTCTTGAGCTGTGCCTCGTTGCCAGTCTCGCCCGTGGTCACCTTGGTGTACTTGAGCTCGTTGTGCAGTCCATCGGTCAGGTATTTCAAGTTGCTGTAGAAATACACCGTGTCAAAGGGTGCCTTGTCCGATGCTGCCTGCAGCATGATGTTCAGCGGGTGCATGGCCAGGTTGGCACTCAAGGCGTAGGTCTCGCCCAGCCTCTTCTCCTCCAGCATGCCGCTCTTGATGGCTTTCTGCAGGATTTCCTGCCCCTTCTTGCACTCCGCGAGGATGGTCTCGTTGGTAGCCTTCTTCTCTTGTATCTGCAAGTTCAAGGCTTCCCACACGCCCTGTGCTTCCTTTACTTGCTCTTTGGCTTCCTTCTTGGCTGCTTTCAAGGCAGCGGCCTCGGCCTTGGCCCTGGCCTTCTCCTCGGGAGTCTGTGCCGATACGCTGCTAACTGCCAGCATAAGGGCAAGTGCTAAAAACACCTTTTTCATAATTGTCAGAATTACGTTGATAAGATAATTAAGTAGTAGTTCAATTTGTGTGCCGCGACCTTTCCAGGCTCGTGCACGTTTCTTGCACCCACATCATCCGAAGCCCTCCTTGCGTGACTGGGCCGTCTTTTTCCAGCCGCGCTGCCCGCCACACACCTCTTCAGGAACGTGGACAGCGCTTGCACTGCTGGACGGGGTTGAGATGACGAGTGCCTTTGGACACCTGTCATTTGATTCTCAGTCGTTCTCTTCTGAGTCTGGTGACTTGGGCTCGGCGGGTTCTCCGCTCTGCTCGTCCTCGTCCTCGGTGCGCGGAACCACGCTCAGATGGCTGATGACATCATTGCGCTTCTTCAGTTCTATCAACTTGGTACCCTGCGCCACGCGGCCTTTGGTCATCTTCACCGAGTCGGCATGCAGGCGTATGGTGGTGCCGCTCTTGTTGATAATCATGAGGTCATCCTCGTCGGACACCACCTCGGTGGCGACCACATAGCCGGTCTTTTCCGTGATGGCCATGGTCTTCACGCCCTTGCAGTGGCGCCCCGTCTTGCGGTACTCGTCCACTCCCGTGCGCTTGCCGTAACCATTCTCGCTGAGCACCATGATACTCTCGTTGTCGGCGTCGTTGACCACGCACATGCCCACGACACGGTCGCGGGGGTCATCGTCCAGGATGATGCTCTGAACGCCCGTGCTCACACGCCCCATCTCACGCACGAGTTTCTCGGAGAACCTGACGACACGCCCACCGGCGTTTGCCACGATAATCTCGTTGTTCCCGTTGGTCAACTCCACGCCTATCACCTGGTCGTCCTCGCGGATGTTGATGGCGTTTACACCATTGGCACGCACGCGGCTGTACTCTGTGAGGCGGGTCTTCTTGATGATGCCGTTCTTGGTGCAGAATACCACATAGTGCGTCTGACAGAACTCCGGGTCCTGCAACTTGCGTATGCACAGGCATGCGCTGATGCTGTCGCCCGGTTGTATTGTGAGCATGTTCTGGATGGCGCGCCCCTTGTTCTGCTTGTTGCCCTCGGGTATGTCATACACCTTGAGCCAGTGGCATCGGCCTCGGTCGGTAAAGAACATCATCGTGTTGTGCATCGTGGCCGGGTAAATCTTCTCGATGAAGTCGTTGTCCCTCGTGCTGCTTGCCTTCACACCAATGCCTCCACGGGCCTGGGCGCGGAACTCTGCCAGTGGGGTTCGTTTGATGTAGCCCATGTGGCTGATGGTCACCACCACTTCATCATCGGCATAGAAATCCTCGGCATTGAATTCATCGGCATTGGGCAGGATTTCTGTACGTCTCGCGTCGTTGAACTGGCTCTTCACCTCCAGAAGTTCGTCCTTGATGACCTTGCGGCACAGGGTGTCGTCGGTAAGAATCTGATTGTAGTATTTGATTTTCCCCATCAGGTCGTCATACTCGGCGTGCAGTTTGTCCTGCTGGAGTCCAGTGAGTTGCGCCAGACGCATGTCCACGATGGCCTTGCTTTGCAACTCGTCCAGCCCGAAGCGTTCCTCCAGCGCGCGCTGTGCCAACGCTGGAGTCGAACTTTGCTTGATGAGGTGTACTACTTCATCGATGTTGTCACTGGCGATGATGAGCCCGCTCAGAATGTGCACGCGCTCCTCGGCCTTGCGCAAGTCGTACTTGGTGCGGCGGATAACCACATCATGGCGGTGCTCCACAAAGTTGCTGATGAAGTCGCGCAGTGTGAGCAGTTGCGGACGCCCCTTGACCAGCGCGATGCTGTTCACGCTGAAGCTGGTCTGCAAGGGCGTCATCTTGAATAGTTTGTTGAGCACCACACGGCTGTTGGCATCGCGCTTTACGTCAATGACGATACGCATGCCGTCGCGGTCGCTCTCGTCATTGGCATTGTGGATGCCCTCAATCTTCTTTTCCTGCACCAGTTGTGCTATATACTCGATGAGCTGTTGCTTGTTGACGCCATAGGGTATCTCTGTCACCACGATCTTGTCATGCGTCTCGCCCGACTCTATGTCGGCCTTGGCGCGCATGATGATGCGCCCGCGGCCTGTCTCGTATGCGTCCTTGATTCCCTGCAACCCCATGATGTAGCCTCCCGTGGGGAAGTCGGGGCCCTTGACGTGTCGCATGAGTCCATCGGCATCCATGTCGGGATGGTCCACGAAGGCCACACAGGCGTCGATGACCTCTCCCAGGTTGTGCGTGGGTATGTTGGTGGCCATACCCACGGCAATGCCCGTGGCTCCGTTGAGCAGCAGATTGGGCAACTTGGTGGGCATCACAGTGGGCTCAAGCAGCGTGTCGTCGAAGTTCGTGGTCATATCCACGGTCTCCTTTTCCAGGTCGTCCATCATGGCCTCGCCCATCAGGCTCAGTCTGGCCTCGGTGTAACGCATGGCTGCGGGGCTGTCTCCATCGACACTGCCAAAATTTCCCTGGCCATCGACCAGCGTGTAGCGCATGGCCCACTCCTGGGCCATGCGTACAAGGGCGAAATATACCGAACTGTCACCATGGGGGTGGAACTTGCCGAGCACTTCACCCACGATACGCGCGCACTTCTTGTATGGCCTGCTGTGAAGGTTTCCCATCTCCTTCATGCCGAAGAGGATGCGCCTGTGCACAGGCTTGAATCCGTCTCTCACATCGGGCAGTGCGCGAGCCACAATCACACTCATAGAGTAGTTGATGTAACTTTGGCGCATTTCATGCTCGATGTCAACCTTGATAATTCTTTCCTGGTCTTCCATTATGTTTTGATAGTGTCTGTTCTCTTGTGTGGTGCCGCGCACGAGCGCAAATCAAGATACAAAGGTACTCAATGTTCGCTATATGCCCAAATCTTTCATAGTTTTTATTTTATGTGCGCAGGCATGCTCGTGTGCGTGAGCCTGGGTGCGAAGACTCCATATTTTGCCATTTGCAGGCACGCAGGACGCTTGGCGTGTGTGTTTTCGACATGTTGCCGAGTGGCATCTTCTCCTGGGCACAGGACTCCCGGGGAGGCCGCACGGTCGTGCTTCCTGGCAATGGTGTTGGTCTTACAATTGTCAATTACATTCTCATTACGGGATTAGCCTGTTCGCCCAGCCTTGCCATTGGTGGGATGGAGGTATAAGCGGTAGTCGTGTGCTCCCCGCAAAAATAATATAAACTTCATGCATATTTTTGCAAATAGAGTGTATATATTGTGCTTTTTTATTAAATTTGCATTGCATAAAAGCCTCTCCTGCCCTTTTGGCGCGAAACCATGATGGCGTAAGAGGCATGGCAAAAACAGCAATACAAAAGCAAAATGAATACAAACAACGCCACAACACAGAAGATGACCAATTACAGGTGGGTCATCTGTGCCATGCTTTTCATGGCAACCACCATCAATTACATGGACCGGCAGGTGCTTTCGCTCACCTGGAAGGACTTCATCGCCCCGGAGTTTCATTGGACAGACCGCAACTATGGTGATGTGGCGGCCATCTTCTCGCTGGTCTATGCTGTGGCCAACCTGTTGAGCGGCCGCTTCATGGACTGGGTTGGCACACGCAAGGGCTATCTGTGGGCCATAGGAATATGGTCGCTGGGAGCCTGCCTGCACGCCGCGTGCGGACTGGCCACGATAGGCTGGCTTGACCTGGGCGGACGCGAGGACTTGTTCAACGCCACAGGCGCGATGGCCGTGAGCATTGCCAGCGTGAGCGCATGGTTCTTCATTGTGGCACGCATCGTGCTGGCCGTGGGCGAGAGCGGCAACTTTCCCGCCGCCATCAAGGTGACGGCAGAGTACTTCCCGCCCAAGGACCGTGCCTTCAGCACCAGCATATTCAACAGTGGCTCCACAGTGGGTGCGCTTATCGCGCCTATCAGCATACCCCTGCTGGCACATTGGTTCAAGGAAATGGGAATAGGCGGTGGATGGGAGATGGCGTTCATCATCATCGGCGCGTTGGGTTTCGTCTGGCTGGGACTATGGCTTTGGATTTACCAGAGGCCGGAGGATTGCACCCATGTGAACAAGGCAGAACTGGCGTATATAAGGCAGGATGTGGAAAGCAAGACAGAAGAAGGGGAGACGCAAAGGAACGCCATAACAGGCGATGGACAGGGAATACCTCTGGGGCGGTTCCTGCGCTTGCCCCAGGCATGGGCTATATTCCTGGCAAAAATGGTGACTGATGGAGTGTGGTGGTTCTTTCTGTTTTGGACACCTGCCTACATTAGCGATGTATATCACTTGAAGTCGGACAACCCCACGGCCATGATGCTCATCTTTGTGCTGTATGCCATCACCATGCTGTCTCTCTATGGTGGAAAGTTGCCCACCATCATCATGCAACGCACGAGACTTAATGCCTATGAGGCCCGGCTGAAGGCCATGTTCGTCTTCACACTCCCGCCACTGCTTACTCTCTTCGCACAGCCCTTGGGTACGGTGAGTTACTGGTTTCCTGTGATACTGATTGGCTTGGCAGGAGCATCGCACCAGGCGTGGTCGGCCAACTTGTTCTCTGTGGCGAGTGACCTGTTTCCCCGTAAAGCTGTAGGTACCATGACGGGCATCAACGGTATGGCAGGTGGTATCAGTTCGTATGCCATCAACAAGATCAGCGGACATCTCTTTGACTATGCGGGCGAGACGGACATGTACTTCCTGGGCTTCCACGGAAAGCCTGCCGGCTACTTCATCATCTTCATCTATTGCGCGCTTGCCTATCTGGCGGGATGGTGCATACTGAAGGTTTTGGTACCAAAATACAAACCCGTAAGGAGTTGAAAGGAACAGAACGCTGGACAGAAAAGCAGACAGGCATGAATGTGAATCTGCAGAGTTTCCTGGAGCGCAAGCCTTGCAAACCAGCACAGTGGCACAACAGAATTATTATCCCCAAACAAAAAGAAACAGATGCTTGAAAAGACATGGCGGTGGTTTGGCCGCCAAGACAAGATTACGCTGGACATGCTTCGGCAGATAGGCGTAGAGGGTATCGTGACAGCCCTCCACCAGATTCCCAACGGAGAGGTGTGGAGCAGGGAGAATATACGCTCCATGCGCGAGTATATTGAGCAGCACGGGTTGAGATGGAGCGTTGTGGAAAGCCTGCCTGTGTGCGAAAGCATTAAGTACGGGGGGAAAGACCGAGACGAACTGATTGATAAGTACATCGTGAGTCTTGAGAACCTGGGGAAAGAAGGCATACACACCATCTGCTACAACTTCATGCCCGTGCTCGACTGGGCGCGCACCGACCTGGCGCATCCCAATGGCGACGGTACCTCGAGCCTCTACTTCAGCCATGCCGAGTTTGCGTATTTCGACTGCAGGATACTCAAGCGCAAAGGGGCTGAGACTGACTACACGGACGAGACGCTCGCCCAAGTGGAACGTATGAGCCACCAGTTCACCACACAGGACGAGCATCGCCTGGTGGAGAATATTATCGTGAAGACCCAGGGATTTGTCAACGGCAACATCACCGAGCATGACAAACGTCCGGTGGAGATCTTCCGCTCGCTCCTCTCGCTCTATGACGGTATCGGGAAGGAGCAACTTCGCGAGAACATGAAATATTTTCTGGAAGCCATCATGCCGGTGTGCGACCAGTGGGGCATGAACATGTGCGTACATCCCGACGATCCGCCCCTACAGATACTTGGGCTTCCCAGGATAGTGTCATGTGACCAGGACATAGAATGGTTTCTCGATGCCGTCCCCAACACGCACAACGGGCTCACCTTCTGTGCCGGATCACTCAGCGCGGGCGCACAAAACGATGTTCCTGCTTTGGCCAGGAAATATGCGAGGCGAACCCATTTCGTGCACTTGCGCAGCACCAATGTGCTTCCAGGAGGGGATTTCAAGGAGGCAAGCCACTTGGGCGGGCGCGCGCACATCATCGAACTGGTGCGTATCTTCCAGCGTGCCAACCCCGGACTGCCCATGCGCGTTGACCACGCCCGTTTGATGCTCGGTGATGAGAAGATGGGCTACAATGCTGGCTACAGTTTCCACGGGCGCATGCTTGCCCTGGGACAGGTAGAGGGCGTGATGGCCACCGTGGATGACGAACTGGGTGTCCACAGGAAATGAATCGGATGCCCGTAGGAAATAAAGCATAAATAAACTATAATATTAATAAGAGGAGAGAACACATGTCATTGTTTGATATCAAAGGCCAGGTGGTGGTAATCACTGGAGGAACAGGAATACTTGGACGCGAGATAGGAGCATATCTGGCACATGAGGGCGCACAGGTGGTGTTGCTTGGACGGCGCAAGAATGTGGGCGAAACTATTGTTCAGAACATCAGAGACAACGGTGGAAAAGCAGCCTTCATGACGTGTGATGTGACCGATGTGGATGCTGTAGCCCAAGTTAGAGACAATATAGTAAGCCAGTACGGACAGGTGGACACTTTGCTCAACGCGGCAGGTGGCAATATGCCCGGAGCGACCATCCCGCCAGGGAAAACGCTCTTTGATGTGAGTGTGGAAGAGTTCCAGCGGGTGCTCAACGTCAACCTCACCGGAACGCTCATTCCCACGCAGGCTTTCCTGGTGCCCATGGCAAAGGCGGGGCATGGTAGCATCGTGAACTTCAGCAGTATGGCGGCATTCCGCCCACTGACCCGCGTGATGGGTTACGCGGCAGCCAAGGCTGGCATCAGCAACCTCACAGCCTTCCTGGCCAACGAGGTTGCCTCGAAGTTCAGCCCGTCCATCCGCGTCAACGCCATTGCCCCAGGCTTCTTCCTCACCGACCAGAACCGCTCACTGCTGACCAACGAGGATGGGTCACTCACCGCGAGAGGCGAGGATGTGATACGCCAGACCCCGTTCAAACGCTTTGGAAATCCCAAAGAATTGTGTGGTACAATTCAGTATCTTATCAGCGAAGCATCCAGTTTTGTCACAGGTACAGTTGCTGTGGTAGATGGGGGGTTCAACGTCTTTGCCATTTAATGTTTCAGGATACAAGAAGAATTCCCGCTTATTATGACTTTTGGGTTGGGGAAGGATGTTTGTCCTTGTGATGGAAACGCCCCCTCTGACCCGGAAAGTGTGAGGTATTTTGTGCAAAAGTTTATCCCCCAAACACTACAAACAAGAAGGAGAAATGAATACACAAACGTTCATGAGCCAGGATTTCCTGCTCGACACAGAGACAGCCAGACTCCTGTACCACGAGGAGGCGGCTTCCCTGCCTATCATTGACTACCACTGTCACCTCAACCCCAAGGAAATAGCTTTGGATCACAAGTTCCGAAGCATCACTGAATTGTGGCTGGGAGGCGACCACTACAAATGGCGTGCCCTGCGTGCCAATGGAGTTGACGAACACTTCATCACAGGGGAAGCCTCTGACTGGGAGAAGTTTGAGAAATGGGCAGAGACCATGCCCTACTGCATGCGCAACCCGCTTTATCATTGGACACACCTGGAATTGCGCACAGCCTTTGGCATACAAGACATACTTAAGCCGGAGACGGCACGCGATATCTACGACCGCTGCAACGAGATGCTGGAACGCCCGGAATTCTCGGCACGTGGACTGATGAGACGCTATAAGGTGGAGGCAGTGTGCACTACCGACGACCCTGCCGATACGCTCGAGCATCACCAGGCCATACGTGAGAGTGGCTTCGAGGTGAAAGTGCTGCCCGCATGGCGACCCGACAAGGCTCTGGCCATCAACAAGCCAAAGGAGTATCTGGACTACATCAACACGCTTGGAAAGTCAGCCGATGTGAGCATACACGACTACGCCACTCTGTTGGAGGCTCTACAGAAGAGGCACGACTTTTTTGCACAGCAAGGATGCCGTCTGTCTGACCATGGAATCAGCCGTTTCCCGTGGAAGCCCTGTAGTGACGTACAGGCCAACAACATTCTGGGCAAGGCACTCAGCAGACAACAGGTGAGTGACGAGGAACATGAGCAGTTCAGCACCGCACTCCTGCTCGCACTGGCCAGGATGGATGCGCAGAGTGGCTGGACTCAGCAGTTCCACTATGGCCCCATGCGGAACAACAACACACGCATGTTCAAACGGCTGGGCCCCGATGCAGGCTACGACAGCATTGGCACGCAAGACACATCCGAGACGATGTCACGCTTCCTCGATGCTCTCGACAGCGAGGGCATGCTGACACAAACCATCCTGTACTGCATCAACCCCTCTGACAACGAGATGCTTGCTACCATGGTTGGCAATTTCCAGCAGGGGCCTCTGCCGGGAAAGATACAAATGGGCAGTGGCTGGTGGTTCAATGACCAACTTGACGGAATGGAGCGCCAGATGAACGCACTCTCTCTGCAGGGTTTGTTGAGCCGCTTTGTAGGCATGCTTACCGACAGCCGCTCGTTCCTTTCCTATCCTCGCCACGAGTATTTCCGCAGGTGCCTGTGCCGTATGATAGGCCGTGATGTGGAGGCTGGCCTGCTACCCATGAGCGAGATGCCTTTCATCCGTCAGATGGTACGCGACATCTGCTACTATAATGCCAAGCGGTACTTCCGCTTCTAGTCAGACACTCATCGCATATAAGCCGGGGGGCGGTAAAGTGAAAATACCTTACCGCCCCCGGCTTATGTCGTTTTTCCCCATTCCCGTCTAAAGACTTTTCGCACCACTTGGGCGGTTTTCAAAAAGAAATCATTAGGACTTTTCGAAAAAGACAAAGAACAGGGCTGAAACCTCGTGAGAAGTTCCAGCCCTGTTTTTGTGTTGTCGGAAAGTTTAGCAAGCAATAATGGGAAGTTCGCCCATTTAGTACTTCGTGTTCTGTGGGTCAAAGTTTGTCCAGCCCTTCATCCAGTTGCTGGTACCATCGAAAGCACCGATGTAAGTCACTTTGTCGAAACCATCCCAACCATCGAACAAAGAATCGGCATTAAGACCCAGCAATTGACTGCCTGCGACGGGGGTGTAACCATCTGCCCCTACCAACGAAGCCCAGGTGTCGAAGTACTTGTTACTCTTCTCTGAGAAGAAGAAAGTGTTGCTGTATGACTTCTGGTTTTTGTCAATGTCCTTTTTGTTGGCAGCATCGTAGAGGTAGTCCTCGTATTTCTTGTTGGCGTCTGTGCCTATAGCGTCCATGCCTGCGAAATACACATTCTGGAGTTTGAACTTGCCATCCTTGGCATCCTGTACGCTATTTCCTTTCTCACCATCAACAATCAGACCGATAGGCCAACCCAAGGCCACGGAGTTGATGCAGTTGAGGTTGGAGGAACGGCGGATCTGCATGGCAGACTGGAACTTGCCAAGCGCAGAACCATTGTTGGGATTGTAAGCTCCTGCGGTGATGTAGTCGGTGGCGTTCTGGAACTTGTCATCCAAGACTTTTGGACCTACGAATGTAATGTTGGAGAAGGTGGCGGTTGTGCGGGGATCCACAGTGGCACCATCACTGCAGTTGTCGCTTTCGAAACCATTACTCTGCGAGATATCCGCTATCTTGCTGTCACGAAGTGAAAGACCATACTGCACTTTTCCCGAGAAACCATTGTCGGTATCGAAGTCATCGTCCCAGCCCTTATAGGCCACGAGATATTTGCTGTTTACTGATCCGCCAAACCACTCGAAGGAGTCATCGTTGGAATATGATACCTGCACATGGTCAATCTGTGTGCCTGAACCTACAGAACCTAACGTCAAGCCATTGATTTCCTTGTCTTTCTGGAACGGATAGCCAGCGAACTCAATGCGTACATAACTCAGAACTCCCGAATTGTCGGTGTCATCGTTACCGCCATGCTTGGTGCGGGGGCCGCCCTCTATCTGTTGCTCACTCTTGTTGTTCTTGGCTTTTCCGCAGAGGATGATGCCCCCCCAGTCACCAGGTCTTCTTTTCCCAGCCGCTTCTTCCGAAGTGAATACGATAGGAGCATCGGCTGTTCCCTTGGCAATGAGTTTGCCGCCACGTTCTGCGATGAGGGCTGCTTTGGTTTGCTTGTCGCCCTTGATGATGGTGCCAGGCTCGATGGTGAGTTCGGCACCTTTTGCTATATAAACCCAGCCCTTGAGGAGATAGGTGCCTTTCTTCAATGTCTGTTTTCCTGTAAACACAATTTCCTGGTCGCCGTTTCCAATGACATTGCCTTGGGAATTCTCCTTGCCGTCCTCACTGAAGAGGATCTGGTTGTAAGCCTTCAGACCACCATCGGTTGGCACTGGATTGTCATTCTCACTGCAACTGCCCAACATGGTTGAGACTGCAAGGATGCCCATGCACCCGAATAAAAACATTTTGTTCATCTTGTTCTTGTTTATGTTAAACAATCGTCTGATTTTATCTCTTAGAATTTATAGATGGCCTGCAAGCCAATGTTTCGGCCTGGCTTGTAGCATCTCGAAACCTCTTCTATTGTTTTCTTGCTCCCGTTGCTGTAAGTCACATCGGCAAACTGCTTGTAGTATATCTTCTCTGCAAGAAGGTCTCTCACATTGAGTTTGATTTCCAGGTGACTTCCGAATTTTTTGGACAGTGAGAGGTCGATGGTATTGCGTGGCATCTCGTAACTGTGAGGTACTCTGGCGTTGGTGTCGTCACCGGTCGTTCCCTCGCTTCTTCCCACACCGATGATTCGCTTTCCGATGCGGTTGTAAAGCAGGGCAATGTCCAACTTCAGAGGCTCGTTCTTATAGAAGACACCTGTGTTGATGAGATATGGCGACTGGCCCTGCATCGGTCTGTTCTCCTCTTTCGCGCCTTTCTCGAATTGTATCCTGCTCTTGATAAAGGCTCCATTGAAAGACCATGAGAAGTCCTTGAGCCCGATGAAGTCCAAACTTTTTCTGATGTCCAGTTCTATGCCGTAGTTGTTGGCGCTCTTCGCATTCTTGTAACTGTAGGTGAGGTCGGTGCCGCCCTGCACGGTGTATGTCCATTCGATTGGGGAGTCGAAATGCTTGTAAAAGAGTGCCAGTGAGACAACCTCTCCATGGGACGGATACCACTCATAGCGAAGGTCGAGGTTATCGATATAGCAGCTCTTTAGTTCCGTGTTTCCCTGGACATCGCTGGCAAGGTCGAAGTCATAATACACCGAAGTCGATACCTCACGGAACTCTGGCCGGTTGATGTTGCGCCCGTAAGACATGCGTGCCTGGTGACGGTCGTTGAATTTGTATGTTGTATTGAGAGAGGGGAAAAAGTCATCGGTCTTGTAGTGGTGGCTCGTCTCGCTCTTCTCGTAGTCACGGGTGTTGGAGATGAGCTCCATGTCGTTGTGCTCGAAGCGGACACCCGCATGGACCCCGAGTTTGCCAAATGGGAGCGAAGCCGCCAGGTATCCGGCTCCCAAAGTGTTGTGCCCGCGATAGTTGTTGCGCATATGCTTCTCCTCCAGGAGATACAACTTGTCATATCCCATGTTCGACTCGTCAGAAAGAAGGGTAGGGATGTCGTTGTGGCGGAAGTCTGAAGGTAAATTGTTGTCGGAGGCATTCCAGTTGTATATGAAGCTGCGGGTCTGGTATTGCCGGGTGCGATACTCCCCGTAAGCACCCACCTGCAGGTCTGGCTCGAAGCTGCCGAACTTAAAGTGGTGCTTTTCGTTGACGCCAAGAGAGAGAATGTGTTCATCAAGTTGAGTCCACTCACGTGATATGTCGTTTCCTGTACTCAAGGCAAGGTCACCCCATTCTCCCTGCGCGTCGGTGATGAGGTATCTTCGGCGGTCAGGCAATAGCCGGTTGGCATACGCGTACCCCGCACTCCAGTCAAGGGCGTCGCTGGTGAAGTTGTGCTTTCCCGTAAATTGACCATTGTATGTGGTTCGGCTGCGGTAGTAATACTCTGCGCTGTGCTCGTTGTCTGATTGGGCGCTCACACCCTCACGCCATGTATAGCGAGAGTTGGCCAGCTGGTTGAAGATGTTCTTGAACTGGTACTTTTGGTTGCCGTCTTTCGAGAGGAGCGTGAAATTGAGCATCGAGCCGAGCCGAACATTGTTGTTGTATTGGTCGTCAACGGAGTGGCGGAGGTAATTCGGCCTGTCATTTGTCGCATCATATATACCGAAGAGGTTGTTCTCCATGTTGTTGTAAGTGCGGTATTCGTTGGTGTAGTTGAGGGCCGCAAGCATGCCGAGTGTTCTTCCACCCATATTCCAACGATGATTGAGGCTTGCGGCAAGTTTCAGGTCGCCCAGCGGCTTCTTCGATTTTACGTGCCAGTCGTTGTTGAAACCGTTCCCCAAGAGTGATGTGGCGTAATCTGCCACCTGCTTGCCACTTGGATCCAGTTGTGGTTTCAATGTCGACAAGATACCACCATTCAAGTGCCTCAATCCGTTGTCGAAACCGAGAAAGTCCGTTCCTGACCCTTTCGAGTAGGAAAAGTCTCTGAAAACGGATGAAGTGTTCCAGTTCCCGCCTACGGATATGTTGAAATTGTTTTCCGTGGGTATCTCCTTGGTGTTGACGATGATGAAACCACCCGAATAATCGGCCGGATATTCAGCGGCGGGTGACTTCACGATGGTGAGGTTGTCGATTTGGGAACTTGGAATGATGTCGAAGGAGAAAGCCCTGGAGTCCGCCTCCGAACTTGGCACCGCCCCTCCGTTCACCCACACGTTGTTGTAACGCTGTGACAATCCTCGCACCATCACAAATTTATCGTCTATGAGGCTCACTCCAGGTACACGCCTGATCACCTCACCCGCGTTAGTGTCCTGTGTACGCGATATTTCTTGGGCCGAAACATTACTCACGATGACGGGGCTGTTCTTGGCGGCCCGTATCATGGCCGCATCCGTATTGCGCATTTCCACAGCGGCCACGGTCACCTCATTCATTTGCTGTTCATCGGGCAGCAGGGCTATGGTCAACATCTCGTTTCCTGATGTGTCATTCTTCTCAGAAAAATCCAGGGAATCGCCCTTTTCGGAAATCACGTGCGAACCATCATCCTTCTTCACTCCACCCACTTGAACCCCGTCAATTTTTTGGGCTTTGTACCCTATATAATTTATATATAATGTGTAAGTCTTGTCTTTCTGCAATCCACTGAGGGTGAAGTTGCCCTCCATGTTGGTGACAGCCCTGATGCTGTCGGGTTTCGGCGAAATCACGCCTTCATCGCTTCCCACAGCTAAAACTTTTGCCCCGATGAGTGTCTCCTTCGTGTTCTTGTCAATAACGACACCTTTGATTTTTTGTGCCATCGACTGAAAACTAACGGTCGCAAGCAACCCCCATAAAATAATCCTCCCTCTTTTCAGTTTCATGCCTATATGTTCGTTATACATCTTGTTGCTTTGCATCCTTTGCCTGGGTAAGCGTTATTCCCTTCTTGGCTTCGGTTGCAAAAGTACATTGGTTTTGTTACAGGACTATAACGACAAGGTTTAGGGTTATTGACGAAATGGAGACAAATATATTACGCAAAACGGCAAGAGGGGAGTTCGTGGGCAGGACATCCCTCTTGCCGAAGCAATCTCGCGGCTATTGCTTTGGGCCTGTCAATCCTGTGTGGCTGCAGGCATGTGCGCGCCTTGCCTTATCCAGTCATCGACAAGCAGGCGTGCGATGGAGCACGCGTCGGGCAGGACGGGAAGCCGGTCGCGCGTGAACCATCCGCCCGCGCTCAGTTCTTCATTCTGAAGGTGCATTTCGCCACACTCATATCGAGCCGTGAAGCCAACCATGAGCCCGCTGGGGTAGGGCCACGGCTGGCTGCCAAAGTATTGTATGTGGCTGATGGTGATGCCAGTCTCTTCCATTACCTCGCGGCGCACGCACTGTTCCAGTGTCTCTCCTGTCTCCACAAACCCCGCGACGAGTCCGTAATGCCGGTCCCGGAAGTTGCGCGCGTGTACCATCAGGATGCTGTCATCCCTCTCGATGCGCACGATAATGGCAATGGCCAGGCTGGGCCACAATTCCTTGCGGCACTCTGTGCATTGCTTGCTGATGCCCGTCTGCCACCGCATGGGGGCCCCGCACACACCGCAGAACCGGCTGTTCCGGTCAAAGTAAATGAGTTCTGCCCCCTTGCCCGCCAACAGGTAATCGTCCTCGGAGAGCAGGTTGTAACTCTGTCTCAGGGGCACCATGCGTCCCTCACGCAGCCCTGCGGGAGGGGCATCAGTGCGCAGGATATGGCACTGGTGTCCACCATGCGTGACACATGTCACACGGTTCCAGGGTTTCAGGACCAGGCCATCGGGAATGGCCAAGGGGATATTCCCCTCGTTGTCGAGCAGGATATCCCCTTGGCAGTAGATTAGATAACGGTCCATACCGGGACGTTTTCAGATGCCCAGTGACTTCTTCACCTCGTCCACCTTTGCCTTGGCTCGGTCGAGGCATGCCGCGTAATCGGCGGCCGTGTGCATGTAGTCCTTTATCTCTATGTAGAATTTTATCTTCGGCTCGGTGCCGCTGGGGCGCATGCTCACTTTGGTGCCATCCTGGCAGAAGTATTGCAGCACATTGCTCCTGTCGGGCATGTCCAGGGCAGTCTCCTTGCCCTCGCTGTCACGTTGGGTCAGGGTCTTGTAGTCCTTGGAGAGCACCACTGGGCTTCCCGCAATCTCGGCGAGGGGATGCTTGCGGAAGTTCTCCATCATGGCCTTTATCTCGTCGGCCCCGGTCTTTCCTGGCTTCACCACATTGATGGTGTGCTCATAACTGAAGCCGTATTCCAGGTATATCTGCATGAGCAGGTCGTAGAGTGTCATGCCATTGTCCTTTACCCATGCCGCAATCTCGCTGATGAGGCAGATGGATGCGGGCGCGTCCTTGTCGCGCACCTTGTCATAGGGCAGGAAGCCGAAACTCTCCTCGCCGCCGCCGATGAAGCTCTTCTTTCCCTCGCTCAGCGCTATCTCGTGGGCAATCCACTTGAAACCGGTGTAGCAGTCGCGCAGCTCCACATGGTTCTTCTCTGCCATCTTGGCGATGACCTCGGTGGTGACGATGGTCTTCACCAGGAAGTCAGTGGGCTTGAGCTGTCCCAGAGCCTTCTTGTTGCGTATGATGTAGTAGCAGAACATCATGCAGGTCTGGTTCCCGTTGATAATCATCCACTCGCCCTTGTCGTCGCGGCACACGATGGCCAGGCGGTCGGCATCGGGGTCGGTGGCCACCACCAGGTCGGCATTGAGCCGTGTGCCCAGCCTTATGCCCAGCGTCATGGCCTCGGGGTTTTCGGGGTTGGGACTCACCACGGTGGGGAAGTTTCCATCGATGACCATCTGCTCCGGCACCACGTGGATGTTCTGGAATCCCCACGAGCGCAGGCACAAGGGCACGATGACGCGCCCGGTTCCGTGCATGGGGGTGTACACGATGTTGAGGTCTTTCTGCCTGAGGATGACCTCCTGGTCTATCATTGCGGTGTGCACGGCCTGCATGTAGTCGTAGTCTGTCTCGCCGCCAATGATTTCAATCAGTTCGGGCACGGCCTTGCTCTTCACGTCCTCCATTCTCACCTTGTTCACCTCGTCGATGATGCCCTTGTCGTGTGGCGTGAGCACCTGTGCCCCGTCTTCCCAGTAAGCCTTGTAGCCGTTGTACTCCTTGGGATTGTGGCTTGCGGTCACGTTCACTCCGCCCTGTGCGCCCAGATGGCGTATGGCAAATGACACCTCGGGCGTGGGACGCAGCCCCTCGAAGAGATACACCTTGATGCCGTTGGCGCTGAAGATGGCGGCCACGGTCTTGGCGAAGAGGCGGCCGTTGTTGCGGCAGTCATGTCCCACCACCACACTCAGTTGCTTGCTTTTGGGAAAGGCCTTGAGCAGATAGTTGGCAAAGCCCTGTGTGGCCATGCCCACGATGTATTTGTTCATGCGGTTGGTGCCGGCGCCCATGATGCCGCGCAGACCTCCCGTCCCGAACTCCAGGTTCTGGTAGAAGGCATCCACCAGCGCCGACTTGTCCTCGTCCTGCAGCATCTCGCGGATTTCCGCCTTGGTCTCTTCATCGTAGTAGGGCGAGTCGAGCCACGCCTGAGCCTTCCGCTCACATTCCTTTATCAACTGTGTGTCCATAGTTATATATGTTTGCTTGGTATTTCTTGATAACGCTTTGTTTGCCATTTCTTATTTGCCTGCAAATGTAGCCAATTCTTCTGTAAGGCATGCGCCAAATAGTCTTAAACTGCTTGCCCGTACTTAAAAAAAGCATAATTTTGTGCGGTAATTCACAATTCAACACATCACGTTCAATGAGAAAGAGCCAGAAGAAACGCGTGCTGACTGTCCTGGGCATGTTTGTGGCAGTAGGAGTCTATCACTATGTGACCCACCGCGTGCCTGAAGTCAAGGACGGCACGGAGCGCACCGAGACGGACAGCACCATAGTGGAGAACACCGTGCGGGCAAGCCTTGACTCGGCAGGCAACAGGGTGTATGAGAACACGCGCCGTGTGATCTACAAGAACGAGCGTGCCAAGGGACTGGAGATACCCGCTTACCTGACCGGTCGCGATGAGGAGATTGTGAGGCACGAGGGATTCACGCTTTCCTATAACAAGAAGCACCGGCTGCCCAACTGGGTGGCCTGGTTGCTGACCAGGGAGCGCACAAAGGGAACAGAGAAGCGTGCCGATGACTTCCAGCCCGACGGGAGCGTGAAGCATGGCCCCTTGGCCCAGGACACCGACTACAGGCGCAGCGGATATGACCGGGGACACATGTGCCCGGCCGCCGACTGCAAGTACAGCCGCAAGGCCATGAGCGATTGCTTCCTGCTCACCAACATCTGTCCCCAGGCGCATTCGCTCAATGCGGGTGACTGGAGGGAACTGGAGATCCGCACACGCCGGTGGGCGCGGCTTTATGACAGCATATATGTGGTGTGTGGCCCTGTGCTGGAGAAGGGATGCCGGTACCCCACGATTGGCGAGGGAAAAGTCACCGTGCCCGGACGCTTCTTTAAGGTGCTGCTGCGCTTCACGGCTCCAGGGCAGGCTCAGGCCATAGGGTTCCTGTTTGACAATGCAGGTGGGGTGAACCGTCCGCTGGCACACTGTGCCGTGACCGTGGACAGTGTGGAGACGGTTACGGGCATCAATTTCTTTTCCAAACTCGACAAGCGCGTGGAGCGAAAGGCCGAGAGCCGGTTCGACTGGAAGTATTGGAAGTGACGGGAGAGTCGCCACACGTCATAAAGAGAAATCCTCCATGGGTCAGCCAATGTGCCCATGGAGGATTCTCCGTTTGTGTGCTATACCGTTTCCGTCTCAGTCAATCACTTCTTGTTCAGAGCCAGGTCAGCCTTCACGGCGCAAGCCACCGAGCAACCCACCATGGGGTTGTTGCCAATGCCCAGGAAGCCCATCATCTCCACATGGGCAGGTACCGAGGACGAACCTGCGAACTGAGCGTCGGAGTGCATGCGTCCCATGGTGTCGGTCATGCCATAGGAGGCAGGGCCTGCGGCCATGTTGTCGGGGTGAAGGGTACGGCCTGTGCCGCCACCGGAAGCCACGCTGAAGTAAGGCTTTCCGGCAAGCACGCGCTCCTTCTTGTAGGTGCCTGCAACGGGATGCTGGAAGCGTGTGGGGTTGGTGGAGTTGCCCGTGATGGACACGTCCACATCCTCCTTCCACATGATGGCCACGCCCTCGCGCACGTCATCCGCTCCGTAGCAGTTCACCTGCGCGCGGGGCCCTTTGCTGTAGGCTGTCTCCTTGACCACCTTGAGCTCACCCGTGTAGTAGTCAAACTTTGTCTGCACATAAGTAAACCCGTTGATGCGGCTGATAATCATGGCGGCATCCTTGCCCAGGCCGTTGAGGATGCAGCGGAGGGGCTTGTCAGCGGGACGGCTTTGGTTGGCCATCTGCGCAATCTTGATGGCGCCCTCGGCAGCCGCGAAACTCTCGTGTCCGGCGAGGAAGGCAAAGCACTTGGTCTCGGGAGAGAGCAGGCGGGCAGCAAGACGCCCGTGGCCCAGACCCACCTTGCGGTCATCAGCCACAGAGCCGGGGATGCAGAATGACTGCAGACCCTCGCCGATATACTCGGCGGCCTCTACTGCGTCCTTGGCCTTCTCCTTCAGCGCGATGGCCGTGCCCACAACGTAGGCCC
Organism: Prevotellaceae bacterium UBA1075; assembly: GCA_002316015.1. GTDB lineage: Bacteria > Bacteroidota > Bacteroidia > Bacteroidales > Bacteroidaceae > Physcousia. Next base: position 119,412 of record DCCS01000032.1, read on the forward strand.
ACTTGGCGTTCTCGAAGCAGATCATCTGTGTGCTCTCGCACTCCATGTAAGGGTCAATGCCGTAAGACTCGCAAATCTGGTTGGCCTCTTCGATATCTTTGATGCCGTACTTGTTGAGAGCAGCGAGAATCTGCTTCATGCGGCGTTCCTGGCTTTCAAACTTTACTTCTCTAATCATTTTCGTGTTCCTCCTTAATCTTTACGTGGGTCAATGGATTTAACTGCGCCCTGCTCCTCGGTCGTGCGGCCGTAGTGCCCGGTCACGCTCTTGAGAGCCTCGTCGGCGGGAACACCCTTCTTGACGGCATCCATGAACTTGCCCATGTGGACAAACTCGTAGCCGCACACCTGGTCATCCTTGTCGAGGTACATCTTGGTGATATAGCCCTCGGTGAGCTGCAGGTAGCGTGTGCCCTTGACCTTGGTGCCATACAGGGTGCCCGCCTGTGACACAAGCCCCTTGCCCAGGTCCTCCAGTCCGGCGCCTATCATCAGGCCGCCCTCTGAGAAGGCGCTCTGTGTGCGGCCGTATACGATCTGCAGGAAGAGTTCACGCATGGCCGTGTTGATGGCGTCGCACACCAGGTCGGTGTTCAGTGCCTCCAGGATGGTCTTGCCAGGCAGAATTTCCGAGGCCATGGCGGCAGAGTGGGTCATGCCCGAACAGCCGATGGTCTCCACCAGGCATTCCTCGATGACACCCTCCTTCACGTTCAGGGTCAGTTTGCAGGCACCCTGCTGGGGGGCACACCATCCCACACCATGTGTGAGGCCGCTGATGTCCTTGATTTCCTTGGCCTGTACCCACTTGCCTTCCTCGGGGATGGGGGCGGGGCCATGATTGGGGCCTTTGGCCACACAACACATGTTCTCTACTTCTTTCGAATAAACCATAATTCTTTATTATTTAGATTTATAGTGATGCTTCCTGTTGGCGCGTCTTGTGTTTATGTGGTGCAAAAGTAATTAAAAATGGGTATATGTCCAATGGACAAAGCTGCTTTTTTTGGCATGCGGGCTGTTTTACAGGATTATTTAGTACCTTTGCATTACAGAAAACAGATGACAGGAGTGCTATCCCTGGAGAACTTATGCAGATTACAGTCAAAGAACAGGATATTGTCAAGGCGGCAGACGGGGGCATGGACGCCTTCCTCATGCTGATACATGACCGCATTATGGATGCCATAGGGGGCAGGCTCGACTCCTCGACCATGCCCTTGCTCAACGGCAGCCAGGTGACGCTCCTGGCCTATGTGGCCCTGCGCGACGAGGTGATGGACGGAGGTTTCGTGCAGTTGATTCACAACGGATATGGCCCTTTCATCTTCCTCAATCCGTTTGCCAAGGCCATGAGACTCTGGGGGGCGCACGATTTCAGCAATTTGGTATATAAGGGGCGCAGACTCTATGAGAAGTATGCCAGGCAGCTCACTGCCGACTGCACCGACGAGGAGTTTATGGCGCTCTTCGAGCAGTTCCCCGAATTTGACGACCTCGATGACGCTTTTGTGGAGATGGAGGAGGAGGTGACCGGTACCTTGTGCCATTACATTGACGACCACCTGGACGAGTTCATCGAGGTGACGGAAGCCTGACGGGGCAGCAGCGGCACATATTCATTAAAGCATACAGATGTTCCCTTATACAGACGTTCAAAATAAAAATACCATTGCATTTAGCCCATTCGGTGTGACACATTTACATGTCAGAGGCGAGAGGGTATTTACACTTTATCCCAAACAAGAAATATGGCCAAGACACTGATACCCAATAAGGGCGAGAAGATAAACATCAAGAACAAGCGCGCCGAGCACGATTACCTGCTCATGGACAAGTTCACGGCGGGCCTGCAACTCACAGGCACCGAGATCAAGAGCATAAGGGCCGGAAAGGCCAGTCTGGTCGACACGTTCTGCTACATCAACAATGGCGAGATGTGGGTCAAGAACATGTATGTGGCACATTACGACCAAGGGTCATACAACAACCATGTGGAGCGGCGTGACCGAAAACTCCTGCTCAACCGCAAGGAGATACGCAAGATACAGCAGGAGGTGAAGAATCCCGGCTTCAGCATCATCCCCACACTGCTGTTCATTGACGGGCGGGGGCTGGCCAAACTGGACTTGCACATCGCGCGGGGCAAGAAGGAGTACGACAAGCGCGAGTCGCTCAAGGAGAAGCAGGACAGGCGCGAGATAGACCGCCAGTTCAAGAAGAGCTGCTGACCCTCCCAAACGCCACACAAGCCATGCACGCCTGCCCAGGGAAACCGGCGGGCCAAGTTGCATGCAGACAACACAAGAACAGAATGAACAAGAACACCAGCACCCAGAGTCCCGCTCCAGGGCAGGACGTGTCCGGGGCATTCTCCCCCACGGAGGGAATCAGAGACAGGCTCTCCTCGGGCCATGTGCTTGTCCTCGACGGAGCCATGGGCACGATGATACAGACTTACGGGCTCGGGGAGAAGGACTTCCGTGGCAATCTCTTCCCCGGCTTCAAGGGGCAGATGCAGGGCAACAATGATATCCTCACACTCACACGCCCCGATGTGATAGCAGACATCCATCGCCGCTATCTGCAGGCCGGGGCTGATATCATCTGCACCAACACCTTCAGCAGCCAGCGCGTCTCTATGGCCGACTACCTTTGCGAGCACCTGGTGAGGCAGGCCAACGAGGCCGCCGTGCGCCTGGCACGCGAGGTGGCCAACGAGTTCTCCACGCCACAGTGGCCACGCTATGTGGTGGCCAGCGTGGGCCCCACCAACAAGACCTGCTCCATGAGCCCCGATGTGGACGACCCCGCATTCCGCGCCATCACCTTTGATGAGCTCGCCGATGCCTATCATGAGCAGTTTGTCACCTTGCTCAGGAGCGGTATCGACGCGGTGCTGATGGAGACCATCTTCGACACGCTCAACTGCAAGGCCGGCATATACGCCTTCCTCCGCGCCCAGTCCGAGACTGGCATCCAGGTGCCCCTGATGCTCAGTGTCACGGTCAACGACAAGGCCGGGCGCATGCTGGGCGGGCAGACCCTCGAGGCTTTCCTCGTCAGTGTGGCGCATGCCCATCCGCTCAGCGTGGGGCTCAACTGCTCATTCGGTGCGCAGGACATGCTGCCCCTGCTGCGCATCCTAGCCGAGAAGGCTTCCTACCACATTACCGTGCATCCCAATGCGGGACTGCCCAACAGCCTGGGGGAATACGACCAGACACCGCAGATGATGGTAGCGGAGATGACCCCGTTCCTGCAGGAGCGGCTGGTCAATGTGATAGGCGGATGCTGCGGCACTACCCCGGGGCATATTGCAGGCATGCGTGCCCTGGCGGATCAGTATGCTGCTTATGCGCACAAGCCTCACCCTGTGGTTACATCACTGGCCTTGAGCGGACTGGAGCCGCTTGTTCGACTGAAACGTGAGGCAGGTGACAACGGCGGGTTCTTTGTCAACGTGGGCGAGCGATGCAATGTGGCCGGCTCGCGCAAGTTCCTCCGCCTCATCAGGGAGGGCTCTTACGGGGAGGCACTCGACATCGCCCGCCGCCAGGTGGAGGACGGGGCCATGGTCATCGACGTGAACATGGACGACGGCCTGCTGGACGCTCCCCGCGAGATGACACACTTCCTCAACCTCCTGGCCAGCGACCCCGACGTGTGCCGTGTGCCCGTCATGGTGGACAGCAGCAACTGGGAGGTGATACGCGCGGGGCTCAAGTGCATCCAGGGCAAGTGCATAGCCAACAGCATCAGCCTCAAGGAGGGCGAGGCCGTGTTCCTCTCCCATGCGCGCGAACTGATGTCCCTGGGAGCGGCCGTGGTGGTGATGGCCTTCGACGAGAAGGGGCAGGCCGACACTTACGGGCGGCGCATCGAGGTGTGCCGGCGGGCTTATCACCTGCTGGTTGACCAGGCGGGAATGGCCCCCCAGGACATCATCTTCGACCCCAATGTGCTGGCCATTGCCACGGGCATGCCCGAGCACGACGGTTATGCGCTCGACTTCATCCGCGCCACGGGCTGGATACACGAGCACCTGCCTGGGGCGCATGTGAGCGGGGGAGTGAGCAACCTCTCCTTCTCCTTCCGTGGCAACAATTATGTGCGCGAGGCCATGCACGCGGTCTTCCTCTATCATGCCCAGCGGATGGGTATGGACTTTGGCATCGTAAATCCCTCTGCCAAAGTGATGTATGCCGACATACCCGCAGCACAGTTGCAGGTCATCGAACAGGCCATGCTGCACCCCTCCCCGCAGGCAAGCGAGCGGCTGGTGGAGATGACCTCGCAGATAGCCGTGCAAGCCACGGCAGCCAAGGACGCGCCGGCGGGAACAGCCGCTGCCACAAGCCAGATGAGTGTGGAGGACAGGCTGGCCGACAAGTTGCGCCGGGGCATCTCTCAGGGACTGGAGGCCGACCTCCAGGAAGCCCTGACCCGGTATCCCCGTGCCGTCGATATCATCGAGGGTCCCCTGATGAAGGGCATGAACCTCGTGGGCCGGCTCTTTGGCGAAGGCAAGATGTTCCTGCCCCAGGTGGTCAAGACCGCACGCACCATGAAGCAGGCAGTGGCCATCCTGCAGCCGCACATCGAGGCTCAGCGGGCAGGAGACCAGAAGTCGGCCGGGCGGGTGCTGCTGGCCACCGTCAAGGGCGACGTGCACGACATAGGCAAGAACATCGTGAGCGTGGTGCTCGCATGCAACGGATTCGAGGTGATAGACCTGGGTGTGATGGTGCCCGAGGACGTGCTGCTGGCCAAGGCACTGGAGTGCAAGCCCGACATCATCGGACTGAGCGGACTCATCACACCCAGTCTGACCGAGATGGTCAGGGTGGCCCGCACGCTCGACCAGGCAGGTGTGCATGTGCCCGTGATGGTAGGCGGCGCCACCACCAGTCCCCTCCACACCGCCCTCAAGATAGCCCCTGCCTACAATGGCCCAGTCATCTGGGCCAAGGATGCCAGCCAGGCAGCCCTGCTTGCGGCCCGTTTCATGAACCCCTCACTCAGCAGTGAAGCCCTGGCCGACCTGCAGAGGCAGCAGCAGGAACTGCGTACCCAGGCCGCCGCTCCAGCCTCCCGGCTCTCCCTCGGACAGGCCCGCGAGAATAAGCTAAACCTCTTCTGAGCCCACCTCTCCCTGATTGCCGCCTACCCCCTCATGCGACAGGCATGAGGGGGTAGGCGGCTTCTCTTTTGCACCCCCTTCAGTCCGCCAATAAATCCATCATAACCCGGACTGCAGTCCAAGCACGCTTGGACTGCAGTCCGGATATGCTTGGACAACAATCCGGACTGGCATAAACTGCAAGGTAACTTAAGTGCCCTTGGCGTGGCATGGGGCAGGGGCGAGTCACGTACATTTTTGCTGAAAATTCATCCAGTTAATCCGAAAACCCTTATATTTGCAAGGCATTATCCCGAAGAAAGCCCCGGTGGGGGTGGGGGAGGGTGCTACTTTTACGGAAAGGGCGTTTACTTACGCTCGTCTGCGACTACTCGTAAACTTCGCAACTTTACCAAACTGTCAGCAGGTGAGACAATGGGTGAATGTCCACGATGGGTGTATTATATCCTGTGGCGAGCGTGTGCGATCTGAGCATGCGTTCAGTCCAGGCATATCATATCCCACGGCGTGGGCTTTCTGCATTGTCCGTCTCGACAGTTAGGCAATGCGAAGGCCTTCGAGTAGTGGGATGGGCAAGTGAAGAATCCCACGCTTTCTTTTTGTGGAGGTGCAACTGAAAAATACATTATATATTTCGGCTGGGGGTTCGGCTGACTGTACTATGGACATATGTACGAAAGCTACATATTCTCAGGACACGAGTCTTTTCCTTGCAAGACCCTATGGCTCACCAAGGGATTTGACTTTGTAAATGGAAAAGGAAACTTCAATGCTCCCGATGCCGTAATGGCACTGGGGGTAGGCAAGAATATGGTTTCTTCAATACGCTATTGGCTGAAGGCATTTGGGCTGTGTGAACAAGACGGGCCAACAGACAATGCCCGTTATCTGTTTGATGAGAGCAACGGCGCAGACAGGTATATTGAGAGCCTGGGCACCCTGTGGCTGCTTCATTACTTGCTGGTGAGCGGAAAGGAGGCCACGCTGTATAATATCACTTTTGTTCTATTCCAAAGGGAGCGCAAGACCTTTGAGAGGGAGCAACTGGTCAGCTTTGTCGGTAGAATAATGGCAGAGGACGGCAAGGGAAAGGCATTTAATGCCAACACGGTCAAGAAGGACGTGAGCGTTTTGTTGCAGAACTATACCCAGCCCTACAGGGCAAAGTCCTCTGAGGATTACTCCACTCTTCTTATTGATTTGGATTTGCTCAGAGTAGAGGATGGTGGTAAGTCCTATGCCTTCAATATCGAGGGGAAGAGAAAGGTTCCGATGGAGATATTCTTGTATGCCGTTCTGAATGAAAAGGCGAAGCTGAAGGACAAATCTGTGCCATACGACACCTTGCAGGAGATAGGCTTGATGTTCTGCATGACGGATGCCGAGGTCATTGACATGGCACAGGCAATTGGCGAGAAATATCCCGAGCACGTCCAGTACAGCGACAATGCAGGAATCCGCCAGTTGCTGTTCAGGGAAGGCTCTTCATTGGAGCGGGCCGATGTTTTAGATAAATACTACAAGAATGCGACAGTTTAGTTTGTCTGCCAACATAGAGGAAGGGTTCGCACAGAAGGCCCAATACATTGTCACGCCCAATGCCCGACAGGTGGCCGAGGGCATAGTGAAGGGATTTCACTCGGGAGTTCATTCCTTCACCATTATTGGCTCTTATGGGACAGGAAAGTCCAGTTTTCTGCTGGCATTGGAGAGAGACCTGGTGGGAAAGAAACGGAAGGAACTGCTCAGCCCATCTGTTCTGTCCAAGGAGAAGGAGTTTGAAGTGTGGAAGATAGTGGGGGACTATAGGGAACTCTCGTCCCTGCTTGCCCAGAAACTCTCGGTAGAAGGCGCCACTGAAAACATATTTGATGCCCTGCGCAGTGAATACCATAGACTGAGGAGTGAAGGAAAATTTCTGGTCATCATGATAGATGAGTTTGGCAAGGTGCTTGAGCATGCCGCCAAGAACAGTCCCGAGCGCGAACTCTATTTCATCCAGAAATTTGCCGAGTTTGTGAATGTGCCAACAAGGAGCATACTGCTGTTGACCACACTTCACCAGAACTTCAGTGCCTATGCCCGCAAGTTGACCGATGTGCAAAAGGAGGAGTGGACCAAAGTAAAAGGCCGCTTCCAGGAACTTGTGTTTGTGGAACCCGTGGAGCAACTCCTTTACCTGGCTTCGGCACGGACTACCCCTGGCAGGAAGCGCAAGGGTGATAATTCCTTAGTCTCAGCCTTGGTTTCCTTGGCCAGAAAGACAGGTTTCGTGTCCCATGGTTTCTCTGAGGACACAGCGCAGGTACTGGCACCGCTGGAGCCATTTGCGGCTTACGTCATAACCCAGGCTATCCAGCGATATGGACAGAACGAGCGTTCCTTGTTTTCCTTCTTATACGCAAGGGGAGCCAGTTCTCTGTCGGAATACAGGGGGAAGGTATATCACCTCCAGTGCTGCTATGACTATATATATTACAGCTTCTACTCCTATCTGAAAGAAGCCAATGCTGATTCTATGCAATGGAGTTCAATGCAGGTTGCCATCGAGAGGGTAGAGGGACTGTCATGGGATACCCCGACGGATATGGCGGAAGCTATCAAACTGGTGAAAACTATCGGCTTGCTGAATCTCTTCGGAAATGCCTCATTCAAGATGAGCCGTGAGGAAACTGCCCAGTATGCACAAGACGCATTGGGCCTAGAGGCCCCATTGGCCTTGCTGGGCAGGCTGGAGCAGTACAAGATTATCCGATATGCGGGTTACAAGTTCCGCTACATTCTGTTTGACGGCACCGACATCAACATTGAGGATGAAATCCGTAAGGCGGGATTAGTGGTGAGTCGTCCAGTGAATTATGTGGATGGCATCAGAAACTATTGTTTTAAGAAGGTGGTGCCTGTGAAGGCGTGTTATTTTGAGAAGGGTACTCCCAGATATTTTGAGTATGAAGTGCTTAGTGAGGGAGTGGACAAGACACCAGTGGGAGATACGGATGGATATATCCAACTGATATTCTCCTCAGACAAGGGAGTCCTGGAAGCGACTCGTGCCTTGAGTGAGAGGTGCGGGAATGCCATTGTCTATGCCTGTTTCGGGAACACAGAGGAGTTGGTGAATCACCTCTACCAGATAGAGAAGTACAGGTATATCCTTGACAAGGTGCTGATAGACAAGTCGGACAAGGTGGCCATCAACGAGATAAATCACTTGATGGAATACGAGAAAGTGGTGCTCAACAAGTCTATCCGCGAGTGCCTGTTTGCTTATGATGGTCAGGTGACTTGGATATTCAAGGGGGAGGAAAGGACAATCCACTCCTTGCGGGATTTCAACCGCCTGCTGTCATTGGCATGTAACACCATTTATCCTCAAACGCCCAGGATGATAAACGAATTGTTCAACAAGCACAAACTGAGCAGTTCTATCTCCAGCGCGCGAGGCAAGTACCTTGCGGCGCTGCTCAACCAGAGCAACAAGCCCGACCTGGGCTTCCCCCAAGACAAGTTTCCGCCAGAGAAGACCATCTACTATTCCCTGTTGAAGAACACGGGATTTCATGCAAATGGAGAGTTTGCCGATGAGCCTACAGACGCAGACTTCATGCCCCTGTGGGAAGCTTGCGAGGAGTTTCTCTCTTCCACCGTAGGTAAGGCACGCAAGGTGTCGGATCTGATTAAGAAGTTGCTATCCAAACCATACAAGCTGAAACAGGGATTCCTGGACTTCTGGATTCCTACCTATTTGTATATAAAGCGACAGGACTACTCGCTGTATGGGGCCAATGGGGCTTATATCCCCAATATCACTATGGAATTCTTCGAATTGCTGCAGAAGCGTCCTGGAGAGTATCTGATCAAAGCCTTTGATGTTACGGGAGTAAAGGTACAAATCTTCAACCAGTACAGGAAGTTCCTGAATGTGGAGGCCATGGGGAGCATCAAGAGTGATGATTTCATAGAGACCATCAAGCCTTTCTTCTTTTTCTACAACAGACGACTGAACGACTATGCCAAGCATACACGAAAGTTCAATCATGAACAGACGGTAAGGTTCAGGGACACGCTGGCCAGGGCAAAAGACCCAGAGAAGACGTTCTTTGAGGATTTGCCTGAGGCTCTGGGGTACAACAGAGAAGCATTACTGGACTCAGCAAAGGTGCAGGAGTTTTGCTATGTCATCAACAGGGCTGTCAAGGAACTTCGTTCCTGCTATTCCGACCTGATAGATCGTGTGGAAGACCGATTGCTGGATACATTGGGCATTGAGTCCCGTGACTATTCGGAATACATCGTGGAGATAAGGCACCGCTTGGCGAGTGTAAAGGAATACTTGCTCACGGACAGGCTGAAGGAATTTCACCAGCATGCAATGGCAGAGTTTGACAACCGAAATGAGTGGTATCAGTCCATTTGCTACACAGCATTAGAGCAACCACTGGAGCGATTGCGTGATGAACAGGAGGAGAGACTGACTGACAACCTGACGATGCTATTCCGTGAATGCGAGAAGTATTCGGACATATCGAAGATGTGGGAGAGTGAATCAGATGAGATTTATTCACTTGACCTGGTTTCTACTTACGGCAGCAACATCTATGCGCAAACATTCCGATTGCCAGAGAGCGAAAGGAAAAAGTCGGCAAGGCTGGAGGCTGATATCACTCGGCTGCTTGATGGCATGGACAACGACAATATCTCGGTATGCACATTGCTGAAGATACTGAACAAGCGGCTGGGTAGTCAGCCACAGACAGAACAAAAGAAATAACACAAATGAAAGTACGGCATATATTAGGCATCTCGGGCGGGAAGGACAGCGCGGCACTTGCCATCTATCTCAAACAGAAATACCCTGCCCTAAGGATTGAGTACTACAATTCCGACACAGGCTGCGAACTGGCTGAGACGGAGTTGCTGATAGACAGGCTTGGGGCATATCTGGGAAGTATCAAAAGGCTTAGGGCTGCAGAGGACAGTCCCGAGGCTACACCTTTTGAGCATTTTCTGAAAGCCGCAGGTGGATTCCTGCCATCGCCTCAGGCGCGCTGGTGTACCAAGAAGATGAAGCTGGATGAGTTTGAGAGATATGTAGGTGATGACTATGCGGTGTCTTACGTCGGAATCCGTGGTGATGAAGACCGTGATGGTTATGTTTCTTCCAAACCAAACATCCAGTCGGTCTTCCCCTTTAGAAGAAACATTTGGAGTGTGGATGTCATCAATAAATTCCTGCATAAGGAGAATCAAGAACAAATCGTTGCCATCTACGATAAGTTATGCCCAGAGGGTATGATGAAGGAGGACTTGATGGATGTACTGAAAAAGCCTATCACCAAGCAATTCTATTATTCCAAGAAGTTGAATGCCCTACTGGATATTGATGTCAAGATGTTCAACCATGCGGTGTTTGAGTTCTTGAAGACTACCGGCTATCCTGTTGGCCACCTGGATTCGTTTCCGCTTATTGACAATGACGATGTGCTGGTCAAGGACGATATCTTCAGATTACTGCGGGATAGCGGTGTTGGGGTGCCCTCATATTATGAGGAGATACCTTTTGAGGTTGATGGCAAGACTGGCACCTATTGCCGGAGCCGAAGTGGTTGCTATTTCTGCTTCTTTCAACAGAAGATTGAGTGGATATGGCTCTACGAACAGCATCCAGACTTGTACAAGAAAGCAATGTCGTTTGAGAAGGATGGCTACACCTGGATCCAGAATGAGAGCCTGGCAGACTTGATCAAGCCAGAACGCATACGGCAGGTGAAACTCGATATCATCAAGAGGCAGGAGGCCAACAGAACCAAGAACAAAGGCACAAGTCTTGCCGAACTATTTGGGGACGAGTATGTTTGTGCCAATTGTTTTATCTGACAAACAGACGTGCTATGCTATACGATGTAAACTGGGCAGAGGACGGCACTTACCGTCCAGGAGAATACAATTCGCCAGAGAGGCTTTTCAATGACGGACTGAGAAACAGCACGGAATTTGACTTGCAGCTGGGCTACTTCAGTTCAGCAGCCATAAGTGTGCTCGCTGATGGCTTTGCCTCGTTTATCGTCAATGGTGGAAGGATGCGCCTTGTCATCAATCATATAGTATCAGAGTCGGATAAGAAGGCCATAAGCAAGGGTGTTTACGGAGGGCTGATTGACTGCTTCGACCTCACGGACTTCGACTCTCTGAAAAAGACCTTGGACGAATACCAGCAACAGTTCTTTGAGTGCCTGGCATTCCTCATCTACACCAAGCGTATAGACATCCGTATAATATGCCCCCGCAGCCGTAAAGGTATCGCACATACGAAGTCGGGCCAATTCAGGGATGGAGATAGTGTGACAGCTTTCACGGGGTCGGCAAACTTTACTATCAGTGGGCTGTTCAATAACTTGGAGGAAATAAAGATTGACCGCAGCGACAGTATTGACGGTATGGTGCGCAAGCGTATAGAGAGTCAGCGAATGGAGTTTGATTCTATCATGAGCCATCAGAAGAAGGGAATTGACTACCTGTCACCTGAAAGGCTGGAGGTAGCTATAGTGTCTGCTTTTGGTGGAAAGGACATAGAGGAACTTGTGGATGTGGAGCGGAAACTGAGACGGGTAAAGGAAGAGAGACAAAGGACGGAAAGGCAAGATACTATGCTCCTGGCATGCGAGACTGATTTGGCAAGGGAGCCGCATTTCCCCTACCCATCAGGCCCCAGGGAATATCAGCAACAGGCTTTTGAAAACTGGAAGAACAACAAACAGAGGGGGCTGTTTGCAATGGCAACGGGTACAGGAAAAACCCTTACATCGCTGAATTGCCTGCTGGAGATATACAAGAGAAAGGGGTATTATAAGGCTATCATCTTGGTGCCTACCCAGACACTGGTGGAGCAATGGGTGGACGAGTGCAAGAAGTTTGACTTCACACAGGTTTATACGGTATATTCCAGGAATAAGAACTGGGTCAACGAGGTGGACTTGCTGCATCTGAAAGAGAATTTCAATCGGTCGGGGCATGACAGCTCATTTATCATCATATCCACTTACTCTTCGTTTGTGCGAGAGAATGTGTTTCTGTCCCTTAACACGTTTTCCAGAAACAAGACTCTGCTGATTGCCGATGAGGCACACAACATGGGGGCAAAGAGAATGCTCGACAGAATGGACAGCATAGTGTATCTGAGGAGAATCGGTTTGTCGGCCACGCCCTATCGACAGTTTGATGATGAGGGTAATCAAAGGATAAACGAGTTCTTTGGCTGCACGGAGGGATTCACGTTTGAGTACTCCATGCGCGAGGCAATTGACAATGACTTCTTGTGCCGCTACTATTACTATCCTCATGTCATCAGGCTGAACGATGCAGAGATGTCGGATTATCTCAAGATATCCAGGAAGCTCTCGAAGTTCTACAATTATGGCAAGGACTCATTTGCCCAAGGGAACGACATATTGACGGCTCTCCTGCTGAAGCGAAAACGCATCATACACAAGGCACAGCAAAAGGAGACTGTGTTTGAGGCCATACTGAAGCAACGCTATAAGGAGAAGGGAAATCTGAAATATACCCTGGTTTATGTACCCGAGGGCAACAAACCAGACTCTATCGCTGATATGTTTGAGACGGCAGATACCTTAGGTGCAGACAGCACATCGGAGCATCTGATAGATAGATACACCCAGATAGTGTATGACATTAGTCCACAAACTACCGTAAGGGAGTTCGTTTCTGGATCCAAAGAACAAGCAAAAATACTGGATGACTTTGCTTGCGGAAGGCTTGAAGTACTGACCTCGATGAAATGTCTGGATGAGGGGGTGGACATTCCACGCAGTGAAATGGCGGTGTTCTGTGCCAGTACAGGCAACCCGCGCCAGTTTGTGCAGAGAAGGGGAAGAATCCTGCGTAACCATAAGGACAAGCATCGGGCAATCATCCATGACCTGATTGTGGCACCATGGATAAGTGATTCGGAGGAGAGTTACAATATGGAAAGAAACTTGCTCAATGTGGAACTGAAGCGAGTGCGTGACTTTGCTTCCCTGTCGGAGAATGCAGATTATACATACAACGAACTAGAAGATACCGTCTCATATTATAATTTATCAATTCTATAGATATGGCATATACAACTAACAATGACAAGATGCTTGGGGCTGTTCTGCTTGACCCAGAACTGATGAAGTTTGGCCATTACGGCGAAGCGGACGTAAACTTCACCTCAGCCTATCAGGCTGTAGAATCCGACAACTATGTGATAAGTGCTGTGGCTCATATTATCATACGAGCCTCAGAGGGTGCAACGGAAAAGGAAATTTACAAGGAAATCACGGAGTACTTAAAGAATAGAGTGTAAAACTATGCTTGTAAGGAAATTAACAATCAAGAATTTCCGTAGTTACTACGGAGAGAATACGTTTGAGTTCTCTGATGGCTTGACGCTCATCATAGGGGACAACGGTGATGGAAAGACCACCTTCTTTGACGCATTGCAATGGTTGCTCATCACAACTATTGACAACAACAGTATTGACAATGTGTCGGAGATGAAAAAGTCCAAATTGGAAGTGGGCGAAAGTGACGAACTGGTCGTATCCATGCTGTTTGAGCATGATGGCGAGGAGAAGTTTGTGGAAAAGCGATTCACATTTACCCGTAAGTCGGAAAGAGAATTCGCAGTATCGCCCCCGGTCTTCAGAGGATATGAGGGAAACAATATTGAGCGTGAGCCTGTTTCTGGCAGAAACCTCATCAACAGATGCTTTGATGCCTTTATCCAGAAGTATAGCATGTTCAAGGGAGAGTCTGACCTGAACGTGTTTCAGGACAGGACTGCACTGAAGGAACTTGTGGACAAATATTCAGATATACGCAAGTTTGATGAGCTGGTGAAACTCTCTGCTGCTTTTGAAGAGAAGTCCAATTCTGCCTTCATGAAAGAATGCAGGTCGGACAGAAAGGTTTCGGATGAGGCTAAACTTCTGGAGGCGCAACTGAACAGACTTTCAGGAGAGATTCTGGAAAAGAAGAAGGATATAAAGGAGAAGACCGAGTCCATCAGCCTTTATTCGACAAAACTTGATACACTTGCTGAAAACCAGGATATAGCAGAGCAGTACAACGAGATAAGCGAGCGCATCAAGACACTGAATGAGAAAATTAGCAAGTTGAAGGCAAGCATCGCCATGGTGGACAAAAATACGGCTTTGATGGATAAGCAATGGATTTTGTGTGCATTTCCATCTATATTGGCTGAGTTTAAAAGTAAATGTCAGATATATAGCAAGGAGAAAAGACATCAAGAAAAGGATTTTGTGGCACAGAAGGCAAAGGAGGAGGGTAAACTGGAAGCCTTCAATGAGGTCAGATGTCTTTTGGCCAATGGTGTGCCCGAACTTCCCTGGTATCTGCCCAATGAGGATACCATGCAGGAAATGATTAACGATCATGTTTGCAAGGTCTGCGGAAGACCAGCCCCAGAGGGGTCTGCTGCTTACGAGTTCATGGTCAACAAACTGCGAGAATACAAGAGACATATTGAGGAAAAGGCTAAACTGGAGGAGGCTAAGCCAACCTTGAGCGAGAAGCGGTTGTTTGTATCGGACTATGTTGAGGAGATACATAACCTGAGCATCGCCTTAGGAGGAAGTGTTGAGGCTGAGGTCGCACGCATAGCTTCTGATATAGATGACCGGCTGCAACTGGAGGACAGACTGCGCGCTGACCTAAAAGCCGAGAATGAAAAGAAACAAGAGGCTGAGGATAACAAGGCTCGGTTGCTCATCCAGGCTGATAATATGCCAGAGGAATTGCTGCAAAAGAATTTCAAGGACATAAAAAGCATGTTTGAACAAAAGGAACGTGCTGTACAACGCTTGACGAACTTGCAGGCGGAACTGCAAGACCTGACAGAGAAAGAGGCTGAATTGCGCAAAAAGTTTGGCGAACTCAATCCGCAGAACAGTCAAGTGAAGGTTTACCAGAATGTTCACCATGTACTGGAGCAAATCGCCAGGGCATTTGTGAATGCCAAAAAGGAGAACTTGCGGCGGTTCCTGGCAGATTTGGAAGAGCGTGCCAACGAATATCTGGAAAAACTGAGTGCGCAGGACTTCCATGGGGAAATACGCTTGTGCCATACAGTAGAGGACACCACAGAAATCAAACTGTTCAGCTCAAATGGCAGTGAAATCAAGAAGCCATCGGGCTCTCAGGAAACAGTCATGTATATATCTGTGCTGTTTGCCATTTCTGATTTTACTGACCAGAAGCGTGATGAAAACTATCCTCTGATATTTGATGCCGCTACATCCTCATTTGGAGACTCAAAGGAGGAACGCTTCTATAATGTCATAGACAAGTTGAAAAAGCAATGCGTTATTGTCACAAAGGATTACATAACCAAAGGACAATTGCGTGTTAATGACGTTGACCAGTTGACTTGCTTTGTCTATCGCATTAAGAAGGCACCCAATTTCGACAGCAAGAATATGGCTACAATAAGAACTTTAGTTGATAAGATTAAGTGAGTATGGAAAGTTTATTTGATATATGGAGCAAGAGAGACCCCGAGTGGGAAACGCGATACCAAGAGTCAGTCATGGATGTGTTCTGCGACTATGGACGTGGACGTAATTCTTACCAAGCAGCACGTGCGAAGCCGTTTGGCGCGGGGTATGAGATATATATTATAGCATTCTTCATTGGGCTATACTTTGACGGTACCAAACCGTTGGTAGAGGACAGAGCAAAGAGAAAGAAGTTTGGCTGGCCAATACAGAAGTGGGGAAATATCGAATCGAGAATGGGAAGAGTTCCCTATGAGAAGCTTCAGAAGTTTATCTTTGCGGCATTGATTGCTCGCACAGATGTTGACTTGATTGCCTTGGACAAAGGAGAGGTCAGCAGTAGGAAGATTGTGGACCAACTGATTGACAAGATGGAGCAGTATGCGAACTTCGGATTCACATATATAACAGAGCAAATGGAGGTGGATCCGAACTGTTTCTTCAAGGAGACGGCCTTTTTGCGCCTCTTTCTCTCGTTTTTGAAAGCAGATAATGATGACTGTGACAACGAATTGGAAGAACTCTGATGGAACAAGCAAGTAACATGAAGAGACTAATGTTTTTGTTGGCAGGTATTGTCCTGCCCGTCTCCACCTTTGCACAGATGCCCAGCCGCCTTGATGATGATCCCAGTATCTGGTTCTTTGTGGGGATAATCATCTTGGTGTTGCTTTGTGTGGCTGTTGTTCTTACTATTGTGATTGGACTTTATCTCCTTGTTGCGAAGATGGCCGAAAGACGAAACCGAAGTGCTGTGGCTTGGCTGGTAGTGTCCTTTTTCATCGGTCCGATTTTTACAATAGTCTTGCTCCTGTGCTTGGGAGAGGCAAAGAACAAAGAGCAGATAATATAGTAAACTTAAACTTTAAAAAACAAAGTTATGACTACGAAAGTGAAATTTGGGCTGACCTATGTGGGAGGTCTTGCAACAGGAATCGTACTTATGTTCGCCTTATGCGTTATCATTGCATCAAGACAAGGAAATATGGGTTCCACAGATAGCAATGTGGTGATGTTCGACAGTCCACAGCAAGTGGTGAGCGCCACAGAACTTAAAGTGATTCAGGTCTTACCTAATGGCAGTGCCCTGGCTATCATAAAGGAACCTTATGATAACTGTGGTACAGTGGTTGGACTACAGGCTATGCAAGGAGGCTCTTACTATGATGACCAAAAGATAAGCATACCTGAAGGTAAATGCCTTAGGCAGATAGGCACTTACCGTTACATGACTCAGCAGAACATGGAGAAGACGGTGCCTGTAGTGCAGGTGTTTGACAAATGACCGTCATCTGAACGAGTGTGCTACCCACCGGGTAAGATGAGCAATTGCTACTTCGGGCTTCATGGCTTCTGACTGCGGGAAACCAGGCGGGTTGATGGACTCCACGTGCTGGAAACCTGCTTGCAGCAGGGCATCCGCGTCTGACACACAGCCTGCTATGAGCCATACGGGGATGTCGCTGCATTGCCTCACCTGCTGAAGGATGCACACGGGCAGTTTGCCCATGAGTGTCTGCCGGTCGGCGGAGCCTTCACCAGTGATGACCAAGTGGGTGTCATGAAGAAGGCTGGGGAATCGCAGGCTCTGCAGAAGCATGTGGGCACCCGACTGGACTTCAGCACCCAGGTACTGCATGAAGGCATAGCCCAAGCCACCTGCCGCTCCTGCACCTGGAGACTGTGACTTGTCGTAGCCCAGGACACAAGCTGAATGAAGAGCAAAGGCTTGGGCTTGCCTGTCAAAAATCTCTTGCATGACGGGTGTGGCACCTTTCTGCCTGCCATACACATGGGCGGCTCCTTGGGGGCCATACAAGGGGTTGCACACATCGCTTGCCAGGGTGAACTGGCAGGACTGGATGAGTGGATGACTGGGGAGCAACTCCATCTGGCCACCCGTAAGGCGGGTGGCCAGCGCAGACAGCATGCCACGGCCACAATCGCTGGTACCGCTCCCTCCCAGGCCAATGATAAAATGCCGGCTACCATGGTCTATGGCTTGCAAGAGTATTTCTCCCACACCATAGGTGCTGGCCATGAGAGGGTTTCGCTCATGGGCTTCCATCAGCGAAAGACCGCATGCCTGGGCGGTCTCAATGATGGCTGTGCCGTCTGCACATACAGCATAGGAGGCTTTGACAGGTCGCATGAGCGGGTCATGCACATAGGCATGCCGAAGTGTCCCGTGCATTGCCTGAGCAAAAGCACGCAGCATGCCATCGCCACCATCTGACATGGGAAGACTGGTGGTGGGGATGCCCCGGGCCTGTAAGGCTGCAGCAAGGGCTGCCTCTACCTGCCGGGAGGTGAGACAGCCCTTGAAGGAGTCGGTGGCAAGGATGACTCTCATGCCTTGGGGGATGTGCATTCGTCTATCAGATAAAGCAATGACTGGTAGGGGACACCAGAGTGGGTGGTGAGACCTATCTCGCAGGTGCGGCTGTTGGAGAACCCTCGGCGCACGCCATGCTTCTCTATCTGTGCGCGCAGTTTACGCAGCGCGTAAGCATTCAGTTCGGGATTGAAGAAACCCTTGTCACCAGCAAATCCGCAACATCCTACGCCTTCGGGCAACAGGACATGGCTGGAACAACGCCTGGCCAGGGAGATGACCTTGTCTGCCAGTTCCATTCTGCGTGTGGAACAGGTCAGGTGCAGGGCTATGGGTTCGTCAGTGGGGTGGAAGTCCAGATGGTCGGCCATATAGTCGTGAACGAACTCAAGCAGTTCCAAGGGGCGGATGCGGCTCATCTGCTCACGCATGCGGTGCAGGCATGGACTCTGGTCGCAAACCACAGGAATCCGCCCCTCTTCGGATGCCTTGAGCAGAGCCTCCTCAAGTTCCAGGGTCTTGCGGTCGGCAATGTCCATCATGCCCTTGCTCTCCCATATCTGTCCGCAGCAAAGTCCGCCCATCTCATGAGGGAAGATGACTTGCCACCCGTTGCGCTGCAGGAACCTCACAACAAGGTCGGCCAAGTCCTGATGCTTGGGATCCACCTTGCTGTAGCCCATGGTGCGGTTGATGCAACTGGGGAAATATACCACCCGTTTGGCATTTTCAGGCAGGTGTGGCGCGGGGTGTTCCGTGATGTAATGTGCGGTGGGAAGTGAGGGTGTCCACAGGGGAAGTCCCATGCGGTGAAGTCCCTTGCCGATGAGGCTGACCGTCTGGTCGCCGATGAGGCTTTGTGCCACTCCTGCCATGGTGAGGACAGGCTTCAGTGCCCCCAGCGTGCCTTGCATATGGTGAGCCATGAAATCTCCTGCGCGATAACCCGTGGAGCCTGCCGGAATCCGCTTGGAGCGCAAGGTGTGGGTCATGTCGCCCGTGTTGATGTGCATGGGACAGGACATGCTGCACAGGCCGTCGGCCGCACAGGTCACATCGCCCAGGTAGTGGTACTGGTGCTCCAGTCTGTAAAGTCGGGCAGGATTCTCACCCGTAGATTTCAGCCTTGCTATCTCACGTTGCACAACTATACGCTGGCGGGATGACAGGGTAAAGCCGCAACTGAGACAGTTGACCTCGCAGAACCCACATTCGATGCACTTGTTGACGTGCTCGTCGGTCAATGGCAGGGGCTTGAAGTCCTTCACGAAACACTCACCATCGTCATTGAAGATGACTCCCGGATTGAGGATGTTTCCAGGATCAAATATCTCCTTGATTTCCAGCATGCACTCGTATGCCTCGTCACCCCACTCGTGTCGCACAAAGGGTGCCATGTTGCGGCCTGTTCCGTGCTCGGCCTTGAGAGATCCGTCATATTTGTCTACCACCAGTTTTTCTATGTCAAGCATCAGGTTGCGATACCTCTGTACCTGTTCGGGGGTGTCAAAGGATTGTGCAATGATAAAGTGGTAGTTGCCCTCGAGCGCATGCCCGTAAATGCATGAGTCGTCATAGCCGTGCCTGAGAAGTATTTGTTCCAGGTCAAGTGTGGCTTCGGTAAGGTTCTCTATATGAAAGGCGATGTCTTCGATAATGACCGTTGTGCCCATGGGGCGAGTGCCTCCCACAGACGGGAAGATGCCTGAACGGATGGCCCAGTAATGGGCATACTCCTGGGGGTTGCTGGTAAAATGGGCAGGCGTGTGCATCGGGAGAGGAAGCAATGCCTGGCTGATGGCTGCGATGTTGGCCCGCAACTCTTCCTCGGTGTCGGCCTTTGTCTCGGCGAGCACTGCTGTGAGGCCAGAGTTGTCGCCTACCGAGGATAGCGACTTCTTGTCCAGAATCTCAGCGCAGGATACGGGCTGGTTCTTCATGGCTTTCACCGCATTGCAGGCATCGGCTATGCTGCTGAAGTACAGCATTGCCGATGCCGAATACTTGTACTGGTGTCCTGTGCGCACGGTAAACTGGCTTCCGAATGCCAGCGTGCCCTCTGACCCTACCAGCAGGTGTGCGATGATGTCAAAGGGGTCTGTGAAGCGAACCAGTGGCAGGAGGTTGAGTCCGGTGACATTCTTGATGCTGTACTTGTGCCATATGCGCCGCACCAGGCACTGGTTGGAGTTCACCTTGTCGCGTAACTGTTCTATTCGGGAGATAAAGTCGGGGTGCGTTTTCCGAAACTTTCTCTTGCTGTCCTCGCTGCCTGTGTCCAAGATGGTGCCATCGGCCAGGATAAGCCTTGCGTTGAGCAGGATGCGGTCACTGTTGGCATGTGTGCCGCAACTCATGCCCGATGCGTTGTTCATGACAATGCCGCCAACCATAGCGGATTTCTTGGACGCAGGGTCTGGGGTAAATGTACGACCATAGGGTGCGAGTATCTCATTCACGCGTTGTCCCACAATTCCGGGCTGCAGGGTGATTGTCTCGGCATTCTCACCCACGCTGTATTGTTCCCAGTTCTTCCCGGCCACGATAAGCACGGAGTCGGTAATGGCCTGGCCTGACAGGCTTGTGCCCGCAGCGCGGAAGGTGACGGGAATGCCTATGGCACTTGCGTCACGAAGCAGGCGCGAGACCTCGGTCTCGTTGGCAGAGCGGATGACAATCTGAGGAAGTTTCCTGTAGAAACTTGCATCGGTTCCCCATGCCAGGCAGCGCAGGTCATCGGTATAGATGCGCTCTTTGGGAATGTATTCCCTTATGTGTTCCAGATATTTCTTGTATAAAAAGGATTTCATTGTCTCTGCGGTCAATGGTTGGATGTTTGTCTGTATATGGGCGAGATATAAGGTTGTGACACATCACAAAGCCTCGCATTCTCTAATCCACAGATCCGGGGAGGCATCGCTGGGCATCCGCCAGTCACCTCTCGGACTTAACGAACAACTGCCGACTTTGGGCCCATCTGGAAGGCAACTGCGTTTGAACTGCTGCGCGAAGAACCTGCGGCAGAAAGTAGTGAGCCATTTCTTGATGGTCTCGTCGGTATAGACACCCTTGAAAGCCTGTCTGGCCAGGAAGAAAATCTTGCTTGGGCGGAAACCCCAGCGCAGAAAATAATAGAGGAAGAAGTCGTGCAAGTCGTACGGCCCCACCAGGTTCTCGGTCTTCTGTGTGATTTTCCCGTGCTCATCGGCAGGTATCAGTTCGGGGCTGATGGGCGTGTCCACAATGTCGAGCAGTGTATTGCGTGTGGTTCTGTCGGTCATCCCGCTTGCCACCCAATTGACCAGATGCCGCACAAGTGTCTTGGGTACGGAGGCATTCACGCCATACATGCTCATATGGTCACCATTGTATGTGGCCCATCCCAAAGCCAGTTCGCTCAAATCACCGGTACCGATAACGAGACCGTTCATCTGGTTGGCCACATCCATGAGTATCTGCGTGCGCTCGCGGGCTTGCCCGTTTTCGTAGGTCACGTCATGCAGGTTGATATCATGCCCTAAGTCTCTGAAATGCTGGATGCAGGCATCCTTGATGGAAATCTCGCGTATGGTAACACCCAGTTGGCGCATGAGGTTCATGGCATTGGTGTACGTGCGGTCGGTGGTTCCGAAACCAGGCATTGTGATGCCTACAATCCCTTTCCTGTCCAATCCAAGCAGGTCGAAGGTGCGCGCACACACAAGCATGGCGAGCGTGCTGTCCAGCCCACCGCTGACACCCAAAACGAGAGTCTTTACCCCAGTGTGCGTCATCCGCTTGGCCAGTCCGGCTGCCTGTATGTTGAATATTTCCTCACAGCGATCCTCCAGCATTTTTCCTTCGGGCACAAAGGGGTGGGGTAAAAATGAGCGTGTGGGTGTGATGTCTTTGGCTGTGACCAAGCCAGTGTCCACACAGAGTGGGGACTCGCCTTTGTATTGTGCCGCGCAAGAGGCAAAGGTCGTGTTTGCACGCCGCTCTGCCCGCAGCATTTCCACGTCAATCTCACTCTCGATCAACTGTGGCGAGAGCGAATGCCTCGTTGCCTCTGCCAGGAGTGTACCATTCTCATATACAAACCCCTTACCCGAGAAAACCACATCTTGAGAACTTTCGCCAAAGCCACATCCGCTGAACACGTAACCACAAATGAGTCTTGCGCTTTGTTGTGCCAGCAAACTCATCAAATAGGAATGTTTGCCCACGCCCTCGTTGTCCGCACTCATATTAAATATGATGTCCGCACCATGCAGGGCAAGGGAAGAACTTGGAGGTACTGGTGCCCATACATCTTCGCATATCTCGATGCCAAAGGTGCAGGTGGGTGTGTGGAACAACTGCCTCAGTGCTAAGGGCACCTGCTGTCCGCAGATGCGGATAGGCCCCAGTTGAATGTCGGTCAAACTGGTGAACCACCGCTTCTCGTAGAACTCCTTGTAATTTGGCAAATAGGTCTTAGGCACAATGCCAAGTATCCTGCCGTGCTGGATGACGGCGGCACAATTGAGCAGGCATCCATTATAGGCTACAGGCAAGCCGACAATACTGATAATATCCAGTTCCTTGCTGAAGTTCAATAGGTGCGCGAGAGCCTTCTCCGCTTCATCGATGAGCGCTTGCTGCAGGAATAAATCTTGGCAGGTGTAGGCTGTGACAGAAAGTTCGGGAAAACAGACAATCTCCACGCCATGTCTTTCTGCCTGAACCACCAAGGACTCGATATGCTCTATGTTAAACTTGCAATCGGCCACCCTCACAGAGGGGATGGCCGATGCAATCTTTATAAATCCGAAATTCATCAAGAGTGTGGGCTTGCTGTTACTTAATCATAGTTACGCTACGCTTGACAAAGCGTGTGAGAGCCTCGCCATGCAACATGCCGTTCTGCAGAAGGGCAAGGTCTATCAATTGGTGCACACGCTCGTTACCGTCGGCATAAGCCTTTAGGATATCATTCTTCTTTTTGTTTTCTTCCTGGATGTCCTCGCCACACTTTTTCAGATCATCCTTCTCTTCCTGGGTGATTTCTTCGGGCTTCTTTTTCTCCTGCTCTTGCCGCAATACGGCCTGGCGTGCGTTTAGTCCCCGTATCTCGGCTTCCACGGGCGAAATCTCTTCCTTGGTGGCAGTCTCGCTATCCTCCAGAACTTGTTTGATGAGGGGGGCGTCGGTATTGAGCACCAGTGTGTACATGTCAGGCATGTCGCCATAGAAACTCATGCCTGGCTGCAGTCGAGCCATCTCTTTCATGCGGCGCATGTACTCGCTCTGTGTAATCATGACAGGAAGTTGCTCTTCACCGAGAGGCTGTGCCTCCACATGAAAGTCAACCTTGCTCGTGCGTGGCATCTGGCTGTTGAAGATGCTTGTGAGTTTGTCGGCACGTTCTGCTTCAAGTAGTTCGCGCTTGGTCTCCTCCTTCTGTATCAGACGGTCGATTACATCGGCATCCACACGTGTGAAGGTTGTCCTTTCCAGTTTGCGTTCCAGCATTGCCATGAGTGGTGTGTCCAGCTGGCCATCCATCATCAGCACGTTGTAACCCTTGCTTTTTGCTGCCTCGATATAGGTGTATTGAGCATCTTTGTCGTTGGCATACAGGTAGATGACCTGACCGTCTTTGTTTGTCTGCTTGTCCTTGACCAGTGCGGCATACTCCTCCAGTGTGTAGTGCTTGCCCTCGGTATCCTTGAGCAGGAAGTACTGCTTGGCCTTGTCGTAGTAGTCATCCTGGCTCAGCATTCCGTAGTGGATGAACACCTTAATGTCATCCCACTTTTTTTCGAACTCCTCACGCTGGTTCTTGAATATGGAGGCCAACTTGTCACTCACCTTCTTGGTGATGTAGCCACTTATCTTCTTCACGTTGGAGTCACTTTGCAGATAACTCCGGCTCACATTCAGAGGAATGTCGGGGCTGTCTATCACGCCATGGAGCAGTGTCAGAAATTCGGGTACGATACCATCCACAGAGTCGGTGACAAATACCTGGTTGCAGTATAACTGTATCTTGTTGCGCTGCACGTCCAGGTTGCTCTTTATCTTTGGGAAGTAGAGGATGCCTGTCAGTTTGAACGGGTAGTCCACGTTCAGGTGAATCCAAAAGAGAGGGTCATCGGCCATGGGGAACAATTTGTGGTAGAACTCCTTGTAGTCCTCGTCTTTCAGGTCAGAGGGCTTTTTTGTCCATAATGGTTCCACATCGTTGATGATTAAATCCTCGTTGGTGTCCACCTGTTTCCCGTCTTTCCATTCTGTCTTCTTGCCAAACACGATGGGAATTGGCAGAAAATGACAGTATTTGCGCAGCAAATCTCCCATTTTGTTCTTGTCCAGGAAGTCCAGGCAGTCATCATCGATGTGCATCACGATGTCCGTGCCCCGGTCATCCTTCTTTGTCTCTTCAAGTGTGTAGGAGGGGCTTCCGTCGCAACTCCACTTCATGGCAGGTGTGTCCTTGTAACTCTTGGTGATGATATCTACCTGCTTGCTCACCATAAACGCGCTGTAGAAACCCAGTCCGAAATGTCCGATGATGGCATTGGCATCATCCTTGTATTTCTCCAAGAAATCGTTGGCTCCAGAGAATGCAATCTGGTTGATGTACTTTTCTATCTCCTCTGCGGTCATGCCAATGCCCCGGTCACTCACGGTAATGGTCTTGGCCTCTTTGTCTATGCTTACGCGTACTTTCAACTCGCCCATTTCACCCTGGAAGTCTCCCTTTCCGGCAAGAGTTTTCAGTTTTTGGGTTGCGTCCACAGCGTTGCTTACGATTTCACGGATAAATATCTCGTGGTCGCTGTACAAGAACTTTTTGATTATGGGGAAAATGTTCTCTGTTGTAACCCCAATGTTTCCTTGTTTCATAGTATGTGTGTTTGTCGTGTGCTTTGGCATGAAGCCGTCCTCCCGGTTTGGGGAAAACGACTACGCCTTAGCACACAGGATTTATATTTGTGTTATTTTTCTCTCTCTGTTGTGTTATGTCATTTGGCCGTGATGGCCAGTTTCTTCTTGTCAGACCTGTTGCTGTCCTTTGAGTCTTTAGAGGTATCCAGGTCGATGTCGGCTGTCAATTGCGCGTCAGAGGCGATGTCTTCCTGGAGCAGGATTTCACACAGTGGGTTCTCCAGAAGATTCTGGATAGCCCTTCGGAGTGGGCGTGCTCCATATTTCACATCATAACCCCGTTTGGCCAACAACTGTCGCGCAGCTTCGGTTATCTTCAGCATGTGCCCCATGTCATGAACCCTATGCACCAAAGGTGCCAACTCAATATCGACTATACGTTGTATGTCGTTTTCGTTGAGTTGGTTGAAGAAAACCACCTCGTCCAGTCTGTTGAGGAACTCAGGAGCGAACCGTTTACCAAGTGCCTTCATTACCATGGCATGATAATTGGCCTCGCTTTGTGTGTTCTCGACTGCCGAGTGGAAGCCGATGCCATTGCCTAATTCATTTATTTGCCTTGTTCCACAATTACTTGTCATGATGATAATGGTGTTGCGGAAGTCTATGGTGTTGCCGTTTCCATCGGTCAGCCTTCCTTCGTCCATCACCTGTAACAGAATGTTGAACACATCAGGGTGTGCCTTCTCTATCTCGTCAAGCAGCACAATTGAATAGGGTTTGCGACGCACGCGCTCCGTCAACTGTCCGCCTTCTTCATAGCCCACATATCCTGGAGGGGCACCCACCATACGACTCACCGTGTGCTTTTCCATGTATTCGCTCATGTCCAGACGAATGATGGAGTCGGAGTCACCGAACATCTCTTCGGCCAGGCACTTGGTCAGATAAGTCTTCCCTACACCTGTGGGCCCCACAAACATGAAAGTTCCAATGGGACGTTTGGGGTCTCTCAGCCCTATTCGGCTGCGCTGTATGGCTCTCGCTATAGTGGACACAGCCTCGTCCTGGCCGATGACTTTCTGCTGCAGGGTCTCCTTGAGCGTGCGCAAACGCTGATTTTCCTCCTTTCCTACACGTTGTACAGGAATTCCTGTCATCTTGCTTACCACTTCGGCTATCGTGCCCTCATCAACCATCTGGCGCGGATTATCGTCCGACTCTTCCCATTCACGTTGTGCGTTATCAAGTTCTTCTTGCATGTGCTTTGCCTGGTCTCGATAGTCTGCGGCCAACTCGAAGTCTTGCAGTTCTACGGCATGAATCTTCTTCTCTTGCAGAATCTTTATCTGGTTCTCCAGCGATGTGATTCTTGGGGGTAAAGGCTTGTCTTGGATGTGCAGCCGGCTTCCTGCCTCATCCATTGCGTCAATAGCCTTGTCGGGGAAGCAGCGCTCACTCATAAACCGCTCTGTAAGTCTCACACACGCCTCCAAAGCCTCGTTCGTGTAACCCACATGGTGGAAATCCTCGTAGCGGCCACGCAGGTTCTGCAGGATTTGCAAAGTTTGTCCTGGAGTTGCGGGAGTTACCTGAACTTTCTGGAATCGTCTTTCTAAAGCGCCGTCCTTCTCTATGCTCTTCTTGTATTCCTCGGTCGTGGTGGCTCCTATGAATTGGAACTCTCCTCTGGCAAGAGCCGGTTTCAGAATGTTTGCAGCGTCCATAGACCCTTCTGCATTTCCCGCGCCCACTATGGTGTGTATCTCGTCGATGAATACAATCACATCCGGATTGTTTTTCAATTCATTGCTGATGGCACGTATGCGCTCCTCAAATTGTCCGCGATATTTGGTTCCGGCCACCACGCATGCCATGTCAAGCATCACCACACGCTTGCTCCATAGCGCACGGCTGATACGGTGTTTCACGATGAGTTGTGCCAATCCTTCCACGATTGCGCTCTTGCCGCATCCGGGGTCGCCTATGAGGATGGGGTTGTTCTTCTTGCGTCGGCACAGAATCTGTGCCACACGTTCTATTTCAACTTCCCTACCTACCACAGGGTCCAGCAAACCGTCTTGTGCAGCTTTGGTCAAGTCAGTACCAAAGTTATCCAGTAGTGGCGTTGCGCTGTTGGCATTAGGTTTGTGCGTGCTTTCGTTCTTGGCTGGCGAGTCATCATCGCTCGTAACATACTCAACCTCAAACCCTTCACCAGGATATGCAGCCCCCTCCTTTTTAGAGGCATCCTTTCTGCTGTCGTTATCCCGTATGATTTGTGAGGCAGAATCGTAGGTGACACCCATATTTCCCAGGATAGAACTTGCCTTGCTTTCGTTCGCCTTCAGTATGGCCATAAACACATGTATGGTATCGATACAATCAGATTTCGCAAGGCGTGCCTCCAACTCTCCCAAGCGTATAATCCGGCTTGCATCCAGGTCGAAATCCATCTCGTTAATGTTGGGTGTCGCCATGAGCCGATTTTCCCGTGTACTTTCTTCCAGTTGGCTTTTGAGTTCCTTCAAATTGACCCGCATGGCCAGCAGAACTTTTACGGCAATGTTCTCTTTTTGTCTAAGCATTGCCAACAGGATGTGTGTGGGCGAAACGCTTCCGTTGTTTAAACGTTCTGCCTCTTCCCTGCTAAAATTCAGCACCATTGACATGTCGGGAGAAAACTTTGTTGCCATATTATGTGATATTATATATAATGTGTTACCTTTTCTTTATGGAGATGTACTCCTTCTTTTTTAGATTTTGATACAAACTTTATGCCAGACTTGTGTAAGCACGACAGTGTATCTGTTGGTACATTTCATCTATATGTGTAGTATGACTCTTTGTCAGAAATATCACCACAAGGGCAGTATCTATTGTACTTTCCTCAGTCCTCAGTTTCGACAAAGGCCTGAATTTTCGGAACGCTATTCAAAATGAGGGATCGGCAGTCTATGCTGCAAGTGTTGGGGTAGGGGGCTCGCGTTCACGTGTCACACATCTGGAAAGAGTCCGTAAAGTTTGGAGTCAATCTGTTCCGTGATGGTCTTAAAGTCTTCGGGGTTGGACTCAAATTTCAAATGGTCGCCATCAACGATGATGAGCCGACCAGAATAATGTGCTATCCAGTGCTCGTAGCGCTCGTTGAGACCGGAGAGGTAATCGATACGTATGCTCTGCTCGAAGTCTCTGCCGCGCTTGCTTATCTGCGAAATGAGATTAGGTATGCTGCTTCGGATATATATCATCAGGTCAGGAGGGGCTACCAAAGACATCATCAGTTCAAAGAGGTCAGTATAAGTTTGGAAATCTCTGTCACTCATGTATCCTTGTGCATGCAGAGTGGATGCGAAAATATGAGCGTCTTCGAATATCGTGCGGTCTTGTATGACTGTTTCCTGGCTTTTGGATATTTCCACCACATCCCCGAACCGCTTGCTCAAGAAATATATCTGTAAGTTGAAAGACCAACGGCTCATGTCCTTGTAGAAGTCTTCAAGGTAAGGGTTCATATCCACGGGCTCATACTTTGGCTTCCACCCGTACCTGTTGGCAAGCATGTGTGTTAGTGTGGTTTTCCCGCTACCGATGTTTCCTGCTATGGCTATATGCATGGCTTTTCCTTTATCGCTTTATGCTATATGTATATGTTTTTGCTCCTGCACACGGCTTGCCCTTCCGTTTCCTATGATTTTCCTATATTCCACGCGATAGCCATGTGCATGAATGTAGTCCAGTAGATGGTGAAGGAACCATCAGAGTTTGAGTGCACGGCTCACACTGCCAGCCTTGAGTAATTTCGCTTTGGCCTCCTCGTATGAAAGCCCTGTCTGCTTCTGTATCATCAGTGTACCGCGATCCACCAGTTTCGCGTTGGTAAGTTGCATGTTCACCATACGGTTGTCCCGCACGCGACCCAGACGTATCATCAGTGTGGTGGATATCATGTTGAGCACCATCTTCTGTGCGGTACCGCTCTTCATGCGGCTGCTTCCTGTCACAAACTCCGGCCCGACGATAGTCTCGATGGGAAACTCTGCGGCCTCGGCAAGTGGGGTATTGGGATTACTGGTAATACACCCAGTGAGCAGTCCGTGTGCCCTGGCTTCTTTGATGGCACCGATGACATAGGGAGTGGTGCCGCTGGCAGCAATGCCGATGAGGGTGTCATCGGGCGTAGGCTGTAGGCTTTGCAAGTCATCCCATCCCTGCATGGCATGGTCCTCGGCATTCTCCACTGCATTTCTCAGCGCGGAGTCTCCGCCCGCAATCACCCCCGTCACGAGGCTCGGCGAGACACCGAATGTAGGTGGCAACTCGCTGGCATCCAATACGCCCAAGCGTCCGCTGGTGCCTGCTCCTATGTAAAACACGCGGCCTCCACGCTTCATCCTATGTTCGGTTTTCTCTACCAGAGTCTTAATCTTGGGCAGGGCTTTTCTCACAGCCTCGGCCACTTTGTGGTCTTCATCATTGATTTCTTTCAGCAGTTCGCCTACCGACTTGTTTTCCAAATGACGGTATGGTGATGGTTGCTCAGTTATTTTGTCTTCCTGTCTCATTGGCGGAGAAAATATAATTCTTAACTTTGCATGGTATGGGAAAGGACATGTCGGGAACCCCTCGCGTGTTCAGGCATTCCCTGTGGCCTTAGTGTCCCAAAATGCAAATGTACCCATTTTTGGCGAGAACTGCAACAAACATTATATTAATAAACGTATATTATGATTAAAGATCTTATCTCCTTCCTCAACGATTCGCCTGTGAACTTC
The DNA here is from genome assembly GCA_002316015.1 of Prevotellaceae bacterium UBA1075. Taxonomy (GTDB): domain Bacteria; phylum Bacteroidota; class Bacteroidia; order Bacteroidales; family Bacteroidaceae; genus Physcousia. The sequence goes on from DCCS01000032.1 coordinate 149,082, forward strand.
CTGGCAGTACGTTCGCTTTCGGATCGCCTGGAACAGGCTGGTTTCTCATGCTTTGACGCTTCTAACCCTTTGGGTGAAGTGAGAGCGGGTGACATGTTCTTTGTCACCAAGAACGATTCCTCGCTTTATGCTTTCCGCATGGGAAACTTGCCTATTGCCAAAGGCGGATTCCGCATGATATGTGCTCATTGCGATTCGCCAACGTTCCGCATCAAGCCCAACGCAGAGATAACCTGTGAGGGAGATCTGGTCAAACTGAACACCGAGGTTTATGGTGGCCCAATTATGAGCACATGGTTTGATCGGCCCTTGAGTTTGGCCGGGCGGGTAGTCCTGCGTGGCACTGATGCCTTTCACCCCGAAACACGTTTGCTGCACGTCAAGCGTCCCCTGTTGCAAATAAGCAATTTGGCCATACACTTCAACCGCCAGGTGAACGATGGGGTGAAGTTGGGAAGACAGAAGGACATGATGCCCATCCTGGGCATCGTGAACGGAGAACTGGAACGTGGGTGTATGCTTGTGGGAATTATCTGCGAGGAACTGAACGTGGAGGCAGGCGACATCCTTGACTTTGACCTTTACCTGTATGATTGTACCTCTGCATGCACTTTCGGAGCGCATGACGAGTTCCTCTCCAGCGGAAGGCTTGACGACCTCAGTATGGTGCATGCCGGCATGCAGGCTCTTCTGCAACAGAAGGAAGATGCGCCAGAGGTGACTCAGGTACTGGCTGTCTTTGACAATGAGGAAACGGGAAGCCAAACAAAGCAGGGGGCGGGCAGTCCTTTCCTGGCAAGCATTCTGCGGCGTCTGAACTCGGCCCAAGGTGGAGGCGAAGAGGAGTTTGGCATGGCTGTGGAACGTGCGTTCATGGTGTCGGCCGATAATGCACATGCCTGGCATCCCAATTATACAGAGAAATATGACCCCACCAATCACCCCATGCTGGGAAAGGGGCCTGTCATCAAGTACAATGCTGCTCAGAAATATGCGAGCGATGCTGTATCGGCCTCTGTTTTCGACGAAATATGCAAGAAAGCGGGAGTGCCCTGTCAGCGTTTTGTGAACCATAGTGATGTCCCAGGAGGAAGCACATTGGGGAACATACTTGCCAGTTCTCTGCCAGTATGTGGCGTGGATGTCGGCAATCCCATTTTGGGCATGCACAGCGCAAGGGAGACAGGCGCGGTGGCCGACCACATCTTCTGCATACGCGCGTTTCGTCAGTTCTATTGCTCCTGACGCAACCGCAGCCCCTTCTGCATCTACCTGGGGTGGCATGAACGCGTGGGTGTGGCCGAGAAGTTTTTCAACTGGAAAGTCCCACGTCTCCCACGGGAAAAGTGACAGACAAAACAATAGACAAAAGAAATTAAAAGATTAATTTGAGTTTGCCGTAGGCACTATATTCGACGTTTGTGTGGGAATACTATATGTAGCATGATTGGCAAGAAAATGGAAGTGTGCATGATGAACTTGTTCTTCCTGCTCTATGTGTGGTTGTACGATTGTCATGAACAAAGTTTCTTAACCGCTTTTATCACAGCATGTTTACTGAGACAAAATTCCCTCACGACAATTCTGTGTGCATGCCCATCTTGCGAAAACAGGTGTTTTGTGACACATGATGAAGAATATTGTCGTATCTTTGTGAGACAATTACCAACATTTAATTAGTACGTGAATTATGGTTAAAAGTGCGTTGCAGGTGGCAAGGGCCGCCTATCAGCCTAAACTTCCCAAGGTGCTGCAGGGCCCTGTGGTGACTGTAGAAGGTGCTGCCACACAGAGTGTGGGCAACCAGGATGAAATCAAGGCTATGTTCCCAAACACATACGGAATGCCTGTCATTACCTTTGAGGCTGGTGAGCAGAAGCCCATGGAGGCAATCAATGTGGGGGTTATCCTCTCTGGCGGACAGGCACCTGGCGGCCACAACGTGATAAGTGGCTTGTATGATGGCGTGAAGAGCATGAATCCCAATAGCAAACTGTATGGTTTCCTGATGGGGCCTGGCGGTCTCGTAAACCACAAGTATGTGGAGTTCACTGACGATTTTATAGATGAGTACCGCAATACTGGAGGCTTTGACATCATCGGGTCTGGACGTACAAAACTCGAAAAAGAGGAACAGTTTGAGAGCGGAATACAGATCCTGCGCAAACTTGGCATCAAGGCTCTTGTCATCATAGGCGGTGATGACTCCAACACAAACGCATGCGTTCTGGCTGAGTATTATGCGGCCAAGAAATATGGGGTGCAGGTAATCGGCTGCCCAAAGACAATTGACGGAGACTTGAAGAACGACCAGATTGAGACCAGTTTTGGATTTGACACCGCATGCAAGACCTACAGTGAACTCATAGGAAACATCCAGCGTGACTGTAACAGCGCACGTAAATACTGGCACTTCATCAAATTGATGGGACGTTCCGCATCACACATCGCCCTGGAATGTGCGCTTCAGACCCAGCCCAACATCTGCCTTGTGTCAGAGGAAGTGGAGCGGAAGAACATGTCGCTTGACGATGTGGTTACATATATTGCCGACATTGTGGCCAGGCGCGCTGCGGAAGGAAACAATTTCGGCACAGTGTTGATTCCCGAGGGGCTGATTGAATTTGTCCCCGCCATCAAGAAACTTATTGCAGAACTTAACGAGGTACTCACCGACCCCAACACGGGTGAAAGCCGCCAATTTGCCGATGCCGAGGAGCAAATCTCTTTCGTGAAAGGAAATATAGCACCAGAGAACCTTGCCATATTGGAGTCCTTGCCTGCCGATGTGGCTCGCCAACTTTGTCTGGACCGCGACCCCCACGGCAATGTGCAGGTGTCACTCATCGAGACCGAGAAGTTGCTCAGCCGTATGGTTGCGGCCAAACTGGAAGCATGGAAGAAGGAAGGAAAATACAACGGGAAGTTCAGCGCACAGCATCATTTCTTCGGCTATGAAGGACGTTGTGCTGCCCCGTCAAACTACGATTCTGACTACTGCTATAGTCTGGGTTATAACGCAAGCCGCTTGATAGCCAATGGGAAAACCGGTTACATGTCAGTCATAAAGAACACTACTGCTCCCGCAGCAGAGTGGATTCCGGGTGGAGTTCCCATTACCATGATGATGAACATGGAGCGTCGCAATGGCGCCATGAAGCCTGTTATCCGCAAAGCTTTGGTGGAACTGGACGGCGCGCCCTTCAAGTTCTTTGCCAGTCACCGCGAGGAGTGGGCCAAGAACACATGCTATGTATACCCAGGCCCCATCCAGTATTGGGGACCCACCGAAGTGTGCGACCAGTGTACGAAGACTCTTGTTTTGGAGAAGAAATAACAAGTAACCGCCACGCAAATCCTCTCTGCGGCCATTTGCTGCGGAGAGGATTTGTCATAACACATGCTTTTATCATTTGTTGCAAAAAAGTTGGTGTATGGAGTGCAAGCATAAAAAGTAAACGTAGTCCCAATCATCTTTTTACAAGTAAACAATGTTATAGATAGTATTTAATATGTATTTGTTATTGTCTGCCATGTACCCATCATGATGGAAGAACGGAAATTAACTCCCAAGGGAAGAACAACTTATAGTGGCCATACACATGTCTCAAAAAACAGACGGGCGTGTTCTGGAGATACTGGTCATCGGAAGTGCAGTGCCAGGAGCCGCAAGAAAAAGAGAAGGTGGAGCCTGCGCTCCTGGCCTGTGTGGTTTGGCATCTTTCTTATAGGAGTTGTTTACGTGGGACTGTTCTATAATCTGTTCGTGGGGCCGTTCAGTTTTCGCTGGAAGGCTATATATGGTGAGACAATATATCCGGAAGGGTATCATGTGCGAGGTATCGACATCAGTCATCACCAATCCTCTATTGACTGGGAGCGTTTGCGCAATGCCTCTATGAATAACGATTCCGTGCGCTTTGTTATCATAAAAGCGACAGAAGGAACATCACTCATTGACGAGAACTTCAATGAGAACTTTTACCAGGCAAGGAAAAACGACTTTGTGCGAGGGGCTTATCACTTCTTTTTGCCAGATGTGGATGCAAAGAAGCAGGCAAAGTTTTTCCTGCGGCAGGTTCATCTGGAACCAGGCGACCTGCCTCCCGTCCTTGATGTCGAGAAGAAAGGGAACCTGACTCCCGAACAACTGAGGAAGGCCGTCAAAACATGGTTTGACATTGTGGAAGAAAGATATCATGTAAAGCCTATTCTTTACACAGGTTACAAGTTCAAGTTGAATTATCTGGACGATTCTTGTTTTGAGCCTTATCCTTACTGGATAGCACATTATTATGTGGACAAGCTGGAATACAAGGGCGCGTGGATTATGTGGCAGCATACCGATAGTGGACGCATGCCGGGCATACAAGGCCAAGTGGATTGTAATATTTTCAACGGCTCATTGCAGGAACTTATGGATTTTACTCTGAAGGAGGACGATATTGATTGAGGCAAAAATCTCGCGGCGCTATTCGCAGGATAAGAGGGGACTCACAAAACGCAAGTGCAAGATGGTGTCCGAATACTTCCTGCCTATCCCTGCACATCCAACTAAACATAATCACCATAATGAACAAAAAGGGGAGCCAGACTGCTAAATCTTACACATGGTGATGCTCGCCCCCCTGTGTGTGACCATATATCAACATGGTGTTGCAAAGACGCGAAAATCAAAGATGAAACAAACATTATAGAATATGGCAAGGAATTTAAGTGGCGCACAATATGCAGCGCTCAAATACTTTGAGATACCGGTGCGTGATGAGGTTCAGCTTATGGACTTTATCATGAGGCAGTTGTCTGGTGTGAGTCGTAATCATGCCAAGGATTTGCTGAAAGGACATGCGGTCTGTGTTGACCGCGTGCTGGTGACAAGGTACGATTATCTGTTGCATCCAGGTCAGATTGTACGCATCAGTCGCCATAAGCGTGCCTCCGAACTGAACAACCAATATGTGAAGATTGTATATGAAGACAAGGATCTCGTGGTAATAGAGAAAGCTCCTGGCATACTGAGCATGGGGGCTAATCCCAGTCAATTTTGCGTCAAGAGTGTGCTTGACGAATATTTCAACAGGCGCCATTTCAAGTGTACCGCGCACGTTGTCCACCGCCTTGACAGGGAAACGAGTGGTATCATGCTGTATGCCAAGAACAGGGAAATTGAGCAGGTGTTTGAGAATAATTGGCATGATATTGTTTATGACCGTCGCTATGTGGCGGTCGTGTGTGGACAAATGGAAAGGGAAGGTGGCACAATACGCTCCTGGCTCAAGGACAACAAGGCCTTTGTCACTTACAGCAGTCCTACTGACAATGGAGGTAAAGAGGCCATAACACACTATAGAAGGTTGAATGTGAACGGGCAATACAGTCTTGTGGAACTTAAACTTGAAACAGGACGGAAGAATCAAATCCGTGTTCATATGGCTGATTTGGGATATCCTGTTGCAGGTGACATGAAGTACGGAAATGGAAGGAATCCCATGGGACGGCTGGCTTTGCACGCTTATAGGTTACATTTCTATCATCCGCGTACGGGGGAGCCAATGATGTTTGAGACACCTTTCCCTGCTGTTTTCAGAAGGATGTTTGAGCCAAGGCAGATACAGAATGACGCATCGGGGGAACAATCAAGTTTGTAACGCGCGGTTCATGCTTTAAAGGCTGACGGCAAACATCAGTACATGGCAAAAAGGCGGTTTTCAAATCAATTATATCAAGTCATTATGAAAAAATCAATTATCAAAACCATGGTTTTGGCCAGTCTATGTGCCTCGCTTGCATCTTGCGGTACAAGTACGGCAGGAAGTATGACTTCCTCGAACCTTGGAGGAAAAACTCAGACAACAAAAGGTACAGGGACAGGTTTGCCCAGTGGCTTGCTAGGTAGTACGCTTACAGGGAATTCAGGAAATGGACTGCTGGGCACAGTGCTTTCCAATCTGTTGAGCACAAAGACCTCAGAGAGCAGTCTGGTGGGCACGTGGACTTATTCGGCCCCCAAGGTCGTGTTTGAGAGTGAGAATGTACTTGCCAAGTTGGGCGGGGCGGTCGCAAGCAACAAAGTGGAGGATACTCTTGGCAAGTACCTCAAGAAGATAGGAATGTCTTCGGGAAAGAGCCAGTTGACACTGAACAAGGATAAAACCTGTGCTTTCACGTACAAAGGGAAGACCGTCAACGGGACTTATTCCTACAACACGAGCACAAGCAAGTTGACAATAATGGGCGCGTTAGGGGTGAGCAATATGACCTGCACGGCCACGGTAAACGGGAATGAGTTGCACATGCTTTTTGATGCTGACAAGTTACTTGCTGTGATGACCGGACTTGGAAGTTCACTCAGCCAGACATCCACCATATCCGTGTTGCTGAAGAATTATAATGGCATGCAGTTGGGTTGGACTATGACAAAATAGCCTTACTTGTACATGTGTCTTGGGATACCTAACATGTGTCCCAAGGCACGTGTAATACCTCCACACATATCCCCCTCCCCTACACCCCTCAAAAAAGGTGAGTAAAATCCTTTGCATGAAGAGAGGCCTTTTGCCAAGAAAACATTATCTTTGCACCAAAACAATTTATATTGTGTAATCCTCAAGAAACTCAAAGGCGATAAGTTTTATGAGGGGACGCTGTTTAGTAAGATAAACAATAAAAGAAAATCGGTATGGGTTATGACAAGTATTACAAGAATGGGCAAGACGGCAGTGGCACAATGGACTTTGCCACCCCGTTTGCCAAGGTGATGAGAAATGTGTATGCCTGGATGGGGCTGGGCTTGCTGATGACCGCACTTACAGCAGTGTTGGTGGCTGGCACACCCGCTCTTGTCTATGCCATTGCCAGCAGCAAATTACTGTTTTTTGGTTTGTTTGGAGCGGAACTCGCATTGGTTATCTGGCTTTCGTCACGCATCGAGCGTTTATCATCCACAACTGCCGGGCTCCTGTTTGCTCTCTATGCTGTGCTCAACGGCGTCACTATGTCCTTCATCTTTCTGGCTTATACAATGGAGAGCATTGCCACCACATTCCTGGTGACAGCCGGCACCTTTGGCGGCATGACTCTTGTGGGTTACACTACCAAGAAAGACTTGTCGGGCATGGGACGCGCGCTCATCATGCTTTTGATTGGCTTGATTGTGGCCACTTTGGCCAACATCTTCTTGAATAGTTCTGGACTGGCTGCCATTCTGAATTATGCGGGAGTCCTTATCTTTGTCGGCCTTACCGCTTACGACACTCAGAAGATAAAGGCGATGGTGGAGTACGCGACGGCTACTGGAAATGAGGAGCAGACCACTAAATTGGCCTTGATGGGCAGCCTCTCCCTTTACCTTGACTTTATCAACCTCTTTCTATATCTGCTGAGGATATTTGGCAGAAGGAGGTAAGGCATTATGTATTTTGTGCGGGAGCATCGCTATCCCGCACCCTGGATGGCAGGAGCGCATTTTTTCGCCGATACGCTCCTGCCATATTTGTGCCATGGAGGGAAATGCCAGACATGTGGCTATCCTGGCATGTTTTGTGTTGGAGGACTTGCAGAAAAGCAAAAGAATTGTTAACTTTGTGGAAAGGATTATGCCATTGCGGGTAAATATCAGCGAATCGGATGACGAGAGAAGAAGCATTTGAGTCCATGACAGAGTTTGTCGCCACGCTTACCGAAAAGGAAAAAGCGACAGTACTCGGTTGTATGCGGGCGAGGCATCTGGACAAGAACGAGGTGATATACAGGGAGGGCGATATGCCCCAAGACTTGTTCTGCCTTATTCAGGGAAAGGTGAAAATCTATATTGATGGCGTGGGAGGCAGGTGCCAGATAGTGCGTGTCTTTGACGAGGTTGAGTGTTTTGGCTATCGGGCGGCTTTCTCGGACGACAAATTTGTCACTTCGGCAGCGGCCTTTGAACCATCATTTCTTGTGTGTATCCCCCTCGTGGTTGTGCGCTCCTTGTTGAAAGAGAATCCGCGTCTTTCATGGTTCTTCATTCGCAAACTGGCTGTTGCCTTGGGTAAGAGCGACGAGCGCACGGTCAATCTCACCCAGAAACATATATGTGCGCGGCTGGCCGACTCGCTTCTGTACTTGCGCGACCATTATGGCATGGAGGCCGATGGCAGCACGCTCAGGATCAAGTTGAGCCGTGATGACATGGCCAGTTTGAGCAACATGACCACCAACAATGCCATTCGCACGCTTAGCCTGTTGGCCAGGGATAGGGTTGTGGCTCTCAACGGGCGCTCCATCCAGATACTTGACGAGCAGGAGTTGGAACGTATCTCGCGCATGGGTTAGCGGCCAGTGGCGGTCACTCGTCCAGGAGCTTGATTATGCGCTCCACCCTTTCGTCCAGATTTTCACACGCGTCCATCCAGTGAATGGGTATTCCCCGCCTTTCCATCCCCCGGAACCAGGTCATCTGTCTTTTTGCAAACTGATGGATGGCAATCTCCAGTTGGCGCAGCATCTCGTCCTGTGTTAGTTGTCCAAGACAGCACATTGTGAGATACTTGTATTCAAGTCCGTAGTACATGAGGTCTTCGGCAGGCACCTGTCTCAGCAGACGCTCCACTTCCTGTAGCATCCCCTCCCCCATGCGGTCGTGCAGGCGCCGGGTTATCTTCTGCCTGCGTGCCTCACGGTCTATGCTCACCCCCACTGTCATGCTTCTCAGTGATGGAAAGTCCCTTTCTTCGACATTGTTGTCAAGGTAATATTGCTGTATCTCTATGGCTCTGACGGCACGCTTGGTGGTGTCCACGTCCGTGGTATTGTGCAGGGTCTTATAAGTGGCAAGCAACCTTGTGAGTTCCTCCAGGGTACACCCTTCCAGTTTATGCCGCAGTTGGGGGTTTTCAGGTACCGGCACCATCTTGTAACTTTTAAGTACCGACTCTATGTAGAGTCCCGTGCCTCCGCACAGGATGGGAACTTTTCCACGTTTGCGGATGTCGTTGTAGGCCGTCCAGAAATCCTGTTGAAACTGGAACAGATTGTACTTTTCTCCTGCCTCGGCTATGTCAATCAGATGGTAGGGGATGCTCACATTATCAACCGTGTATTCGGCCAAGTCTTTGCCCGTTCCGATGTCCATGCCCCTGTAAACCTGGCGGCTGTCGGCACTGATAATTTCCGCGTTGCCCATTCTGCGTGCAAGCCTCGTGGCCAGCGATGTCTTGCCCGAGGCTGTGGGGCCCAGGATTGTGATGATGTCGTACCTCATGTGTTCTGTGCATTTTCGAAGTTCACTGTTCTCCGCTTTGTCATTCGCTGTCCTTCGTGCGTTGGTAGTCCGAGTCCAGGAACACGGTCCCCTCCATGTCGGCCACTCCCCTCTTCTTCTTGTTTTCCTTTGCCCCTGCTTTCAGCAGGTTCCTGGCTGCGGTGATGATGCTGCGTCCGTCATTGGCGGTCGTGGTCTTTAGGCCCGACATTTTCTTGAGTGTGTCATTCATTGCGGCCTCCACATCCAGGAAGCGAATTCCAAAGTCCTGCACACGCTCAATCAGTATGTTGGCGGCATCCATCATCTCTTGCTGGTTCTGTAGTTGCCTCACCTGTGTCCACATCATCTCCAGTACCCTCAAGTTCATGTACATGCTTTGTGGCCCCAGTACCATTACCCCCTGGTCGTAGGCGTCTTTCCACAAAGTGCTGTCGTTCAGCAGTGCCAGGTTGAGCGCACTTTCTATGGGGATGTACATGATGACAAAATTGAGCTTGTTGTAGCCTGCGGGCAGATACTTGGAGTAATCCTTGCGGGCGAGGCGTGTCACTTGGTTTCGGACGCTCTCGATGTGTTTCTTGAGGAATGCAGCGCGCTCCTCGGACGATTCTGCATTCATGTACCGCTCATAGTCCGTGAGCGACATCTTGGCATCCACCACCACATGCCTGTTGTTGGGGAAGTGCAGTATGAAGTCGGGAACCAGACCGCGTCCCTCATCGTCCTTTAGGGCTTTCCCGAACCGGTCGCGCAGGGTCTCTTGCGTGTCAAATTGTTCGCCCTCACGAAGTTCCATGTGCTCCAGCAATTGTTTGAGTTTCAACTCGCCAAAGTTTCCCTGTACCTTCACTTCGCCTGTCAGTGCGCGTGTCAGCCTGTCCGCAGTCTCGCCCAGGGCTGTGCTCTGCTGCATGTTGGCCTGTATGGTGGCATCCAGCCTGTTCAGTGCCACGCTCTGCTGTTCCTTGTTCTTGTCCAGCGCATCACGCATCTCTTTCAAACTTCTGTTCAGCGGGTCGATGATGAGAGCCACTTGTTCTCTGTTCTTGTTGGCAAGTTCTTGTTCCCTTTCTTTCAGAATCTGTTCTGATGTTGCCTTCATCTGTTCCCTTATCACCTCGGCCTGGCTTCTCACCTGTTGCTGGTTCATCTCCTTCAGGGCTTCTATTTGCCGGGCGGCGTTGAGGCGTACCTCGTCCAGTTGGGACTCGTAGGCGCGCTTCCACTCTGTCATCTGCCTCTGCAGGGAAGCCTCACCCTCGCGTTTCTGCTGTTCGTTGCGCTGCTGCTCTATAGCCACAAGTCGCTCTGCGTTGTCGGCCCGGTTGCGTTGGACCTCACGCTCTGCGGTAAGCGATTTCACCTCCTCTTGCATGTGCTGCAACTTTTGCTCTCGCTCGGAAACTTGTTTCCTGAGTTCATCCAGTTTATCTTCCAGCATCTTGCGTTCCGCTGTACTTTCGGGACGGGATGCGGCCTTTCGTCCTGCCAGGAACGCCAACAGCGACATCACCACCACCATACCCGCAAGTATGGTCAACAACATGTTCATTTCCATTTTCTTGTCTCCATGTGGATGTTGTGTCTCGTATGAGACAATACAAATATAGTACAATTCTGTGAAATGCCCTTCCGTGTTTGACATGGAATGCAGCCACTGGCTGTGCTGGGCTGTCCTGCGCCTCTCGTACGACCAACGGCTGACTTACAGGAAGCGTCTGACCCAGTTGACAGGTACACCACGCCGTTTGGCATAGTCCTCCATCTGGTCTTCCCCCACAGCCCCCACCGCAAAGTGCCTGGTGGCCGGATGCGAGATCATGAGACCGCTGGTGCTCGCGTGGGGCAGCATGGCTCCTGTCTCGGTCAGTGTAATGCCCAGCGACTTCATTCCTGTCAGTTCGTCCAACAGAAAGTTTATGCTCTGGTCGGGCAGGGACGGGTAGCCCACGGCAGGGCGTCTTCCTTGGTATTTCTCGGCGAAAAGTTCTTCTGTCGTGAGGTGCTCGTCAGGAGCGTACCCCCACCATGTTCGCCTTGTGTGCATGTGTCCCAGTTCTGCGGTCGCCTCGGCAAGGCGGTCGGCCAATGTCTGTGCCAGAAGGTGCATATAGTCATCCCCCAGGAAGGACTGCTCCATGCAGGCGTCGGTTGTGGAGGCAAAGACCCCTATCTTGTCGGTGACACCCTGGTCGCGTGGTCTCACGAAGTCAGACAGGCACAGGCATGGCTCGCCTCTTCTGGCAGTCTGCTGGCGCAGAAGTGGTATTGAGCGGTTCACTTCGGGCAGGTATATGTTGTCACCGTCACCGAAGGCGTTGAAAAGAGCCACGCGAAAATGTGTGTGCATGTCCAGTCCTGCCCACAGGTTCAGGAGCGATCGCGCGTCACGCAGCAGCCTGTTGGCCTCGCGTGCTCTGGGCTGCTCTGGGCCGGGCAGGCTGGATATCCATGCGTTGCGGCATCCATCGCAGTCATGCACATGTGTCAGTTGGGCATATTTGAACGGGAATCCCCAGGCATGCAGAAAGTAGCCCCATTGGATGTATGGGGCCACTTCGTTGACGCTGTAGTGTTCTGTGTGCTTCACTGGTCAAGGTTTTCCACATAGCCCTGGTACTTCTTTGGCAGAGCCTGCATGATGGTGCTGTAACTCTCGTCCATTAACTGTGTGATGTCATCGGGGCCCTGGCCATGGGGCGGGATGGGCCGGTGGATGACAAGGCGCAGTGGGTGCCATGTGAGAAAATTGAAGCCCTTTTGGCGGGGGAGCACGTCAAAGGTGCCGTCTATGGTCACAGGCACAACGGGCAATTGCAACTCGTCTGCCAGCAGGAATGCCCCGCGCCTGAAGACTCCCATGTGCCCGGTGAATGTGCGTGCCCCTTCGGGGAACACCACCAGGCTGGTTCCGCCACGCAGCACGCGGCGTGCGCTGTCGTATGTGTGCTGTATGCTCTTGGGGCCACTCTTGTCCACGAAGATGTGTCCGGCACTCTCGCACGCCTTGCCCACCAGTGGGATGTTGCGCAGTTGCTTCTTCATCATCCACTTGAAATGCCTTCCCAGGAATCCATAGACCAGGAAGATGTCGTAGGGGCCCTGGTGATTGGCCACGAACACATAGGACTGTCCTTTCACCAGGTTTTCCCTGCCTTCAACTCGCACAGGCAGCAGCATGACGTGGCACATCAGCCTGCTCCATATGCGGGCGGGCCAATAACCCCAGAACGAGGCGTTTCCCACAGTGCATCCAATGATGGTGGCCAGGCTGGTGAGCACTGTGGCTGTGAGCAGCACGGGCAGTCCCACAAGGATTTGGTAGGTTCTGTAAATAAACGTCATCTGTTGTTCTCTTTCTCAGGTTTGTTCTCTCTCTGGTCAGGGCATGCGCTCTTGGTGCGGTCAGTAGTTTCTCATCTTCTCCATGTTACTTTCGGCTGCCTTGATATACTCGCGCACGTAGGGATGGTTCAGGAATGAGGGGGGGGCTTGGGATATGACTGCCTCGATCTTGGGGGTGAGTATGGGGTACTTGAGCGCGCTGGTCATAATCATGAAGACACCGGGCCCCAGCACATTGTTGTAGTTGCTGGAGAAGAAACGTGACACGAGCCTGTCGTTCTCCTCACTCAACATCCTTGCCTTCTCGTCCAGTAAGGCATTGGCCTGGTCGTAACTGATGCCATCCATGATCATCTGTGACTCCAGGTGAGGAAGTTCGGTCATCTGGGCCTCGAGCTGTGTCTTCTTCTGTATGAACCGGGTGAGGGTGTCGTTCAGGGGTGTGCCTGTCGCGCTTTGTGAGTTCTCCCCTATGGTGAGGGATACCACTCCCTTTTCCAGCACCAGGGGCATCACGCTTGTGTTGTCCACAAAGACGTTGGCCATCATCACCGAATCCATGACACCATTGAAGTTGAACTTGCCATGGGTGACGCGCGACGAGTCGATGGAGCGCATGTCATCTCCAGCAAACACTTTCAGATAAAGTGTCTTTCCTTCCAGTCCCTCCACATTGGACGTGCCGCTGACCACATACTGCTCAGCACATGAGGCCAGCATGGCGGCAGACACCAGTATAGGAAACAAAGGGTTCCTCATATCTTCTTCTTGCGTTTAGCGTATCCAAGAACAAAGATAACGCGAATCCTGTTTACACGGAAAAAATTTAGAACTTATTAAGAATTCACCCTTTCGTCAGTTCCTGTGGTATGCGCCACGCAGTGTACAACTCCAGCACACAGCCCACTACCAGGCTCACCACCCACTCGTTGCGTGTGGCAAAGCCATAGCGCAAGTCCTGCATGCTCATCAGGATGGCTGTGAGCACAAAGCAGGCCGAGGCGAGCAACTGCTGGCGGCGCAGGCGTGTGAGTGTGACACTGCGTCCCAGATACTCGGTGCGCAGGCGCATTGACGCGTAGGCCCCGGCCCCCACGACAAACAGGCAAAGGGCAATGTGGGGAACCACAATGTGAGCCGCGGCGCCCGCCAGCATGAGGACGGCTCCCGTACGGAACAACAGGTTCTGCCAGTGATTCAGTTCTCTCATCGTGTGGTGGTGTTCTTGTCCGGCGTCTGTGCGTTGCCGTAGTCCTCGCCGTCCGTGGCCCTTATGACAAAGATGTCCTCGCCGTCACGCTTCATGTAATATTTCTCACGGGCCACGCGTTCCAGCATGTCCGGGTCGTTGTCCAGGCGCGCCAGCATGGCGGTGGCCATGTTGAATCGTCGTTCGTAATCGGCAATCTCGCGCCTGAGCTCTGTGATATGTGCCCTGCGCCGGCTCCTGCGGAGCAGGCTGTTCTCGTCCAGTACGCCTATGAGCAGGGCCGCGAACAGCATCACTGCCACATATTTGTACTTGCACAGGTGATTCCAGACAGAATGTACTTTGCTCATCTACCTTGTTGTTGTAAGAGGGAAAAGGCCAGCCGGCATGTTCGTGGGTACGGATTCCACAGGGCTTCCCTGCACGCCTTTCTTGCGCAAAGGTAGGAAAAAAGTGGAGCACCAGGCACACGCGTAAGGCATTTTTTTCTATATTTGCAGAAACATGCAAGCGAGTTATGGGAGAATACATTGTGTCTGCAAGGAAATACAGACCGCTTACCTTTGACTCAGTCGTGGGGCAGCATGCGCTCACCACCACGCTGAAGAATTCTATCGCGTCGGGCAAACTGGCCCATGCCTATCTGTTTTGCGGGCCGCGTGGAGTGGGCAAGACCACCTGCGCGCGCATCTTTGCCAAATCCATCAACTGCCTCTCGCCCCTGCCCAATGGTGACGCGTGCGGCCAGTGCGAGAGTTGCCGCGCGTTTGACGAGCAACGTTCCATGAGCATCAGCGAACTCGACGCGGCCAGCAACAACTCGGTGGAGGACATCAGGGAACTGTGCAAGCAGGTGCTCATCCCGCCCCAGGTGGGCAAGTACAAGGTGTTCATCATCGACGAGGTGCACATGCTCAGCCCGGCGGCCTTCAACGCTTTCCTGAAGACGCTGGAGGAGCCGCCCTCTTACGTCATATTCATCCTGGCCACCACCGAGAAGCACCGCATCCTGCCCACCATCCTCAGCCGTTGCCAGGTGTATGACTTCCAGCGCATGAGCACGCAGGACACCATCGCCCATCTGCAAAAGGTGGCGCAGAAGGAAGGCTACGAGACTGAGCCCGAGGCCTTGAACCTGATTGCGCAGAAGGCCGACGGCGGGATGCGCGACGCGCTCTCCATCTTCGACCAGATGGTCAGTTTCACAGGCGGAAAACTCACCTACCAGAATGTGTGCCAGAGCTTGAACGTCCTGAGCACGGACTACTACTTCCGCCTCGTCAACCATTTCCTGGCCCATGAGGTGCAGCCATGCCTGCTGTTGCTGAACGAGATACTGCAGAAGGGCTTCGATGGCGGCAATTTCATCGCGGGGCTGTCCACACACCTGCGCAATCTGCTGGTGGCCAGGGACGTGTCCACGCTCGCGCTCCTGGAGACGAGCGAGCAGATGCGGCAGAAATACAACGAGCAGGCTATGCGTTGCAGGCCCCGTTTCCTGTACAAGGCACTCAAATTGTGCAACGATTGCGACCTGTCCTATAGGACAAGCAACAACAAGCGCCTGCAGCTGGAGATATGTCTCATACAGGCCACACAGCTTGACGAGGAGGACTCGCCCGGCCCGGGGCTTGGCCCTGCCAAGACGTTAAAACCCATTTTCAATGTGCCTGGAGCCCAGGGCCCGGACACATCCGCACCACAGGCTGTCCAGCCTGTGGCACAAGGCCACAATGCACAAGTCCCGCTGGCGGTGGCGGGTTCCTCGCAGCCACAGGACGCGCGCCCTGTGGGGCAAGTGGAGGAGCCACGGCCTCAGATGCCTCCCGCAGCGGCACACGTGCATGCGCCGGAAGGCGGTTCCGCCGGCGGCGGCGCGCCAGCCAAAGCCCCCTTGCGCAAAGTGTCGTTCAGGAATATCGGCCCGAAGAAGAAAGAGGACATCCCCAACGAGGCCGCTGACCATGCCGGACAGCCTCCTGCCATTCCGCTGGAACTGGACGCGATGCGTGTGTCGTGGCAGAAGTATGTGGGCACGATGCCCGCCAGCCTGACAGCCATGAGGCAGCGCATGCAGGCCATGCAGCCTACCCTGCTCGACTCCGACACCATCTGTGTGACGGTGAGCAGCGTGCCTGTGCGTGACGAGTTGGAGAGTATGCGCCCGTCCATTGAGCGGTTTATCCGCAAGGACCAGCGGAACTGCAACGCCAGGATAGAGTTCCGGCTGGTGCAGCTGGAGGAAAAGGGCACCTACAACAAGACCGGCCACATGGAGACTTTGATAAAGAGGAACCATGCCATTGGGCAACTCGTGAGCGACCTTGAGCTGGAGTTGCGCTGAGCATTCCCCCGCCCATGCCGTGGGCAGGGAATGACCGGGGGGCCGTGCCTGTGGTGGCACGGCCCCCCGGCTCGTGTGGCGCAGGCGTGCGCCATCAGATGATGTACTGCCTGCTGATGCTCTCATTGTTGAGGACGCAACGTATCGTGTTGGCTATCAAGTCGGCGATACTGAGCTCCTTTACCTTGGGGCAGGCGTTGTCGTAGGGGATGCTGTCCGTAAACACCATCTCCTCCAGCGCGCTGTTCTGCACGCGCTCGCTTGCCGGCCCGCTCATCACACAATGGCTTGCGATGGCACGCACGGTGCGCGCGCCATTGGCCTTCATCAGGTCTGCGGCCTTGGTAATGGTGCCCGCCGTGTCCACGATGTCGTCCACAAGCACCACATCGGCATCCTTCACATCACCGATAATCTCCATGTTTGCCACCTCGTTGGCCTTCTTGCGCGACTTGTTGCAGAGCACCAGGGGGCATTTCAGGTATTTGCTGTATGTGCTGGCGCGTTTTGTGCCGCCCACATCGGGCGTGGCAATCACCAGGTTCTCCAGGTTGAGCGACTGGATGTAGGGAAGAAGCACGCTGCTGGCATACAGGTGGTCAACGGGCACATTGAAGAAGCCCTGTTCCTGGTCGGCATGCAAATCCATGGTTATCATGCGGCTGATTCCTGCCACGCTGAGCATGTCGGCCACCAGTTTGGCGGCAATGCTCACGCGGGGCTTGCTCTTGCGGTCTTGGCGTGCCCAGCCGAAGTAAGGGATAACAGCATTCACGGTCTTGGCCGAAGCCCTCTTTGCCGCGTCAATCATCAGCAGGAGCTCCATCAGGTTGTCGGCATTGGGGAATGTGCTCTGCACGAGGAACACATCCTGTCCGCGGATGCTCTCCTCGAAACAGACCTCAAACTCGCCATCGGCAAAGTGCGTGATGGAGAGGTTGCCCACTTCGCAACCCAGACTCTGGCAAATCTTCTCGGCCAGGTAACGGCTCTTTGTGCCAGAGAACACCTTGAATGTTTTCTTCTCTTCCATGTCTTTACATACGGATTTTAATATGTTTTCTATGAGCGTTCATGTTCCCGCGCCCTGCGCGCTCCCCTGCCGGGCGTGCCCTTCATTCCGAGGCTTTCCGCAACTTGCGGAAGTGTGACACAAGCCGGTGGAAGTCATTGTCCCCGCGCTCGTCGAAGTTGCGCCACAGGTCACCGCGCACCGCCACGCCTCCAAACCCGTATTCCCTCACTTCGGGCAGGCGTTCCAGCGTGATGCCGCCCTCGGCCACCACTTGGCTGTCAATCAGCCCGCCGAGCCGTGCCTCACGCAGTTCGCCGGGGTGGAACGAAGCCTTGCTCCCTGGCTCGGAGATACTGTCAAACACGTTGCGGAGCAACACATAGCGGCACTCGCCCTTGCGGCAGGCCAGTTCGGGCAGCGAGTAGCAGGTGCGCGTGCGCGCCCCCACCTGTCCGGGAGGGGATTGTGGGTTGCGGGGGCTGAGGTGATACCCCATCAGCCCAAACTCGTCCACCAGGTAAAAGTGGTCATGCACCACAATCCTGCTGTGGTAAGAATCGGGAATCAGACTCAGGAGACGCTCGCAACAGACGGGCTCGGAGCCAGGCTTGCGCAGGTGCAGTATGTCCAGTCCCTCGTCGAAAAGAGCGGTCAGCACCCTGTCCTCCTCCACGAAAAAATCTGGATTGGTAAGCACTATGAGTCTCATTTTGCCCTGCGTCTCCTAATTTGTCTGCAAAGATACCACTTTTAATGTGTCCGCAAGCAAGTGAGGGGCATAATTGTAGCCTTTGTCTCGAAAAGTATGACTAACTTTGCGTCCGCAGGACAAGGCTTGGGAAACCATACGGAGGCAGCGCGGGCTGTGGGCGCGCCGCTGCCTGTACGGGAGAGGATGGCGCCCCCGCCCGCGTGCCAGTGTCATTTGGAAAACTGGTGTGTCGATTTGTCCCAAATTAGCAGATACAAGAAATGAACAGAAGAGATTTCCTGAAGAACAGCGCCGCGCTGGCGGCGGCACACACGGTGGCGCTTCCCGTTATGGCCGACGGCGGGACTGCTGACCCAGCCCAGGGCGGGGAAAGGCCGGCGCAGGCACTCATCGACAGCGAGCCCATGCTGCAGAACTATGCCGAGACGAGCATCGGAGTGGCGTTCAGCGTGACGGACCAGGCCAACGGCTATGTGGTTTACGGCGAAAGGGCAGACCTCTCCGACGGGCGGAAGGTCTATTGCGGCGGCTACCGTGTGACCGACATGAATCCCGATGTGATGCTGGTGCGTCTCACGGGACTGAAGCCCGCCACCACATATTATTATAGGATAGGGGCCGACCGCATCCACTATGGCGGAGGCTACGACATGAGGATAACAGGCAACGAGGAGAGCAGGCGCGTCTATTCGTTCCGCACGGCCGGGGCGGGGGCAGCGGGCCACTTCTGCGTCATCAACGACACGCACATGCAGTGGCCTGCCTTTGAGAGGGTAACTGCGAAGATACATGAGCTGGCGCCCTCGTGCGTGATATGGAACGGGGACGCGTGCAATACCGAGGAGTCCATACAGTCACAGAAGCGCATCTTCCTGAAGCCCGAGGTAACGCTCAGGGACTACGCGGCACAGACCCCCTACCTGTTCTGTCCGGGAAACCATGACTCGCGCGGCCTTGCCAACCGCCACCTGGAGCGCGTGTGGATGTTCCGGCAGCCCGACGAGCGCAGCGGACGCGACTGGGACCTGGGGCGGAACTTTGCCGTGCGCATGGGTGACATCGCTCTCATCGGCCTTGACACCGCCGAGGACAAGATGGACACCAACCCCCTCTTTGCCAACCTCTTCACATCGGCAGCCTACCGAGAGGCACAGGTGGACTGGCTGCGCGACGCGCTCAGCCGCAGGGAGATTGCCACCGCACCCTACCTGGTGGCCTTCTGCCACATCCCGCTCTTTGACGACAACCCCAAGGCCAACCCCGGCGATGTGGCCCCGGCCGACAAAGACCCGCGCTACTCGCACGACTTTGCGGCGTGGCAGCGCACCTGTGCCCGCCTGTGGACCCCTCTCCTGCAGGAGGCCGGGTGCCAGCTTGTAGTGTGCGGCCACCAGCACAGGTACCGGTTTGACAAGGCCACAGACGAGCGCACCTGGGCCCAGATGATAGGCGGCGGGCCCGAGGGGAAGGACGTGAGGTCGGAGGCGTTTGCCACCGTCATCGAGGGTGAGGCGAAAGACGGGCACCTCGTGGTGCGCGCGCACAATGTGGTGCGTGGCGATATGGTGGGCGAATACACCTTCGAGCCGCGCAGGGTGAGGCGCAGGCGCAGGGCGTGACCGGAATGTCGCCAGACCCGGGGAGACTTTTGCCTGCCCTTTGTCCCAGTGTGACACTCCCCTCGCCCACCTGCATCCACAGGAAGGGACGAAGACGGGGAGAAACGGGCGCAAGCCATAGAAACAGGAACACGGAAGCCGTGCTGCCGCACAAGGGGCAGCACGGCTTCCGTGCACAGGTACACCGGACATGGCCGGGCAGAATGGCGGGGCAAGCGGGGAAGAACACTCCCCCCTGCCGTCCTGCCTGGGCTGGACGGTCAACGCAGCCGCATGCATGTGCCAACGCAGCCGCATGCATGTGCCAACGCAGCGGCATGCGTTATTGGGGGCAGTCGCTCAGCGAGTAGGGCTTTCCGGAATACACCCCCCGCTTGCGGTTGGGCTTACTGCCCATGCGGAACTCCAGCCGTCCGCCCGCGAGCAGGTCGGCGTGGGTGATGTAGAGCTTGTCATACCGTTTTCCGTTGAGGCGCACCTCCTGCACATAACGGTTGCGGTCGCTCACCCCATCGGCCACGATTTCCATGACCTTGCCGTTGGGAAGGGACAGGCGGCAATAGGGAACGTACGGCGCGCCCAGCACATACTGGTCGGTGCCTGGGCACACAGGGTAGAATCCCATGGCGGTGAAGATGTACCAGGCCGACATCTGCCCGCAGTCATCGTTGCCGTGCAGCCCGTCCATATCGTTGACATACATGCGGTTCATTATCTCGCGCAGCCAGTACTGCGACTTCCATGGCTGGGAAGTCCAGGCATACAGGTAGGGAATGTGGTGGCTGGGCTCGTTTCCGTGGACGTAGCCCCCCAGCAGGCACTCTTCCTCGATGTCCTCGTTGTCCTCGTAGTATTTCCTGTCAAGAGGGGTGGAAAAGAGTTTGTCCAGCGCGCCGACAAACTTTCTTTCGCCTCCAAAGCAAGCGATCATGCCCTTCACGTCATGTGGCACATGGAAGGAATAGTTGGCGCTGTTGCCCTCGATGAATCCCTCTCCGTAGGTCTGCAGGGGCGAGAAGGGGCTCTTCCACTCCCCGTTGGCATAACGCGGGCAGGCCAGGCCGAGCTGCGGCTGGAACACGTTCCTGTAGTTGAGCGCGCGCATGCGGAACGAGTCGGCCATCAGGCTGTCGCCGGCCAGCATGGCGGCGTGGTAGATGGCCCAGTCGTCATAGGCATACTCGAGCGTGTTGCTGGCACTGGTGCCGCAGTGGTCGTAGGGCACATAGCCCAGGCGCATATAGTCGGGCAGCCCCTCGATCCACGGCGACGAGGCTGTGGACACCATCGCCCTGAGCATGGTGCCCATGTCCTTGAAACCCACCTTGGTGGCCACATCGGACAGAACCGACACCGCATGATATCCGCTCATGCACCACCCCTCGTTGGCCATCAGATACCACACAGGAAGCACGCCCAGCGCGCTCTGCTGCTGGATGCTTATCATGCTCCGGGCCATGTCCACACTGCGCTGCGGGTGAAGCAGGCTCAGGAGCGGGTGCTCGGCACGGTAGGTATCCCACAGGGAGAACACGGTGTAGTTGGTGAAGCCGTCGGCATGGTGTATCTCCATGTCGTTGCCCCTGTAGGAGCCGTCGACATCCATGTACACCGAGGGATTGATCATGGTGTGGTAGAGCGAGGTGTAGAAGAGTGCCTTCTGGTCCTCGCTGCCCTGGATGCGTATGCTGGACAGCTCCTGCGCCCACCTGCTTGCGGTCTGATCGCGTATCTGGTCGAAGGACAGGCCGTCGGTCTCGGCCTTGAGGTTGGCCACAGCACCGCTCATGCTTACGGGCGAGAGCGCCACACGCATGGTGAGCCGGTGTGATTGGGGCAGCCGGAACTTGAAGTAACCCACTATCTGGCGTCCGGCCATGTCGGGGAAATTATGGTGAATGTCCATCTTGCGCCAGAACCCGGTGTACTTCATGCGCTGCGCGTCGGTGTAGCCATACTGGCTGACGGGCTGTGAGAGAGCGATGGCAAAGTAGGTGTAGTTCTGGCGCGCCCAACCGTTGGTGATCCGGTATCCTGTGAGCAGTGTGTCGTTCACGACACGCAGGCAGGTCCACAGGGTCTTTCCCTCGTAATTGTAGATGCCTGAGCCAAGGTCGAGGATGAACTGCCCCTCGCTGCCGGGGAATGTGTACTGGTGTACGCCCACGCGCTGGGTGGCGGTAAGCTGTGCCCTGATGCCATAGTCATCCAGCATCACCTCGTAGTAGCCGGGCGAGCAGCGCTCGGTGCTGTGCGAGAAGCGCGAGCGGTAGCCTGAGTCTGGGTCTTGTGCGGTGCCGGGGTTGGTGCGCAACCGCCCCGTGGTGGGCATCACCAGGATGTCGCCCAGGTCAGCGTGCCCGGTGCCGCTCAGGTGGGTGTGGCTGAAGCCCACAATGGTGTTGTCCTTGTGCTGGTACCCGGCGCAATACTCATAGACACGTGTCTGGTACTTGCCGTCAACGTTGTGGGGGATGGTGTCGGTATCGGGACTGAGTTGCACCAGGCCAAAGGGGGCACAGGCTCCGGGGAAGGTGTGTCCCATGCCGTTGGTTCCGATGATGGGGTTGACGTATCCCAGCACAGACTCTTGGGCGCGTATGGCGCATGCCGTTGCCTGGCCGAGAATGACAGCCATGCATAATATCTTTATTCTCATAGGTTTCTGTTATAACAGGAAAGCGGGCACACGCGTGTGCAACGTTTCCTGGGCGTGGATATGGTGTGATAAAGCGCGGCGGGGGCT
>DCCS01000032.1:171373-186439 GCA_002316015.1 Prevotellaceae bacterium UBA1075
CGTGAGGGAGCCAAACCCCTCACGCCCCCGCCTGTTGGTGACTATGGTTGCGCGCCCTGGTCACTTGGCCTTTGCCACAGACTCCATGAAGTCCTTGCAGGGCTTGAAATAGGGTATGTCGTGTGCCTCGATGACCATAGTGGTGTTCTTTGAGATATTGCGGGCGGTCTTCTGGGCGCGATGCTTGAGAGTCCAGGTGCCCCAGCCACGGATGTACACGTTCTCCTTCTGCACGAGAGTCTCCTTGATGGTTTCCACCATCCCCTCTACTGCGGTAAGCACTGTGGCCTGGTCGATGCCAGTCTTCTGGGCAACAATCTTCACCAGTTCAATCTTAGTCATTTTCGTAATACGTTTGTATGGTTTTGTTAATGTGCAATCAAATACTCTGCAAAGGTACGCAAAGATTTGTCCACACACAAGCACTTGCTTAAAAAACAGTTGCAATTCAGTGAGAAAGGGGGTGTTATGGCTCTATCACCGCAGCATATCCCCCGTTGCGTACCATATGTATGTTCAGTGTGTCGTTCTTCCTCATCCGTGTCGAGTGCTTCCTGTAGTCCATGGCCTGGACCGAGGAGTTCACGGCATCGGTAAACGAGGTGGCGTTGTAGGACTTCCCGTCGGCCAGGAAGTCAAGGCTCACGGTGATGTCGCGCGCTGTACCGTTTGTGATGCCTCCTATGTACCACTTGTCGCCCTTGCGCCTTGCCACCAAGGTGTATTCGCCGAACTCGGCGGCCAGGACACGCGTCTCGTCCCAGTTGACGGGGCAGGCGGCGATGAAGTCGCGGCAGTCGGGATACATATTATATATGGTGGGATTGTCGGCCAGCATCTGAAGGTTGGACTCGAAGACTACGTAGAGTGCCATCTGGTAAGCCCTCGTGCCGATGCTGGCACTGTTGGGCCGGTGGCTGCTGTAGCATTCGGGCTGTGCCGAGAGCATGGCTCCGGGCGTGTAGTCCATGGGGCCTGCCGCATTGCGGATGGTGGGATAGAAGGCACTGTTGCGGGGGGTGCAGGTTCCCATAAACTCCATGCCGCGCACACCCTCGAAGGTGAGTACATTGGGATACCTGTACTCAAGGCCGCTGGGATGGTAGGCTCCATGGTAGTCAACCAGGATGTGGTGGTCGGCGGCCGCCTTTGCCGTGCGCTCGTAGAAGCGCACCATCCACTGGTCCTGGCGGTCCATGAAGTCAATCTTGACTCCCGCGACTCCCCACTTTTCGAAGGTCTCAAACATGTCGGGGTGCTTGTCCACGGCAAGCCAGGTGAGCCACAGGATGACACCCACGTTCTTGGATTTGGCATAGCGGATAAGCTCGTGCAGGTCGATGTCGGGATTGGGGGTGAACGGATCAAGTGTCGATTTGGCCCATCCCTCGTCCATCAGCATGTACTCCAGCCCATTGGCAGCGGCAAAGTCAACGAAATACTTGTAGGTGTCAAGGTTGAGCCCGCTCTTGAAATTCACGTCGGGCCCATAGGGGATGCTGCCGTTCCACCATTCCCAGGTGGTCTTGCCGGTCTTTATCCATGACGGGTTGGCAACCAGGCTTTCGGGAGCCAGGCGCATGGGCATGGTGTTGAGTACCATCTGACGGTCGTCCTGCGTGATGTGCATATAGCGCCAGGGGAAACTTCTTGTGCCCTTGGTGCGTGCTATGTAGTTGGCCTCCTTGAGTATTTTCACACTACGGTCACCATCGTCGCCAAACTCCAGGGGAGCCTTGGGATGCACGGCCGACAGGCTGTTGTCGCCATTCCCCTTCATGAACATGCCGGGGTAGTCGAAGAGGCTGAACTCGCTGACAAATATCTTCTGCCTCTCCCCGGCAATCACCAGAGGCACCTCGCTCATCTTGTCGCCCGCCTTCCACGAGGCACTCTGCACGTTGGTGTACAGTTCCTCACAACTGGTCTTGAACCCGTTGGGCTGCTGAAGTACCAGGCGCGTGTCGCGGGTAAGCTGGATGGTGAAGTCCTCTGAGAGGACATCCACATCACCCTTGAGACTGGTCACGAAACGGTAGGCAAGCCCATCGTCATACACGCGCCACTCGATGGCATAGCCACCCTTCATGTTCATCAGGAGTGAGGTGTAGTGGTTGTCGACGCTCGCGCTCTTGAGCGCGAAGAGTGGCTTGACCGTCTCGTTCACCGTCTTCACTTTCTTGCTCTTGAGCACGGGATTGGCACCCAGTGTGCCCTTGTCAAGCACCATACCCAGGTGTCCCTGCCTGACCAGGGGCTCTCCGTGGCTCTCCACATTGTAATACACCTTGTCTGACAGGCTAACATTGAGTTTTACTTGTCCGCCTGGACTGGACACACTCACGTTCTTCTGTGCCCGTGCTGTGCCAAACAGCAGGCAGAAGAGAGTGACAGCAAACGAAATTCTCATACGCTGAATAGTTTTGTTATTGGTTAATGGATGTGTTTTCTGTGCTCAGTGGCGCTCGTATCCCCACTCGTCGAGTACATCGCCCCAGTGCTCGTTGACCATCTGTACGGTGCGCTCGGAATACTGGTACTTGTTCTTCCTGTAGCCGCGCTTCGCGCCTATGTACTTCTCGATGGCGGGCCTGGCCTCTTCCCATCCCGGGATGTTGAGCGTCTTGTATATCTTCTCGGTGATTCCCAAAGCGTCCTTCTCGATGTCCTCGAACTTGACCTCAAAGATGTTTCCCTTGGGCACATACTGCTTCTGCCGCTTGTAGGCATGGTACAGTTCCATGTAGTTGCGCAGGATGTTCTGCTCCATCTCCTCGTCGCTGATGCTGTGCAGTTGCAGGGGCTTGATGGTGTTGAGGAAGAAGCTGCGCGTGCTCTCGAACACGGTGTAGGGATTTCGCATCAGATAGACGTACTTGGCGTTGGGGTATAACTCTGTCAGGGCCTTTATGCGACCCGTGTGCGGCGGGTTCTTGCTCAAGTACTGTGTGCCCCCCGTGTTCCACAGGCTTATCTTGACCAGTTTCTCGAATGCCTGCTTGAATGCCTCCAGTTCATCGGGTGTGATGTCCTTGAAGGTCAGATACCGGTCGCAATACTCGTTCATCCTTTCTGGGAAGAACCAGAAGTTGTAGTAGTTGAAAGGGCATGAGTTGTTGAGCGCGAACTCCTCCTCCTGGGGCAGGTCGGGGGCAAGCTCCATATTGTCGGTGGGACGCTTGTCGGGCATCAGCCATCCCATCGTGGGCTTGAAGAGCCACTGCAGAGCCATCATGTAATGGGGAAAGACGGTCTGGTAGGTGGTGGTGTAACCGAAATGCTTGTCCTGCGCAAAGATGTTGTGAACGAATGTTGTGCCGCTGCGCCAGTGCCCGAGGATGAACAGGGGGGCGTTCTCAAGCGGCTTTCCGGCCAGGAGTTTCCTGTACTTGTGCTCCTGCAAGGGCACACATACGCTCAGGATCCGGCATATGGCCTTGGTGAGGAAGAACTTTGTCTTCTTGTCGGCAGCGATGTGCTGGCCGTCAGTCACGGCCTTGAATGTCTTCCAGTCCGCGCCCACAAGCGTGTTCACAGGAAGTTTGCTGAATTCTATCAGTCCCATAAATGGTTGTCGTTTTCTGTGAGGTTCATCTCCTGCCCCGCTTCCGGGCAGCCAGTCTGGCTCTGCCGGACGGGACGGGAAGGGGGGCCTGTGGGGTGTGGCTGCGGCGTGCAACGGCATCCCGACAGGTATCAATGTGTCTTATTCCTTTATTATCTTAATCTCCAGTCCCTGGCGTCCCAGGTCTTTCACGGCTTTCTCCACAGCCTCGTAGTGCTCGGGGGCAATGCCCAATTTGGGCAGGTCGAGCACGGGTATGTCGCTTCCCTGGTTGATTTCCTCCACCTCGAGCGGGTTGCATATCATGCCCACCGCGCTGGTGTTGTTGGTTATGGGGTCAATCAGTATGAAGGCTCCCGTGGCCTTGTTCTTGCTGTAGGGGTCAAAGAAGAGGGTCTTGGCGGTGGTGATTTGCACCTTTCCGATCTCGTTGAGTTTGAAGTCCCCGCCTTCCAGGTGCTGCATGGTGTTGACATCCACCTTGTAGTTGACACGGGTCACTGTGGCTCGTGTGGTATTGGTTGTCTGTTTCAGGAAGAACTTCTTCTTCCTGTCCATGGGCTCCTCGTCCATCCACACGAGCATTGTCTCGAAATGGCGTCCGATGTGCGGCATGTTGTCGGGTTTCACCAGCATCTCTCCACGGGAAATGTCTATCTCGTCCTCCAGGGTCAGGGTCACACTCTGGGGGCAGAAAGCCACCTCGTGCTCGCCCTCGTAGGTGACGATGCTCTTGATGTGGCTGTGCTTCATGCTGGGCAGGGCAACCACCTCGTCACCCTTGTGTATGACGCCGCTCGCCACCTTGCCGCAGAATCCCCGGAAGTCCAGGTTGGGGCGCAGCACATACTGCACGGGGTAGCGGAAGTCGTGCATGTTGCGGTCTTGGTCAATGGGCACTGTCTCCAGGTAATCGAGCAGGCTTTGGCCCTCGTACCAGGGAGTGCGGTCGCTCTTCTCCACCACATTGTCCCCCTCGAGTGCCGAAAGGGGGATGCAGGTCACGTCCTTGATGCCGAGATGATCGGTGAGAGCCAGATACTCGTCACGTATCCCGTCGAAGACTTCCTCGGAGAAGTTCACCAAATCCATCTTGTTGACGGCAAGCACAATATGCTTGATGCCCAGGAGGCTCACCAGGAAAGTGTGCCTGCGTGTCTGTGTGATGACCCCTGTGCGTGCGTCCACCAGGATGATGGCCAGGTTGGCTGTTGACCCGCCGGTAATCATGTTGCGTGTATATTGCTCATGTCCTGGAGTGTCGGCAATGATGAACTTGCGCTGGTTGGTGCTGAAATAACGGTAGGCCACATCGATGGTGATGCCTTCCTCGCGCTCGGCCTTCAGCCCGTCAAGCAACAGGGCATAGTCAATCTGCCCCGCACCCGCGTTGCCCACACGCTTGGAGTCCCGCTCCAGTGCCTGAAGCTGATCCTCGTATAACTTCTTGCTGTCAAATAGAAGCCGCCCGATGAGCGTGCTCTTTCCGTCGTCCACCGACCCGGCCGTCAACAGGCGCAGAAGTGACTTGCGCTCGTCTGCGTCCAGGAAATCCTTTATGTTTACTTTGCTGTTTGCCATAATTGTCAATGTTAAGTTATCAGAACCGCGTCTGGTCAGAAGTAGCCCTCGCGCTTCTTCTGTTCCATGCTTGCCTCCTGGTCAAAGTCAATCACGCGTGTCGTGCGCTCCGACTTGGTCGTGGTCATCATCTCTTCCACAATCTCCTCTATGGTCGAAGCGTGGCTCTCTACCGCGCCTGTCAGTGGCCAGCATCCCAGGGTACGGAAGCGTATCATGCGCTTCTGTATCTTGGGGATGTACTGCTTGGGCAATCGGTCATCGTCAGGCATGATCAGGTTTCCGTCAATCTCGACGCAAGGCCGCTCCTTGGCAAAATACAAGGGCACGATGGGGATGTTCTCCAGCCGTATGTACTGCCAGATGTCGAGCTCAGTCCAGTTGCTCAGGGGGAACACACGGATGCTCTCGCCCTTGTGCACGCGGCTGTTGTAGATGTCCCACAACTCGGGGCGCTGGTTCTTGGGGTCCCACTGGTTGAACTGGTCGCGGAAACTGAAGATGCGCTCCTTGGCCCTGGACTTCTCCTCGTCTCGGCGCGCGCCTCCGAAGGCTGCGTCAAACTTGTACTTGCTGAGCGCGTCGAGCAGAGCCTTGGTCTTCATCAGGTCAGTGTGCACCTTGCTGCCATGGGTAAATGGCCCCACACCGGCGCGGAACGCCTCCATGTTGCTCTCGACTATCAGGTTCCATCCGTGCTCTTTCGCGTATTTGTCGCGGAACTCTATCATCTCCTTGAACTTCCACTTGCTGTCGATGTGCATCAGGGGGAAGGGCACTTTGCCGGGAGCAAACGCCTTTTCGGCAAGGCGCGCCATCACGCTGCTGTCCTTTCCTATACTGTATAGCATTACAGGGTTCTCAAACTCTGCGGCAACCTCACGGATGATGTGTATTGACTCCGCCTCAAGTTCCTGCAAATGGCTCAAACTGTATTCTGCCATGATTCTATCTTGTTTCTCTTGTTGGTTTCACTCTTTCCACAATCTCTTCTGTCAGCGTGCGCACGCTTTCCTCCAGCGTAAGCCTGCTGGTGTCAATACTTATGTCGGCATGTTCGGGAACTTCGAAAGGGGCGCTGATTCCCGTGAAGTTCTTTACCTCGCCGCGTCTCGCGCGTGCGTAAAGCCCCTTGACATCCCTGCGCTCACACTCCTGGATGGGGGTGCTCACGTACACTTCCATGAAGTCCCCGCCTCCTATGATTGCTTTTGCCATGCGGCGAAGGTCGTTGGTGGGGCTCACGAAGCAGGCCAGCGTGACAATGCCTGTCTGTACAAACAGCTTGCCCACTTCGGCTATCCTGCGGATGTTCTCGCTGCGGTCCCCGGCACTGAATCCCAGGTTGCTGTTGATTCCCGCCCTTACGTTGTCCCCGTCCAGGATACGGCACAGGATGCCACGCGCGTGCAGTTCCCGCTCTACTCCCATGGCGACGGTGCTCTTCCCGCTGCCACTAAGTCCTGTAAACCACACCATGAGTCCCCGCTGGCCCAGGAGATGCTCCTTGTCCTCACGGCTCATCATGCGGTCGTATATGGGGTAAATATTCTCTGTCATTGTTCTTTTGTCTTATTTTGTCCTTGTGACTAGGGAGGCCACCCTCACGGTGTCTTGCCTGTCCTCATGCTTGTGTCTTGCCTATGCCTGGGGTTCGTCCCGTTTCCTCGTTTTTGGCCGTGTGCCTCTGGGTGGGGTGATGCATGGATGTGCCCGCAGCCTGTCTCTCTCTTTCTCACAAATAGAACTGGGGTATCAGGAAAACGCTAAGGAAGAACACGATGACGTTCAACGGCAATCCCACCTTGAGGAAGTCTGTGAACCTGTATCCGCCTATGCCCTGCACTATCAGGTTGGTCTGGTAGCCGATGGGGGTGCTGAACGACGCGCTTGCCGCGAAACAGATGCACACGAAGAAAGGCGTGGGGTCGATGCCCATGCGCGAACTTATTGAGACAGCCAGTGGAAAGGCCAGTGCCGCTGCGGCGTTGTTGGTAATCAACTCTGTGAAGGCGTTGGTGATGAGGTATAGAGCGGCAAGCGCGATGTAAATGCCGTTCTGGCTGTGCCTTGCCTGGTCGGCCAGGTCAATGACATAGACGGCGAGGAAGTCGGCCAGCCCGCTGTTGATCATCCCCTTGCTTATGCCAAAGGCGCACGCTATCGTTATCAGCACATCCCAGGATATGAGTTTTGTGTACTTGCGCTGGGCGAACATGCCTGTCCACGCCATCACCACGGTAGTGCAGCACGCAAAGAAAAACATGTCTAGTTTGACGCGCAACCCAAGTGCCTGCACGCAGGGAAGCTCCCCCAGGGTCGCGCCCAAAATCATGATGGCGACGAGCACCACTGCCAGGTACTTCTTCTTGCTGCTCAACTCGGGCTCCATCCCTATGGGGTTGAGCATCCAGAAGACACGGCTCTCTCCCCAGGTGGGGATGAACGTCTTGTCCGCGTCAAGCAGCAGTGTGTCGTGCTTGTCCAGCGGTGTGTTCAGCCAGTCACCGCCCAGCAGTTCGCCCGATCGGCGTATGCAGCGTACGGTGGCACCATAGTGACGGTAGAAGTCAAACTCGCGCAGTGTCTTTCCCAGGCCAGGAAAGCGTGTGCTCAGCAGTGCCTCCACACGCACCACATCGGGCGATGACGGCTCCTCCCCGTCCTCGGCTTCACCGTTACGCACCGAGGGAAGCAGATAGCGCGACACGAAGATGAGGTAAAACAGGCCGGCGAGGGTTATGAGGACTCCCACTTTGCCGAGTTCAAACATGGCCAGGGGATGCCCGTCCTTCACCAGCCCTTCGGCAATGCCGTCCGACACCAGCCCGTTCAGGACGATATTCGTGCTGGTGCCCACAAGCGTGCACATGCCTCCCAGGATGGTCGCGTAACTTAGCGGAATCAGGAACTTGGCAGGCTCCATCCTCATCTTTTTTGCCCACCGCTTTACCACGGGTGCGAATATGACCACCACAGGAGTGTTGTTGAGAAAGGCCGACACGAAGGATATGGTAGGCAGGAAGCGCAGCAGTGACCGGCTCAGGGTGACGTTGCGCGAGGGGAGCAGGCGTGTGACCAGCGCCTCCAGAATGCCGCTCTTGCGCACGCCCTCCGATACCAGGTAGAGCAAGGCTACCGTTATCATACCTCTGTTGGAGAAACCCTCCAAGGCCTCCTTGGGGGTCAGGATTCCCGCGCAGAGCATCATCACCACAGCCGTGAACAATATAAGGCCAGGTCTCATCCTATCGGCAATCAATGCCCATAACATGAACAGAATGACCAGCCCTACATATATGCTTTGGAAATCCATCTCTTTGCTGATTTATGGGCATTCCCCTTGCGCAATCCCTGAACTGGCTTGCGGAAGATGCCATTGCGTCTGCAAAGTTATAAAATAAAGTTGGTATCTCCCAACAGGTTGTATGGGAAATACCAGCTTGTGTGCTCATGCTCCGCCAGGGAAGCGCGCATTTACTTGTACTCGTTCCAGCTCTTGATGGCCAGGTCTTCGACCCTCAACGTGCAGAAGGCATGTATGAAGGCAGCGGCCAGGCGGGCGTTGGTGATCAGGGGAACGTTCAGGTCCACCGAGGCGCGGCGTATCTTGTAACCGTTGGTGAGCTCTCCCGCTGTCAGGTCTTTGGGTATGTTCACCACCATGTCTATCTTGTGTTCATGCAGCAAGTCCAGAGCCTGGGGGTGCTTCCCCTTCTGGCTGGGCCAGTACACGGTGGTGTTCTCTATGCCGTTCTCTCTCAGATACCGGCTTGTGCCGCCCGTGGCGTACAGGGAGTATCCGTGCTCGACGAGCGTGCGGGCCGCATCCAGTGTCGAGGCCTTCTCCTTGGCTCCGCCGGTGGAGAGCAGGATGTTCTTTTTCGGAATCCTGTGGCCCACGGAGAGCATCGCCTTGAGCAGGGCTGAGTTGACATCGTCTCCCAGGCATCCCACCTCGCCCGTGCTGCTCATGTCAACACCCAGCACGGGGTCGGCCTTTTGCAGGCGGTTGAAACTGAACTGGCTTGCCTTGATGCCCACATAATCGAAGTCAAAGAAACTCTTGTGCGGTTTCTCGACACTCAAGCCCAGCATCACCCTCGTGGCCAGTTCGATGAGGTTTATCTTCAGCACTTTGCTCACGAACGGGAAACTGCGGCTCGCGCGCAGGTTGCACTCAATGACTTTAATCTCATTGTCTCTTGCGAGATACTGGATATTGAAGGGGCCTGTGATGTTCAGTTCCCTGGCAATCTGTGCGCTAATTTTCTTGATGCGTCTCACAGTCTCAACATACAGTTTCTGCGCGGGGAACTGAATGGTGGCGTCACCGCTATGCACGCCGGCGAATTCGATGTGCTCGCTGATGGCATAGGCGATGATTTCGCCGTTTCTGGCCACTGCGTCCATCTCCACTTCCTTGGTGTTCTGCATGAACTTGCTGATGACCACGGGATGCTTCTTCGACACGTTGGCCGCCAGTTTGAGGAAACGTTCCAGTTCGTCCTGGTTAGAGCACACGTTCATTGCCGCTCCGCTGAGCACATAGGAGGGACGCACCAGTACGGGGAAACCCACCTTGTCGATAAACGCCTGCACATCCTCCATGGAGGTCAGCGCGCTCCACTCGGGCTGGTCAACGCCTATGCGGTCAAGCATCGCGCTGAACTTGTCGCGGTCCTCGGCGTTGTCGATGTATTTGGCCTGGGTGCCGAGTATGGGCACGCGCTGCGCGTCAAGTTTCATGGCAAGGTTGTTGGGAATCTGTCCGCCCGTGCTCACCACCACTCCCTTGGGGCATTCCAGGTCCAGGATGTCCATCACGCGCTCAAAGGTCAACTCGTCAAAGTAGAGACGGTCACACATGTCGTAATCCGTGGAGACCGTCTCGGGGTTGTAGTTGATCATCACACTGCGGTATCCCTCTTTACGTATGGTGTTAAGTGCCTGTACGCCACACCAGTCAAACTCGACAGATGAACCAATGCGATAAGCGCCGCTCCCCAGCACCACGATGCTTCTCTTGTCGGCCTCGAAGGCAATGTCGTGGGCCACACCGCTATAGGTGAGGTACAGGTAATTGGTCTGTGCGGGGTACTCAGCGGCCAGTGTGTCTATCTGTTTCACCACAGGCAGGATACCCATCTGCTTGCGCTTGGCACGCACGGCCAGCATGGCGTCCTCTATGTCCATCTCCTGCTCCATGCCCAGTGCTCGTGCCACTTGGAAGTCGGTGAAGCCATACACTTTCGCGCGGCGAAGCAGCTCGGCCTCCAGCACATTGATGTTGGCGCACAGGTGCAGCTCGTCGTCGATGTCACAGATGTTCCGCAGTTTCTGCAGGAACCACTTGTCAATCTTCGTCAGCCTGTGTATCTGGTCAATGGTGTATCCCTGCGACATGGCCTTGGCGATGATGAAGATACGCTTGTCGGTAGGCTCGCGCAGAGCCTTGTCGATGTCCTCGATGACCAGTTCCTTGTTCTCGATAAATCCGTGCATGCCCTGCCCTATCATGCGAAGACCCTTCTGTATGGCCTCCTCGAAGGTACGTCCGATGGCCATCACCTCGCCCACGCTCTTCATGCTGCTGCCCAGTTCGCGGTCAACCCCACGGAACTTGCCCAGGTCCCAGCGTGGGATCTTGCATACCACATAGTCCAGAGCCGGCTCGAAGAACGCGCTCGTGGTCTTTGTCACCGAGTTCTTCAACTCAAACAAGCCGTAGCCAAGTCCCAGTTTGGCGGCGACAAATGCCAGGGGATAACCTGTTGCCTTACTGGCCAATGCCGAGCTCCGGCTCAAGCGTGCGTTGACCTCGATCACGCGGTAGTCCTCGCTCTGCGGGTCAAAGGCGTACTGCACGTTGCACTCGCCCACGATGCCGATGTGACGGACAATCTTGATGCTGAGCGCGCGCAGTTTGTGGTACTCGCTGTTGGTAAGTGTCTGCGAGGGCGCAATCACGATACTCTCGCCCGTGTGGATGCCCAGTGGGTCGAAGTTCTCCATGTTGCACACTGTGATGCAGTTGTCATAACGGTCGCGCACCACCTCGTACTCGATTTCTTTCCAGCCCTTGAGGCTCTTCTCCACCAGCACTTG
Organism: Prevotellaceae bacterium UBA1075; assembly: GCA_002316015.1. Taxonomy (GTDB): domain Bacteria; phylum Bacteroidota; class Bacteroidia; order Bacteroidales; family Bacteroidaceae; genus Physcousia. Next base: position 182,628 of record DCCS01000032.1, read on the forward strand.
TGGCGAGAAGGCAAACGCTTTCTCGGCTATCCTGTCCAGTTCCTCCTCGTTGTCGCAGAAGCCCGACCCTAGCCCGCCCAGCGCGTAGGCCGCGCGGATAATCACGGGATACCCCAGTTCCCTGGCCGCTTCCCTCGCGCTCGCGATGTTCCCGCAAGCCTGGCTCTTTATGGTCTGCACACCGATTTCATCGAGTTTTTCCACAAAGAGTTCGCGGTCTTCGGTGTCGATGATTGCCTGCACAGGAGTGCCCAGCACCTGCACGCCGTATTTCTCGAGCACGCCGTTCTTGTAAAGTTCCACGCCGCAGTTGAGCGCGGTCTGTCCGCCGAAGGCGAGCAGGATACCCTGGGGGCGCTCCTTCTCTATGACGCGCTCCACGAAGTATGGGGTCACGGGAAGGAAGTAAATCTCATCGGCCACCCCCTCGCTGGTCTGTACCGTGGCGATGTTGGGATTGATGAGCACCGTTCTGATGCCCTCCTCGCGCAGGGCTTTGAGTGCCTGCGAGCCCGAATAGTCAAATTCGCCGGCCTCGCCAATCTTCAATGCGCCCGAACCGAGCAGCAGGACCTTCTTTATGTTGCTGTCTGTCATATTCCTGTCAATAGAGAAGTTTCACAAAGTCATCAAACATGAACTCGGTGTCCACCGGGCCGGAGCACGCCTCGGGGTGGAACTGTGCCGAGAACCAGGGATTCCGCTTGTGCCGCACGCCCTCGTTGCTTCCGTCGTTCATGTTCACAAACAGGGGCTCCCAGTCGGCCGGCAGAGTGGTGGAGTCCACAGCGTAGCCGTGGTTCTGGCTTGTGATGTAGCACCGGTCGGTGCCCACCTTGCGCACGGGCTGGTTGTGGCTCCGGTGTCCGTACTTGAGCTTGTAGATGGTCGCGCCCGCAGCCTTGCTCAGGAGCTGGTTGCCCATGCAGATGCCCATGCAGGGTCGCATGCGTGGGTTGGCCAGGAACTTGCGTATGTTCTGCACGGCGGCGCCGCAGGTGTCTGGGTCTCCGGGGCCATTGGTCAGGAACAGCCCGTCAAACTCCAGGCCATTGAAGTCATAGTTCCAGGGTACCCTGATGACCTCCACCCCACGCTCGAGAAGGCAGCGCAGGATGTTGGCCTTCACGCCGCAGTCCACCAGCACCACCTTCCTGTCCGCTCCCTTGTTGTATCGGATGACCTCGCGGCATGACACCTGCTCCACGAAGTTGACTCCCGCATAGTCGGCTTGTGGAACCTGTCCCGGCATGTCGTCGAAGAGTATCTTGCCCATCATCACGCCGTGCTCGCGCAGCACCTTGGTCAGCTGGCGTGTGTCGATGCCTGTGACTCCCGGCACCTGCTCCCTCTGGAGCCATTGTCCCAGTGTCTCCACCCCGTTCCAGTGGCTGTAGTCATGGCTGTAGTCGCTCACGATGATGGCGCGCGCGTGGATCTTGCCGCTCTCCATGAAGCGGGGCAGGCCGTCCGTGCGGAATGTGAACGACGGCACGCCGTAGTTCCCTATCAGCGGAAAGGTGAGTGTCATCAACTGTCCTGCGTAGGAGGGGTCAGTCAAACTCTCGGGGTAGCCCGTCATGGCCGTGTTGAACACGACCTCTCCGGCCACAGGTCTCTCGCAGCCGAAGGAAGTGCCGTGGAATTCCGTCCCGTCTTCCAGTCTCAGTGTAACCTTCCTGTTCATTTATTTCTTTGAATAGATACTCTCGTAATAGTTTATGAAAGCCTTGTTGACCAGCTTCACGCCCCCCGGTGTTGGATAGTCGCCGCTGAAGTACCAGTCGCCGGTGTGGGCGGGGCACGCGCGGTGCAGCCCCTCCAGTGTCTGGTACACAAGCTCAATGGGGGTGGTCACCTCCGCAGGTCGCAGCATCTCCACAATCTTTGCGGAGACCTCCTCGTCGCTGAAGGGGGCGTATATCTCTCTCACGTGATTCACCATCTGTGCGGCAGGCAGCGCGCGTTGGGACATGCACGCGGCATACACGTCCGCGATGACCTGCTCCATTCCCCTGTCCCGCAGCAGTTCCACGGCAGCCCTGAAGGCGATGAACTCCTCCATGCGCGCCATGTCGATTCCGTAATAGTCGGGGTATCGCACCTGGGGGCTGCTGCTCACCAGCACTATCTTGCGCGGGTGAAGACGGTCGAGGATGCGTATGATGCTCTCCTTGAGCGTGGTGCCGCGCACGATGCTGTCGTCTATGACAACCAGGTTGTCAACGTACGGATCCAGGCTGCCGTAGGTGATGTCATATACATGGGCGGCCAGGTCGTTGCGGATGTTGCCCTCGGTGATGAACGTGCGCAGCTTGATGTCCTTGAGCGCGACCTTCTCGCTGCGTATGTACGGGTGGAGCACGCGCTTTATCTCCTCGATGGTGGGCTGGTGGTCTTGCGTGAGCTCGAAGAGTTCCTGCACCTTCTGCCTGTTGAGCCTCTTCTTGAACCCGTCCAGCATACCATAGAATGCCACCTCGGCTGTGTTGGGGATGAAACTGAACACCGTGTGTGCCAAGTCCCCGCCCACGGCCTCGCCTATGCGCTCTGTGAGCTGCTCCCCCAGCGCCTTGCGCTCGCGGTAGATGTCGCGGTCGCTGCCCCGGCTGAAGTAGATGCGCTCAAAGGAGCAGGCTCTCTTGACTCCAGGCTGTATGATCTGCGTCAGGCTCACCTCGCCGCTGCGCCGCACGGTGAGTGCCTGGCCCGGTGCGAGTTCCTGTATCTGGTCGGTCTCCAGGTCAAAGGCCGTCTGTATCACGGGGCGCTCGCTGGCCACCACCACGACCTCCTCGTCGCGGTACCAGAAGGCGGGGCGTATGCCCCACGGGTCGCGCATGCTGAACATCTCGCCGCTCCCGGTGAATCCGCACACCACGTATCCCCCGTCAAAGTAGGGCGTGCTTGTCCGCAGCACATTGCGCACATCGATGTTTCTCTCGATGAAGCGCGTGATGTCCATCCCCTCCAGCCCTCTGTCCAGGGCTATGTTGTACACGCGCTCACTCTCCCTGTCAAGGCGGTGCCCCATCAGCTCGAGCATGATGTAGGTGTCGCTGTAGATGCGCGGGTGCTGCCCTTTCCTCACGATGCGGTCGAATATCTCGTCCACGTTGGTGAGGTTGAAGTTGCCGCACAGGCACAGGTTCTTGGCTTTCCAGTTGTTGCGCCGCATGAAGGGGTGCACATAAGAAAGGCCACTCTTGCCGGTGGTGGAATACCGGAGGTGGCCCATGTAAATCTCGCCGGCAAAGGGCAAGTTCTCCCTTGCGAAGGACACATCTGCCAGCTGCGTGGCCGGGCACTCGGCAAAACGCTTCTGCACGTTCTGGAAAATCTCGGTGATGGCGCCGCTGCCCAGGGCGCGTTCACGGAACATGTACTCTTGTCCGGGGGCGGCCTCCATCTTGACACTTGCCAGCCCTGCGCCTTCCTGGCCACGGTTGTGCTGCTTTTCCATCAGAAGATAGAGCTTGTTGAGCCCGTACATCCATGTTCCGTATTTCTGCTGGTAATACTCCAGAGGCTTGAGCAAGCGTATCATGGCCACTCCGCACTCGTGCTTCAGTTCTTCCATTTGCTGTATTATAGTTGTGTTGGATGTGCCGTCACCGGCTGCTGCCCTCTGTGCGGTCAGCTGTGTCCCGCAGTTGGGAAAGCGGTGCAAAAGTACGGCTTTTATGCCATTCGCGAAAGTATATGCGACACAAAACCTTCCTTCCCCGCACCTTTGTCTGCTTTTCGACGCGATGCATGCCGCCGCGTCCGCCAACGCATGCCGCCGCGTCCGCCAACGCATGCGGCTGCAT
>DCCS01000032.1:186514-295072 GCA_002316015.1 Prevotellaceae bacterium UBA1075
GCGGCGCACTGCATCCGCCAATGCGGCGCACTGCATCCGCCAATGCATGCGGCTGCGTGCTGTGGCACTCTGGCATGGGACGGGCGGGCATAAAGGCACGCACGGGGCGTCGCGTTGGGTGCTTTGCCCGGTGCCGTGCGGTTGCTGTGCCCGTGGGGGTGTCTTTCACTTGGTGGCCTGTACCACGTTGACCACATAGTCGCCCAGTTTCTCGCACTCGCTGATGAAGTCCATGTAATAGACTCCAGTCTGATAGCCATACAGGCCATCGTTGATGTCCTGGAGGTTCTGGTTCTTCAGCTGGTTGCGGTAATTGTTGATTTCGTGCTCGATGTTGTACGACACGTTGTAGTCGGCATACTGGTGGTCTGGGGCTTTCTCCACCACGTTGGCCATTGCCTCCAGGGCATGTGTGACCAGCGACATCATGGTGTGCATGTGGCTGAGTTGCTCTTCGGTGAAGCGTTCCTTGGAGTGCATGCGCTGGCGGCTTATCGTGCGCCCGAGGTTATAGCACGAGTCACCGATGGACTCCAGCTCGGTCACCTGCCGCATCATGCGTTGTATCTGCGCCTTCGAGTCGCTTGACAGCCGTCCCTCGCTCACCTTGTGCAGGTAGTTGGCAATCTCCACCTCCATGTTGTCGGTGATGTTCTCGTACTTCTCTATGCGTGAGAACAGCTTGTTGAAACTGTCACCGTTCTCTGTCTCCAGCAGTTCTCTCACGAGCGAGAACATGCGCTGGCAGCGCACGACGAAGAGGTTGACCTCCTTGCATGCCTCGAAGATGCTCAGCTCGGCCGTGCTCAGCAGCCCACCTCCGATAAACTTCAGCCTGCCTTCCTCCACGTCGTCCTGGCCTTCCCTCTGTGGCACGAGCATGCACACCAGTTTCTCCATGGGTTTTATAAACCATATGAGTATAAGCACGTTGCACACGTTGAACGTGGTGTGGAACGCTGCCAGCACCACATTCAGTATCACGGGGTTCTCCACATGCTGCGGGTCGCAGCCCACCATGGAGCACACGAAGTTGACGAAGTACTTGTAGATGCAGAGCACCCACACCACTCCGAAGAGGTTGAAGATGAGGTGGGCGCGCGCAGCCCGCTGGGCTTGCGTGCTTGCGCTCACGGCCACGATGTTTGACGTGATGGTCGTGCCCACGTTCTCGCCCATCACGAGGGCGATGCCCAGGTAGATGTCCAGCACGCCCGTGCCGCACAGCGTCATGGTGATGGCCATGATGGCAGCCGAACTCTGCACGGCACAGGTGAGCAGGCCGCCTATGAGCAGGAACAGCAGGTAACTGCCGAACCCCCATCCGCTCACGCTCTGCAGGAAGTCCTGGATGTGCGCGTTCTGGTCAAGGTGCATCTCTGTGGCATTGGTCTTGAGTGCCGTGAGTCCGAGAAGCATAAGGGAGAGCCCCATGAGGAACTCTCCCATATTCACGTTCTTTTTGGTGTAAATGAGCGCGATGGCAACGATGATGCCCGCATAGACCGGCATGCGCATGTCGAAACTGCCGCCCAGCACCATTATCCACGCCGTGGCGGTGGTGCCGATGTTGGCTCCCATGATGACCGAGATGGCCTGCGAGAGCGTGAGCAGCCCCGCGCTGACAAAACTCACGGTCATCACCGTGGTGGCCGTTGAGGACTGGATGGAGGTGGTGATGAGCGCGCCCGTGAGCAGGCCTGTGAAGCGGTTGGTGGTCATGGTGCCGAGCACCGTGCGCAGGCGGCTGCCGGCCATCTTCTGCAAGCCCTCGCTCATGACTTTCATGCCGTACATAAGCAGTGCGACGGAGCCAACCAGTATCAGAAATTCCATAAACTTGATGTATGTGTGTGTGAGCCTCGCTGTTTTGCGCGCTACAAAGGTATTACAATTTTGTTAAATTTGCGCAGTGCCTTTGCTGCAATCGTGTCACACTTTCCCATAAAACACAGCGCACACCGCGTGTAACCTACTTGTGACGCGTTTGCAACATGTCTGTAACACGCGTGGCTTACTTTTGCGCCAGGCAAACAAGGCGGAATTGGATATGGATGCAAAAAAGGTCGAGTTCATTTATAATATGGTGCGCATAATTGTCCTGGCCGTCTTCCTCGTGGCCCTTTACCTGGCTCTGTGACGGCAATGGCGACGCACGGGAAGGGGGTCTTGCCTTACGGTTAACACACACACAACAAACGTATATGGATACATTATTTCTCTGCATCGTGATTTTCCTCATCGTGCTGGCTATCTTTGACCTGGTGGTTGGGGTGAGCAATGATGCTGTGAACTTTCTCAACTCGGCCATCGGGGCCAAGGTGGCCCGTTTCCGCACCATTGTCATCATCGCCTCGGTGGGCGTGTTTGCGGGTGCCTCGCTGAGCAACGGCATGATGGATGTGGCCAGGCATGGCATCATGACCCCGGAGTTCTTCTCCTTCTATGATGTGATGTGCATCTTCATGGCCGTCATGATTACTGATGTGTTGTTGCTGGACGTGTTCAACAGCCTGGGCATGCCCACGTCCACCACGGTGAGCATGGTGTTTGAGCTGCTCGGCGGCGCTTTCGCCATCGCCATAATCAAGATTGTGAAGGGGGCGGCCGATGCCTCCGGACACGCGCTCACGTTGGGTGACCTCATCAATACAGAGAAGGCCATGAGCGTCATCCTGGGTATTTTCCTCAGTGTGGCCATCGCGTTTGTGCTGGGTTTCATCACACAATGGATAGCGCGGGTGGTGTTCACGTTCAACGGACGCTCGCACCTGAAGAACGGCATTTTCGGCGGTCTGGCCATCACCAGCATCGCGTGGTTCATGCTGGTGGGCGGGTTGAAGGGGTCCACGCTGATGACCCCGGAATTGCGTGAGTTTGTCAACAGCCACACCTGGATGATACTGGGAGGCGGCACGGTGCTGATGAGCGTGGTGATGACGCTGCTCAGCCTGGCCAGGCTCAATGTGATGCGCACGGTGGTGCTGTTTGGCACCTTTGCCCTCGCGATGGCCTTCGCGGGAAATGACCTGGTGAACTTCGTGGGTGTCCCGCTCGCCGGACTGGATGCCTACCAGGACTATATGGCCCATGGCAACTCTGACCCCTCGGGCTTCCTGATGGTCAGTCTGATGAAGAGTGCGCACACCCCCATCCTGTTCCTGGTGCTGGCCGGAGTCGTCATGGTGCTCTCGCTGGTGTTCTCGCCCAAGGCCCAGAATGTGGTGAAGACGAGCGTGGACTTGAGCCGGCAGGACGAGGGCGAGGAGATGTTCGGCTCATCGGCCGTGGCACGCGCCCTGGTACGCTCGGCCTTGGTCTGTTCCAAGGCAATTGGAAATTTTGTGCCTGCGCCCGTTTGCCGATGGATTGACTCGCGGTTCAACACGGGCGAGATGGTGCTTCCGGCCGGGGCTGCCTTTGACCAGGTGCGCGCGGCGGTCAACCTGGTGCTGGCCGGGCTGCTGGTGGCAATGGGCACAAGCCTCAAGCTCCCCCTGTCCACCACCTATGTCACATTCATGGTGGCGATGGGCACCAGTCTTGCCGACCGTGCATGGAGCCGCCAGAGTGCCGTGTTCCGCATTACGGGGGTTCTCTCGGTCATCGGAGGGTGGTTCATCACGGCCGGGGTAGCCTTTATAGTGACCTACCTGGTCACCTGCATCATGCACTTCGGGCATTTCCCCGCCATGGCCATTGGCATTGTGGTTGCCATCCTGGTCCTGGTGAGGAGCAACCTCAGACAGGCGCACAAGAGTGCACAGGAGACCCAGGACACGCTTTTCGCCCAGATAATGCGCTCCCACGACGAGGAGCACAACTGGACACTCCTTGTCCGGCACGTGCGCCTGTACAGTTGTGAGCAGCTTGCCTTTGTGGAGGACTGCTACCGTCAGGTTACGGATGCCTTCTTCCGTGAGGAGTACAGGCCGCTCAAGAAGGCCTCCGTGCGCATCGAGGAGCAGCGCAAGCAGCTCAAGAGGCAGCGGCGCAAGGAGGTGCTGGCCCTGCGTAGGGTCAACCACATCCTCAGCATAGAGCGCAACACGTGGTATTTCCTGGGCATTGGCGCACTCTCGCAGATGCTCTACTGCCTGAAGCGCATCACAGAGCCTTGCCGTGAGCATATCGGAAACAACTTCACCCCTGTGAGCAGCGAGTACTCGGCACCCTTCCTGGCTTACCGGCAGGAGATATCCAAGTTGTTCGTGAGGGCAGAACGGATGCTCTCGCCTGACGGCCAGGCAGACGGCAGCCACCTGGACTCGCCCGAAGAGTTGAGGGCAGACGCGATGGCGCTCCAGCGTCAGCTCTCGGCGTACAGGAAGACCGTCATTGACGACATACAGAACCGCCCGCTCAACCTGGAGTCCATGATACTGTTCCTGAGCCTTGTCCAGGAGTCGCAGGAACTGATAAGCAACCTGCGGCACATGCTGCGCGGATATGCCAAGTTTGCCGAGTAGGAAGCATCTTATGTGACAAGGCAGAACGCCCCGAAAGCCATTGCAACACGTGTTGCATGCTTTCGGGGCGTTCCGCGTATGCGGGTGTCAGTCGGCCAGCGTGTAGATGGTTCTCACCCCCTTAATCTTCTGCCCGCGTAACCTTTCGAGCAACGCGCGCACCTGCTGGCTGTCGACGGCCGCGTACGACCATTGTGGCAGCACGTCAATGCGCCCTATCTGCCCGCGCTCCAGGCCGCCCTGCTTGATCAAGAATCCCGCCACATCGCCCCGGCTTATCTTGTCCTTCTTCCCCTTTCCTATATATATAGTGGCCCACAGGGGCTTTGCGGGCGCGGGCACGCGCTGTGGCAGGTGGAAGGTGTGGCAGTCTTTGTCCGCGAATTCGGGCACCCGCTCCTGGGGCCCCACCAGCAGGTAGGCACTGCCATGCCCGTCCCACCGCGCGGTGCGGCCGTTGCGGTGCACGTAGGTCACACGGTCGGGGGGCAAGTGGTAGTGGATGACGTTCTCCACCCCGTCAATATCCAGGCCGCGCGCGGCCAGGTCGGTACACACGAGCACGTTGCACGAGCCGCACGAGAAACGGTGGATGGCGCGCTCGCGCGCCTGCTGCTCAAGTCCTCCATGGAACATGACAGCAGCCACGCCATGGGCAATCAGATATTCGCCCACACGCTCCACACTCTCCCTGAAGCCCAGGAACACGAGGCTCTTCTGCGTGCCGAGCACGCACACCAGGCGAAGCAGCGTCTCCAGTTTGTCCTTTTGCGGGGAGTCAACCTCATATACCGTGATGCCGTCGGGGAGTGCCTCCTCCTTGTCAAGGAAGGAGATTCGGTGGAAACCCTCCCCGCCAGCGAACTGTGGTATGTGGGGATTGTCCGTGGCCGAGAGCAGGATGCGCCTCCTCGCCTGTCCCAGCCTGCTGATGATGGCTTCCATCTGGTCCTGGAATCCCAGCTCGAGTGACTTGTCAAACTCGTCTATCACGAGTGTCGATACGTTGCTGACCGGGATATTCCCCTTGTTGATGTGGTCGAGCATGCGTCCGGGCGTGGCCACTATCAGTTGCGGGCGCATGCCATCCATGGTGCGGTGCTCGTCCATGGCCGCACGCCCGCCATAGCACGCCATCACGCGGCATTCCGGAGACAGCCTGCGTATCACATCGGCAGTCTGAATGGCCAGTTCGCGCGAGGGAACCAGCACCAGTGTCTGCAGGTAATCCTTATTCTTGTCCATCACGCTGAGCACGGGCAGCAGGTAGGCCAGGGTCTTTCCCGACCCAGTGGGGCTCAGCAGCACTATTCTGTCATGTCTGCGGGTGGCCAGCAGCATGTCCTGCTGCATCACGTTGAGCTCCGTGATGCCCAGTTTAAGCAAGTTGTATGTCATAGCGGGTGCAAAGGAATGCATTTATTTTCACTTGAACAAGCCCACACTTGCCCAAGTCACCGCAAAGCGCTAAATTTGCATCATATGATGCGGAATATACTTCTATGGCTCTGCCTTCACGCCTCGCTGTGCCAGGCTCAGGAGGTGTCGCTCGGCGTGGGCGGCTCCTGGGTGGCCCTGGAGGCCGAGGAGATGCAGGCTGAGATTAAGCCGGGATGGACTATAGCGGGCAAGAAGCTCAGAGACACCCGTGTCCTGTACCTGTGGGGGAAGCGGTCAAGGCAGATGGCAGACGACAGGATGCCTGTCATAAGAGTCAATCCAGGTGCCAGGGAGACGCTGGCCGATTACGCGCTGGTACGCTTGAGGTGCAGGCGCGACCACCGGCGCCTGCCCAAGGCCGTGCTGCGCGACAATGAGTATGTGCGCCTGGAGCCTTCCCTCTTCAGCATCCGTGCCGAGGGCAAGCAGGACTTCGTGTGCAAGCCGCTCGCCTGCCTACACCCCGGCGAGTATGTGCTGGTATGTCTCAGCCAGGCCACAGACGAGAAACAGGCGGGCTACAGAGTATATCCTTTCTCTGTTCCCTGAAAGGAGGAACATGCCCCACACTTTTTTATAATGAGTAATCATATGTCCACACAATGGACACCCAGCCAAACGAAAGCAAGAACATGAGCCTCCTGTCCCCTCCACCCTTTCGCCCCGAGACCACCGGCCCCGAGGCAGATGCCCGCTACCGCCACCTGCGCGTGCAAGTGTTTGCGGGCGCCTTCATCGGGTATGCCGCCTTCTATCTGGTGCGCAAGAACTTTGCCATGGCCATCCCCATGCTGGAGCAACTGGGCATCGGAAAGAGCGAGTTGGGCATCGCGCTTGGCATGAACGCGGTGGCCTATGCGCTGAGCAAGTTCCTGATGGGGTCAGTGTCCGACCGCAGTGACGCGCGCAAGTTCCTGCCCCTGGGGCTCGTGCTCAGTGCCATAGCCATGGCCAGCATGGCTGTGCCTGTCACCTGGCTCGACATCCTGCACCATCCGGAGCGCGGGAATGTGGCCGTGGGCATGATGGCGGCCCTCAACTTCCTTGTGGGATGGTTTGGCGGAATGGGATGGCCTCCCTGTGGCAGGGTGATGACCCACTGGTTCTCGCAGAACGAGCGCGGAACGGTGATGGCCGTGTGGAATTGTGCCCACAATGTCGGTGGGGGGCTTATAGGCCCCATGGCATCCTACGGCGCCGTATGGTTTGGCTCCTGGCTCTATGGTGCGCACACCGAGCTGTACTTCCTTGCCGGCACCTTCATCTTCCCGGCCGCCACCGTCATCCCCATTGCCATCCTGGCCTATATCCTGCTTCGTGACACCCCGCAGAGCCAGGGCTTGCCTGCTGTGGAGAAGTGGCGCGGTGACTTTTCCCGTCATTACGACGAGCGCAGTGAGGCGGTACTGAGCACACGCGACATAATGCTGCGTCATGTGCTGCCCAACAAGTGCCTGTGGGCAATAGCCTTGAGCAATGCCTTCATCTATATGGTGCGCTACGGCTGCCTCGACTGGGCGCCTGCCCTGCTGAGCGACCAGGGGGTGGACATCAAGTCGGCTGGCTGGGCTTACTTCGCCTACGAGTATGCAGCAATTCCGGGCACGCTCATCTGCGGCATCATCAGCGACAGGGTGTTCAGGGGCAACCGTGCCTGGCCCACCATGCTGTTCATGGCCGTGGTGGCACTCTTCATCACCATATACTGGTATTCGTCATCGCTGGACACCCCCAGTATCAGCCTGGTGACCCTCAGTCTCACCGGCATCGGCTTCTTCATCTACGGACCGGTGATGCTGGTGGGCGTGCAGGCACTTGACCTTGTGCCTAAAAACGCGGCAGGCACGGCGGCCGGCCTCACGGGTTTCTTCGGCTATTTTCTCGGCACAGCCATACTGGCCAACACGGCTATCGGGTACATTTCGAGCCATGCGGGGTGGAACTGGACATTCGTCTGCCTGCTCCTGGCCTGCCTGCTCTCCATACTGCTGATGCTGCCCACATTGGAAAGGAAGAGGCCGCAGCCCCATGCCGGCAACCCATTCAAGCAACAAAAGAATACTGATGAGGAATAAAGTCAGAACCATTTTGCTGGCCACCGCATACCTTGCGGCCATGTGGCCGCAAGCATCCCGGGCGCAGAGAATCGTGCGGGACTCGCTGGTGATAAACGGGCACATGCGGCACTTCAAGATGCTCCTGCCCGACCGTCTGTCCGTCAAGGCTCCACTTGTGCTTGCCCTGCATGGCTACGGAAGCAAGGTCTCGGTGGAGAGATGGATGCAATCGCCCACGGACACATGGATGAACGAGGCGGCCGTGCGGCACGGTTTCGCACTGTGCGTTCCGCTTGGCTTGAAGGACAAGACCGGCAGGCGGGGGTGGAACGTGCGCTATCCCAGCCAGGAGGGATGGGAGATGGATGACGTGAGCACCGTGGAGCAACTGGCACGGCATGTGCAGAAGAAGTACGGGCTGAGCAAGGCCAACACCTTCCTGACAGGCATGTCCAACGGAGGAGAAATGTGTTACGTGCTGAACTACAAGAGGCAGAGCGTGTTCCGCGCGCTTGCCTCTGTGGCAGGGCTGACGCTGACCTGGATGTTCGAGGAGAGGGAGAAGTCCAGGCCCATACCCTTCATGGAGATACACGGCACCGAGGACCGCACATCGGAATGGACGGGCGACCTGGAGAACAAGTTTGGTTGGGGATGCTACATGAGTGTGCCCGACGCGGTCGCCCATATCGTGGAGAAGAATGGCTGCAAGCCCTTGCCTACCGACACGGTCAAGGGCAAGTCGTTTGACAAAGACGGCCACCTGGTCGTACACCACCGCTTCGCCAACCCCAGGACGCACAATGACGTGTGGCTGTATGAGGTGATAGGCGCGGGGCACAACTGGTTCCTGTCCGACATGGACACGGGCGAGGAGATATGGAAATTCTTCAGCAGGTACCTGAAGAAGTGATAGGACAAACCATGCTTATAACTTGTTTGTATGAAGAGAAGCGAATTATTCACCCCCATCGCCCTGGTGGTACTGCTGGCACTGTGCGGATGCAGGGAGACCAAGGAGCAAAGGCTGGAGCGTGAGGCCAGGGAGTTCACCCAGAGCAACTGCCCTCACGACATTGACGAGTTCACCACGCTTGACAGTGCCACCTACAGCCAGGACAGTGCCACCTACACTTACCATTACACGATAAAGGGCGCGCTGGACCTTGACAGCCTCTATAGTGACGAAGTGGTGAGGGAACTGCATGACTCTTATCTGGCCGAGCTCAAGAACAACATTGAGCAGAAGGAACTCAAGGACATGGGCATCACCATCACACGCGTCTATCGGAGTGAGCGTACGGGGCGTCCGCTTTTGACTCTCCGCTTCACCAGGGACGAATACACACGCTGAATGGGATGGCCTGACGGCTGGACGCCTGATGCGTTCCCGTGCATACATAAAAGGCCGGGGAGCGGAACGCACTGACATGTGACAGGTTTTCCGCTCCCCGGCCTTTGCCTCAGGCGACAGGCTTATTCCCACTCGATAGTTGCAGGTGGCTTGGATGAGATGTCATAACAAACGCGGTTCACCCCCTTCACCTTGTTGATTATCTCGTTGCTCACATAGGCAAGGAAGTCATAGGGCAGGTGTGCCCAATCGGCTGTCATGGCATCTGTGCTGGTCACGGCACGCAGGGCCACAGGGTTCTCATAGGTGCGCTCGTCACCCATCACGCCCACGCTGCGCACATCGGAGAGCAGGATGGCACCCGCCTGCCATACCTGGTCATAGAGCCCCCAGTCCCGCAGTCCCTGTATGAAGATGTGGTCAGCCTCCTGCAGCACACGCACTTTCCCCGGTGTGATGGCGCCCAGGATGCGCACGGCCAGCCCCGGCCCCGGAAAGGGATGGCGGCCTATCAGATGTTCGGGGATGCCCAGCTGGCGACCCACACGGCGCACCTCGTCCTTGAAGAGCCACTTCAGGGGCTCGCACAGGGACAGGTGCATCTCCTCGGGCAGTCCGCCCACGTTGTGGTGGCTCTTGATTACCTTGCCCGTGATATTGAGGCTCTCGATGCGGTCGGGATAGATGGTGCCCTGGGCAAGCCACTTCGCGTCGGTAATCTTGTGCGCCTCCTCGTTGAACACCTCCACAAAGTCGCGGCCTATGATCTTGCGTTTCTTCTCGGGTTCTGTCACGCCCTCCAGGTCGCGGAAGAAGCGTGCGCTGGCATCCACGCCTACCACGTTCAGCCCCAGGCACTCGTAGTCACGCATCACGCTGGTGAACTCGTCCTTGCGCAGCATGCCATGGTTCACAAAGATGCAGGTGAGCCGGTCCCCGACCGCACGGTGAAGCAGGACGGCGGCCACGCTGCTGTCCACCCCCCCCGAGAGCCCCAGGATGACACGGTCATTGCCTATCTGCCGCCGGAGCTCTGCCACGGTCGTCTCCACGAAGTTGGCCGGTGACCAGTCCTGGCGGCTTCCGCAGATGTCCACCACAAAGTTCTTGAGCAACCGCGTGCCCTGTAGCGTGTGGAACACCTCGGGGTGGAACTGTACGCCCCAGATGGGTTCGTCATCGGCTGCATAGGCAGCATATTTCACCTTGTCGGTGCTGGCAATGGCATGGAATCCTCTTGGCAGAGCCGTGATGGTGTCCCCATGACTCATCCACACCTGGCTTCCCTGCTCAAACCCATGGAACAGCGGGTCATCGAGGTTAATGGTGGCCAGATTGGCGCGCCCGTACTCACGGCTTCCGGCAGGCTCCACCTTTCCCCCAAGCGTGTGGCTCATGTACTGCGCCCCGTAGCAGATGCCCAGGATGGGCATGCGTCCGCGGAACTGCGACAAATCCACCTTGAATGCCTGCGGGTCATATACGCTGTAGGGGCTGCCTGACAGTATCACGCCTATGACATCGGGATCCGAGACGGGAAACTTGTTGTAGGGCAGTATCTCGCAGAAGGTGTCCAACTCGCGCAGACGGCGCGCGATGAGCTGGGTCGTCTGCGACCCGAAATCCAAGATTATGACTTTCTGTTGCTGCATATAAGGGTTATATTGGCGTTGAAGCACGTTTTCGAGGGACAAAAGTACGATATTTTCCCGCATGAGAGCCAAAAAGCATTGCCCTTTTTTGGCTGTCCCGCAGGATTGCGTTACCTTTGCTTCAAACAGAAGGACTCAACAATGACAGCGAATCCACACAGCGACGGTATCGTAATCATACCCACTTACAACGAGATAGAGAACATCAGGGCCATCATCATGGCGGTGACCGGGCTTGAGAAGGCACTGGACGTGCTCATCATCGACGACGGAAGCCCCGACGGCACGGCGCGCGTGGTCAGGGAACTCATGCAGGGCCCGTTGGCAGGACGGCTGCACCTGATAGAGCGGAAGGGCAAACTGGGACTGGGCACCGCCTACATCCGAGGCTTCGAGTGGGCCATCGGCCAGGGCTATGACTACATCTTCGAGATGGACGCCGACTTCAGCCACAACCCCGCCGACCTGCCCAAGCTCTACGCCGCATGCCACGACGAAGGCTATGACGTGGCCGTGGGAAGCCGCTATATCACGGGCGTGAATGTGGTCAACTGGCCCATCGGACGTGTGCTCATGAGTTACTATGCCTCGGCCTATGTGCGCTTGGTGCTCGGCATCAGCCTGCGCGACACCACCGCAGGCTTTGTGTGCTACCGCCGCCAGGTGCTTGAGGCCATCGACCTGGAGCACATCCGTTTCAAGGGCTATGCGTTCCAGATAGAGATGAAGTACAGCGCGCTCAGGCTGGGATTCAAAATCAAGGAGGTGCCCGTGGTGTTTGTCAACCGCGAACTGGGCACCAGCAAGATGAGCGGGGGCATATTCAGCGAGGCTCTCTTCGGAGTGATAAGGCTCAGGCTGGGCAAGGTGAAGGGGCGGAAATGATAATACACAACGCGACGATAGTGAATGAGGGAGAACGTTTTGCGGGCTCCCTCATTGTTAGGGACGGGCTGATAGCCGGCATACTGCGCGGGACAGACTGTCCCCCAGGGGAGGAGATGGTGGACGCCACAGGCTGCTTCCTGCTCCCGGGAGTGATAGACGACCATGTGCACATGCGTGAACCCGGACTTACATACAAGGGCGACATGGACAGCGAGACCCGCGCCGCCGCCGCCGGGGGAGTGACCACCGTGCTGGACATGCCCAATGTAATCCCGCCCACCACCTCGCTGGACTTGCTGGAGGAGCGGTACAGACTGGCCTCGGAAAGGTGTCATGTCAACTTCGGGTTCTACCTGGGAGCCACATGTGACAATCTGGACCACATACGCAGGATAGATCCCACGCTGGTGCCTGGCGTGAAACTATTCATGGGAAGCAGTACGGGCAACATGCTTGTGGACGACGGGGAGGCTCTGACAGCCATCTTCCGCTCCTGCCCCACTCTGCTGGTGGCCCATTGCGAGGACACCGCTCGCATCAACCGGCGCATGGCCGAGGCACAGGCTCTCTATGGCGATGACCCCGACATCATACACCATCCCGACATCCGCGACCGTGTGGCTTGCCTACAGAGCACCCGCATGGCAGTGGGCCTGGCCAGAGAGACAGGCGCGCGGCTGCATGTGGCCCACGTCACCACCCGTGACGAACTGGAGCTCTTCACGCCCGACTCCTTCCGGGTCACGGCCGAGGCATGCGTCGCGCACCTGCTCTGGTGCCGCGAGGACTACGGTCGCCTGGGGTCGCTCATCAAGTGCAACCCGGCCATCAAGGAACAATCCGACCGCGACGCGCTTCGCCTGGCACTCACTGACGGGCGCATCCGCGTGGTGGCCACCGACCACGCCCCGCATCTGCTGGGCGAGAAGCGGGGAGGCTGCAGGCGTGCCATGAGCGGCATGCCCATGGTGCAGTTCAGCCTGCCCTCCATGCTGGGACTGGTGGACGAGGGCATCCTCACGCTTGAGCGTATGGTGCAGCTCATGTGCCACAACCCGGCCTCGCTGCTTCGCATAGACCGCCGGGGATATCTGCGTCACGGCTATCATGCCGACCTGGTGCTGGTGCGCCCCCACTCCCCCTGGCAGGTGACCGCCGACTGTATCCAGAGCAAGTGCGGATGGAGTCCGCGACTGGGCGACACCCTTTCGTGGCGGGTGGAGCGCACTTGGGTAAACGGGGAACTTGTGTGGGACGGCCACAGGGTGCACCCTGACGTGCTTGGCTTGCCCTTGCGGATAGATTGCCGGGGGCACGCATGATGGTGCCAAGATGAGGCGGGGCGGGCTTGCCTGGCAAGGCAAGGCTCGATGCTTGACAAAGTGACAAGGGATACTTGCGGGTTTGTCCCAGGGCAAACGCGCAAGTATCCCTTGTTTGTTTCCTGGGGCGCACGAGCGCGGTGTTCCCACCCGTTCCGAGGCACGCCGGCCCCAGCCGTGCCTATGGCCCTGGACGTCCGCCGGCTCCACCTACTCCACCCTAATCCTCTGGAGCGGCCTGTGTTTCAGAATCCAGAAGAAGACGCAGAAGAGCACCGTGGCGTTCACTATCCAACTCACGGGGTAACAGCAGGACAGGAACCCCAGGGTGGGATTGGCGGGGAACACACGGTAGAGCCAGAACAGGCGCACCCCACAGATAAACACCACGCACACCAGGGTGGGTGTGAGCGAGTGCCCCAGCGCGCGAAGCAGGCCCGAGAGCGTCTCGTTGCAGGAATGCACGGTGTAGAAGGTGAGCACGATGGCTATGCGCTGTGCCGAGAGCCGTATCACCTGGGCATCCGAGGTGAAGAGCCCGCTCAGCGGTACGGCCATGAGCACAAAGAGCAGGCTCACCACCAGCGTGGAGCCCGCGCCCAGCAGGATGGTGTCGCGTATCACGCGACGGCAGCGGCCATAGAGCCTGGCCCCGTGGTTCTGGCTCAGGAACGAAGTGCCTGCCTGTGCGAAGGCGTTGCACACGAAGTAGCAGAAGTAGTCATAGTTCAGCGACACGGTGTTGGCTGCTATCGCCGTGGCGCCCAGTGAGTTGATGCCTCCCTGGATGAGCACGTTGGAGAAGTTGAACATCATGCCCTGCACACCGGCCGGGATGCCTATCGCGGCTATGCTTCTGAGCGCGTCCCAGTGCAGGCGCACCTCGCGCAGGCGCAGCCGGAGCATGCCCCGCTCGCGGCACAGGACATATACCAGTATGACGGAACTGAGCGCGGATGACACCAGGGTGGCTATCGCCACGCCCTCCACGCTCATGTGGAAGCGCACCACAAAGAGCAGGTTGAGCGCCACATTCACCACCCCGCTCCCCGCCATCACGAAGAGCGGGCGGCGCGTGTCGCCCTTGCTGCGCAGGATGGCGGCCGAGAAGTTCATCAGCATCAGGAAGGGCATGCCCAGGAAATATATCCTGAAGTAGAGCACGGCCTGGGACATAATCTCTGCAGGTGTGCCGAGCCAGCCCAGTATGCGCTCTGCCTCCTGCCAGCCAATGGCCGCCAGAAGCAGGCCGCTCACGATGGAGAGGGCGATGGAGGTGTGTACGGCGCGTGACACACGCTCCTGGTCACACTCGCCCAGCAGGCGCGCAATCACCACGTTGGCCCCCACGCTGAGTCCCACAAACAGATTTGTCATCAGGTTGATGATGAATGCGTTGGCCCCTACGGCCGCCAGCGCGGCACTGCTGGCGTAACGACCCACCACCGCCACATCGGCGGCGTTGAGCATTTGCTGCAGGAAGGCGGTGCCTGCGACAGGCAGGGCAAACCACACCATCTTGATGGCAATGGGGCCGCTCAGCATGTCCAGGTGCGAGGCTTCGCGTCCCTGTGTGTCATTGTTAGGCATTCGTTGTGTTGTGATAAAACGTGAAAAATGCGGTCTGGCTCTCTCGTGCAGAGCCAGACCGCCTGTGGGTCTCTTGCCGCAAGCGCATTCCTGCGGTTTGCGCTACGCTTCTTGCCAGTTCGGACAATACTATATATATATAATGTATAGCACTCTTCCCACTCGCGCCACCATGCCCTGCCAGGAGGCTGGGTGCGGTGGCCTGTGGGGTCAGAACTTATAGCCCAGTGTGCACACGATGCTCTGGCGCGTCATGTTCACGTTCACGGGGTCAATGGTCACGTTCTTCAAGTCAGGATTTGCCTGTGTGAAGTCGGTGTCGCCCTGTGCGAAGGAAGTGTCGAAGGCATGGAAGTCGGCCTTCTGGTTGCGCACCTTGTAGGCCAGGTCTATGTAGAAGCCCTTCACGCGGTAGCCCAAGCCCAGGGTCAGGATGTTCGTGTCGCCCCAGCGCATGTAGCTGGTGCTGGTGGCATAGTCCATGGCCGCGCTGTTGATGCCGTACTGGTCAAAGGACACCCGGTCCTTGTAGGACGATGTGATGTAGTTGTATCCCAGGCGCACGGCAAATGCCTTCACGGGGCGGTACTCCATGCCGGCGCGCAGGGTGTGCACGCCCTTGAGTGTCTGTTTGGCGTGCTGGTTCATGGCCTTGTCGGTGGTGTTGGCAAATGAACTGTGGTAATCATCCCACTCGTCATATTTTGGATAGCCCTGGTGCATGCTCCCATAGTTGGCATACTCGTAGTCCACGTCCCAGGCAAAGGACTGCCCTACCGTGCTGCCCACACTGGCCCGCACCTTCCAGGGAGTGCGCACTGTATACTCCAGATAACTCTCCTTTTGGTCGGTACGCTTGTTCTCCACCAGGTCGGTGAGGTCGTAGAGAGTGCTGTTCTTCAGCCTGTACCAGGTGGGAGTCTCCACCGCAAGGCCGATGCGGAAGGGATTGTCCTCGATGGGCCGCACGATGACCCCCGCCTTCACATTGATGCCGTAGCCCGATATCTTCTGGTCGTTGTACAGCGCGTAGTCGCCCTTGACGTTTTCCCCGGCCTCATTGTTGTAACTGTTGAACTCTGTGTACTCCGACCACGAGCGGTAGTCCACGTTGTCAAAGCCGATGTTGAGACCCAGGTAGGTGCGGTCCTTGAGGTTGGTGCTGAAGTTGATGTCGTACCCCTGCAGGCTTCCTGCCGAGTGGCGGGTGTAGAGGCTGCTCTCCCCGCCGAACTTGTTGTAGTAGCCCGTGACCTTCTGGGGGTCTTCCTTATCCCCATAGACAGGGGTCAGCCACTGGTTGTCCACGGCCATGCCAGCCAGGTTGTAGTCGGTGTCGTAGGCACTTGTCGCCAGTTCGGCCACCTGGTCCATCTGGCTGAGTCCGTTCAGGCGCGCGTTGTCGGCGTAGAAGTTGTAGTTGTAGTTGGCCTTCTTCTGGTAGTTGAAGCCCACGTTGAAGAAGCGGCAAACAGGGTTGGCCATCTTCACGCTATACACAAATCCCATCTGGTCAAAGGTGCCCGTGCCACGGTTCTCGCTGTCGATGCGCTCCCTGTTCCACTGTCCTCCGAAGGTGAGCCCCACGTCACTCTTTCGGTAGAGCCCTATTCCAGCGGGATTCCACGCCATCACGCCCAGGTCGGCGCCCAGTGCGCCCATGGCTCCGCCCATGCCCACATATCTGGCTGTGCCTATCACGTCCTGCGAGTTGTTGGTCACCTGCTCGTTCAGGAATGTATTCTGTGCCTGCGTGCCTGCTGCCGCCAGCAGCAACAGGGCAGACATGCCAAGTTCTCTCATAAGTATCTTTCTGTTAAGTGTATGCTGTGCTTGTGCGTCAATCTGCTTGTCCTGGTGACATGGTGTCAGCGTCCGCCGCGTCCACCACCGCCGCGTGAACCTCCGCCGAAGCCGCCTCCGCCGCGTGACCCGCCTCCGAAGCCTCCGCCGCTGAAACCACCTCCGCCGAAGCCTCCGCCCCGCGTGCCGCCACGCACTGACGAGCCCCGGACGGGTGCCTCCTGTGTGTAGCCACGGCTTGTGGATGTGCCTCCACGGGTGTAGGAGTCACGCGTGCCGCGCGTGCCGGTGTAACGGTCGGCTGTGCCCACCCGTCCGGCTCTGGTGCCGCCCACGCCCTCGTAGCGTCCTGTGCCGCCCATGCGCGTGGTGCCCACCCGGCCTGCGCGTGTGCCGCCGGCGGTTCCGCCCGTCATGTATCTCCCGCCCCGCTCACCATGGTTGCGGTAGGCCAGGCTGGGACGGCGGGGTATGAAGTCGCGGTAATGTCCATGAGGGCCCCATCCGCAGTCCCATCCGGGATGGTGTCCCCATCCCCATCCCCAGTCGTACCATCCCCAGTAGCCGTATCGGTAGTAAGGCATGCACCAGCCGTACCAGGGGTCATACCAGGGGTCGTACCAGCCGAAGCTGATGTCCCACAGGAACGGGTCGCGCCAGGCCAGCCCGTGGAACCGGTAGAGGCGCGCGGTATAGTAATAGTCGTCATCGTAATAGCCCGCGTCATCGTCCCTGTAGCGGTAGCCGCCATCGGGCTCCGTGCCATAGGCTTCGTCCCTGCTGTCGCCTGGGGCATAGCGCGACACCACCCGTGCCCCCGTGCTGTCCGTGGAGGTCACATACAGCGTGTCGCCCACCAGGCGGGTCACCACCCCGTCCTTTCCGGCCCCGCGGCGGTTATACTCGTCCACGTCCCGCAGTTGTCCCGTGTGGTAGTCAGCGTCGGTGACTTCCCCGGTCACCACGGGGCGCTGCCGCGTGGCGGTGGTCGCGGGCAGTGTCACTGCCTTCTCGGTCTTGGCCTTCGCCTTGCCAGGAACAAAGTACATGTCGTCATCGGCACCCTGTGCCCTTGAGGCATAAGGGAGCGACGAAAGTGCCAGAAGCAGAATGAGATTCCTTTTCATATTCCTTGCCTTTATGTTTTCCTGCACAAAGGTATCCCCTTTCGCCGAGATGTCCAAAGGGATTTAACCTATTTTCGGGGAGAAGCCCCTCCAGTTATACTTTTTTATCATAATTTTGCCCAGCGATATGAGATACACCGAGGTTACATTCACGATAAGCCCCTACAGCCAGGCGGCCTCCGACCTGCTGGCCGCGCTTCTGGGCGACGAGGGTTTCGAGACCTTTACCGAGAGCGAGGACGGGCTGGTGGGCTATGTGCAGCAGCCGTTCTGGGACGGGGGGCGGGTGCAGCGTGTGCTGGGCCACTTCCCCCTGCCTGGCATCCGCATCACCTTCAGCGCGCAGGACGCGCCCTACCAGGACTGGAACCAGATGTGGGAGGAGGAGGGCTTCCAGCCCGTGGTCATCGCAGGCCAGATAGTGGTGCATGACACCCGCCACAGCGACGTGCCCGCACTGCCCTATGACATCACCATATCACCCAGGCAGGCTTTCGGCACGGGCAGCCACCACACCACACGCATGATACTGGAGTGGCTCATGCAGGCCGACTTGCAGGGGCTGGACGTGGTAGATGCCGGCACAGGCACGGGAGTGCTGAGCGTCATGTGCATCCTGAGGGGCGCCAGGCACGTGCTGGCCTACGACATCGACGAGTGGAGCACGGACAATGCCCGCGACAACCTCCTGCTCAACGGCATCGGCTCTGCCCGTGTGGAGGTGCGCCTGGGCGATGCCTCGGCACTGAAGCCCACAGACCGGGCGCACCTGTTGATGGCAAACATCAACAGAAACATACTATTGGCTGACATGCAGCAGTTTGTGCTGTCGCTTGAGGCAGGAGGGCAGCTGCTGCTGAGCGGCTTTTACGAGCAGGATATCCCGCTTCTGGCCGAGGCTGCGTCCCGCTACGGAATGCGCCTTGTGGAGAAGCGCGTGGAGGACCACTGGGCCATGCTCCTGCTGCAGAAGGGCTGAGGGGGAGGGAAAGAGCCCCCTCACAGGCATCTCGAAGCCCCCTCACAGACAACTCAAAGCCCCCTCCCGGCCTCCCCCGAGGGGGAGGTGACCTTTGGGGCACTTTTTTCAGATGAAAGTCAGGTCGCTTTCTCTGGTTTTACCCATGAGGGAGGATGGGTTTCTCGTCTCAACCATATTTGTATTCGTTTCCGATATCTGCTTGAATTGTAGCCTATTCCTTTCCTTCTTCTGTAGTGAAGGTACAATTGGTTTGCTGTGGTAATCCCAGTGGGAAGGAAGTGCTCCTGGAGGCCTGGTGCCACATTGCTCTGATAAGTCCGCCTGCAACCCCCTCAAAACGCATGCCGCTGCATTGCCCAATGCAGCGCGCTGCGATCGCCAACGCATGCCGCTGCATGTGCCAACGCAGCGCGCTGCGATCGCCAACGCATGCCGCTGCATTTTTCGATGCGGCAGGCAACAGGATTGGAGGAAGCCACTTCCCGCATCCCAAGGAAGGCTTCTAAAGCGTCCCCTCCCCCTTGGGGGAGGCTGGGAGGTGTCTTCCTCCTTTTCCGTCGCCCATGCCCCGCCTTTCTCGCCGAAAAGCATTATTTTTGCACGAGGAACATAAACCAACCACACATACAATGAGCGACGGAAACTTCAACAGGGCTCTCCTGCCCTCCACCCCATACCGCAGCGGCATCAAGATGGGCCAGCAGCAATTGCGCGCCAAGGCAGAGGCAGCCTTCCGCGAGGTGGTAAGAAAAAAGTTCCCCACCCTGGCGGATGAGGAACTGGATGAACTGGCCCGCGAGTTCCACGGGCGGCTCCTGTAGGCCCTTATCTCACGCTTACCCGCGCGGCCAGTGCCTTGCACTTCTCGCGCAACTGCTCCTGCGAGGCCGAGACATCGTCCCAGCACACCACCACACCCATGCGCCTGCCCACATGCGCCTGGGGCTTGCCGAAGATGCGCAGGTAGGTTTGCGGTGCCGCGCACACGTCCTCCATACCGTCATATTCGGGGCTTGCGGTCTCCACATCGGCAAGGATCACGGCCGAGGTTCCCTGCCGTTCCAGTGTCACTTCGGGGATGGGCAGACCCAGCACGGCGCGGCAGTGCAGTTCAAACTCCGTCAGGTTCTGTGTCCCGGCCATGGTCACCATGCCCGTGTCGTGCGGTCTGGGGCTCAGCTCGCTGAATATCACGCCCCGGCCCTCGCTCACGAAGAACTCCACGCCCCATATTCCCGCGCCCGTGAGAGCCTGGGTCACCTGTGCTGCCATGTGCCGGGCCTGGGCCAGGTGCTCGGGCCGCATGCGCCGCGGCTGGAAACTCTCGCGGTAGTCACCGCCCTTCTGCACATGTCCGATGGGGGCGCAGAAGAGCGTGGGGCCGTCCTTCTGGGTCACGGTAAGGAGGGTGATCTCGTAGTCAAAGGGGATGAACTCCTCCACGATGACCTCCATGATGTCGCCCCTGCACCCCTCGCAGGCACAGTGCCATGCCTGCTCCAGGCCTTCGGGGCTGTCCACCCTGCTCTGCCCGTGCCCGCTGCTGCTCATGAGCGGCTTGATGATGCAGGGGAATCCCACCAGAGAGGCGGCCTCCTGCAGTTCACCATAGGTGCGGGCATAGCGGTAGGCGGCCGTGCGCAGCCCCAGTTGGGTGTGTGCCAGTTCGCGTATCTCCTTGCGGTTCATCGTGAAGTTGACCGCCCTGGCGCTTGGCGCCACCTGTATGCCGCGCCGCTCGCACTCGTAGAGTCTCTCGGTGCGTATGGCCTCTATCTCTGGCACGATGATGTCGGGGCGCACCTCCTCCACCACGCGCATGAGCGCGTCGCCGTCGAGCATGTTGAACACGCGGCACTCGTCGGCCACCTGCATGGCGGGCGCGCGTTCGTACTTGTCACAGGCCACTACGTACTGGCCCAGCCTCTTGCACGCGATGACAAACTCCTTGCCCAGTTCCCCCGAGCCCAGAAGAAGGATTTTCTTTACCATAATAATTTATATGCGGTTGTTCGGTTTTGCGGTTGCGTATGCGGCTTCTGCGGTTGCGTATGCGGTCTTGCGGCCGTATGGTCTTGCGGTTCCGTGGTGGGCAGCATCGCCCTTGTCGAGCCTTTTCGCCCCAGCACCTCACAGCCTTATGGCATCACCTCACAGCCCCGCCGCCCCGCACGCTACTCCTTGTATCTGTCCCCCCAGCAGTTGACCATGTGCTCGCGCAGGCGCTCCTCGGCGGGATTGGGCTGCGCGTGCCACAGCCGCAGGCTTTCCATGCCGTCGGGCAGGAACTGCTGCCGCACGAAGTGTCCCTCGTAGTCATGGGCATACTTGTAGCCCCGGGCATATCCCAGTTGCTCCATGAGTTTTGTGGGTGCGTTGCGCAGGTGCAGCGGCACGGGCAGGTCGCCCGTCTGCCTGACGGTCTGGATGGCCTGGTTGATGCCGTTGTAGGCCGAGTTGCTCTTGGCGCTGGTGGCCAGGTACACGGTGGCCTCGGCCAGGGGGATGCGTCCTTCGGGCCATCCGATCTTCATCACGGCGTCAAAGGCGGCGTTGGCCAGCAGCAGCGCGTTGGGGTTGGCCAGGCCGATGTCCTCGCTCGCGCTGATGACCAGGCGGCGCGCTATGAAGGCGGGGTCCTCGCCGCCCTCTATCATGCGCGCCAGCCAGTATAGGGCCGCATCGGGGTCGCTGCCACGGATGCTCTTGATGAAGGCCGAGATGATGTCGTAATGCATCTCCCCGTCTTTGTCGTAGGCCATGGGGTTCTGCTGCAAGCGGTCGGTCACGGTGCGGTCATCGATGACCACGGTATCGCTCTCCCCTGCCGACTCGTACAGGAGCTCCAGGATGTTGAGCAGCTTGCGCGCGTCCCCCCCGCTGTAGCGGAGCAGCGCTGAGGTCTCCTTGACCTCGAACTTCTTCTGCCTGAGCAGCGTGTCGCGCCCGGTGGCTCTCGTGACCAGGGCGAGCAGGTCGTCCCGCTCCAGGGGCTTGAGCGTATATACCTGGCAGCGCGAGAGCAGGGGGCGGATGACCTCGAAGGAGGGGTTCTCGGTGGTGGCGCCTATCAGCGTCACCACTCCCTGCTCCACCGCGCCCAGCAGGGAGTCCTGCTGCGACTTGGAGAACCGGTGTATCTCGTCGATGAAGAGGATGGGGCTTGGCGAGTTGAAGAAGCGGCTGTTGCGCGCGCGCTCAATCACCTCGCGCACCTCCTTCACCCCGCTCGTCACGGCACTCAGTGTGAAGAAGGGGATGTCAAGTTGCCTGGCAATGATGGTGGCCAGGGTGGTCTTGCCCACTCCGGGAGGCCCCCACAGGATGAAGCTGCTGAGGCGGCCGCCCTCTATCATGCGGCGCAGCACGGCACCCTCGCCCACCAGATGCCGCTGCCCGATGTAGTCGTCCAGCGTCTGCGGACGCATTCTCTCTGCCAATGGTTGCATATCAGGTGCAAAGTTACGAAAAAGCGGGCAAGGCGGGCTCGCGCGCGAAGCACTTTTTCTTCCCGCGCGGGGATGCCGGGCGCGGCTTGCTTGTGCCACTGCCTCCCGGCAGGAGGCGGCCCTTTCCCCCTCGCGCACCGCGCGGGGCGCAGCACCTCGGGCCGCGCGAATTTGGCCGCGCAAGCCCCAATATGTCGGCAGTCATGGGCGGTGAAAGGAAAAAAAGGCGTAACTTTGACACCCGTAAAAAGCACATCACGACATAAGCCGACACAATGGAAAACAGAAGTCTGGTAACAATAGCCAAGCACACGAGGGAGAGAATCCTGTATCTCATCGAGATGGCGCAGGAGTTCGAGAGCCACCCCAACCGCCGCATACTGGAGGGCAAGATTGTGGCGACACTGTTCTTCGAGCCCAGCACGCGCACGCGGCTGAGTTTCGAGACGGCCGCCAACAGGCTCGGGGCAAGGGTCATCGGGTTTGCCGACCCGAAGGTGACGAGCGGCACCAAGGGCGAGACACTCAAGGACACTATCATGATGGTGTCCAATTATGCCGACATCATCGTCATGCGGCATTACCTGGAGGGTGCGGCGCAATATGCCAGCGAGGTGTCGCCGGTGCCCATCGTCAACGCGGGCGACGGAGCCAACCAGCACCCCAGCCAGACCATGCTGGACTTGTATTCCATATACAAGACCCAGGGCAGGCTGGACGGCCTGGACATCTACCTGGTGGGAGACCTCAAGTACGGGCGCACCGTGCACAGCATGCTCACGGCCATGAGGCACTTCAACCCCACCTTCCACTTCATCGCGCCCGACGAGCTGGCCATGCCCGACTGCTACAAGATGTACTGCCGCGAGCATGGCATACGCTTCATCGAGCACCAGGACTTCGACGCGGACACCATTGCCGGGGCCGACATCCTGTACATGACACGCGTGCAGAGGGAGCGCTTCACCGACCTGGAGGAGTACGAGCGCGTCAAGAACCGCTACCTGCTCAAGGAGGACATGCTCCGCAAGGCGCGCCCCAACCTGAAAATCCTGCATCCCCTGCCGCGCGTCAACGAGATAGAGTACAGCATCGACGACACGCCCTACGCCTATTATTTCCAGCAGGCGCGCAACGGGCTCTATGCCAGGCAGGCACTCATCTGCGACGCCCTGGGCATCACGCTTGACGACATAAGGAACGACAAAACGATTATCGAATGAAAAGGGAGGAACTGCAAGTGGCCGCGCTGAGGAACGGCACCGTCATTGACCACATACCCTCTGACCGGATCTTCGAGGTGGTGAACCTGCTGCACCTGGAGCAGGTGCATTCCTCGGTCACCATCGGGTACAACCTCAAGAGCCGGAAGATGGGCAAGAAGAGTATCGTGAAGATCGCCGACACCTTCTTCACGCCCGAGAAGCTCAACCAGCTCTCCGTCATCACGCCCAACGCCACCCTGTGCGTGATACGCGACTATGAGGTGGTCGAGAAGAGGGAGGTGCGCATGCCCGAGGAACTGGTGGGCATCGTCAAGTGTGACAACCACAAGTGCGTCACCAACAACGAGCCTATGAGGACACGCTTCCATGTGCTCGACAAGGAGAGGGGAATCCTGCA
This sequence comes from Prevotellaceae bacterium UBA1075, assembly GCA_002316015.1. Taxonomy (GTDB): domain Bacteria; phylum Bacteroidota; class Bacteroidia; order Bacteroidales; family Bacteroidaceae; genus Physcousia. Next base: position 210,271 of record DCCS01000032.1, read on the forward strand.
GTGCCGCTACTGCAACCGCGAGATAAGCCTGGACAAGGTCAAACTGGTGTAGGGCCCGCCCCACAGAAGACATCAAAGCCACAAGACATTCACAAACAACTTACACGCAAAAAAGGGAGAGAGATTATGGAAAGAGACAACACGGTGTTCGCACTCATCGAGGAGGAGAGGCAGAGGCAACTCAGAGGCATCGAACTCATCGCCTCGGAGAACTTCGTGAGCGACCAGGTGATGGAGGCCATGGGCACATGCCTGACCAACAAGTATGCCGAGGGCTATCCCGGCAAGAGGTACTACGGGGGGTGCCAGGTGGTGGACAAGGTGGAGCAACTGGCCATCGACAGGGCCAAGGCACTCTTCGGCGCGGAGTATGCCAACGTGCAGCCGCATTCGGGCGCGCAGGCCAACGCGGCCGTGTTCCTGGCCGTCCTCAACCCAGGCGACACCTTCATGGGACTCAACCTCGACCACGGGGGACACCTGAGCCACGGCTCGCTGGTGAACACGAGCGGCATCATCTACAAGCCCGTGGGCTATAACCTCAACAAGGAGACCGGACGCGTCGATTACGATGAGATGGAGCGCCTGGCCCGCGAGCACAAGCCCAGGATGATCATCGGCGGCGGATCGGCCTACAGCCGCGAGTGGGACTACAGGCGCATGCGCGAGATAGCCGACAGCGTGGGGGCCATACTGATGATTGACATGGCTCATCCCGCAGGGCTCATCGCGGCGGGACTGCTGGACAACCCCGTGAAGTACGCCCACATCGTGACCAGCACCACACACAAGACCCTGCGCGGCCCGCGCGGAGGGCTCATCCTGATGGGCAAGGACTTTGAGAACCCCTGGGGAAAGAAGTCTCCCAAGGGAGAGGTGAGGATGATGTCGCAACTGCTCAACAGCGCCGTGTTCCCCGGCATACAGGGCGGCCCCCTGGAGCATGTCATCGCGGCCAAGGCCGTGGCCTTTGGCGAAGCGCTCACACCCGCGTTCAAGGAGTGGGCCATGCAAGTGAAGAAGAACGCGGGCGTACTGGCCGACGAACTGATGAGGCGCGGCTTCAACATCGTGTCGGACGGGACGGACAATCACTCCATGCTGGTGGACCTGCGCGGCAAATATCCCGACCTCACCGGAAAGGTGGCCGAGCGCGTGCTGGTGGCAGCGGACATCACCGTGAACAAGAACATGGTGCCCTTTGACACGCGCAGCGCGTTCCAGACCAGCGGCATCCGCCTGGGCACACCCGCCATCACCACGCGTGGAGCCAAGGAGGACATGATGGTGAAGATTGCCGACTTCATCGAGCGTGTGCTCAACTCGCCCGAGGACGAGCGCGTCATCGCTCAGGTGCGCTCGGAGGTGAACGCGCTGATGGCTGGCTATCCGCTCTTCGCCTACTAACCGGCACGGGTTGCACAACAGAGACAAGCAACTCAAAAGCCCAGGGGCTGTGCCCTGTGAGTGCAGGCACAGCCCCTGGCATTTACGACAATCCTACAACCTACACAATGAAGATATTGCACACAAGCGACTGGCACCTGGGACAGTCGCTGTTCAACTACGACCGCACCGAGGAGCAGTCGGCCATGCTGGAGCAGATGGTATGCCTGGTGAGGGAGCACCAGCCCGATGTGTTCCTGCTCAGTGGGGACATCTTCGACACCACACAACCCTCGGCGGCCACACAAAGGCTGTTTGTCAACGCCATAGTGAACATCCACGAGACCCGGCCAGGCATGGCCATCGTGTGCACGGCAGGCAACCACGACAGTGCAAGCCGCCATGAGGTGTTCAGGCAGCCGTGGCTCAATCTCAACGTACACAGCATAGGACGGCTTGACCGTGACAACCCATCGGGCCACATCATACGGATTGAGGGCACGGGATATGTGGTGGCTCTCCCCTATTGCTACGAGCGCAACATCCCCCAGGACTTCTGCCAGCAGTTGCTTGACGAGGTGGCCCGGGAGAACAAGGCTCAGCTGCCTGTGGTCATGATGGCCCACACCACACTGGAAAGAAGCGACCTGCGTGGACACATGACGCATGCGGGCATCACCATAGGCGGCATCGAGACCATGACCCTGGAACAGGTGGGACGTGGTTATGACTATCTGGCACTGGGACACATCCATCATGCACAGTGGGTAAGGGGCACCAGCCAACGTGCCCGTTATTGTGGCTCACCCCTACAGGTCAGTTTCGACGAGGACTATGAGCACAGCGTGAGCATTGTGGACATTGACGCCCATCACGGCAAGCCTCTGCTCCACACCATCCCCATCCACTCGCCGCGCCCACTGGTCACCCTGCCCCCACAGGGGTATGCCTCCTGGGAGAAGGCCATGCAGATGCTGGCCGACTTCCCCCAGGACAATCCCGCATACATCCGACTCAACATCAGCCATGAGAGCACCCTGCCTCCCGACGCGACCAACGAGGCCAGCCGGGCTGTGCAGGCCAAGCAGTGCCGCCTGTGCATCATTAACCGCGAGCGAAGGGAGGCCGGGACAGGCACGCAGGAGACATTTTCCATACAGGAGTTCCGGCAGGAGTCACCACTTGAGATAGCGTGCATGTATGCCAGGCAGCACGGGTATGTGTTTGACAAGGACACCATCAAACTCTTCAACGAGGCAGTCAACTTAGTCAACGAGGAATGAAACTGAAACAACTCACCATACACAACATAGCCTCGATAGAGGACGCTACCATCTGCTTCAACGCTGAACCGCTGGCAAGCAGCGAGGTGTATCTGATAACGGGCAAGACCGGGGCGGGCAAGTCCACCATCCTGGACGCCATCTGTCTGGCTCTCTATGCCGACACACCCAGGCTCGACAACACCTACATGCAAGGGATCCTGGCCGACCAGGACAAGGAGGTGAAGGTCAATGACCCCAGGCAACTCATGCGACGCAATACGGGCGAGGCTTTTGTGCGGCTCACATTTACAGACGTCAATGGCACCCCCTACGAGGCAACCTGGTCGGTGGCAAGGGCAAGAAACAAGAGCAACGGCAACCTGCAGGCCAAGAAGTGGAGCCTGAGAAATGTGAAGGCCGACTTGACATACAGCAAGGACGATGAAATAAAGGCCGAGATAAGGCGGGTCATCGGGCTTGACTTCAAGCAGTTCTGCCGCACAACCATGCTTGCGCAGGGAGAGTTCACGAGGTTTCTCAACAGCAAGGATGACGAGAAGGCCGATATCCTGGAGAAGATAACAGGTGCCGGCATCTACTCACGCATAGGTGCGAAAATCTTTGGCCTTGCCAAAGAACATAAGGAGCAATGGGAGCAGGCCGAACAGCAGGCACGCAGCGTGCAGGTGCTGAGCGAGGAAGAACAACGGGCCAAAAGGGAGGAGTGCGCGCAGATAGAGCGTGAGCAGGTGAGGAACAGGCGGGAGCAGGAGCGCACGCAAGCCATACTGACATGGATGGACAGGGAGAAGGAACTGGCACAGAAGGCGGTACTGGCACAGAGGCAACTGCAAGAGGCCGAGGAGAAAGCGGCAAGCGAGGCGTTCCGCAAGAGCCATACTCGCAACAGGTTGTGGAGAGACACGCAGGAGGCAAGGGGATGGGTGGCCGAACTTGACCAGGCACGCTCACGCATCAGGCAGCAGCAGGATGCCCTGGACACCATGGCGCAGGAGTATCTCATGCTGAGAGGGGTGCGCGATGCCATGCGCCAGGATGCTGAACGCAATGCGCAAGCCATACGCCGCATGCAGGCTGTGATGGAAGGCGAAGCACACCTGGTGCCCATTTACAACAACGCCCAGGCTATAGTGAGCCAACTGGTGATTGTGGCCGACTGCAACCGCAAGGCGCAGGAAACCAAACTCGAGGGGGAGCGGCTGGCCAAACAGATAAAGGATGAACTGCAACCCAGATGCAAGGAGACAGCAGAACGCCTGACCATGCATGTGGACAAGCAGGACACGCTGGGAAAGGATATCACCCACAAGGAGGCGGAACTGCAGCAGATGCGCCTGCCCCAACTGAGGTTGGCATGTGAGCAGAACACCACGTTGCAGAACCATATATCCACGGCCACAGATGCCATCCATGCCTATGTGGATGAATTGCATAGGGACAGGATGCAGAGGAGAAAGATAAAGGAGACTGAAGGGGAAATAGCGCAAAAGAGACTGTTGCTTGACAAGTTGCTCCCCAAGATACATGATGCCGAACTGGTGCTGCAAACCTTGCAAGAAACCTTGCAGAAGGAACAGGAGAAGGTGAGCGACTGGGCAAGACGGCTGCGGGTGAAACTGCATGTGGGCGACGTTTGTCCCGTGTGCCTGCACAAGATTGACTCGGAACTGCCCCATGAGGACATGCTGGCCGAACTGGTGGCGGAATCGGAACAGAGGTTTGCCGGGGCACAGAAGGCAAGGGACGAACTGCAGCAGCAAAGGGTGACTCTGGAGGCATCGGTCACAGCACTTGCGTCCAACCTGGCCATACAAAAGACCGCACTCGATGAAACCGGGCATCTGGGCAAAGCCGCACAAAAAGCCAGGGCGAGTGTGGATGCCTGCCTGACTGGCGAGCATTGTGAGCACTTCCATATATATAATAATAAGGAGGAGGGCGAGGCACTTGACAGGTGGGAACACTTTCTTCGGAATCCTGGTCAAGGGGAACAAGAGGAAGATAGACCAGAGCCTGGCGCATGCGATTCTGTGCTTGCCATACTGGCATCCATGGGCGCGAGGGTGCAGGAAGAGCTGCTGTTGCAGAGGCAAAAGATACAGGAGGCAGAACAGAAGGAGGTTACCTTGAGGAGACTCAGGGCAGAGGCCGACAAACTTGCCGAAGCGCAGAAAAGCCTGGCCGAAGCCTCGCTGAAGGCAGAGGCGGCCCTGGAGAAGGCGAAAGGCAGGCAGGACACACAGCAGGCAACCATCCGACTGCTGGATGGCAACCGCAGCCAGGCAACCGCACGGGTAGAAGCACTCATGCGCGTGCAGGCCGCCAAGCAGCAATGGCGATACAACTGGCATGCCTCACCGATGGAGTTTGCCAGGGAACTGCAAGCCGCCACGGATGCACACAACAAGCGTGCCGAGGAACTGCGGCAACTCGAGCAGAAACAGGAACGGCAGGCCGAGAGGCTCAAGAGTCTGTCGGCGGTAACTGATGCCATCGAACAGATGATGCCGGCATGGGCCTGCATGCAGGCCGACTCACATGTCATCACAAGCGACACAGCCTCGGACACCATCACTTCGCATGCCAGCACGCTGCTGGGCCGGATAGGCTCGGCGCAGGATCAAAAGCAACTGGCCACACGGCAGGCAGAGAGCCAGGAGCAACTCTTGCAGGACTATGCATGCTCGCACCACGAAGAACTGAAGAGGCTGTCCTGGCTGAGGGAGGAATCAGGGTACGACAGCACATCTGCTCTGCATCGGTTGCTGGATGGCATGCACTGGCTCAACAGCCTTTCCCAAAAGGACATTGAGGAGAGTGAGCACAGCCTGGATGAAGTCCTGAACATCCGCATCAGGCAGCATGCCTTACTGGAGGAGGCAAGACGGCAACAGGAAGAGCATCTGCTGCACAAGCCACAGATGGAGGACGAGGAGACGGCCGACACGCTCTCGGCCAGGATGCGCCTGCTGGCCACAGAAGCCGAGGAACTCGCAAGACGCAAGGGGGGAGTGCAGCGGGACCTGAAGGTAGACCAGCAAAACCGGCAAGCGGCAGGCAAACTGCTGGAACTGGCCAAGGCAAGAAAAGAAGAATATGCACGCTGGGACCGGCTCAACCAACTGCTGGGTGATGCCACAGGAAGCAAATTCCGCAAAATAGCCCAGAGTTATGTGCTGGCCAACCTGCTGCACTCTGCCAATGCCTACCTGCGCACGCTCACCGAGCGATATAGCCTGCAGGTAGCCCCTGGCAGCTTCGCAATCTCGCTCACCGATGCTTATCAGGGCTATGCCACCAGGGCTGCCACCACCCTGTCTGGAGGAGAGAGTTTCCTGGTGTCCCTGTCCCTGGCACTTGCCCTGAGCGACATAGACAGCCGCCTCGCTGTGGACACCCTGTTTATCGATGAGGGATTTGGCACGCTCAGTGGCGAACCATTGCTGAATGCCATCAGCACCTTGCGCTCGCTGCACACCAAGGCGGGCAAGCATGTGGGCATCATCAGCCATATGGATGAACTGAAGGAGTGCATACCCGTGCAGATAATGGTCAATCAGGAAGGCAACAACTCGAGCAGCGAGATTGTGGTCAGCGGCTGACCCCTGTGGACACATGCGACCAGGGAAGGCATTATGAAGAGGCCGCAGGGGAAGTCTTCGCCATGCTCCCAGGACGCATAGGCTATGGGGGAAGAGGCTCCTGGGGGCAAGCACTATTTCCTCTACCCTTCCACTTCTTGCCAGAAGCCAATCCACTTGGGCAGGCTGCCTTACTTGCCTTGAGGCAAGGAAAAATCGCGGAGAGACGCTTTTTCCCTCACTTTTGCTTTGCTGTGTCCCGAAAAAGGCGTACCTTTGCAACCGCATAAAAGGAAATGCACAGTGAGTCATTGACATTTTGAAAGGGAAGGGACACGTCGGAAGACAAGTTTGATGACGCGGAACCGTTCCAGTATGCGGCAATAGCTCAGTTGGTAGAGCACGACCTTGCCAAGGTCGGGGTCGCGAGTTCGAGTCTCGTTTGCCGCTCATATTGGAATCGAGAAAGCCCAGGTGGCGGAATTGGTAGACGCGCACGTTTCAGGTGCGTGTGCCGCAAGGCGTGCAGGTTCGAGTCCTGTTCTGGGCACACACAAGTCTCGAAGGTGTCGGACGTGGCTCTTCCCTTTTTGCAAAGCATCATAATGGAGAGGTGGCGGAATGGTAGACGCGCTACTTTGAGGTGGTAGTGCCGCGAGGCGTGGGAGTTCGAGTCTCCTCCTCTTCACTCTTCTGTGCAGAGTTCAGAAGTGATGTTGCGGCAATAGCTCAGTTGGTAGAGCACGACCTTGCCAAGGTCGGGGTCGCGAGTTCGAGTCTCGTTTGCCGCTCTTATCCTCATGTTTTGACGGGCCCAGGTGGCGGAATTGGTAGACGCGCACGTTTCAGGTGCGTGTGCCGCGAGGCGTGCAGGTTCGAGTCCTGTTCTGGGCACATGCGAAAACAGGAGAACGCGGGCGGTGTGGCAGGAAAGCCGCACCACCCGCGATTTTTTATGCGCGTGTGTCGTGGATTTCGGAGCAAGTCGGTGGGCTTCAAAATGGAGGCGTGTCGTTGGGACTCAACCCCTCGAAGGGGTCCACGTCTGCCATCTGCCCGGTAAAACCGTCCTGCTGCAATTCCTCGTTGGTGAGTGGCGTGGATGTGAACGTTCCGCGCCCGCCACTGCTTCCTCCCCTGGGGAGACTGGCTGCCTGCTCGTCCGTAAATCGCGCGAACTCCTTCTGAAAGTCCAACTTTATGTCACCCACCGACCCGTTTCGGTGCTTGGCAATGATGAACATGGCCTTTCCGCGCCAGTCGTTGCCATGGTCATCCTTGTCGAGGTGATAATACTCGGGACGGTGTATGAAGCACACGATATCAGCATCCTGCTCGATGCTGCCCGAGTCACGCAGGTCGCTCAGCAAGGGTCGCTTGGCATCAAATCCCTCGCGCTTCTCGCCCTCACGGTTGAGCTGTGCCAGGGCTATCACAGGGATATTCAGTTCCTTGGCCAGCCCCTTGAGCGACTGGCTCACGGCAGCCACCTCCTCCTGGCGGCTGTTGATGTTGATGCCCCTGGCATGCATCAGCTGCAGGTAGTCAATCATGATGCACCTCACCCCATGCTCATGCACCAGGCGACGCGCCTTGGTGCGCAGCTCGAAGTTGGTGATGGCAGGTGTGTCGTCAACATAGATGGGCGCGCCGTTCAGTTGTCTTGAGCGCAAATCCAACTGTTCCCACTCGTGTGGCAGAAACTGGCCGCTGCGCAACTTTTCGCCCGAAATCTCGGTCACGTTGACCAGCAGACGCTGCACCAGCTGCTGGTTGCTCATCTCCAGGCTGAAGATGGCCACAGGCACGCGGTAATCGACTGCCATGCGCTTCATCATGGACAGGGCGAAGGCCGTCTTGCCCATGGAGGGACGCGCGGCTATGATAATGAGGTCGCTATTCTGCCAGCCATTGGTAATCTTGTCCAGTTTCTCAAATCCCGTGGGGATGCCGCTCATGCCATCCTTCTGCGCCGCAGCCTTGTTGATTTGCTCAAACACCTGGGTGATGATGGGGTCAATCTGTGTGTAGTCCTTCTTCATGTTCTGTTGCGAGATGGCATACAGCTGTGCCTCGGCATCCTGTATGAGGTCCTTGACATCCATGGTGGGGTCGTAGGCATTGGTCTGCACATAGCTACTGAAGGTGATGAGCTGGCGTGCGAGTGCCTTCTGGGCTATCACCTTGGCATGGTACTCGATGTGTGCGCTGCTGCCTATCTTCATGTTTATCTGCATGATATAAGGTGCACCGCCTGCATCCTCGAGTTCCCCGTTGCGCTCGAGCTGCTCCCGTATGGTCATGATGTCCACAGGGCGCTGCTCTGTGCCGAGCTCCTGGATAGCCTTGTATATCAACTGGTTTCTCTTGTCGTAGAAACTTTCGGGCTTGAGCAGTTCGGCCACCAGGGCATACGCCTCCTGGTCTACCATAAGCGCGCCCAGCACAGCCTCTTCCATGTCGAGACTCTGGGGCTGCTTGTGTCCGTACTGGTCCACGCTGGGCACTTCCACTATCTTCACCGCTTTCTTCTTGCTTTGTGTAGCCATTCTCTCTTCCTTTTGGAATGTTTGGGTGGGCAAAGTTAGCATTTAATTCGGAAAGAGTGCTCTCGTGAAGGTGGAAGAAAACGTGCGTGCCACTGCAAATGTGTGCTGGCGTGGGCCACATTTGGTTTTTTCTGTCCTTTTGTCATGTACAAAGCAGGAACAGGGGAACTGGTTGGGCAGGTGTTTTCGTTAGCATGTGAAAATCCGCACAGTGTGCTCTACAACGGAACAGGACAGTCCGTGATGTGGCATAGAGCACAAACATTCTGTCCAAGAAACTGCCTCTTAAGTTATAAATTTGTTGCTCGAACGAACTTTTTGCTTTCCTTTTATCATTTGTCTGGTTGGTTTGTTGTAACTTTGCAAACGGAAACAATAATCGCTTAACAAAGCGTCTGTAATACGACATTAGGACATGACAAAAGAAAGATTCGAGCGTAAGGGGCTGTACAATCCCGACAGCGAGCACGATGCCTGCGGTGTGGGCATGGTGGTCAACATTCATGGAAACAAGAGTCATGAACTGGTTGACAACGCGCTCAAGGTGCTGGAGAACATGAGGCACAGAGGAGCCGAAGGTGCCGATGGCAAGACCGGTGACGGTGCGGGTATCATGTTGCAGATCCCCCACGAGTTTATCCTTCTGCAAGGCATTCCCGTGCCCGAAAAGGGGCATTATGGCACAGGACTGGTGTTTCTGCCCAAGGACAGCCAGCAGCAGCAGGACATTCTCTCCATTGTCATCGAGGAGATAGAGCGCGAGGGGCTCAATCTCATGCGCCTGCGTGCGGTACCTACAAATCCCGACTGCCTGGGCGAAAGTGCCAAAGAGGTGGAGCCCGATATCAAGCAGCTCTTTGTGACCGGTGTCACCGACGAGGCTTACCCGCGCTTTGAACGAACCTTATATTTGATAAGGAAAAGGATAGAGAGGCGTGTGAGCCACCCCGATTTCTACATCGTAAGCCTCTCAAGCAAGAATATCGTGTACAAGGGAATGCTTTCGAGCATGCAACTGCGTGCCTACTATTCCGACTTGAGCAACAACTATTTCACCAGCGGACTTGCTCTGGTGCACAGCCGTTTCAGCACAAACACCTTTCCCACCTGGTCGCTGGCACAACCCTTCCGTCTGCTGGCACACAATGGCGAGATAAATACCATACGCGGCAATCGCTCGTGGATGAAAGCGCGTGAGAGCGTCCTCGATGGCGAGGTACTTGGCAGCGTGAAGGACATAAGTCCTATCGTGCAGCCGGGCATGAGCGACTCAGCCAGCCTGGACAATGTGTTCGAATTCTTTGTGATGAGCGGACTCTCCTTGCCACAGGCCATGGCTGTTATGGTGCCCGAAAGTTTCAACGACAAGAATCCCATATCAGATGACTTGAAGGCGTTCTATGAGTACTACTCCATTCTGATGGAACCCTGGGACGGGCCTGCTGCCCTGCTCTTTAGTGACGGACGCTACGCGGGCGGAATGCTTGACCGGAACGGGCTGCGCCCCAGTCGCTATACCATCACCAACAAGGGCATGATGGTCGTGGCAAGTGAGGTGGGCGTAATGGATTTCGAGCCAGGAGAGATTGCAGAGAAAGGTCGTTTGCAGCCAGGAAAACTCTTGCTCATCGACACCCAAGAGGGTAAAATATACTATGACGGCGAAATCAAGGAACGTCTGGCCAAAGCGCATCCCTACAAGGAATGGTTGCGTACCAACCGAATACAACTGGAGAATCTGAAGAGCGGGCGGCACGTGAAGAACGGAGTGGATAACCTTGAGCGCAAATTGCTCACCTTCGGGTATGGCGCAGAGGACATAGAGAAGACTATCATACCCATGTGTGTAAACGGAGCGGAGCCCGTGGCCGCCATGGGCAACGACACCCCACTGGCTGTAGCAAGCGACCGGCCGCAGATATTCTTCAATTATTTCCGCCAGCAGTTCGCACAGGTTACCAACCCTGCCATCGACCCCATACGTGAGGAACTGGTGATGTCGCTTACCGAATATATTGGGGCTGTGGGCACGGGCATTCTGACACCCGATGAGTCCAACTGTAAGATGGTGCGTCTGCCACATCCCGTACTGAACAACACGCAACTGGACATCCTGTGCAACATCCGATACAAAGGATTCAACACCACCAAACTGCCCATACTGTTCCCAATCGACCAGGGTGAGAGCGGACTCAGGGCCGCGCTGGATAAGTTGTGCCAGCAGGCAGAGGAGTGTGTGGACAACGGCATTAGTTACATCATCCTGTCTGACCGTGATATTGACGACAAGCATGCCGCCATACCTTCACTGCTGGCTGTAAGTGCAGTGCACCACTATTTGATTAATGTGGGCAAGCGCGTGCAAACTGCTCTCATCGTGGAGAGCGGTGAGATACGCGAGGTGATGCACGCGGCACTGCTGCTGGGCTACGGCGCTAGTGCCATCTGCCCCTACATGACCTTTGCCGTACTGGACGACCTGGTCAAGAAGGGTGAGATACAGGAGAATTATGAGACGGCTGAGAAAAACTACATAAAGGCAGTATGCAAGGGGCTTTTCAAGATAATGTCCAAAATGGGCATCAGTACCATACGTTCCTATCGTGGAGCAAAGATTTTTGAGAGCATAGGATTGGGCGAACCACTCCTGCGCAAGTACTTCGGTACAGAGACAAGTACGGTTGGAGGTATCGGATTGGCTCACATTGCCCAGGACGCCATCAAATTGCATAAGTTGGGATTGGCATGCAAGACGAAACCGGACTTCCTGCCAAACAATGGGCAGTTCAACTACCGCCGCGACGGAATCCTGCACGCCTGGAATCCCGAGACCATCAGCACTCTGCAACTGGCCACCAGGTTGGGCAGTTACAAGAAGTTCAAGGAGTTCACCAGCCTGGTGGACAACAAGGAGAAGCCTATTTTCATACGTGACTACTTCAACATCAAAATGGCGCAGAACCCAGTTCCCCTGGACGAGGTGGAGCCTGTGGAGAGTATTGTCAAGCATTTTGTCACTGGAGCCATGTCATTCGGTGCCATCAGCATTGAAGCGCACGAGGCTTTGGCTCTGGCCATGAACAAACTGGGTACGCGCAGCAACACCGGTGAGGGAGGCGAGGACAACGCGCGCTACCACGAAACGCACGACGGAATATCGTTGAGCAGCAAAACCAAACAAGTGGCGAGCGGGCGTTTTGGGGTGACTGCCGAATACTTGGTGAATGCTGAGGAGATACAGATTAAAGTGGCTCAAGGAGCCAAGCCTGGTGAGGGCGGGCAACTTCCCGGTTTCAAGGTGAACGAGATTATCGCACACACCAGGAACAGCATCCCTGGCATCAGTCTGATTTCCCCCCCACCCCACCATGACATATACAGCATTGAGGATTTGGCACAACTTATCTTTGACCTAAAGAATATCAATCCTGCCGCAGCAGTAAGCGTGAAACTTGTGGCAGAGAGCGGTGTGGGGACTATAGCGGCGGGAGTAGCCAAGGCCAACGCCGACCTGGTGGTCATTAGTGGCGCAGAAGGCGGGACAGGCGCATCTCCTGCCAGTTCAATGCGCTTTGCTGGCATTAGCCCTGAAATTGGGCTGAGCGAGGCGCAGCAGACACTTACCCTCAATGGACTACGTCACCAGGTGCGTCTGCAAACTGACGGTCAGTTGAAGACAGGGCGTGATGTCATATCAATGGCTCTGCTCGGAGCCGATGAGTTTGCGTTTGGCACACTTCCTCTTATTGTCCTGGGATGCGTGATGATGCGCAAGTGCAACGCCAATACCTGCCCAGTGGGTGTGGCCACGCAGAACCCCGAACTTCGCAAGAAGTTCCGTGGGCACTATGAATATGTGGTAAACTACTTCACCTTCTTGGCTCAGGAAGTACGCGAGTACTTGTCTGCCATGGGTTTCCACTCGTTGAACGAAATAATCGGGCGCACAGACCTGCTGGAAATGCAGCCACAGAAGGCTGGCAGCAAGTCGGCCATGCTGGACTTCTCACGTCTTTTTCACGCTGAGGGAGGCGCGCAGCACTGGGATGGTCGTCCCTTCACACATGTCGAGGGTGTGAAGGACTTTGATATCCTGGCTGACACCAAGGATGCCGTGGAACTCGGTCGCGAGATACATCTTGACTATGCAATCAAGAACACCGACCGTGCCACCTGCACAATGCTTTCGGGTGTGATAGCCCGCAAATATGGCGAGAAAGGATTGGCCGACAGCACAATAAATCTGAAATTCAAGGGCTCCGCCGGACAGAGTTTCGGCGCCTTCCTCACGCGCGGTGTCAATGTCAAATTGGAAGGTGAGGCCAATGACTATTTCGCAAAAGGGCTTTCGGGTGGACGTGTCAGTATTCTTCCCCCTGTCCGTTCCAGTGAGAGTTTCGTGGCAGAGAACAACATCATCGCAGGCAATACAGGCTTGTACGGAGCCACATCAGGCGAACTCTATGTCAACGGGCAAGTGGGTGAAAGGTTTGCCGTGCGCAATTCGGGCGCGACAGCAGTGGTTGAGGGTGTCGGCGACCATTGTTGTGAATATATGACAGGAGGCCGTGTAGTGGTATTGGGAACCACTGGCCGCAACTTTGCGGCGGGCATGTCGGGCGGTGTGGCCTATGTGTGGAACCGCAAGGGCAACTTTGACTATTTCTGTAACATGGATATGGTGGAACTCTCGCTTGTGGAGGAGAGCAGTTACCGCAAGGAGTTGCATGAGCTCATTCGTCAGCATTGGCTCTACACAGGTTCGCGCCTGGCGCGTCTTATGCTTGATGACTGGAATCACTATGTGGATCAGTTCATTCAGGTAGTTCCCATTGAGTACAAGCGTGTGCTGCAGGAAGAGCAGATAAAGAAACTGCAACAGAAGATAGCAGACATCGCACGGGATTATTAGAACGGAAGACATTTCAGGACGTACAGTCCTGCCACGGTTTTCGCAATTAAGTGTAATGTACACATAAGACGTGCAACCGCAAGACTGCACAACCAAACAAAACGCTAATCGAAAAAAGAGAAATGGGAAATCCAAAAGCATTCTTAAGCATACACCGCAAGGAGGCGGGTTACCGCCCCGTAAGTGAGCGGGTACATGACTTCAGCGAGGTGGAGCAGACGCTGAACACGCATGACCGCCGTGAGCAGGCAAGCCGTTGCATGGATTGTGGCGTGCCTTTTTGCCATTGGGCCTGCCCTTTGGGCAACAAGTGCCCGGAATGGAACGATGCCCTGTACAAGGGCAAATGGGAACTGGCCTTTAGGATCCTCACCTCCACGAACCCCTTCCCGGAGTTTACCGGGCGCATATGTCCTGCATTGTGCGAAAAGAGTTGTGTGCTGCAGCTCACCATGCACGAGCCTGTCACCAACCGCGAGGACGAATGCGCCATCATGGAGCGTGCCTGGCAGGAGAGTTACATCAAGCCTTGCCCGCCAGCAGAGCGCACGGGCAAGAGCGTGGCCGTCATCGGTGCGGGTCCCGCAGGAATGAGCACGGCATGGTACCTGAACAAACAGGGGGTGACAGTAGATGTGTACGATGCCAACGAGAAGGCAGGCGGGCTGCTCCGCTATGGCATTCCCAACTTCAAACTTCAGAAGGATGTCATCGACCGTCGCATCGGCCTGATGGAGGCCGAGGGCATCACCTTCCACTATGGAGTGCGTGTGGAACTCAGGACGGACTCCTTTGACATGCGAGAGGTGGAAAAGGCTGTGGGCAAGCATGACGCTTATGTGATAGCCACAGGCACACCCACAGCACGTGACCTGCAGATACCTGGACGCGAGCTCAAGGGGGTACACCTGGCTCTGGAATTGCTGGGACAGCAGAACCGCATACTTGAGGGTGAGCATCCTGCCAAGAACGAATTGGTAAACGCCAATGGAAAGCGTGTGCTTGTGATTGGCGGTGGTGACACAGGGTCTGACTGCATAGGTACGGCACACAGACAAGGTTGTGCCAGTGTGACGCAGATAGAGATTATGCCCAAACCTCCTGTAGGTGACAATCCCGCCACACCATGGCCGTCATGGCCTGTGGTGCTGAAGACTACCAGCAGCCACGAGGAGGGTTGTGAGCGCCGCTGGCTTCTCAACACCAACCACTTCATTGGCAAGAACGGTAAGCTCACTGGGGCCGAGGTGGAAGGTGTTATCTGGGAACCGAATCCACACGGCGGACGACCCATTATGAAACTTGACGGGCATAAGGAAGTCATCCCATGCGATATGGCACTGCTGGCCATGGGCTTCCTCAAGCCACAGCACCCCGCTTATCCTGAAGGTGTCTTTGTCACAGGCGACTCGGCATCGGGGGCAAGCCTGGTGGTACGTGCCATAGCCTCGGGAAAGAAGACCGCCCGGCAGGTACAGGACTTCTTGGCTTGACATCGGCTGGTTTGCATCACGACAATGTTATGCGGTTATATGAGTGCCTTGTGTTTCAAGGCTTTCATATAACCGCATAATTGTATAGTCGTATGTTTTGTGACTATCCTGCTGTCGTGTGACGGCCATGGCTGCTCCATGGCGAGTTTGTCCCATGCGGTTCCTGCCTCAACGCCCTATGCCGTCATGATTTGCGCCCTGCAAGCCAAGTCACTCTTCTGCAAGTATAATTCGCTGCGTGCGGGGCTGGTTATAGGCATTCTGCAGGTTGGCATAAATCGTCAAGTTGTCCTTGTGTACCCCCTGGCTGTACTGGAACGTGCCACTGAAGAAGTTGGTGCTGCCCGTATTGGGCGTGAAAGTGACCAGCATGCCATAGCCAAGGTCGGGGTCAGCGGCTGAGTCTTCCAGAGCCTTTGCTGTGAAAGTGAGGCCATAAGTAAGGCTCACGTTGGAACGTGTCTCGGTGGCAAACTTCACTTGATAGACAATGATGTCAGACTGGTCGGTAAAGTTCTTCGTATGCCTCTTTAGAGTTTCCCTGGCCTGTGGGTCGGCCACACCGTCAAGATGCACACACTTGCTGGCGGTCACCTCTCCACTCTTGTCCTCTGACTGAGTCTTCAGTGTGGCTGTGATCTGCATCGCGGACAGTGTTTGCCCGGTAGTGAGCAGGTAATAGGTAAAATAGCCAGAAGTGGGCTTCGGGGTGGGTTCAGGGTCATCACTGCCGCAGGAAGTAAGCATGACGAGGCTCGTAACAAGGGTAAGCGCGAGCATCAGAAAACTTTTCTTTCTCATCTTTATTTGTTTTTGTACATTGTTCGAGATTAGTTGGCAAATTCATCCCAGTGGATACACCTTTGCCGTCATTTACGCTGCCGACCCTGTGTGGTTGCTCTACTACTTGCAGATAGATGCGTACGTTGAGGCAAGGCTATATATATAATATGAGGAATCGCTCCGATTAGTCCATGCGGTCACGGTAGTCCTCGTAGGTGTATTCCCGCAGGGTCTCGCGACTGCCGTCCATGTGCTCAAGCACGATGGACGGATGGGAAATTCCATTGAACATGTTGGTCTTCACCGTGGTATAGTGCAGCATGTCCTCAAAGATGACCTTGTCGCCTGTTTGCAACGGCCTGTCAAATCTCCAGCATCCCATATAGTCACCGCTCAGGCAACTGTTCCCTCCCAGGCGGTAGACGTAGCCCTGGGGCTTCCTGCCAGCCTCTCGCTCCAGGGCATCCTGCCATGCCTGCCCAGCAGGCAGAGTTTGGGCACCCCGCACGTTGGGCTGGTACGGCATCTCCAGGCAGTCGGGCATGTGACAGGTAAAGGACACATTCAGGATGGCTGTCCTTACCCCGTGGTTCTCTACCACATCCACCACCTCGGATACCAGGCATCCGGTCTGCCATCCAAAGGCACTTCCAGGCTCCAGGATGACTTTCAGGTGGGGATAACGTCCCCCGAGAGAACGCAGAATATGGACAAGCAAGGCAATGTCATAGTCTTTGTGGGTCATCAGGTGACCTCCTCCCAAGTTGAGCCATTTCACTTGAGGAAGCCACTTCCCGAACTTCTCCTCCAGATGTTCCAGGGTGTGCTGCAGAGCCCGCGCACTGCTCTCGCAATGGCAATGACAATGGAAACCCTCGATACCTCTTGGCAGCACGTCTGGGAGTTGGTTTGCCAGCACACCGAACCGGCTTCCTGGCGCGCAGGGATTGTACAGTTCAGTCTCAATCTCGCTGTATTCTGGATTGACGCGCAGCCCCATACTCACCTTGTGGCCGCGATAGGCAAGCACCTGGGATGCAAATCGCTCATACTGCGTGAGGGAGTTGAAGGTGACATGGCCGCTGCATCGCAGAATCTCGGGGAAATCCTTTGTGGTGTAGGCAGGGCTATAGGTGTGAGCCAGTGAGCCGAACTCCTCCAGTGCGAGTCGTGCCTCGAAGGGGCTGCTGGCGGTTGTGTGGGAGATGTACTCACGCATGATGGGGAACGTCTTCCACAAGGCATAAGCCTTAAAGGCGAGGATTATCTCGGCCCCGCTCTCTTCCGCCACCCGCTGGACAAGAGCCAGGTTGCGCCTCAGGAGTCGCTCTGACAGAAGGTAATAGGGTGTCATGGTGTCATTGGTCTGTACCGGTGCACGCGATTCACGCAAGACCTGTTTTAATAAACAAGTCTTACGTTGTCAATCCACAGTGTGTTTCCCACTGTGCCCACATAAGCCCCACCGTGACTGCTGTCAAACTTCACCACGATATGTGTGGGTGTGGTGTCGGCGTCGGCCCATCCTTCTTCTGTCACGGGAACCAGTTTGCCTTTGCTGTTCTTGGCATAGAACACGCGGTCGCCTGTTATCAGCCCCATCCAGTTTTGGAAGAAACTCTTGTGGCGGATGTCACCATAATGTATGGTAAAAGCCTTGTTCTCGACCCACCCTTGGGTGTTCTCGCTGAAACGGTGACGCATGGTGCCCACCCTCAAGGCATGGATATTTCCCTCATCGTCCTCCCATCGCTTCTGCAGCAGGCACATGCACTCGCCCATGTCCTTGCCTGGAACCACTTTCTTCTTGCTGAAGCCTGTCTCGCGGATGCGGTTGGCGTTTCCCGGGGTATAGTACTTGTAGTCAAACTTGAGAGCCTTCGGACGCTTGCTGAAGGGCATCCCGATGCTCATCTTGGCCATTGGGTTGGAACTGCTGGTGATGGGCTCTTCCATTGTGCCTGTGTAGATGCTTCCTGCCGCCAGCACGCTGATATTGATGATGCCTATGGCTTTGCACTTGACGATATGGGTGGTCAGTTTCACGCACTTGCCGTGACCGGGATGGTTGTCGGGATACACACTCACGTTGGTTTTCACCACTCCTGCCACCTTGGCGTACACGTTGCTGTTGGCCCATGGGCAATTGCCCTGGTTGGTGAAGGCACGCTGTCCGTCAAACCTCCCCTTAGGCCCCACCTCATAGAGTGTCTGCCGCTTTCCACCCACCAGGATGCTCTCGCGTATGTCACGTGTTATCCAGGTGTCGAAGTTGCCATACTTGATCATCTCGTCCTCGGCCGACACGCTGGATGCCAGTATGGCCATGGCGCACGCAATGAATGTCTTCTTCATTTCTTGTTTTATATGTTTCTGTTGTTGTATTCTTGAGCCGGACGCAGGAGTGCCCTGAGGGTTCAGAACGCCTCGTTCAGGTTGAATTCCACGCCTGGCTTGTTCTTGGTCAGGCCAAAGTCCACACGCAGGTTCACATGCTTCTTGAACTCCCACCGGAAACCGATGCCCGCATTGGGCAGAATCTGTTTGAAGTAGATGTTCTTGAAGTCGGGAAACACGTTGGACGCTCCTGCAAAGACCACCATGCCAAACCTCTTGTGCAGGTGCTGGCGCAGTTCCACCTGTCCCTCGATGATGTTCTTGTCACGGTAACGCCCCTCATAGTAGCCGCGCATGTGGCTTCCCTCGCCCACCATGGCCAGCATGGTCCAGGGCACCTTGTCGCCGTAGTTGAACATGCCGTGCAACTCCATGGCCAGCACGCTGCCCTTCCACCCCTTGCGGTAAGCCGAGTAGGTGGCCTCGGTGCGCATGAAGCGGCTTCCCTTGCTCAGTTCGGGGTAGAACATCTGCAATACGCGCAGATAGTTGCCCCGTGTGGCGTTGGTGGCTATGTCACGGCTGTCATACTGCATCACCGCGCCTATGCCGGTTGACAGGATGCTCTTTGCCTGGCCGTTGAGCAGGTCGGGGCGTTCCATGTCGCGTGCGTTGATGTTGTTGACCTCCACTTGCGGGCCCAAGTAGAAGTTGTCGGCCACGCGGAACAGATAGTCGCCACGGAAATAGAGCTGCAGTGCGTCGTAGTCACTCTTCTGCTCGTTTCTGATGCCATTGCTATAGCCTATACCCCAGAAGTCCGTGGGCTGACGCTTGAAGCGCGCCTTGTAGGTCCATCGCTGTGCGTCGTGCTTCATATAGTTGTTGCCGTTGAGCGTGAGCAGGTACATGCCTGTGATGTATACCGAGAAGAAGGCGTTGATATTGCTTCGCTGCAGCAGGGAGTCGCTCCGGTCCCATGAGTAGAGTCCGCTCACGCCACCCCCGATGCCCAGACTTGTAGTCTGGTTGTAGGAAGGGCCTGCCAGGATGCCCCAGTCAAACCGCTTGTTCTTTCCCTTGTTGCTCTCCTTGAAATACCGCTTCAGCCGCCAGCCGAAGCGGTGCGTCTTCTTGCTCATCAGTTCCAGCGCGCCCCCCTTGAGCAGCAGGCTGTTCAGTTGGTACAGGGTACTGTCGTTTGCGGAAGTGGCATGCGTGGTGTCGGCTTCGCGGCTGGTGCGGTTGCACGTCCCGATGGCCACGCTGGCCGCGCCTTTTTCATTGCTGTTTGCTGCCAGTGTGCCCAGGCCGACTGAGGCCATTATGGCGCACGCCATGATGTTCTTTCTCGTTATCACGGCTGCAAAGTTACTGAAAAATCAAACGAGCCATTGTCCGAAAAGGGAATTATGACTATTTTTGCAGGAAATTATGGTACGCACACATCCTTGTGAAAGTTTCCTGGACACATGAAGGACAAGTGCTGCCCAACATATACAGTCATGTTTACAGAAGAAAAGATAGCCCCTGCCGACCTCAGGATGCTGGAGATTCTCTCGCAGATGTTCCCGGACGCGGACAGCGCGAGCACCGAGATTATCAACCTCGAGGCCATTCTCAATCTGCCCAAGGGCACGGAGCACTTCGTGGCCGACATCCATGGTGAGCACGAGGCGTTCCTACATATTCTGCGCAATGCCAGTGGGAACATCAAGCGCAAGGTCACCGAACTCTTTGGCAACATGCTCACTCCCGCACAGATAAGGGAATTATGCACGCTCATCTACTATCCTGAGCGCAGGCTGGAGATGCTCGCCGAGGACACGCCCGAGCAAGACCTCAACGAGTATTACGCGTGCACGCTCTTCCAGTTGGTGCAGGTGTGCCAGTCAGTGACCAGCAAGTACACCCGCAGCAAGGTGCGCAAGGCTCTGCCCAGGCAGTTTGCCTACATCATCGAGGAAATGCTGCACGAGAGCCCTAATGACGATGACAAGGAAGCCTACTTCCACTGCATCATCGAGAGCATCATCCAGACAGGGCAGGCGCAGAGCTTCATCATCGCCATTTGTTCGGTCATCCAGCGCCTGAGCATAGACCAGCTGCACATCCTGGGCGATGTGTTCGACCGTGGCCCGGGCGCGCACATCATCATGGACTACCTGATGGAGCGTGACAACTTCGACATACAGTGGGGCAACCATGATGCCCTGTGGATGGGCGCCGCTGCAGGCAACGACTGCTGCATAGCCAATGTAATCAGGATCTCCCTGCGCTACTCCAACATGGCCACGCTGGAGGACGGCTATGGCATCAACCTGGTGCCGCTGGCCACGCTGGCTATGGACGTGTACGGCGATGACCCGTGCGAGGAGTTCCTGCCCATAGTGGCCGAAGGGCAAGTGCCGCTGGGAATGAAGAACCGCATGCTCACGGCGCGCATGCACAAGGCCATCGCGGTCATACAGTTCAAACTTGAGGCCCAGATGCGGAAGCGTCACCCCGAATGGCAGATGCACAGCCCGTTTGGGCTGGAGAATATCGATTTCGCACAAAAGGCGTGTGTGCTGGACGGGAAAGCCTACCTGCTCAAGGACAGCAACCTGCCCACTGTGTCGCCCGGCTCCCCCACGGCACTCACCAATGCCGAGGCCGAACTGGTGCGCAGGCTGCGCCACTCGTTCCTTATATCGGAGAAACTGCAGAAGCACATCCAGTTGCTCTTCTCGCACGGATGCCTATATAATATATGTAATGGGAACCTTCTCTTCCACGCCTCCGTGCCCATGAATGCCGACGGCACGCTCAAGGAGGTGGAATTGTGCGGGCAGAGGTACAGCGGCCGCGCGCTCATGCACCACATAGGCATGTACATGCGCTCGGCTTTCCAGCCCGACACGCCCAAGGCAGAGCGCAACAATGCCCGCGACTACTTCTGGTACTTGTGGTGCGGAAAAGACTCGCCTCTCTTTGACAAAGACCACATGACCACCTTTGAGCGGTATATGCTGGCCGACAAGAGCACCTATCACGAGGAGAAGGGCTGGTACTACACCCTGCGCGAGCAGCCCGAGGTGTGCGACCGTATCCTGGATGCTTTCGGCGTGCAGGGCGACAACCGGCACATCATCAACGGGCATGTGCCGGTACACGCGAGCCAGGGTGAGAACCCCATCAAGGCCGGAGGGAAACTGATGGTCATCGACGGAGGCTTTGCCAAGGCTTACCACAACACCACGGGCATTGCCGGCTACACGCTCGTGTACCACAGCCGGGGATTCCAACTCATACAGCACGAGCCGTTCACCAGCACCCGCGACGCAATCCTCAGGCAGACCGACATCAAGAGCAGCACCCAGATAGTGGAAATGAGCGGGCGGCGCCTGCGCGTGAAGGACACCGACAAGGGAAAGCTGCTGCAGACACAAATCGACGAGTTGCGCCAGTTGCTCTATGCCTACAGGCACGGCATGCTGAAGGAGAATTCCAAGAGGTAGGCAACACACGACCATCCCCCCACACACAACGACATGAGACTGATAAAGATGGCTGGCGGACTGGGCAACCAGATGTTCATATACGCCATGTACCTGGGCATGCGAAAGCGCTTCGGCGACAGTGTGCGCATTGATATTACCGACCTCAAGCATCGCCACACGCACAACGGCTACGAGTTGAACAGGATATTCCGCATCCTGCCATGTGAGTTCTGCACCAGTTGGATTGTGGAGAAGATACTCGAGGGAACCATCTTCCGCATCATACTCGAGCGTCACCAGCATGGCTGCATGGACGCCTACCTCAAGCCCATGCGCTGGCCGTTCATCTATTACAAGGGCTTTTACCAGAACGAGCGCTACTTCCTGGATGTCGAGGACGAGGTGCGCGAGGCGTTTACCTTTGACGAGAACATAATCAGCGACAGGACTCGCCTCTGCCTCGAACACCTGCGGCGCGACCCAAAGGCGGTGTCGATACATGTGCGCCGGGGGGACTACACCCAGCCCAAGTACTGGCTTCCGATGGGCCAGTATGCCAGCACGGCTTATTTTCTGAACGCCATCGAGAGCATGAGCATACTGATGCCCGGGGCACATTATTACGTGTTCTCTGATGACCTGCAGTGGGTGCGCGACAACCTTCCGCTGGAGAATGCCAACTTTGTGGACTGGAACACGGGCGCGGACAGTTGGCAGGACATGATGCTCATGAGCAACTGCCGGCACAACATCATATCCAACAGCACCTTCTCCTGGTGGGCGGCATGGCTCAACGGATACTCCGAGAAGATTGTGATGGCGCCTCGCCAGTGGAGCGCCACGCAGCCCGCCACCGACCTGGTTCCTGCCTCGTGGCTTCTCATCGAGAACGTGCCCACCAGGGACACTCCCACCGAGGGCGCGCAGGAATAGGCTGGCGCGATCCCGACCGCCCGGCTGCTGTGGGCGCAGAAAAAAGCCCCTCCGCCTTTCACAAGGCAGGGGGCCAATCTTCAATCATTATTACGCTTTCACATAAATCGTTCTTCCGTTTCCTCGCCTTGCCGCCTCCGGCTCCGGGCGGACTGCTTTCGGGCGCTCCGTAACCATACATGACAATGCCGCGCCGGGGTGCTGCCCCTGTCGCGATGCAAAGGTACGGACTTGTCCGCATGGCGGCAATACCCAAAAATGATGGTTTCCCTCTACCGGCATGGCGGCATTTCCGGCACGGCCACGGCCTCCCCTATGGGGAGAATGTGCCCTGTCCGGGCCTTTTGCTGCGCGTTATGTGGCCGTGCCTGCCTGCCTTTGCGAAAATTGCCTTAACTTTACACACGCTAACCGCCACCCTGCCACACCAAACGCCCATAGGCAGGCGCCTGGGACGAGGCATTGCCACACTTCGCCTGGCGTGCGGGCACGCGGTTTGATGTCTCATCACATTTCGAGTCGTCACTTATGACCACCACGCTCATCATCCTGGCCCTCACCGTGGGCCTGTTCGTCTGGGGGCGCGTGCGCTCCGACATCGTTGCGCTGTGTGCCCTGGCAGCCCTGCTGGCCCTGGGAATCCTCACGCCCGCCGAGGCTCTTGCCGGCTTCTCGTCCCCCATTGTGGCGATGATGGCGGGGCTCTTCGTGGTGGGTGGGGCCATACTGCAGACCGGGCTTGCCCGCAGCATCGGGCAGCGTCTGATGTCTCTCGCGCGCGGCAGCGAGACCCTCACCTTCCTGCTCCTCATGCTGGTCACCTCGGTTATCGGCGCCTTTATAAGCAACACGGGCACGGTCGCGCTCATGATGCCCATCGTGGTGAGCATGGCGGCACAGGCTGGATTCCAGTCCTCGCGCATGCTCATGCCGCTGGCCTTCGCAGGCAGCCTGGGTGGCATGCTCACCCTCATAGGCACACCGCCCAACCTGGTCATCGACGAGACCCTGCGCGAGGCTGGCTACCGGGGGCTGTCCTTTTTCTCATTCCTGCCCGTTGGCATGGTGTGCATCCTGGTGGGCACGCTGGTGCTGCTGCCTCTGAGCAGGTGGTTCCTGGTGCGCGGGGAACATCGCCGTACAGGCTCCGGCCCGGTCATGCCCGCAGCCACCGGCGGCACACAGCCTGAGGGACGGGAGCCCACGGGCAGGCGCGGGGGGAAGCCACGCCTGAAATCGCCCGCCGACCTGGCACGCGAGTATGACATAGACAGGCACATACGCCGCTACCGAGTGGGCAGCGGGTCGCCCGCCATAGGGCGCAAGGTGGGCGGAATGAGGCTGCAGGAAGTCTATGGGGTGTCAATCGTGGAGATACGCAGCGAGCGTATGGGCCGTCTGTCCCTGCTCAAGGATGTGCGGCAGAACATGGCCACAGCCAACAGCGTCCTGCATGAGGGCGACATCCTGTATGTTACAGGTGAGTCCGGTGGGATGGACTGCATGGAGCACGACTTGCGGCTCACCGGGCAGGAGGACAACGCGCTGCATTTCTATGACCTGGGGCTGGTGGAGCTCATCGTGACACCAGAGTCGGAGATCAACGGCATGAAGATACGCGAGGCGCAGCTCAGAAAGAAGTACGGAATCAATGTCCTGGCCATGCGAAACGGCAAAAGTTACCGGTCGGGGCGGCTTGCGGAGGCCAAACTGGAGACGGGCGACGTGCTGCTGGCGCAGGGCAAGTGGAACGACATACTCCGCCTCAATGACGAGAGTGACAACTGGGTGGTGCTTGGACACCCCGAACAGGCCCTTCGCCATGTCACCCTCGACTACAAGGCTCCGCTGGCTGCAGCCATCATGCTGGGCATGGTGGTCATGATGGTGCTCGACACCATTCCCGCCGCGCCTGTCACTGCAGTCATCATGGCAGGCTTGCTCACCGTGCTCACAGGCTGCCACCGCAGCGTGGAGTCGGCCTATAAGACCATCCATTGGGAGAGCGTCGTGCTTATTGCCGCCATGATGCCCATGTCCACCGCGCTGGAGAAGACGGGAGTGTCCCAGGCCGTCTCCACGGCACTGGTCAGTTCGCTGGGCAGTATGGGCCCCACAGCCTTGCTGGCTGGACTGTACCTCACCACCTCGGTGCTCACCATGTTTATCAGCAACACCGCCACAGCCGTGCTCATGGCGCCCATAGCCATGGTGGCCGCCGCCAGGTGCGGGGTGAGCCCTTATGCCTTCCTCTTCGCCGTGACCCTGGGAGCCAGCATGTGCTTCGCCTCGCCCTTCTCCACGCCCCCGAACGCCCTGGTGATGAAGGCAGGCAACTACACATTCGCCGATTACGTGAAGGTCGGCCTGCCTCTGCAGGTCATCATCGGTGTTGTCATGGTGCTGTTGCTGCCCTGCCTGTTCCCCTTCTGAAGGGGGGCAAGACCTCGCCGGAACTGACGCCGGATGACAGGCCCATGCAAATGCGTGGCCCGACGCAGTGCGCCGCGATGGCTATCGCAGCCGCATGCGATGGCGATCGCGGCGCACTGCAATCGCCACCGCAGCGGCATGCGTTTTTTCCCCCATGGTGGTGTCCATTTGAGGACAACGGGCCACAAAGGCATGGGGGGGACATACCTTTAGCCCTTGTGCGTTTACATATTTTAAGAAAAAGCCGTACCTTTGCAGGCCGTAAGACTTAATCAAAATCCGACAGTCCTTGATGAACAGACTCAGTTTTGCGCCGCGCATCGTAAGCGAGTTGCGGCATTACAACCGGGAGAAACTCACGGCCGACCTCATGGCGGGCCTCATTGTGGGCATCGTGGCCCTTCCGCTTGCCATCGCCTTCGGCATCGCCTCGGGCGTGTCGCCCTCCCAGGGCATCCTCACAGCCATCATCGGAGGTTTCCTCGTGAGTGCCCTGGGCGGAAGCAAGGTGCAGATAGGCGGCCCCACAGGCGCTTTTGTCGTGATTATATACGGTATAGTCAACGACCCGCGACTTGGGCTCCCGGGACTGATGGTGGCCACCATGCTCGCGGGCGTGTTCCTCATCCTGCTGGGCGCATGCCGCCTGGGCACCGTCATCAAGTTTATCCCCTACCCCATAGTGGTGGGATTCACCAGCGGAATAGCGGTCACCATCTTCACCACACAGATTAAAGACCTGCTGGGGCTGGACATCGACGGCAAACTGCCAGGCGACTTCCTGGGCAAGTGGATGCTGTACCTGCGGCATATCCACACCGTCGACTGGGCCACGGCGTGCGTGGGCCTGCTGAGTGTCCTCGTCATAGCAGTCACGCCCAAGGTGTCCAAGAAGGTGCCCGGATCACTTGTGGCCATATTGGTGATGACCGTCGGCGTGTATTTCCTCAACTCCTCAGGCGCCACGCACGTGAGCACCATTGGCGACCAGTTCGGCGAGATAAAGGCCAGCATCCCGCGCCTCGCC
The DNA here is from genome assembly GCA_002316015.1 of Prevotellaceae bacterium UBA1075. Classification (GTDB taxonomy): domain Bacteria; phylum Bacteroidota; class Bacteroidia; order Bacteroidales; family Bacteroidaceae; genus Physcousia. The sequence goes on from DCCS01000032.1 coordinate 236,473, forward strand.
GTACCCGACATCACCTGGGAGGGAATCAGGGGGCTGCTCCCCACGGCAATGGTGATAGCCGTGCTGGGGGCCATCGAGTCGCTGCTGTCGGCCACTGTGGCCGACGGCGTGTGCGGTGACCGACACAACTCCAACCAGGAACTCATGGGACAGGGCGTGGCCAACCTGTGCACCCCGCTTCTCGGAGGCATACCTTGCACGGGTGCCATCGCGCGCACCATGACCAACATCAACAACGGCGGGCGCACGCCCATGGCGGGCATCTTCCATGCCATAGTGCTGCTGGTCATCTTCCTGGCCCTCATGCCCCTGGCCGCCTACATCCCCCTGGCCTGCCTGGCTGGCGTGCTGGTGATGGTGAGTTACGGCATGAGCGGCTGGCGCACCTTTGTGCAGATGACGCGCAACCCCAAGAGTGACGTGACCGTGCTGATGGTGACCTTCCTGCTTACGGTCATCTTTGACCTCACGGTGGCCATCGAGGTGGGACTGCTCATCGCCTGCCTGCTTTTCATGCGCCGCATGGCCGAGACCACACAGGTGAAGGTGATAGCCGGCGAGATAGACCCCAACGAGGAGACCGACGCCGAGGTGCACGAGGAGCGCCTGGCCATCCCCCATGGAGTGGAGGTGTACGAAATCAACGGCCCCTACTTCTTCGGTGTCGCCAATAAGTTTGACGACCTCATGGCCACTATGGAGCAGCGGCCCAAGGTGCGTGTCATACGCATGCGCCGTGTGCCCTTCATCGACTCCACCGGAATGCACAACCTGCAGAACCTGTGCCAGATGAGCCACCGCGAGGGCATCCACATCGTATTGTCGGGAGTGCAGCCCAACGTGTTCAGTGTGCTGGAGAAAAACGGGTTTTGCCACATGCTCGGAAAGGAACACATCTGTCCCAACATCAACGTTGCGCTGGAGAAGGCCGGGGAGATAGCCAGCCGCGCATAGGCCAGCCGCACAGCGGGGCCCGAGGCTGCGCGGACGGGGACAACCCCGGCCCCAAACAGAGGCTTCGCGGAGCCAAATCCGGCGCGAAAAGCAAATTAGAGACAGGGCTCCCCTTGCCAATAGCGGAATAAAGTGTACCTTTGTGAAAAGCGTGCGCGCCACGGCGCGAAAGCACCAAAAGACTCTGACAATGAAACGCAGAACACAGAAAAGGTTGACCAGGAACCTGTGCGGGGAACTCTTCGCGGAGTGTGTGGTAGCATCGCATTTCCACAAGGACAAGCAGGAACAGACCGACCAGATAATGGTGAAGATACTGAACACACAGGACAGCCTGCTCGCGCGGCTCTCGCATGTGGAGCCTGGAAGCGTGAGGAAATTCTTCAGGAAATACCGTGATGATATAGACACCCTGCGCCAGGAGACCAAGAGGATGATAGGCGGTTTGGGCTGAGACCCGCCCCGCCGCGCATCCCCCGGATGCCCGCAGGCGGCCCGCGCCTGTTCTCTGCCACATCCGCCCTGCGCCTGCATGTGACAGGAGCACAAGAGACGGGCGGGAAAGACACTCCGGACGGAACAGGAAGGAAAAGCGTAAACCCATCACCAATGAACCAGAGATTCTACCGGCGGATACTGTACGGATGGCTGGGCTTCTCGGAGGTGGTCACAGAGCCACGCCCCAAGAAGTACATCATCGTGATGGCCCCGCACACAAGCAACTGGGACTTCATCATCGGGAACCTGTATTCGCGCGCCGAGGGTTTCCGCTGCAATTTCCTCATCAAGAGGGAGTGGTTCTTCTGGCCCATGGGCAAGCTGATGCGCAGGATGGGGGGCATACCCGTGTACCGCGACAAGCAGATGGGAACCACCGACCGGCTGGCACTGCTGGCCAGGAAGTCCAGGACATTCCACCTGTGCATCACACCCGAAGGGACACGCAAGCCCAACAGCGAGTGGAAGCTTGGCTTCTATTACATCGCGCTCAAGGCGGGACTGCCCATACTGCTGTACGGGCTGGACTACAGGGAGAGAAAGATAGAGTGTACCAAGACCATCATACCCAACGGTGACGTGGAGGGGCAGATGGCCGAGATAAAGGGCTACTTCGCGCGCTTCGTGGCAAGGAAGCCCGAAAATTTCGCAATATAACTATGAACAGGAACATAAAGGCCACACTGGCGCTGGTCACCATGTGCGTCATGGGGGCCGTACGGGGCTGGGCACAGTCCGACACAAGGACACTGCGCACAGCACTGGCCGACTACATTGAGAATTACAACCGCAATGCCACCTGCTACACAAGTTACGACCCCGTGACCGTCGAGGACATCAGCGTGAGCCAGGAGGAGCGCAAGGTACACATATACCTGGGCGAAGGATTCGTGGGACAGCCCTTCACCCCCGAGTCGGTGAGGGACATCAACGCCAACATACAGCGGCGCCTGCCCAAGCCACTGCAGGACTACAAGGTGGTGGTGTATGCCGGCGGCACACCCATCGAGTCGCTTGTCCCCGTGAATCTGACCGACGGAAAGGACACCTCGAGGGTGTATGGCAAGCGGGACTACAAGGGCCGCCCCTGGGTGCATAGGGAGAAGAAGCCCTACTCCGTCACACACGGGCTACAGGGCAGGCACCTGTGCCTGTGGGCCAGCCACGGAAAGTACTACAGCAACAGCACGCAGAAGTGGGTGTGGCAGCGCCCAAGGCTGTTCTGCACCACCGAGGACCTCTTCACACAGACCATTGTGGTGCCCTATCTGATACCCATGCTCGAGGGCTCCGGGGCGTGCGTGTTCACACCGCGTGAGCGCGACTGGCAGAAGAACGAGGTGATTGTGGACAACGACACGCCCGACTCCAACGGCCTGTACCAGGAGGTGAACGGCAAGCAGGAATGGAGCGACGGGGGCACGGGTTTTGCCTATCTGCGCGCCTACTACCAGGATGGTGACAACCCCTTTGCCGACGGCACTTTCCGTATGGCCGAGAGTGTGGGCGGGAAAAGGGCGGCCAGCATGGTGGTGTGGCGGCCAGTCATTCCCGCCGAGGGCGACTATGCGGTGTACGTGTCCTACCGCACCTGTCCGGGCAGTGTGGACGATGCCCATTACGTGGTGCGGCACCAGGGAATTGACACCCCGTTTACCGTCAACCAGCGGATGGGTGGAGGCACCTGGGTGTATCTGGGCACCTTCCACTTCGGGGCGGGTGACCTGGAGAACAACTGCGTGCTGCTCACCAACCAGAGCGGCTCAAGGGGGGTGGTGACGGCCGATGCGGTGCGCTTCGGGGGAGGCATGAGCAACATCGTGCGCTCGGACAGCACCATGTCCTACGCGCTGGCCAGCGGACTCCCCCGCTTTCTGGAAGCCGCGCGATACTCGGCGCTGTGGTACGGATTCCCGATGGACACCTACAGCGTGAAGGACAACGATGACTATGGAGACGACATCAACACGCGCCCCAGGACAGAGAACTACCTGGGCCGAGGAAGCGTGTATCTGCCGGGAGACAGCGGGCTGTGTGTCCCGATTGAACTGAGCATGGCTCTACACAGCGACGCAGGTTTCCGAAGGGACAGCTCGATAGTGGGATCGCTCGGCATCTACACGGCCGACTTCTATGGGGGCATCACTGGAGCGGGGCTCTCGCGCCTCACCAGCAGAGACCTGGCCGACATCGTGATGACGCAGGTGTATGGCGACCTGAAGCAATCCTTTGGCCAGTGGACGCGCAGACAGATGTACAACCGCAACTACGGCGAGACGCGTGAGCCGCAATACCCTGCCATCATCCTGGAGATGCTGAGCCACCAGAACTGGGCCGACATGCGCATGGCGCACGACCCATATTTCAAGTTTGTCATGGCACGCGCCATCTACAAGGGCATCCTGCGCTATCTGGCGGCAGTACACAAGCGGACGGCGGTGGTGCAGCCACTCCCCGTGGGCGGTGTGAGCAGTGTGCTCGACACGCGCAGGAAGAAGGTGAGACTTTCATGGAAGCCCACCGTGGACGCGCTTGAGGGGACTGCGCGCCCCACCAAGTATGTCATCTACACAAGTCGCGCGGGAGCCGGCTTCGACAACGGGACGGCGGTGGACGCCCGCTCCACGGCCGTCGACATCGACCTGGATCCCGGGGTGATGTACCGGTTCCGCGTGACAGCGGTGAACAGCGGAGGCGAGAGCATGCCCTCGGAGGAGGTGTGTTGCCACATGGCTGCGGAGGACGCGCCGCACATACTGGTCGTGGACGGTTTCCAGAGAGTGGCCGGCCCGATGGCCTTCAACTCCGAGAAGACTTCAGGGTTCGACATGAACCAGGACCCTGGAGTGGCCGACGTGCGCACTCCCGGCTATTGCGGATACCAACTATACTTCGGCAAAGACGGATTGGGCAAGGAAAACAGCACGGGGCACGGATACAGCGGAAGCGAACTGGAGGGCATGCTGCTGGCCGGGAACACGCACGACTGGTCAAGCGTCCATGCGGCCGAGATCCTGCGTGGAGGGCAGTACAATATCAGCAGCTGTGTGTCATCGGCATGCCAGGATATAGACGCGAGCCTGTTCGCGATGGCCGACTTTGTCCTTGGCGCGCAGAAGGCCGACGGCTATTCCATGCGCTCCTACAAGGCTTTCACCCCCGGGGTGCGCAGCCTCATGGAGCAACTCACACGCAAGGGAAAGGGCGTGCTGGTGAGCGGGGCGTACATCGGAACGGACATGGCCGCGCCGGACGAGCGGCAGTTCCTGGCCCGGACACTGAAATGGACACCCGGGGCTGCGGTCTTCGCGGACAACTGCATGACAGTGCAGGGAATGAACACGCAGGCCAACATATACACAGAGCCGAACGAGACACGTTACTGGGTGCGCCACATGGACGCGCTGCAGCCCACAGCACAGGCTTTCCCCACCATGCTCTATGGAGAAAGCCAGCAGGCATCGGCCGTGGCTTACCAGGGCAGTGACTACAAGGCCATCTCATTCGGGTTCCCGCTGGAGTGCGTCACCTCGGCCGAGGCGCGCGCGGCCATCTTCGCGGCCTCAGTACAGTTCCTGCTGGGGAAATGAGCGAGCGAGACGTAACCAAACAACACTACAGATATGTACCAGATAGTATGCAACGAGAAGGGTTCCAGGACGCTTGCGGTAATGGAGGAGCACCTGGAGACAATAAAGAGGCACAACCTCTTCAGTGACTTGCTGGACAGCAACGGCATCGTAAACGAGAACGTGTTGGAGAAACTGCGCCTCAACGTGCGGTCTTTGCTCAACACCGACCATCCCGATGCCGGCCTGCTGAAACTGTGCCGGGATATCCTGTTCCACGACAACATGAAGGCCCGCGGACTGCACCAGCTCATCCTGCTCTACCTGGACTGGGAGAAGGATAAACAGGAAGGGGAGACCAAGAGTTGAGCATGGCCGCGCACCAACTGACCGACTGGCTACCCACCACGCGCCGCGAGATGGACTTACGCGGGTGGGAATGCGCTGACGTGATCCTGTTCAGCGCGGATGCCTATGTGGACCACCCATCCTTTGGGGCGTCCGTGATAGGGCGTGTCATGGAAGCCGAAGGTCTGCGCGTGGCCATCGTGCCGCAACCGGACTGGCATGGGGACTTCCGCGACTTCCGGCGGCTGGGGCGGCCACGTCTCTTCTTTGGTGTCGCACCGGGATGCATGGACTCGATGGTGAACAAATACACTGCGGCCCGACGGCTCCGCAGCGAGGATGCCTACAGTCCCGACGGGCGCCACGACATGAGGCCAGAGTACCCCACCATCGTATATACCCGCATCCTGCGCCAGCTATACCCCGATGTGCCGGTGGTGCTGGGCGGCATAGAGGCCAGCCTGAGGCGCGTGATGCACTATGACTACTGGCAGGAACGGTTCAGGCCAAGCATCCTTGTGGACAGCCATGCCGACATGATCGCCTACGGCATGGGCGAGAAGCCGACCTGCGAACTGTGCCGACTGCTCACCCGCGCGCTGGATGAGAGCCACCCCGACCTGTATTACGATGCCAACGGAAACTCCTTCATCACCCGCGCCACCTTCCGACAGGTGGCCCAAGAGCGGAACGAGGTGCGCCAGACAGTGTCGCTCTATCGCAAAGAGGACATTCCAGGAGGCATCCGGAAGCAGGATATCGTACTGCACAGTTATGAGGAGTGCCTGCGTGAGCCGCGCCTTCATGCCGACAACTTCCGCCATGTGGAGGAGGAGAGCAACAAGCTGCAAGCACAGAGGCTCCTGCAACAGACGGGCGGAGAATGGGTGGTGGTGAACCCGCCCTTCCCGCCACTCACACAGAGGGAACTTGACCACAGTTTCGACCTGCCCTACACGCGCCTGCCACATCCCAAGTACAAGGGCAAGCGCATACCTGCCTATGAGATGATACGCTTCAGCGTGTGCCTGCACCGTGGCTGCTTCGGCGGTTGTGCCTTCTGCACCATCAGCGCACACCAGGGGAAGTTCATCGTGAGCCGCTCCAAGGAGAGCATTCTGAGGGAGGTGGAAGCCATCACACGCATGCCTGGCTTCAAGGGATATCTGAGCGACCTGGGAGGACCCAGTGCCAACATGTACATGATGCGCGGGCGTAACCCAAAGGCGTGCGGGGCGTGCAAGCGGCCTTCGTGCATACACCCGCAGATATGCCCCAACCTCAATGGTGACCACCGCCCGCTGCTGGATGTGTATCGGGGCGTTGACCGCATGCCGGGCATCAAGAAGAGTTTCATCGGGAGTGGCGTGCGCTATGACATGCTGCTGCATGACTGGGGCGACGAGACGCTGAACCGCTCGGCCCGCGAGTACACGCGTGAACTGATTCTCCGTCATGTGAGCGGCAGGCTGAAGGTGGCTCCCGAGCATACTTCGGAAAGGGTGCTCGGGCTGATGCGAAAGCCTTCATTCGCCCAGTTCCGGCAGTTCAAGCGAATCTTCGATGACGTGTGCCGCAGCCAGCACTTGCGCCAGCAGATAGTCCCCTACTTCATCAGCGGCCATCCGGGATGCCATGCCGAGGACATGGCCGAACTGGCCATCGAGACCAAGCAACTGGACTTCCGGCTCGAACAGGTACAGGACTTCACCCCCACACCGCTCACCGTAGCCACCACCTGCTGGGCTACCGGCTACCACCCCTACACACTCGAACCGGTGTTCTGCGCACGCTCACCCAAGGAGAAGGAGCAGCAGCGCATGTTCTTCTTCTGGTACAAAAAGGAGGAGAGACACCGCATCGAGACTTACCTGCGCGGCATCGGACGCCAGGACTTACTCAAGAGATTGTTTAACAAATAACATAGAAAGATTATGGCAAAAGAATGGTTTGAATGTAAAGTGAGATATGACAAGACCCTGGAGACAGGTCTGCTGAAGAAGGTGACCGAGTCGTATCTGGTGGACGCTCTCAGTTTTACAGAGGCCGAGGAGCGCTTCCTGGAGGAACTGGAGCCCATGATGTCGGGCGAATACAGCATCAGCGACATCAAGCGCGCCAAGATTGCCGAACTTTTCGAGAGCACCGACAGCGCCGACGACAAGTGGTACAAGGCCAAGGTTGCCTATATCGCCTACGACGAGAAGACGGGCGCGGAGAAGCGCACAAACCAGATTATGCTCATCCAGGCCAAGGACCTGCGTACAGCAGTCAAGAATCTGGACAAGGGGATGCAGGGAACCCTGAGCGACTGGGACATCATCTCCATCACCGAGACACCCATCATGGACATCTTCAAATTCACGGCAGATGGAACAGACAGCGGCCCAGAAGGCAAATGAGGTGCTTCGCTCGCTGCCGCAGGGAGTGACGCTGGTGGCTGTGAGCAAGTACCATCCCGCCGAACTTATCCGGCAGGTGTATGACGAGAGCGGGTTGCGCATCTTCGCGGAGAGCCACGCGCAGGAACTGAAGCAGAAGCACGAAATCCTGCCCAAGGACATACAGTGGCACTTCATCGGCCATCTGCAACGCAACAAGGTGAAGTCCATCACGCCTTACGTCTCGCTCATCCACTCCGTTGACTCCCCGCGCCTGCTGGCCGAGATAAACAAACAGGCTCTGGCGGCGGGCCGCAGGATGGACTGCCTGCTACAGCTGCATGTGGCTCAAGAGGAGACGAAGTTCGGCTTCGCCCCACAGGAATGCATCGAATACCTGGACACAGGGGAATGGCGTCAGATGAGCGGTGTCAGGCTGCGCGGCATGATGTGTATGGCCAGCAACGTGACAGACGAGCAACAGATAGCCCGCGAGTTTGACACAGCCTGGGAAACATTCAGGCAGGCCAGCGAAGCTTATTTTGACGGATGCGGCTACTTCGACACCCGCTCCTGGGGCATGAGCCACGACTACACCATCGCCCTGCGCCACGGAAGCAACATGGTGCGTGTGGGGACAGCCATTTTCGGCCCCAGGCAATACTGACACAGGATAGCCTCCGCAAGCAATGGGAGGCACATTTTCCATAAAGGCATGAAAATTGCACAATAGAGGAACAAAGGTGCAACTTTCATGCCCTTTTTCTTGCAGAATTGTTAATTTGCCTTTAACTTTGCACAAAAAATAAATCATTGTGCAATGACGGACATCACCAAAGTACCTTCGTTCAACAAACTAATAGAGAGCAGCATCCAGAAGTACTGGGACATGGACTCCATGTCCGACTATGGCGTGTGTACCTTTCAGTATAAGGACGTGGCACGCATCATAGAGAAGATGCATATCCTCTTTGAGAGCGCGGGCATTCAAAAAGGCGACCGCATCGCCCTATGCGGCAGGAACCTGAGCCGCTGGGGCGCAGCCTTCTTCAGCATACTCACCTATGGAGCCGTGGCTGTGCCCATTCTACATGAGTTCCACCCCTCCCAGATACACGACATTGTGAACCACAGCGGAGCGCGCCTGCTCTTTGTGGGCGACAAGGTGTGGCCCAAGCTGGACGCAAAGGCAATGCCCGCGCTTGAGGGCATCATATCACTTGCCGACTACAGCCTGCTCACCTGCTCCAACGAGAAACTCTCCATCGCGCGCCAGAACCTCAACAGGCTCTTTGGCGAGAAGTACCCGCAGAACTTCCGTGCCAACCACCTCTGCTATCACGAGGACAAGCCCAATGAACTGGCTCTCATCAACTACACCAGCGGAACGACCAGCAATTCCAAGGGCGTGATGATACCCTACCGCGCGCTGTGGAGCAACCGGGACTTCGCGGTCAGCGTCCTGGGCAAGCAAATCAAGGCCGGCGACAAGGTGCTGAGCATGCTGCCCATGGCCCACATGTATGGCATGTCCTTTGAGTTCCTGTTTGAGTTCTCGTATGGAGTACACATCAATTTCCTCACCAAGGTGGCGTCTCCCACCGTGCTGATGCGTGCCCTGGCCGACGTGAAGCCCCGTGTGCTTATCGTCGTGCCGCTCATCATCGAGAAGGTGGTGCGCAAGGCCGTGCTTCCAAAGATTCAGGACGTGCGCGTGAGGATGCTCATGAAGATGCCTGTCATTGGACAGAGCATCAAGCAGCGCATCTGCGACAAACTCACACAGGCACTGGGAGGAAACTTCTATGAAGTAATCATTGGCGGGGCCGCGCTCAACAGGGAAATAGAGGAACTGCTGCACGACATCGGCTTCCGTTATACGGTGGGCTACGGAGCCACAGAGTGTGCGCCCATCATCTGCTACAACGACTACTCCAGGCAGGTCATCGGCAGTTGCGGACGCAACGTCATCCACCAGCAACTTATGATTGACAGTCCCGACCCGGCCACCATACCGGGCGAGATACTCACCCGCGGACTCAACGTGATGCTGGGCTACTACAAGAATGAGGAGGCCACAGCCAAGACACTGGACAAGGACGGCTGGTACCACACGGGCGACCTGGGGACGATGGACGCTGCAGGAAACGTGTTCATAAAGGGCCGCAGCAAGAACATGCTGCTCGGCGCAAACGGCCAGAACATCTACCCCGAGGAGATTGAGGACAAACTGAGCAACATGTCACTCGTCAATGAGTGCCTCGTGGTGCAGAGGGGCGAGAAGCTGGTGGGGCTGGTTTACCCCGACCAGGAGCAGATTGCCACACTTGGCCTGAAGACAGAGGACGTGGAGGCCATCATGGAGAAAAACCGCCAGGACCTCAATCCCACACTGCCCGCATATGCCCAACTGACAGCCATCAAGGTGATGGGCCAGGAGTTTGAGAAGACTCCCAAGAAGAGCATCAAGCGTTTTCTCTACACCCAGTAGCGGGAAGCCTCACGGAGTTCCTGCCTCATGCGGCAAGGCGGGCGGGGATGTGTGAAAAAGTCACATCCCCGCCCGCCTTTCGCTTGCAGGCACTCTGCCTGCGGGCAGAGCCTGGCCTCACTTCCCCGACGGGTGGAAGTAGTAGATGAAGGTGGCCAGTCCATCCAGAGCCTTCTTGCCAGTCTCCTGCACCTCGATGGTGAACTTGATGGTGGTCTTCACCGCACCGCGCAGGTTGGCCAGCTCGTGCAGTTTGGTGACCATGCGGATATGCTGCCCGCTCAGGACTGGCTGCGCAAATCTCATCTTGTCCATGCCATAGTTCATCATGCGCTCCAGGTTGTGCACCTCCACTATCTGGTTCCACAGGTAAGGCAGCATGCTCATGGTCAGGTAGCCGTGCGCGATGGTCGTGCCAAAGGGGCTCTCGGCCTTGGCGCGCTCGGTGTCGACATGAATCCACTGGTGGTCAAGGGTCGCGTCGGCAAACATGCAGATGCGCTCCTGCGTCATCTGCACATAGCCGCTTGTCCCCAGTTCCTTTCCCACATATTGCTCAAAGTCCTCGTAGGAGTTGATTACCAATTTTCCCATAACATTGAAATAAGGTATATAAAGTACGTTATAGTGTCCTATCTTCTTGCAAAGGTACTGTTTTCATCCGAGAAGAACCACTTATGTGAAGGAAAAAAGCTAACTTTGCAAAAATGCTTCAAATGGAGAACGAACAGCAAGTACGCACAAAGCCCGTGTTCATCGCAGGCCCGTGCGTGATAGAGAGTCAGCAGTTGCTCTGTACCGTGGCCGCTGAATTGTGCCGCCTGAGGGACACGCTTGGCCTGGACATATACTTCAAGGCATCCTTTGACAAGGCCAACCGCACCAGCCTTCATTCCTTCCGTGGCCCCGGACTTGAGAGGGGGCTTGCCATGCTGCGGGAGGTAAAGGAGAAGTTCCACCTGCCCATACTGACAGACATACACGAGAGCTGGCAAGCAAGTCCTGCCGCAGAGGTGGCGGATGTGCTGCAGATCCCAGCCTTCCTGTGCCGGCAGACTGACCTGCTGGTCTCTGCCGCCAAGACGGGACGCACGGTGAACATCAAGAAGGCGCAGTTCCTCAGTGGCGCGGATATGCGGTATCCGGTACAGAAATGCCGTGAGAGTGGATGCCAGGACGTTTGGCTCACGGAGCGCGGCAACGCCTTCGGGTACAACAACCTGGTGGTCGATTTCCGCAATATCCCCGACATGCTGCAATACACCCCACGCGTCATCATGGATTGCACCCACAGCGTGCAAAGGCCGGGAGCGGCAGGCGGGAAGACTGGAGGGGACCGTAAGTTTGTCCCGTCCATGGCACTCGCGGCCAAAGCCTTCGGTGCCACGGGGTATTTCTTCGAGGTCCATCCCGCCCCGGACAACGCCCTCAGCGACGGCCCAAACATGCTCCGGCTGGCCGACTTTGAGACTGTAGTCAAGTCACTCATTTAACAGACAGAGAGCACTTGGCCTGGGACATCTGGCTGCCAGATGCCCAGGGTATACGCGGCCAAGTCACGACTAAACACCACAAGACAGAAATGAGCCAATACACAGATATAGCCAAGCGTTGCCTCAAGGACGAGGCACAGGCCGTACTCATGCAGGTCGAACACCTGGACGAAAACTTCGACAAAGTGGTCAATCTCATCTTGGGATGCCATGGAAAAGTCATTATAACAGGCGTTGGGAAAAGCGGCCATATTGGAGCAAAGATCGCGGCCACGCTCAGCAGCACTGGCACTCCGTCGTTCTTCATCAGCCCGCTTGACGTGTTCCATGGGGACTTGGGGGTAATGACCGCCGACGATGTGGTGATTGCCATCAGCAACAGCGGCCAGACCGATGAACTGCTCCGCTTCGTACCCTACCTGCTCGAAAGCAAGATTCCCCTGGTGGGCATATCGGGAAACCCCGATTCCCTGCTGGCCAAGTACGCCACCTACCACATACGCGTGACGGTGAGCGGTGAGGCGTGTCCGCTCAATCTCGCGCCCACCAGCAGCACTACTGCCACGCTGGCCATGGGTGACGCGCTGGCTTGTGCACTGATGGAGGCGCGTGACTTCAAGAAGAGGGACTTTGCGCGCTTCCATCCTGGAGGCCGTCTGGGACACAGCCTTCTGCTCTCGGCCCGTGATGTGATGCGCACCAACGACCTGCCCGTGATACCCCGTGACACCAGGCTGGGTGAGGCGCTCCTGCGCATGAGCCACGGCAAACTGGGGCTGGCAGTCATCGTGGAGGACGGGCAAGTGCGGGGCATACTGACCGACGGGGACGTGCGGCGCGCCATGGAAAGGCTCCAGGACAAGTTCTTCAGCGTGCCCGTGTGCGAGGTGATGACCAAGTCCCCCGTGTGCGTCAGTCCCGACATCAAGGTCAACCAGATTACCGACCTGCTGGGCGAGAAGAAGATACATGCCGTGATGGTGGTGGACGAGCGCAAGCGGCTGCTGGGCATCGTGGACAACTTCCGCTGCATGATTTGACCGCCGATGAGGTATTGCACACTTGCCGCGCTCCTGTGCCTGCTTATGCCAACCTGCATGAGGTCACAGGACAGTGACAGCATCGTGATGGAAATCTTCAGGCAGAAGGGCTTACCCTTCTACGAAGACAACGAGGTGACACTGCTTCCCGCAGGGCGTGAGAAGTACGACGACCTGTTCCAATGCGTGCGCGGGGCAAGACGGTTCATACACATGGACTACTTCAAGTTCCAGCAGGACAGCATCTGCAGGGCACTTTTCGACATCCTTTCGGACAAAGCGCGCAAGGGGGTGGAAGTGCGTGTCGTGTATGACAGCTTCGGCAACCGCTACAGCAACCTTCCCCTGCGCAAGTCGTACCTGGACTCCCTGCGCGCATCGGGCATGCAGATTGTGGAGTTTGACCGTGTGCGCTTTCCCTGGATCAACCACCTGTGGCACCGCAACCACCACAAGATTGCCGTCATCGACGGGCTGTACGCCTACACGGGCGGCATGAACGTGGCCGACTACTATCTGCACGGCAAGCCGCGCGTGGGTACGTGGAGGGACATGCACATGAAGGTTAGGGGGCCGATGGTGGCGGGTTACGAGCGTGTGTTTGAGGACATGTGGTGGCGCGCGGCCAAGACACGGCTCGACTCCACATTGTACACCGCCCCCTCCGTAGCGGTTGGCCGTTCCGTCATGGCCATGGTGGAGCGTGTCCCGCGCAAGAGTGCCAAAGCCATACGCGAGGCCTATTGCATCAGCATTGACAACGCGCGGAACGTGGTGCAGATAGTGAACCCCTATGCCACGCTGGTCAAAAGCATACGCAAGTCACTGGAGCACGCAATCAGACGCGGTGTAAGAGTCCAGATAATGGCCTCAGCCAAAGGAGACGGCCCGGTGACTCCCGATGTTGTGGGACAGGAGATGCACAAGCTGATGCTGAAGGGCGCCGAGGTGTATTATTACGATGGAGGATTCCACCACAGCAAGGTGATGATGGTGGACGGGCTCTTCTGCACCGTGGGGACGGCCAACCTCGATGCGCGCTCTCTCCGCTTCGACTATGAGGTGAACGCGTTTATCTTTGACCGTGAGGTCACCGCCCAGTTGCAGGACATCTTCTACCGCGACATACACGACCATTGTGTTCTGCTCACACAGGAAAACTGGAAGCACCGGTTCCCCTTGAGGAAGCGAGTCTCGGGGCGTGTGTTCAGTTCCATCAAGGGGTTCCTGTAAATGCGTATGACACTGCCCGAAGCCATCACCTATGCCCTGGTACAGCGCAACGGAGGCATGACCACCGGCCAGGTCGCGCTGGCAATCAACCGCAACCACTGGCATGTGCGCAAGGACGGGAAGCCCGTGACCCCTGCACAGATATACGCGGCCATCAAGCGATACCCCAGCCAGTTCTGCAAGGCAGAGGGCCGTGTCATGCTGCTCATATAGCCCATCAGCCCCCGCCCACCTATACATGCGGCGGGAACAGGCGCAATGTGCGCCCGTTCCCGCCGCTGCGGTTCAGTCCCGCCCGTTGTGGCTCAGAACTCCAGGTCAGCCCAATGTGGGTTGTGGTCAGACATCTGGCGCTTGGGGTTCTCGCGCTCGATATGGCTCTGCAGCACCTTTATGTTCGGGGTCACGAAGATGAAATCTATCTTTTTGGCCTTCAATGGGGATATGCGGCAGAAGTCCTGGAAGGTGTAGGGAACGCCGCTGTGGTGAGCCGTCATGTGGTAGGCGTCGTTCATCTTGAACTCCGAGTCCACCATCGTCTTGTATGCCTCATCGTCCTCCGTGATGTTGAAGTCGCCCGTCACCACGGCTGGCCGGTTGCCCACAATGCTCTGTATCTTGCTCATGATCAGTTTTGCGCTTTCCTTGCGTGCCACCACACCCACATGGTCGTAGTGCGTGTTGATGGCCATGAACACCTTTCCGGTGGCCTTATCCCTGAGTTTCACATAACTGGCCACACGCTCCAGGGCCGCGTCCCAGCCCTTTGAGCCAGGCACATCGGGGGTCTCGCTCAGCCAGAAGTTTCCCTTCTCAAGAGGCTCGTACTTGTCTTTCCGGAAGAACACGGGGGTGAACTCACCCTTCTCCTTGCCGTCCGTGCGTCCCACGCCCACATAGTCATAGTCCTTCAGACGCTCGCGCAGGTCCTGCAGCTGCCTGCTGGTCACCTCCTGCATGCCCACCACGTCAATATGGTTGTCGAGCACATACTTCGCCACGTTGTCCTTGCGGGCGTCCCACCCGCAGCCTATCTTCTCGTCCGCGCCTGATATGCAGCGCACATTGAACGTGCACCAGCGCACCCTGACGGGCTCCTCCACCTTTTCCTTTGCCCCTCCGAGCATGGGCAGCAGCACAGCCGCCAATGCCACCAAGTACTTTCTCATCATATTTCCCTCCTTTGTTAAGTTGTTATACCAAGCCTGTCTGTCATTCTCACGTCATTTGCTTACCTTGAACTTGTATTTGCCCGCCGGCAGCAGCAGGCACACGCGCCCCGCCTTCTGCGCCCCGCTCTCCAGGCACAGGTAGCGCGCGGCACCCTTCACTTGTGCCGCATCCCCGCAAGGCAGGTACAGATAAGCCTCGGTGCCCTGCGGCACTGTGAGTGTATATACATCCGCCTTCTCGCCCAACCTGAATGCGCTCTTTATCATGCCGCGCACGGTGGGGATGGTGATGTGGGCTTTCTGGAACCGTACAGGAGAAGGGCACACGGCAAACTTCCTCCAGCCCGGCTCCGTCACGCTCACGCCCATCAGGTATTGGGCGATGACGGTGAGCGGGCCGCCGCTCCAGGCATGGTTGGTGGTGCCGCCGCCGAATCCGTTGACTCCCTCGAGCCATCCCTCGTAGAGGGTGCTGTGTACCGAGTCCGTCACCATGGCATGGTAGCGCTCATGCGCGCGCTCCATGGCATACTCGCCATCGCCCATCTGGAACAGTGCTTCCATCACGTATTTCTCCATGTAGGGGCTGGCATGCTTCTGTGTGCGCAGCAGCCGTCCGATGGCTGGGTACTTGTCGGCATCGGCGATGCCGCTGATGACAGCCAGGGCCTGCACGCGGTCGTCGGTGTCACCCGTGAAGGTGGGATGGCGGTAAGCCTTGCCTGTCCAGCACGCGTTGTATCCCCGCTTCACCCCGGCCATTGTCTGGCGAAACCTCGACGCGTCACCCGGTTTGTCCAGCAGCTCCGCCATGCGTGACGCGGCGTCCAGGGCCATATAGTGCCAACCGGCGTAGATGAGGCGCATGTCGCGGTTGTCGCCCCAGTCGCCCCAGTCCCAGGCTCCATGCCGCTCGGCTGTAAGCCCGCCCGGCTCGGTCTTCCACACATCCAGGTAGCGGCACACGGCGGGATAGACCCGCGCGATGGTGGCCGTGTCGGCTGTGTTCATATAGTAGTTCCAGAAGCCATACAGCCCCACGCTGGCCAGCATCTGCGCGGGCAGCTCCGAGTCATAATTGCCAGGGATGGGACTGTGGATGATGCCCTTGTCGTTCTGGAAGGCACACAGTTCCAGCATTCCCTTGCGCATGATGTCATGCACGCGCGTGCTGTAGGTGTAGAAGCACTCGCCCATCAGCACGGTGACATCCCCCCACCACTGCGCCCGCTCGCGGTCGGGGCAGTCGAAGTAAGTGTCGCGCATGTTGACATAGAGCGTGCGCAGCCCCTTCTGCCAGAAGCGGTTGAAGTAGGCATCGTCACACAGGAACTCCCCCTCGGGCAATCCGTCATATCCGCTCTCGCGATACCGCACCCTGGCCACCTTCAGGCCATGAGGCACTATCACATGCAGCACATCGCCATTCATCCAGCCCAGCGACTCATAAGCCTGCTTGCCCTGGCGCGTCACATACTCGGCACGCACGCCCCATTCGCTGCCTCCCTGTATGTGGTCGGTCTGCAGGCGTATGAGGCTGCCCCCTTGGGGGTCGTCCACCTCAATGTACGGGGTGAGCTGCATGTTGTAGGGCAGGCGTGCGACGAGCGTGTCCTCCCGCCCGCCCTCATGGAGCGCGCACTTGGCGTCCTTCAGCCCGAAGTCGCGGAAGAGCGGGATGGGCCGCTCGTGCAGCTTGTTCCACGGAGCGTCGCCCGGCCGCCCTATCTCGCGGCTGGCCGTGTAGGGCTTGCCGGCATTGGCCTCCGCCACACGCGCGTCATAGTGTATGCTGCTCTCGCTCAGTCGCCCGTTGGGCACAGGCTCGCCACATGCCGTATATTCCTCCAACAGGCGGCTCTCCCACATGCCGGAGGAGAAAAGCCCGATGGCGGGGGCCGAGAACAGGAGTCCCATCCTGCCACTGTCAATGTGGCTGAACCCCGTCTTGCCGAAGTGCCACACGAGCAGCTCCACACGGTTGGCTCCCTTGCGCAGGTAGGGGCGCAGGTCCAGGCGGTCGTAATAGGAGTCGGTGGGGTTCGGGCCGCGCTTCAGACCGCCCTCAAACACCACCTGCTTGCCGTTGACATACAGCCAGTACTTGCTGTCCACACAGATGCTGCACTCCACCCTGTCTGGCAGCGAAGACAGGCTCACGTCACGCCGGAAGCGCACCCAGGAGTTGGGCGCGTCGGCATTTCCCTCGCCCGCTGTTATCCAGCGGGCATTACCCCATTGGGCAGACACCGGTGCTGCGGACAATGCCAGGGCCAGAGCCAGGAAGACAAATTTCCTCATATAAGCGATAATATTGGTTACTACTTGCGTGTGGAGTCTCCATGACTCCTACGACTTCCCAAAGTTACGAAAAATCGGGCAAACAGGACGGAAATTGTGAATGAAGTCGGGGAAACGGGTATGACTTTCGACACAAAACGCATAAATTTGCATCACGGACAAACGGAAAAATGAGCGAGAACTACACACAGATAAAGGATGACTGGGAAGTGGCGCGCGTGCTGCACCAGGAGCAGGGGGAGATACGCAGGTACGCCTTTCAGAGCGTGAACCTGACCGCCGAGACCAAACTGGCCATGAGCCACACTTACAGGGACTGCATCTTCATAGGGTGCACTATTCCGCAGGGGATGAAGCGGCTCTCGAGGGACTGCCTCTTCCTGCCCGACATGGGCGAGACATTCCATTACCGCAACCACCTGTACACGCCCGAGGAACTCTACGAGGGCTACCGTCCCGATGACCCGCAAAGTTATCAGACGTGCTATGACGGGCGTGTCTACCGGCACTACATGAAGATGGGGAAGCAGGCGAGCGACATCAAGGAGACCCTGGCACGCTCGCTGCACGACCACAGCATCAGCGATTGCCTGCGCGAGACGCTCTCGCACTACAACGAGCACAGGCTGGTGGGCGTGATGGGCGGGCACGGGCTCAAGCGCGGCGACGACATCTACCTCAGGGTGGCCATGCTGAGCAAGCACCTCACCGAACAGGGGTTCCTGATGATTACCGGCGGCGGCCCCGGGGCCATGGAGGCGACGCACCTGGGAGCCTGGATGGCCGGACGTCCTGACCAGGAACTGCGCGCGGCGCACGCCATTATGAACCGCGCGCAAAGATATACCGACGAGGGATGGCTGGAGACGGCATGGGAGGTACACGAGAAGTTCCCCCAGCGCGACTATGACAGCCTGGGTGTCCCCACCTGGCTGTACGGGCACGAGCCCTCCACGCCGCTGGCCACCATGATAGCCAAGTACTTTGACAACAGCATACGCGAGGACGGTATCCTCTCCATCGCGCGCGGCGGCATCATCTACACGCCCGGAAGCGCGGGCACGCTGCAGGAAATCTTCCAGGAGGCGGTGCAGAACCACTACCTCACCTTCGGCTACGCCAGCCCGATGATATTCATGGGCAGGGACTTCTGGACGCGCGAGATACCCATCTGGCCGCTGCTGATGTACATGGTGGAGCGTGGCAAGTACCAGAACCTGATATTGTGCCTGACGGACAGCGAGAGTGAGATTGCCAGCACGCTCAGCGGCTCATCCGCAAAGCCTCGGCAGTAGAGACGGGACGGCCGCCCGCATAGGCCACGATGAAAGCATCGGGGAAACTGCTCTTGACCCGTGCCAGGATGGCACGCGCTTCCTCATAGTCGGGTGTCGTGGCATACAACACCTTATACACGGTACCTGCCCGCACAGTCCGCACAGGCGTGAGCCCCTTCAGGCGGGAATCGCCGGGGAGTGGCTTCTTGCTCACCGCAAAGAGTTGCACGCTGAACAGGGGACGCGCATCCTCCCCACCGCCTGGCCGTGTGACAGTGGCCTCGGCCTGCGCGGTGGTAGCCTCAGCCTGCGCGGTGGTGGGATTGCCGCTGTGCGCCGAGGAATCCTCGGGAGTGGGCGTGTCGCTGGCCGAAGTGCCAGAGGTGCCAGTCTGTGGACTGGGAGTGTCGGCCTGGGCCACGGTGGCAGGCTCCTCCTGCACACGCTCCTCCTGCACGGCAGGTGCGGGGCGCTCCTCCCTGGCAAAGGGGTCTTGCATGGGCATCAGATCCTCGGCGCTGCTTGCCTCGCGCACGCGTCTCGCCTTCAGCCCGCTCACGGTGCCGCGTGACTGGCGCAGGGTGCGCAGGGTCTTCCCCTGGGACTTGCCCTTGGTGACACTGTAATAGGCATCGAGGGCCTTGTAGATGTCAAGGGCTATCTGCCTCTGCCCGCGCTCGCTGCACATGTAGGCGGCATCTCCCACGTTGCTCAGGAAGCCCACCTCGGTGAGTGCGGACGGCATCTCGGTGTGCATGAGCACATACAGGTTGCTGGCGCGCGCGCCACGGTCGGCCGTGCGGCCTGAGTTGAAGTAGCTGTTCTGAAGCAGCCAGGCCAGCAGTTCGCTGTTGTCGGCATTCCGTTCCAGTGTGCTGGCCTGCACCATGTCCTGTGCCGAACGCGTGTTGGCATAGAAAGTCTCGGTGCCCGAGAGCAGGAGGTTCTTCTCCGCGAAGTTGATGTGTATGCTCAGGAAGAGGTCGGCTTTCGCGCGGTTGGCAGTCTGGCAGCGCTCGTCCAGGGAGACGAAGGTGTCGTCTGTGCGTGTGAGCACGACCTTGATGCCGGGCCGGTTCTCGCGTATGAGGGCGGCCACGCGGTTGGTGATGTTGAGCGTCAGGTCTTTCTCCAGCACGTCTCTGATGCTGGTGCCCTGGTCTTTCCCCCCGTGTCCGGCATCGAGCACCCACACCAGGGGGCGCAACTGGCGGGCGGCGCATGCCAGAGGCAAGAGCAGCATGAGGACAAGTGTCAAGCGTTTCATGCCGCAAAGTTACTGAAAAATATGTGCCTTTTACAGCGGAAACGTCCCTTTTTCACAGGCTTCCCCCCACCCCGTGTGATAAAGGGACGCGTCCGTGGGGACTGGGGCACAATGCCGCGTCTCCTCCAGCCATGTGCCCATTCAACCGTCCAGCCTGGGCTGGACGTTCAACGCAGCGGCATGCGATGGCAGATGCAGCGGCATGCGTTGGCAGATGCGGCGGCATGCGTTGGCAGATGCAGCGGCATGGCCATAAACACGTGAGGGACTCCAGCGCAGTGCTGGAGTCCCTCGCGGCATTTTTCAGAACTCATCTCAAGGAAGGCGGAACAGGATGGGAACCGTCCACCGTGAGGACACCTTCTTGCCCTTCACCTTGGCAGGCTTCCACTTGGGCATCCCTTGGATAAGCTGGATGACGGTCTCGTTGAACCCCTCGTCGGGTGTCTTCCTGATGCGGACGTCCTCTATCTTGCCCTTGCGGGTTATCACGAATGACACCATCACGCGGCCCGACTTTCCCTGCTGGCGCATCTGTTCTGGATAGGTGAGGTTTTTCTCCAGGTAAGCCATCAAGGCTTCTTCCCCTCCTGGGAATTGTGCGAGTTTGTCTACCGCGTCATACACCGAGTCTGACGCTGCCTCCTGCACCGTCATCTCATGCGCCTCCACATTGTGGGGAGCCATCCACATGCCTGTTGTCATCAGGCATGCGGCAAAGATTGCACTTGTTTTCATTGTCTCATGTATTCGGGTTTCGGTGTTGATCAAGTCCTGCTCTCGGCCAGCCACTCGCCCAGTTGCGCGATGTCGCGGGCAATGATGTCGGGCTGCCGGGGAGCCTGCCGTGCCACCTCCAGGGTGGTCTCGCCCGAGAGCACCAGGCATCCCACGGCCCCGGCATTGTGTGCCATGGCAATGTCGGTGTAGATGCGGTCGCCCACCATGCATATCTCCTGGGGGCGCAGGCCCATCTGTTGCTGTATGCCCAGCAGCATGTTGGGGTCGGGCTTGCCCAGCGTGACATCGGGCTTGCGGCCTGCCGCCGACTCCAGCATGCGGCAGATGCTGCCACAGTCGATCAGGATGGTGCGCTCGTCGGTGGGGCACACGAGGTCGGGGTTGGTGGCTATGTAGGGAAGTCCTTGCCTGATCCACCAGGCCGCGCGGCACGCGCGGCTGTAGGTGAGTGTCATGTCGAAGGCTGCCACCACTATGTCGGGCACGTCATCGGGGTCATCGGCTGTGGAGATGAAGCCCGCCTTGACAAACTGCTCCGTCATGCTGGGAGTGCCCAGCAGGAAGAGTTTCCGGGCCTGGGGATAATGGGCATGGATGTAGTCGATGGTGGCGATGGTGGTATTGTATATCTCCTGCTCGGTGGCATGGATGCCCATGTGCTCGAGTTTCTGCAGGTATGCGTCGATGCTCTTGCTGGGGTTGTTGGTGAGGAAAGAGTAGGTGATACCCATCTTGCCCAGCCTATCGAGGAACGGGATGGTGAAGGGGAAGACCTTGCTCCCCATATAGATGGTCCCGTCCATGTCCAGTGCCACGTGGCGCACGCCGCGCAGCAATTCCTTAGTCCTCTGTTCCATATCCGTCTGCTTTTGCTTTCCACATCATACTGAAGGTGAGCACGCCCACCAGTGCCACACCTATCATGCCCATGAACACATAGTCCCAGCTGCGCTCGGGATTGACCTTGTTCATCAAGTCCACAAACATGCCCACGCCTATGCCAGACACCAGTCCGCTCGCGTAACCGAACAGCCCCACGAAGCCATTGGCGGTGGCGGCGGCGCGGTTGGTGGCCTGGTTGGCGGCGGCAATGCCTATGAGTGCCTGCGGGCCGTAGATGCAGAAGCCCGCCATGGCCAGCACGACCACCATGAGCCACGCGGGAGTCTGGGCGGGCAGCACGAGGAAGACACCCATGAACACGGCCACGCCCAACATGCAGAACAGGCAGGTGCGGTGGGCGCGGCCCTGCAGCCAACGGTCGGTAATCCATCCGAAGAAGAGGGTGCCCAGGATGCCGAATATCTCGAACAGAGCCACCGTCCAGCCCGCGTGCGAAAGACTCATGCCACGGGCTTCCTTGAGGAACGTCGGGCCCCAGTCGAGCACGGCGAAGCGGACTATGTACACCAGGAAATTCGATATGGCCAGAATCCATATCCAGCGGTTGCGGAACACCATCCTGCGCAGGAACTTCTTGTATTCCGCCTCGCCCGCGCTGCCTTTCTTGTTGACCGTGTGGATTTCGGCAAGCCCCACTGACGAGGGGGTGTCACGCAAGAAGGCGAAGATGAACACCGAACCGGCCAGGGCGATGGTGGCGGGAATCCAGAAGCACCACCGCCAGGCCCCGTAGTGCGAGGCCGACTCGATGACGCTCTGCATGCGCTCCGCGTCACAGGTGTCCACATGCAGGTTGGCGGCGATGGCGGCCACGATGTCGGGGTTGGAGGACATGTTCTCGCCCATCGTGCCCATCACGTAGCCACACAGGATGGCCACGATGCTGGCTCCCAGGGAGTGGGAGGTGTTCCACACCGACATCTTGGTGGCCAGCTCGTCGGACGGAACCCAGTGGCTCAGCAGGCGCGCGCACGGAGGGAAGCCGCAGCCCTGGAAGAAATTGTTGAGCAGCAGGATAATGCCAAAGACGAGCACCATCATGTTGGTGAACTGCGGGCCGGAGGTGTCACCCGTAATCAGGGCACTGAGGTCGGCGCCGAACCCGAAGGCATAGTTGGCCACGGCACAGAGCAGAAGCCCTATGGCCATGTGGTAGCGCGCGTTCATGCGGTCGGCCATGAAGCCGTTGAGGAAGCGGCTAAGGCCATAGGTCACCGTGACCAGCGACATGATAACTCCGAAACTCGTCTTTGTGATGCCGTATTCGGCGCTGAGCCCAGGGATGGCAAACGAGAAGTTCTTGCGAACAAAATAGAACAGGGCATAACCTACCATCGTGACGATGATGGTGCGCCACTGCCAATAGAGGAAACTCTTATTGGTCTTCATCTCTTGAAATAGTGTTATGTGGTTATCTTGTTAAAAGTCTGTGTGGAACGGCTCTCAGGCAAAGTGGGAACTCATCAGGCGGTCGGCCCACTCTTCCATCGTGCCCATGCGCACCGCCACATCAAAGATGGTGTAGCGGCGGCGTATCTGCTGGGAGCGTATGATGGTGGCACGCATCTGCTCACGGCCGAGGCCAATGTCGCGGGGATGGACGGGCGCACCCACGGCCTTGAGCCTCCCGATGGCCTGCGGCACGGTGAGCAGCTGCTGGCGCAGGCGGCTCTTCAACTCGTCCTGGCGGTCTCGCATAATCTCAAAATGCCTGCGCAATTCCTCGGGCGATGAGTACTTGGCCTCTATCTCGCCTGCTGCGAAGGTGGGGAAATCCGATTTGCGGAACATCCTGAGTGATGCCTCCTTCTGTTCCTCAAGAGATGGCCAGCGCATCACCAGCGCGTCAATGTCAAGCGTGGAGAGGTCTGTGTGGAGCAGTTGCTCGTAGAAGAACAGGGACACGATGGTGCCTATGCTCACCTGGAACCCGTGCGAGGGAGCCTGGCCGTCGGGCGTCACGAATCGGTCCATGTTGAGCATGTGGCTTATCTGGTGCTCCGCGCCACTGGCCGGACGGCTCGACGCGGGATAAGCCTGCATGGCGAAACCGCCCAGCATCAGTCCCTCGGCCAGTGCCTGGAGAGCCTTGGGGTCACCCTCGCGACAGGCTTCGGGATGCGACAGGGCATCGTGCAGTCCGCCCTGCACGATGTTCCACGGGGTGGGGTCAATGGGCTCCACCCCCAGCACATCGGCCACAATCCAGTCGGCACCGGCGGGCACCTTGGCCATGAGGTCGGCATAGCCGCTGGCAGTCATGCCGGCAGGAGCAGTGGCCAGCACATCCACATCGGCCACCACGGCCTGCGGGGCCGCGCACTTGTAGGTGCTCTTGATGCCGTCCCTGGTGATTGACGCGCCAAAGGCGACGTACCCGTCCATGGACGCCGCAGTGGCCACCACCATATAAGGGCGGCCCTGGTGTGCGGAGCACAACTTGGTGATGTCGTTGATGGTTCCCGACCCCACGGCCACAGCCACGGCACCGGTGTGCGAGAGTTTCGCGTCGAGTTGCTCTATATACTTCCATTCGGCATGCATGTCAGCGTCCTTGAACACGATGGAAGCGTCAGTCTCCACTCCCGCCTGCCGCAAGAGGGTGTCCACCCTCTCGCCTGCCACCGCCCATGTGGCGGCGTGTGCCACCACCACGGCCTTCTTGCCGGGGAACTGGCTCTTGAACACCTGGGGCACTTTGTCCAGGACACCGCTTCCGATCTCCAGGGCGTGTGTCTGTGTGGCGTTGCTCAACGCCAGTTGTACTCTATCCATATCGGAGTTTTTGGGTTTGCCGGGGTGGCTGTTGCTTGTTCCTTGTCATGCCAGTCCGTTCAGGCGCCGGGTCTCCTCCACGTCCATGGCCTCGGCCAGGATGCTGATTGGATGCATCACCCTGGCCCGTGTGGACATCTCTATCTGCCACTTGCATGTCTCGCAGTCGCACACCACACAGTCGGCATGGGCGTCCTCTATCTGGCGGAAGAGGCTGGCCCCTATCTTTTGGGATATGCCGTAGTTCTCCACCTTGAACCCGTAGGTGCCGCCGATGCCGCAGCATTGCGAGTCCAGGATCACGAGGTCCACGCCGGGAATCATCTTGATGAGCTCGGTGCTGTATATGGCCCAGCCCAGCCTCTCCATGTGGCAGGCGGTGTGGTAGGCCAGCCTGCGGCGGTAGTCCTTGCGGAACGCGAGCCTCACGTTCCCGTTCTCCACCAGGCGGAAGATGTACCTGGTGGCCAGCGAGAGGTGCTTCCGTGCCACATCGTTGTTGATGTGCAGCAGATGCTCGTACTCCTCGCGCATGGTGAAGGTGCACGTGCTGCCGGTGGCGATGATGTCCATGCCCCGTGCTGTCGCGCGCCTCATGGCGGCCATGTTGGCCACACCCTGTCGGCGCGCCTCGCGGGGCATGCTGTTGGTTATCTTGGCCACTCCGCAGCACTTCTCCCCCTGGAGCAGCTGCACTCCGTAGCCTATGGCGTTCATCACCCCCACGAGTTCCTGTCCGAGCTGCGGGTAGTTGTAGTTGACATAGCAGCCATGGAAGAATCCCACCTGGTGCGGATAGCGCAGTTGCTCCCCGGCACAGTTCTTCTGGTACCACTTGCGGAACGTCTGCGCCGCATACTTGGGCATCGTCCTGCGCTTGTCGATGGCCATGATGCCATGCATGAACACCGTCTTGAAGAGTGGCATGGCCAGCATGCCATTCACGAGCGGTGCCATGTGCGTGGCCATTGTGCCCACGAAGTCGGTGTTGCACAGGAGCGTCTCGCGCAGGAATGGGAAGGGTCTCCATGAGCGCGCGTAAGGCGCGTAACGGATGCGCGCGCTCTGTATGATGTCGCCTATCTGCACGCCTTGGGGGCACGCCACCTCGCACCGCTTGCAGTTGAGGCACATCTTCAGAGCCTTGTCGTCATAGTAGCGCGGGTCTTTCATCCGGTACCGCTCACCGTCGGGGCCCGCCTGCTTGGGGCCTGGATACCGTGTGGTCACGCCCGACACGGGGCAATAGACCGTGCATATCGAGCATTTGAGGCAAGCCTCCAGTTCCTTCTCGCTGATGCTCAACAGTTGTATCTTCTTGGACATAACGCTTCCCTTGTGTTGTTTCTCCTGTATGCGCGTATTATTTCTCCAGTATGCGCTGCGCCACGCGCAGGGCCGTGACCATGTCCACCCCGGCCCCGTCGGCCTGCCTTGCCGCGTTGTGGCCACCCAGCACAGCCCCTGCCGCATAGAGGTTGCTGATGGCCCGCCCGCCCTTTAGTGCCTGCATGGACGCGTTCACCCTCACCCCATAATACATGTAGGGCTGGTCGTCAAAGACCGACGGGCTCACCCACTGCATGCGGTCGGCGGGGGCTGTGGTGTCCAGGTCAAAGACAGGCTCGTATACCCGCTCGTAGTTGGCCTTGAGCCCGTCGCTGGCAAAGGAGCCCGTCGCGAGCACAAAGTCATCGGCCTCCAGCCGTTCGTCGGGCAGCAGGGATGTCTCCACAAAGTGCAGGTGGCCGTCCTTGATCCGCCCCCCCGTCACGGTGTTTCCCAGCATGTACACCCCGCCCAGGCTGGCGAAGTGCTTCCGCAGCAGTGTCTGCACGCGCACGCCCGGCACCGAGGGTGGCATGGTGCTGAGGAAATGCAGGGGCTTCTGTACGCGTCCGCGTATGAACTCCACCGCCTCCTGCGAGTCCAGTCCCACTATCGCGGGCATGATGACGGCCTCGGCTCCGGAGGCCGCCTTGTTGATGCGGGCGGCGACCTGCTGCAGTTTCTTGTCACGGGCGAGCACCTTGGCCAGGTTGGCCGAGCGCATCTCTGAGGGGCTTTGCCGCCTGTGTGTCAGCGAGGGCACCGACATGGAAGCCGTCTCCACCTGCGCTCCCAGCCGCCGCAGTCCCTCGGTGACGAGGGACACGGGGAAGTCCATGAAGCCAGGCACGCTGACCAGGAGCACCTTCCTGTAGGGGAACGACTCCGGATCCTGCACCGTCAGGTAGTCATCGAGGGAGAACCATGTGGGTCTGAGCGACCCGGTGGGGGTCATGCGGAAGTGGTTGTGTGTCATTCCGCCCTGTCCGCTGAGCCCGCTCTCGGTGAATATTCTGAGAGCCTGCGTGGCCAGCAGGGGCACGTTGTCAATCCCCACCAGATGATACGGGTGCTTGGCATCAAGCGCGTGTATGGCCTCGAAGGGGTTGGTCACCTGTTGTCCGCAGGTGTCGTAACCCAGTATGTCAAATGAGCCCGAGCTGAAATGTAACGTGCTTTGCCCTGCGGCGATGATTGCCACATGACGTCCCTCGCGTGCCAGGGCTATGCCGCAAAGCAGCCCGCTTAACCCGCCGCCAATGATTATGTTGTCAAATTTCATTCGCTTGTCACTTTAATGCATGCACAGTCACCATGCGCTGTCCTGGGTCGTTCTCAAGTCTGCGGCTCCTATTCCGCACAGGTCCTGGTAGATGTGTGCGGTGAGTTGTGCCTCGCTCAGTGTGGCTCCCCATGCCACAGGGTACATGCCCCTCCACCGCTCGTTGATGAACGCGGCCGTGTCGGCAACGGTGTCCTTGGGAGACCTGCCCAGCAATTGGCTTATCAGGCATGATGCCCTGAGCGTGCACAACTGCCCCTGGCATGTGCCCATGCCCACCCTCGTGCGGCGGCGCAACTGGTCGATGCTGTCCACCGCGTGGTTGCTGAGGGCGTGCTTCACCTCGCCCACCGTAACCTCCTCGCACTCACACACCAATGAGTTGTCTATCTCGTCATCAGAAGCGATGCTGCCTGCAAGCGAGCCGTGACGGCCAAGGCGTGCCATGAAGGCAAAGATTTGCTTCTCGGGCAACTTCACCTCGCTCTCCTCTGCGCCCGGCAGTGGGGTTACGGCTGTCATGCAGGGCTTGTCGACGCCCAGCTTCCGGCACACCATGTCGGTGGCCTGTTCGGCCATGGCACGGTACGTCATGAGTTTTCCGCCGGTGATGGTGATGAAGCCGGCCAGTCCGTCGCGGCTCTCGTGGTCCAGGCACACGATGCCCCGGCTGATGCTTCGGCCACTGGGGTCATTGTCGCTTGCCACCAGCGGGCGCACGCCTGAGTATGCGCGCAGGATGCGCGTGCTTGCCAGCGAGGGCACCAGTTGCATGCCCTCGGTCAGCAGCGTCTCCACCTCCCGCTGTGTGACCCTCATGTCGTCCACGGTCTCAATGGGCACGCGGTCAGATGTGGTGCCCAGCACGGTGATGGCATCCCCCGGCACCAGGATGTCCGCGTTGGCGGGCTTACGGCAGCGGTTTATGACCATGTTGTTCACGCGGTGCCCAAAGATGAGCAGCGACCCCTTGGCCGGGAACATGCTTACCGTCACGCCGGCCTTCCTGGCCACGAGTGTGCCCCAGATGCCCGCCGCGTTGACTGTCACGCGAGCCCTGTGCTCATGCTCCTCGCCCGTGCGGTGGTCTTTCACGCGCACTCCGAGCACCCTGCCGCCCTCAATGATGAAGGACATCAACTCGGTGTGCGTAAATATCTGTGCCCCATGTCTGTAAGCATCCAGCGCATTGGCCATTGTCAGGCGAAACGGGTCGATAGACCCGTCGGGTACTCTCACTGCGCCCACAAGTGCAGGATTGACCGACGGCTCCAGCCGCATGGCCTCTTCGGGGGAGAGCGTGTCGACCCTGATGCCGGCCTTGCGGCACGCCTCCACGAAGCGCGCCTGATAGGCCAGGTCATCCTCGGGTAGCGTGATGAAGAGTCCGTCATGCTGCTCCACATACGGACGTGCGATGCGGCGCAGTATCATGTTCTCCTCGATACACTCGCGCGCCGACTCCTGGTCGGTGACCGCATAGCGTGCCCCGCTGTGCAGCAAGCCATGGTTGCGGCCCGTGGCTCCGGTGGCCAGGTCGTTCCTCTCCACGAGCAGCACGCTCATGCCGCGCATGGAGCAGTCACGCGCCACGCCCACGCCGGTCGCCCCGCCGCCTATCACTATCACATCATATTCCTTCTGTGCGGTATCGCCCATCTCTCTTCTCTGTAAGTTGTCCGCGTCGTCTCTTCGTGAACTCTCCGTCCCATTCTCCGCCGTGCCTTATGACAGCCCCTCGATGTGTCCGTTCACCAGGTCTATGCGCTCCGCCTGCGGACTCCTGGGCAATCCCGGCATCCGCATGATGTCTCCCGCCACCAGCACCAGCATCTCCGCGCCACAGTTGATGACGATGTCACGCACGTTGACCGTGAACCCCCGGGGCACTCCGTAAGCCTTCGCGTCGGCCGAGAACGAGTACTGTGTCTTGGCGATGCACACCGGGTAGTGGCTGATGCCCATTTCCCGCACGCGCTGCAGCGCCTTCCTGGCTGTGGGTGAGAATGTGACCCCGCTGGCCCCGTACACCTTGCGTGCCACGGCCTCGGCCTTCTCCTCCACGCTCATGCTGTCCTCGTAGGCCAGTCGCAGCGGCTCGCTGGGATGCTCATCAATGGTTTGCACCACCAGGCGCGCCAGTTCCTCGGCTCCTGCCCCGCCCTCGTTGAAGGCGTTGTTGACGGCAAAGGGCACGCCCAGTTCCGCGCAGTGCCGGCGGCAGAGGTCAATCTCCCCGTCCGTGTCTGTGGCATAGCGGTTGAAGCACACCAGCACCGTCTGCCCGAATCCCTGTATGTTGTGTATGTGCCTGTCCAGGTTGGCCAGTCCGCGTGCCAGCCCGTCGGCGTTGAGCCGCTTGATCTCCTCCAGGGGCACTCCCCCGTGCATCTTCAGCCCCTGTGTGGTGGCCACCAGCACGGTGAGGGCTGGCTGCAGCCCGCTCTTGCGGCACATGATGTCATAGAACTTCTCGGCGCCGAGGTCGGCGCCGAATCCCGCCTCGGTCACAACGTAGTCGCCAAAGGTGAGGGCCATTCTGGTGGCCAGCACGCTGTTGCATCCGTGCGCGATGTTGGCAAAGGGGCCGCCATGCACGAGGGCGGGTGTCTGCTCGGTGGTCTGCACCAGGTTGGGCAGCAGGGCGTCCTTGAGCAGGACGCATATCGCGCCCGCCACGCCCATGTCCTTGACTCTGAACGGGGAACCGTCGGCCTTGATACCCAGCAGGATGTTCTCCACGCGGCGGCGCAGGTCGTCCTCCCCGCTTGCCAGACAGAGTATGGCCATGATCTCGCTTGCGGGTGTGATGTCAAATCCACTCTCCATCACCACCCCGTTGGTCTTGGCCCCCAGGCCCGTCACGATGGAGCGCAGGTTGCGGTCGTTGATGTCAATCACCCTCCTCCAGAGCACCTCGCGCAGCGAGAAGCCCTCGTCGCGGTGCTGGTAGATGTAGTTGTCGAGCAGGGCCGCAATCATGTTGTGCGCCGAGGTGACCGCATGGAAGTCACCCGTGAAGTGCAGGTTTATCTTGTCCATGGGCAGCACCTGGGCATACCCGCCGCCCGCCGCCCCGCCCTTCATGCCGAAGCACGGGCCCAGCGACGGCTCGCGCAGCGCCACCACAGCCTTCTTCCCGATGCGGTTGAGGCCGAGCGCGAGCCCCACACTCACCGTGGTCTTCCCGATGCCTGCCTTGGTGGGTGTGATGGCGGTGACCAGTATCAGCCTGTGCTGCCTGGCACGCCTGTCATCTATCTGTTCCAGAGGAATCTTGGCGGCATACCTTCCATAGGGCTCTATGGCCTCGGGGGGAACGCCCAGGTCACCGGCTACCTGTGCGATAGGCTTCAGCGGTGTCTCGCGCGCAATCTCGATGTCAGTCTTCATTCGCTTTGTTTTAGCCTGATGTTTGCTTATTACTTACAAATGTACTCCCTTTTGTTGGTTAGACAAGGCAAAACTGCGTATTTTTGCATACGGATACACACAAACCAACAGCCTGCGGCATGGAACATACTATAAAGGACGGACAGTTGACCCTGTGCGTTGACAGCAAGGGCGCGGAGATAACGAGCCTCACCAGCGGTGGCAAGGACATCATCTGGCGGGGCGACACGGAATATTGGGAAGAGCACTGCCCCACCCTGTTTCCCTGTATCGGGGGCAATTCTGGAGGAGTCCTGCGCCTGGGCGGCAAGGAGTTCCCGCTCAGGAAGCACGGCTTCGCGAAGTGCATGGAGTTCACGCTGGAGGAGGCCACCGGGGAGAGCCTCACCTACAGTCTCACGCAGACGGGCGACACCCTGAAGTCCTTTCCCTATGCCTTCCGCTTCAGCATCACTTACCGCCTGGAGGGCGGCACCCTGCATGTGACATGGCGCGTGCGCAACGACTCCGGCGAGACGATGCCCTTCATGGTGGGCGCGCATCCCGCGCTCGTGCTGCCCGGCTTCAATGCGGGTGACAGCGTGCACGGGTACCTGCGCTTCCCCGAGGTGGACTGCCTGCTGAGCACCCACACGAAGACACACGGGCTGGCCGAGCCCGGCAGAACAGAACCGTTCCCGCTCACAGACCACCTGCTGCCCCTGGGCAACGACACCTTCGCGGGCGACACCATCCTCGACTGCACAGGGCGGATAAGCCGCGTGGAACTGCTCGGCAAGGAGCGGGAGCCACTGGTGCGCGTTGACTTCCACATGCCCGTGCTGGCACTGTGGGCGCCGAAGGCGGGATGCTGCCCCTTTGTGTGCGTGGAGCCCTGGGCCGGCTGCTGCGACGAGTGGCAGGGCGAGAAGCCCTTTGACCGCCGTCCGTTTGTCAACAAGGCAGAGCCCGGCAAGGAGTGGACGCTGTCCTACACGCTCAGCGTGCTCTGAGCGCCGCATGGCCCAAACATCGTTGCCAGTAAGACATGATACTGAACAGGCTGTCCATACTCAACTACAAGAACATCTCCACGGCCGAGCTTGACTTCGCGCCGAAGCTCAATTGCCTGGTGGGGATGAACGGCGAGGGGAAGACAAACGTGCTGGACGCAATCCATTTCCTGAGCCTGGCCAAGAGCGCGACCACAAGCATGGACTCGCAGGCCATCACGCACGGCCAGGACCTGATGGCCCTGGAGGGCCTGTACGAGCACGAGGACGGCACCCCCGAGGACATACACATGGGTCTGAGGAGGGGGCAGAAGAAGGTGCTGCGCCGGGGCAAGAAGGCTTACCGGAGGCTTGCGGAGCACATCGGGCTGATACCCCTGGTGATGGTGTCGCCCGCCGACCAGTGGCTCATAGCCGGGGGGAGCGAGGAGCGCAGGCGCTTCATGGACATCGTCATATCGCAGTACAACCCCTTGTACCTGGAGGCACTCATGCGCTACAACAAGGCCCTGCAGCAGCGCAACGCCCTGCTCAAGCAGGAGGAGGAGCCCGACGGCGACCTGCTCTCGCTGCTTGAGGAGGAGATGGCGCGCTCGGGGGGGTGCGTCTATGGGGCGCGGAAGGATTACGTGGAGCGCTTCACGCCCACCTTCCAGCACTTCTACGGCCTCATCTCGCAGGACAAGGAGCGGGTGAGCCTGCGATACACCTCGCACGGCGAGCGCGGGGACTTGCTGGAGGTCATACGCCACAGCCGCGCCAGGGACCGCGCCACAGGCTACTCGCTGCACGGCACGCACCGCGACGACCTGGAGATGCAGATGGGCGGGTTTCCCATCCGGCGCGAGGGCTCGCAGGGGCAGAACAAGACGTACCTCATCGCGCTCAAGCTTGCGCAGTTTGACTTCCTGCGCCAGACGGGCAGCCACACCACACCGCTGCTGCTGCTCGACGACATCTTCGACAAACTGGATGCGGGGCGGGTGGAGCAAATCATCAGACTGGTGAGCGGTGACCACTTCGGGCAGATCTTCATCACAGACACCAACCGCGAGCACCTCGACCACATCCTGGCCTCGACAAGCAGCAGTTACCGCCTGTTTCATGTAAAGGGAGGGGAGATAAGCACATGAAGAGGTTCAACACCGAGGGCATCTCCGACATCCTGGGCAAGTTCCTGCGCGAGGAGGGGCTGGAGATTCCGCTGCTCGAGCACCGCGCCCTGCGAGCCTGGCCCGAAGTGATGGGCCAGGCCATCGCCCGCTACACATCCGACCTGCGGATACGCAACGGCATCCTGTACGTCAAGGTGAGCAGCGCGCCCCTGCGCCAGAACCTGCAGATGGCGCACAAGAGCATCGCCGACAAAATCAACAACCATGTGGGATCGCATGTGCTCACGGACGTGAGGATGGTGTAGGGGCCCAGGAACAGAACAACCCCATCCCATGCCGCAAGGCCCCCTCCCCTGCCTCCCCCGGAGGGGAGGAGTATTGTCCTCTGACTCATTGCCACGGCTGCCCAACATGCAGGGGCAGGATTCTTGAGACCTTCATCAAAAAAACGCAGTGCGCCGCATCAGCCAACGCAGTGCGCCGCATCAGCCAACGCAGTGCGCCGCATCCGCCAACGCAGCGCGCCGCATCCGCCAACGCAGCGCGCCGCATCAGCCAATGCAGTGCGCTTGAGGAAAGGCAATGAGGTGGCTTGTTGGTTTTTCAGTCAAGGAAGCATTCTCTTGGCTTCACCGCGTGGCAGCCCACCCGTGCCTCAGAACTCCACCGAGAAGCCCGCCATGACCGTGGCCTTGGGCATGGGATAGCCAGCGTTTATCTCATAGTGCTGTGCCAGCAGGTTGTCCCCGCGCAGCCACACATGCACGGGGTCGGCCAGGCGGTACTGCACCTGGGCGTTCAGCAGGGTGAAGTGCTCCTGCCGCTCGTCCTGCCCCACTGACGTGTAGAGCCCGCACACCTGCTGCAGGCCCGCCGTGGCCGTCCACCTCCCATAGTGCATGCTGGCACTGGCATAGCCCTTGTACACAGGAGCCGCCACCACGGGACTCTTCATGTGCAGCCAGGCATGGTTGGTGGTCACGGTCCAGTGGCTGCTCGCCTGCCAGCGCAGTTCGCCCTCCACGCCGGTGTTGCGCAGGTGCCCGGTGTTGACGTTGCGGCGGTTGACCGTCTGTATGATGTTGTCTGCGTCGATGTAGAACACGTTCACGCCGTAGGAGAGTCTGCTGCCGGGCAGGTGCTGCTTCCAGGCCAGCTCATAGCAGACGAGCCGTTCGGGGCGCAAGTCCTCGTTGGAGGGAGGATATAGGTACATCTCCCGCATGGTGGGGTTGCGGAATCCCTTGCCCACGCTTGCCTTGAACGTACCGGTGCCCACGGGGCGCACCACAATCCCGCCTTGCGGAATCCACTGGCTGCCCGTCACTGTGTGGTAATCCCAGCGCAGGCCGGCGTCGACCGTGAGCCACCGCGTGATGTCCTGACGGATGTCGGCATACACGGCCCCCTCGTTGTTGCGTGCCTTGCCCGACTGCTTGTTGGGCGTGTCCAGTGTCTCGCCCGTGGCTCGGCTGGTGTACCAGGCATGGCCATAGATGCGCTGGTAGTCGGCGCCGAGTGTGAGGCGTCCGCCTGCCCACAGGGTGGCGTTCTGATACCAGCTTGCTCCTGCCAGGGCGTCGCGCGAGCGGAACAGACGTGCCTGCGGGATGCCGCCCTCGCGGGCATATCCGTCGTTGATGCGGTGCCGCCCAAAGTTGTCGTACACGCTCAGGCGCCCGTTGGTACGACGGTATTTGTTGCCGATGCCCACCGATGCCACCCCGCGCGTAATCCACTGGTCGGCCTCGAGCATGGGCTGCTGCATGGTGCCGGGATTGGATGCCGAGAAGTGGGTGAGGTCAAGGTCGGCATAGAGGTGCCAGTGGGCCGAGAGGTCGTACCCCACCTTGGCAAACGCGCTGGTCTGCTCGAAGCCCATGTGGGGGCGGTGGTTGTCGGAGCGTCCGTACTGCACGCCCGCAGTGGCTTGCCATCTGCCCAGGCGCATCTGAGTGCTTGCCTCGGCCTGCACGGTGCCATAACTGCCCGCCCCGGCCGTGACCTGCGTGCGGAACCCATCGGCGGGCATGGCGCGCGTGACGATGTTGACCACCCCGCCCATGGCATTGGAGCCATAGAGCAGCGAGGCCGGCCCGCGCAGCACCTCCACCCGCTCGGCCATGAGCGTCTGGTAACCGTCGGCAATGGAATGGCCGTAGATGCCACTGTACTGCGGGTGCCCGTCCACGAGGACCATCATCTGTCCCGCGCCCGACGAGATCCCGCGCAGCATCATCCCCCCCGACCCGCCGCCCGACACGCCATAGCCCATCACCCCCCGGCTGGTCACCATCAGGCCGGGCACCTGTTCCATGAGCGTGGGCAATATGCTGGGACGGTGCAGGCCGGTAAGCTGGCGGCGCGTGACCACACTCACGGTGAAGGGCAGGTGTCGGCTGTCGGTGGCCTCGCGGCTACCCGTGACCACCACGTCGGCCAAGTCCCCTTGTAAGGGGATGCTGTCGGACTGCTCCTCCCAGGCATGTGCGGGGGAGAGGGCAAGCAGGGGCAGGGTGAGTGCCACAATCGTTGTCTTCATAGGGCGGTCTGTTTCGTTTTTTTCTGTTTGTGCTTGCAAAAGTACAGAAAAAGTGCTGACTCCCACTTACAAATAATGCGCAAATGATTACAGGAACCGCCCATCGGCCCAAGGCTGGCAAACAGGCCCGCTGTGGGAAAACTGACGGTGCCGGCACTTGGCGGCCTGCTTGCTTCTGCCCCTGGGCGCCGCATGGACGGACGCATACAGAAAGCAAGGGGGCCATGCCCTCATGCAGGCATGGCTCCCTGAGGCTGCATGGGGGTCACACGCCCCACACCCTTTGCTCGTCGGCGATGGTGGTCGAGGGGCCGTGTCCCGGATAGGCCACGGTGTCGGGCGGGAGGGTGAGCAGCCTGCGCAGGATGCTCTGCCGCTCCTCGTGCTCATTGCCGCCCAGGTCGGTGCGTCCCATGCTGCCGCAGAAGAGGGTGTCGCCCGTGAACACGACATGCTGTTCGGGGATATAGAACGAGACTCCGCCTGGTGTGTGGCCTGGCGTGAGGATGACCTGCACCCCGATGCTGCCCACGTGTATCACCTCACCGTCGCCCAGGAAGTCCCCCTTGGGAGGGAGTTCCTGCCGGATGGGGGCACCGAACATCCGCGCCCATTCGGGCATGGAGTCGTACACCTGCTGCTCACGGGGGGCAAAGCGTGGACGCAGCCCATAACGCTCGTACAGGAAGGGCAGGCCGTAGATGTGGTCGAAGTGGCAGTGCGTCTGCAGGGATACGACCAGGTGCAGCTTGTGCTCCTCCACACAACCGGCAAACTCCCGCTCCTCGGCGGGAGTGCTCATGCCCGCGTCCACCACGGCTGCCTCCCGGGTGTGCTCGTCCCACAGGAGATAGGTGTGCTCGCGGAAAGGGTTGAACTCAAACTGGTGTGTCCTCATAAGGCGGTAAAAACAATTTTTTTCGTTTTGAAATACTCCTCGCTGAAGTAGTCGGACAAGTCGGTCACCACGGTGCTGCGCTTGAAGGGCATGGTCTCGTGCTCCAGTTCGCCGCCCTTGAGGCAGATGAGCCCGTTGGGCAGGGCATTGTGTCCCTCGCGCCTGACCAGTTTGCGCGCGATGGGAGCCAGTTCGGCCAGGGGCATCACCGCGCGCGAGACCACAAAGTCAAACTTCTCCCTGACCTCCTCGGCCCTGCCCCACTGCACGGTCACGTTGTCAAGTCCCAGGGCCGAGGCCACCTCCTCGCACACATGTATTTTCTTGCGCGTGGAGTCAACCAGGTGGAAGTGGCAGTCGGGAAACATGATGGCCAGGGGGATGCCGGGGAAGCCTCCGCCTGTGCCCAGGTCCATGACCTCGGTGCCAGGCTTGAAGCCAATGAGCATGGCAATGCCCAGCGAGTGGAGCACATGATGCTCGTAGAGGTTGTCGATGTCCTTGCGCGAGATGACGTTTATCTTGCTGTTCCAGTCGTGGTACAGCGCGTCCAAGGCCTCGAAGCGGCGGAGTTGCTCATCGCTGAGATGAGGGAAATACTTCTGTATTATCTGCATGTGCGTGTCGTGTTACTCGTGCGGGAGCACATCCTTGTTGATGCATGGGGCCAGGTCAGAGTAGGCCACGCGGGTGGTGATGGTCCCGCACGCGTAGGGAGCCACCTCGTAGGGATTATAGACAAACTCCACGCTGTCGCGCAGCAGGAGGAAGTTGCCGTCGCGCACATAGATATCGCCAAGCGAGCCGATGGAGGTCTTCTCCACCAGTTGGCCCATGCTGGCACAGCCGTTCTTGACCATAAAGCTCTTCTCGATAATGCCCTTGGTCTCGCGCTCCTTCCCCTTGACGAAGAAGTCGGCATAGCGGATGGCACGCCCTGTGGTGAGGTTGAGATTGAGACATGTGACTATGCTGTTGCCGTGCGCGCCCCCAGTGTATGAGAACATGTCCACGCTGTATGCGGCCACGCCCGGGTAAGAGTCCTCTGCCACGCTGGCCTGCCGCTCACAGGTGTACTGGAATGTGAAATCGTCCTCGCAGCCTGGGTCATAGAACTCCTTGAGGTCGGCCGTGTAGGACGAGGCCAGCGAGTCGGCATCCGTGCGCATGGCCGAATCAACGGGAATCCCCTCCTTCCCGAAGAAGGCACGTGCCAGTTCCTCGTTGAACAGGCGCGAGGCATCGTCGTTGCCCTGTGCCTCAAGCAGCACGTATGTGATGTCGTAACTGGGTGCCTCCTTGCCCTCGATGAGGTTCTTGTGCAGGTGGCACTTCACCGAGTCAAGCCTGATGCTACGCACGGAGTCCACAGCCAGCGAGTCTTCGCCTGTGCGGTTACCTGTCTGATTGCCCGTGCACGCACATGCCAGTGCCAACAGAGGCAGCAATAGAATCTTCTTTCTCATGACGTTGGATGATTATGTAAAGCAGAGCCACGGCTCCTAATATGTACGGATAATAGAGGTAGGGCATTATCTGCAGCGGACTCACCCGGGCAAGCCCGGCGGCTATGAGCATCTGCGCGCCATAGGGGATGAGCCCCTGCGCGAAGCAGCTGAAGGTGTCGAGGATGCTGGCCGCACGGCGGGGATCCACATGGAAACGCGCGCTTATCTCGCGGGCTATGGGGCCCACGGTGAGTATGGCTATGGTGTTGTTGGCCGTGCAGATGTCGGTGAACACCACCAGCGCGGCTATGCACAGCTCTGCCCCGCGCGCCCCACTGATGTGGCGTGACAGGCACCGCATGGCATAGGTGATGCCCCCCGTGCGCCGCATGCTCTCGACGAGTCCGCCCGCAAGCATCGTGACCACAATGAGCTCGCCCATGCCCATCACCCCATCGTTCATGGCATGAAACCATCCGTAGAGGTCAAAGCGGCCAAGCGACATGCCCAGGATGCCCGACATGAGCGTGCCGGTGGCAAGCACCAGCATGACATCCATGCCGCAGAGGGCTGCCAGGAGTATGTATATATAAGGAATGACCAGCAGGTAGTTGACCTGCGCGCCACCAACAGGCGCATGCGAGGCCGCCTGGCTGTTGCCGATGAACAGGTACAGCACGATGCACAGCATGGCGGCGGGCACGGCGATGCGCACGTTGCTGCGGAACTTGTCACGCAACCCGCAGCCCTGGGTCTTGGTGGCCATGATGGTGGTGTCGGATATGAAACTCAGGTTGTCGCCAAAGAACGCGCCGCCCACCACGATAGCCACCATAAGGGGAAGGCCATAGCCGGCCTGCTGGGCCATGCCGCCCGCGATGGGGGTGAGGGCCGCTATGGTGCCCACACTGGTGCCCACGCTGAGGGAAATGAAGCAAGCGGCCAAGAACACCCCGCACAATATCATGCCTGAGGGAAGCACACGCACGGCCATGCTCACCGTGGAGTCAATGGCACCGGCCTGCTTGGCTGTGGAAGCGAAGGCGCCGGCCAGGATGAATATCCATATCATGGTCATCAGTCCGGGACGGCCCGCCCCCTCCACAAGCACCTGGAAACGCTTGCCCACAGCCAACCCCGGCATCGTGAGCAGCGAGAACCCGCAGGCAATGAGGAACGCCACCGTGATGGGCACAGCATAGAAGTCGCCCGCCAGCAGGCTGAGGGCGAAGTATGCCAGCAGGAACACCAGCAGCGGACTGAGGGAAAGCAGGCCCCTCTTATTACTGACTTCCTTGTCCATGACCGCAAATGTACTACTCTTTCAGCACTTGCGGGGGTGTTTTGGCGCACTTTTGAGCAAATGAAGCACAAAAGATGATGCGACAGGGGCAAAATACCAACTTGTTTGTATAAATTTGCAAAGAATTAACAAGCATACAGCAAACATAATACAAGGAAGCGAGTATGGGTAAGATTATAACCATGGGCGAGATTATGCTTCGCCTGTCAACCCCGGGCAACAGCCGCATCGTGCAGTCGGACACTTTCTGTGTCAACTACGGAGGGGGCGAGGCGAATGTGGCTGTGAGCCTGGCCAACTATGGGCATGAGGCGTATTTCGTGAGCCGCGTGCCCGCACACGAGATGGGAACAGCCGCCCTCAACAGCCTGCGCAGGTACGGCGTACACACGGACTTCATCTCACGGGGCGGCGACAGGCTGGGCATATACTACCTGGAGACAGGTGTGAGCATGAGGCCGAGCAAGGTCATCTACGACCGCGCGCACAGCAGCATGAGCGAGGCACAGCCTGGCGACTTTGACTTTGACAGCATTTTCCGAGGGGCAGAATGGTTCCACTGGAGCGGCATCACTCCGGCACTGGGCGAAAATGCCGCCGAGTGTCTGAAAGCCGCG
The DNA here is from genome assembly GCA_002316015.1 of Prevotellaceae bacterium UBA1075. Lineage (GTDB taxonomy): Bacteria > Bacteroidota > Bacteroidia > Bacteroidales > Bacteroidaceae > Physcousia. The sequence continues at coordinate 275,835 of DCCS01000032.1, forward strand.
TGCCAGGCCGCAAAACGCGCGGGAGTGACCGTGAGCTGCGACCTGAACTTCCGCAGCAAACTGTGGACACCCGACCAGGCCATACGCGTCATGACACCGCTCATGGAATATGTGGACGTATGCATCGGAAACGAGGAGGACGCCGAGAAGACGCTGGGCGTGAAGAACACGGCCGACATCGGCGCCGGCATCACCGACGCGGAATGCTATGAGCAGACCTTCCGCACGCTGCACGGCAAGTTTGGCTTTCGTCTGGTGGCAAGCACACTGCGTGAGAGCATCAGCGCGTCGCACAATGGATGGAAGGCGATGTTGTTTGACGGGACAGACTTCTGCCTGAGCAAGCACTATGACATCTGCCCCATTGTGGACCGCGTGGGAGCCGGGGACAGTTTCTCGGCCGGGCTCATACACGGGCTGGCAACGGGCATGTCACCCGCACAGGCCCTTGAGTTTGCCGTGGCGGCAAGCGCCCTGAAACACACCATACCCGGTGACGTGAACATGGTGTCGGCTGCCGAGGTGATGTCGCTGGCACAGGGCAACGCCAACGGACGGGTACAACGATAAAATTTTCGGATATGGCAAGATACGACAAGATGCAGGTCATGCTCAAGATGGCCGACACGGGCATGGTGCCCGTGTTTTACCATGCCGACGCCGATGTGGCGTGCCAGGTGATACAGGCATGCTACGATGGAGGCGTGCGCGTGTTCGAGTTTACCAACAGGGGGGATTTCGCACAGGATGTGTTTGCCCATTGCATGCGCTACGCCAGCAGCCACTGCCCCGAGATGGCCTTGGGTGTGGGCTCGGTGGTGGATGCTCCCACAGCTGCCATGTACATCCAGATGGGCGCGTGCTTCGTGGTCGGGCCTCTGCTCAACACCGATGTGGCCAGGGTGTGCAACCGGCGGCAGATTCCCTATGTGCCCGGATGCGGCACGGTGAGCGAGATAGGCATGGCGCAGGAAATGGGTTGCGAGGTGACCAAGGTGTTCCCCGGAGATGTGTTAGGCCCGGCGTTTGTGAAAGGTCTCATGGCTCCGTGCCCTTGGTCAAGGATAATGGTGACCGGGGGAGTCGCGCCCGAAGAGGAGAACCTGCGGGGATGGTTCCAGGCCGGGGCGTTCTGCGTGGGAATCGGCAGCAAACTGTTCCCCAAGGGGAGCGTGCAAGCCGGGGACTGGACGGCGGTGAGGGAACGGTGCCGCGAGACACTGGCATGCATCGGGCAGATACGCAAGTGATGTTTTTCAAGGGAGACGCGACCGGGCATCTCCCTTTTTTCGTAACTTTGCAGAACCGACCAAAGAGTGATACCGCAATATGGCAGCAAGAAGGAAAGCAAGGGAACGGTGGTTTGTCCCCGCCGGGATGGAACCCACCGAGATGGACTTGAAAATCCTCGGATGGCAAGAGAAAGGCAAACTGGTGCCTACTCGCGACATGATAAAGACGCGGGAGCAAATCGAGGGAATACGCAAGGCAGGCGTGCTGAACACCGCTGTGCTCGACCAGGTGGCCGGGAAGATACACGAGGGCATGAGCACGCTGGAGATAGACCGGCTCGTCTATGACTTCACCACAGAGCATGGAGGCATCCCCGCACCACTGCACTACGAGGGCTTTCCCAACAGTTGCTGCACGAGTGTCAATGATGTGGTGTGCCACGGAATCCCTTCGGCCGACGATATCCTGGAAGAGGGGGACATCATCAATGTCGATTGCACGACCATCCTGAATGGCTATTATGCCGACGCAAGCCGCATGTTCGTCATCGGGAAGACCACTCCCGAGCGGCAGAGGCTGGTGGACGTGGCATGGGACTGCCTGAAGGCGGGCGAGAAGGTGTGCTCACGCCCCTATGTGTTTGTGGGCGACCTGGGCAACGCCATCGCGCAACTGGCGCATGCCAACGGCTACACGGTGGTGCGTGACCTGTGTGGGCATGGTGTGGGCGTGGAGTTCCACGAGGAGCCCGACATTGTGCACTACGGGCGCAAAGGCACCGGGATGCTGCTGGTGCCTGGCATGACCTTCACCATCGAGCCCATGATCAACGAGGGAGACTGGGAAGTGTGTGGCGACGCGGAAGACCCCACGGACTGGATTGTGCTCACCGAGGACGGGTCGGACAGCGCACAGTGGGAGCACACTTATCTGATGACCGAGAACGGGGTGGAAATTCTATCGCATTGACAGGCTTCGTCCCGCATTCCGAACAAAAGGGCGTGCGGGGCGGGAACATACGGCGGGCAACAATCGCGGCATTCATCCACGATGGTAAGCAGAACAGGACGATGAACGAGAACATATATATATTAGGTATCGAGAGCAGTTGTGACGACACATCCGCCGCAGTGATGCGCGATGGTATCCTGCTGAGCAACGTGACAGCCAGCCAGGCCGTGCATGAGGACTATGGCGGGGTCGTGCCCGAACTGGCAAGCCGCGCGCACGAGAAAAACATTGTGCCTGTGGTGGACCAGGCACTCAAGCGTGCAGGCGTGGAGCGAGAACAACTGAAGGCCATTGCCTTCACGCGCGGGCCCGGACTGATGGGCTCGCTGCTTGTGGGGGTGTCCTTTGCCAAGGGACTGGCCGCCTCGCTCGGCATTCCCATGATAGACGTGAACCACCTGCAAGGGCATATCCTGGCCCACTTTATCCACACTGAGGGCGATGACTATGTGTCCCCAACCTTTCCTTTCCTGTGCCTGCTGGTGAGCGGAGGCAACAGCCAGATTGTGCTGGTAAGGTCATACGAGGACATGGAAATTGTCGGACAGACCATAGACGATGCGGCAGGTGAGGCGATAGACAAGTGTTCCAAGGTAATGGGACTCGGCTATCCCGGAGGCCCGGTCATCGACCGCCTGGCACGTCAAGGCAATCCCAACGCGTTCCAGTTTGCAAAACCCAACATCCCAGGCTATGACTATAGTTTCAGCGGACTGAAGACAAACTTTCTCTACTCTCTTCGCGACTGGGTGAAGGAGGATCCCGACTTCGTGCAGAACCACTTGAACGACCTTGCGGCATCCCTCGAAAAAACCATCGTGGACATTCTGATGAAAAAACTCAGGTTGGCCGCCAAGGACTTGGGCATCAAACAAGTGGCCGTTGCAGGAGGTGTGTCGGCCAACACAGGATTGCGCAACGCCTTCCTTGACCATGCCAGGAGATACGGATGGAAGGTGTTTATCCCCAAGTTCGGCTACACGACCGACAACGCGGCCATGATTGCCATGGCAGGTACGTTCAAGTACCGCAACCATGACTTCTGCCCTATGTCGGCTCCCGCATATTGCAGGGGCACAATCTGACGGCCATTCACAAGCGTGGCCTTCCCCTGCACAAGGGGAATGCCTCAGGTGTCCTCCACTCGACCGCAGGGAGCAAGAAGGGCAAGAAAACAGCAAGTGAATGAAAGAAAAGCAGATGAACACTTGCCTGTTACAAATATTTGCCCTACCTTTGTGCCTTGTTTGGAAGAAGTTGATTTGGAATGCAAAAAGAAGAATGAAATGTCTAAGATTTGTCAAATTACAGGGAAGAAGGCCATGATTGGCAATAACGTCTCACACTCAAAGCGCCGCACAAAGAGGCACTTTGATGTGAACCTCTTCAGCAAAAAGTTCTACTATGTGGAGGAGGATTGCTGGATTAGCTTGAAAATCAGCGCGTCTGGTTTGCGCCTGATCAACAAGGTGGGTTTGGACGCAGCACTGAAGAACGCTGTTGCCCAAGGCTTTTGCGACTGGAAGAACATTAGGGTTATCGGTTAACAGACTTTAGGAGCACACACGATATGGCAAAAAAAGCTAAAGGCAACAGGGTACAGGTTATTCTGGAGTGCACAGAGATGAAGCAGAGCGGACTGCCTGGCACGTCTCGTTATATTACTACCAAGAACAGGAAGAATACTCCCGAGCGTTTGGAGTTGAAGAAGTACAACCCCATCCTTAAGCGGATGACTGTTCACAAAGAGATAAAGTAATACTGACTCTTAAGATTTAAGACAATGGCAAAGAAAGTTGTTGCAACGCTCCAGAGTGGAAAGACCGATGGACGTTCCTATACGAAGGTAATCAAGATGGTGAAGAACCCCCAGAACGGGTCATACTCTTTCAATGAGCAGATGGTACCCAACGAGGCAGTAAAAGATTTCTTCAAGAACTAAGCAAGAAATCAAACACAATAAGAAGCAGCGGGAGTGCCACGTCAGCCACTCCCGCTGCTTTATTCTACCTCGAACACAAATGTCTGGTAACGCCTGCCCAAAAATATCAGCAGGCGGTTGTTCCGCCATCGTGGCCACATCCACATATTCGATACCTCCAATCACAGATTGCTTGAAGTACTGGGCGAGGGTCATATGAGCACAGGACTTTTTTGCTTATATGCGGAACGACACACAAGTGTGAAGAAGGAGAAAAGAGGCATTCCAAAAATAAATGACATGATAAACAGCGGGGGGCTGTTCTAAATTTCACATCATCTGTCATACTTGTAACAGCCTTATCCCCTGTGGCTTCATCTGTAACGAAACCCGCTACGTTCTCAGTCGTGACATGGAACCACCACAGCCTGCACGAAATATAATTCAAAGAACTTAAGAAAGGAACATAAAGAAAGGAGCATAAAACACCCGATGCTTATAAAAACACTGGACACTCTAATATGGAGCATAAAAGCACTGGATGTTCCAATATAAAACGTCCCGCTATCAGTCATCGGAGCACCCGGCCTTACGCAGGATCAGGGTTGTGGCTCCGATGGTAATGATGTCGGAGTCGGAAAGGTATATGCGGTCTCGGTCTCTCAGGATTGCGTTCATGTGGAAAGTACCTGTGTTGCTCGGCGCGTCACGCAGGATATACTGGAGTTCACCATGCTTGTCACGTTGCACGCGAATGATGCAGTGCCTGGTGTCAATGCTGGGATCCATAGTCTCGATAGGTTTGTTGATTTTGGTTCCGCGCACATAACGGCCAAACACATTATCGCCCATCTCCAGAGGAATTACCTGCCTATAGTGGAATACATTCTCTACTACAACCACGCTGCCGAGTTCGCCCGATGGTTGTTCGGAAGTCTCATCGGCCTCCTTGCGTGTCACCTTTACCTGGCTTGTGCCCATGCGGATGGCAAACTGCTTGTTGCACTCAGGGCACACAAACACCAACTGCTGGCCAGGCTCGTAGCGGGTCTCGTCAAACATTATATAGTTGTCGCACTTGGGACAGCGTACTCTCTTCATTCCGCTTCTGTCGTAAGGGGCACTTCAGAACTTAAGTACCCAGGAAGTGTCAAACTCAGAACTTTCGGCACGTATCTCGCGCATGTACGTGTATGCCTCGTCCTGCGACTTGAATCCAGGTACCAGCACCCGTGTCATACTGCCCTTGGTATACAATTCCGCATGTATATTCCTGCGTTCCAGTTCCTTTACATATGCCTTGGCATTGGCTGTACTTACTGCGCTGGCCAGTACCACAGCATACTTTGCCTGGGGGGCGGGCTCTTTTGTTGAGACCCGGGCGGCAGTTGGAACACCGCAGGGTTTCTCGGCGGGCTTCATGGAAGCATCCCTCGTGGTACTGGTTACCTTGGGTTTCATGCTCACTCTGTCCGCAGGCAATAGGTTGGCAGGCAAGAACAAATTGGCCGTAGCCACCGCTGTGCCTGTTTCAGGAGAAGTAAACTCTGCAGGGATGGAAAAGGAAAAAAACACGATAACGGCTGCGGCGACTGTCGAGACATAATAGAGTAGGCTGCGCGGGATGCGTATGGTTACGTGCCTGTCATCCTTACCCTTGCGTGCGGCTTGCACGCTGGCCTGTACGGCAGTCCCTGCCCGTATTACCCTCTCGGACAAACGTGGCTGGTAAACAGAGTCAAGGCCGTAAAATTCGGGGGATGCCACCCCCGCCTGGCAAGGAACGAAACAATCTGTGCCTGTCGTCGTGTCGCGCACAAACATGCCGATGCTGCCCACTTCGGCCACACTGTTGGTCGCCAGTTCTTGCCGTATGCTCTCCACATACTCGGCGCAGGCTGCCTGCGCCTGGTTGGCAGAGCATCGCAGGGCGGTTGCCAACGAGTGTATGAAGTCCTCCGACTCTGCACGCGCGTCTGCACAGAAGGACACGTTGCGCACCGGGGGCAGGAACAAATCTTCCTCTGGTACCCATCGGCTTTCGCTCACCTGGATGTGGAACGTGCCCAACTGCGGGACGCTCACCTGGTCGTGATCCAGCAGGAGGTATTCTATATGCCGGGATATGTCGGTCACTTCTTTTCTGTCTTTTCGTCCTCTGCCTCCACCTTCTTGATTTTCTCGGCCACCTCAGGACGAATCTTGTATCGCTTGTTGAGCCCCTTCACCACGTCCTTGGTGATATCATACTTTGGGTTGGCTATAAGCAGGTTCTCACCGGCCTTTACCAACACATAGTCATATTTCCGGGTACGGTTGAACACTTTCAGGAATGACTGGATGCTGTCACGTGCCTCATCATTGATGCGTGCCTGTTCCTCGTTGAAATCCCCGTTGAGGCGTGCTGCCAGTTCCTGTAGGTCGTTCTGCTCTCGCTGTATGCCCGCCTGTGCGCGCTCCAACTCGTCGCGTGTGGTAAATCCGTTGCTCTCATACTTCTTCTGCATGGCAGCAGCATGAGTCTCCAGCGTACGCTGTTTCTGAGCCAGGGTGTTCTGTATGTTGTTGCCCTTTCGTGTGAGCAACTCGCTGTAGTCCTTATAGAGTTGGTACTGGCTCATAAGCGTGTCCAACTCCACATACGCTATCTTGAGCCCTGTGGTTTGCTCGTTCCCGGCAGTGTCCTCTACATCTTTCTCCGCATTCTTGGAGCAACTGCCCAAAGCGGCCCCAAGTAGTGCCAGACATGCAACCCCAAGGGCAAATCTCTTCATCTTCATATCGTGTCTAATTGTATATACATTACATTACATTACATTATATTATATATGTGTTGAACACGGAACTCCCCCGCAGTCCAATCCTGGCCGTCAGTCAACCTCACGCTCCCTCACGGCATGGGGATTGGCTTTACGCTCCATGTAGTCCATGCTCTGCACACAATGGATGCCGCGCTTGCGCATCTCCTTGCTTTCCCCCACATGGAAACTTCGGAACCTTCCGCCAGGCAGGAGAATCATCCTGACACAGAGCAGAAGCACGGCCACCGCAACAAATCCAAGAGTTATAAACGCGAGTTTCAACATAATTGCCTATATTTGCATTTGCAAAGGTAGTCAAAAGCAATAAACCGACAAAATATTATGAGCGAATTTGAGTTGAAACCTGCGAGCGTGTTTGAATGCTTTGCACAGATAAACCGCGTGCCGAGACCTTCCAAGAAGGAAGAGCAGATGATAAAATTCCTGTTGGACTTCGGGCACAGCCTGGGGCTCGAATCTGTACGTGACGAGACGGGGAATGTACTCATACGCAAGCCCGCCACACCCGGAATGGAGAACCGTAAGACACTCATCCTGCAGAGTCACATGGACATGGTGTGTGAGAAGAACAAGCAGACAGACTTCGACTTCCAGAAGGACTCCATACAGACCTGCGTTGAGGGCGAGTGGATGCGCGCCAAGGGTACTACCCTGGGGGCGGATGACGGCATCGGTGTTGCCATGGAGATGGCATTGTTGCAGAGCAAGGACATCCCGCACGGCCCCCTGGAGTGTGTATTTACCCGCGATGAGGAGACGGGACTGACAGGGGCTTTCGGAATGAAGCCCGGATTCATGACAGGCAGCATGCTCATCAACCTGGACAGCGAGGACGAGGGCGAGATATTCGTGTCGTGTGCCGGCGGATGCCGCACATTCGCGCAACTGCACTACACGGCAGAAGCACTCCCCCATGGCTACTTCACCTTCTCGCTCCACATCAAGGGGCTGACAGGAGGACACAGCGGTGACGACATCAACAAGAAGCGCGCCAATGCCAACAAGCTTCTTGCACGGTTCCTTTACCTTGCGCAGAAAAAGTACGACCTTCGCCTGGCCGACATACAGGCGGGCGGGCTGCACAATGCCATCCCCCGCGAGGCGGCCTGCCTGTGTGCCATACCCAACAAGGACAAGGAGCAGATACGCGTTGACTGGAACCTCTTCGCCGCCGATGTGGAAGAGGAATACAGCGTGACGGAAAAGAACATGGAGTTCCTGCTGGAAAGCCAGGAGGCGGCCACCACAGTCATGGACAAGGATGCGGGCACACGGCTCATAACCGCCCTGCAGGCTGTGGATAACGGTGTGATGGCCATGTGCCAAGACATTGACATGGTGGAGACCAGCAGCAACCTGGCGTCTGTACGCATGAACAGCGAGGCCAAGACCATCGACATCAACAGCAGCCAGCGCAGCAGCATCTTGAGCGCGCGCATCAACATGGCCAACACCTTTGCCGCTGCTTTCGAACTGGCGGGGGCAAAGGTGGAGATTGGCGAAGGCTATCCCGGCTGGAAGATGAACCCCAAGAGCGAGATTTTGCGCATTGCCGTGGAGCAGTATGAGCGACTCTTTGGCAAGAAACCCGTGGTGCGTGGCATACACGCCGGCCTGGAGTGCGGGCTCTTCAGTGAGAAGTACCCTGGCCTGGACATGATATCCATGGGTCCCACGCTGCGCGGTGTACACTCTCCCGATGAACGGCTGCTCATCCCCACCGTGCAGATGGTGTGGGACCACCTGCTTGCCATCATCCGGAACATACCTGTAGCCTGAGCAGATGCCGCACAAGAAGTGCATCACACACAGGGTACGCCTTGCCCTCACGCTCCTGATGGCTCTGCTTGCGGGGGCGTGCACGGACTTTGAGTCCTTCACCAGCAACGTGTCGGCCAGGCTGGAGTTCTCGACAGACACGGTGGCCTTTGACACCATAGTGTCCACCGTGCCCAGTGCGACCCGCACGCTCATCGCCTACAACAGAAACAGGGACGGCCTGCGCATAGCCTCGGTACAGCTTGCGGCTGGTGCGGCGAGTCACTTCCGCGTGAATGTGGACGGGGAATGGCTGCCTGACGGGAAAGGCGAGGACTTCAAGGTTTACCACAAGGACAGCATCATCGTGCGCCTGGAGGTCACGGTACCCAAGGTTGGAAGCAACGAGGTGGGTGTCATATCCGACATCCTGCGCTTCCGCCTGGAGAGCGGACTGGTGCAAGAGGTGGTGCTCACGGCTGGCGCCATCGATGCCTACATGGTGCATGGAATGGTTATCGAGCATGACTCCACCCTGCTCGCCGACAAGCCTTACCTCATCTACGACTCGCTGTATGTGGCATCTGGGGCGCGCCTTACCCTGCAGCCTGGCACGCGGCTGATGTTCCATGATGACGCGGCCATGCATGTGTATGGGTCGGTGGATGCTGTGGGAACGGCAGGACAACCTGTGGTGTTTCGCGGAGACAGGATGGATCACATGTTCGCTTACCTGCCCTACGACAACATGCCCGACCGCTGGCAGGGCATCAACATCCACACGGGAAGTGCAGGAAACCGCTTTGTGCACTGCGACATACACAGCGGTTCCTATGGAATCATCTGTGACAGTACCGGCCTGGACACCACCACACTCACACTGGAGAGCACCGTCATCCACAATGTGGGAGGCGACGGGCTCCGGCTGGACAACTGCAAGGCCAGGGTGGCCAACACGCAGGTGAGCAACGCCAAGGGCGATTGTATATATATATATGGTGGCGACTATGAGTTTGTCCACTGCACCATCGCCCAGTTCTACCCCTTCACGGCCAACCGTGGCTATGCCCTCTACCTGGCCAACAGCATCGGCGAGGCGTACAGGGAACTCAGGCAGGCCCGCTTCATCAACAGTGTGATCACAGGTTATGGCGAGGATGTCATCATGGGCTCCATCACCGAGGGGCAGGACTATACCTGTCCCTACCTCTTCAGCCACTGCCTGCTGAACACCATTGAGTCTGAGGACACGTTGCGTTTTGACCATATCATTTATGATACAGGCAAACAGGAACTCTGCCGTGAGAAGAACTTCAAACTCTTTGACACCACGAATTTCCTGTACGACTTCACGCCTGACAGTCTGAGCCGCATACGATCGCTGGCCGACTCCACCTATTCCCTGCGCTACCCCATTGACCTGCGGGGACACTCGCGGCTGGCCGACGGCTCCCCCGACGCTGGCTGTCTCGAATACACCAAGGAATGAAGACGGTACTGATAGTGGTGGGAAAGACCACCGATGCACATTTCGATGCGGTCATACAGGCATATGTCAGGCGCATCGTCCACTATATGCCCTTCGAGATTGCCGCGGTGCCCGAACTGCGCGCCACGACCCACCTCTCCGAGAATGAGCAGAAGGAGCGTGAGGCTGAACTCCTGCGCAAGGTGCTCCTGCCGGGCGACCACATTGTGCTGCTGGACGAGCACGGACGGGAGAGGCGCAGCATCGAGTTTGCCCAGTGGATGCAGAAGCGCATGGCGGCCAGTCCACGCCGTCTGGTATTCATCATTGGGGGGCCTTACGGCTTTGCCCCTGTCATCCACCGGATGGCCAGCGAAGAGATAAGCCTGAGCCAGATGACGCTCTCGCACCAGATGATACGCCTGCTCTTCTGCGAGCAGATTTACCGCGCGATGACCATCCTGAGGGGCGAGCCTTACCACCATGAGTGAGGCCGGTGTCCCGTGACGCGCACGGGAAGGGCCGACCTGATGACAATGTGCGGGAAGAGGACAGGACGCAAAAACAGACGCGCTGGTATTGCCGGTATTATATATGTACTGGTATTATATATATTATAATGTATAACAAGAAAGACAAAGGGTAATCATGTTAAGTGTAGAAGAACTGAACGACAGGCTCATTGACCTGGCTTTTGCCGAGGACATCGGTGACGGAGACCACACCACCCTGTGCTGCATACCCGACACGGAGATGGGCGAGAGCAAGTTGCTGGTCAAGCAGGAGGGTATCATAGCCGGCGTGGAAGTGGCCAAGCAGGTGTTCCACCGCTTCGACCCCGCCATGCAGGTGGAGGTGCACATCCCCGATGGCACACATGTCATGCCGGGCGACATCGTGATGAGCGTGAGGGGCAAGGTACAGAGCCTGCTGCAGACCGAGCGCCTGATGCTGAACATCATGCAACGCATGAGCGGGATAGCCACCATGACCCACCGCTACCAGCAGGCTCTGATAGACGCGGGCACCAAGACGCGCGTGCTGGACACGCGCAAGACCACTCCAGGCATGCGCATGCTGGAGAAGGAGGCCGTGAGGATAGGCGGAGGCATGAACCACCGCATCGGACTCTTTGACATGATTCTGCTCAAGGACAACCACATCGACTTCTGCGGGGGGGTGCACAATGCCATCTCACGCGCCAAGGAGTATTGCCGAGCCAAGGGAAAGAACCTGAAGATTGAGTGCGAGGTGCGCAACTGGAAGGAACTGGAGGAGGCCCTGGCCGAGGGATGTGACCGCATCATGTTTGACAACTTCACCCCCGAGGACACCCGGAAGGCCGTGCGGCTGGTCAACGGGCGTTGCGAGACCGAGTCCAGCGGCGGCATCACCTACGACACGATGATTCCCTATGCCAAGGCTGGGGTGGACTTCATCTCATTCGGCGCGCTCACACACAGCGTGAAAGGGCTCGACATGAGCTTCAAGGCAGCCGGAAGTGACAAACTGGTGATTAAGTAGGGGGGAGGTTTCAAGATACCTTCCACCATGCCTCTGTCAAGTAAACCAACAGAAAGAGAAAAATGAGACACAACGCATTACGTTATTTTGTCCTGCTGACGCTGTTTGCCTCCATGACGGCAGGACAGGCACTGGCCTGCACCAATCTCATCGTGGGCAAGAAGGCCAGCAAGGACGGCAGCGTCATCGTGACCTACAGTTGCGACGACTATGGGGCCTATGGCTTCATGAACTTCCTGCCCGGTGGAAAACACGCCAAGGGCACCATGCGCCCGCTCTACCACTACGAGAGCAACAACTATCTGGGCGAGATACCCGAGGCCGAAGAGACCTATACCGTAGTGGGGCTGATGAACGAGCACCAGCTCACCATTCACGAGACCACATTCGGAGGACGCCAGGAACTGGCCGACACGCTCACAGGACTGATGGACTACGGCAGCCTGATGTATGTGACCCTGCAGCGCGCACGCACCGCACGCCAGGCCATCAAGGTACTTACCGACCTGGCATGCACCTATGGTTACGGCAGCGAGGGAGAGTCCTTCACCATCGCCGACCCCAACGAGGTGTGGGTCATGGACCTCATAGGCAAAGGCCCAGGACGCAAGGGCGTGGTGTGGGTGGCGGTGCGCATCCCCGATGACTGCATCTCTGGTCATGCCAACCAAAGCCGCATCCGCCAGTTCCCGCTGAAGGACAAGGAGAACTGCCTCTACAGCAAGGATGTCATCTCCTTCGCGCGCGAGAAGGGCTACTTCGAGGGCAAGGACCAGGACTTCTCCTTTGCCGATGCCTACGCGCCCACCGACTTCAGCGCGCTGCGCTTCTGCGAGGCTCGTGTGTGGAGTTTCTTCAACCGCTGGGCTGCCGGGGACATGACTCCCTACCTCCGCTATGCCGAGGGAGACACCCAGGCCACCCCCATGCCCCTCTATGTGAAGCCCAAGCAGCCACTGAGCCTGCAGGACGTGAAGGACATGATGCGTGACCACTATGAGGGCACGCCCATGGCCATGGACTCCGACCCTGGCATGGGGCCTTGGCAAATGCCTTACCGCCCCACCCCGCTGACCTATGAGGTGGACGGGAAGAAGTACTTCAACGAGCGTCCCATCAGCACCCAGCAGACTGCCAACGTGTACGTGTCGCAGATGCGCTCCTGGCTGCCCGACCACATAGGCGGTGTCGTGTGGTTTGGCAACGATGACACCAACATGGTGCCGCTCACGCCCGTCTATTGCTCGGCACAGTCGGTGCCCGAATGCTATGCGCAAGGCACGGCCGACTGCTTCCATTTCTCCACCCGCTCGGCCTACTGGGTACAGAACTGGGTGAGCAACATGGTGTATCCCCGCTACTCTGCCCTGTTTCCCGAAGTGAAGGCCACACGCGAGCGGCTGGAGAAGGACTACACCTCCCTGCAGGCCGAGGTAGAGGCCAAGGCTGCCTCCATGGCCCGGGAAGAGGCCGCCAAGTACCTGTCAGCCTACAGCCACCGCACAGCCCAGGCCATGCTGGACGAGTGGAACCAGTTGGCACAGACGCTCATCGTGAAGTACAACGACATGGCGGTAAAGCGCACCAATGCGCAGGGACAGTATGAGCGGACTCCAGGCGGAAACCAGCGCCCCGTGCTGCGTCCCGGTTATCCTGGCACTTACCGTCATCTGATTATCCAGGAGACGGGCGACCGCTTCCTGAGCAAGTGAAGCCTCCCCTACTGGCCACCTGGCCAATGGAGGACTGAGGAACAAGGCCCGCACGCGCCATATACAGACCAGCGTCCCCAAGGAGCAGAAGCAAGGGATTCACCCATGCGTCTGTCTCCTTGGGGACATTTGTCTTGCCGGCTCCTGTCAAAGGAGGTCCACCACCGTCTCGTCCCCACAGATGCTGCGCACCTTCAGGCGCAGGGGTTTCTGCTCCGAGAATATGGTGCCGTCCCACAGGGTGGCCGTCTTGTGGCCGTCCTGTGTCACGGTGCCCGCTTTCTCTATTTTTATCTCCACATCGCTGTGCCAGGGAGCGTCCTTCCCGGCTTGGGTGCAGTCCAGCGAGAGCCACTCCACACATTCCAGGCCCTCATTGCTGAGATCAATTCTCTGATAGGCAGACTCCTTTCCGTTGGCAGACTTATTAAGGTACTGCTGGAATCCCTTCTGATTGAAGTCCTCCACCTTGCGGCGTACATGGTCGCTGTGGAATGACTTGATGGTTACTCTCCAGCCCATGAGCAAGCCATCCTGTGCCTGCTCCAGCGTCCACTCCACCTCATCTTCCATCACCACCTCGTCGAGCACTTGTTTCAAGTCTCTCAGTTCAAACTCGATAAGCGTCTGTTGGTTCTCCTCGTGGATGAACTGACGGAGTTCGCCAATGTCTTCCACATCTACATAATAGACGATGACACGCTTCACTTCGTCAGGCAAATCAGGCAGTGCCTTGTGGATGATGTTCATCATCTCGCTCTTGTCAAGCACTCGCTTGCTTCCATCAAGGAGGTTGGGCAGATAGACAGGCATCATGCCATACTTACTGCTCGTAATGCTTCCTGCCCAATACTGAGCATCAAGCCCTGCATTGGCATTCAAGCCCGGAATCAAGCAATTCTTCAACTTGTCCATCGTCTGAACAGGATTGCGGAAGAGGCGCACACCATCCTTCACTTCCTTTATCTCAAACTCCGCTCCGATGTTTACCAGTCGGTCACGAGCCGTCTGAAGGCTATTGATGTTTACGTCGCCATGGATAAAACGACGGTTGAACTTATGAGCAACAGCGGCGGTCACGCCGCTGCCACCAAAGAAGTCTGCCACCAACATTCCCTCGTTAGAAGAGGCTTTGATGATTCGCTCCAACAAGGCTTCTGGCTTCTGAGTGGCGTAATCAATGCGTTCCTCTGCTTGAGAATTGACTGCAAAAATATCGACCCATAAGTCTTGCGCAGGCACACCTTCCATCTCATCTAAATATTGTTTATAGCGAGGAGTTCCATTTGATGTATAATAGATTCTATCTTCCTTTTCCAATCTCTCCATAGTTGAGATTGGACAACGCCAATATCCTTCCTTACCTTTCCAAGAATAAGAATAACCAGAACCTTTTAAGCCTTTAGCCGAGAGGTCTCGATCAAGATATTTGCGTCCATTTCCATCTTGTTTATTATAGTAATTACTTATATATTCTTCAGAATATGGAACCATCGGGGTTTCAAAATAAAGGTTACTACTCTTTGAATAGTAGAAGATATTATCGTGAAGATTGGCAAAACCGGTGCTATCATTATGAGCAGTACTTCTCTTCCACACAATTTCATTTCTAAAGTTCTCTTCCCCGAATATCTCATCCATGAGAATCTTGACATAATGCCCGATGTGATAATCGAGATGCACGTAGATACTCGCCGTCTCGCTCATCACACTCTTGATAGCCATGAGGTTCTCATACATCCAGTTGAGATAACGTTCCTTGTCCCAGATGTCTCCATACATTTTCTCCTCAAACTCCTTCATCTCGGTATTGTCGAGATTCTGCTCCGCTTCTTTCATCGCTTTCTGCACGAGCGGATTGCGACGGATGTAGATTTTCTTGGCATAGTCGGCTCCACTGGCGAAGGGAGGGTCGATATACACCAAGTCCACCTCTATGCCTTGCTCCTTGAGATAGGCACAGGTGGCGAGGCACTCACCGTGCATGATGAGATTGCGCTGAGGATTGTCGCCCTTCTTTTCGAGCGTCTCCACCTCGTAAAGAGGCATTCCACGCTTGATGTGCGCCTCTATGCGGTCGTTGTCACGATAGCGAAGGATGCGACGGGTGCGCACGAAGTTGTCGAGGAGAGCTTGCCCCTCCAAGGTGTCAGGATAATATGGAATATATTTTGTTGCCATTGTCTTTTTGTTCTAATGATTTGCCTTATGATAAAACACTATTCAGCCGCCGAGAAGAATTTCTTGAGCATTCCAACGGTCTTTGCCATCCTTGTCTCCACCGAGTCGGTATCCTCCAAATAGAGGAATTGGAAACGCTCACGATGGAACGCCTCGTTATTCTTCGGCACAAACACATCACGCATAAACTGCAAGCGTTCCTTGAACTTAGGCGCATACACCTCGCCCTTTGTCTCAATGATGCAGATACGGTCTATCTTTCCCTCCCCATCACGGCTCAACACGAGGAAGTCGGGATAATAAAGTCCGTCATACTGCCAGTGCTTGCCTACTTTCTTGTAACAACGTATCTTGAACTCCGTAAGCGTTTCATCACCATTGAAGTAAAACTCCAGTTGCTTGCCCTTCAGCAGAGGTCGCAATCCGTCCACGAAATATTCCTTCTCTAAGTTACTGTCGAATCGGTAAGGCAGATAGTGATAAGTCTGGTTACGCTCAGGGTATGGATCCTTAGGTAGCTTCCCCTTTACCATCATCTGAATCTCCTCATCGGAGAATCCCGCCGTTCTCATCCTCTCCACAATAGCCTTCACCTCGGGCGAGAGTTCCCTCTTGTTAGGGTCGTTGTCCCATTCCAAGATTTCCTTCACCACATTTTGGCTCGGATAGATTCTGCTGTCATCCTCCACATCTATCGGCGCAGGATGCTCCACGGAGAGGATGCTCGCCGTATCTGGCACTACCTCCTCGGTGATGCGGAAGTCGCGCTTCGGCACAAAAGCCTTGCGAATATTGGCACGTATCTGATATTGGTCGTATTCTGGATTTTCCACACGACACGTCTCGTCATTGACATCGGCAAGCGTTATCCGCTCGAAAATGCGACGCAGCAACGCCTCGTGCTCCCTCAACTGGCTCACGCCGAGCGTACCCATACTCTCCTTGGTTATCTTTTGCAACCACCACTGGAAGGTAAGAGTCTCACCCTCTTCCTGCTTCAACACATCACAATCGAGCATATTGCCCTCAAAATCCTGCACATATACAAGATGGGCGTCTGCTTTCTGCAACAAAGCCTCATCGACAAGGCGGGCAACCGTGTCGGGTTGCTCCTCCACCACCTGTGTCTCATACTCCACCTTCAACTGGAAGAAGTCAATCGGCGGTACCTTTTGCTTCTCCATCCGAGAGAACCGCTCTATATGCTTCAGTTCGGGTTCTGGCTTGTTGCTGAACTCCTGCAAGGTGATGTTCTGTTGCTGCTTCAATTCCTTGTTGAGCTTATCGGCATTCCACTTGTTCATCCACACCAACGCCTTCTCTCTCTCGCCACGAGTCACTTGTCGAAGACAGCGGCAAGAGGTTTGCAGCACCATGTTCTTAGGGCACGCTCCCTCGTGAGGAAGCACGACCCCCGTAAGACTCTTGCAATCCCATCCTTCCTTGCCTATCTGCACCAACAATACGATGCGTACCTTGGAGGTGGGAGAATCCAAGGAGGCAAAAGCAGCTTCCGAACCTTCTGGCTCGGCATATTTCTTGGCTCCAGCCTTGGAAGAGTTACTGCCCTTGTGTCGCTTGAGAATCACTTCCGCAGGATTCAACCCATATTCTGAGACTATTTCGGAGACGAGTGGATAGATTTCCTCCTCCAACGTAGGTATCTGACCACAATAAACGGCAAGCTTGGCTTGGGTTCCATCCGCATAGGTCGTATCTTTGTACTGGTCAAGGAACTCTCGCACACCTTGATTGACAATAGTGAGCATATCATTGTCGGTGAATTTCACCTCTGGTCGCTTCAAGAAGTTATCAATACCCTCTATCAACGGATAATAATACACTACATTGGTGATGTTGGTGTTCTTGATGTCAAAGCAGCCTCCCAACGTCACCTTCTCAGCTTTCCCCAAATAAGGCGTTCCAGAGAAGCCCAGTACATTGCAGAAAGACTTAGTCTCTGTAGCCCACCCTGTAACAACCTGTCGAAGCTTGATCTCACCATCAGACGCATGATGCACCTCATCGATGAATATGGAGAGATAAGGCATCTTGCCTATCATATCACGCAACTCGTTGGCAACTGCCAGCTGGCGTCGCTCATCATCGGAAAGCAGACTAGGATTTTGATCCTTCTCGTCCCATCTGTCCAAGATAACCTTCTCGGCATTGGTGACAGCCACCAATCCCATCATCGTTCCACCCTCGAAATGCTGATTAATCTTGAAGGCATTTGGATTCTTGATGACATTGCTTTTCTTGGCACTCTTCTGCTCATCTAGCACCTCAAACTTCATCAGCCGTTTCAAGCTTGCGGCTGTGGCAGGCGGAAAGAGCCAAGAAGCATCAAAGTTTTGGATGCTTCGAAGGCTAGGCACGATGCTAGACTTCAAGCCCGAAGGAGCTAGAATCAAAAAATTATGTGCCCAAATAGGATTAAACGGCTCTATCTGGGCGAAATACAAGTCGATGTAGATAAACGCAGCCATCAGATAGGTCTTACCAGCACCCATCGGAAGGCTGAAGAGATAGTCGGAATAAGTTACCTTATAGAAGATGTCCCTCAACACTTGCTCATAGTCTATCTCCCGGGCATGATGACGGATAAACTGTTCTAGTTCTGAGGCAATCTGCTTGCCATTGCGGTCTTTCTGTCGACTATACTGATAGAGTGCCAAGGCAGCAGGGTTCTGCATCATCACCTCTCTTGCCTCGGCATTGATTTCCTCTGCATCAACATCCGTCTCATTGAAAACACCCTCGGCAAAAAGCAGCCAAAGAGGCTTCCCCTGACAAGCTATCTTCAAATATAAATAGGTCTTGATGGCTTCTATCTGCGCATCACGCATCATGCCACGATGCTGGATATAACTTACGAGACCATGCACTGTGCAATCTGGCGATTGAAACCATAGGTCTCTTTTCTTTTGTATCAGTTGATAGAACATTTCTCTCCTTGTATGATATACCGTCCCTGTTGAACGGCGGGACAGCATGCGACAACAAAGGTACACATAAATAACGGGAAATCGCCCGCTCTGTTCATTTCATTTCCATATATCCCGGGACGGGAAATCGCGTGGCAATCGGGCAGGATGCAACGCGAGAAGCGGCATGCCTGCACCCGCACAGAGAATGTTTTCCACCATAACATGGCCACACAGACTTGCACTCTCAACAAAAAAGGCTATCTTTGTGCCATTCAACCAGCAAAGAAGACGCACCCACATGGCAAAGTTCATCAACCCGTTTACCGACATCGGCTTCAAGCGTGTGTTCGGGCAGGAGATATCCAAGCCCCTGATACTGGACTTCCTCAACAACCTGCTGCTGGGCGAGGAGCACATCACCGACATCACGTTCCTTGACAAGGAGCAGCCCGCCCTGTACGATGACGACCGCTCGCTCGTGTATGACATCTATTGCGAGACCGACCAGGGCAAGAAGATCATCGTGGAGATGCAGAACAAGTCACAGCCCTACTTCAAGAACCGGAGCATCTACTACACCAGCGAGGCCATTGCCAGGCAGGGCG
The DNA here is from genome assembly GCA_002316015.1 of Prevotellaceae bacterium UBA1075. Classification (GTDB taxonomy): domain Bacteria; phylum Bacteroidota; class Bacteroidia; order Bacteroidales; family Bacteroidaceae; genus Physcousia. The sequence goes on from DCCS01000032.1 coordinate 295,000, forward strand.
AGCGGGGCTCATCGTGGAACTACGACCTGGATGCCGTATATCTGGTGGCATTCCTGAACTTCTGCCCGATGGA
>DCCS01000044.1:0-20437 GCA_002316015.1 Prevotellaceae bacterium UBA1075
GTCTTAATCCTTGTTTTATTGGAACATGCTCTCTGAGTATGGCGCCGTATTGACAAGCGCCATCGGACTGATGTCTTAATCCTTGTTTTATTGGAACATGCTCTCTGAGCTCTGTTCAAGGGAGGCAAAAAAAGGCATTTTAAGGCGTCTTAATCCTTGTTTTATTGGAACATGCTCTCTGAGAGCCGCAGACACCAACAACGAGTTGGTGTCGGGGGTCTTAATCCTTGTTTTATTGGAACATGCTCTCTGAGACTGTCAGAGATAGTGGATATCGAGGACATAAACAGTCTTAATCCTTGTTTTATTGGAACATGCTCTCTGAGTGGTACCACGGATACCAAGGAGGCTAAGTCTTGGGGTCTTAATCCTTGTTTTATTGGAACATGCTCTCTGAGGGGCGCATGCGCGCCCTCATGCGCGCGGTGGACGGGTCTTAATCCTTGTTTTATTGGAACATGCTCTCTGAGTTGTTTAAGTTTTTTTGGATATTATTAGTATGTAGTCTTAATCCTTGTTTTATTGGAACATGCTCTCTGAGACCGATGAGGACGCCCGCTTCCCCTATATAGTCATGTCTTAATCCTTGTTTTATTGGAACATGCTCTCTGAGCCTCAAGGGCAAAATCATCCGCCACGCTGCGCTGAAGTCTTAATCCTTGTTTTATTGGAACATGCTCTCTGAGTGGTGTTTCCGCTGAGATTACTCCTGCAACTCCTATGTCTTAATCCTTGTTTTATTGGAACATGCTCTCTGAGAACCAAGAATGAAATAGCCAAAAATAAGTGGCTCAGTCTTAATCCTTGTTTTATTGGAACATGCTCTCTGAGATGTATCATTACTATAACTGAGGAGGAGTTCTTAAGTCTTAATCCTTGTTTTATTGGAACATGCTCTCTGAGTATTGACGTTTTGTAGATTCTGGCGCCATTATGGCGTCTTAATCCTTGTTTTATTGGAACATGCTCTCTGAGTTTGTCAACAAGAACCCCAGGGCAAAAAGACATGGGTCTTAATCCTTGTTTTATTGGAACATGCTCTCTGAGAGCCTATAAATAAACAAGAAAAATGGAAACAAGAATTGTCTTAATCCTTGTTTTATTGGAACATGCTCTCTGAGATTTAGAATTAATGAGTAATATGATAAATAAAGAAGTCTTAATCCTTGTTTTATTGGAACATGCTCTCTGAGGTATGTCTTTTCCTGGCGTTGTTGTATTGACGGCGGTCTTAATCCTTGTTTTATTGGAACATGCTCTCTGAGAGTGCCATCCTCGGTAACTTCGAGGCAGACGCAGAGGTCTTAATCCTTGTTTTATTGGAACATGCTCTCTGAGGAAAAGGACAGGGGGCAGAAAAACGAGGACGGGAAGCGTCTTAATCCTTGTTTTATTGGAACATGCTCTCTGAGGGCAAAAAAGTCAAAGCACTCGATTCCAACATCTTGTGGCTTCTGTTCGGGACGTTCCCCCACATTTTCGCAGGAAAAATGTACCTTCACAGCACAAAGGTATGAAAAAAAGCAAAAGGGCGATGCGCCTACGCACCACTTTTTTCGGCTCACCCGATAAAGTCCGTGGCAAGTGCCAGCCAGACAGCAACGGCACGCGGCAGGATTTCCTTGCAAGACGCTTGCCTTTGCATTATGACGAAGGCCGAAGGCATAAACATGTACAAGGGACTTGCCTCTTGCTTCCCTTCCAGAGTGCGTCCCTGATTACTTTGACGTGCAGGGACGGGCTCCGGCGCGTGTCCATACGGCTCACCTGCTATGGCCGGGACGGCAACCTGGTGAAGCGCGTGACCCCGGGTCATCATAAATGTGGTCTTGGTTGGCGGTTGGCAGGCGTGTCAGCCAAGTTCAAGCCTGAGCTGACAGGCTTCTGCTTTTTGTGGGGGAAAAACACCAATGCCGCGCTGTTCCTGAGCGGGCATTTCGCCATTCCAGTCGTTACTGTCGAACACACCAGTTGCCACGACGGCTTCTGTCAGCATCCTGACCACGGGAACTGCGACGCTGTTCCCGATCAGGCGCATCCAGCGAACTCTTGATTCTGGCAACTTGAAGTCAGCGGGAAACCCCTGTATCCTGCAGGCTTCCGATTTTGTGATTTTCCTGTATCTTTTCTTCTTGAATATCTCTTGTATGAATTTCTCTTTCCATTCCTCGGAAGTCACGGCATGCAGTTCTATGTTTGACACATAATCATTCGTGTCACTCGCGACCAGGGTGGGGTATATTTTTGACGAAGGAAGAAAAATCCTGTTTATTCCATTCAGGCCTGTACTGATTTTCGTGTTCTTGAAGTCGTATCGCATCTCTGTGCATCTTACGGCGCCCTTTTTTTCGAGTTTTCGCAAGGTGTCCGTTATGCTGATTTTCCTTTTTCTGAAGTCTTTGTTCGACTTAAGTTCATCTGCCATTATACGGCCATTCCTGCCACAAGACAGCAGAAATTCTTCTTCCTCATCCAAATGGGGCAGGACTTCACATATGTCGTAATAATATGGGCAGTGCTTGAGGATGCCCTTTTCCACCAGTTTCTCAAGTTCATCCTGTGTGACAGACGAGTCCAACTCCTGGAAGTGTTCCAGTCCCAGAGCATTCCCGTCCAGTATCCCATATCTGCTTTTTCTGCGATTTGTCAAGAGCAGGGCACAAATTCGCTTTTCTCTTTGGGTCGTGTCCTGTATGTCCCATGAGTGGATAGTCGTGTGCCCGTTCCTGAGGTCATTGAGCAGGAAGTAATCATTAAACCCCTGCTCATTGCATGACAGGCTCCGGCGTGCGGTATTGGTCCCTTTGGGCTTTCTGGCCTCTATGGCAAGGCCGTCAAGGACATCGCTCAGGCACACCATGCCTGGGGCCGGACTTGGTATGTGAAACCTCTGGTGGTATTTCTCCTCTTTGAATCCCACTATATAAATCCTTACCCGAGTCTGGGGCACTCCATAGTCATAGGCATTGAGAAGATAGGTGCCGGCATGATACCCGGCTTGCCTGATCCTGCCAAGTATATATTCCAGTGCCTTTGAGTTTCTGGGGTCGGCCAGGCCTTTGACATTCTCAAAAATAAAGGCTTTTGGCCTTGTGGCATTCAGAAGAAATATGGTGTCATTCCAAAGTTGGCCTCTGTCGTCGTCAAATCCCAAATTCTTGCCGGCGATAGACCAGCTTTGGCATGGAACCCCGGCCGTCATGAAATCATGTTTGGGGAGACTTTTCAGTTTCGTGATATCTCCCAAATTCTTGTCTGGTGTTTCGTTGAAGTTCTCACAATACGCTTGTATGGCATCTTTGGCAATCTCGCTGAATCCCACGCTTTCGCCTCCGGCACTTTCCGATGCGATGTGAAAGCCTCCTATTCCCGCAAACAAATCTACAAAAGTGAATTTTGCCATTATTTAAGTGTGTATCCAGTAATACTGCCAGAAGGCTCAATCCCCAGAAATTCTCTATAGATACGTTCCTTGTAAGTGGTTCCCAATCTGTTAATCTCCTTTATGAAACTGTGGTATGTGCCTTTACCCCCGATAAGGTCCCAAAACTCCTCGCCAATCAATACCGAACAGTCGTGAGTCATGTCAAACCATCTTTTGGGGAATGACCATGCGTAATCTTCTTTATTCTGGCCGTATGGGTTGTAAACAAGAGCATAGTATGCGCTATCTACCTTGTGTTCTGTCATAGCCAGCAACTTGAACATCTTCTCTTTGCTGACTTTTGTCTGGTCACTGTTCGGCAATGGTGCCTTTAGTTCAAACGCATACGTTTTTCCTGTCAGCTTGCTTTTTATCAGAATGTCACATGTTACACTGACAGGAATCGGGTCGCCGCCTCCCGCAAGTATGTAAGCCAGTTCTTTGCTCCAATCCGGCTTCTCCTTTTTCTCGCCTTTGACTCCATGTTCCAGCCGGTTCAGAACTTCCTGGATTCGCCTAAGGCTTTCTTCACCGACAGTCCCTTGCACCAACGTGCCTTGTGAGCAGTCTCCATGATGAGCCTTGGCAACTTGAACCGCCAGTTTCTCCCAAACACTTCCAAAAGGTGTGACAAACCTTCGCTCAAAATGAGACCCCTTGAAAATTTCGTCAGGAACCAATGCCGCATATAGCGGTTTGCTTGCATGGTGCTTCTCTGCGACGAAGGGGTCAGAGACAAGAACCTTATCCATGACTCTGTCCATCATTGTCTTGACAACATCCAATATGGCTTGTGTGACTTTCTTGTTCATTTTTGTCTGCCTTTCTTTGCTCGCACTTGCATGCTGTAAATTACTGCAAAGATAAGAAAATGTTCCCTATAATCCCAAATCGGCCATTAGGATTCCCCCGTGCCGTACGGCAAAGAGAAATCCCCATCAGAAGAACAGCGTATTGCGGCTGTGCGTTATGATATCTACCTCTATCTTCTGCCCGATGACCTTCATCATACGCAGGTAATCGGTGGAGACGGGGAGCACGATGATACTGTCCTCATTCTCGTAACTGTCCTGCACCTCGGCCAGGTCACGCTTTATCTGCTCATACACATCCACCGCCGCATCGGCCAGGAATATGGAGCGCTGGACTGGGAAACAGCCCTTCCGCAGGAGGTACTTGCGCACAAGCGCCCGCACCTTGTTGCTCTCGATATCATACATTACAAAAAACAGCATACGGTCTCTGTTCTTCTTGTGGTAATCCACTATCCCAAGCAATTTCCTGACACGCTGAGACAATGTTTCCAATTCGGGAAGCGGGTCCGGCACACTGTCCGCGTCCTCCGGCCCACTCCTGTGCTCCAGGGACGCGGCACGCAACTTGCGCATCTGCTCCACAAAACTTATGGGCGGCTTCTTCTTCCGTGGCATGGGCTACATCATCTCGGCCAGGAAACTCTGGATGACCTGGGCCATCAGTTCGTTTGCCTCGGCATCTGTGCCTGTCCGGGGCGACTGCACGACCGAGAACCCGCGCCTGCCATAGAAGAGGTTTATCTCGGCCTGGCGGAGCCCTATCTTGCAACGCAACTTCTTTCCATACTGGATGTTCACAATCTCGGAAATCACGACCCCCTTGTCCTCGACATACTTCTGCAAGTCACCGATGATGTCATTCAGGATGGCAGGCACGTACGCGGGGCATCGCTGGGGCTCCGGACGGGGATTGAGCGTGGCCTTTATCCGTGCCATGATGTCCTTGTCGGGCTCTGTCCGGGATGGGGGCGCGGGGGCACACTCCTTGCGCACGGCATGCTCCGCCTCGCGTTTCAGGTCAAAGGCCATGCTGACGTTCTCCTCCGGGTTGAGATAGTCGGTCAGCACAACAGGCTCGGCCGAAGGATTGAAATACGCGTAGGCATCGGCACTGAGGAAACAGGCACGGGTCACATCGCACGTCTTGGTGTCAACCACCTGCTCCAGGCCATATTGTCGCGAGAAGCGCGTGAGGAACAGCTTGTAAAAGGTCTTGTACAAGCCCGCGTCATGGCAACGCTCCGACAGGCGGAACATGACCTTCAGCCCGTCACCTCCGGGAGACAGGAAACAGAGCATGGCACGCGTGTCGCCCGTTATGTTCTTGCGGAGTTCGGGCATGGACAGCCCCTTCTCCGACACATGGTCGATATCCACGATGAAATACTCCGTGTAGGCAAAGTTCTCTGTCCTGCGGAAAGAGGGGCTGAACATGGCACACACGAAATAGGGAAGCTGCTGCTTGAGGAGTGCGTACTGCGAGGGGTTCATCTGGCGCACGACACTCAACTGGCGAAGCAACGACCGGATGGACTCACGGGGATTGCGGATGGCGTCATACAGGCTGCGGACCGGTATCCTGCGCAGTTCCTCCTTGACATCCTTGATGTTTAACGCTACGGACAACATAGGCTGGATAATGTTTTTTCACATATACCGTTTGAACTTCGAGGCCAACTTCTGGGCATACAGCGTTATCTGGGTAAAGCGGCTGCGCGACATCGTGCCGGTGCCCACCACCTCGTCCAGGTAGTCATTGATGGACTGTATCAATATCCTGCGGCCCAAGGCCTCGAGCCAGCAGGCCCCGTCCTCGCGGACGGAATAGTGCTCGTCGGACACCAGTTGCTGGGCAAGCAGCTGTACCACCACATAGTCAACCCACACGCGATAGAGCTCTATCACATCATAGACCAGTACGGGACGGTTATAGTCATCACGGTGCATGACTCCCACATAGGGGTCTATGCCCGCCTTTATCAGCGCGCCCTCTATCTTGCCATAGAGCACCCCGTAGCCATAATTGAGCAGGGCATTGGCCACATCCATGGCCGGGTGCTGCGTGCGCTTTTCGAAGCGGTACTGCCCGGGGATGAAGAGGTTGAGTGTGGTGAAATATATCTTGGACGACACGCCCTCCCAGCCCCGCAGGGTGGGCGCGACATCCGACACCACCTTCCCCTCCACCATCCTTATCTTGGAATGGTAATCCTCGAGCCTGTTGATGGACTTGGTGACCTCGGCCTGTACCGCCCTGTCGGCATCACCCGCCGAGACCATGAGCAGCATGGCCTGCTGGTTCTCTATCTTCTGGCAGAGCACTTCCTTGATCCACGCCACGGCGTCCTGGGAGAACGTGAAAGCCAACTGCCCCTTGCGTATCGTGGCCACGGACCCATACCTGGGACTCCAGATGCGGGCAATGGGGTTGCCTGTCCTGTCATTGAACAGCACCTCTATCTCGTTCTCCACCGCCAGCATGACCGCGTCACTGGTAATCTGGGCGCCACGGCTTATCTGGATGGAGCTGATGCCGGCGGCGGGTATGCGCTGGCGGCCATCAGCGTTGGAGATGACGAAGCCCTCATTGTCACGGCTGAGCGAGACACCGAAATTGTTGATGATGAGTTCCATGTTCCATGAAGGTTTTGGGGTGTGGCCTCTCCGCCATCCCCTCCATTACATTATATAAAAGTCCTTGACCACATACAGTTCCTCCCTGGCCCTGGTCATGGCCGTATATACCCATTGATAGACGTAGGGCTTCTCCGTCTTGGGGAAAGAGCGGGGGATGTCGAGGAACACATGGTTCCACTCGCCGCCCTGCACCTTGTGGCAAGTGAGGGCAAAGCCCCACACCGCACGCAGGGCATTGAGGTAGGGGTCGCTCCTCATAGCCTTCTTGAACATCTCTGACTTCTGCTTCAGCCCCTTCTTCTTCATCCTTATGTAGAAGTCAATGAAGAGTTCCTTCTGCTGGGGCGAGGAGAGATTGGTCTGGTTGGCATAGAGGACATCGGCTATCAGCAATTGCGAGAACTTCCTGCCCGTGAGTTGCTCGTGGAAGGAGACCTTCAGGAAGGTAAGTCCGGCGCAGTGCTCCTGAGCCAGCACCTCGTCCACCACCACCATGTCACCATTGACCAGGCCGCACAAGCAATTGTTCTGGGTGACGAGGAGGAGCTCGCCCCGCTGGAGTGTGGGGGAGGTGAAGCCGAGTGCCGGACGTATGATGTGGGTGAGGGTATTGCACTGCCTGTTGGTGTAGCATATCAGCGTGGAGTCCTCATACCCATGCTGGGCCACCCGCTGTATGTAGCCGTGCAGGAGCTCGGCCTGGCTGTCGAGCAGGTGCACATGGCGGTATCCCCGCATGGGGAACTTGGCCCATGCCCATGGCTGGGGATGCTCGTAGAGGGCACGCAGCTTGTGGGCCGCGATGACAATGTCGTTGTCCTGGGCCTGGCGCTTGATCTCGGTGAGGGTGACCTCCATGGCCGTGAGGTGGAAATGCTCACGGAAGTAATCCGCAGACAGGGCGGGGGAATACGGCTGACGCACGGGGGGAAGCTGGCACTCGTCGCCTATGAACACATACTTGCCCATCGGGTCATGATCGAGCAGGTCGGTGAGCAGGCGGCCTGTGCCGAAGACGGCCTGGCAGGGGCTCCCGTCAACGGTGTCCGAGACCATCGACGCCTCGTCCACGATATAGCATATGGGATTCTGGGGGCTGTCGACCACATTGAGGCCAAACTCCAGGAGCAACTGTCCCTGGCTGTCCTCGCCCTTCTGCTTGCGCTCCTCCACGATTCTCTCTATATCCTGGTTGAAGTCGTGATAGGTGTAGATGCAGCTGTGTATCGTGCTGGCCGTCTCGCCCACAGAGTCCTGCAGCACCTTGGCCGCGCGTCCTGTGGAGGCAAGCAGCTGGTAATGATACCGCCGTCCCGCCAGTGCCTTTATCATCTCCTTGACGATGGTGGTCTTGCCCGTACCGGCATAGCCCTTGAGGATAAACACCTTGCAGGTGCCATTGAGAAACTCGGTAAAGCGGGCCATCGCACACTCCTGGTCATGCGAGAGCCTGAATGTTGTCGCCTTTTCACTCATAATCACGGAATTGCTCAAAGTGGAACTCCACCACGCGCCGGCCATCTCCCTCGTCCTTGACATGACGGTTGGAGGTGGAGCACACGCACCGTATGCCCCAGAGGCTCAAGAGGCGCACAAGCCTGTAGGTAAGGGCCATCTCGCCCATCACATGCACGGTGACCGTCTTGCCCTGCGCAAGTGCCTCTATCTTATCCACATAGTCCTTGGCCAACTTGTCTATTTCTACCACGGTATCGCTTGGCTTGACCTGGGGGAATGCCATGTCCTCTATCTCACCCCCCAGTTCCTCTGCCGCAGCCTTCTGCTTCTCGTCCCAGGTGGAGGAGGGATGATTGGAGAGGTTGATGAAGAGGCGGCCTGCGGGCTTCTGCACTTCGGGCCCGGGCAAGTCGTCCTGGTGGAATAAAGCCAAGCAGTCCGACACGCATTCGGCAAAAGCCCCCCTTATGGCACCAGTCTCCATTCTCCCTGTAAATCCAGCATGGTTCAACTGATTACGCCGTTCCTGAAGTTTTACGAACTTCTTTCTAAAGTCACGTACCCATGGCACTTGTAGCCACGCGCTTGTCAGTTGTGGATTCTTGGCCAACTCGCCAGTCCATGAGGATACATTATTTATTTTCTTAGACTCCAGTCCAAGCAAGGCTGTCCAATAGTCGCGATATGCCCTTGCCTTGCTCTTTGCTCTCTCTTTTTCAGTATTGCCTTTGCCCTTGCATGGGTTCATGTCTGCAAAACGCTGGCACAACAGCGTGACAATGCTCTCCTGGCAAAGGGTGTAGCCCTGCTGGAACATGCCATATCGCTCACACCATTTGATTGCCCGAACGAGGTTGTCCAGGGAATTTCGGGAGAAATCTGAGATTTCCTCTCTCACGCGCTCCATAATCTCCTTTAGTGGCTGGGGGATGCCTTGATTCCTTGATATTTTCCCTATCAAGCATTGGGCTTCTGACACTTCTTTTCCCGCCATGATTTCCTGGCCACGGCAGGTGGATATCTGGTCCTCAAAAGTATTCAGATAGCGGTTCAACTGCATTATTGAGTTCTTTCCTTCCACCACAGATGTTCCCAACGACTCGGTGAAATTACGCACCCGGCCCATCTCTATGAACGAAGCAGCCGAGAAAGTCCAGTCCTGAAGCATGGAGAACGAGGTCACGTCAACAAATGGTGCAACTCCGTCCACCCTGGCCTCATAGTTTCCATAAGTGATACCCTTCACCTTTGCTCTCTTCAAGAACTTGGCATAGTTGCCCAACACAAGCACGAGCATAGGAAGGTAGCGGAAACCATGAGTCAGGTCGAAATAGAGTTCGTCCCCCTCCTGCAACTTGGAGAAGACGATACCAAATATCTTCCATATCTCTGTCTCGTTACTTCCATTGGGAATATCTACGTCCTCCACTGGAAAAGGAAGATGCATGGAACTGACTTCGTCACAAAGCCCTGTATAAGGGAGTGGTTCTGCTCCTGGCCTCTGTTCCCTCTTACCTCCACATATTTTCCAATTCTTGGCCCGGGCATCTTCGGTCAGCAATATGTAGCCTCTGTCGGCCTCTCCCCACTCTTCCTCTTGCGTAAGCATTTCCAGGGTGGCCTGCTGGATAAAGCGGGTCTCCGAGGAGGTGAAACCCTCCTTCGCATAACGGCATTTGCCGTAAAAGCCAGTGCCGAGCACTGATATGAATACCTTGCGTGCCATAGGAATTATTATGATTTTTGCACCTTACGTATATGGTTCAGTTTGTCCGTCAAGTTTATCTTGCCTGTCTTTTTGCTCACAGGAGCAATCAGCTCCACCCGTTCCTCTTTTGCCTTTTCCAGCAAAGCCGGGGTTATCACATCGGGACGGAACGAGACTATCACGCCCTTGGACTTGTAGCTTCCGTAGGTCTTGCACACGCTCCCCAACTTGTATATATTGTCTTGGTTGAAAGCACCAGACTTGCATTCCAAAAACAGCAGAATGTTGCCGATATTGACAAGAACGTCTATCTCATTCTTATCCATGCTTGTTTGGGCATTGATTTTGGGCTCAAAACGGACGCTTGTCCACACCTCGGAACCCTCTCCAGCCCACTCATGGACGGCATCTGCCACAAGATCTTCCCACCACCTGCCACTAAACAACATTTTGAAAGCATCATAGTTATCTGAGGAAAAAATCACAATATCATTTTCCTTTATGACAACCCTTCCTTTTTGGCAAGAATAAGAAATCGCGCCAGTGCTAAACGATTTAGGAATGCTCCCGTTCTTCTGATAGTATTTTGCCAACTTAGCGTAAGCCGACACATGATAGCTCACGAAATCCTTGACTGCCTTGGCGCACTCAGTCCTGGCCGGGTCATACTGATACACCACCTTCTCCTTCACCTTCTGCCCCTGCAATGCTATTATCGTGTCGATGTCCAGCATGCGGGTGATGGGCTTGCGCTCCATGGTGTCAAAGTCTGTGTAGAATGCGGTATCGGAATACACAACCTTTGCCTTGTGCGCCTGTGCGCAAACCAGGGCGCTGAAGGCCATGAGCTTTGTTCCACACGTCAGGTTGAAGCAATACTCGTTGTCAGTCCCGTTCTCTGTCACGATGCCCTCACACACGTTGTAACTGTCCTTCATGTCATCGGGCTTGGTCACCCTTTTCTCGCAACGTACATTTATCTTCTGTGCGGCCTTTTCGATGTTGTCCATCTCCTCCGCTGTCTGGGCTGTGCCCACCAAGTACACGACATCGGGCAGAAACTCGTTGATCATGTAGAAGACAGGAAGTGTCTCCTTACTCACCAATGCGATTTGTATCTTCATTATGCTACTGTTTATTTGCGAGGGTAATCTCCCCGAAGCCCAGGCTCACGCCCTTGCCAAGCCCGATGTGGTCTGGCAGCAGGACATTGGCCTTGAACTGGAGGTCAAAACCCATCATGTTTACTTTCTTATACCTATATATACGCTCATTCTCCACTTCCCTGAGCGTGACCTTCACTTTCTGCTCCAGGAACACGCCCAGACCCTTTGCCAGGGAGAGGATATTGCCCACCAGACACTTCTCTATCATGGCATAACGCTCAACGATACTGTCCATGCGCTTGTACTGCTCATAGTTCTCCTGGTTGAGGGGCAGGTAACGGCGTATCACATAAGTCTGCGCTTCCTCCACTGCCCCTACCCTGACCGTATCATGACAGACCCGGTGTACCCGCAGGGGCTCCATGCGCTGGCCTATGCGAACCGTGTCCGGCTTGCCTTCCGAGAAGAACCGTCTCATGGCTTCCACCCCACTGTCCAGGCAAACGACAGCGGCGCGCCCGTCCATCACCTTGTATTGTATCAAGGGATAGCGGTAGCGGAAGCCCTCGCCCACATGGTCATGGAAGAGAATGGAGTCTCCCTGTGCCGCATGCAGCATGGCGCCACGGAACAAGGGAACTTCCCTGTCTGCCAGTGGCAGGTCAAACTCCACTACGGCAACCTCTACTTCCTTCTCACTCATCCCTTCAGCTCGTTATAGAGGTTCTGAGCACGCTCATCACCCAGGTACTCCGCTATCTGCTTCCAGATTTTGCTGTCCTCGTATGGCTTCTTCCACTCCTGGCACTCCTTCTTGTCGGGAGTCTGGAACAAGCGGCGGATTACTTTTTCCAACGCTTTCTTGTCCTCCTCTTCACACAAAAGGGTTGTTCCCCGAGCTTTCAACCATTTCTTATCCAGCCTATCTTTGCACACCTTCCATGTTTTCACCTTACATGTATCTTCGAGGTAGCCAAGCAGTCCTTTGTCCAGCATTTCTTGCTTGTCTTTTTCCCTTTGCAATTTCTCTGCTTCTCGGGCATTCTTCTCTGCGTTTTCTTGCAGACGCTCTATTTCTCTAAGCAGTGTATCCTCTTCTGTCGTATCCAGTCCTTTCCTGTTCAATTCCGTTATCAGCGAATTAAGGGTTTGAAGACTTCTCGCATAATTGCCTTCATCTTTCAAACGTCTAACTTCTTCATATCGAGTTCTATTTTCATCCTTGAATTTCAATTTGCTTTTTTCCAATCCTATTTCTTCGCGCTTGCGCCTCTCCTCTTCCGTCAAGAAAGAACATGAGGGTTTCAATTCCTCTGTCAGTCTGCTGAAATTAGTATTCTGGGAATAACGGAGATATTTATCCATCTCCATCATGCGCAGGCAATCGTCCCCATGCTCAGAGGCTATTGCCAGGAGGTGTTCTACAGCCTCCGTCTTATTCCATTCTTCTTTTGCCCAATTTGACATCTCCTGCTCAAAGGCATTGAGGTACTCCTCTTCACTATACTTCAGAGAGAACAATGTGCATTTCAGACATTTCAATTTGCCATAGCCATACCCCTTCGCGCTTCCTATATTGTGATACACGTCAGAAGTTTTATGAAAAGTGATGGCAGAAAGCAAAGCACCAATCTCTACCTTGCGAAGGTTATGCACATTGATACGCATGACGAATTTCTGTCCCGCTGGGATGGGAATGAAGTGGCTCATTACGGATGAGTTTCCATTACCTTGAGGCAGTTTTACACCAGAGTTCCCTTTGTGAATCCTGTATAACTTTCGTCCGGCAATGCCTTCCCCATCCTCATAAGTCCTGTAAGGCCCATTCTCAGTCTGCTTCACATAAAGAGGATAGAAAGAGGGCTTAGGCTCACCCAAGACACCCTCAACAGGTTCCCGAAGTTCATCATCTTTAATAGTTTTCGTGCAAAAGGCATTGCTTATCTGCACACGACCTTTCATGTGAGACTTTGACTCCTCATCCACCCAGCCGAAAATGAGTTCCGACAAATCACGCTTTCCTTCTGTTTTCTCCTGCCCTTTCTTGACTAAATCGCTCACGCTGTTCTTATACGGATAGCGAAGCATGGAACTCATACCAAGAGCCTGAATGGTGTCACCATCACTGATATAAGTCACAGGAATTTTCTTCCCCTCCTCAAGCAAGTTCAAGAAGTTCTCTGCCAAAGGTGTTGTTTTATAAATGGTGAAGAAAGACTCGACAACTTTGCCTTCCAGCAATTCTTTGCCTTTTGTTTCAACTGGAATGAGCCATTCGTGAAGTTTTGTAGGAAACTTACCAGTCGCACACAATGCGTACTTTTTCCCATTGGGCTCCTCACGAACAGGGAAATAGCACTCGTCTTCCAACCGGAAGCCTTCCCACGAGATTTCCATTTCATTGTCTGACAGAGAACCTTTTGGGGAAGTTTGCTTCTTGGGCTTAAACGAGTCTATTATTCTTTTGTTTCTTTCCCATGCGCTCTTTTCTTTATCACTTTGGCCACCATCAAATCCGGGAACTCGGCTCTCTATCGTAGTTATTGGGATTGTAGGTATATTGATTGCAAGGAGGTTACACGGATACAAATAGTATTTTTCCCCTTCCTTGCCCAACCAGCCGACCTCCTCCCTTCCTATAGTGTTAAACCCCCTGTGCCCAAAGAAGCGGTCATCATATTGCACCATCTTGCCAAAGCTCATGATGTTGAGCGTATTGCGCAGCATCCCCCTCAGGCTGGAGCCAGGAAGGAAATACAGGCGGCTGTCCTTAGACTGCTTGATATGCATGGAATAATAGGAATTACCTTTATCTTTGCCACGCTCTGCCGATGCATCACGGATGCACAGCGGCGAGACATTACGCCAGGTCACCTCGATGTACCCATCCTCGCCATCGCTGAACGGGATGTCCTGTGACACCTGGCCGGCCCAGTCGGGACAATAGACATACTTGTTAAGCGGAACAAAATTGTATGGTGCTGTGATTGTACCCATAGTTCTAAACCTCCTACTTATTTGACAAATCCCACAAAAACCAGTTGGAAAGGACGCAGGACCGGCATCCCCTCGCACAGGTCGTCCTTCTCTGCGTCCTTCTCTGCCCTCCAATACTGCAGGAAGCGCAATTTCTCTACTCCCCCAATGCGATGAGCCAGATACTCCTTGACAGTCGTGGCCACCTGGCCCTCCGCCGCTTCGATTGCTTTATCTGAGATTCCCTTGAGTTCCGGCTCTGTCACGGTGAATCTGCGAACATGATACCGGCCATCAATATACCTTATCATTATTGACCGCCTCTGGGCCTCGTCCCACAAGTTCCCCTCTATGATGAAGGGGTTCTCGCCATCGGGAAGACTCAGCTCGAGTTCCCCGGTTCCGTCATACACCTCAGGAGTCCTCTGGTCACTGCGCCAAAGGTAGCCCACATATTTTGCCTTATCTATTCTCCTTTCCATATATCACCTCTCCATTCTTATATAACTTGCCTTCAAAGATACCATTGCCTCTCCCCGTGGCGCCTCCCAGGGGAAGCAAGCCCACACACAGGTCACGGAGGCTCTGCTCAAATGCCTCACGCACATCATCCTCCTCAAGAGCATCCCTGTGCACAAGTATCTCCATCTTGAAAGAGCAGGCCTTGCCGTACACGGTCTTCTCCTGGAAGAGCGCGCCATTGATGGTGCCGCCTGTGAAGTAGTCAATCTTGTTGTGGTAGAAAACCTTGGTGTCCTGCACTGGCAGGAAGACATCACCCAGCAGGACATTTCCTCGCCTGGGAGCATTCACCGGGGCCTTGTCCCCTGCCGCTTCCTCATTCTCCCCCGCTGCACACCCGAAGAGTTTTCGCACTGCCGCATTGCGGACACCAACATAATCAGAAACCTTGTCTATTTCGTCCGCATAATGTCCCTTCCTCTTGTTATAATGGTAAGCCGTGCGATGGGACAACGCTCCTTTTACAGAGGATGCGGGGATAAGAACTTGCCTCTCCTCAAATTTGGGCTTATCACCATCCCATGTGACTACGGCCTCAACTACAGGCACGCTATCCGCATCATCATCGCCCATCCCGGAGCCAATGAGGAAGAAATCCCTTGGACGAAGATCCAACTGGTACTGCACCCAATCCTGAGAGACGCTGCCAGGGTTCTCCCTGGGCTGAAACTTGCTCCACGCCTTATCCTCGTTCAAGTTGGAGGACTTTTCCTGATATTTTTGCAGGTCTGCCTCTTGGCTCAAATCAAGAAAGGCACAATCACAACGCACGGCTGTCAACTGGCCGTACCCGCGCCGGGTGCCACCGCCCACCCGGAACGAGGTCTGGTGTATTCTCGAAAGCACGTTCTCAAAATCTGCTTCCTGGTCTTTGTCCGACACGACTTCCAGTTCGAACACAAAGCGTGTTCCCTGGAACACTACCTCATTGTCAAACTTGCCTGCGTCCTCTGCCACGCCCGTATGTCCTATCCGCACATGCTGGCGCACGCAGAGTTCCTGGTAATGGCTGTAAAAGGGAGAATCCCAGTCTATATTCTGTATTCCGTCCAGGACTTCACCTTTCTCGCCCACCATGACGGCATCTGTAAAGACAGCCCTCGAACCACGGCCACCTTTCCTGTCGTGATAGCCGAAGATATTGCTGTCATCGTCCTTCAACTCCAGGGAGTGGCGTATCACTCCCGCCAAAGAAGTGGCCGGGATGTAAGGCAAACCGTTGACGTCCCTTATGACTGGGGAGTCGGTCTGCATGTCCGACATGCCGCTTCCCACGGCTATGGGGGTTGAAGCCTCCAGCACTATCCTTGCGATATGCCGGTATCTGTATTTTGTTTCTTTCCTGTTCATTTCGCTTTCCTCGCTATTTTGGCCATCTCAGACGCCAGGTTTACCAATGCCTTGCAGCACAAAAACTTGTCATTATACGTTGCTTCTTCCTTATGTGCGGCTTTAAGAAAACCCTCCAGATTATCTTTTCGCTGCGATTTCTTCCACCGCTCGGCAGCGACACCATGCTCGAGATAACCCTCCTTTTCCTTGAACAGTTCCTCGTGAATTGCCTCATAGGTTCTCTTCTGCATGGCTATGCTGCGTATCGTACCCCATTGCGAGGCAAACTGCTCAGATGAAAAGCGGCTCTTGTTTTTGGCGACGAAGTCATTGACCCTCCCGTAAATGAACCGCTGGGCTTTCTGCTCCTGCCGACATCTCCCGAGATACTTCAGCAAGGGAGTGTCCCCTGGGTTTTGGGACTCTGAATTGCCTTTGGTCTCCTCTTGCCCACCTTGTTTCTCTGTGCCTTTATCGAAAGAGAGCACAGACAGGCCATTCTTCCCATCTTGAGCCTGCAAGAACGAGGGGTTGTAAATGACCTTGCCAAAGCCCTCGTTATTATATACCCCCACATACCTTGACTCGAATGAGTAGGATTCGGGAGCATGGTTCAACTCCACCACAAAGACGCTGCCCTTTTCAATACCCATGCGGTCGGCATCTCTCGCACCCCGCTTGCCATTCCAGGGGGCATACTGGAAGGTGCGTACTTGCGAACGCGTCCAGTCTATCTTGCCTTTCTCGATGCCCAAATCCTTGGCAGCGGGCTGCAGCGTGAGTTCACCTTGGCCGTCCAGGAAAATCAGCCTCCCATCGGCATAGACGGTGGCATAATTATTGTCCTTCTTCGTCTCGTTGTCCTTCTTGGTAAAGCATTGGCCACTGGAAGAATTCTCCATGTAACTCTCCGCCTCCGAGATTTTGACACGTCCATACTGCGCAGTACGGGAACGGCCAATGTACCTCTCTCCACACAGATACTTCTCAATGACCTCTGCCAAGTCATCCTCATCCAGCTCTACGTCAAAGAAGAATGTCGCCCCCTTGGACAAAGACTCGTAGCCAAACATCTTCTCGTCCTCGGAACGTCTCTTATCGCGGTCATACGCCGACTTTAGCGCGAAGGACTTGTTCAAGACAACTGATGAGACATTGTTGTCTTCACCGAAAGCATAAAACCCTGTCCTGCACTGCTTCAGTTGCTGAGGACATCCGCCATTCTCCTTGTCCTGTTCCCTCTCGTAAATATGGCGAACATAGCAGGCTTCCGCGATGCTCTTCATCTTGGGGTAATACAAGGAGGCTGGGATACGCAGGGTACGCATTTCGTCAGCCGCTGCTGGATGTGCATCCCCGAAACGAACCTTTCCGCTATGGAATATCTTCCATGCCACTTGGTTGTCCAGTTCGCCATAATGTGCTGCCACGATACCCAGGAAAGTGCTGCCTGGAATAAAGTCGAGCGTGCTGTTGTTGCCCTCGGTAGCAGCCTTTTGGTTCAGAACCACATCGGACAGCAGTTCGCACTTGAATTTCAAAGTCTTCATTTTCCGCCCTCCTCTTCTATTTTGAAATCACACCTGCCCAAGCCACGGTTGCGCTTCTGGCCAAGGCGCTTAATCAGGCCCAGGCTCTTCGCCATCACCTCGCCCATGTTCATCACCTCGCCCTTGCCCTCCGGCACGTCCGTGATTTCACCATGCAGGGTGCAGGGAACCACCACCTCCATGCTGCGCAGGCTGTGCTCCCGGGCTGTCCCGTCATCACCAATGGCCGTTGTGGTGAGCTTGCGATACAGGTACTTCTGTAATTTTCCCTTTATGATTGACTCATATTCCACCTCAGACAAAACCGCATCCGTGAAATGGCAACACCCTGCAGTCTTGCCTTCTGTGCCGAAGCACTTCTCTATGATGCCGTGCGATTGGGTGGCACCCGCCTCTGCGTCCCCGTCTGTTGACTTCTGGGCGGGCGGAAGGAACTGGACATAATTCTCCACAGCCTCCCTCACAAGTCCCTTCACGGTCTTGCCTGGCAGGAAAGGCATTCCATTAAAGTCCTTGACCACCAGTTCATCCACGTCCGCCCCGGCCGAGGTGCCCGAACCACAATGCCATTGGGAGAAGAACTCTATCTTGTATTTGACTGTCATAACCTGTTTCTTCATTTGGTTTCCTGATTGTTTATTGTCAGCAAAGAAAGCACATCGTATGCGGGCGAGAACTTCGGTTCTTGTCCTACTCTTGCCACCATTCCTGTCACATCCGAGAAAAGTTCTCTTTTGTCATCGCTATAGATTTGCTCCACCCGCTTTGCCTTTTGCTCTGCAACTCCTTTGTCCTCAAACATGAGTGTCATCCATTCGCGTGCGGCTGTCTTGACGGGATTGTTCTCTTCCTTGGCCAACTCACCCGCTTTCTCACAGAGGCGCTGTATCGTCCATCGGCCTGCTTGCCCCGTGAGATAATAAGGGCCAAAACAGAAAGAGCAATCCGACGCAGGAGCCAATTCCTTCCTCTTTATAGTTTCATAATCCTCCACGAAACTGCTCTGCACCTTGTGGAACATCAGGCAGGACGGGATCTTGCCGCCATTGGCATTCTTCATCTCATCTGACTTCGCGTCCTTCTTCGCGACTCCGCACAAAGTCTCAGCCAAACTGTAGCCATAATAGAAGGGGTAGGACGACTTGATGAACGCAATACCCGCACAGGCCGATAATGAATCGCCTATATGACTCTTGCTATTCTCCTCAAATGCCTTGAGATAATGCCGGACAAACGGGATTGCCAAATCCGCGCGGCAAATGACGGTCAGGTCATCCCCGCCTATCACCACAGGGCGGATCCACAGATGCCCGTCCTCACCCTTGCCATTGACTTCCTTGCAGGCGGACTGGGCGGACAGTCGGGTGGCTTCATCCAATTTGCGCGAGAACCTACTCATTTCATCTGGAGACTTGCCCTTTTTCGCGACAACCTCACCAAGGCCGTTTCCATCGGCATGTATGATGGCTATCCAGTCGTTCTTCTGTGTCATGCTGCTTATGTCGCAGTTCTCGTAAACTTGCCGGGGAGTGACTTCCCCTTTTCCCCCATACAACTTTTCGTACAGGCTATACCTTGCTTTGCCATCTACGA
The DNA here is from genome assembly GCA_002316015.1 of Prevotellaceae bacterium UBA1075. GTDB lineage: Bacteria > Bacteroidota > Bacteroidia > Bacteroidales > Bacteroidaceae > Physcousia. The sequence goes on from DCCS01000044.1 coordinate 19,122, forward strand.
TACCCTGCTTCGCGCGACAGCCCTCGTCTGTCAAATCACCCTGCTTACATTCTACCGCAGGCAAGCCCGTCCTGGGGGAGCGCGCCATGGCCATCAGCCCACTTACAAGACTCTTGGCTTGCTTGTTGCGCTGGGCTCGCAGCCTCTTCTCCAGTTCGTCAGAAGCGTCTTTGTAATTCTCATTCTCCATCTCCACAACAGCCTGGCTGACCGTTATGCCGGGTGCCTTCTCCATGACATGCTTGGGGTAAGAAAGAACAACCCTTTTCAAAATATCTTCATCCGAGAATATGCACTTCACGTTTCCTGCCGCTTGCACGACTGGTTCCACTCCAGCTTTTGATTCTCCTTCTACTGTCCCCGTAATCTCGTTGAAAACACAGGTACACGCCTGCTCCACCAGTTCACTGGCACCTACTATATCTTTCAGTTTGTCAGTCTGAAAGATAAAGCCTTGGATGCCTTGGACTGCCGCCCCATACAGCCATTTCTTCTTGTTTGCCATCTTTGTCTCATTTAGGTTAAAGCCACAAGAAAATGCGGTTTTCCTGCAACTACAGTGTTATTAAGAATACGAAATTACATTTTTTCTTGTGAAAAAACAAATCGACACGGGTTTTACCGATTGTCGTGAACCACTATGAGCCAAAAGGGGCGTATTGGGTTAACGCACACACACAATCTTCACAATGAACAAAATTATCCATCAACAATGCCAAACGCAGTATCCCTTGCACATGCCACGAAGTCAGGGCTGAGCCCTTACTGTTCTGTCTCAAAGAGTTCTGCTATAAGATCAACCGAAGATGTTTCGGCTTCCTCCATTTTGAAAGGTGGGGAACCTGCGCATTTACCAATAGAAAGGGCTTCAAACATCGAATTTGCAGACTTGGATGATTGCGGGTATCCGTGTTTGGGTTTTAGTGGCCGGGGACAACAGATTTACTCAAAAAGTCCATTGAAGCACCACTTCCCCCACCCATGAAGTACTACTCCACCCAGCCATGGAGTACTACTTCCCCAAGCCATGGAGTACTACTCCACCCAGCCATGAAGTACTACTCCACCCGGCCATGAAGTACTACTCCACCCGGCCATGGAGTACTACTTCCCCCAGCCATGAAGTACTACTCCACCCAGCCATGAAGTACTACTCCACCAAGCCATGGAGTACTACTCCACCAAGCCATGAAGTACTACTTCCCCAAGCCATGAAGTACTACTTCCCCAAGCCATGAAGTACTACTTCCCCCAGCCATGAAGTACTACTCTACCCAGCCATGAAGTACTACTTCCCCAAGCCATGAAGTACTACT
>DCCS01000044.1:20528-52562 GCA_002316015.1 Prevotellaceae bacterium UBA1075
CCCCAAGCCATGAAGTACTACTCTACCCAGCCATGAAGTACTACTCTACCCAGCCATGAAGTACTACTCCATTTCCCGTTTCAACCTATAGAAACAACTCCATCAATGCGCGAGACGAGCAAAAAGGCGCGCCTCCACCCATTTCGCCTTAATCATTGCCATCCTGCAAGACATAAGGAATTCCTGAGCCTGACTGAAACCCACAGTCCGGGAGGATATCTGTCCGTGCCCATACCATGTTTTCCGCGTGCAAAAGCGAGGTAAACCAAAGGGCTGGTACTTCGGGGAGAAGTGCCAGCCCCAATTCCTTACATGGCCTGCTTGTAAGGTTGACAAAAGTTTTCCCAGACAGCAACAAACCTTCTGACGGCTTCCCTACGCGCGTGCCCAATTACCGCGACAGCGTGTCGCATACGCATAAAGCCGCCCCTGTTCCATGACGGAAACAGGGGCGGCTCAATATTGCTTGGCAATCTGGAATTATTCGGCGGCGGGCTCTGTAGCGGGAACCTCGACAGCAGAAACCTCTTCCACAGGTGTCTCTGTTGCAGCCTCGGCACTCTTCTTTGAAGAACGGCGTGTGCGCTTTGCCTTCTTTGGCGCCTTGGCCATGTTCTCGTCGAAGTCAACAAGCTCTATGAAACACATCGAGGCATTGTCGCTCGCGCGGAAACCCGTCTTGATGATGCGTGTGTAACCACCAGGACGGTCACCCACCTTCTGGGAAATCACGGTAAAGAGTTCTGTAATGGCCTTCTTGTCCTGCAGGTAGCTGAAGACTACACGACGGGAATTTGTGGTGTCCTGCTTGCTCTTGGTTATCAGAGGCTCCACATATTTCTTCAAAGCCTTTGCCTTGGCGAGGGTCGTAGTGATTCTTTTGTGCATGATCAGAGAGATGGCCATGTTGGACAACATGGCGGCTCTGTGAGATGCAGTACGGCCCAGATGATTGAATTTCTTATTATGTCTCATCTTGTTTTAATCTTTATCTAATTTATACTTGGATATGTCTGTTCCAAACGAAAGATTCAGACTCTCGAGCAAATCATCAAGCTCCGTGAGCGATTTCTTGCCGAAGTTGCGGAACTTCAGGAGATCCGTCTTGTTGTACTGGACCAGGTCACCCAGTGTCTCCACGTCAGCCGCCTTCAGGCAGTTGAGCGCACGCACGGAGAGGTCCATGTCTGCAAGCTTGGTCTTCAGAAGCTGGCGCATGTGAAGAACTTCCTCGTCGAACTCGTCCGCATCGGAACCATCACCGTTCTCGATGGTAATCTTATCATCAGAGAACAGCATGAAATGCTGGATAAGTATCTTGGCGGCATCCTTCAGCGCTTCCTTCGGATGTATGGAACCATCTGTCGTGATTTCGAGAATCAACTTCTCGAAGTCGGTCTTCTGCTCTACGCGGAAATTCTCGACAGAGTATTTAACATTTCTGATGGGAGTGTAAATCGAATCAATAGGAATGACATTAACATCGGTGCAGTACTCGCGGTTCTCCTCCGCAGGGACATAGCCACGCCCCTTGTTGATGCCAATCTCTATCTGCATCGTTGCTTTTGCATCTAAATGGCAAATAACCAAATCAGGGTTTAACACTTCAAATCCAGTCAGATACTTGTTGAAGTCGCCTGCCTTGAACTCTGTGCAGTTCTCTACAGTGACACTCACTTTCTCGGTCTCGAATTCATCTACTAACTGCTTGAACCGAACTTGCTTCAAGTTCAAGATAATGTTGGTGACATCTTCTTTTACACCAGGAACTGTAGCAAACTCATGCTCAACTCCAGCGATAGCCACAGTGTTCACTGCGAAGCCGTCAAGCGAGGAAAGAAGTATGCGGCGCAAAGCATTGCCTATGGTGGTACCAAAACCACCCTCCAGGGGACGAAACTCGAACTTGCCGTACTTGTCGTCCGCCTCCAACATTATAACTTTATCGGGCTTTTGAAATGCTAATATCGCCATTATCAATTATTATTTAGAGTACAACTCAACAATCAACTGCTCCTTGATAGTCTCAGGAATATCAGCGCGTTCGGGCTTGTGGAGCAACTTGCCTGACTTCAGGTTCTCATCCCACTCCATCCAAGGGTACTTGCTGTGGTTGAAGCCGGCCAGGGCGTTCTGGATTACCTCAAGGCTCTTGGAACGCTCACGCACACCCACAACCTGGCCAGGCGCAACGCTGTAGGAAGCGATACCCACAACCTTGCCGTCAACAGTTATATGCCTGTGATTGACCAACTGGCGGGCCGCAGCACGGGTGGGGGCGATACCCAGACGGTAAACCACATTGTCAAGCCGGCACTCCAAACTCTGGAGAAGGATCTCACCTGTGATGCCGCTGGCACGTGAAGCCTTCTCGAACATGTTGCGGAACTGCTTCTCAAGCACGCCATAAGTGTACTTAGCCTTCTGCTTCTCCGCAAGCATGATACCATACTCGGATGTCTTGCGCCGGCGGTTGTTGCCATGCTGCCCTGGAGGGAATTTCCTCTTTGAAAGAACCTTGTCAGCACCGAAAATAGCTTCGCCAAAACGGCGGGCAATCCTTGATTTTGGACCAATATATCTAGCCATGTCTTATCTATTTTTACAGCCTCATTTTACAATATTACACTCTTCTTCTCTTTGGAGGACGACAGCCATTGTGAGGCAAAGGAGTAACATCCACAATCTCTACGACCTCGATGCCCGCACCGTGTACCGTGCGGATGGCTGACTCACGTCCGTTGCCCGGACCCTTGACATATGCCTTCACTTTACGGAGACCCAGGTCATACGCAGTCTTGGAGCAGTCCTGGGCGGCCATCTGAGCAGCGTAAGGGGTGTTCTTCTTGGAACCGCGAAAGCCCATCTTACCGGCTGATGACCAGGAGATGACCTGACCCTCGTTGTTGGTCAGGGAGATAATAATATTGTTGAACGAGCTGTGCACATGAAGTTGACCCATCGCGTCAACCTTCACAACTCTTTTCTTTGCAGCAACAGTTTTCTTTGCCATATCTCAAACGTTATTTAGTAGCCTTTTTCTTGTTTGCGACAGTCTTCTTCTTGCCTTTGCGTGTACGAGCATTGTTCTTTGTGCTCTGGCCACGGACAGGAAGGCCGTTACGGTGACGGACACCACGATAGCAACCGATATCCATCAGACGCTTGATGTTCAGCGCAATCTCGGAACGAAGGTCACCCTCCACCTTGTAGTTTGCTGCAATAATCTCGCGAATCTTACCAGCCTCCTCGTCTGTCCAGTCAGACACACGCTTGTCCTTATCGACACCTGCCTGCTCCAGGATCTTGGCTGAGCTACTGCGACCTATACCATACACATAGGTCAAGGCGATCTCACCCCGCTTGTTCTGGGGCAAATCCACACCAACAATTCTAATTGCCATATATACTTTTCTTTTCTTTTGTCTTACCGACTCAACCCTGACGCATCTTGTACTTCGGGTTCTTTTTGTTAATCACATACAGACGACCCTTGCGACGGACTATCTTGCAATCGGGTGTGCGTTTCTTCAAAGAAGCTCTTGTTTTCATATCTGGTTCTATTTATATCTGAATACGATTCTTCCCTTTGTCAAATCATAGGGGCTCATCTCCACCTTCACCTTGTCACCGGGCAGGATCTTGATGTAATGAAGCCTCATTTTGCCGGAAATGTTGCAGATTATCTTCTGCCCTATCTCCAACTCCACGCGGAACATCGCGTTGGAGAGTGACTCCACAATGACCCCGTCCTGCTCTATCACTGCTTGCTTTGCCATACTATCTTGTTCATTCAGTTCTGTTGGTTCTCTATCTTCTCAAAAGAGGAGAGTATGTCGGGCTTGCCCTTGTGGATGGCTACCGTGTGCTCAAAATGAGCCGCAGGCTTTCCGTCGCGCGTCTTTACCGTCCAGCGGTCTGGCATCATGTAAATCAGGGGGCTTCCCATCGTAATCATCGGCTCTATCGCAATGCAGAGCCCATTCTTAATCAGGACACCATTTCCCCTCCGCCCATAGTTGGGAACCTGGGGGTCCTCGTGCATTTCCTTTCCTATACCATGACCCACGAACTCACGAACCACTCCGTAGCCCGCACTCTCACAATGCGCCTGTACCGCAGCCCCGATGTCGCCAATCCTTTTCCCAGCACATGCATTACGGATACCCTCATAGAGAGCTTCCTTGGTCACCCTCAGAAGCCTCCTGGTCTCCCCGTTGACCTCGCCGACACAGAACGTGTAGCACGAGTCACCATTATAGCCGTTGAGCAGGACTCCACAATCCACAGACACAATATCGCCATCCCTCAGCACATCCTCACCAGGAACGCCATGAACGACAACATCGTTTATGGAAGTACATACCGAACCAGGAAACGGGCCACCATAAGGGTTGGGGAAACCCTTGAAAGTGGGAACAGCACCATGGTCTCTTATATACTCCTCGGCCACTCTGTCGATTTCGGCAGTCGACACACCCGGCCGAATGATCTTGCCCAACTCGGCCAGGGTATCAGCCACCAAAAGGCTGGCAGAACGCATTAACTCTATCTCGTCCTCTGTCTTGAGAAAAATCATCGTCGACTCCTTCACCGCCCTCAATGAGCGGTAATGCCTGAACGTCCGTGTATGCGGCCCGAACTCAGCAACCCGTCATAGTGTCTCATAAGCAGGTGACTCTCTATCTGCTGGAGCGTGTCGAGAACGACGCCCACCAGAATCAAGAGGGACGTGCCGCCAAAGAACTGCGCGAACTCCTGCTGCACATTCAACAAACCCGCAAAAGCAGGCATGCACGCAATGACAGCCAGGATGAGCGAACCGGGCAGTGTGATGTAGTCCATTATGCGGTCAATGAAGTCCGCAGTGTCCTTTCCTGGACGCACACCGGGAATGAAGCCGTTGTTGCGCTTCATGTCCTCTGCCATCTGCGTCGGGTTCAGCGTAATGGCCGTGTAGAAATATGTGAATGCAACTATCAGGATTGCAAAGACAATATTGTAAGCCAAACTCGTGTGGTCAGACATCGCCATCAGCACGGGAGAGGAAACTTCACCATTGGAGAGAAACCCCAGGAGTGTTACAGGAATAAACATGATTGCCTGCGCAAAGATTATAGGCATCACGTTTGCGGCAAAAATCTTCAGAGGGATATACTGACGAACTCCACCAACCTGCTGGCCCGCATACATGCGCTTCGCATACTGCACAGGTATCTTGCGGGTACCCTGTACAAGCATGATCGCGACAAGAATGACCACAAAGAGCAGAAGCAACTCGATGAGGAACATCACGAGACCACCACCGCCAAGATTGTTCAGCCGCGACACGACCTCCTGGCCGAAAGCCTGGGGCAGACGAGCTATAATACCCAACATAATGATGAGGGATACGCCATTGCCTATGCCCTTGTCCGTTATGCGCTCACCTATCCAAAGCACAAACATGCTGCCTGCGGCAAGAATAATTGTGCTCGCGAAGATGAACAGCGTCCAATTGAGACTGGGATTCAAGGCCCCGCTTGACTGGGCACGAAGATTAATCAGATAACCAGGCGCCTGGAACAGCAGGATGAAAATCGTCAAGTAACGGGTGTACTGATTCATCTTCCTGCGTCCACTCTCACCCTCACGCTGCAACTTCTGGAAGTAAGGTACAACAAAGGCGAACAACTGAACCACAATAGAAGCGGTGATATATGGCATAATCCCCAACGCGAAAATAGAGGCATTGGAGAATGCACCACCCGAGAACATATTCAACAGGGACATCAGACCTGTATTCGTCTGCTCGCGCAAAGCAGACAAGCCCGCAGGGTCAATACCAGGAAGTACAATGAACGATCCGAAACGGTATATTGCCGCAAAGGCAAGGGTGATGAGGATCCGAGTTCTCAAATCCTCAACACGCCATATGTTTCTCAGAGTCTCGAAAAACTTCTTCATCTGATTTACAGTTTAGTAGCAGTTCCACCTACATTTTTTATGGCCTCCTCTGCCGACTTCGAGAATGCGTTTGCAGCAACTTCCACCTTCACGGACAGTTCGCCATTACCCAGAACCTTTACAGGCCCTTTCCTCGCTTTTACCAAACCCGCAGCGACCATATCTGCCACCGCTATCTTGTTCAAGCCTTCCTTCTCGGCCAATTCCTGGATAGAGGACAGGTTCACGACCTGATACTCGACACGGCTGATGTTTTTGAAACCGAACTTGGGCAGACGGCGTTGCAAAGGCATCTGACCACCCTCGAAACCTATCTTCCTCTTGTAACCAGAACGAGCCTTGGCACCCTTGTGACCGCGCGTGGACGTGCCACCCAAGCCAGACCCTGGGCCACGGCCAAGTCTTCTGCGGCTGTGTGTTGACCCACAAGCGGGTTTCATATTGTGTAATTTCATAACTTGTTACGTTTAATGTTGAATACAGATTAGTCTAAAACTACCACCAGATGGTGCACGGCTCTTATCAAACCACGTGTCGAGGGTGTGTCCTCCACCTCAACCACCTGGTTCATTTTCTTGAGTCCCAGAGTGTCCAGTGTTGCTTTCTGGGTGCGGGGAGCATGGATTCGGCTCCTTACCTGCTTGACTTTTATTGTTGCCATATCAAAACTCCTTTTTTAGCCTCTGAATACTTTCTCCAGACTAATGCCACGGTTGGCGGCAACAGTCTTTGCATCACGCATCTGAGCAAGAGCAGCTATAGTGGCCTTCACCAGGTTGTGGGGATTTGACGACCCCTTCGACTTGGCCAGGCAATCGGTCACGCCCGCGCTGTCAAGCACGGCACGCATGGCACCACCTGCCACGACACCAGTACCCTGAGAGGCAGGCATAATCAACACGCGAGCCCCGCCAAACTTTGCGGAAGACTCGTGGGGAACCGTGCCGTGCTGCACAGGAACGCGCACGAGATTCTTCTTGGCAGACTCCACACCTTTAGCAATGGCAGCGGTAACCTCACTAGCCTTTCCAAGCCCCCAGCCGATGACACCTTTCTCGTCACCAACGACCACGATGGCAGCGAAAGTGAAAGTACGGCCACCCTTTGTGACCTTGGTCACACGATTGATGGCAACGAGCTTGTCCTTCAACTCGATATCGCTGCTTATCCTTACTTTATTTATTGCCATATCTGTTTTAGAATTTAAGTCCACCGTTACGCGCAGCATCAGCCACTTCTTTCACCCTACCATGATACAGATAGCCGTTTCGGTCAAACACCACAGTGGTAATGCCAGCTTCGAGAGCCTTCTTGGCAGCAATCTCACCTACCTTTGCGGCCTGCTCCTTCTTGGGACAAGACTCCATGCCAAGGGAAGAGGCTGACGCGAGGGTCGTGCCGTTCTGGTCATTGATTATCTGAACATAAATTTGCTTGTTGCTTCTGAAGACCGTCATGCGAGGACGCTCCGCTGTGCCAGAAATCTTATTGCGGATTCTGTACTTTATCTTGATTCGTCTTTCTATTTTAGTTGTCATAACCTTACAGATTTGAAATTACTTGGCTCCTGCAGACTTGCCTGACTTCCTGCGTATTTGCTCACCAACGAACAAGATACCCTTACCCTTATATGGCTCAGGCATACGGAAAGACCGTATCTTCGCGCACACCTGCCCAAGAAGCTGCTTGTCACAAGACTCCAGTATAATCTTGGGGTTCTGGTTTCGCTCCGACTTCGTCTCGACTTTGATCTCCTGGGGGAGCTGCATTATGATGGGATGAGTGTAACCCAGGGCGAACTCCATGAGGTTTCCCTGGTTCGACACACGGTATCCCACACCTACAAGTTCCAACTCCTTTTTGTAACCCTCTGAAACGCCGACAACCATGTTGTGAACCAGGGCGCGGTAGAGGCCGTGAAAAGCCTGCTTCTGCTTTTTGTCCACATTGTCGTTGCTCTCGTCAATGGAAAAGGTGACCACGCCACTCTCTATCTTGACATTTATGGAAGGATGAACAGACTGCGTCAACTCGCCGTTCTTACCCTTGACGGTAACAACATTTGCATCACTTACAGCAACTGTGACACCTGCGGGGATGCTGATTGGCAATTTACCTATTCTAGACATTTCTGACCTCCTCTACATTAATATACATAACAGAGAACCTCGCCACCAATCCGAAGGTCGGCTGCCTCCTTGTTTGTCATCACGCCCTTTGAAGTGGACAGGATGGCGATTCCCAAGCCATTGATTACACGGGGCATTTCCTTGTATCCTGTGTACTTGCGCATACCTGGCTTGGATATCCTTATCAACTTCTTGATTGCATTTGCCTTCTCTACGGCATCATACTTCAGGGCTATCTTAATTGTGCCCTGGGGGCCATCCTCCACGAACTTGTAGTTCAAGATGTAACCCTTCTCAAAGAGAATCTTCGTGATCTCTTTTTTCAGATTTGACGCGGGAACTTCCACAACACGATGCTTGGCCATGATCGCGTTGCGCAGCCTTGTCAAATAATCAGCTATTGGATCTGTCATTTTATATTGGTTTAATTAATCGGGGCTCTCCCGACAATATTAAAAGATTTCCTTACCAACTGGCCTTTCTCACGCCGGGAATCAACCCACTTGAGGCAAACTCGCGGAACTGGATACGTGAGATACCGAACAAGCGGATATAGCCCTTGGGGCGTCCCGTAATCTTGCAGCGGTTATGCAAACGGATAGGATTGGCATTGCGGGGAATTTCCTGAAGTTTCTGCGCGGCCTCATATGCCTCTGCAGGCTCTCCTGTGCGGACTATTTTTTTCAGGGCAGCGCGTTTCTCCGCATACTTGGCCACCATCTTGGCTCTCTTCACCTCGCGAGCCTTCATTGATTCTTTTGCCATATCGTTTAATCGTTTTTCCCGTTTTTGAAAGGAAGGCCGAACTCCTTCAGGAGCGCATATCCCTCCTCATCTGTCGCGGCTGTCGTGACGAAGGTAATGTTCATTCCCAAGATGCGGTCAATTGTGTCAATGTTGATCTCGGGGAAGATTATCTGCTCCTGAATGCCGAGTGTGTAGTTCCCGCGTCCGTCAAGTTTGCTCTCTATGCCCTTGAAGTCGCGGATACGGGGCAGAGCCACACGAACCAATTTCTCCAAAAACTCATACATTCTCTCACGACGCAGTGTCACCATGACACCTATAGGCATCTTCTTACGGAGTTTGAAGTTGGCCACGTCCTTCTTGGAAACTGTAGCCACAGCCTTCTGGCCTGTAATAGATGTGAGTTCATTGATGGCAACCTCTATGATTTTCTTGTCCGAAGTAGCCATGCCCAAACCTTCATTGATGACAATCTTCTTGAGCACAGGTATCTGCATGGGAGAAGAATAGTTGAACTTCTTCATCAAAGCAGGTGCAATGCGCTCGGAATATTCTTTCTTTAGGCTTGCTGTGTTTGCCATTATCCTTTCTCCTACTTATTTTTTTATTTTGACATTTCTTGCCTTGCCATTAGATCTGAGCACCTTGCCGTCAACCACTGGATTCAGCTTTGAAACTTGAATAGGAGCCTCCTGCCGGACAAAACCTCCCTGGGGGTTCTTTGCACTGGGCTTCTGGCTCTTCGAGACCATGTTGACACCTTCAACAATGGCACGACGCTCTTTCACGAGCACCTGCAACACCTTGCCTGTCTGTCCCTTGCTGTTTCCAGAATTGACATACACGGTATCGCCTTTCTTTACATGTAATGTGTTCATTGCTCCAACTCTCTTAATAATGATTAAAGAACCTCAGGTGCGAGAGAAACAACTTTCATGTTGACGGCACGCAACTCACGAGCCACAGGGCCGAAAATACGGCTACCGCGCAGTTCGTCTGCATTGTTCAGAAGAACGCAGGCGTTATCATCAAAACGAATATAAGACCCGTCAGCACGACGGACTTCCTTCCTGGTACGCACAATCAGTGCCTTTGATACTGCTCCTTTCTTAATATCACTTGACGGTATCACGCTCTTGACTGCCACAACAATCACGTCGCCAACCGTTGCATAACGACGTCGTGTACCGCCGAGGACACGAATGCACATGCACTCTTTGGCACCGCTGTTGTCAGCCACGAGCAATCTGGTTTCTGCCTGTATCATAGTTTACTTAGCTCTTTCTACGATTTCTACTACTCTCCATCTCTTTGTCTTGCTCAAAGGACGTGTCTCCATAATAAGGACGGTGTCGCCCTTGTGACAGTCATTATTCTCGTCGTGCGCATGGTACTTCTTCGTCTTGGCGACAAACTTACCATAAATGGGATGCTTCTCCTTGAACTTGGCAGCAACCACAATGGTCTTTTCCATCTTGTCGCTCACCACGACACCTGTTCTTGTCTTTCTTAAATTTCTTGCTTCCATGTCTAAGACCAATGTTATTTGTTAAGTTCTCTCTGGCGAAGCACAGTCTTCAGGCGAGCGATGTTACGACGCGCAGTCCTTATCTGAGCATTATTCTCCAGGGGGGAGACAGCATGGTTCAAAAGCATCTGCTTGTAGTTAGCCTGCTCCGTCTGTATGCGTTCTGCCAATTCTTCAGTTGTCAGCGCCTTTATTTCTGCTACTTTCATATTATGCGTTTTTGTCGTAATCACGTCTAACGATGAACTTCGTGGTCACAGGAAGTTTCTGTGCCGCCAGTCTCAAAGCCTCCTTGGCAATATCGTAGGATACGCCCTCTATCTCGAAGATTATCCTGCCCGGAGTAATTGGGAAAACATATCCCACGGGATCACCCTTACCTTTACCCATTCGCACGTCAGCGGGCTTCTTGGTGACAGGCTTGTCTGGGAATATGCGTATCCAACTCTGGCCCTCACGCTGCATGTAACGTGTCATTGCCACACGCGCCGCCTCAATCTGGCGAGCCGTAATCCAGTGTGTTTCCAAAGACTTGATTCCGAAGGACCCGAAAGCAAGCTGGTTTCCACGCATGGCGTTGCCCTTGCTACGCCCTTTTTGCGGTCTTCTATATTTGGTTCTCTTTGGTTGTAACATAATAATCCTTGTGTTTAGCGATTATTGCTTCTCTTGCGCCGGAAGTTCTTGCCTCCGTTGGCACCATAGTTGCGCCCGCCCTCCTTCTGCTGAGAGAAATTGGGAGCCAGGTCTCTCTTTCCATAAACCTCTCCACGGCAAATCCACACCTTGATGCCGAGCAGGCCTACCTTCGTGAGTGCCTCAGCCTGGCAGTAGTCAATGTCCGCACGGAAGGTGTGCAAGGGAGTACGTCCCTCCTTGAACATCTCGGAACGCGCGATCTCGGCACCATTCAGACGACCGCTGATAAGCACCTTGATGCCCTCTGCACCTGCCCTCATCGTGTTGGCCACAGCCATTTTGATGGCACGGCGATACGCTATTTTACCCTCCACCTGGCGCGCAATGTTGTTGGCTACAATCACAGCGTCAACTTCGGGCTTCTTCACCTCGAAGATGTTAATCTGGATGTCCTTGTCCGTGAGCTTCTTCAACTCCTCCTTCAGGTTGTCCACATTTTCGCCTCCCTTGCCGATGATAAGACCCGGACGAGCGGTGCAAACAGTAATGGTCACCATTCTCAGAGTACGCTCTATCACAATTCTTGAGATGCTGGCATCACCAAGACGAGCGTTCAAGTACTTGCGGATCTTGCTGTCCTCAAGAATGGTGTCACCGAAATTTTTGCCACCATACCAATTGGAGTCCCAACCGCGAATGATGCCCAAACGGTTACTTATAGGATTAACTTTCTGTCCCATACTCTTCTTAATCTTTTTCTTCCTTAGTGTCGACGAACAAAGTCACGTGATTTGAACGCTTGCGTATTCTGTAACCTCGTCCTTGTGGAGCAGGCCTCATACGCTTTAGAGTCACCCCCTCATCAACAAAAATCCTCGTGATGAAAAGCTCACCATTCTCGGCCTTACGCTCATGTTTCTGCTCCCAGTTGTCGATGGCAGAGCGGAGGAGTTTCTCCACATCCGTACTGGCAGCCTTTACACAGAACTTCAAAGTTGCCAGTGCCTTGTTCACTTCCATGCCGCGAACCAAATCAACCACATATCTCATCTTGCGGGGAGAAGAAGGAACGTTACGCAACTTGGCAAAACTCACAGCCTTGCGCGCTTCCTTTCTGCTGTCAGCAGCCAATCTTTTTCTCTTTCCCATTATGTTATTACTCTAATTTTAAAACGACTGAAGCCTGCTCACTTCTTCTTGTTACCAGCATGGCCACCGAACCTGCGTGTGGGAGCGAACTCGCCCAACTTGTGTCCAACCATATTTTCAGTAACGTAAACAGGAATAAACTTGTTACCGTTATGAACGGCTACCGTATGCCCGACAAAATCGGGAGAAATCATCGAGGCGCGAGACCACGTCTTCACAACGTTCTTCTTGCCACTTTCATTCATAGCCAGAATTCTCTTCTCGAGCTTGACCTCTATATACGGACCTTTCTTTAATGAACGACTCATACTTACTCTAGCTTACTAAAAGGTTACTTATTGCATCTTTCGATAATATACTTGTTGGACTGCTTCTTGGGAGCACGGGTCTTGAGACCCTTTGCATACAGGCCCTTACGCGAACGGGGATGTCCACCAGACTGCCGTCCTTCACCACCACCCATGGGATGGTCGTGTGGGTTCATGACAACACCACGATTGTGTGGACGACGACCCAGCCAGCGAGAGCGGCCGGCCTTGCCCGAACTCTCCAGGGCATGGTCCGAGTTACCCACGCTACCCACTGTGGCCTTGCAGGCGCTGAGTATCTGGCGAGTCTCGCCAGAGGGCAATTTAATCACGCAGTAACGACCCTCACGGGAAGTAAGTTGAGCGAAATTTCCAGCGGAACGTACCAGAAGAGCACCCTGTCCTGGACGGAGTTCAATGTTATGAATCACCGTACCCACGGGGATGTTCTGCAGAGGCAGGGCATTCCCGATTTCAGGAGCAGCCTCGGCACCACTCATCACCGTAGTGCCCACCTTCAATCCGTTGGGAGCAATAATATAACGTTTTTCACCATCTGCGTAATACAGCAGAGCGATACGAGCCGAGCGGTTCGGATCATACTCAATTGTCTTAACCACAGCTGGCACACCATCCTTCTCTCGTCTGAAATCCACAAAACGGAACTTCCGCTTGTGGCCTCCACCGATATAGCGTACGGTCATCTTACCGGTGTGGTTACGTCCACCGGTAGAGCGTTTTCCGTAAACGAGAGATTTCTCAGGTACCGATGCAGTAATTTCTTCGAAGGTACCTATAATCTTGTGTCTTTGACCCGGAGTAGTGGGCTTGAATTTACGTACTGCCATCTTTTATCAAATGTTGCTATAAAAATCGATAACATCACCCTCTTTGAGGGTCACGATTGCCTTCTTGAACGCGTTGGTACGTCCCTTGATAAGACCAGAGCGTGTGTAACGGCTCTTGTTCTTGCCGGCATAAACGCATGTGTTCACGGCAGTGACAGACACATTATACAAGGCCTCCACTTCCTTTTTTATTTCAATCTTGTTGGCATCAGGACGCACGATGAAGCCGAACTTGTTCTGCTTCTCTGTGATAGCGGTCATCTTCTCGGTGACCAGCGGCTTTATGATATATCCCATAATAGTAGCTTCGACTCTTTATTTGTTCAAGTTTCCGTCAACCACACTGAGCGCGCCCTCGGCCATAACCAGCACATCAGCATTGAGCACCTGGTAGGTGTTCAGCGCTGCTGCAGGTATAACATTGATACGCTCTATGTTACGAGCAGACAAATTTACGAACTTATTGTTACTTGGCATGACGAAGAGAACCTTCTTGCCATTAACTTTAAGGTTGTTTAACACTTCGACCATGGATTTAGTCCTGGGAGCCTCAAAAGTAAAGTCCTCAACTACCATGATGGCGTTCTCCTGCACCTTGTATGAGAGAGCCGACTTGCGCGCAAGCACGCGAACTTTCTTGTTCAGTTTGAAACTATAGTCACGAGGCTTTGGCCCGAACACGCGGCCTCCACCCACCAATACGGGCGAGTTTATGTCACCACGACGTGCACCTCCACCGCCCTTCTGGCGGCCCAACTTGCGAGTAGACCCGCTCACTTCGCTTCTCTCTTTTGCCTTGGCTGTGCCCTGACGCTGGTTGGCCAGCAGCAGTTTCACGTCCAAGTAGATAGCATGATCATTGGGGGTGATGCCATAGACATCATCACTCAGAGAGACTTTACGCCCAGTCTCCTGACCCTGAATATTCAATACACTAACTTCCATTACTTGATAACGCTTACGATTGAACCTTTGTAGCCGGGAACACTACCCTTGATGAGAAGGAGATTGTGCTCGGGGATTACCTTTAACACTTGCAGATTGTGGGTGGTAACGCGGTCGCAACCCATCTGTCCGCCCATGCGCATGCCCTTGAACACCTTTGCGGGGTAAGAGCAGGCACCGATAGAACCTGGCTTTCGCAGACGGTCGTCCTGGCCATGAGTGCTCTGGCCCACACCTCCGAAACCATGACGCTTCACAACTCCCTGGAAACCCCGTCCTTTGGAAGTGGCGATTACATCCACGAAGGAGGCTCCTTCAAAAAGGTCAACCGTAACGGTATCACCTAAATTCAGTTCCTGCGTAAAACCTGTGAACTCGGCCAAGTATCTCTTGGGCGTCACACCTGCCTTGGCGAAGTGACCCTTCATGGGAGCGGTAACGTTCTTCTCCTTGGCATCAGCGAATCCGAGTTGGACAGCATTGTATCCATCCTTCTCCACGCTCTTCACCTGAGTGACAACACAAGGACCCAATTCGATAACAGTGCATGGTATATTCTTACCCTCGGCACTGAAAACGGAAGTCATTCCGATTTTTTTTCCTAACAATCCTGGCATTTCTCTTATTTGTAAATTATATCACTTCAATAACTACACTCTGATTTCCACCTCCACGCCACTGGGCAGTTCCAGTTTCATCAGCGCGTCCACCGTCTTCTCTGTTGAACTGTAGATGTCAATGAGGCGCTTGTGGGAGTTCAACTCAAACTGCTCGCGGCTCTTCTTGTTCACAAAGGTAGAACGGTTCACGGTGAAGATTCTCTTACGTGTGGGCAGGGGTATGGGACCACTCACAATGGCTCCGGTCACCTTTACCGTCTTCACGATTTTCTCTGCAGACTTATCCACCAGATTGTGGTCATAAGACTTCAGCTTGATTCTAATTTTCTGACTCATTTTTCTTCGTTGTTATGGAAGCAGAAGAGAGAAGTTCAGTAAAGAGTCATACGCTTACCGACCTCTCCTTCTGCTTTTTCTTGTATGTTTGTTAAATTATGTCTAAACCAAGTCAACACGCCCTTTAATCTCCTCGAGCACGGCCTTGGCGATGCTCGCGCTCACAGGAGCGTGGTGGTCATAGGTCATGGAACTTGTGGCACGCCCCGAAGTGATGGTTCGCAATGCGGTCACATATCCGAACATCTCTGCCAGGGGCACCATGGCCTTCACAATACGTGCGCCAGTACGGGTGGTGTCCATGCCTTCCACCTGTCCACGCCGTTTGTTCAGGTCACCAATCACGTCACCCATGTTCTCTTCGGGCGTAACAACTTCAAGACGCATGATGGGCTCCATCAGCACAGGCTTTGCCTTTGCACAGCATGCCTTGTATGCCATCTGCGCTGCCAGTTCGAATGAGAGCTGGTCAGAGTCCACCGGGTGGAAACTGCCATCCAAAAGTTCTACCTTCAGGCTGTCCATGGGGAAACCGCCCAGGATACCATTCTTCATGGCGTTCTCAAAGCCCTTCTGCACGGAAGGGATGAACTCCTTGGGGATGTTACCGCCTGTCACCTTGTTGATAAACTGTAGACCACCCTCCTTGTAGTCCTCATCCACGGGACCCAGGTTGATGATGATGTCGGCAAACTTACCACGGCCTCCAGACTGCTTCTTGTAGACCTCACGGTGATTCACCGTCGCGGTCACGGCCTCCTTGTAGTTCACCTGAGGCTTACCCTGGTTGCACTCCACCTTGAACTCACGCTTCAGACGGTCGATGATGATGTCGAGATGAAGCTCGCCCATGCCCGAAATCACCGTCTGCCCGCTCTGCTCATCGGTGCGCACTGTGAATGTGGGATCCTCCTCGGCCAGCTTGGCAAGGCCGTTGCTCAGCTTGTCCAGGTCTTTCTGAGTCTTGGGCTCCACTGCGATACCAATCACAGGTTCCGGGAAATCCATCGACTCCAGCACGATAGGAGCGTCCTCATCAGCCAGGGTGTCACCTGTGCGGATATCCTTGAAGCCAACGCCTGCGCCAATGTCACCTGCACTGATTACGTCAACGGGGTTCTGGTGATTGGAGTGCATCTGGAACAGACGGCTCACACGCTCCTTCTTTCCAGAACGCACATTGTAAATATATGAGCCGGACTCTATCTTCCCCGAATAGACGCGGAAGAATGTCAGGCGGCCCATATAGGGATCCGTGGCAATCTTGAACACCAGCGCGGCAGTCTTTTCATCCTCATCAGGTTTGCGGTCCTCCTCCTCACCGGTTTCGGGGTTCTTGCCCACGATATTGGGAGTATCCAGAGGCGAGGGCAGGAACATGCACACATAGTCAAGCAGAGTCTGCACGCCCTTGTTCTTGAATGAGGAACCGCAGGTCATGGGCACGATGTCCAGAGCCAACGTACCCTTGCGGATGGCGGCAATGATCTCATCGTTTGTGATTGAGTCGGGATCCTCAAAATACTTCTCCATAAGAGCCTCGTCCTGTTCGGCAGCCTGCTCCACCAGTTTGGCCCGCCACTCATCGCACTCGGCCTGCAGGTCTGCGGGGATGTCGTCAACCTCATAGTCGGCACCCATTGTCTCGTCATGCCACAGGATTGCCTTCATGCGAATCAGATCCACGATGCCCTTGAAGTTCTCCTCCGCACCGATGGGCACGGCGAGAACCACAGGATTGGCTCCCAGCACATCCTTCATCTGGCGAACTACCTCGAAGAAATCAGCGCCAGAGCGATCCATCTTGTTCACATAACCGATACGCGGCACATTGTACTTGTCGGCCTGACGCCACACAGTCTCAGACTGGGGCTCCACACCGCCCACTGCACAATATGTTGCGACAGCCCCGTCCAGCACGCGCAATGAGCGCTCCACCTCGGCAGTGAAATCCACATGGCCCGGAGTGTCAATCAGATTGAATTTGTACTTTTTCCCGTTGTAGTTCCAGTAAGCAGTAGTAGCAGCCGAGGTGATGGTAATGCCACGCTCCTGCTCCTGCTCCATCCAGTCCATGGTGGCTGCGCCCTCATGCACCTCACCGATTTTGTGTGTCTTTCCCGTATAGAAAAGAATACGCTCGGATGTGGTCGTCTTGCCGGCATCAATGTGTGCCATAATGCCGAAGTTGCGGGTCAAGTGAAGATCTTGCTTTGCCATTGTATGAACTTAAATGATTAGAAACGGAAGTGCGCGAACGCACGGTTAGCCTCGGCCATGCGGTGCATGTCCTCCTTACGCTTGAACGCGCCACCCTGCTCGTTGTAAGCGTCCATGATTTCTGCGGCCAGTTTGTCGGCCATCGTCTTACCCCCGCGCTTGCGTGCGAACGCAATCATGTTCTTCATGGAAACGCTTTCCTTGCGGTCCGGGCGAATCTCCGTGGGAACTTGGAAGGTGGCTCCACCGATACGCCTGCTCTTCACCTCTACCTGGGGAGTGATCTTGTCAAGAGCCTCTTTCCAGATTGTCAGCGAATCCTTCTCCTCACTGGCCATCTTGTTCTTCACGATCTCCAGAGCACCATAAAAAATCTCATAAGAGATGCTCTTCTTGCCATCATACATCAGATGGTTCACGAACTTGGACACCTTCACGTCACCGTACACGGGATCGGGAAGCACCACGCGCTTTTTTGGTTTTGCTTTACGCATTTTTCGTTTGTTTTTGTGTTTAGGGCTGCATTCTCGCGTTCTTCAACATCCTTCACCAGGGAAGTTGTTTACTCAACCTTAATCTACAACCAAAAACAAAGTTTTTAAATTCTTTTCCGCTGTCTTACGGCCTTGTCATTTCTTCTTGGCAGCCTTAGGACGCTTTGCGCCATACTTGCTGCGGCGCTGTGTCCTGTTGGCCACTCCAGCCGTGTCCAGGGTACCACGCACAATGTGATAGCGCACACCGGGAAGATCTTTCACACGGCCTCCACGCACCAGCACAATGCTGTGCTCCTGCAGGTTGTGTCCCTCTCCGGGAATGTAGCTGTTGACCTCCTTCGAGTTTGTCAGACGCACACGGGCGACCTTTCTCATCGCCGAATTAGGCTTCTTGGGTGTAGTGGTATAGACACGCACGCATACGCCACGACGCTGCGGACAATTGTCCAAAGCGGGGCTCTTGCTCTTGTCCACCAATACAGTACGGCCTTTTCTCACCAATTGCTGAATTGTAGGCATTTTGTTTTGTTTTATATATTGTTATTATGTATTTGTATCGAATCACCTTCGCGAGCGGGTATAATATACCCATTCGGGGTGCAAAGGTACTAATTTTCCTTTTTTCAGCGCACATGTTTTCCATGAAATTTGTTGTCTCTCAGATAAATTTGCACATACCTCTTCTTGCCGACACATTCGCATGACAAAGGGCGGAAAATAACCATCGCCACCTCTCTGCCACACATCGCAATGCGGAACGCATTTTATATATAAAGCATAACACATTATATATATAACGTGCGCGCACGCGAGGGAAATGATATTTGATAGGAATTAGTTTATCGCGACATATCTGGCTGGCATTTTCATGTACAGAAATGCAATCATTTCATCTCCAGGCAGATAGCCTCTGTCCCGCCCCCCGGTAACTTCGGTAGCTGTGAACCGAGTGAAAAAACGCTTGGCTGTTACCTGAGGTTTGTGCCGTTTTTTACTCAGTGCGTATATTTGTAGTACTGGATAACTGGAGGCATGATTCCGATGACAATGAACCCCCATATCTGTAATCCAGAGAGACCACTTGTAATATTAAAGACCCAGCCCGGAAAACTATCCAAATTATCGCGAATGTATAACTCATAAGACTCACTTAAAGTTTAATATAATTGGCATTTTATTATGGCAAAGTTATAAAGCCCCCCCAAGAAAAAATGAAAACGCACTTATCTGCCAAAGTGAACCGACTTGAACCAAACCATGTGTTGTACAACACAGAAAAGTGTGAAATTTCCTTTTCTTGCTTTCATCATGTCGGTTCCTGTAAGATTGCGAGTCTTCCCGCATGCAGTAAGAGATATTAACTTGCTGTTTCTCAAGTTGGTTGCGCTTGGAGAATGCAGAGGTAAGAGACGCATCTGGAGCGAAGAACATCCCGTTTGCTTGGGCAGTTCGCCGATAATTCGTAACTTTGTCAGTGCGAAAACCATACATATATATAATGAAAAAGAGATTGACCGCATTCCTGAGCCTCTTCCTGCTGGCTCTGGTGGCTATGGCCGAAGGCAAGGCCAAGTATGTGTTTTACTTCATCGGCGACGGCATGGGCGTGAACCAGGTGAATGCTGCCGAGACTTACCTGGGCGCGCTGGAGGGGCGCATCGGCATCACACCGCTCTGCTTCCCCAGTTTCCCCTATTCGGCCATGGTCAACACACAGAGCGCCACCAACGGCGTGACCGACTCCGCTGCGGGCGGCACGGCTCTGGCCACGGGCCACAAGACCAAGAACGGCGCGCTGGGGGTGTTCAAGGACCTCACCACTCCTGTCTATAGCATTGCCCAGTGGGCGCATGACGCGGGCGCGGCTGTGGGCATCACCACCAGCGTGAGTGTAGACCACGCCACGCCGGCCGCCTTCTACGCCCATGTGGAAAAGCGCGGGATGGCTTACAAGATCGGGCAACAGCTCACGCAATCGGGCTTTGACTTCTTCGCGGGTTCCGATTTTGTGAAGCCGAAGAACCCCGATGGGGGGGCCGACCTCTACCAGCAGGCGAAGGATGCGGGCTATACCATAGCGCGCGGATACAAGGACTACCAGAAGAAATGCAAGAAGGCCGGGAAGATGATACTGCTCCAGACCGAGGAGGCCAGCAAGCGCGACAAGAGCTGCATCCCCTATGCCCTAGACCGCGAGAAGGGCGACCTCTCGCTGTGCGACATCACACGCGCCGCCATCAGTTTTCTTACCCGCAAGCAGGCTGGCAAGGACGGCTTCTTCCTGATGGTCGAGGGCGGAAAGATTGACTGGGCATGCCATGCCAATGACCTGGCCTTCATCCCCGAACTGATAGACATGGACAACGCCGTGAGGGTGGCCTACGAGTTTTACCAGCAGCACCCCGATGAGACACTCATTGTGGTCTCGGCCGACCATGAGACAGGCGGACTGGTGCTGGGCAAGGGCAGTTACAGCCTGAACCTCAAGGCTGTAGCAAGCCAGCGCATGAGCATTGCAAAATTGGGCAGCGAACTGCACAAGCTGCACGACAAGTATGGTGACAAATACAACTGGGAGGTGGCCAGGGCGTTCCTGGCCGACAACTTCGGCTTCTGGGGTGATGTGCAGGTGGACGACGAACAGACGGCACGCCTGCAGCGGTCGTTCCAGCGTGTGCTTGAAGGCAAGGGCGTGGACAGCAAGTCACTCTACCAGAAGGACAACGAGTTTGCGGGAACCATCAAGCGCGTGATGTCGGAGTGCGCCCAGGTGGGATGGATGAGTGGCGGACACAGCGATGGCTATGTGCCCTGCTTTGCCATCGGCGTGGGTGCCGAACAGATACACGGGCGAATTGACAACACCGAGATTCCCCTCGCGATGGCCAAGGCCGCAGGCTGGCAGGTGCGCTGAGACATGAGGAAAAGAACAAACCCGAAAAGACAAAGGACATGACGAACCGACTGATTATCATAGCACTGCTTTCCCTGCTCGCGTGCCTTGGCACGCAGGGGCAGGCACAGGTGAAGAAGAGCCAGCTGACGCTGGCCGACCCCTATATCCTGCTTGAGGACGGCACTTATTATGCCTATGGCACCTGTGACGCCAATGGCATACGCTGCTATTCCAGCACAGACCTCAAGTACTGGCGTTACCGGGGACTGGCTCTGAACAAGGTCAACACGACCGAGAACCGCTGGTTCTGGGCTCCAGAGGTGTACCATGTGGGAGACAGGTACATCATGTACTACTCGGCCAACGAGCATCTGTACGCCGCCACGGCCAAGTCTCCCACAGGCCCTTTCCGCCAGGTGGGATCCTATCAGATGGAGAGTCTGCTTGGAGACGAGAAGTGCATTGACTCCTCGGTGTTCTTTGACACCGACAGCACGGCCTACCTCTTCTTCGTGCGCTTTACCGACGGGAACTGCATCTGGCAGGTGCGCCTGTCCGATGACTATATCACTCCCGTAAAGGGGACACTCAGGAAATGCCTGTCGGCCACCGAGTCGTGGGAACTCAAACTGGGCAAGGTGACCGAAGGGCCCAATATCTACAAGTCGGGCAAACGCTATTTCCTCACTTATTCGGGCAACGACTACCGCAGCCAGGATTACGCTGTGGGCTATGCGCTGACCTCAAATGTCGCGCGTGGCAACTGGGTCAAGCAGTCAAGTTTCAGCCCGTTCCTGCGCAGGTGGAACGGACTCTACGGCACAGGCCACCACTCCCTCTTCACCGACAAGGACGGAAACCTGCGCATCGTGTTCCACGCGCATGATTCAAAGGAGAGCGTCAACCCACGCCGCATGTATATCGGTACGGTCAAGTGTATCGGAAGCAGGATGCGCATGACCGATGACGAGATGGTGGTGCCCGTGATAGGGTATCCCCCCACAGCGGTGCAGGCGCCACAGGACAACACGCGGGGCAGGAAAGGCACAGCCTATTACTCCGTCGCTGGGGTAAGGCAGAGGACACCGGCACCCGGTGTCAATCTGGTAAGCAGGGAAGGAAGGGTGAGAAAGGAACTTCACCGTCACTGACCATGTGGCCTGGCACTGGGGGCGGGCACGCTGCCCGTGGTGCCGGGGATGTGTTTTTGAGGTGATTTGCAAACTGATTAAGTCGATTCAAAAATATGAAGAAGATTTTCACGCTGACAGCCACCGCCGCATTCGTCATGTGCTCCTCATGCGGCGGCAACACCGATGGCAAGGTGGCCGTGGAGGACTCGCTGGCCATTGACACCGTGGCAACCCTGGAAGAGGACACTTCCATGGACTTGCGGGCAGAGTTGGGCGAGACGCTGCAAAGCGGTGACTCCGCACAGGTGAATGCGGCCATTGAACAGGCCACACAGGAAGCGCAGAGGCTGCTGGAGAGTGGAGACCAGGCCGGGGCCGAGAAGTATGCCGGACAGATAAAGGCATTCGTGGATGCCAATACGGACAAACTGAAGGAACTGGGTGTGAGCACGATGACGGTCAACAGCCTGCTGGAGACCGTGAAGGACCTGCCTGCCAATGCGGGACGGGCCGCCAGGGAGACGGGAAACGCCGTCAAGGCCGCCACCAACGCGGCCAAGGCTGAGGCTGGCGAGGCGGCCACAAAGGCCAAGGCTGATGCCAAGGCCGCTGCCGACCAGGCAGTGGAGGACGCGAAGGAGAAAGCCAAAGCGAGGGTGGACGAGGCTGCCGGGAAAGCCAGTGAAAAGGTTGACCAGGCAGTGGAGGACGCGGCGGACAGAGCCAAGAAGAAACTGGGCATCTGACCTCACCATCCCCACACTGGGCAGGGGCTGGCACATTCCTGTCCGGCGCAAGGAAATGCTTCCCCCAATGACCATGTTGGGAGCCTCCTCTCAGTCTCGTGGCCGTTCCGTCCCTGGACTTGCACATGGGGCTAACCGCACGCAAAGGCAGGAACGCTTGTTTGCCCCGCAAAACGAATGGTGGAGAAAGTCCCCCCCCATTGGCTGGTTTTGTCCAATCCGCCGGATTGCCCGTCTTTGTCTGCGTCAGTGCCCCATAGACCCAGGTATAACGAGGCTGTCTCCCGGCATAAAATACTATAGTGCGCATATGAAACTGATAAGTTGGAACGTGAACGGCCTGCGGGCCGTGGTGGGGAAGAACTTCGCGGAGGTCTTCCAGTCGCTCGACGCGGACTTCTTCTGCCTGCAGGAGACCAAGATACAGGCAGGGCAGATAGACCTGCAATTCCCCGGCTACCACTCCTGGTGGAACTACGCCGACAAGAAGGGCTACAGCGGCACGGCCGTCTTCAGCCGTCACGAGCCCATGGCCGTCACCTACGGCATGGGCATTGGCGAGCATGACCGCGAGGGCAGGATTGTCACGCTGGAGATGGAGGACTTCTACCTGGTGTGCGTCTATACCCCAAACAGCCAGGAGGGATTGCGCCGCCTGGACTACCGCATGCGCTGGGAGGACGATTTCCGCGCCTATCTCGTGGGGCTGGACAGGCGCAAGCCCGTGGTGGTGTGCGGGGACATGAATGTGGCGCACGAGGAGATTGACCTCAAGAATCCCAAGACCAACCGCCAGAACGCAGGCTTCACCGATGAGGAGCGTGCCAAGATGACCACGCTCCTGGGGGCAGGTTTCGTTGACACCTTCCGCCACCTGCATCCCACCCGCGAAGGCGTCTATTCCTGGTGGAGTTACCGCTTCCATGCCCGCGAGAAGAATACGGGCTGGCGCATCGACTATTTCCTCGTCTCAGAGCGACTGATGCCCAGGGTGCGCGAGGCCAACATCCTCACCACCATTATGGGCAGTGACCATTGCCCCGTGGAACTGGTGCTGGACTGACGGAGGGCATGCCTTCCTGGTGGCGTACAGCCTGCCCCGCAAGCCCTCACGAACGGTTCCACATGACGTAGAGGGCCAGCAGCAGATCCTGCATGGCCAGTGCCAAGACCCCGCCTTGTTTGGCAATCTGTCAGACACGCAGAACCAAACACCCCCCACCCTACAAGTTGGCAAACAAGACAGCACAATCAAAACTGGAAAACGCTTTTACACCTTTGTGCTGTTCCAGCAAAGGACATCCGTGCAAGCCAATCCGTCTGAGTCGTGGCTTGTTAATACTCAGGCATCTTCGTGCCTCATCAGAGTTGGTTTGTTTTCGGGAATGTACAGGAGAAGATGGCACTGAATGGATTTCATGAATATCCTCAACCATCCCCAACCAGTAAATTCGATGTTTTGAAGTTTACGCCAAGAACCATTATGGCAGTGCGAACCTTGTTAATTTGGATGGTTGAGGATATTCATTAAAACGACATCACCATCGCGCATAAACGCGGCAGAACTTGCGCTTATACAAAAACTTCATGGTTCGCCCACATTTCCCGAAGTCCCACAACACTCTTTGCCCGCCGGCACAAAAGTCCGGGAATCGGCTGTACAGAAACCCGGACTGCAGTCCAGGCTATCTTGGACTGCAGTCCGGGGCTGCATGGACGGCATTCCGGACTGGCATGGACTGCATGGCAAGTGGGGGCGCCTCCAAAAGGCTGTGGATGCCTCCTGTACGCGCCTGGGCATGGACAACGCCCTCCGTGCCCCTCACCTGGCCCTCACCATCACTTTTCGCGAGAGATTGCCATTGGCGATGATATAGATGCCGGGTGCTGTCCCTCCCGCCTTCATCTTCTGCCCCCGGGTGTTGTATATCCGGCATCCGTCTGCGGGGACGGGGTTGTTGCCAAGGAGCATGCAGGGTGGCGCACTGGCCTCAGTGTGGCGGATGGCCGTTTCAATGCTGGTCAGGTCGGTGAGGGTGAAGCTGTCCAGGGTGCATGAGAACGGGTATTTGTTGGACCCCACCTTCAGCGCGAAGTAGGCTGTACCCGTAAAGTTTGCTTTCCACTTCATGGTGTCCGCCGTGTGGCCTTGGCCCGCTTTGGCCCGCTCTGACATCATGCCGTCAAACGCACTGAGCGAGGCATCTACCCACGAGTTCAGCTGCCCGATAGTGTTGGTCTCGCCCAGCCCCTCGTCGGCATAGTCCTTCGGTTCGTCCCTGGCCATGAACGCCTGTATCCAGAAGTCCTTGTTGGCCTCGTCCCCGCGCACTGCCACATCGGCGGCATAGATGTGCCCTGCCACCACATCCACAGGCTGGTACACCACGATGTTGGACGCTTTCTGCCGTGCGGACGATATGGCGAGGGCTCCACCCTCACCCCTGGAGGGCCGCATTTCGGTCGTGTTCCATGTGAGCCGTGTGTTGCCGACAGAGCCCAACGCGGCAGTGCGCCACGTCCCCTGGAACTCGCATTCCCCACACGTCAGATGGTTTCGCCCCGCGCTGCTGTCGGGGAGCAGCACGCCCAGCTGCTCCCCGGTGGCCTCCCTCATGCTGCACAGCCGTAGCCAGTTGATGTTGAGCCCCCCCTTCTCCACATACACGCGCACGCGCAAGGTGCCACTGGGCAGGATGATGTCACGGAACACCTTGGTAGTCCAGGAGGTATAGCCCCCGGTGCCTCTCAGTACAGTGGGGGCGACAACCGTGCGGTCGTTCACCGTGACGCGTACCTTGGATGTGCCGGACTTGAGCGCGTAACGCAGTTGGAATTGCCAGCAGGCCGGCTCGTTGGGGTTCTCGATGGTGTATTGCATCCATTCGCCATCTTGGGTTCCTCCCACATAATATCCACAGTTTTTCGTGTCGTTGGGGCTGCCGTACAGGTCCACGCCATCGTTGCGTCCTGTCCATCCTGCCTGCCAGTTGGTGAAGTCCTCGCCGCTGTACTGGTATGAGGCGTCGCCGGTATCCCAATAGGCCATGCCCACGGGGCCCATGTCGTAATGCGCGGCATAGATGTAGTCGCCGGTCTGGTATGTGCCAAAGGGTACACAGTCGCGGCTGTAGGGACGGCGCAGCAGCGCGTCCAGGTAATCGGCGCGCACGTCACACTTGCTGATGTTCTGTGCCTCGGCCCAGGCCTTGCACGCGCTCCACAGAGCCGATGCAGTGGGGCGTGTACCGTTTTTCCAGCCCGCGATGACCTTGTCATAACTGGCCACGCGCCTCACCTTCAGCAGGCAGTTGATGCCGCTCTTCTTCATCGGCCAGCAAGTCCATCCCGCGAAGCCCATGGCCTCCTCATAAAGCCGTATGGCATCGGCAGTCCACGAATTGCTGTTCTCGCCGAACTCCCCGATATATACGGGGCAATTGTACTTTGCGCCCAAGTTGGCCATGTACTGCACCTGGCTCTTGGTGTTATAGACTCCATAGCGGTGGAACTGCAGCATCATCTTGCTGTCCATCTTGCTGGACGGAAGACCTGTGTAGTCGTTGCTGTAGGAGTTCCCCTCCAGTATCACCAGGTGCTTGCTGTCCACCTCGCGTATGGCTTTGATAATGGCCTTGAAGGTGTCCCACAGGAGTTTGTTCCTGTCGGGCAGAGTCCAGTTGGTCTCGTTGATCAGGTCATAGGCGGCCACGCACTTCTCGTCCCTGTATCGCTGGGCTATCCTGCGCCACAAGGCGATGAGCTTGGCACGGTTGGCCTCGCTCTCCCACAATGACGGCTTGCTGGAGTCATAGTCGCAGATGTCTCCCGATGACTGACCGCCGGGGCACGCGTGCATGTCCAGGACAAGCAGCATGCCGTGCCTCTCGGCCCATACGCACATGGAGTCGATGCGCGCGAACCCTTCCTGGAGCCACGTTTGCTCCCCGGGCACAGGCTCCTGCTCGACGGGCAGGGTGAAGTATTTGTAGTGCATGGGCACGCGCAGGGTGTTGAACCCCTGGCTGGCCAGGAACTTCATGTCAGCCTCAGCGAAGAGGTTGGTCATCCACAAGCTGTCAAATTCGGCAACCTTTTCCTTCCCGCACACCTCGGCCAGCATCTGGTCAAACTTGAACTGACGGTCCAGGTTCCCCGATGTGTTCATCATATACGGCTCGCGCACCATCCAGTTGCCGCAGTTGGTGCCTCGCAGCACAATCCTTTTCCCGTCGCGCCCCAGGAGTCCTGTGCCCGACGCGCGCACAAAATAGTCGGCAGAGGTGGCTGTGAGAATGCAGGCGGTGCAGAGGGTCAGAGCGCATAGCAATCTTGCGCGGCGGTTCGTTTTTGTTTCCATATTGTTTTTTTCGGAGGTAATGTGTTCGTTGAGATGACGCGATGCCTGGCCAACCCCATAGCAAATTTACATCTTTCTTCCGGCATGCGCAACATTTACGGCACCAACATGCCCGGTTTCCATGACATCCGCCGCCATTTGCACAATACTCTGCCCTTTTGGCACATACGTGCGGAAGAAACGCGCACAATGCCCCTTGACCTTCCCATGCGGCTGGCGAGCGGGAAGGCCTCGGCGAAACTTTTCCCACACCACGCCCCCCGCAGGCCGCTCACGTTCCAGCCTATCGGCTTCATATGCGCCTGTACAATATATATATATCATATACCGGGAGACAGTCTCGCTATGCCTTGGTCTGACAGGCAATCCTGCGAATTTGGCAAAGTTTGCCAATGGGTGAAGACTTTCACCATCATTCGTTTTGCCAGGCAAACAAGTTTTCCTACCTTCGCATGTGGTTAGCCTCACGCACAAGCCTGAGGCCGAAACGGCCTGGAGACAGAGAAGAGACTCCCTACATGAACATCATACTGAAGATACTACGCGCGCTCGCCGACCTGCCCTCATCGCTGCGGCGCACCCCACGACCGCGCCTCATCATGACGCTGCTGGTCAAGGACGAGGCAGACATACTGGAGCAGAACATCCTGTTCCACAAGCGCATGGGTGTGGACGGATTCATCATTACTGACAACGGATCGACCGACAGCACCCCACAAATCATAGACAGATACACAAGGAAAGGCTGGGTGCTGGAATACATCCGCGAGCCGTCCGGTGGCTATGAGCAGAAGCGCTGGGTAGACCGCATGGCATGGCTGGCCAAGACGAAGTACAAGGCCCAGTGGATAATCAATGCCGATGCCGATGAGTTCTGGTTTCCCACCACAGGAAACCTGAAGACCGAGCCTGCCTCGACGCACGCCAACGTGCTGGCTGCCGAGGTGCGCAACGTATGCCCCGAGGAAGGGAAGCCCTACTGGGAATGGGACAGCACCATACGTGAGGTGCCCGACCTGAAGGAGTACGGCCTCTCGCCATACAGCATCTTTTCGCGCCACTACAAGAAGGTGATGCACCGTGCCGACGGCTACATACAGATATCCATGGGCAACCACAAGGTGACCATGCTGCCACACCGCGAGAGGCAAGGCCGCCTCATCGTGTACCACTACCCCGTGCGCGGCCGCGAGCATTTCATGGCCAAGATGATCAATGGAGGCAAGCAGCTGGAGACACACCGGGGAAAGCATGGTGGCAGGCACTGGCGCTATTTCTACGCGCTCCACAAGGAAGGCAAACTGAGTGAGGAATACAATCGCGTGGTGGGGCTCAACTGCAGGAAACGGATCGTCCGTGACGGATTTGTCGTAAGGGACAGCCGGCTTGGATTGCTGTTCGATGCGGGAAACGCGGAGAACTGATCCAACCCGCCCTGTGCACCTGTGCCACCATGCTTTTACGATGCACCCCAGGCATGCCGACCACAGGAGCGCAGCCCGCGTCACTGGCATGTGCGCTTCAGAAGCGCGTCAACCACCGCCCATTGCCTTGAGGAGAATTTGCGGGCGAAAACCGCCGGGCTAGCCAGCAGTTCACTGATGTCCATGTCAGTCCACACATAGGGCGACCCACGCTTCCAGTCAATCTTGCGCAGGGTTGAAGACTCGGTGTCCTCGGCACTGGCATCATAAGCCCTGTTCCTGTAGGGCGACGACCAAAGGAGTGTCTGCAGGAAAATCTCATCGGCACACAGCGTGCGCCTCAAGCGGCTATGCAACAGAGGCTCATGCACCAGCACATAGCGGCAGAATTCCTCGGTGATGCTGGCCCAGTTGCTGCCCTTGCGAAAGTACACACCCTGGGGAACAGGGCGATGGTAGCAAGCAACCTTCTGCACAGCAAGCACACAATTGCGCACAAAAGCCGCGAGCGTGTGCACCAGAGTGCCCTTGTCCTTCATGTGGCATGTGGCCAGGTAGTGCCGGCTCACCTTTCTGCGCAGGTCACGCAGGTGTGCTGGGCTATTCCAGTAGCCCACATACTCCTGTGTGGGATGCTTGCCAAAGGCCAGGCGCAGTTCGGCGGGTGACTTCAGAAGCAAGTCCACCCCCGAAAGAATATGGTAATAGGCATAGGGGCCATGCCGTGCAGCCTCTTTGAGCAGGAGCATCTCCACCTCCACCTGTCCCAGATGCCCCCACCGCACATCCAGGTGCTGGGGAAGCAGACAGAAGCCACCGAGCCTGGGCTTGTAGGAAGCAAAACGCACAAGCATGTCCGTAGCCTTGGCATCGAGATGCAAATACACGTCAAAACCCTCCGCGTCAAGTTGGCTCAGTAATGCCATGAGCACACGCGGCTCATGGTGCGCAATCACCAGGAAGGCATGTCGGGGCATGCTTTCCCGGTTCTTTTCTTTCCCGTCCAAACGCATGTTGTTTTCCTGCAAATTTACACAAATTAATAAACGGAACACCTTGGGATGCCGAGAAAAACACATTTCCCACTCAAGGGCGATATCCCTCCACAAGAGGAACAAAGCCTGTCTCCCGCCCGGCATTCCACGCAAAAGTGCAAGTGAGAGAAGCCATAGGCTTCCACCCCGAAATGTTTCAATTTCCAGCACTTGCCTTTGCCATATCGGGGGAAATGCGTAATTTTGCACGGTTTATCCCAAAATGTGCAATCCGCACAATACATTATTATTATATACAAAGTATGAGCTTAAAGATTGTAGTACTTGCCAAGCAAGTGCCCGACACGCGCAATGTGGGTCCCGACGCTATGACAGCAGAGGGCACCGTAAACCGCAGCGCACTGCCTGCCATCTTCAATCCCGAGGACTTGAACGCGCTGGAGCAGGCTCTCAGACTGAAAGACAAGAATCCGGGAACCACAGTCACCGTAGTGACCATGGGGCCAGGACGTGCGGCAGAAGTCATCCGTGAGGCCATGTTCCGTGGTGCCGACGGTGGCTATCTGCTTACTGACCGCGCCTTCGCGGGTGCCGACACCCTGGCCACCAGTTATGCCCTGGCCACTGCCATCAAGCATGTGCAGCCCGATGTGGACCTCATCATCGGTGGCCGGCAGGCTATTGACGGCGACACGGCACAGGTGGGCCCTCAGGTGGCAGAGAAGCTGGGACTGAACCAGATTACCTACACCGAGGAGATTCTGTCCTGCCAGAACGGCATCATACGCGTGAAGCGGCACATCGACGGCGGTGTGGAGACGGTGGAGAGTGCGCTTCCGTGCGTGATTACCGTGAACGGTAGCGCGGCTCCATGCCGCCCCCGCAACGTGAAGCGGGTGATGAAGTTCAAGCGCGCCAAGGCTCCCATGGAACTGGCACAGGGCACCACCTGGGCCGACCTGCCCTATGCGGAGCAGTATGACAAGAAGCCCTACCTGAAACTGGGACAGCTCAACTGCGCCGATGTGAACGCCGACCTGCGGCAATGCGGCCTGGCCGGATCGCCCACCAAGGTAAAGAACGTGGAGAACATCGTGTTCAAGGCCAAGGAGAGCAAGGTGCTCACCGGCAGCGACGAGGACATTAACGCGCTGGTCCAGGAGCTCCTGGCCAGCCACACTATCGGATAAGGAGGAGGAAGGACACATGAACAACGTATTCGTATATTGCGAGATAGAAGGCACAAAAGTGGCCGAGGTGAGCCAGGAACTGCTGACCAAGGGCCGCAAACTGGCCGACACGCTGGGCGTGCAACTGGAGGCCGTCGCCGCAGGAAGCGGCATTACCGGCCATGTGGAAGAGCAAATCGTCCCCTATGGCGTGGACTGCCTGCACATCTTCGACGCGCCCGGACTGGCCCCCTACACCTCCAAGCCCCACACCGCTGTGCTGGTGAACCTCTTCAAGCGGGAGCGTCCGCAGATTTGTCTGATGGGTGCCGACGTGGTGGGACGCGACCTGGGGCCGCGTGTGAGCTCGGCTCTGCACAGCGGCCTGACCGCTGACTGCACGGCCCTGGAGATAGGGCCGCACGATGACAAGAAACTGGGCAAGCACTATGAGAACCTGCTCTACCAGATACGCCCTGCCTTTGGCGGCAACATTGTGGCCACCATCGTCAACCCCGAGAACCGCCCGCAGATGGCCACCGTGCGCAGCGGCGTGATGAAGGCCGAGGTGCTTGACAAGGACTACAAGGGACAGGTCATCGTCGAGGATGTGGCTAAGTATGTGCCCGAAACCGAGTATGTGACCCGCGTGCTCGACCGTCATGTGGAGGCTGCGAAGAACAACCTGAAGGGTGCGTCCATCATCGTGGCTGGCGGTTACGGGGTAGGGTCGCGCGAGGGGTTCGGCCTGCTGTATGACCTGGCGCATGTGCTGCATGCCGAGGTGGGCGCAAGCCGTGCGGCCGTGGACGCCGGGTTCTGCGACCATGACCTGCAGATAGGCCAGACGGGGGTGACCGTGCGGCCCAAGGTGTATATCGCATGTGGCATCAGCGGCGCCATACAGCATGTGGCCGGAATGAAAGAGAGCGGCATCATCATCAGCATCAACAGCGACGAGAACGCGCCCATCAACCAGATTGCTGACTATGTGATCAACGGTACGGTGGAGGAAGTGTTGCCAAAACTGATTAAGTATTACAAACAGAACAGCAAATAAGGATTGTACATTGTGGTCATATGGTTTTACGATTACACGGTTGCGCGGTTTGTCGCCAGACAGCCATCTTGGCCGTAAGACCGCAAAACCGGACAAACATAAAACCGCAAGAACACACATCCGCAAAACCACATAAGAAATGGCAAACTACTATAGCGACAGGAAAGAGATAAGGTTTGAGCTGGAGAACAGTCCGCTGATGCAGCGCATCGTAGAGCTCAAGGAGCGCGCCTATGAGGACAAAGACCAGTATGACGAGGCACCCCAGGACTTTGCGGATGCCATGGACAACTACGAGCGTGTACTGGACGTGGTGGGCGACATCACCGCCAACGTGAT
>DCCS01000044.1:52663-69945 GCA_002316015.1 Prevotellaceae bacterium UBA1075
ACCTACGAGAACCTCAACACGATGGTGCAGGCAGGCATGAACGGGATGACCATGCCCAGGCGCTACGGCGGCCTGAACCTGCCCGTGACCGTCTATACGGCGGCCAACGAGATTGTATCCACAGGCGATGCGGGATTTGAGAACATATGGTCACTGCAGGACTGCATCGAGACGCTCTTCTGCTTCGGAAACGAGGAGCAGCGCCAGAAGTACATACCGCGCGTGTGCGCCGGCGAAACCATGTCGATGGACCTCACCGAGCCAGATGCAGGTTCTGACCTGCAGAGCGTGATGCTCAAGGCCACCTACGATGAGGAGAACCTGTGCTGGAGGCTGAATGGCTCGAAGCGTTTCATCACCAATGGTGACTCCGACATCCACCTGGTGCTGGCACGCTCAGAGGCCGGCACGCGTGACGGACGCGGTCTGAGCATGTTCATCTACGACAAGCGCGACGGTGGTGTGGACGTGCGCCGCATCGAGAACAAACTGGGCATCCACGGTTCGCCAACGTGCGAACTGGTGTATAAGAACGCCAAGTGCGAGCTGTGCGGCGACCGAAAGCTGGGTCTCATCAAGTATGTGATGTCGCTCATGAACGGCGCGCGCCTGGGCATTGCCGCCCAGAGTGTGGGTCTGTCACAGGCCGCCTATGACGAGGCCGTGGCCTACGCACGCGACCGCAAGCAGTTTGGCCGCGCCATCATCGAGTTCCCCGCCGTGGCCGAGATGATCAGCAACATCAAGGCCAAACTGGACGCAGGGCGCGCCCTGCTCTACCAGACAGCACGCTATGTGGATATCTACAAGGCACTGGAGGACATCGCCCGCGAGCGCAAACTGACTCCCGAGGAGCGTGCCGAGATGAAGAAGTTCAGCAAACTGGCCGATGCCTTCACTCCCCTGGCCAAGGGCATGAACAGCGAGTATGCCAACCAGAACGGCTACGACTGCATCCAGGTGCACGGCGGCAGCGGCTTCATGCTGGAGTACGCCTGCCAGCGCATCTACCGCGACGCGCGCATCACCAGCATCTACGAGGGCACGACCCAGCTGCAGACTGTGGCTGCCATCCGCTATGTGACCAATGGCTTCTACTCCTCGGTCATCGAGGACTACGCCCAGATGCCAGTGGCAGCCGAGGTGGAGCCTGTCAAGGCACGCGTGGCAGCCATGGCCGGGAAGTTCAACACCTGTGTGACCCTGGTGAAGGAGGCCGGGAACCAGGAACTGCACGACCTGTGCGCGCGTCACCTCTACGAGATGGCCGCCGATGTGATCATGTGCTACCTGCTCATGCAGAACGCCTCCAAGGCTCCCGAAATCTTCGCGCGCTCGCTGCAGGTGTTTGCCAACCATGCCGAGGCAGAGGTGGCCAAGCACGCCACACTGGTGGAGCACATGAGCGTGGACCAGCTTGGCAACTACCGCCAGGCATAAAGGAAGGCACACCGGATACAGGGGCAAGCAGCCCCTCCAGGCATCCGCTGCCCTGTAACCGCTCTGTCCGGGAAGGGCAGAAACACGTCAACGCATACCCCAAAAATCAAAGGGGAGTCCCTCACGAGGCTCCCCTTTTCCATGTCCCCACGCACCTCTCCGCCCGTGTCTCTGCCTGTCAGCCCAAGGCCGGGACAAATGGCATGACACATGCACGAAACGTGAAAGAGGCTTAAAAAGGAAAGGGGAAGCGGGCGCACATTAAACCAGACGAACACACGGGAGTCAGACTCTCGGACACAAGAACATCACTCGACCAATGGAAAGAAGAATCCGGCTGGCAGTCCTTCTGCTGCTCATGCCTCTGTTTGCCGCCGCCCAGCGCGTCACTCTCACAGGAACAGTCACCGACGCTGCCGATGCCAGTCCCCTGCCAGGCACCTCGGTGGTGCTGCTCAGCCCCAAGGACAGCTCACAGGTGACCGGCATATCCACGGACGAGAACGGCAAGTTCCGCATACCCGCCGTGAAGGCCGGCAAGTACATCGTGCGCCTCACCTTCGTGGGATACGTGACCCTGTGGAAGGACATCACCCTGGCCAAGGGCAAGAAGGAGACGGACCTGGGCACACTGAGCCTGCGGGAAAACGCCAGCATGATGAAGGAGGCCGAGGTGGTGGCCTCGGTGGCACAGGTGGAGATGAAGGCCGACACCTTTGTCTATAACGCCGATGCCTACCGGCTGCCCGAAGGCTCGGCCCTGGAAGAACTGGTCAAGAAACTCCCCGGAGCCGAGGTGAGCGATGACGGAACCATCAAGATCAACGGCAAGACGGTGACCAAGGTGATGGTCGAGGGCAAGGAGTTCTTCGACAACGACACCAAGATGGCCATGAAGAACCTGCCCACCAAGATGGTGAAGAAGATAAAGGCATACGACAAGAAGAGCGACTACACGCGCATCACGGGCATCGATGACGGTGAGGAGGAGACCGTGCTTGACCTCACGGTGAAGAAGGAGATGAAGGAGGGCTGGATAGCAGACATCGACCTGGGCTACGGCACCGAGAGCCGATACACGGGCAAGGCCAGCGTGAACCGCTTCCTCGACCACTCGCAGTTCTCGCTCATCCTGAGCCGCAACAATGTCAACGACAATGGGTTCGGATGGGGAGGCCCGCGCTGGGGAGGCGGTGGAGGCATCACCACCAGCACCATGGCGGGAGCAAACTTCTGGTGGGACAACGGCAAGCCCGACTACACGGCAGGACTCTTCAAGGCAGGCGGCAACATACGCTACAGCCACTCCAAGAGCAACTCCACCACAAAGTCCAACAGCGAGACTTTCCTGGACAACGTGCACTCCACCTTCAGCAACCAGATGAACCAGAGCCTGAGCACGAGCAGCAACGTGAACGCGGGCGCACGCCTGGAGTGGATGCCCGACAGCATGACCAATATCTTCTTCCGCCCGGAATTCTCACACTCGCAGTCGAGCCGGAGGGGCTACAGCCAGAGCGTGACCTTCAGCCAAGACCCCTATGCCACCTACAACGGACGCGCCATGACCGACCCGCTCACGCAGTACAGCCTGGAGGAGAACCGCATGATACGCGACAGCATAGCCGTCAACGACAACCTGCGCGGCAGCATGTCGGACAGTCACAGCAACAGCATCGAGGGCCGCCTGCAGGTCAACCGCCGCCTGTGGAAACCCGGACGCAACGTGACCCTCAACCTGGGAGGGTCCTACCAGGACAGCCAGAGCGAGTCGTTCAGCCGCTCGGTCATCAACTACTACCAGCGCGGGGACACGGCCTTCACCAACCAGTACGTCACCTCGCCCAGCAAGTCCTACAACTTCCGCACACGCCTCAGCTACACCGAACCCGTCACCAAATCCCTCAACTTGCAACTCAGTTACCAGTTCCAGTACCGCTACAGCGACAACGACCGCAGCATGTACAGCATCGACAGCCTGCTCAGCAAGTTCGGCGGCTACTATACCCAGGAACAGCTCTACCTGGGCTACATCCCGGGACTGGACTCCCTCAACTACTGCTACAACGCCGAGAACAGCCAGTATGCCACTTACCGCGAGTACAATCACGAGGCAAACCTCATGTTCAGGTACAAGAAGGGGGAGAACCGCCTCAACTTCGGCATCAGCCTACAGCCCCAGACGACCCACATGGACTACGCGCGACACCACCTGGACACCACCGTGGTACGACACACACTCAACTGGGCGCCGCGCATCGACTACCGCTGGAAGATAAGCGAAACCAGCCAGTTGCGCGCACGATTCAACGGCAGGATGTCACAACCCAGCATGACCGACCTGCTGGAGGTCACCGACAGCAGCGACCCCCTGAACATCAGCACGGGCAACAGCGGGCTGCGCAGCAGCTGGCAGAACAACCTGGACCTCTTCTACAACGCTTATGTGCCCGACAAGCAGCGCGGATGGATGGTCAACGCGCGCTTCAACCAGACACGCAACAGCATCAGCAGCGCCACCATCTACAACACCGAGACAGGCGCGCGATACACACGGCCCATGAACATCGACGGCAACTGGAACACGGGAGGAGCCATCATGTTCAACACCGCCATGGGCAGGAAGAAGTACTTCAACGTGCACACCTTCACCCACCTCAACCACAGCCACAACGTAGGCTACCTGAGCAGCAACAGCGACGGAGGCAACTGGGGCAACATCTATCTGCCCGATGGCAGTGTCAACATGGACTACATCTTCAGTGCCACGCCACTGCAGAAGGCCACCACCAAGACCACCAACGTGAATGAGAACGTGCGCCTGAACTTCCGCAACGACCTGCTGGAGGTGGGTGTGAACGGCGGTGTGAATTACCAGCACGCGCGCTCGGAACTGCAGAAGAGCGCCAACATGGACAACTGGAGTTTCAACTACGGGGGCAACCTCACCATCAACGCGCCCTGGGGAACAAGCCTCAGCACCGACATCGGCGAGCAGTGCCGCCGTGGCTACGAGGATGCAAGCATGAACACCAACGAGCTCATATGGAACGCGCAGGTGAGCCAGTCCTTCCTCAAGAACAGGGCGGCCACCATCAGTGTGCAGTGGTACGACATCCTGAGGGAGCGCAGCAGCATCAGCCGCTCTATCAGCGCCACCATGCGAAGCGACTCCTGGAGCAATGCCATACACTCCTATGTGATGGTGCA
This sequence comes from Prevotellaceae bacterium UBA1075, assembly GCA_002316015.1. Lineage (GTDB taxonomy): Bacteria > Bacteroidota > Bacteroidia > Bacteroidales > Bacteroidaceae > Physcousia. The sequence goes on from DCCS01000044.1 coordinate 57,314, forward strand.
CCTCATCTACAAGCTCAACCTCATGGGCAGCAAGGGCGCACGCATGAAGGGCTTCGGAGGGCCTGACGGGCGTGGAGGAGGTCCCGGCGGACCAGGTGGAGGCCCCGGCGGACGCTTCTGAGGCGGCGCCCCCTCCCATCCCCCCCCCTTGGGCCAAAAGCCCCCTCCAGCCTCTCCATTCCCCCAAAAGATGCAGAAAGGGCAAGTCCCCTTCCCCATAAGCAGAGTGGCGGAAGCGGCCCCGTATCCGCCTACCGCCCAGTGGCCATGGCACTCTTACCCCATAAGCATAAGCACGGAAGCGGCCCCTCCCCCCTGGGGGAGGCTGGGAGGGGGCTCTCAGCAAGATGCTTCTTTCCTGGCTCTGCGATAAGTTCCATTGGCATGCAGAGCCTACTGGATGCCAATGCTGTTCCCCACCCTCTACCGCGAGGCGCAAGCCCCATCGCGCCACCCCCATCACCACATGCGGCTGCCCCTTTCGTTCAGCCTGGGCTGGACGGTCAACGCAGCCGCATGCGATCGCCATCGCAGCGCACTGCGTTGGCAAATGCGGCGCACTGCGTTGGACATCGCGGCGCACTGCGTTGGACATCGCGGCGCACTGCGTTTTTTTGCACGCGCCCATAACGCAATGGACACGAGGAGACAGGAGAAACCCTCGGACGCATCCCTCCCGCCAGGGAAGGCCGTCCGAGGGTTTCTCCTGTCTCGGCACATGACTCAAGTCCATACTTTTGCCATCAGGCGCACTACGCTCCCCCAGGCTCTTGCCAGGGCATGCCCCCTCAGGGCATCACCAGCACCTTACGGCCTGCATGGATATAGAGGCCAGGGGAGGCGGGACGCTCCAGGCGCATGCCCTGCAGCGTGTACCATGCGCCAGACACCTCCTGGCAGGCAGGAGCGCCACCGATGCCGCTGGCCTGGGAGCGGCTGTGGGCAAAGACCCAGCCAAGTCGCGCTGCGCTGTAACTCTGTATGCAGGTCGTCTCGTGCGTCCAGCCCTCCACCGTCTCATACTCTGCCTCGTCGCCCAAGGCACGCAGCTGGGTGATGAAGTCCTGGGCGATGGCGCGCACCTGCTCGTTCATGATCTTGTCGGCAAGCCCCATCACATTATATACAGGCGTGGTGGCAACCGCCTCGGCCGACATCCCCTTGGGATTGGCGGCACAGGGCATGCCCGCCGCAAAGTACCGGGGATAGGTGGAAAGCATCTTCCAGGTGCCTGTGCCCCCCATCGAGCCACCGAAGATGTAGATGCGCGTGGTGTCGATGCCCTCGGTGCGCACGGTGAAGTCGAGCAGAGCCTTGACGTTGCCAGCCATGCCGCCCCATCCGCGCGACCTGTCGGAGCACTGGGGCACCAGCATCACGGCGGGTATCTGCTGGCGGTGGAGATAGGAGGCGATGGAGTCGATGCCTGGCTCCTGCATCTGCGTCACATTGTCCGTTCCGCAACTCGACCCTCCGTGCAGATAGATGACCAGAGCCTTGCCGCCCGCTGCCCCGCTGGAGATGTCGGCCTTGCGGTAGCCCATGTCCGTGCCCGCAAAGTCGCGCTTGAGTGCCTTGAAAGTGACTGCCCCCACCTGCACGTCCTGGCCTTTGCCTGTGACAGGGGTGAGCAACAGCAGGAGCAGGAGCAGCAGCCCTCTGCCAGTGGTGTGATGTAGTGTGAAGTGGTTCATTGTGCTATCTTTTTGTTATGTATGTTTCCTTCGCTGTCAGTCACGCTGCGGATATATGCCCCATGGCAGGGAGGAGCCTGGAGCCGCCCTCCATCCAGCGTGTAGTAACTGGCGGCACGCGGCAGAAAGCCCTGTCCCGCCAGTCCACCGGCCCCCGTGGGCGTGCATGCCACATCGGCCTTCACATAGCGGCCAGCCTGCGTCCAGGCGTATGAGCCTGTGGCTGTGGCCGGCTGAGTGCCCGTCCAGAAGCACTGCTCCTGCACGCGCTGTGCCGAGAGCGGCGCCAGCAGGCTCTCCTCCAGGCGGCATGCCTGCTCCCTCAGGAGTCCGCTGGCCGAGAGCAGCACATAGCGCCCTGTGGGATTGCAGGGCATGAGCACGGTCATCAGGGCACGTTCGCCCGCCACCAGGGTATAGTAGCGGCCTGCCACCGCATCCACCCCGCGCAGGTAAGCCGCCGTGCGGCTGCCCCGCACCTTGGGCTCCACGCCCCCCTGCTGCCCGCCTATGGCCAGCAGGTAGCCGCCATTGATGTGGATTGCGCTGCGGTTCACATCGATGCCCTCCTCGTGATGTCCGCCAGCCGAGAAGGCCAGCAGCACTCCCCCGTTGAGCGTGAGAGCAGCCGCCTTCAGGTCGCGTATGTTGGTGTCTATGGCATCGTTGCCATTGCTCACGCAGTGCACGAAGCCATCGTTCATCACGATGCGCCCCGAGGTGTTGATGCAGTCATCGTAGCACTCGGCCAGAATCGTGCCCCCATTGATGGTGATGGAGGTCTTCGACTCCAGTCCCTCGCCTCCCTCGTGGCTGGTGTACAGGCTGATGCGTCCGCCATTGACGGTGACTGGGCCGTCGGCCTTGATGGCCTTGGGCTTGCACTGCGTGTCGATGTCGGTGGTAGGCTCGTCGCCATAGATGAGTCCTGTGTTGCGGCACATGACGATGGGGCGGGCCGCAGCACCGTCCCCGCTGCCATCGGACATGCCTATGGTCACCATGCCATCGGTGACGATGCACTTGCTGCCCGTCCCTGTGCAGGTGAGTGCCAACTGGCCGCCCAGGATGATGATTGCCGAGTCGGCCTTCAGCGCAGCAGCCTTGGTGGTGTCGATGACCCCGTCCTCCTCCCCCACAGTCGCGTTGCCGCTGACCATAGCGGTGAGGCAGCCACCCTCGATGGTGATGGAGTCATTGGCCTTGATGGCCTTTCCGCCATCGGCGATGCAGGTGAGGTCTATCATGCCCGCACCTTCGGCAACGCGCACCGAGTGCTTCGAGGCCACCGCATGCTGGCAGTTGGCCTGCACGCTCAGTCCCCCGCTCCCGGCCAGGGTGAGCGTGGCCTTGGAGTAGAGACATGCCTTCTGCTCCCCATCGGGCGCGTCGGCAAGGCTGCTTGAGGTGCCCTCGGCAAGCAGCAGGGTGCAGGCGGGCTTGCCCTTGAGGCTGATGGCGCCGCCCTCCCGGTTGGCAAGCGAGAGTCCGTGCAGCACCACCACCGATGGGCGGTTGCCCTCGATGGTGAGGCTTCCGTTGGCCGACTCACCGCTCAGCACAGCCACCAGCGGCAACGCGGAATCGGCCAGCGAGACGCTCACATGCGCCCCACTGGCCTGCACGCTCAGCCCCCCTACGGCTGGCGCGACATCCACGGTGTCCCCCTGGTAGGAGATGCGGATGGTGTCGGCAGTCTGCGCCTGCAGCGACACCACCGCGCCCAGGAGTAGGGCGAGGGCGCACAACAAACCGTTCCCTCTCATCCCCTTCACCTCCTGCTCCTGGGACTTCGTCCTGCCGACTTGCGCTGCCTCAGCCTGCGCTGTATGTCACTCTCCACACGGTAAAACCTCTGCAGCTGCCCTGGTGTGAGCACCGTGGCAAAGCGGTCGGTGTAGGCGATGCGTATGCTCTGGGCACGCTGCTGGCGCTCCATGCGCTGCTTGACACGCTCGGCAGCCTCGGCCGAGGTCTTGGCCGCAGCGTCGGCCTCGTCATCGCCCCATGCGGCAATCATGTCCTTGTTGTACTGCTCGTAGATGGGGCGGAACTTGGCCACCTGCTCGTCCGTGAGGGTGAGCCTGTAGGCTATCTCCCCCACCTTGGCATTGAACAGCCTTTCGCTGAATGACCCATGCCTCTGGGCCGCCCCGCTGACAGCCACCAGGCAGGCAAGCAGGGCAAGTAGTGTATGTCTCATAGTGAATGTATTTTAACTGTGTTAATACTCGGGTATGTCCTCCACCTCATAGCAGGCTATCGTCTGTGCCTCCTCGTCGGTAATCCCGTCCAGGAACACGTCCAGCGGACTCTGCTCCTGCTCCACTTCAGTGGCCGTACCGGCCTGGCCTGCGGCCTGCGGGAGGAACACCCTCCACCCGATGCCCAGAACCAGCACCACCGACGCGGCCGCGCCCAGAGCGACGCGCAGGACACTCGTGCGCACGCTATGCCGCCGTTCCCGCTCGGCCCTGCACACCTTGATGGCATGGCGCGTGGCGTTGTCGAGCAAGCGGCTCACATATTCGTCGTTCTCGGGGAACGGCATCTGCTTGTACTTCTTCATGTTCACGTTGCGTTTTCTTTCAGATAGTTCTTCACCCGCTCCACGGCATAGTGGTAGTGGGTCTTCAGTGTCCCCACGCTCTTGCCGGTCACCTGCGCCATCTGCTCGTAGCTCATGTCGTCGAAGTAGCGCATATTGAACACGATGCGCTGGGTGGTGGTCAGGCTTAGGAGTGCCTTCTGCAGGAGCAGTTCCTCGCCCCCCTCGGCACCGCTCTCGGCCTCCAGTGTGCGTGTGAGCGTGTCACCCAGCGAGTCGATGCTCTGCAGCAGGTGGGTCTTGCGCCTCAGCTGCATGAGGGATTCACGGGTGGCGATGCGGTATATCCAGGGAATGAGCGAAGCCTCGTCGCCCCGGAAGCTGGCCAGGGAGTCCAGCACCTTGATGCAGGAGTCCTGCAGCACATCCTCGGCGTCCTCCCTGCCCACCACGATGCGGCGTATGTGCCAGTAGATGGCCTTGCCGTATCGCTGCATGAGGAGGCGGAAGCCCTGTTCCCTGGTCGCAGGCGAGGCGATGAGGGAAAGCAAGCCGGGATGCGCCGATGCAGTACTGCTCATGTGTATGATTACCCTATCACCTTGACCACCACATACTTCACGCCCTTCTTGCCCGCAGGGCGGATGTCGTACAGTATGCCACCGGCCAACCAGCACTTGCGTCCCGAGCAGATGATGTGCCTGCCTCCCACAGGACGGGTGTGGAACACCATCCCCTTGCGCACATGGTGGCGGGGATGATGGCGGGACACCCGCTCGACACGGCAGGTACGGTGCCCGGGGGCAACTGGCCGCCTGGCATAGGATGGGGATGCGTAGCCCAGCAGGAGGACAAGGCAGAGGAGCAGGCCCTGAAGAAGGGCGGCTCCGCGACGGGGTATCGAATTGTACATGTTCATAGTTACTTGATTTGGTGAAACAACTCCTTTTCAGAAAGCTTTCTATAGGATAGATGCAACAGACGTGTAAAGGTTAAAGCAAGCGGGGCAATTTCTTCTGCGGATTCCTGCAGGACAGTCATCGGGGCACAGCAAGCGGCCGGGCAGCCCCCCCAGGTGTGCCCGCACGGGGAGCCCACCTGCCCAGGAGCGTGTGGCTGAGGGGCGAGAATGCCCGAGGGAGACCACCACGACGGCCACAGGACTATACACAAACGGGAAAGCCTGCCACGATGGGCAGGCTTCGGTATCGGCTCGTGATGGGCTGCGGGCTACTCTGGCCTGGCCAGGTCACGCACGATGTAGTAGGCTGCCTTGGGCTTGTAGTCGCGCCCGATGATCAGCGGATAGTTGTCGGCACCCAGCCAGGAGTCATTGTCGGAGAGGTTCCAGAAGGTCACATTGCCGATGATGTCGCTGTGGCGGCTGAACACGCGGAAGAGGCTTGCGTACTGGCTGTTGAAGCGCGCCAGGGTCTCCCGGTCGGGTGTCCCGCTCTGGCCCTGGCTGAAGGTGAGCTGTCCACCAGCCTCGTGGCTGGCACGCACGTCCATCTCGGTGATGTGTATCACATCCACCACCTGGCGGAAGGAGTCGATGGCGGCCTCCACCATGCGTGCGTCGGGCCAGTGCACATTATAGTGGGCCTGCATGCCCAGTCCGTGGATGGGCACCTGCCGCTGCCTCATCTTGCGCAGCATGGCCACGATGCGGTCGCGCTTGGCGGGGCCCACGGTGGGCACGGAGGCCCGGGACGCTTCTGAGCAGAGGACACCACGCATGCCGCCGCGACAGCCAACGCGGCGGCATGCGTGTTTTTACGCCCCACATTGCGGAAAATCCCTCGAATTGTTGTAAGTTTGCACCAGGAGACAGTCAAACGGGCGTGGGGAGACCTCATCGCCACGCCCATTTATCCAACTAAAAGAACCAGAACAGACAGGCAACAGAGACAAATCATAACAGACATAGAACTCAAAGCATTCCTTTCTCCAGATCCGAAACCGCCAATTGAAGTAAACGAGAATAAGTGTGCAGAAGGTTCGCGTCCGCAAGGGCGTGAACTGATTGTGCTTATTCGTTTACGCGGTTACTTGGCGGTACCTGGATTTGGGATAAGCAATCAACCAGTTCCGCTCTTCTTTTTTTATGATGCTACACATCGGCCAACTTATCTCCGAGGAGCTCCGGCGCCAGGAACGCACACCAGCCTGGCTGGCCGCCCACATAGGCTGCGACCGCACCAATGCCTACAAGATACTCAAGCGGGCCAGCATAGACACCGCGCTTCTGGCACGCGTCAGCACGGCACTCAGACACGATTTCTTTCGTGACCTTTCCGCTTGTCTCCCCAATTGTGAACAATCGGCCACAGAGTGAGGCCAAGCCGGCCACACGGGAAGGGTGCATCTTTTGCTTTTCCCGGCTAATTTTGCAGCATGATTGACTCAACCAACAAAAAAAAAAACATGCACAGAAAACTATTCCTGCTCCTTGCGCTGGCTTCATGCACAGGGACATTCGCACAGAAAGTTCTGAAGACAGGCACCCTCATTCCCGTGACCATCACCGAGAAGGTGACAAGCAAGAGCAACTCTGCCAACATCATCGTGGCACAGGACATAAAAGTAGAGGGGGTGACAGCCATCGCCGCAGGCACTCCTGTGGTGAACCAAGTGACATCCGTCAAAAGACGTGGGTGCGGACGGCCAGGCAGCGTGACGGTCAACATCTTATCCACCACGGACATCAACGGGGAGACCGTGCGCCTGATGGGACAGCCACTGACCAAGGAAGGAGCAAGCAAGAAGGGGAAGGCCATAGGTCTGGGCGTTGGCCTGGGCGTTTTCATGTGGCCCTGCCTGGCCTGCCTGGCCATCAAGGGTGGCGAGGCCGAGATACCCGCAGGCACCATTGTGCAGAATATGATGACAAACAACGAGGTGGTCATCAAGTAAGCCACCCTGCCGGAAAGAAACGGCTCCATTCGGGAAAGCGCGTTCCTGTAGCGTGTTCTCCCGGAGGGAGCCGTTTTCTTCTGCGTCACCGGCGGAAGCGGGACGTTCTGGCGGAATGCAGGCAGACGCGTGTCCGGGACACTGGCAGCACGATTCTGCCATGCGGACACTGATGCCGGGAGAGGCGGGCAGCACTACCCTACCGGAAGAAGGAGAAGTTCACGCTGCCATAGGCACGGTGCTCCACGAAGCGGGGATGCAGCGAGAAGTCGTTGTGCTTGCCGTGCTCAAGCACAAAGAGCCCTCCCTCGTTGAGCAGGTCACGCTCCAATATGATGTCGGGCAGTTGCCCCAGTTGCTCCAGAGTGTATGGAGGGTCGGCGAAGATGAAGTCGAAACGCTCACGACAGCGGGCAAGATAGCGGAACACGTCGGCCCGCACAGGGAAAGCCTCCTTGGCCTGCAGCTTGTCGATGAAACTGCATATGAAACTGAAGTGAAGCGGATCCTGCTCCACCGAGACCACATGTCCACAGCCCCGGCTCAGCAGTTCGAGCGTGATGCTCCCTGTGCCCGAGAAGAGGTCCAGTGCCGAGGGAGCCTCGTCGAAATCGAGATAGCCCTTCAGCACATTGAAGAGATTTTCCTTTGCGAAGTCCGTTGTGGGACGTGCCTTGAAGGTGCGGGGGATGTCAAAGTGCCGTCCCTTGTACTTTCCTGTGATTACGCGCATACTTCCACTCTGAGTATATAGTTCGCAAGTTCGTCCTTGAGTGCCGCCGCGTCGCCTGCCAGCAGGCAACGCGTGTGCTGCGCGTCAAGTCCCAGGTTGTGCCACACAGCCATCAGATAGTAGATGCGGTCGGCATCGGTGGGTGCCTGGTACGTGCAGGCGAAGCGCAGTTGCCCCCCCTTGAGCAGACACACGTGCAACTCGCTGCCCTCGGCACGCACATGCATTCCGGGATCCGCGTCGCCGCGCATGCGGTCGCTCTCGGCCGCCATGCCCACCACCTGCCCGGCCCTGCCCAGCAGTTCGGCCTGCGGGTACAGGCCGGTCACGGCCTGGGCGAGTGCCTGGCTCAACGCGAAGAGTTCCACGACATCCATGCCCGGAAGGATATGGTGGCGTATGTCGGCGTTGCTCACCCTCGCGCTGGAGAATGTGAGCCTGTAGAGCGAGGGCACGTCCGAGCGGCGGAACAGTTCGACGGGCACATAGGTCGAGGGCATGTGCGACACTACCTGCACCTGCGCGTATGTGTGCGAGGCTACATGGCTGTCCAGCAACACCTCCCTCAGCCGGCTGGCCCTCAGTGAGCCGCTGGCATCGGGCATGGGCTGACTCGCGTGCCACACCTGCCGTCCCGAAGGGTCGTTGACAGAGACAGACTGTCCATCCACGAAGGCGTGGATGGACAGCTTGTATGTGGCCTGGGAACTGTTATTCCCAGTTGCCTGCATTGTTGTTCCAGTTTGAGCCGGCCTCGCCTATCTTCAGCCCAGGGTACGCGCCCTTGGCGTCAGCCTCCTCGGCACGGTTATAGATAAGCCGCTTTCCGGCCTTGCCCAGCCCCTTGAGGAAGGAACTGTCGGGAGCGTCGCACTCCATCACCTGCATGATGGTGCCCGAACGGGTGGTGACAGGCACGGCTATCAGCTCAAACTTGTCGCCCTGCGAGAAGGGGATGTAACACAGGGAGTCGGGCTCGAAGTCTTTTCCCTTGTACAGCGAGTCGCGGAGTGACACCCACGTGGTGTCGCGGCGGAAGTGCTGCAGCCCGTTGGCGGCGATGGCCGCCTGGTTTCCGCTGTTGACAATGGCCGCTGCCGACTCCTCGGTCAAGCCCTTGTCCATCTGCTCGTCAGTCAGGTCGCCCTGCTTTGTGACGATGGGCAGTTTGCCGTTCTTGACGAAGTCTATCAGCTCCTTCCAGTCGGCGCAATAAGCCCCGTGCTGCATCTTGTACTCCTCCTCCGCCTTGCGGATGTCAATGAGACGCGCTTTCACAACCGACTCGCGCTGAGCCACCTCATCATCAAACCCAACCGTGTCTGAGATGCTATGCCAACTGATGAACAGCAGCAGCAGGACACATACACCCAGGATAAGATTTACAATCTTCTTCTGCTTCATGTCGTATTTCGTGTTTTATTTCGTATATTCGCAACACAAAAGTAGGATAAATAATTCACATACAAAGTCTCTTTGGAGTTTTTTCTGCAACAGAATGTCATTTACGGAAGATTTGGAGGGGCTGGTGCGCGCTCACTTCACGCACACCCCCACCGCATGCCAGCAAAAAGCCATTGCCGAATGGGCTGATTTCATGCTGAGCCGCGAAGCCGACACGGCCTTTCTGCTCAGGGGCTACGCGGGCACGGGAAAGACATCTCTTGTGGCCGCCATGGTACAGACACTGAGCGAGTTGAGACAACCGGTCATGCTGCTCGCCCCCACAGGACGGGCCGCCAAGGTGTTCTCGCTCTACGCCGGGCTGCCGGCCTACACGATACACAGGAAGATATACCGCCAGAAGGCGCTCACCTCCCCCGGCCTGTTCCAGCCGGGTGTCAACCTGCACAAGCACACGACCTTCATCGTCGATGAAGCCTCGATGGTGTCCAACCAGGCGGGCGACAGCGGTGTGTCCTTCGGCACAGGCCGCCTGCTCGACGACCTCGTCCACTTCGTGTACTCCCGCGAGGGCTGCAGGCTGATGCTCATAGGCGACACGGCCCAGCTTCCTCCCGTGGGGACAGACGAGAGTCCTGCCCTCGACCCCGGGGTGCTGGCGGGCTACGGGCTGCGGGTGTGGCAGGCGCAGATGACCGAGGTGGTGCGGCAAACGGCCGAGTCGGGCATCCTGTGCAACGCGACCATGCTGAGGCACATGCTGGCCTCGGGGGGCGAGGGAATTGCGCTGCCACGCTTCCGCATCCGGGGAATGCCCGACATGCGGGTGGTCAGGGGCGACGAGCTGATAGAGTCGCTCGAAAGCAGCTACAGCCAGTGCGGCACCGACGACACCATCGTGGTGACCCGCAGCAACAAGCGCGCGGGCATCTTCAACCAGGGCATTCGCGCGCGCATATTATATATGGAAGGGGAACTGGGGGGAGGCGACCAGATTCTGGTGGCCAAGAACAATTATTTCTGGGCCGCGAAGGAGGCTCCCGCACAGCAGGACAAGGAGGACGGGATGCCCTTCATCGCCAACGGCGACACGGCCGTGGTGCTGCGGGTGCACGGCGAGAGGAGTTTCTACGGTTTCCGCTTTGCCGATGCCACGCTGCGCTTTCCCGACTACGGCAACCGCGAGATGGATGTGACGGTACTGCTGGACACACTCACGAGCGAGTCGCCCGCCCTCACCCGCCAGCAGCAGGAGACGCTCTTCCAGGCCGTGTGGGCCGACTACCCCGAGATAGGGGACAAGCGCGAGCGGATGAAGAGGCTGCGTGCCGACCCTTACTTCAACGCCCTGCAAATCAAGTATTCCTATGCCGTCACCTGCCACAAGGCACAGGGCGGCCAGTGGAGCCACGTCTATATCGACCAGGGGTACATGACCGATGACATGCTCACGCCCGACTACCTGCGATGGCTCTACACCGCCCTCACGCGCGCCACCGAACGCGTGTTCCTCATCAACTGGCCCAAGGGGCAGGTGGAGGGCTGAGGGCCAGTGCCTGGCAGACCACTACATGTCACCGCAGCAGCCACTTCCACACAGGGAGGGCGCGCACCCTCTTACCCTTGAGGCCAGCGTCCTCCTCAGGGTCACGCGTAATGACCCAACCGTCATACTCGGATTTGGCCTTCAAGAACTTGGCCCTGTGACAGGAAAAGATTCAGTATGCCGTTTCTGCCATGTGCCTTTTGGCCAAAGTCGATTGCTCCGGCATGGCCGAAGCAAGATTGGGAACAACCCCTCGAAATATGCTCTGCAAAAACAGGGAAAAGTTTCAAAGTGCACCTCATAACTTTTTGCAAAACCCGCAAAGTGCACTTCGCAACTTGCCACAAAACGCTCCTTTGACCCGCAAACGACATTTTCTTCAGAAAAAAGCATCCCCCATGTCACCTTTCGGCACGCTGGAGCGTTATTATTATGAGCAAGCTCAAGAAAACAGATTATAACAACTTAAACATAGAAGAGTATGAGCGGAGTAATTGGAGGAGTGCTGATAAGCACCGGATGTTGTGTGGTGTTGCCCATCATGGCGGTGTGGCTGACCGAGAGACGCAAGATGCACGAGACTGACAAGCGCACAGAGATTGCGCTGGCTGCCATCGAGAGGAACCCAGGCATGAACGTGGAGGACTTCATGCGAAGCCTGCAGCCACGGCAGAAGACCATCAAGGAGAGGCTCTACATGCGCCTCAGCGCGGGGTTGTCACTCTGCGGGATTGGCCTCGGGCTGCTATTGTATGTCCTCTACCGTGGGCTGTCGTACTCATGGACAGCGGCGGATGTCAAGGGCATGGCACTCTCCGGCAGCGTCTTCTGCCTGCTGGGCCTGGGCTTCATCATCGCCTACCGGATGGGCAAGCGCATGTTCCGCAAGGAGCTGGAGGCTGGAGAATAAAACTGGTGGACACACCCGGACGGACTGATGGACAAGAATGAGTTTACCCGACTGGTGCGCCACGAGCAGGAACCGCTCAGGCGGCTCCTGCTCGCCCTGTGCCTGGGCGACCGCATGCTGGCGGACGACCTGGCGCAGGAGACGCTGGTGAAAGCCTACCTGTCATGCGGCACCTACCATGACCAGGGGCAATTCACGGCCTGGACCTACCGCATCGCCTACCGCACCTTCCTCGACCACAGGCGCAGCCTGCGGCCCACAGCCCACCTGGACACGGCACGCGAGGTGATGGCCGAGAGCGCGCCGGACGGGGCCTTCCGCTACGATGCCCTGTATGCGGCACTGGCCACCCTGCCCGAGAGGGAGCGCACCGCCCTGCTGCTGTTCTACCTGAAGGGCTATGCGGTAAGGGAGATAAGCGGCATCATGGAATGCGGCGAGGACGCGGTGAAGAAGCAACTGCAAAGGGGACGCGAACACTTGAGGACAAAACTGGGGAAAGATGGAAAAGGACTTTAGACTGGAAGAGATATTCGACGCCTACCGCCCCGACCTGGGCGACGGCGCCAAGTTCATGGCCACGCTGCAGCACCGGCTGGAGGCCGCAGAGTATCTGCGCGCGATGCGCGAGGCCGAGCGGCGGCACTGCCGCCGGATGATGCTGGCGGCACTGCTGGCCGGCCTGGTCATTGCCGTCATCCACCTGCTGGGCATGGAGCAAGGCACCCCTCTGCCCCACCCCATGAAGAAGGGGTAGGAGGGCCTGCGGGCCGCGGGGCCACCTGCGCGGAACAACGCTACCCACTGCCGACGCATGCGATGGACGATGCACTACGGCGCGATGGCAAACGCAGTGCGCTGCGTTGGGCGATGCGGCGCAC
>DCCS01000044.1:70003-138894 GCA_002316015.1 Prevotellaceae bacterium UBA1075
GGCGATGCGGCGCACTGCGTTGGACAACGCGCCCAGGCCGGGCGGAAGAGGCGGCACGCCCGCACAACGTCCGGCCACGGCTTGACCACGCAAAACAGGAAAGCCTGGGGCGGGGTGACTCCCCGCTCCAGGCTTTCGCGCGTGATTATGTGCCCGTCTCCTTTTTGTCCCGGCCTCAAGCTGTGAGCAGCTCCACCAGTTTGTCTACAGCCTGTGTCAGCCCCTCGGCATTGCGGCCTCCGGCCGTGGCGAAATGGGGCTGTCCGCCGCCGCCGCCCTGGATGAGCCTGGCAGCCTCGCGGATGCTCTTGCCCACATGCGCGCCCGCTGCCACAGCCTCGTCGCTGGCGGCGGCGGTGAGCAGGGGCTTGCCGTCGTTGACGCTGCCCAGCACCACGATACTGCCAGGCAGTTCGGCACGGATCTGGAAGGCCATGTCCTTGACAAACTCGGCAGGCAGGGGCACGATGCCCTTCACCACCTTCAGCCCGTTCACCTCCTTGGCCTGGGACAGCAACTGCTGCTTCATCTGCGCGGCCTTGTCCTTCAAGAGCCCGGTCAGCTCGCTGTGCAGTTCGCTGTTCTCGCTGAGCGTCTTCTGCACGGCGGCCTTCAGGTCGGGCGCGTTGTTGAAGATGGAGCGCAACTCGGCGGCTGTGTCTATCAGGCTGTAGAGCAGGTTCTCCACCTGCACGCCCGTGATGGCCTCGATGCGGCGCACGCCTGCGGCCACGCTGCTCTCGCCCAAGATCTTGAACATGCCCAGGCGGCCGGTGCTGGCAGCGTGGCAACCGCCACACAGCTCCACGCTCTTGCCAAACTGCACGACGCGCACCCTGTCGCCATACTTCTCGCCGAAGAGGGCGATGGCTCCCAGTTTGCGGGCCTCGTCGATGGGCACATCACGGTGGTCCTGCAGGGGGATGTCCTCGCGGATGCGCGCATTCACGATGCGCTCGACCTTGCGCAGTTCCTCGGGGGTCACCTTCTGGAAGTGCGAGAAGTCAAAGCGCAGCCCCTCGGGAGTCACCAGCGAGCCTTTCTGCTCCACATGGTCGCCCAGCACCTCGCGCAGCGCCTGGTCGAGCAGGTGCGTGCAGGTGTGGTTGGCCTCACTGGCGTGGCGCCAGTCGGTGTCCACACAGGCCATGAAGTCGGCCTGGGGGTTCTGGGGAATCTGCTTGGTGATGTGCACGGGCAGGTTGTTCTCGCGCTTGGTGTCGATGACCTCGATGGTCTCGCCCTCGCTCACGAGCACGCCACGGTCGCCCACCTGTCCGCCCATCTCGGCGTAGAAAGGGGTCTTGTCAAGTACTATCTGGTAGAAGGTCTGCTTCTTCTGTGTCACACGGCGGTAGCGCAGGATGTGGCACTCGTGCTCGGTGCAGTCCCATCCCACGAAGGTGGTCTCGCCGGGGCGCACCTCCACCCAGTCGTCGTTCTCCACGGCGGCTGCGTTGCGGGCGCGCTCCTTCTGCTTCTGCATCTCCACATTGAAGCCAGCCTCGTCCACGGCGAGCCCGTTCTCGTGGCAGATGAGCTCGGTGAGGTCAAGGGGGAAGCCGTAGGTGTCAAAGAGGGCGAACGCCTTCGCTCCCGGTATCACGGTGCTCTGCGCGGCCTTGGTCTCGCGCATCACGCCGTCGAGCAGGCGTATGCCGGTCTCCAGTGTGCGCAGGAAGCTGTCCTCCTCCTCCCTCATCACCTTGGTGATGAGTTCCTTCTGGGCCCGCAGTTCGGGATATGTGCCGCCCATCTCGCGGATGAGCACAGGCAGCAGGCGGTACATGAAGGCCTCCTTCTGTCCCAGGAACGTGTAGGCATAGCGCACGGCACGGCGCAGGATGCGGCGTATGACGTAGCCCGCCTTGGCATTGCTGGGGAGCTGCCCGTCGGCGATGCTGAAGGCGATGGTGCGCAGGTGGTCGGCCACCACGCGCATGGCCACGTCGGTCTCCTCGCGGTCGCCGTAGCGGTAGCCGCTCATGTCGCAGATGGCCTGGATGATGGGCTGGAACACATCGGTGTCGTAGTTGGAATGCTTGCCCTGGACGACACGCACCAGGCGCTCAAATCCCATGCCCGTGTCGATGACGTTCATCGAGAGGGGTTCCAGGTGCCCGTCGGCCTTGCGCTCATACTGCATGAACACGATGTTCCATATCTCGATGACCTGCGGGTCGTCCTTGTTCACCAGGTCACGTCCGGGGACACCGTTGCGCTCCCCGGGCAGGCGGTTGTCGATGTGTATCTCGGAGCAGGGGCCGCAGGGGCCCGTGTCGCCCATCTCCCAGAAGTTGTCGTGCTTGCTGCCGTTGATGATATGGTCGGCCGGCACATGCTTGAGCCAGTAACGGGCGGCCTCGTCGTCGCGCTCGAGCCCCTCCTCGGGGCTTCCCTCGAAGACGGTCACATAGAGGTCGTCGGGATTCATCTTGAGCACGTCCACCAGGTACTCCCAGGCCATGTCGATGGCCCCCTCCTTGAAGTAGTCGCCGAATGACCAGTTGCCCAGCATCTCAAACATGGTATGGTGATAGGTGTCGTGCCCCACCTCCTCCAGGTCGTTGTGCTTTCCGCTCACACGCAGACACTTCTGGCTGTCGGCACGCCGGCGCGGCTCGGGGTCGCGCGTGCCCAGGATGATGTCCTTCCACTGGTTCATGCCCGCGTTGGTGAACATCAGTGTGGGGTCATCCTTTATCACCATGGGGGCAGAGGGCACTATGGTGTGTCCCTTGGACTCGAAGTATCTCAGAAACGAGTCACGTATTTCGTTGGCTGTCATCATGAATATTGTTTGTTCGAATAATCTGTGTGAAAAACAGTTGCAAAGGTAATTTGTTTTGCGTATTTTTGCAAAGGATTTCAGATATAAAAGGGCTTCCCCCACCGAATATGGCACTCAACAAAGACAAGGATCTCAAGATGTATTTCTCCATCAGCGAGGTGGCCGCGCAATTTGGCGTGGCCGAGTCTGTGCTGAGGTTCTGGGAGAAGGAGTTCCCCAACATACACCCGCGCAAGACGCAGCGCAACGTGAGGCAGTACACGCGCGAGGACATCGAGGAGGTGCGCACGGTATATACACTGCTCAAGGAGCGCGGCATGAAGATTGCGGCCGCGCGGGAGATGCTGTCCAAGAACAAGAAGGGTGCCGCCGACATGGCCATGGTGCTGAACAAGTTGAAATCCATCAGGGCCGAGTTGCAGGACATCAGCCGCGAGCTGTCCGAACTGTAGCGAAGGGGGAGAGGCAGGCACCATGCCGCCCGGGCGGGCGGGAGCGGCCACGGGCACGCTCAGAAGCGCACCACGTCCTCTATCTCGGGGATACGCTTCAAGTCGCGGCAGATATCCTGCACATCGCTCACGTCGTGTACACCCAGGCGTATCTCGCACTCGAAGACACCATCGTGCGTGTCCACATTGAGGTGCTGTATGTTCACGTTGAGCTGCTGTGAGAGCACGCCGGTAATCTGGTGCAGCACCCCCACGTGGTCGATGCCGTTGGCGTGGATGGTCGCGGGAAAGAAGAGTTTCTTGTGCGTGTCCCAGTCGGCGGCCAGGATATGGTTGCCGTCACTGGCCTTCAGCTTGGCCGCGATGGGACACTGCCGCTTGTGGATGGTGATGCCGGTTTTCCCGTCGAAGTATCCAAGCACGTCATCACCAGGGATGGGGTGGCAGCAGCTGCAGATGGTGTAGCGGCCGATGGTCTCCTCGTTAAGTATCAGAGGCTTCTTCCTGTCAATGGCCAGGGGTACGGTCTCGTTGGCGCTCACCGCCCCGCCGGCACTTTCGTGATGGCGAGTGAAGAAGTTGAGGTAGCGGCTCCAGCCCGACCTGCCGGGGTTCTTGCCCCGAAGGACAGCCACATCGGCATCGCCCAGCGTGATGGTCCCGCCGCCCAGAGCCGAGAAGAAGTCATCGCGGGAAGACATGTTGTGGAAACTGCGCAACTTGTCGATATTGACGCTGCTGGCCTCCATTTCACGCTCGCGCAGGAACTCGCCCAACCGCTCCTCGCCCCGCTTCTGCTTCTCGCGCTCCTCGCGGCGCAGCACCGCCTGTATCTTCCCCTTGGCCTTTGCCGTGGTGACGAACCCCATCCATTCGGGCTCCACCTTCTGGCTCTTCGAGGTGAGTATCTCGACCTGGTCGCCGCTCTGCAGCACATAACTGATGGGCTCCAGCTTGTGGTTGACCTTGGCCCCGATGCAGTGTGTGCCCAGGAACGTGTGGATGGTGAAGGCGAAATCCAGCACGGTGCTGTCGGCGGGCATCGTCTTGAAGTCGCCCTTGGGAGTGACCACGAATATCTCGCTCGCGTACAAGTTGAGCTTGATGGTGTCCAGAAAGTCGATGGCGTTGGGCTGGGGGTCGTCCAGAATCTCCTTGATGGTATGCAGCCACTTGTCCAGTTCGTTCTCGCTGTCCTCGGCGGTCTTTCCGCCCTCCTTGTACTTCCAGTGCGCTGCGAAGCCCTGCTCGGCCATCTCGTCCATGCGCTGGCTGCGTATCTGCACCTCAATCCACTGGCCGGTGTGGCTCATCAGCGTGGTGTGCAGTGCCTGGTACCCGTTGGCCTTGGGATGGGAGAGCCAGTCGCGGAAGCGCTCGGGGTGGGGCTTGTAGATGCTGCTGGCGATGGCGTATATCTGGAAGCACTCGGCTATCTCGTCCTGCACGCCCTCGTTCTGGAAGACAATGCGCACGGCCAGGATGTCGTATATCTCGTCAAAGGTGATGTGCTTGTTCTGCATCTTAGTCCAGATGCTGTAGGGCGACTTGATGCGCGCCTTGATCTCGTACTTGAGCCCCGTGGCGTCAAGTTTCTCCCTGATGGGGGCTGTGAACTGGTCGAAGATGGTGTTCAGATGCCCCTGCATGTCGGCCAGCCTCCGCTTGATGTCTTGGTACTCCTCGGGGTGCTCGTAACGGAAACTGAGGTCTTCGAGCTCCTCCTTAATCTTGTTCAGGCCAAGGCGGTTGGCCAGGGGGGCGTAAATATACAGGGTCTCTCCCGCTATCTTGTACTGCTTGTTGGGCAGCTGGCTGCCCAGCGTGCGCATGTTGTGCAGGCGGTCGGATATCTTGATGAGTATCACGCGTATGTCGTCACTCATCGTCAGGAGCAGTTTCTTGAAGTTCTCGGCCTGTGCCGATGCCTTGTCACCGAAAATCCCCCCCGATATCTTGGTCAGGCCGTCCGTTATCTGGGCTATCTTGGGGCCGAAGATGTTCTCGATGTCCTCTACCGTGTAGTCGGTGTCCTCCACCACGTCATGCAGCAGTGCGGCGCAGATGCTCGTGCTGCCCAGCCCTATCTCCTCGCAGGCAATCTGCGCCACAGCGATGGGGTGCATGATGTATGGCTCGCCCGACAGGCGGCGTACACCCTTGTGGGCCTGCCTTGCGAAGTTGAATGCCTTCTCTATTATCTCCGTATGCTTGCGGTGCCTCGACTGGAGGTAAGTGTCAACGAGGTGCTTGTAAGCCGCCTCCACCATGCGCGCGTCTTCCTGTTCTCTGCTTGTCATCTGATCCATAGATTCCGCCCTGTGGGGTTGTGGTGTATATCTTGCGTGTTGTCATGTTTTACGGCACGCGCATGGGCGCGTGTCCCGTCACGCCGCTCCACCCGTCCGCGCCCCTTGGTTCATCTCACCCTGATCCTCTGTCCGGGATTGATGCGTGTGCCCCGCATGCGGTTGAGTCTTTTTATCTTTGCCACCGTGGTGTTGTTCCGCCTGGCGATGGCTCCCAGCGTGTCGCCCTTGCGCACCCTCACGGTCCGTGTCCTGGGATGCCGCGCGGCCTTCGGCCTGGGCTCCGCCACAGCCACCTCCACCACCTGGACCCGCTCCCCGGGCTGCACATAGATGCTGTCGCCCGCCTCGATGAACGCGTTCACCTTGTCAACCGGCATGCGCAGTATGCAGGGGCGCGCCTCGCCCGGGATCAGGCTGGTGCGGTACTGAGGGTTGAGCCCCCTGAGCTCGTCATGCGCGATGCCGCACATCTGCTCTATGCGCTCCATGCGCACATCGCGTGTCACCACCAGCGTGTCGGTGGCTTGCGGAAGCGTGGTCTTCACAGGGCAAATGTTGTGGTCGCAGTAATAATTCATGATGTAGTTGGCCGCGATGAACGCCGGAACGTAGCCCTGCGTCTCGCGCGGCAGGTAGGAGTAGATGGCCCAGTAGTCCCGCGCCCCGCCCGCGCGCTTGATGGCCTTGCTCACATTGTTGGGGCCGCAATTGTAGCTGGCTATCACCAGCGTCCAGTCACCGAAGATGTCGTAGAGGTCTCTGAGATACCTGGCGGCGGCATAACTGGCCTTCACGGGGTCGCGCCGCTCATCGACCAGGCTGGTCACCTCCAGCCCATACTGCTTTCCTGTGGTCACCATGAACTGCCACAGGCCGGCCGCGCCCACCCGGCTTGTGGCCCCGGGGTTGAGCGCGCTCTCTATCACAGGCAGGTATTTCAGTTCGAGGGGCACCTGGTAACTCTCCAGTGCCTCCTCGAAGATGGGCACATAGAAGTTGAAGGCCCCCAGCATCACGCTCACCGAGCGGCGAAGCCGTCCCCCATACAGGTCGATGTACTTCCTCACCACCTCGTTGTAGGGCATGTCCACCACGTTTGGCAACCGCCGCAGCCGCGACTGGTACACCTCGGGGCTATAGGTCACCACCTCGCCCGTGGTGTGGCAGTCCTCGCCGACGGCCAGGTTGCCACGCACCGCCCAACTGTGCAGCAGGCTGTCCATCTCCCGTGTCTGCATGCCCTCGGGCAGTGCCAGCGTGCTGTCCTGCCCACCGGCGACGCTGTCGCCAGCCTCCTCCTGCGCGCAGGCCGGCAGTGTGGCGGCCAGCATGCCGGCCGCCACGAGGACGGCCTTGCCCAGCAAGTCTCTTATTTGTCTCATTGTTCTCTCCTCCTTCATTAGAAGTTCAGGCATATGCCCAGCGCGGGCACCCGGTGACGGCCGCGCCCGTCCGTCGCGTGAGTCTCCATCATGCCCGGCTGCAGGTGCAGGCTGAGGTCCTCGCTGATGTCAAACGAGGAGAGCTCCGCATCCACATACGCGTCCACCACCGAGAGCAGATACACGCCCGCAAAGGCGAAGATGCTCATGTCCCTGAAGCGGCGGAAATGGTTTTTCTTGTTCTTGAATATCTCCTTGAAACGCTCCTCCTTGCCCGTTATGTCATAGCCCAGGGGAAGCATCTTCTCATAACTCTTGGTGTTGGGGTCGCTGTCCATGATGTCAAGATAAGCCTGCGAGTAGTCCTTCAGCATCTGGTTGTTCCAGGTGAGGGCATACGCGCAGCCCAGGTATCCGCCATAGATGACGGGCAGTTTCCAGTACTTGCGGTTGTATATCTGCCCCCCTCCCGGAAAGGCCAGCGCAAGCCACATGGAGCGTATGGGGTCGGGCTTGAAGAGGGCAGGCTTCTCCTGTGGCAGTGCCTTGCGCAACAGGCTGTCGGTCACTGCGGCCAGGGCGAGCGTGTCAATGTGCAGGCTGTCGGGCGGGAGCGCTTCGACGCTGTCGGCCCGTGCGGCGGGGGAAGTCGCAGGAGCAGGCACGCCGTAGGCGGGCAGCCCCTCACCCTGCAGGGTATCGGCGGGCAAACGGCATGTCTCCCGAACGGCATGCGCGCGGGCCAAAGCCGCCGCACTCCAACACGCGGCCAGCAGCCACATCGCCAGTGCCCTGACCCCGGATATGTGCCTGTGTCGTGTCAAGCCTTCAGCCGGTCAAATATCTCCATGATGCGCTCCAGTTCGGCCTCGTTGGCAAAGGGGATGCTTATCTTGCCCCTGCCCTTCTCCGAGCAGGTCATCTGTACCTTGGTGTGGAAAAAGGAGCTCAGGCTGTCGCGCAGTACGTTGTACTCGTTGCTCAGCGTGGAGCCCTTCTGCCGTATGCGCTTGCCGTCCCTGGCCTTCACCGTCCCGCCCGAGGACAGTTCCTTGACCATCTCCTCCACGCGCCGCACGCTCAGCCCGTGCGCCACCATCTCCTCGAAGACGTGCAGCTGTGCCTTCGGGTCGTCCAGTGCCAGCAGCGCGCGGGCGTGCCCCATGTCAATCTGCCGCTCCTTGAGAGCCACCTGTATGGGCGCGGGCAATTTGAGCAGGCGCAGGTAGTTGGTCACCGTGGCGCGGTTCTTGCCCACCTTCTCGCTCAGTTGCTCCTGCGTGAGCCCGTACTGCTCTATCAGGTGCTGGTAAGCCAGTGCCACCTCCAGGGCGGTGAGATCCTGCCGCTGTATGTTCTCCACGAGTGCCATCTCCATCATATTCTCGTCATCGACGGTGCGTATGTAGGCAGGTATGCGTGTCAGGCCAGCCATCTGGCAAGCCCTCCACCTGCGCTCTCCGGCGATGATGGTATAGTATCCGTCACCCGTGTCACGCAGGGTGATGGGCTGCACGATGCCTATCTGCGCGATGCTGTCGGCCAGTTCGCGCAGGCTCTCTTCGTTGAACTCGCGCCGTGGCTGGTCGGGGTTCGGCCTCACCAGCATCACGTCCACCTCGCCGATGTTCGACGACCCGCCCGTCCTCACCTCGCTGTTGTCCAGCAGCGCGTCCAGCCCGCGTCCCAGCGCCGGGCCGCCATATTTCTTCCGTATAGTCATGTGTACCTTATCTTTAAGCCTCGTTCTTGCTCACCACCTCCTCGGCCAAACCCACATACGCTTTCGCGCCGGCCGAGTCGGCATCGTACAGTATGGCCGGCATGCCATGCCCGGGAGCCTCGCTCAGCTTCACGTTGCGCTGTATCACAGTCTGGAACACGAGGTCGCGGAAGTGCCTCCGCACCTCGTCCCTCACCTGGTTGGCCAGGCGCAGGCGCCCGTCATACATGGTGAGCAGGAAGCCCTCTATCTCCAGTTCTTGGTTGAGTCGCGACTTCACTATCTTGATGGTGTTGAGCAACTGGCTGATTCCCTCCAGGGCGAAGTACTCGCACTGCACGGGTATGATGACGCTTTGCGCCGCCGTGAGTGCGTTGACCGTGATGAGCCCCAGGCTGGGGCTGCAGTCGATGAGGATATAGTCATACTCCTGGCGCACGTCGGCCAGCAGCCGCTTGAGCACGGTCTCACGCGAGCGCATCTTGAGCATCTCTATCTCCGCGCCCACGAGGTCCACGTGTGACGGAATGATGTCCAGCCCCTCGATGTCGGTTGTGTAGATGGTCTCGCGCATGGGCATCTGTCCCGTCAGCGCATTGTAGATGGTGCTGTCCACCTGCTTGCTGTCAACGCCAAGGCCGCTTGAGGCGTTGGCCTGCGGGTCGGCGTCAATCAGCAAGACCTTCTTCTCCATGGTGGCCAGCGAAGCGGCCAGGTTCATGCTGGTGGTGGTCTTCCCCACTCCGCCCTTCTGATTGGCTACTGCGATAATCTTGCTCATTCGGTATATCCCTGTTTATGTTGTTTGGCGAGTGCAAAGTTAAACCATTTGGGACGAATATGTCCATGCCGCAGAGGCCGAATGGAGAAAGTTGTGGATAACCCTCTTCTTTTGTGGATAACTCACGCTCCCGTCTGTCGCGCGAAGTTAAGATTTTCTTTCCACACGGCAGGCGAATTGCACGAATTTCGTACCTTTGCAGGGGAAAAAACGCTGGATACATGGCAGAAAGACCTCTGATACTCGTTTGCAACGACGACGGCATTGACGCACAGGGCATCGCCGCGCTCACGTCCATGCTGCTCCCGCTGGGCGACATCGCGGTGGTGGCCCCCGACGGGCCGCGTTCGGGGGCGGCATGCTCCATGACCGTGACCTCGCCCGTAAGGCTCCGCCTGCTGGAGCGCGCCCCTGGACTCACACGCCACTCATGCAGCGGAACGCCCACCGACTGCGTGAAACTGGCTCTGGAGCATGTGGTGGAACGCAGGCCCGCGCTCATGGTGTCGGGCATCAACCACGGGGACAACGCATCGGTCAACGTGCACTACAGCGGCACCATGGGGGCGGTGCTGGAGGCATGCATGAAGGGCATTCCAGCCATAGGGTTTAGCCTGCGCACCCGCGACAGCCAGTGCGACTTCACGCCCTACAGCGACACCGTCACCCGCATCGCGAGCCATGTGCTGGAGCACAGGCTGCCCCAGGACACCTGCCTCAACGTCAACTTCCCCCAGGTGGAACGCCTGAGGGGACTGCGCGTGTGCCGCATGGCACGGGGCAAGTGGAGTTCGGAGTGGGAGCCAGCCGAAGAGCCGGGCACATTCAGGCTCACGGGGCACTACACCTGCCTGGAACCCGGAGCCGAGGACACCGACTGGTGGGCACTCGACCACGGGATGGCCTCGGTAGTCCCCCAGCAGACCGACATGACCAGCACCCGCCGCGCGGATGCCCTGAAAGCACTGGAGACCATGCCGTGACCGGCACGGCCGCACGCCCGCACAACCAAACGACAGCACACCCCCACATCCCCCACAACCGACAGAAGACTGTGAGATACTACATCATAGCCGGCGAGGCCAGCGGCGACCTGCACGCAAGCCACCTGATGGCCGCCCTCAAGAGAAAAGACCCCCACGCGGAGTTCCGCGCCATAGGCGGCGACCTGATGCGCGCCGAGGGGGCCACACTGCTGCGCCACTACCGCGACCTGGCCTACATGGGCATCGTGCCGGTACTCGTGCACCTGCGCACCATACTGGGAGGCATGAGGGAATGCCGGCACGACATCAAACACTGGCACCCGCACGCTGTGATCCTGGTCGATTATCCGGGGTTCAACTTACGCATGGCCAAATTCGTGCACACGCACACGAACATCCCCGTCATCTACTACATCTCCCCCAAAATATGGGCATGGAAAGAGCACCGCATACATGACATACGCCGCTATGTGGACCTCATGCTCAGCATCCTCCCCTTCGAGGTGGACTTCTACGGGCGCATGCACCACTATCCCGCCCACTATGTGGGCAACCCCACTGTGGACGAAGTGGATGCCTACCTGCGGTCGTGTCCTCCCGACGCGGCCTCCTTCCGCAAGGACAACGCCCTGGACAGCCGTCCCGTAATCGCCCTGCTGGCGGGAAGCAGGAGGCAGGAGATAAGCGGCAACCTGCCCCGCATGGTGAGAGCGGCACTGGCCATGGGCGCAGGATACCAGCTGGCTGTGGCCGCCGCGCCCGGCATCTCCGACGACTATTACCACGAGGTGCTGGCCAGCCAGTACCACCGCCTCACCGCCGGGCACAGACTGACGGTGCTGCGCGGCCAGACCTTCCGCCTGCTGCGGCACAGCACAGCGGCTCTGGTGACCAGCGGGACGGCCACGCTGGAGACGGCTCTCCTGGGCGTGCCACAGGTGGTGTGCTACTATATGTGGGCAGGGCGGCTGGCCTCACTGGGACGCAGGCTGATACTGAGAATTCCCTTCGTGTCGCTGGTCAACCTCGTGGCCGGAAAGCAGGTGGTGCCCGAACTGGTGGCTGACCAGATGAACGTGACCAATGTAGCACGGCACCTGCGCAGCATCCTGCCTGGAGGAACGGAACGCGAGGCGCAACTGGAGGGATACCGCCTCATGGCGGAGAGACTGGGGAAGCCCGGCGCGCCCGCCCATGCGGCCGAACTCATCACAGAAAGGCTACAGGCCGGTAGCCTCAGGAAGTAGCCGCCCCCCCCAGGAAAGCCCGCCATCACGCCTGGCCAGGGAGGAAAACCTGTTCCGCCAGGAGCCACCCACACGCTTCCCGCCCTTCCGCCTCACCATTCCCCTTGCCGAGGGCATACAAATGTCGCATGCCGCCACACCGGCCATCACATGCGGCTGCACCAGCCGTCGCATGCCGCCGCATCGGATCAGGCGGCGTGGCCGGACGGGAAATTGCAAGGAGCAGGGAGACTGCGTCTGCGGGTGAAGGCAAGCGCGAGCAGCGCGTACAGGCCCAGCAGCACCACGAGCAAGGTCTGCAGCGTATGCACGATGAGGACGAAAATCGAGGCGTCGGTCTGCGGAACGGCATAGAGCACCAGCACGCTCTTCACCGCGAAATGCCAGGGGCCCGCACCATTGGGCGTGGGCACCAGCACAGCGAAGGCTCCCACCACAAAAGCCACCAGCGCGGCCATCACACCCAGTCCGGACGTGGCCTCAAAGCAGAAAAACGTGAGGTAGAAGTGCAGGAAGTAACACACCCAGATGCCCAGGGAGTAGAGCATGAAAAGCAGGGGGCTGTCCACCCCGCGCACCGAAAGCAGGCCATCACGCAGGTCAGCGACCACCGCACGGGTGCGCGAGAAGAGCCCCGCCCGCCTTAGCAACCGAAGAGCCGCCGCACCGACAAACAGCATGCACGCGAATGCCACCGCCCAACCGGCAGGCGAGAACGAGGACAGGAGGCCACCCAGGGAGACACCCGTGGCACGGAAGAACGTGGCGAAGACGGGCACCTGGGACACGAACACAACGAGTGAAAGCACTATCACCAGAACCATGTCCACCACACGCTCCGTCACAACCGTGCCCACCGAGCGGCCAAAGTTGACACCCTCGTAGCGGCGGAGCACCCCGCAACGGAGCACCTCACCCACGCGGGGCACGACCAGGCTGCTGGCATAACTGAGGAAGACGGCGTTGACACAGACGTGCAGGCGCGGGCACTCACCCATGGGACGCATGACCTGCTGCCAGCGCATGCCACGCAGCACCTGGGCCAGGATGCCGAAGGGCATGCTAAGGAGCATCCACGTCCACGACATGCCACCCGACAGGACGTGCCTCAACTGCTCCCACTGCAGCCCCCGGTACATCCACCAGAGTATGGCCACAGCCAAAGCCAGTGGCAAAGCCACCTTGGCCAAAAACTCGATCAACTTGTGTGTGTTCATTCGCGCGCAATCGTCATCCGCGCTGCAAAATTAACAATAAAAGCCAAGGTAGCAGTCCGACTGGCAACGTTTTAATTTGGAGCACCCGTCCAAAGCACCCATCCGAGACGTGACGGGACGCGGCCGCAAGAAGAGCGTCACTCCGCCAACAGGCACGCGACGGCACGGGAGATGTCCTGGTAGGTGCGCTCGAAGTTGCCGGTGTACCAGGGGTCGGCCACATCACGCGGGTTTCCCGTCAGCCCCATGAGCAGCGACACCTTGCCGTCACGGTCGGCCCAGCCCGATGGAACGCGCCACACAAGGTCGGGCATGAGGCGGGAGAGCCACGCGAAGTTGTTCCCGTCCATCAGGAAGATGCGGTCATAATAGTCATAGTCGGCACGGGTCATCTGCCTGGCCTCATGCCGGACAAAGGGAATGCCATGCCTGCGCAGGCATGACTTGGCGGGCGGATACATGTCATTGCCCACCTCCTCACATGAGGTGGCCGCACTGTCAATCTCGAATTCCCGTCCACGTCCAGCCACATCTGCCATCTTCCTCATCACGAACTCCGCCATGGGGCTGCGGCAGATGTTGCCGTGGCAGACAAAAAGTATCTTCTGCTTCATGGTGCAAAGGTACGGAATTCAGGAATATGAATGTCCGCATTCGTCCATTCACTCACAAGTCACCAAATATCCACATTTTGTGGTTTGACAAGGATTTGCTCCTTTTTCTTCTCGTTTTTGCTGCACGGCTTCATGCTTTTCGTGAATTTGTCCCCATGTTGTCCAAGAAATACAAACGAGGGGCAAAAACGCAGTAGTACTGGCATGGGGATTCCAGTACTACTGCGTGGGGCAATGCAGTACTACTAACTTTTGCTTGCAATAGTACTGCCCTCAGCAGCCCATGCTGTCGCGATAGAAGTCGAGGGCCTCGAAAATTTCCTTCTTGGTGGCTGTCTGGTCGATGTGGATGTCACCGATATCAGAGAGCAGGGTGAAGTTGACCTGTCCCGCAGAGAGGTTCTTCTTGTCATGTGTCATCAAGTCGTACAGGCGGTCGTACTCCTTGCAGTCGAAGAGGAAGGTGCCGTAGCACCCACGGATGAAGGTAAGGGCCTGCTGCAGGACGGAATGAGGGAACTTCATGCGCACGGCACTCAGATAGAGCTCACACACCAGTCCCCAGGCCACGGCATAGCCATGCAGCACGGTGCGGCCCTCTGCCAGGGCCAGGCTCTCAAAGGCATGCCCGACGGTATGGCCCAGGTTGAGAGCCTTGCGGATACCCTTCTCGGTGGGATCCTGCTCCACCACCCGCTCCTTTACAGCCACACTCTCGGCTATCATCTCCTGCAGGTGTGGGAGGTCGGGCTGGAAGAGGTCAAAGCCGACAAGCTCATTCCAGTGCTCACGGGTGCTGATGAGCCCATGCTTGAGCATCTCGGCATAGCCCGAACGGAGGTTCTTGCTGTCCAGCGAGGCCAGGAAGCGCGACGAGATGATGACGGTGCGCGCGGGGCAGAACACGCCTATCTCATTCTTGAGCCCGCCGAAGTTGATGCCCGTCTTTCCCCCCACGCTGGCATCCACCATGCTCAGGAGCGTGGTGGGGATGTTGATGTAGGGGATGCCCCGCTTGAACGTGCTGGCCGCGAAACCGCCCAGGTCGGTCACCATGCCCCCGCCCAGGTTGACCATCAGGCTATGCCTGGTGGCTCCTCCCCGCTGCAGGGCTGTCCACACAGAGGCCAGTGTATCCAGGTTCTTGTGCTCATCGGTGGGCGGGATGGTGATGTCCTGAGCGCCCTCCAGGCATCTCATGCCTGCGAGCAAGGGACGGCACAGTTCCCGTGTGGTGGTGTCGGTAAGGACAAACAGGCGGTCGTAGGACTGCCCTGCAAGTGCCTCGCCGAGGCTCTTCTCCAGGTCATGTGCCAGGATGATATTCTGCTTTTCCATCGTTCTCTATATATTCTATATATATTTTATAAATGTAAGCGCAGGCAGCGGTCGGCACAAGGCTGCTTCTGCCTGGCAGTTCTTGGTACTCTATGATGCGCAGGCACAGGAGCCGCCCTGGCTTGTGCACCCGCACGAGGGGGCTGACCCTATCAGTAGCCGCCGTTGGCCTGGAAGGTCTCGTACTCCTGGCTATAGTCATCGGCAAACTTGAAATACGTCTTTACAAATGTGAGGTAATGCACAGCCCGCTCTGTGGCATGAGCCTGGCCATTGCTGCGGTACATGATCCATCGCCAGTTGTCCAGCATAGCATCGGCCTGGTAGGACTTTCCCTCGATGGTGTAAGAGCCGCTTGGGCACTCCACATTGCTTATCTCCACGGTGTTATCCCCATCATTGAAGTCAGCCATCTGCTCGCTCTCCTTCATGGCACCACTATACAGGAGTCCATTCTTGTAATTGGATGTGGGGCCATACTCATATTGGTTGCCCACAAGGTCAATCTTGTCGATGAAGAGCGCGCCAGTCACCTGGTACTTTACCCGGTAATACACCCACGGCATGCCCACCAGTTCCACATGCTTCATCGTGCCGTCGCTGGTCTTGACATAGTCGGTGGAGTTCTCGCCCACGGTGCGCTCACAGTCGGTGGAGAAGGACACCGAGGCGGGCTGGTCATACACCAGTGTCACATCCCTGGATGCGCTTATCCGCTTGAAGTTCTCGCCCTCAAGCTGCACCCAGATGCTTACGGGCACGACATATTCTGCCCGGTGCCTGGCCACGTCTATAGTGCTGAAGGCCGACTTGGCAACAGGCACCACGAAGGTCTTGTCGCCCTCCTGGTCGGTGGCATCCAAAGAGGAGACGGGACAGAACTCCGTGCCCACGCACACACCCCAGTCGGCAATATGGTCGAGCGAAGGCTTGGTGGCCGTGGCCAGGCAGGTGAACTGGGTGAGCTGGCCATAGGTGTGATAGGTGGCACTGAGCACCCGTATCGCTGCGTCATTCTTGCAGTCGAGCTGGGCATTGGTGGTAAACCGCGTCTCACGCTCCTCCATGATGTAGGTGTGGTCACGCCACGACTGGCAGTAGAAGCGGCATGTATATTCCGTGCCAGGCTTCAGTCCGCCCACCACATACTGCCCAGGCAGGGAGATGGTGTGAATGCCTGTGCCACGTCCAGCCTGGAACTTGTCTATCTTGTGCAGGTTCTCCTTGGTGGGCGAGGCGCCTGCCTCGGTGATGCACACACCATAGCTGAAGGTCTCATAGTTGCCATTGTTCAGCGACATCAGCGTCCCGCCTATCTGCACAGCGCACGAGGTGTCGGCAGGAACCACCGAGGTGCTGACTCCAAAGAGCAGCAAGGGACGCTGTGCCCTATCGGTACGGCTGCTGGCCAAAGCCTCGCATCCGCCCTGGATATCCTCCTTCCACTTCTGGAAAAGGCCGATGACCTGACTGTCATCCGTGTAGAGCGATGAGGAGGAGAGGCCAAGTGTTCCGCCCACCGCATAAGCCACCTTGCCACGCTCGGGAAGCACGCTCTCGATGGAACTGGCCACGGGGTCGGAGCTCTTGCTGGTGAGTCTCATATAGTGGCTCATCGTCCGTGCCATCTCCAGGAACTTCCTGATGCTCTCCCCGCTGGCATTCCCAGGGTCAAGCACACCCTGG
Source organism: Prevotellaceae bacterium UBA1075 (assembly GCA_002316015.1). GTDB lineage: Bacteria > Bacteroidota > Bacteroidia > Bacteroidales > Bacteroidaceae > Physcousia. Next base: position 86,533 of record DCCS01000044.1, read on the forward strand.
CTGTCCTTCAGGGCAGCCTCTATGGCCAAGGCCTTCTCCAGTCCCCTCATCTGCAGCAGGGTGATGTCCATGCCGTCAATCCAGTATCCGCTGTTCACGGCAGAGGCATTCTCTTTCCTGGGCGAATGGCCGTTCTCCGCATCGCTGGCTGTCAGCGTGAAGGACTTGCCATAGGCATTCACATAGAGGGTGGAGCTGCCGTCCTTGTCACCCTCGGCATCCGTCACCGCATACATCTGCAGCAAGGAGCCATTGATGCTCAGCAGCTGTCCCTCCTGGTCAAACTTCAAGTGAAAGTAGCTGCTGTCTATCTTGCAATCCGCACGCGGCTCACGGCCGGGCTGGTAGAGCAAGTATCCATTCAGGTTCATAAAATAGATGATGTCGCTGGACTCCCATTTCACCAGCGCGCACAGGTCTCCCTCGTCCTCTCCTGGCTTTGGAGAGGGGGCGGGAGTGGGGTCACTGTCACATGATGCCATGAAGAGCGTGCCACACAGGACACACAGGCAAGCCAAAAGCCAATGTCTTCTCATATTTCCTTATCTTTATCTATTATTGCTTCAATATCATTCCGGCACAACACACCTGCGCGATGTCCTTGAACAGAGGCTGTCCCTCAGGCTCACTTCACCCTCACTACCCTCACACCCACCGATGTGGGGTGCTTCAGCAGGTAATCGTGCAAGGGCACGCTGTCCAGCACCACCCTGTGGTAGAGACTGCTGGCATTGAGCAGATGCAGCAGTCCGTCCGTCCCCCACACGGCCAAGCCCAAGTGGCTCACATCCAGTCCGTCCCTTCTGGTCACCAGAGCCAGGATGTCGCCATCCTGTATGCAGGAGAGTTCCTCACGGCTCTTCCCTGTAAGCCGGGCTGGAATGTAACGCACCCTTGCGCCGCTGTACTCGCGCTCATGGCATGCCACCCGCCTGGCCTCGGCCTCATCCTGGGCTATGGCAGGGTAACGGTCTCTGTGACGGCTCATGTGATGCAGGCGGATGTGCTGCTGCCCTGCGAAGGGGAAGTGCGTGCCACCCGCCTCTGCGCTGTCCACCTCGGTCACCAGCCCTCTGGCCCGGGCCGATGCTATCCACTGGCTGAAGTAGTGGCAGCGGCTGGCATAGCCGTCCATCTTGCCGTCCAGGTAACGGATGGCCATGAGCCAGTGGCAGTAGTCGTCCCACCTCCCTGAGCCATGCCGGGTGGCCAGTGTGAGGGCAGTCACCGTCTCCACCAGCGTGGTGCAGTCCATCTGCCTCAGGTTCACCACCAGCCTCTCCTGCCCGTCCGGGCTCTCCAGCGTGTGTGCCACATACGGAACACCCAGGAACTGACGGGCATAGAAGAGCATGAGCGAGGAGTCGGCCGGCAACTCCCTGCCCTGTCTGAGCAGGGCCTCCACGCGTATGCTGTCGGCCCGGTCATACACCACTGCCCCACCAGCCTGCGGGAGCAGCAGAGCCAGCAGCAGTAACTGCCAGTGCCTCATCACCGCTTCTCCTCGGGCAAATGTACCAATGCCGTCACGCCAAAGGTGACCAGGCAGAAGGCCATCACTATCCAGAAGAACTGCACATAGCCCACGCTGTCGGATATCCAGCCACTCACCATGCCGGGCAGCATCACACCGCCCAGATACTGGAAGGCCGTGCAGAGCGAGAACACACTGGTGCTGCGCTCGCCATGGGCAAAGGCCACCAGGTAGAGGGTGTAGGCCGTGAAGCCGAGTCCATAGCCTAACTGCTCAAAGAACACACAGGGTGCCACCACCCAGGTGGCACCACACTGGGTGTAACTGAGATACACATACACGAGATCGGGCAAGGTGATGCAGAGCACCAGTGGCCACAGGCACCGCTTGAGCCCATACCTCGACACGAGCCACCCGCCCAGCAGGCCGCCCAGCAGAAGCCCGATGACCCCTATCGTGCCATACACCACGCCATAGGTCACATCGTCCATGGCCAGCCCTCCCTCGGCAATCGAGCGTTTCAGGAACAGGGGCACTATCTTGGTGAGCAGCCCCTCGGGCAGGCGGAACAGGAGGATGAAGGCAAGTGCAGTCACTATATTAGGCTTGCGGAAGAACACAACGAAGGTTTGCATGAAATCATTCAGGATATGCCTGCGCGACACCGTTGGGGCTGGCTGTTCCACCACTGGCAACATACGCGAGTGCCACAGGCAGAGCAGCAACATCAGCGCGGCCACGGCCAGGAAGGTGACAGACCAGGCCGCACTCACATGCAGCCCGCTGTGCTGCAACAATCCTGCCAGAGCCACCAGTCCGCCCTGCCCCAGCACCATGCCCACGCGGTAAAAGGTGTTGCGCACGCCCACATAGAACTCCTGCTGCACATTGGAAAGCCCCAGGATATAGAATCCGTCGGCCGAGATGTCGTGTGTGGCACTGCCGAAAGCCGCCAGCATAAACAGTGCCAGGGTGGCCTGCAGCCACAGGGGAGTGGGCAGGGTGAGAGCCACAGCCGCAAGGGCCGCCCCCACCAGCATCTGCATGGTAAGTATCCACCACCGCTTGGTGCGGAAGGTGTCTATGAACGGACTCCACAGGGGCTTGATGACCCAAGGCAGCCCGAGCCAACTGGTATAGAGGGCTATCTGCTTGTCGGTAAGTCCCATCTCCTGATAGAGTACCACCGACATCAGCATGACTGCCGCGAAAGGCAATGACTCGCCCAGGTACAGGCTGGGCACCCACAGATAGGGCTTGTTCGTCTTCATCGTCTTGTCAGTATTATCGGTTTGTCGTTATCTTCTTTTTTCCTCTCAGCCCCATGGGCTCAATTGGGGCTCAACGGTTGCGCGTGCTTGCTGTGCAACAGCCCACCAGGCGGTCATACCGCGCTCCCTGCTCGCGGTAATACACCAGGGTGGTGTACTCATTCTCGGTCTCATGGAAATCGCCCTCGGTGCGCGCCGTACTTCCGTCGGCCTGCCGGTACTGGTAACTGTAATAGCCCTGCTTGAGCAGGATGGCGGCATGGTACTGCCCCACCTGCTCATCGTATTCCATGCGGCAGTCAGGGGCATAGGTCTCTCCTGTCCATTGTCCGCACACATACACGTCGCCCCCTGGCAGCCGAGGGGTGGTGAGCAGGAAATGCACCACTACATACTCGGCCGTGGTGTTCTCGCTTCCCTCCTCAGGACTGAGCACCACGCGCACGCCGTCCTGGTCTTCAACATAGGAGTAGTTACGGGCAGGCCGGTCTTCAAGCAGCGTGGCGTGATAGTATGGCTCATACCACTCCATATGGTCAACCCCCGCTGCGGCACGCCGCACGTCCCTTATCTCAAACCTGTGGAACTCATTCCCGCCCGGGAAGACAAGTTGCCGGTTGTGGGTGAAGCCCATACCCGCAGCGTTGCGTTCATTGGGCACCAGTCCGACCGCCTTGGTGTCCCAGCGACGATTTTGGAGTACCAGCACGCGGAACTCCTGCGCGGGGTTCACCACACGCAACGAGCCATAACCCACACGCAGAGTAACCTGCTGATGACGGTCGTTGAAGTCTATATCGGTATTGCCGCTCACCTGCTGACTGATGCTCACGCTGTTCTCGTACACACAGAAACGCGCCTCAAGCACAGGGGCGGACTCGTCCGGCCCGTCGCCATCGCGATATACCCGCACGCAGTAATTGCCGCTCAGGAGCATGCCCACATCCTTGTTGGGCAGGGTGAGACGGTAATGGGTGTATATCTGCGTCGTGTTGAAGCTCTTCTCGTAGTCCTCCACCGGCTGTCCGTTGGTGCCTGCCAGCCAGTCGCTCTCGAAGATACCTTCACTCACCTGCCAGTCGGCGTCACAATGATACACATAATATATATACCGCTGGTAGTCGTGACTCATCTGGTCCCACGAGACCTCCACATGCTGGTGCTTGCCCTGGCTCAGCCAGGGCGGCAGGGTGGGATTGCCATCGGCGCACACCTGCAGCGTGCGCACGGTCTTGTCAAAGACACGCTGCTCCTGTGCCCACGCGCCACAGGAGAGCAGCAGGAACCAGGATGTCAGGAGTATCGTACAACGTCTTGCCATGTGCTTGGAAAATTGTGACCATCATCTGTCCATATTGTCCTCACCCGTCAGAATTGGCAAGTGCCATCCATACTTGACGGCCAGCAGGCGTATGACTATCACCGTGAGGATGCTCAGCAGGGCATTGACCTCCAGCGTGAGCCCGAAGTGATGGCACGCCGCATAGACCGCACCGCCGGCCACACAGGCCAGGGCATATATTTCCTTGCGGAAGATAAGCGGCACCTCATTGATAAACACATCGCGTATCACACCTCCCGCCGCACCCGTGATGGAGCCCATGGTGATGGCTGTCCAATAAGGGAAGCCCATGTTGAGCGTCTTCTCGATGCCTATCACATTGAAAAGGGCAAGACCTATGGTGTCGAATATGAACCATGTGTTGTTCTCCCTGATGAGGAACTTGCTGAAGAACATGACCCCCACCACAGCCAGCGCACAGCAGATGAAGTAACTGCTGTTGGTCATCCAGAATGGGTTCACGCCCAGCATGAAGTCACGCAGGGTGCCGCCCCCTATGGCTGTGGCCATGCCCACAATCCAGGCTCCGAAGATGTCGAACTGCTTGGCCGAGGCAAGACGCACACCCGAAAGGGCAAAGGCGAAGGTGCCCACAAATTCCATGACAACGTATGACACAGGAAGACGCAAAGCGACGCCCATATCCTGCAGAATCCTGATTACAAAGTCCATGGCGTGTGTATATATGCCTCAAGCCGGCAGTTCCAGCAGTCCCTCTTTTGCCCACTGGGCCAGGATGGCCTCTGAGTCGGCCAGCGCGCGGACGCGATCCACGTCGTACTCATTGCAGAGCAGGTCGGCCATGAGTTCAGCCGTGAAGTCGCCATCACCCACACCCTGCCACAGGAAAGCGGCTGTCTCGTTGAGACTGATGATTTTGCAGAAGTCTATATTCTCCATGCCGTAGGCCATGACCACATGCTCACCGCACACGTCACGGAGTTCAAATCCCTTTTTCTTTCTCATATCATGCTCTTTTGACAAAATGGATACACAAGGTTCTGCTGGCATTCAAGGCAGTGTGGCCTTGTACAGCAGGAGCAGCAGCCGCCTGACAGGACGCAGGAAGCGCCACACGCGCACTTGGCGGCATAGCCTGGTGTCACTGGCGGAAATGGTGCGCCCCGGGCGAATATACTCGGTGACCACGCCACACACATCATCCCTGCGGCAGTACTCCACACCCTGCAGGTTGCCATCACCCTGTAGGGTGAGCAGGCTTCCGGCGGCACTTATCACCCGGTGCAGGACGTAATGCCCGCGAGCCACTTGCGCCAGCACCGCGTCCCCAACCCTCACGCACTGGGGATAGGCGAGCCTCACACGGTCACGCTCGTGCTCGAGAAAAGGGCGCATGCTGTAGCCCTTGACCCAGATGGTGGCCGTGTGCCCCTGCTCCAGAGCCTGTGCCACCAGGGGAAGCAGCTGGTCATTTGGCAGAGCCATTCTGCCCGTGGCGTCAACAGTGCCATCAAGCCTCTCCCGTTTGTGCCTCACAGGAGCGAGCACGCAACGCAGCGCACGCTTCACAACACTCTTCAGCACGCTCATCCCGTCACCGTGTCATGGCAGAGCAAGGCGGCCCCCGCATTGGGCAAGCATCCCAACTCATACACGTTGCACAGGGCTATCAGACGCGCGACGGTGCCGTACACCCCGCCATACACACGCCTGTCCCACTTCATGCTGCTCATGGCAGGCAGGAGCGCGGCCAGTGCCTCAACGGGACTGAGCTTGCGGATGCTGTTGGACGGGCACTGCCGTATGCGCACTATGGCTCCCACAGGAGCCGAGACATTCCTGTAGCAGGGAGTTTTCCCGCTCCATGGAGAGCCATACACAACGGGCTTCCCCTCCACTATGCGCAGCACAGGATTGTCGTCATTCATCAGGTCGCAACCCGGTATGTTGTCGTACCACAGGCGGGTGTGTGTGCTCTTGCCCGTACCGCTCGGGGCGGTCATCATATAGGCACGTCCGCCACAACGGATGACCGACGCGTGCACCAGGAGCGTGTCATGGTCGGCCGTGGAGAAAGCGTAGGCCATCATCAAGGCGCTGTTCAAGCCATAGGCACGCTGGCCAGCCTGTTCTCCACACAGGCACACCTGACACTGGCGAAAGTCCGGCGAGGACTGCATGACGCTGCACACCACACCATCCACGTCACGCAAATGGAACTGGTAACCACCGTCAGGCATCTGGAACACGCCATGAACACAGCCTCCACAGTCAAACTGCCCCACTTCCCGCTCCGGCGCGCCCCATGAAAAGGCGTGGTCAACAACGACTCTCAGCATCGGCTCGCTGTCCCCGTCCTTGACCCCGAAGGGGGCAAACGAGGGGAGCAACGCTTGCACATCGGTGCCATCGGCCGGCTCCACAGCCAGCAGATGCCCACCCACCCGACAGCGGAACCCGCTTGCGCCAGCCATCAGTGGCGGCCTCCCTTCCGTGCCTTGGATGGTTTGCCGCCCTTGGCCTGCGGTGCTTCGTGAGAAGCGGGAGCGGCCGGGGCTTCCGTTCCCTCTGTGTCCTCATCGAGCATCGTCACACTGGTGTCCACATACTGTTCGCCTATAAACTGGAACTCTGCCGCCCCAAGTGTCTTGAGACGCATGGCCGATGCCTTTCCGCTGCGCCTGCGCATCTGCTCCACGCGCTTCTGCAATCGTGCCTGCTTCTTGTCGAAGAGTACCATGCAGGTGTAGTTCTTGCCCCCCGAGAGTTTCTTCATATAGTGGTTCAACTGGGCCGAGTACTGGTTGCGGTCCATCAGAAATCCGTTCCTGCTCTCGACATAGGCGGTGTCGATGCACTGTATCGCGGTCAGGTAAGCCGTGGAGTCGGCGAAGTTGATGGCATAGCCGCAGATATATACTGGCCTCTGCTCCACCTTGGCTTGCAGGAGCGAGGCCTGGGACACCAGTATGATCGCCACAGCCCACCGGGCAATTGCCCACATTCTGTCATTCATGTCGCTTGTGTTGTAGTTCTCTTTATTTACCCTTTGAACGTTGTCGCTTATGAGTGAGCAAATTTACGACCTTTCCATGAGACGAGCAAGTATTGGGCAGGCTGTTCTACTGCATTCGTCTTGCATGGGGCGCATGCCGGGCCGATTGCCGCACCCTGCATAGGGCACATGCCACCATGGCCGTTGCCTTAATCCTTGCCAGGCTCACGCCGTTCCCGAAATGTCCTCTCCCACTACCTGGAATATCTCGCTGCTTTTTCCGTGAAGCGTGGAGTTCCCCTGTATAGCTCCCGTGTGGGAGTTTACTGCCTTGAATCCCGGGGATTTTAAGGCACTTCGCAAATGCGGTTTCTCGATGACCGACAAACCAAACGATATTGCCTCAATAATTGCCATGCGCTGAGAACCGTGTGCTGGTTATGCCAGCTGGACAAAACTACCCGAAGACGATTGACACAGAAACAAGAAGTCCGAAGGCTAAAATATTACGGGCAGTCTCACCAAGTACGGAATTGAGCCGGCTCCCATGGTCTATCCTTACGATTCTGTGGTATGAGGCAAACAAGAAGGGCAAGACAGCCAACGGGAGGAATGACTGCGGGGTTTCATTACGGGAATAGAGAACTGTGACGCTGATTGAGCAAGCAAGAATTCCAAGCACCAGATACAGATACCGCGAGGCCCTTTTCCCGACCATAACCACAAGAGTCCGTTTCCCCACTCTTCTGTCGTTTTCAATGTCTCTATAGTTGTTGACAATCAACAGGGTGTCAGTCATAGCGCCACAGGCTACAGACATCCATACCACATCGCCCGGTATTTCGCCACAAGGCGAAGCGGGAACCGCGAGGTAATATGTGAGGCATACTGGCACGACCCCAAAAAACAGCAAGACCAGGACATCTCCCAGCCCAACATAGGACAGGTGCGTGGTGTAAAGAAAACAAAACAGGACGCACAGGCCACCGACCCAAACCATATTCCAGCCCCCGAACAGGACAAGCGGAAACCCTACGGCACACGACACCAGGGTGTTTATGACAATGCCGGTTCTCATGGCCTTCGGGGTAATCCAGCCCTGCGCGCATGCCCTTTTGGGGCCAAGCCTGCCCTCTCCGTCACATCCTTTCAAATAATCGAAATAATCATTTACAAAATTCGCGTCTATTTGCATTAAAAAGGCAAACAGGAGGCATAACACCGCCGGGACGCCCCTGACCATGTCCCCATAATGACTTACAGCGAATGCTAAGCCTATGACAACAGGAACCGCCGCTCCCGAAAGCGTTTTGGGCCGCGCGGCCAAAAACCACGCCTTGAATGAATTTACCCCAACTTTATCAAAGCACATGTCCGAAAATTCTCTAACTCGTGCAAAAGTAGGCATAAAAACTCGCGTTTGCAAACAGTCTGTGGCATTTCTGCACATGGACTCAACATGCGTGGCGGGCAGCCTGTCATCATGCCCGTTGCCTTAGTAGCCTCAACCCGTCCCCAATTCATGACCCGCCCAAATGTACTCCCCCAACCCGGGAACGGCTCGCCACTTTCATCAGGACCCTCGAGTTTATGCCACATAGTGCTAAAGCGGGGAACTCACCGCTTTGATCATGACGAGTTGGCATGGTCGTCAGGAAACATGGCCATTTATCAATCGCAAAATCAAGCAACATCCTTGAAGAAAAAGATGCAGTAGTACTTCATCTGTCAACGAAGTAGTACTGCATCTGTCTTCGAAGTAGTACTGCATAGCCCGTCGGAGTTATACTTCATCAACACTTGAAGCATAACCTCAAATCAGCAGGCTACACCTTTACATATGCCCGGTCGGGAACGACCAACGCCCAGAGCGGCAATATGCCCCCACAGAAAGCAAGGAACAGAATCTTCTTGCCGCATGCAAAAATTACAGAGATACATTTGCTCACACGCCAAAAAAGCATACTTTTGGAGGCACATATTCTTTATTCAACTGTACAGCCCAAAACCAAAATAGTAATTATGAAGATTTTGCCCACGCGGTTATTTTAAACTCCACTGACGGGAACTATTACTATTATTATTATGCAGATCCTACAACAGGAGAACGCGGTGTGAAGATTACAAAAAACGAAGTGTTTTACGCAATAAAAATTTATGGAAAGAAACAAGTTTTTTTATTTGCTTGCGCTGCTCACATTCCTCTCCGTGGTATCATGGGGACAAGACACCATCAAGCATACGGAATGGAAAGAATTCAGAAGGCCACGTACCGCAAAAGAACGTTTGGGGTTCATGCGCCCCCCATTAGAGAAGACAAAATTAAGGAAAAAGACCTCAACCATTCTGCCGAGTACATGCAAGACTCTGATTTTGGGGAGGACTGGTGCTGGTGCCACTCTATGAATGGTGAATTTGTCGGGCCATACGCTATCGGCATTGACAATTATGCCTACGAGATAGACAACAGCACCCGAAAAAAAAGAGTGGCTTTCGCATGCCATTCACAATAAGGGGGATTGGGAAAACGAAAGACTCACTGGTTGTGACATCCCGTGGAAGGGGCGTTTCCTATCATATCCGTGGGCATCATATTTGTGGTTTTACAAACTACAAGAGCGAGCACCCTGTAAAACTGCTTTCCCTGGAGGGACATCCGAAAGGAATACTGCCCACAGGTGGAGGGGGACGTGCTCTATATGGCGAACAAGTTTTTCGTCCTGAGAGAAGAAGACCTGTACAAGTTCACGGTGGACTTCATCTGGAGGGTTGAGGTTCTCCCATCCAGCAAGTTGACTCCCATCAAGAGCCACATCAAGAAGCCCTTCACCATCATCCGCATATTCACCAAGACCCACCACAACTGGCACCCCATGTGCATCAGGTGACCAAGAAGGAAAGCCGGCATCCACAAGGGGGCGCAAGACGAAGCCAGCCGCACATCCTCCCAGTGAGGAGTGCGGCTGGCACTGCAATTGTATCCCTGCACGAGGGAACTGTTTTACGTCAATCCATACCGGACATCAAACCGAACAGACCTGCAAGCCTGTCCTGCCTGCCCAATCCCTGCACCGCATTGCGGAGGCAAGGGCTCACGGCCTTTCCGTCAGTCATTCAAGTCCACCACCAGGCTCACCTTGCGCCCGCTGGGAGTCATGGCCTTGATCCACAAGGTGCGGTCGGTGCTGCGGCTGGCCTCTTCTACGGCAGTCTCCCAATCACTCACAGTGGACAGTTTCTTGTCGTTGACCTGCAGGAGGATAGTACCCTTGCTGGCACCGGCGGCCTTCATCTTGCCTCCCTGGCGTACGGCACTTACCTCCAGACCGTAATCCACGCCCAAGGTCTTCTTCACATCATCGCCCGCAGGCTTCAGCGAAACGCCCAACTGGTCCATGTCAACCTCCTCGAGCACCTTGGTGGTACCCTGGCTGTTGCGCAAGGTCACATTGGTGGTATAGTTCTTCTTTGCGCGGGAATAGGTCAGAGACACCTTGTCGCCTGGGCTGTGCTGCGAGATGGCCTCCTGCAGCTCACTCATCTTGGTCACCTTCTTGCCGTCAAACTTTGTGAGCACGTCACCCTTCTTCAATCCGGCTTCCTGGGCTGCGCTGGCATCTGCCACCTCGGTGACATACACACCCTCTACCTCGCCCAAGTCAACCTCGTTGCCCTTGGCTTTCTCGGAGTCAATATAGTTGGTCACGTCCGTACCCGTCACGCCCAGCACGGCACGCTGCACGGCACCATACACCTTGAGGTCAGAGACCACCTTGTTCATAATGGTCGTGGGAATGGCAAAACCATAGCCGCTGTAACTGCCTGTCTGGCTGTAAAGCATGGCATTGATGCCCACCAGTTCGCCCCGCTCGTTGACGAGAGCGCCGCCGCTGTTTCCGCTGTTGATGGCTGCGTCAGTCTGTATGAAACTCTCGATGCCGTTGGCTCCCAAAGTACGTGCCTTGGCACTCACAATGCCAGCGGTGACGGTACTTGTAAGGTTGAAGGGGTTTCCCACAGCCAGCACCCACTGCCCCAACTTCAAGTCATCGCTGTTGCCCACTTTTATTGCGGGCAGGTTCTTCGCGTCAATCTTGATCAGGGCCAGGTCTGTAGTGGCGTCACATCCGATAATGCGTCCGTTGAACTCACGGTTGTCGTTGAGTTTCACCTCTATCTCATCGGCATCGCCCACCACGTGATTGTTGGTCACGATGTATCCGTCGGCGCTTATGATTACGCCGCTGCCCGCCGAGTGACGGTCTGGCTGTTTGTATTCACGCCGCTGGGGCTCGCGGCCTCCAAAACCGAAGAAGTCCCCAAAGAAGTCGCTGAAGGGGTCCTGCACCTGCACGCGCTGAGTCTTTCCGGCCTGGGTGACCTTGATGTAAACGACCGAATTGACCGCTGTCTCGGCCGCATAGGTCAGGTCAACCATTCCGCCGGGAGCGGCGGCTGAGGACACAGGAGCAGTCTGTGGAGCAGGCGCGGGCTGCGGAGCAGGCTCTGCACGCTTGATGACAGCACTGGTCACAGCACTGCTTCCAAACACAAGAGCAACTACCCCCAGCCAGTTTTTAGTTGTCTGTTTCATAACTTCATCTTTCTTTTGCGTTAACATTCTGTAATCAAAACTTGGCTTCCAACGAGCCGCATTGCAAATATATGCCGATTTATACTGACCGCAATACACTTGCTTCTTATTTTGAAATTATTTAACAGAGCGTAAGATGCCATTAACCATTGTTAAACACTCTCCTGCCAATCACCCTTCGGGCTTGCTCTTATGTCGCCACACACCAAAGCGAGCCCTGGCATGGAGTTCTGCGATGGTGGCACGCCCAGAGATGGCACCTGGACTGAGGGGAATATTCCGAGACATCACCCTGGCCTGCGCAAGAGACACCCTGCCTGGGCACAAGACAGCCACAGAACAAAGGGGCAACGGGGGCAGAAAAGCCTGCATGCAATTTTTCGCTGTACATCAACAGGATGAAAGAGTTTTTCTTCGTACCTTTGTCCCTCAGAGAACAGGACAGCAGGCCGGTCTGCCGCTGGCCCACACGCGCAAGCGCAAGGGCGAGAGGAAAGTCCGGGCAGCACAGGGCATCCCGCTTCCTAACAGAAAGAGGCTCGCGAGAGCCTGCCGATGTAGAAGAAAACAACCGCCTTGCCTGGGCAAGGTAAGGGTGAGAAGGTGGGGCAAGAGCCCACCAGGCCAGTGGTGACACTGGTGCTGTACATCCCGGGAGCTGAAAGTTCATGTAAACCGGCGACACAAAGAGAGGGCGGCCCGTCCAAGCCGGAGGGTAGAACGATAGAGGCTGGTGGTGACACCAGCACTGGATAAATGGCAGACACCCCGTACCAAGGGGCACACAGAACCCGGCTTACAGGCCAGCTGTCCTTTTTCCCCCGAAAAGAGCAACGGTGCACGACTGGAGCACTTTCTTATACATATATATACATAAAAACGACTATATACATAAAAACGACACGCCCAAGAAGGATTCCCCACAGTTTCCCCACAAAAGACACATGACCAAACTGGACTATATATGGAGCGTCAATGAGCAGAAACTGACCCCTACGAGGCGGTGGATGCTGAGGGCCACCAAGAGGCTGGTGATTGTGGTGGAGAGCATCACGAAGAACAACCTGATGAGTTACGCCTCGGCTCTCACCTACAGCAGCATACTGGCAGCCGTCCCTGTGCTCGCCATCGTGTTTGCCGTGGCCAGGGGGTTTGGGTTCGGGTCTGTCATCGAGGACAGGCTGAGGGACTCACTGCAGGTGAGCCCACAGATAACGGACACGGTGTTGCAGTTTGTCGACTCCTACCTGGAGCACACACACAGCGGAGTGTTCATCGGCGCGGGCATCATCTTCCTGCTCTACACCCTGCTGTCACTGACGAGCAATGTGGAGACCGCATTCAACAACATATGGTTCATCAACACGCCCCGCAACATCTACCGCCGCATCACCGACTACGTCAGCGTATTCCTGCTGCTTCCCTTTGTGGTGGTAGTGGTGAGCAGCCTCAACATCTACCTGATGACCGTGCGTGAGCTGTTTCCTGACTATGTGTTGCTGAGCGACACTGCCGAGCGCTTTGTCAAGGTGTCGCCACTCGTGCTGGTATGCATGGCCTTTGTCCTGCTGTACAAGTTGATGCCCAACACCAACGTCAGGCTGCGCCACACACTTTTGCCGGGCATCGTGGGAGGGTTGTGCTTCATGGCCGTACAGCACTTCTACTTCCACTACCAGATTAAGTTGAGCAACTACAATGCCATCTACGGGTCGTTTGCGGCCCTGCCCCTGTTTATGCTGTGGCTCAACATATCGTGGTGCATCTGCCTTGTCGGCGGTCAGCTGTGCTATGCCAACCAGTGCCTGGACAGTTATGCCTTCCAGCGTTACAGTGACGACTTGAGCCGCCGCTACCGTGACACCATATGCCTCCTGCTCATGTCGCGCATCGCCAAGCGTTTCGCCTCAGGTGGGACTCCCTACAGCGACCGCACCCTGGCCGAGGACACACGCCTGCCCCAGACGGTGGTGTTCAACCTTCTGCAGGCTCTGGCCAAGATGCAGTTGCTGGCAGAGATACGCGACGAGGGCAGCCAGAGTACCCACTACCTGCCTGCCATTGACATAAGCCACCTGAGCGTGAGGACAGTGATACGGCGCATCGACAGCCATGGGGTGGAGAACCCGCAACACACCTGGCGCACCAAACCAGCCGAATGGGAGACATTGCGGCAGCTGAGAAACACCAACAAGGACGCACTCCTGACCGAAGTGTAGCCACCTCGCGCACAAGGCAGACATGTGTCGCCCCTACACATCGGACACCTGACGGCATCCAGACAGGCCGGCATGAAGGCCAGGACGGCCACGGCAATGCAGCAAGCCGACTGAAGTTCGCTTTACAAGTCCACCTAAACGCAAGCCCTTTGCAATAGCCATGGCACACACATAGACACGACACACATAGACATAGAAACGCACGTCCGCAAGCACCCACCCTCCCCTCGCAAGTCCAGGCACCCGGCTTTCCATTTCAAGCACCCGGCTTTTCATAAAACAGTCAAACATTGGGACACGACTATGCCCCACTTCACAAAAAACTTGCTATCTTTGCAAGGAACAAAGAGCCGTAAGCAACCAAAACAAGACTCAAATGGACACAAAGACTCCCATGGAGCACCCGCTAAGGCTGTTTGCCTTCTGCCCCGTGTGTGGCTCGGAACACTTCCAGACCAACAGCAAGAAGAGCAAGGTGTGCCACAACTGCGGCTTCGAGTACTTCGTGAACCCGGCCACATCCACCGTGGCCATCATCGAGGACGGGGAAGGCAAGGTGCTGGTAGCGCGGCGCGCCAAGAATCCGGCCTGTGGGACTCTGGACCTGCCTGGCGGCTTCTGCGACTGCGGCGAGTCTGCCGAAAGGGGTGTAATACGCGAGGTGATGGAGGAAACGGGGCTGAGGGTGACGAGCGTCGAATACCTGTTCTCCCTGCCCAATGAGTATCCCTACAGCGGAATGAGCGTCTTCACCACCGACCTGTTTTTCCAGTGCCGTGTGGAGCCAGGCACACCCACCGCCATGGATGACGTGGCCGGGCTGGCGTGGGCACGCTGGGAGGACTTGAATCCAGAGGACTTCGGGCTGGACTCCATCAGAAAGGGCATGCGGCGGCTGCTCGCCAAACGGGGACTGGAAACATAGGAGAGAAGCCCCAATGGTGGCACATGTACCATGCCCGCAAACCCTCAAAACCAACTAAACCAACCGCTCTTGCTGCGCCAAGGGCGACAAACGACAAACCTATCACAAACTCAAATATGAGAAAACATCTATTCGTCCTCGCGTTCCTGCTGGGCACGGGATTTGCATACGCCTCCACCAACAAGGAGATGGACAAGTTCGTGTCATCCCTTATGAAGAAGATGACGCTGCGGGAGAAGCTCGGGCAGCTCAACCTGCAGCCAGGCTCCGATGCCACCACGGGCGGCGCCATGAAGACTGAGTTTGGCCAGCTGGTGGCCAAGGGCGAGATGGGAGCCGTGCTCAACGTCATGGGCAAGGACAAGATACGCAGCATCCAGCGCATGGCCGTGGAGGAGAGCCGCCTGGGCATCCCCATCCTGTTTGGCCTGGATGTCATCCACGGCTACCACACCATCCTGCCCATCCCCCTGGCACAGTCGTGCAGTTGGAACGTGGAGGCCATAGAGCAAGGGGCACGCATGGCAGCCGAGGAGTGCAGCAGCGACGGCATCAGCTGGACTTACAGTCCGATGGTGGACATTGCACTTGACGCACGCTGGGGACGCATAGCCGAGGGGAATGGTGAGGACCCCTATCTGGGAAGCCTCATCGCGGCCGCCCTGGTGCGCGGCTACCAGGGAGACCTGAAAGGACCGAGTGACATCATCGCCTGCCTGAAACACTATGCGCTCTACGGAGCATCGGAATCAGGCAAGGACTACAACACTGTGGACATGAGCCACCTGCGCATGTACAACCAGTACTTCCCGCCCTACCGTGCTGCAGTGGAGGCGGGCGTGGAGAGCGTGATGACAAGCTTTAACCTGGTGGATGGCCTGCATGCCACAGCCAACCCCTGGCTCATAGGCGATGTGCTGCGCAAGCAGTGGGGCTTCAAGGGCCTTGTGGTGACAGACTACGCAAGCATCAGCGAGATGACGGCACACGGATTTGGCGACCTGAAGCACAATGGTGCAAGTGCCATGCGCGCCGGAACCGACATGGACATGTGCTCACGCGCATTCATCGACACGGCCGAGGAGGCTCTGAGGGAAGGACTCATCAGCACGAAAGACATCGACCAGGCCTGCAGGCGAATACTGGAGGCCAAATACAAGCTTGGGCTGTTTGATGACCCCTACAAGCACTGCAAGATGACCAATGAGGAGCAGCAGGCCCACCTCTTCACGCCCGGACACCGGCAGGCAGCACGCGACATGGCCGCCGAAACCTTCGTGCTGCTGAAGAACGAGGGGAGCATCCTCCCTCTCAAGAAGCAGGGAACGATAGCCCTCATAGGCCCCAATGCCGTGGCCTCGCGCTCACTGCTGGGCACCTGGTGCATCGCGCAGCCCAATGCCGACAGATACCTGTCACTGCGCGCAGCCATGGAACAAGCCATGCAAGGAAAAGGCAAGGTGCTCTGCAGCCAAGGGTGCAACCTCACCTCGTCGGCACGCAACCTCAAGGGAGGGCAGTCCGAGGAGATACCCGTCGTGGATGCCGGAAAGGCTCACGACGAAGCCATGGCCATCGCACGGCAAGCCGATGTGATAGTGTGCGCCATGGGCGAGGGAAACAACTGGAGCGGGGAGAGCCACAGCCGCACCTCGCTGGACTTGCCAGATGAGCAGATGGCTCTCCTGCGCGACCTTTTGGGCCTGGACAAGCCACTGGTGCTGCTCAACTTCAGCGGCCGGCCCACGGTAATGGCATGGGAGAGCGAGCATGTGCCCGCCATCATGAACGTGTGGTTTGGAGGCACCGAGATGGCTCCCGCCATCTGCGATGTGCTCTTCGGTGACAAGGTTCCCTGCGGGCGACTCACCACAAGCATCCCTCGCGCCACCGGACAGGAGCCCCTCTACTACAACCACCTGCCCACAGGGCGGGGCGTACCCGATGGCACAACCGAATTCCGGCAGTACCAGTCCAACTACCTGGACGTGCCCAACGGCCCGGTCTACCCCTTCGGCTACGGACTCAGCTACACCAAGTTCCAGTATGGCCAGATGGACGTGAAGGTCAGCGGACGCAAGGTGGAGGCTACGGTGGAGGTGACAAACACCGGCGACTATGACTCCTACGAGGTGGTGCAGTGCTACATACACGATGTGGCATGCCGGTACTCGCGCCCGGTGAAGGAGCTCAAGGGATTCAGCCGCGTATTCCTGCGCAAGGGAGAAAGCCGCATGGTGACCATCACCCTGGACGAGAAGAGCCTGCAGTTCTACGATGCCGACGGCACGCCGGTATTTGAACCCGGAGAGTTTGACATCATGGTAGGAGCCAACAGCCGGGACGTGCAGACCAGGCGCGCAACCGTGCTGTAAGCCACTGGCCACACCAAGACAGACATACATAACTACTAACCCAAACAGAAAAAGAAGACAATGAGAAAACAACTCACCGTTCTTGCCTTGCTCGCAGCCGCCTCGCTGCCCGCCAAGGACATCTTCGTGAACACTCCCCAGACCACGCTGCTGCTCAAGGCCGAGGAGAACAAGCCCCTACACATCAGTTACTACGGCGAGAAGATAACCGATGCTGAAGCCGTGTACCGCGCCTTCAGCCTGTGGCAGGAAGCCTATCCCGCCTTTGGCTTGGACAACAACGACTTGACACCCGCGCTGAGCGTACGCCATGCCGACGGGAACATGAGCACCGAGCTGGTGTACCAGTCCGACACCCAGACCAAGGAGACCAACTCGACCGTTTACACCATCACGATGAAGGACAAGGCATACAACTTCCTGGTGGATGTGTGCTACCGCGCCTATGACAACTGCGACGTGATAGAGGCATGGACCGTGATACACAACAACGAGAAGAAGCCCATCACGCTGCTGAAGTATGCCAGTGCCTACCTGCCCGTGCGCCAGGGCAATGTGTGGGTGAGCCATGAGCACGGCAACTGGGGCGCTGAGTCTTACATCACCGAGGAGCCTCTCAACCCCGGCATCTTCGAGATGCACGACCTCACGGGCAACAAGAACGCTTACTTCAACCGCCCCAACATGATGCTCTCGCTGGACGGCAAGCCACAGGAGAACATCGGACGCACCATAGGCGCTGTGCTCTGCTGGAGCGGCAACTTCCGCTTTACCGTTGACACGCAAGACAAGAAGACCCACCACCTGGTGGCCGGCATCGATGACGCCAACTCGCAGTACACCCTGGCCAAGGGCGAGACGTTTACCACACCTGCGCTGGCACTGGCATACAGCGACGAGGGAAAGGGCGGCGTGAGCCGCGCCTACCACCGCTGGGCACGCAAGAACAACATGGTGCACAACGGCAGCGCCCTGCGCAAGACACTGCTCAACTCATGGGAAGGAGTCTATCTGAATGTCACCGAGGATGGCATGATAAAGATGATGGACGGCGTGAAGGAGGTGGGCGCCGAGCTCTTCGTGATGGATGACGGGTGGTTTGGCCGCAAGTACAAGCGCACCGTGGACGACTGCGCGCTGGGCGACTGGGTGACCGACACCGACAAACTCCCTCACGGGGTGGCCAACCTGGAGCAGGAATGTGCCAAACGCGGGCTGAAATGGGGCATCTGGATTGAGCCCGAGATGACCAACACCAAGAGCGAACTCTACGAGAAGCACCCCGACTGGGTGGTGTGTCATCCCATACGCGAGCCACGCACGGGACGCGGCGGCACACAACTCACGCTGGACATGTGCAACCCTGCCGTGCAGGACTTCGTGTTCCAGGTGGTGGACGACATCATGAAAGAGACACCCAACACCTACTACATCAAGTGGGACTGCAACCACATCCTCAGCAACTTTGGCTCTCACTACCTGTCTGCCGACAAGCAGAGCCACCTGTACGTGGATTACCAGTTTGGCCTCATCAAGACGCTCAAGCGCATCCGTGAGAAGTATCCCAACCTGGTCATCCAGTGCTGCGCAAGCGGTGGCGGACGTGTCAACTATGGCCTGATGCCTTACTTCGACGAGTTCTGGGTGAGCGACAACACCGACGCGCGCCAGCGTCTCTTCATCCAGTGGGGCACCAGCATGTACTTCCCCGTGAATGCCATGGCACAGCATGTGAGCGCAAGCCCCAACCACCAGACAGGCCGCCGCATTCCCCTGAAGTTCCGCTTCGATGTGGCCATGACCGGACGCCTGGGCATGGAGATGAAGCCGTCCGACCTCAACGAGAAGGAAATGAAGTTTGCCCAGGAGGCATTCAAGCTCTACAAGGAGACCATACGCCCCATCGTGCAACTGGGCGACCAGTACCGCATCATCTCACCCTACGAGGGCAACGGCTACGCAAGCGAGCTCTTCATCAACGAGGAGAAGACCAAGGCGGTGTTCTTCGCCTACAAGTTTGACACAGACGTGTTCATGGCACATCCCC
Source organism: Prevotellaceae bacterium UBA1075 (assembly GCA_002316015.1). Classification (GTDB taxonomy): domain Bacteria; phylum Bacteroidota; class Bacteroidia; order Bacteroidales; family Bacteroidaceae; genus Physcousia. Next base: position 105,736 of record DCCS01000044.1, read on the forward strand.
GCTTCCTGTTCGCCGGACTTGACCCCGATGCCCGCTACACCCTGCGCCAGGTGAACGCCGACGGAAAGAAAGACCACTGGGAGGGCTACACCTTCACAGGCAAGTTCCTCATGAGCCGTGGTGTGGAAATCAACCTGAACGGCGAGTATGACAGCTGTGTGATTCTCCTCGACAAGGAATAGCATACCGGACAGCGACAAAGGGGCTCCTCCTGGCGGAATACACCGGGAGGAGCCCCTTTTGTTTGTGCTGTCTCGTACCTGGGATATGACAGCAGGCAGGAGCAGGCACCCTCTGTGTCCATGAGGCCAGAAGACACCACACTGGCCAGAGATTCGCATTCTCCATTCGGGACGCGCACACACCGTGTACAGGCAAGCGGCTTCCAAAAAAATTATATATATAATGTATGTTACCGAAAAATGCGCTACCTTTGCCGCCGCAAAACATCCGATACAAGGAGAAGGAGAATAACGATGAAGGAGAACCTGGTGATTGTGGAGAGCCCCGCAAAGGCAAAGACCATAGAGAAGTTTTTGGGAGACAACTACTGCGTGATGTCCAGTTACGGGCACATACGCGACCTGAAGAAGAAGTCATTCAGCGTGGATGAGAAGACCTTCATGCCACAGTACGAGATTCCTGCCGACAAGGCACGCGTGGTGGCACAGTTGCGCAAGCAGATGCAGGAGTCCAAGACTGTGTGGCTGGCTTCCGATGAAGACCGCGAGGGGGAGGCCATCAGCTGGCACCTGAGCGTGGTGCTCGGACTTGACCCCAATCACACGAGACGCATCGTGTTCCACGAAATCACCAAACCAGCCATACTGGAGGCCATCAAGACCCCCAGGGCGATTGACCTCAACCTGGTCAACGCACAGCAGGCACGCCGCGTGCTTGACCGCATCGTGGGCTTCAAGCTCAGCCCCGTGCTGTGGCGCAAGGTGAAGCCCGCGCTGAGCGCGGGACGCGTACAGAGCGTGGCGGTAAGGCTGATTGTAGAGCGGGAAAGGGAAATACAGAACTTCAAGGGCGAGGACAACTTCCGCGTCACGGCAGTCTTCACCAACGCGCAAGGCAGCGAAGTGAAGGCCGAACTGAACCGCCGCTTCACCACCGAGGCACAGGCCGAGGACTTCCTGAGGAAATGCGTGGAAGCCAGGTTCACCGTGCATGACGTGAGCGTGAGGCCACAGAAACGCGTGCCGGCACCCCCCTTCACCACAAGCACCCTGCAGCAGGAGGCCGCCCACAAGCTGGGATTCACCGTGGCACAGACAATGATGGTGGCACAGCACCTGTACGAGAGCGGACTCATCACCTACATGCGTACCGACAGCGTGAACCTGAGCAAGTTGTGCCTGGGCGCCTGCAAGACGATGATAACAGCCAACATGGGTGAGCGGTATGTGAAGACACGGCAGTACCATACCAGTTCCAAAGGCGCACAGGAGGCACACGAGGCCATACGACCCACCTATATCGAAAACCAGCAAATAGAGGGCACACAGCAGGAGAAGCGCCTGTACGACCTGATATGGAAACGCACCGTGGCCAGCCAGATGGCCGATGCCGAGGTGGAAAAGACCCAGGTGACCATCACGGCAGACGGTGCCGAGGAGTACTTCGTGGCACAAGGCGAGGTTATCAAGTTCGATGGTTTCCTGCGCGTGTACAAGGAAACCGACAGCGACAGAGAGCCCGACAGCGACACGACTTCCACGCTGCCCGTGCTCACAGCAGGCGAGACACTGGCCAGGCAGACCATGACAGCCACCCAGCGCTTTGCACAGCACCCCGTGCGCTACAACGAGGCCAGCCTGGTGCGCAAGCTGGAGGAACTGGGCATCGGGCGCCCCAGCACCTACGCCGCCACCATCACCACCATACAGCAGCGCGAGTATGTGGCCAAGGGGGACAAGCCCGGCGAGGAGCGAGTCCAGAAGGTCATCACACTGGAGGGAAACGAGTTGAAGCACGCGGAGAACAAGACCACCGTAGGCGCCGAGCGGGGAAAGTTGCTGCCCACCGACATCGGCATCGTCGTCAATGACTTCCTGCTTGAGAACTTCCCCACCATCATGGACTACAACTTCACCGCCGACATCGAGAAGGACTTTGACGAGATAGCCGAGGGCGAGAAGGAATGGACAAGCGTCATCCGGAAATTCTACGATGACTTCGAGCCGCTGGTGGAGCGTTCCATCAACGCGCGCGGCGAGAAGCGCGTGGGCGAGCGCGAACTGGGAAACGACCCCAAGACCGGGCTTCCTGTCTCAGTCAAGATAGGCCGCTTTGGCCCCGTGGTGCAAATGGGCAAGACAGACGACAAAGTGAAGCCGCGCTTCGCACAGCTGAAGAAGGGCCAGACCATGGAGTCCATCACCCTGGAAGAGGCACTCGAACTGCTGCAACTGCCGCACAAGCTGGGCGAGTACCTGGGCAAGCCCGTCACCGTGGGGGCGGGCAAGTACGGCCCGTATGTGGCACATAACGGCACCTACGTTTCCATCCCCAAGGAGATTGACCCGATGAAAATCACCTTCGAACAAGCGGTCATCATGATTCACCGCAAGCACATCGAGGAAGAGGAGCGTCACCTGAAACGCTTTGACGAGGACGCCAGCATGGAGATCATGAACGGCCGCTACGGCCCCTATATCGTGTCCGGCGGGGTGAACTACCGCATTCCCAAGGCACAGCAGGCCAAGGCCGCCGAACTGACCTATGAGGAATGCAAGGCCATCATCGAGGCGCAGGCCGAGAAGGCTCAGGCCGGCAAGGGCACACACCGCAAGTTCACACACAAGGCACAAGCATAAGGTACAAGCCAGAGGGATGAGAAGAATCATACTGGTAGGCTACATGGGATCCGGGAAAACCACCATCGGCCGGCAACTGGCACTGGCCCTGGGACTGGAGTTCTATGACCTGGACTGGTACATCGAGACGCGCTACCGCAGCACCGTGGCACAGATTTTCGCCCAAAGGGGCGAGGACGGTTTCCGTGAGATGGAGCGGAACATGCTGCATGAGGTGGCCGAGTTTGAGGACATCGTGCTCTCCTGCGGGGGCGGCACACCATGCTTCTTTGACAACATGGACTACCTGAACGCACAGGGCGAGACCGTCTATCTGAAAGCCACGCCCGAGGTGCTGGCCAGGCACCTGCGCATGGGGCGCGTGGAGCGCCCGCTGATCAAGGGCAAGAGCGAGGGCGAACTGCTCCAGTACATCCAGTCATCGCTCCAGGCCAGGGAACCCTTCTACGGGAAAGCCAAGAACATCATCGATGTGAACCTGCTTGACAACCGCGCCAAGATACAGGACAGCGTGAGACTCCTGTGCAAGACCCTGCACCTGCCCAGCCCCGACTGCCAGAGAAACAAAACAAGAATACAGAGCGACAGAAATGAAGAAATGGCGAATTGAGGACTCCGAGGAACTGTACAACATAAAGGGATGGGGCGTAAACTACTTTGGCATCAACGACAAGGGACATGTGTATGTGACACCCAAGAAGAACAGCGTGCAGGTTGACCTCAAGGATGTGGTTGACCTGCTGGCTGCCCGCCACGTCACCGCCCCGGTGATTCTGCGCTTCCCCGACATCCTGGACAACCGCATCGAGAAGACCGACGAGTGCTTCCGCAAGGCCGAGAAAGAATACGAGTACAAGGGCGAGCACTTCATCATCTTCCCCATCAAAGTCAACCAGATGCGGCCTGTCGTAGAGGAAATCATCAGCCACGGGAAACGCTACAACATAGGACTTGAGGCCGGCTCCAAGCCAGAGCTTCACGCTGTGCTGGCCACCAACATGGACAGCGACAGCCTCATCATCTGCAACGGGCACAAAGACCAGAACTACATCGAACTGGCACTGCTGGCACAGAAGATGGGCAAACGCGTGTTCCTGGTGGTGGAGAAACTGCCCGAGCTGGCCATCATCGCCGAGACCGCCAACCGCCTGGGAGTAAAGCCCAACCTGGGCATACGCATCAAGCTGGCCAGCAACGGGTCGGGCAAATGGAGCGAAAGCGGCGGCGACGCCAGCAAGTTCGGGCTCAACTCGTCAGAACTGCTCATGGCGCTCGAGCTGCTTGACAAGATGGGACTGCGCGACTGTCTGAAGCTCATACACTTCCACATAGGGTCTCAAATCAACAAGATACGCCGCATCAGCACCGCCCTGCGCGAGATTGCCCAGTATTACGTGCAACTGCGTGCCATGGGCTTCGGCATCGACTTCGTCGACTGCGGGGGCGGGCTTGGCGTCGACTACGACGGCACACGCAGCAGCAACAGCGAGAGCAGCGTGAACTACAGCATACAGGAATATGTGAACGACTGCGTATATACGCTGGCCGAGGCATCCGACAAGAACAACATCCCGCACCCGAACATCATCACCGAGGGCGGACGATCACTCACCGCACACCACAGCGTGCTCATCATTGACGTGCTCGAGAGCGTGAGCGCGCCACAGATGCCCGAAGACTTCCAGCCAGGCAAGGACGACCACCAACTGGTGCACGACCTCACCGAGATATGGGACAAACTCTCGCAGCGGTCGCTGCTCGAGGACTGGCATGATGCCGAGGACATACGCGAGGAGGCACTCGACCTGTTCCGCCACGGAATCATAGACCTGAAGACACGCGCGCAGATAGAGTCGCTTTACTGGGCCATAAGCCACGAGGTGGCCGAGCTGGCGCACCACCAGAAGCATGTGCCCGATGAGCTTCGCAAACTGGACAAGCAGATGGCCGACAAATACTTCTGCAACTTCAGCCTCTTCCAGAGCATGCCCGACTCCTGGGGAATTGACCAGCTCTTCCCCATCATGCCCATCGCACGGCTCACCGAGCGGCCCACACGCAGCGCGACCCTACAGGACATCACCTGTGACAGCGACGGGAAAATCACAGCCTATGTGAACGCGGGCCAGCAGACCAACTACATCCCCCTGCACCCTGTCGGGCTCAACGAGCACTATTACATAGGAGTGTTCCTGGTGGGAGCCTACCAGGAGATTCTGGGCAACATGCACAACCTCTTCGGCGACACCAATGCCGTGCACATCTCGGTGGACGAGAACGGCTACAGCATCGAACAGGTCATCGACGGAGAGACCGTGGCCGATGTGCTCGAATATGTACAGTACAGCCCCAAGAAACTGGTGCGCCGCCTGGAGATATGGGTCAGCAAGGCCATCAAGGACGGCAAGATCACAGAAACCGAAGGCAAGGAGTTCATCAACAACTACCGCGCGGGGCTCTACGGATACACCTATCTGGAATAGGGGTGGGAGGCTTCCGCAGCCTTGCGGCCGCACAGCCCGTGCCCCTCGCGGAGACCGGCATGCGCACCGGAGCACACTACGGCCAAGCCGCAAACCCGCACAAGCACAGCAACAGCAACACAAAACACACACGAAGGGAATGGAACACATCAACGTCATCAAGGTAGGCGGAGCCGTGGTGGAGAATCCCGCGTCACTCGCCGGCCTGCTTGACCGCTTCGCACAGATGCCGGGAGCCAAGGTGCTGGTGCACGGCGGCGGGCGGGCGGCCACACGCATAGCGGAGTCACTGGGCATCAAGAGCCGCATGGTGGGCGGACGCAGGGTGACGGACGAGAGGATGCTGCAGGTGGTGACCATGGTGTATGGCGGCCTGGTGAACAAGAATGTGGTGGCCGCCCTGCAGCAGAGAGGCGTCAACGCCGTGGGGCTCACAGGCGCCGACATGAACGTGATGCTGAGCCACAGGCGCGCCCCCAAGGAGACACGGATGGACGACGGAAGCACACAGACCGTGGATTTCGGCTTCGTGGGCGACATCGACCGGGTGGACGGGGGCAGGCTCGCCTCGCTTGCCGCCGAAGGGCTTGTGCCCGTGATGGCACCCCTCACCCACGACGGCCAGGGTCATCTGCTCAACACAAACGCCGACACCATCGCCAGCCAGGTGGCCTGCGCGCTCACCCCATACTACCGGGTCACGCTCACCTTCTGCTTCGAGAAAAAGGGCGTGCTCGCAAACCCCGACGATGACAACAGCGTCATCAGCCACATCAGCCGGCAGGAGTTCCACCGCCTGGTGAGCGAGGGAGTCATCGCGGGCGGCATGCGCCCCAAACTGGAGAACTCCCTCGAGGCCATCCACCGGGGCGTGAGCCAGGTGATAATCACCAGTGCCGATGACCCCGAAGGCAAGCGAGGAACCACCATTAAGGAATTTTAACGCACCAGGGCTGTAACTTCTGCAGCCCTGGTTCGTTTACATATATAGAGAGCCATGGTGAATATCCTCTTCCAGAAAGATGTGCTGCCACTCAAGGACAGGTTCTACCGGCTGGCGTTGCGCGTCACACTCAACCAGGCCGAGGCCGAGGACGTGGTGCAGGAGACACTCGTCAGGATATGGCAGGCCAGGGACAGGCTCGAGGACACCGCCGCCATACAGGCCTTCGGCTACACCGTGTGCCGCCGCCTCGCGCTTGACTGCGCCGGAAAGGCAGGGCGCGGCAACATCACGCTCGACATCGACAGGCACGACACTGCAGCCGTGCCACCGACTGACCAGATGGACAGGCGGGAGCGGCTGGCACTCATAAGAAGGCTGATGGACAACCTGCCCGAAGTGCAGCGCAGCATCATGGAACTGCGGGACATCGAGGGAAAGAGTTACCAGGAGATAGCAGACATCCTGCAACTGACCGAGTCGCAAGTGAAGGTGTACCTACACCGAGCCCGTGCCAAGGTCAAGGCACAGGTCGAACAAACAGAAAGATATGGACTATAAATACATAGAACAACTGCTGGAACGCTACTGGGCGTGCGAGACCACACTGGAGGAGGAGCAGATATTGCGCACCTTCTTCCAGCAGGAACACCTGCCCAGCCACCTGGACGCCTACAGGGACATCTTCGTCCTGCAGGCCGAGCAGACCGAGCCTCACCTCCCCGCCGCTTTCGACAGCCGCGTGCTGGAGCGCATAGGCGATGGGAAGCAGGCAGCAGGCGAGTTCCACGCCCGCCGCATCACACTGCGCCGCCGCCTGAGGCCGCTCTACCAGGCCGCCGGGCTGGTGGCGCTGCTGCTCACCATAGGCACAGCCGCGCAGCACAGCATGGTGAGGGACGACAGCCACGCGCAGCCGGCCTATGCCGCTACCGAGAAGGCCGACAGCCAGGAGAACGCCTACAAGGCCATCCCCAACCAGCAGTCGGCCTCGCTGCAGAGTGCCGACACACCGCCCGACACGCTGGAGCAGGCGCGGTAAGGACACAGAATCATTTCTATTGCTTTTCTATATTAAAACAACTTAATGTTTACACGATTGTCCTGGCACCGGGAAGACAGCGGCCTGCAGACGGAGAAGCCACACACGACAGGCACACCCACAGGAAGCAACCATCACGCTGGGAAGCGCGACAGTCACACTCAACACGCGGGGACATGACGCAAGATGAGCGGCCGGGAGGCCGCTCATCTTGCGTTTATGCCCCCACCCCCCTACCGTCCAGCCCCAGGCCGGACGGTGAACGCACCCGCATGCATGTGCCAACGCACCCGCATGCGTGTGCCAACGCGGCCGCATGCGAGTGCCAACGCACCCGCATGCGATGACCATACCTTCTTGGGCTGAGCGGTCGGCCCGCCGCACTCCCCCACTCCCCGCACACCCGCGCTGTACCCGGGTCAGTCCGCCGCACATGCCGCCCCACCCCCTTCTCCCCCGCACAGCCACCCCACCCGCCCGACCCGTACATGGGGCAGGCCTGGATGGCCAATGGGAAAGGAAACGGGGAAAAAGGTTGGCAATAAGGTGAAAAGTCCGTACTTTTGCAATCGTGCGACGCCCATTCACCCAAGACTCCATCCTGCACCAGTCCGCACCCGGCAACATCACGGAACCGTGACACTTACAGCCCCGCAGCACAAGGACGCGCCAGACCTGCGGCGACCTGTGGCACAGCACCTGAAAGCCAGCGGGAAACGGGTAGAGTGGAAAGCGGCCGCGCGCATGCCCAAGACTACACCACACAAAACCATCCACATGAGAAAACTTCTGACCACACTGGCACTTGCCCTCGCCTCCACCCTGGCCGCAGGCTCCGAGGACCTTGATGGATTCCTGTACGGGCAGGCCTCCGCGCCCGACGGCAGCGAATGGCAAGACCCCACACGCCTGTCCCTCAACAAGGAGCAGCCCCGTGCCTACATGTTCCCCTTCGCCTCCGCCGAGGAGGCCAGGAAGGTGCTGCCCGACGGGAGTCCCTATTTCCGGAGCCTCGACGGCACATGGAAGTTCCACTGGGCAGCCACCCCCGAGGAACGTCCGCGCGACTTCTTCCAGCCCGGCTACGACGTGTCACGGTGGGACGACATCCAGGTGCCCGGCTGCTGGAACGTGCAGGGCCTCCAGAAGGACGGCTCCATGAGGTGGGGTGTGCCCGCCTACGTCAACCAGCCCGTGCTCTTCTACCACGAGGTGAAGGTGGGCGACTGGAAGGAGGGCGTGATGCGCGAGCCCAAGGACAAGCGCTTCACCACCTACAAGTACCGCAACGAGGTGGGCTCCTACCGCCGCACCTTCACCCTGCCCAGGGAGTGGAAGTGCCGCCACATCTTCGCCAACTTCGACGGTGTGGACAGCTTCTTCTACCTGTGGGTCAACGGCCACTATGTGGGCTTCAGCAAGAACAGCCGCAACACCGCCTCGTTTGACATCACACCCTATCTGCAGAAGGGCGAGAACACGATGGCACTGGAGGTTTACCGCCACAGCGACGGCTCCTTCCTGGAGTCGCAGGACATGTTCCGCCTGCCAGGCATCATACGCGGCACTTACCTCACCGCCGTGCCCGAGACGCACATCCGCGACCTGGCCGTGAGGACACAGCACATCTCGGCGGACGAGGCCGAGGTGAGGGTGGACGTGCAGGTGCGCTCCCTGGGCAAGAAGGCACCCTATTGCACCATCAATCATGAGGTCTATCCCGTGAGGCTCTATTCTGACGAGACAGGGCAGAGGGTGGCCGGGGCGAGAGACATCGCCCCCGACGGTGTCCTCACGATCAGGGGGCCACGCCTGTGGAGCGCCGAGGAGCCCTGGCGCTATGTGCTGGTGACCACGCTGAGGGACAAGAGGGGACGCGTGCTCGACTGCACCAGCACCTACTTCGGCGTGCGCAAGGTGGAGATACGCGACACGAAGGCCGAGGAGGACGAGTTCCACCTGGCCGGGCGCTATTTCTATGTGAACGGCAAGCCCGTGAAGCTGAAGGGCGTGAACCGCCACGAGACCAACCCCTCCACAGGCCACGCCATCTCGCGCGGGCAGATGGAGCGCGAGGTGATGCTCATGAAGCAGGGCAACATCAACCATGTGCGGCTCTCGCACTACTGCAATGACCCGTACTGGTACTACCTGGCCGACAAGTATGGCCTGTACCTGGAGGACGAGAGCAACATCGAGAGCCACGAGTACTACTACGGCAAGGAGTCACTCTCGCATCCCGCCGAGTGGAAGGCTGCGCACGTGGCACGGAACATGGAGATGGTGCACGCCCACGTCAACCACCCCAGCATCGTCATCTGGTCGCTTGGCAACGAGGCCGGGCCGGGCGAGAACTTCGTGGCCGCCTACCGGGCCATCAAGGCTTACGACACCAGCCGGCCCGTGCAGTACGAGCGCAACAACGACATCGTGGACATGGGGTCCAACCAGTACCCCAGCGTCGCCTGGGTGCAATATGTGGTCAAGGGCAAGGCCGGGGTCAAGTACCCCTTCCACATCTCGGAATACGCGCACTCCATGGGCAACGCCGTGGGCAACCTCGTGGACTACTGGAATGCCATCGAGAGCACCAACTTCCTGTGCGGAGCCGCAATCTGGGACTGGGTGGACCAGGCGATTGACACCTACACGCCCGACGGCAGGAAATACATGGGCTACGGGGGCGACCACGGTGACTGGCCCAACGACGGCATGTTCTGCATGAACGGCATCATGCTGCCCGACCTCAGCCCCAAGCCACAGTACTACGAGGTGAAGAAGGTGTACCAGAACGTGGGCGTGCACGCCACCCGCGACGGCAAGTCGCTGGTCATCTTCAACAAGAACTACTTCACCCCGCTTGACTACGATGTGACCTTCCGCACCGAACTGGACGGCCGCACGATAGCCGGCGGACGGCTGGAAGGCGTGAGCGGACTGGCCCCGCGCGACTCGGTGACCCTGCCCTTCCCCACCGGCGAATGCCTCATGCCCGACGCGCTCACCACCATCGAGTTCCGCCTCAAGCAGGACATGCCCTGGGGCAAGAAGGGCTTCGTGCAGATGGCAGAGCAGATCGACATGCGGGACTTCAAGGCTCCCGCCGCGCGCCAGGACATCAGCCTGGCCTCGGCGGGACGGAAGCCCGTGAGCGCCAGGCAGGACAGCCTGGGCATAAGCGTGACAGGCGAGGGGTTCGAGGTGCGGTTTGACAATGCCACAGGCAACATCAGCACGCTCACCTACGCCGGCAAGCAACTCATCACCGAAGGCAACGGCCCGCGCCTGGACGCCCTGCGCGCCCCCACCGACAACGACAACTGGGCACGCGAGGCGTGGTTCAAGAACGGGCTCCACTGCCTGGCCCACCACACCCAGGGGACACCCGCCGTGCAGAAGAACCAGGACGGAACGGTGACCATCACCTGCCACATCCTGAGCCAAGGCACCCACGAGGGCACACTGCAATACCGTCCGGGAAAGGCCGGCAGGCCCTACACGGCTGTCCGGGAGGGACGCGCGCTCACAGCGGGCGACTTCCACTTCCTCAGCACCGTATGCTACACCGTGTTCCCCGACGGCTCCATCACCCTGGCAAGCAGCATCGTGTCCAGCGACCCCAGCCTGGTGCTCCCCCGGCTGGGCTACGCGATGAAACTGGACAGGCAGTACGACCGCTACACCTACTACGGCCGCGGCCCCCACAACAACTATGCCGACCGCAAGACCGGCTCCTTCGTGGGGCTGTACGAGAGCACCGTGGAGCAGCAGTTTGTCAACTTCCCCAAGCCCCAGAGCATGGGCAACCGCGAGGATGTGCGCTGGTGCGCGCTCACCGACAGGGAGGGGACGGGACTCCTGTTTGTAGCCTGCGACCGCATGAGCGCCTCGGCCCTGCCCTGGAGCGCGATGCAGATGACGCTCGCCGCACACCCCCACGAACTTCCCCGGAGCGACGGCAACTACCTGCACCTGGACTGCCAGGTGACGGGACTGGGAGGCAACAGCTGCGGACAGGGAGGCCCTCTGGAGCGCGACAGGGTGATGGGCGACCGCCATCAGATGAAGTTCATCATACGTCCCGTGGAGCATGGTGACGACATGGCGGCGCGCTCGCGCGTGACCACCGCCCTGGAGTGCCCGCTCACCATCACGCGCGACCGCGCCGGCAAGGTGACCATCACAGGCGACACCAAGGCCGCCCGCCCCGGCAACATCTGGTACACCGTGACCACGCCCACCCCGAAGAAGACCCGGGCCAAAGCCCGTGTGCACCGGCCATCCGGCGGCCCGCTCACCATCGACATGCGCGAGGGAGGCACCGTGACGGCCTGGTACGAGGGACAGGAGGGACAGAAGACCACCGTCACCTACGAGCGTGTGGAGAGTGTCCCGGTGACAGTGGCCTACGCGAGCAGCGAGGAAGACCCCAGCGGCGAGGTGGCCAGGAACCTGGTGGACGGCGACCCCTCCACCATCTGGCACACGATGTACAGCATCACGGTGCCCAAGTTCCCCCACTGGATAGACTTCGACTGCGGAGAGGCGAAGACCATCAAGGGCTTCACCTACCTGCCCCGCCAGGACGGAGGAGCCAACGGAAACATCAAGGGCTACCGCGTGCAGGTGAGCCAGGACGGCAAGACATGGAGTGGCCCGGTGGCCGAGGGGGAGTTTGAGAACAACCTCAAGGAGAAGCGCGTGCTCTTCGCCAAACCCAGGCAGGCACGCTACCTGCGCTTCACGGCACTGTCCAACCAGCGCGGCGACGACTTCGCCAGCGGTGCGGAGTTCAATGTGCTGGCCGAGTAAGGGGAGTGAGGATTGGAGGTTATTGGGTTTTGAGGTTTTAAGGTTATCGGGTCAGGAGGTTGGGAGGTTATGAGGTCATCAGGCCATGAGGTTATGAGGGAGCCGGGGCTACGGCATTCTTGACCTTGTCCTGTGGCCTGCCTCTTATCCACAAGCCTCCACCTGGCCTGCTTACATATTATTGTTGTCCCGCCCGCACTTGCGGGCGGGACACCCACTCATCCACTATGAGACACCCATTCATCACGCTGCTCATGCTCGTGCTGCTGCCCACGGGCATGCACGCCGTGCACATCCCCGTCACCATCCAGGGCGACCACGGCCACCTCGCGGCCGTGATACAGAAGCCCGGAAACTCACCGCACAGGCGCATCCCGCTGGTCATCATCTGCCACGGGTTCACGGCCGACAAGGAGGGCACCCTGCTGCGCGTGCTGGCCGACAGCCTGGAGGCACACGGGATAGCGTCGCTGCGTTTCGACTTCAACGGGCACGGGCAGAGCGGGGGACGATTTGAGGACATGACCGTGCCTGGAGAGATAGAGGATGCCAGGCGGGTGGTGGCCTATGCCCACAGCCTGCCCTGGGTGGGCAGGGTGTTCATGGCCGGGCACTCACAGGGTGGTGTGGTGACGGCCATGGCCTCGGCCATGCTGGGCAGGAGGCAGGTGGCCGCGCGCATCCTGCTGGCTCCGGCGGCCGTGCTCAGGGACGATGCCCTGCGGGGCAGCACCTTCGGGGCACAATATGACCCGCAAGACCCGCCCGAGACGGTGACCCTGTGGGGAGGGCGCAGGCTGGGAGGCGAGTTCATACGCACGGCCGTGTCGCTTCCCATATACGAGACTGCGCGCCTATACCGCGCACCCCAACTGGTCATCCACGGTGAGCGTGACCGCATCGTGCCTTACACCTACGGCGAGCGGTTCCACGAGGAGTGCCGCAGGAGCCGCCTTGTGCTCTTGCCCCAGGCCGACCACGGCTTCAGCGGCCTGGAACCACAGGTGGCCAGGCTGTGCGTGGAGTTTGTGCGCCAACACGCTTTCGGGAAGGGAAGATAGGGGGCGGGAAAGAAAAAACGCCGTAACTTTGCATCCTGGACATGGGTACAAGGCAGACAGCCCTCAGGGCAGCATTCCGCCACTCACTGCCCATCATGGCAGGGTATGGCTTCCTGGGATTCACGTACGGGGTGTATATGCACACACTGGGCTTCTCCTTTCTCTACCCCATGCTGCTGGCTGTCACCGTATACGCGGGCAGTGTGGAGTTCCTGCTTGGCAACATGCTGCTGGGGGCGTTCCATCCCCTGCAGACGTTTCTCATGGTGCTGATGGTCAACGCGCGCCATCTGTTCTACGGCCTCTCACTGCTTGACCGCTACCATGGGCTGGGCTGGAAGAAGTTCTTCCTCATCTTTGGTCTCTCCGACGAGACCTTCGCCCTCACCAGCAGCCTGCGCGCGCCCGAAGGAACCGACCGCGGATGGTTCCTGCTGTGGCTCACCTGGCTCAACGAGACCTACTGGGTGGCTGGCGCCACACTGGGCGGACTGGCAGGTGGGCTGCTGCACATCGACCTGCACGGCATGGAGTTCGTGCTCACGGCCATGTTCACCGCCATCTTTGCCGACAACTGGCTCAGGGAACGCAGCCATGCGGCATCCCTGCTGGGCCTCGCGTCCAGCATCCTGTGCCTGGTGGCCTTCGGCCCCGGCCACTTCATTGTCCCCAGCATGATACTTATCCTGCTGTCGCTGTTGGCATTGCGCAAACGTATGGAGAAGGGAGGCGCGGCATGAGCCACACACCCTCCATGAGTCTCCTGTGCCAGGTGCTGCTGGTGCTCTGCGCCATGGCTGCCACCATGGTCACACGCTTCCTGCCCTTTCTGCTCTTCCGCCCGGGAAGGGCCACACCGCGCACCGTCACCTTCCTGGGACACGTGCTCCCCGCCGCAGTCTTTGCCATGCTGGTCATCTACTGCCTGCGTAGCGTCGATTTCTCGCGTCTGCCGGTGCCTGGCTTCTGGCGGAGTGATGCTTTCGCACAACTGGTGTCTGTGCTGGTGACGGCGCTCATCCACGCATGGAGGAGAAACATGATGTGGTCGATAGCCGGCGGCACCCTGGGCTACATGACGCTCATCAGGGTACTATGACACCCGGCTCACCTGATCACCCTATATTGCCGCCTGGCCTGGGCGCGCGTGATGAGGTTGAAGTGCCACCACTCCGTGCGCAGCGGGGTGAAGCCGGCCTCGCGCATCACCGAGCGCAGCAACTGTCGGTTGCGCTGGGCCTCGCGGCTGATGATGCCACGGCGCACCAGTTCGCCTTCCTGGTCGATGTGCGCCTCGCGCCCCAGATGGTCTACCTTGGTGCCCATGTCCAGCGTGTCGCCCGTCTGCGCGTCACACAGCGTGATGTCCACCGCCATGCCATAGTTGTGCAGCCCGCCGCCATTGCGCGGATTGCTCACATAGTTCTGCTGGGGTGTCCCAGCCACCACGCGCCACATCTGCGCCTGCACCGACATGGGGCGGGCGGCATCGTAAACCTTCAGACTGAGGTCGGGCCTGCGCGCCTTGAGCAACCGCTGGGCCAGGCACAGAGCCCTGGCGGCACGGGGGTGCAGGAGCGCCTCGCGCAGGTCGGCATAGAGCACGCGCCCCGTGAAGTTGTCGGCCCGGGCATACATCAGACTCACCTGTATGGTGCTGTCCAGGGTGGTGATGTCCACCATTCCCTGCCGTTCCATACTTAGGGCCGTGGCGCTCTTCCGTGCCCTCAGCGCGAGAGGCGGCATGAGCAAAAGGGCGGCAAGGCAAACCCTGCACACACCCTGGGGCACACGCCCACGCCATTTCGCGTCACTTGCCATAATCTTTGACCGCTTGGTGACTGTCATCCAGCGTACTCCTCCGCGCACTTCCGGGGCACGCTCACCTCGCCACAGAGCGACTTGCCCATGAGCGCACGCACCATCTCGGCGTCATCATACAGGCCATTCAGGTGCATGAGCTTGGTCACGGCGGCCTCTACCGTGCTGTCATACCCACTCACCACGCCCGCCTCCTGCAACTGCATGCCGGGCGCGTACAGTCCCATCTCCACGCAGCCCGTCTCACACTGGCTGATATTGACGATGGTCACGCCATGGTCCGAAGCGTTACGCAACAACTTGAGTATCCATGGATTCTGTGGAGCGTTGCCCGACCCGAAGCTCCGTATGACAATGCCCTTGAGTTCTGGCGCGCCGAGCACATGCTTCACGATGTGCTCCTGGATGCCGGGGAAGAGCGAGAAGACCACCACATCGGGGTTCATCTCCGTGTGCACCGCAAGCGGCAGATGGCGGTCGGGCTGCAGGATATGGTGGCTGCGGAAGGTGAAGGACACTCCCGCGTCGCACAGGTGGGGGTAGTTGAAGGACTCGAAGGCGTTGAAGCCACCGGCGTTCTGCTTTGTCGCGCGGTTCCCGCGAAGCAGATGCCCGTTGAAATAGATGCACACTTCGGGCACACGCGCGAAGCCGTCCTCATCGCAGGAAGCGGCCAGTTCAATGCTCGTGAGCAGGTTCTCCTTGGCGTCGGTGCGCGGCTGCCCGATGGGCAACTGGCTTCCCGTGAGGATGACAGGCTTGGTGAGGTTCCCCAGGATGAAACTCAATGCCGATGAGGTATAGGCCATCGTGTCAGTCCCATGCAGGATGACAAAACCGTCATAGGCATTGTAGCGGTCGGCCACGATGCGTGCCAGACGCGCCCAGTGCCCCGGACTCATATTGCTGGAGTCCAGGGGATGCGGCAGCGAATAAGTGTCAACCTCGGTGTTGAGCGACCTGAGTTCATACAGATTGTCCATCAGATGGCGGAAGTCAAGCGGCTCCAGCACACCCGTCCGCGTGTTGCGGCCCATGCCGATGGTGCCCCCGGTATAGATGAGCAGCACCTTGCGCAGTCCGTGCGCCATGCCTCCCTCCAGGGTGTTGTAAATGTGCGATGTCCCTGTCATGCTGCAAATTTACCCATTTTTGCCGAATGCCTGAGTCTCACGCACCAGGTATTTGCCTCCTGGACCGCCGGCGCGAAGGGGCGGGAAGACCCTTGCCCCGCCTTTTGCAACCTGGTTGCACCACAATACAGCGACCTTTGCACGGATGAAAGGAAGAGGACACCTCACAGCGCGATACCGCCGGGTCGCCCGCATCATGCTGGTGGCAGCGCTCGCCATGATTGTGCACCTGGCCGTGCCACACCATCACCACGCCCGCCATGTGGCTCTGGTGTGCCTGCAAGCGCACCCCGGAGAGGCCAGTCCATCACATCCCCACTGCATAGGCAGCGAGCCTGGATGCCAGGCCGGGGATGCCGCCGACTGCCAGCCGTGTGACCCGTCGGGGCAGGGCGCACTGCGCCCGGCACACAGCCTGCCGCATGCGGGGGGCACGGCAAGACCCTCCACACATTTCCCGAATGTTTTCCTCCCCGCGCCACATCCCACTTGCCCAAGCCGGCTTCCGGCCGGCAAGGGATTGCGCAAGTGCGGGATACCCTGTTCATACGGACTTCCGGAAGCCCCACACGGTCTCTTCTTTGGCCGGCGGGGGCCTCCATGCGGATGCTGACAACGCTTTGTCCACAGCAACACGGGACAAGTGTGCCTGACAGGCACACGCCCGTCACAACGTTCACATCCGTATCAAACCCAGTATGAAAACCAATATCGTTTATCTGTCCGCCCTGCTGATTGCCGGGCTGTCGGTGTCGTGCGGAAAGCCACACACCGGGCACGGCAAGGACACGGACACCCACCAGGAGAAACTGGCGCTGGTCTCCTATGGTGCCTCCCTGGAGATTTATTGCAAGACCGACCCTCTGGTGGCCGGCGAGAAGGCACAGGTGCTGCTGTATCTTACGCGCACGCAGGACTTCAAGCCACAGCCGCGCGCCGCCGTGTCCATCCGGCTCACCGGTGCGGGCAACCGCGTCCAGGCCCGCCGCGACTCACTTGACCGGCCTGGCATGTGTACCCTCACGCTCACCCCGCAAAAGGCGGGACAGGCGCGCCTGCTGGTGTCTGTGCGGACTGCCGGCGGGCAGCCAGAACAGGCGAGCATTCCCGTGACCGTGTATGCCAGCCACAGCGAGGGGCAGAAGGCCGCGCAGGAACAGGCCACGCACAGCGGCAACACGGTGACCTTCAGCAAGGAAATGGTGTGGAAATCGCAGTTCAGCACCGAGGTGTGCCGTCCTGTTCCCTTCGGGCCGGCACTCAGGGTAATGGCTCAGGTGGAGCCAGCCCAAGGCGAGGAGCGCGTGGTGGTGTCCGGCGTGCCGGGCATCGTGCGCATGGGAAGCACGCCACCCGTGGAGGGTATGGCTGTCCGTGCGGGACAGACCCTGCTCACCGTGGACGGAAACACCACCGCCGACGGAAACATGGGCGTGCGCCTGCAAGAGGCCGAGGCAGCCTACCTGCGCGCCAAGAGCGAACTGGAACGCAAGGAGCCACTGGCCAAAGAGCGCATCGTGACTCAAAGCGACCTGCAGGACGCGCGCGCGGAATATGCCACTGCAAAGGCACAGTGGGAGAATCTGAAACGGCTGTCCGGCAACGGCCGGCAGGCCGTGACTGCTCCCATAGCAGGCTATGTGGCACAACTAAACGTAAAGAACGGGCAGTATGTGGAGGCTGGCCAACCCCTGGCCAGCGTGTCCTCCACGCACTGGCTCACACTGCGCGCCCAGGTACCACAGCAAGAGTGGCGCATGCTTCCACACATCCACGGCGCCAACATACGCATGGCCGGGGCGCGCACCGTCACCTCCCTGGACGAGCTGGACGGCAGCGTGCTGTCCTATGGCAGGCAGGTGAGCACGGACACACCGCTTGTGCCTGTACTCTTCCGCGTGCGATATACCCCAGACCTGCTGCCCGGCTCTTGGGTGGAGATGTTCATACGGACAGAGACATCAGACCGCGCACTCACTGTTCCCGCCGAGGCTGTCATCGAGGAGATGGGCCTGTACTTCATATATGTGCAACTGACGCCCGAACTCTTTGAGAAGCGCGAGGTCACCCCGGGCGGCACCGACGGCAGGCGCGTCGAGGTGCTGTCAGGCATCCGTGACGGAGAGCGCGTGGTGGGAAGCGGCGCCATCCTGGTCAAGCTCACACAAGCGTCGGGCGGGGTTGACCCCCACGCCGGGCACATGCACTGAGCCTGTCTCACCAGGAGGGATGGGGTTGCAAGATTTTGCGCCCCGACACTCCCACGACCCCATAACCTCACATATTCTCAGCCAAAGCAATGAGTATCATCAACAATATCATACACTGTTCGCTCCACAACCGCTTGATGGTGCTGCTGGGAGCGTTGCTGGTGATTGCGGGGGGCTACTTCTCCTCACGCCAGATGGACATAGATGTGTTTCCCGACCTCACCGCCCCCACCGTGGTGCTGATGACCGACACCCGTGGCATGACTGCCGAGGAGACCGAGCGGCTGGTCACCTTCCCCATAGAAACTGCCGTGAACGGCGCCACCGATGTGCGCCGCGTGCGCTCCACATCGCTCAACGGCTACTCATTCGTGTGGGTTGAGTTCAACTGGGGAACAGACATCTACCGAGCCCGGCAGACCGTCAACGAGAAGATGGTGGCCATGGGCGATGGACTGCCCGAGGGCATAACGCCGGTGATGGCTCCGCAGAGCAGCATCATGGGCGAGATACTGTTTGTGAGCATGCAGGCCGGTGACACCACCGGCATGATGGAACTGCGCACGCTGGCCGACTGGGTGGTGAAGCCTGCGGTCCTGGCCACGGGAGGAGTGGCACAGGTAACGGTGATAGGCGGTGACGTGAAAGAATACCAGGTACTGGCCGACGCGGCCAAGATGGATGCCTATGGCGTGACCATGGGCCAACTGGCCGACGCGGTCGCCGGACTCAGCCGGAACAGCACGGGCGGCGTGGTGCGCGAGCATGGAAACGAGTATGCGCTGCGGGGCATAGGGCGCACCAGTGACCTGGCCGACATGGCAGCCACGCTGGTCAAAAGCGCCGGCGGACAGCCTGTCACCGTGGGCGACGTGGCCCAGGTGCGCGTAGGAAGCGCGGTGCGCATGGGCATGGCATCACACAACGGGCAGCCCGCCATCATCCTGTCGATATCCAAACAGCCAAACATCAACACACTGGACGTGACCGAGAAGATAGAGCGCAACCTGCAGGACATCGCCAAGTCACTGCCAGCCGATGTGCATCTGAACACGCATGTGTTCCGCCAGGCCGACTTCATCGAGACCTCGGTGCACAACGTGGGACGCGCCCTGCTCGAGGGGGCGGTGTTTGTGGTCATCGTCCTCTTCCTGTTCCTGGGAAGTTTCCGCACCACCATCATCTCGGTGGTGGCCATTCCCGTGAGCCTGCTCGGAACGCTCATCGTCCTGCACGTCATGGGCCTGGATGTCAACACCATGACGCTTGGCGGCATGTGCATAGCCATCGGCTCGCTGGTGGACGATGCCATCATCGATGTGGAGAACGTCTATAAACGGCTTCGCGAGAACCACCGCCTGCCTCGCGAGGAGCGCCGTCCCGCCATCCGCATTGTATTCGAGGCATCCTGCGAGATACGCTCGAGCATACTCAACGCGACCTTCATCATCATGGTTGCCTTTGTGCCCCTCTTCTTCCTTTCGGGCATGGAGGGCAGGATGCTCAAGCCCCTGGGGCTGGCTTACATCATCAGCCTGTTCATGTCGCTCATCGTGGCGATGACCCTTACGCCCCTGCTGTGCAACATGATGCTCACGGGCGACCGCTACCTGGGTGCCAACGAGCGCGACAGCCGCGTCACCTCGTGGCTCTCGCGCGGCTACTTCCGCTCGCTCGGCTGGGTGCTTGCCCACCACAGGGCTGTCATGGGCGGCATGCTGGCGGCGCTCGTGGTGTCCCTGGGCATGCTCCTGGGCATGGGAAACAGTTTCCTGCCCGAATTCAACGAGGGCAGCGCGGTGGTGTCGGCCGTGGCACAGCCAGGCGTGTCGCTGGAAGTGAACGACATGCTGGGCGACGCGCTTGAGGAGGAATTGCTCAAGGTGCCCGAGGTGTACGAGACCGCGCGGCGCACCGGACGCGGCGAACTGGACGAGCACTCCCAGGCGACAAACAGTTCGGAGATAGAAGTGAGGTTCCACCTGGCCAACCGCCCGCGCGCCGAGGTGTTCAACGACATGCGGCACCGCATGGCCTCGGTGCCGGGCGTGGTGTGCTCCATAGGCCAGCCACTGGGCCACCGCATCGACCACATGCTGTCAGGCACCAGGGCCAACATCGCCATCAAACTCTTCGGGAGCGACCTCAGCCGCATGTTTATGCTGGGCAACCAGATCAAGAACGCCATCGAGCCCATCGACGGACTGGTGGACGTGGCCGTGGAACAACAGACAGAGACCCCACAGTTGCAGATCCGCGCACGCCGCCAGGCTCTCGCACAATACGGCATCACCATGCAGGACTTCAACCGCTATGTGGAACTGGCCTTCCCTGGAGCCGTCCTGGGCGACATCTACGAGGGACAGAGACGCTATGACCTCGTGCTCCGCCTGGACAGCAACTACACCGCCACAGCGCAGGAGGTGGGACGCTCGCTCATCGACACGGGCAACGGGCACAAGGTGGCACTGCAGGACGTGGCCGACATAGTCTCGGCCGGCGGCCCCGGAAGCATCTCGCGCGAGAACGTGCAGCGCAAGCTGGTGGTGCAGGCCAACGTGTCGGGCCGTGATGTGGGCAGCGCCGTCGAGGAGATACAACGCACCCTGGACAGGCAGTTGACACTGCCCGAGGGATACCGCATCGAGTACGGGGGGCAGTTTGAGAGTGCCAGGAGCGCGCGGCACACGCTGTTGCTTGCCACCTCCATAGCCATCCTGGCCATCTTCCTGCTGCTCTATGGCGAGTTCCACGAGGTCTCACTGTCACTCATCGTGTTGCTGGGCTTGCCCCTGGCTCTCATAGGGGGAGTGCTGGCGGTGCGCTTCACCTCGGGGGTCATCAGCATCCCGTCCATCATCGGGTTCATCACCCTGTTTGGCGTGGCCACACGCAACGGAATCCTGCTCGTGTCGAAATACCGCCACTTGCAGGAGCAGGGCACTCCGCTCCACGAGACGGTGCTCCACGGGTCAATTGACCGCCTCAATCCCATACTGATGACCGCCCTCACCTCGGCTCTCGCGCTCATCCCGCTGATAGTGAACCGGGACGAGCCCGGCAACGAGATACAGAGTCCAATGGCCATCGTGGTACTGGGCGGACTGGTGTCGTCCACCCTGCTCAACATCTATGTGATGCCTGTCGTGTACCGCTGGTATGCCCTACGCAAGGAGCGGCACGACACGGCGCGGGCCTGATGTGCCGGGCACCACACGCATCCGCAAGCAACATCTCCAAGGCCAAGACCATGGTGGACAAGAGCCAGGAAGCGGCTTTCGATAACTATTCACCCCCCTTTCCGGGCAACAGATCAACATTATGAGAAAAGAACTGAGACAAGCCTTTTGTGTGCTCTGCATGGCACTCGCAATGCCGGGTTCCAGGGCACAGGACATTTACACCGGTCCCTTGAGGCTGGTGGAGGAGGGCAGCACAATGCTGCGCGCACTGCGCGAACAGGCACTGGCCCAGAAGGCGGCCAATCATGTGGGGCTCACGCCGCCAGACCCCGAAGTGGAGTTTGGCTACTTCTGGCCAAACCCTGTCACGGGAGGACGGCGCAAGGATGTGGATTTCACCCAGCAGTTTGACTTCCCTACCGCCTATGTGGAACGTGCCAGGCTGGCCAGGCAGCAAGACCGCGCCTGCGAACTGGATTATCTGAAACAACGCCAGCAACTGCTTCTGCAGGCCAAGCAGACCTGCGTGGAACTCGTATATCAAAACGCCCTGCACCATCTCTACAGCCAACAGGTCCAGTGGGCCAGGCAGTGGGCCGAGGCGTGCCGGCGCTCGTTGGACCAGGGCGCGACGGCCAAGATCGAGTACAACAAGGCACTGCTCAACCTCACGGACATGGAGAGCCAGGCGCGCCAGGCGAGTGTCACACGCCAACAGTTGCAGGCCGCACTGGCCACACTGGCCGGAGGCAAGGAGATTGTGCTGGAGAGATCAGACTACGGCGGGGAGACCACCCTGCCACAGGACTTCGACACATGGTTTGCCCAAGCGGCCACAGCCAACCCCGACCTGCAATACCTGGGAGCTCAGATGGAGGCAAGCCAGAGGCAGGTGAGAGTGGCACGGGCACAGGGACTGCCCAAATTGTCAGTAGGATATTCGGGCGAACTGGTGCCTTCGCAGAATTACAATGGTGTCACCGTGGGCATGTCCATTCCGTTGTGGGAGAACAAGGGGCGTGTGCGGCAGGCGCGCGCCGAGGCCAATGCGGCAAAGTTGGCCGCCCAGGACGCACGGATCCAGTACTACACACAGTTACGCGGCCTCTACGAACAGGCGCGGCAACAGCAGCAAGACATCCGTGACCTGGAGAAATTGCTGGCAGGGAATGACAGCGAGGCTCTGCTGCGCCGCGCCTATGAAGGAGGGGAGATAACACTGCTCACCTTCCTTACCGAGAATGCCCACAGCCTGTCAGTCCGCACACGCCTGCTGGAAGCGAGGCGTGACTTGGAACTGACGCTCGCCTCCCTCAACGCCTTCTGCCTCTGAACGCGGACGGCACGGGCACGCGGGCAGGGGAACTGCCCGGGAAGTCCAGGCGGCACACCACCCGGAAACGCGGATTGCGCGCATGGTGGCAACACATGCCACATGCGCACGCCAAGCCCACCGGGAGGGGCCGGAGAAGTGACTTCCCATCTAATTCGGCCACAGGATTCCTGTTGGCCTGTGGTCTCGGATGGTTTG
Source organism: Prevotellaceae bacterium UBA1075 (assembly GCA_002316015.1). Taxonomy (GTDB): domain Bacteria; phylum Bacteroidota; class Bacteroidia; order Bacteroidales; family Bacteroidaceae; genus Physcousia. The sequence goes on from DCCS01000044.1 coordinate 128,776, forward strand.
CTTTCGGGCATGACTGGGGAACACCGGGGTGGTCAAGCCCCCTCTCCTGAGGAGAAATCACCACAAACAGGTCTGAAACAAGACGGGGAGAACAAGCCCCAGAAGGCTTGTCCACTTGTCCCGGCCCTGTGCCTGATGGGGGCTTAATACTTGCGGAAGACCAGCGTAAGCGTGTCCGCGCTCGTGAGTACCATGCGGTCTGAATGGAGCGAGAGGATGCGGAAGCCCCCGTTGGCAGGAACGCCAAAGCGCGCAAGGTCGGCCAGGCTTACCAGGCTGTCCTTGGCCGAATAATATGTGGGATGATAGATGACGAGGCTGTCTGGGGTGTGTCGGAAGTAACACTGGTAATAGTGTCCACCATCATGGTAGTCGCGCAGGCGTATGAGCCGCAGTTGCACACTGTAAAAGATGCGGCTGTGCTTGTCCTTCACCACCCTGCCCTGCGCGTCGCGCCACTCCAGCAACTGCCACATGCCGCCCAGGTCGCCATTGTGGTCGCGCTTGTTCTCGCAGGAGCAAAGGCCCAGGCACAGGGCCAGGGCAAGCATGCACAGGCGGCGCTTGGCAGCACGCGGGCGGGATACGGGCAAGAAATGGAGTGTGGGGTGTGCCATGACTACTTCTTTTTGATAAGTCCGCTATAGGCCAGCGTAAGCATGCCACCATGGCTGCGGCCAAGGAGTGTCCCGGTGTTCAGCCCATAGGCCCCGGTCACGCGCAGTCCTGGAACGAGGCGCGGCTTCCATGTGACCTCGGCCAGCAGATAGTCGGCATGCATTGGGTCAAGCGTGGGATTGTGATAGGTGCCCAGCGTGCGCAGGTGCGTGTAGAGCATGCGCCAGCCCAGCCACGATGCCGGCTGGCCACGCAGTCCCAGGTGGTGTGCGTTCACGCGGTTGTAGTAGCAGCACAGCCGTCCGTCCTTGTTGTATATGGGCGAGAGGATGAGCGGGTTGCCCATCACGAAGCCCGCGTGCTGCCAGGCTCCATATACATGATTGTTGTAATACTCGTCTATCCCGCTTATCTGCACGGGCAGGTTCTCGCGCGCGTCGTGATACACGGGCCCGCTCTGGTCCATCGTGCCCATGTGCTCATAGACGACCTTCGAGAGGAAGGGGTTGTGCGGAAGACTCACCTCCACACCCAGCAGATAATCCTTCCATCCATACTGCCAGAAGAGCTGGCTCTCGTCTTCAAAGTAATGCTCCATGTAGGCTGCCGCGCTCCAGCCATGCCCCCTCCAGTCGGCACGCAGATGCCAGGATCCCAGCATGTTGCCCTCGGCATTGGCAAAGTCACCATCGTCGGCATCGTTACCGCCAGGTATGACTGCGTGCCAGAGTGAACTGAAGCCGTGGAAGAGATTGCGGTGCGTATCCAGTTGCGACCAGTCATCGAGCCTCTGTCCCATGTTCCATCCTTCACCCCCAAACTGCGTGCTCATCTCCAGTCCGCCTGTGACAAGAAGCGGGAAGCGGCCCTCATTGCCGATGCGCAGCAGGAGTTTCTTGCTGTGGTAAAGCGAGCCTGTGGTGTACAGAAGTCCCCTGGCACCCGCCGTGGAGCGCTGCCAGCAGTTGTCGGTATAGGCTCCGAAGGCAAAGTGTGCCTTCAGCGAGAGCATGTGCCGCGTGCCGGGAATAGTCCAGAAGTCGGGCAGTTCCAGCCTCACCTGGGGCAGGGGGCGTGCGTTGATGCCTGTGGTCATGGCTCCGCTGCTGAGTGTGCCGTCCTTCAGTTCCAGTGGTCTCTCCTTCTGTCCCACGCTCAGCCTCAGGGTCTTCCATTGTGCCTCGGCATAGAGTTGCTGCAGGATGAAGTGGCTGTTCATGCCTGCGGCCACGGCCAGGTCGGCTCCATAGCCTATCCGCCAATGCCGGGCACTGTCGGCCCGTGTACCACGGATGACCGAGGCGCGTGCCAGGAAACTCCCGGTGTTGGGTGTGGCCAGTCCGTAGCGGTTGGCCGTGAACCAGAACGGGGCATGCTCACCATTGGAGGCCACGCCGCTCATGCTGGCCTCATAACGCACATTCTCCCCCAGGCGGCCGACTTGCGCCAGAACCGCCATGGGGAGGATGCCTATGAACAGCAACAGTCGCCTCACTTACTTTTCGGTGTGCTCGCCCGCATTTGGACGCTGTCCATAATGGCCATATACACCATAGTGGCCGTAGCGGCCGTAATTGCCGTACTTCCCGTACTTGCCATAGCCGTAGTAGTAACCATACTTTCGCTTGCGCAGGTCCACGCCATTGAGCACAAGGGAAATCTTAGGCATCTTGTCCCCTTGCTTGAGCTCGTTGATGAGCTTGAAGTTGGACTTGGGCGAGAAGTCGGCACGGCACACCATGAGTGTCATGTCGCCCACGCGGGCGATGGACAATGTGTCGCTCACCAAAGCCACGGGCGGCGTGTCGAGTATCACATAATCGTAGTGCTTGCGAAGTTCCAATATGGCATGGTCAAGTTGCACGCGGGAGATGAGTTCGCCCGGGTTGGGGGGTATGACACCCGCAGGCAGGACATCCAGGTTGGGGTTGCACACGCCATGCAGTATCTGCCTGTCAAGCATCTCGTAGGACTCGTCGCTGCTGGACAGGAAGGTGGTGATGCCACGCTTGTCCGAAGGCAGGCCAAAGAGTTTCACGAGTCGGGGCTTGCGGATATCCAGTCCCACAATGATGACATGCTTGCCCAGCAGGGAGAGTGACATGGCGAGGTTGGTGCTGACAAACGTCTTGCCCTCACCTGGGACACAACTCGTGCACACGATAACCTTCTCGTCCCCCCCCAGCACAAAGCGCAAATTGGTGCGCAGACCGCGAAAGGCCTCCTCCATCATGTCGTTGGAGTTCTCGCGTACTGCCAGTTTGTGCTCTCCGTCATGCGACTTGGGAGCCAGCGGTATGTCGGCGATCAGGGGTATCTTGGTCAGTTTCTCCACATCCTCGCGACCTTCGATACGGTAGCGCAGCATGCCCAGCAGATACACCAGCCCTACGGGGAAAGCCATTCCGAGCACGAGCGCGCCCATCATGACCATCTTGCCCTTGGGCGACACCTTGCCCTCGCTCCTGGGCGCGTCGATGACACGCGCCTTGGTGGCAGTGCTGGCCAGGGAGATGAAATTCTCCTCACGCTTCTGCAGGAGCATCAGATAGAGCTCCGCCTTGATTTCCTGCTGCCGCGTGATAGTGTTCAGGTCGTGCTCCTGGGTGGGCACCTCGCTCACACGCTGGCTGAAGAGGCGGAACTGGCTGTCGGCACTGCGCTTCTGCGTGAGGATGTTGTCACGCACGTTCTTCAGGCTGAGCCGTATGCTGGGCCACATCTCCTCGAGTTGCGAAGTGATGCGCTTCACATAGGGGTTGTCGGCGCTTGACGACTTGAGCAGGCGGTTGCGCTGCAGCACATAATCGTTGTACTTGTCGAGCATCTTGCTCATGTCGGCATCCTTCAGCCCCAGGTTTGAGGGGATGACGCTGAGCGCGTTGCGCGGGTCGTCCATGTAGTCGAGCAGCGCAGTCACCAGGTTGAGCTGTGTCTCCAGCTCCACCTGCTCCTTCTGGTACTCTGTGCTCTTGGTGAGGGCGTTGCTCGCGTCGTTGGTCAGATTGATGAGTTCGTTGCGCTTCTTGTATGACTCCAGGCTGCTCTCCGTCTCGTCCAGTTCCGAGCGTATGGCCTCGATGCGGCTCTTGAGGAACTCCTCGGTCTTGAGCGCCACCTCGTTCTTGTCCTCGTTTGCGTCCTCGTTGTAGCTCTTGAAGAGCTCGTTCAAGTAATCGACGGCCCGATCGGTCTGCGTGTCCACATACTTCAACTCGGCCACTGTGGTTGTCTTGCTGGTGGCGGTGGCCGAGAGGCGCGCGCCATAGGACTTTGCCGCCGCCTCAAGCGGCATGATGGTGGCATACATGTCCCGCGTGGTGGGCTCCGCTACGGGGTTGCGCTGAAGCGTGACAGTACCCACCGGGGTGCTGAACGAACCGGGCAGCGACTTCACGTCGCGCTCAAAGACCATGGGCTCCTTGGCCTTGGGCGCATACAGCTTGCCCTTGACATGCAGCCCGCTGCCCCTGCGGCTCACACGCAGGAGAATGAGCGACTGCATGTCGTCTATCTGGTTCCCCGGCATATCCACAATATAGGGATTGTCCTTGTACATCTCATGCTTGCGTATGCGCCCTTCCAGTTCATAACCCACATAGAGTTTCAGGGCCTTCACCACGCGCTTGCTGATGTTCGAACTGGCCAGGATCTCCAGCTCGTTGTCGAAGCCGTTAGAGTTGGATATCACTCCCATGCTCTCCAGCGCCATCTGCCCGCTGCGGTACATGGGCGAGCGTGAGTCCTCGTCCTTGACCAGAATCTTCATGCTGTACGCATACACGGGACGCGTGTAGCGCAGATAGCAGAAGGCAAGCCCCAGTGCCACGATGGTGGACAGTGCTATCCAGTACCAGTTGAGGACTATGATTTTCCACAAGGAGGCAAAGTCAAAACCGCTCTGCTCTTCCTCTCTGTTCTCTTCGTTTGCTACAAACTCGGCCATGTCTTTAGTTCAGTCTGCGTTTATTTGCGTTGTTACTCTACTGAACCACAAAAGTACACAATAATGGGGAATGCGCAAGCATTTCACGAAAAAAATGCCAACAAACCGATTTTTTCGCGCCCCGTAGGCCAAATGTCCCAATAAAGTATTGTACTTTTGCACATGAAGTAAAACGAACAAACGCGTGCCCTGCCATGCGCACCGCCGCACTGGGCAAACCACACACAGCCAGATGATGAACAGCAGATATCCCGAAGAATCCACCGTCACCAGAATTTTTGTCAACGCGATAGACATCATGCTCCTGGGTGTCAGTTTCCTCACGACACACTATGCCCTCCTGCACACAGGACAGGAGTGGATTTCCATGGAGTTCACGCAGCGTTTCCTTGCCATAGCTGTATTGTGCTATGTGCCCGTGGCCGTGGCCTTTCCGCCCATCGCGCTGAGGCATGTGTGCAGCAGCGACAAGATAGCCGGCAACGTGTTTGCCACCTCCACGGCGCTTCTCGCGGTGTTTCTGCTGGCAATCCACCTGGCCAGGTACGACTTCTTTCCGCGTGCCTATTTGCTGGGTGTCTATGCGATGTTCACGCTGCTGCTGCTGAGCGAGCGCATCTTGATATTCAGGCATATGACCAACACGCGCCACAAGGGGGAAAGCCTGGCGCGCGTGATCCTGGTAGGAAACGGGGAGGAACTGCGCGAGCTGTACTATGACCTCAGGGACACCACATACGGCCTGGACATCAAGGGGCTCTTTGCCAACCCCGTGGACCGTCCCCTGCCCGATGGGGTGGTGCTGAGGGGCAAGCCCTTGCAGGCCATCGACTACCTGAAGGAGAACGCCGGGAAAATCGATGCGGTCTATTGCTCGATGGCCTCCCTGGACAAGGATCACGCCATGGAGCTGTACTCCTACTGCGAGAATAACCTCATACACTTCTTCATGGTGCCCGTCTTTGTCAACCTCACGCGCCGCCACATGGTCACCATGCAGATCGGAGGGTCGTTTGTCCTTGCGCCCCGCGAGGAACCCCTGCTCAGCATGGGCAACCGAGCCATAAAGCGAGCCCTCGACCTGGTGGTCAGCGGCATCTTCCTGCTCACGCTGTTCCCGGTCATCTACGTCATTGTGGCCGTTGTCATCAAATGCCAGAGCCCGGGGCCGGTATTCTTCCTGCAGAAGCGCAGCGGGCTGCACGGCAAGGAGTTTTACTGCATCAAGTTCAGGTCCATGCACGTCAATGCCGATGCCGACAAGGTGCAGGCCACCGAGCATGACCCGCGCAAGTTCCCCTTCGGTGACTTCATGCGCAGGACAAACATCGACGAGTTCCCGCAGTTCATCAACGTGTTCCTGGGCAGCATGTCCCTGGTGGGCCCGCGCCCGCACATGCTCGCGCACACCGAGGAGTACCGCAAGATTGTAGACCGCTACATGGTGCGCCACTGGGTGAAGCCTGGCATCACGGGCTGGGCACAGGTACAGGGCTTCCGTGGGGAGACACGCTACCTGAGCCAGATGGAGAACCGCGTGCATGCCGACATCTGGTATGTGGAGAACTGGACATTCTGGCTCGACCTGCGCATCATCGCGTCAACCTTCTTCAAGACCTTGCTCCACAAGGAGAAGAACGCCTACTGAGCGCGGCACGACATCGCCCGCCCCAAGGGCAGGCGGCACACATTATATATAAATAAGAGACATATAACATAACAAGAATAACAGGAATGTCATTTCTCAACAGGCTTTTCGGCCGGAAACAACAGGCCGGCAGCATGGTGGGCGGCATGGAGGACTTCATGCTGCTCATCCGCGTTTATTACCAGTCAAGCATCGCAGCACAGTTGGGTATAAGCAACCTCGCCGCCCTGCCCGACCTGCGCGTGTTCAAGCAGACGTACCATGTGCCCACCGTCAACAACAAGCTCGGGCTGGGCGAGAAGAAGCAGTGCAGGCGCATGATACAGGACATATACGCCATCCCGGACGACTTCTTCAAGGAAATCGACGCAAGCATGAAGCGGCACTGCCGCAAGCCACAGGACGTGCAGCCCTACCTGGCCGCCTTCCAGGGCTTCAGCCAGGACCTGATGATGCTCATGGGCAACCTCATGCAATGGAAATTCCGCCTCCCCTCATTCCTGCACAAGACCCTGCGCGGGATGGTGGCCAAGCAGGTGCACCAGGTGCTCACGCGCGTGGACTGGAAGGACGAGGGCGTGCGCAAAGCCTGCGTGTCGATACGCAGATACCAGGCCATGCTGGACTACAGCGAGCGCTGGATGACCGAGTACGTATACACGCTGGTCATGCTGGCCAAGAAGGAACCGCGCAAAAACGGCGGGGAATAACTTGTGAACTCCGGAAAAAAGGGCTACCTTTGTGCCAAAGGAGCAACCCGAACACATGAACGCGGAGATGGACGGCCTGCTGATGAGGCTGGAGACACGGGCCCGGCAGCTCATCCTCAAGCACCGGGAACTCCAGGCCGAGAAGGACAGCCTGGAGGAACAGGTCACCGCGCTCCGGCAGGTGATAAGGAACCTGGAGGAGGACAACAGGCGGCTCCAGTTGAAGTATGACCATCTGAAGATGGCCAAATACATCGACATGGCCGACAGCAGCACAAAGGACCTGCACGGCCGCATAAGGAAAATGGTGCGAGACATTGACCAGTGTGTGGCAATGCTAAAGGCAGACTAAGGGCATGGCAAGCGACACATTATCAATAACTATCCACTTCGGCACAATGTGCATACCACTGCGCATCCCCAGGGAGCAGGAATATGCCTACAGACAAGCCGAAAGGCTGATCAAGGAAAGGTACAGTTTCTACACAAGCAAGTACCCAGGCCAGACAGAGAACATCTACCTCGTCATGACGATGGTGGACATGGCTGTGCAGGCAAAGCAGAAGGAACTGGCCCTGGACATCACTCCTGTGGCCGAAAGGCTGCGCCCCCTGATCAGCGAATTGGAGTCCGCACTCGGTTCCGGAAAGTAGGCGCGCGACGCAGGAGCGGCCAGCGCGCGCTGTGACAGCAAAGCGAACAGAGAGAAGGAAAAGACCCCAACAAACAAAACAAAGCATTTTACAGATGGAAATAATTATCGGATTGACGGCCGGCATGGTACTCTTCCTGGTACTGGCCGCCGCATGGTATTTCATCATCATACCCTCGAAGCGGGAGACCCTGACACGCGAGGCAAAGGAAGCGGCCGAGAAGGAAGCGGAGGTAATCAAGCAGAAGAAATTGCTCGAGGTAAAGGACAAGTTCCTGAGCAAGAAAGCCGAACTGGAGAAAGAGGTGCGGCAGCGCAACCAGCAGATACAGCAGGCCGAGAACAGGGTCAAGCAGCGCGAGCTCACGCTCAACCAGAAACAGGACGAGCTCACCAGGCGCAAGCAGGAGACCGAGTCGATGCGCCAGCGCCTGGAGACACAGCAGTCGCTGCTGCAGAAGCGCGAGGAGGAACTGGACGAGCGCAAGAACACCCTCATGGAACAGGAACGCAACAAGCTGGAGGAACTGTCGGGCATCAGTGCCAAGGAGGCCAAGGAACGGCTGGTGGAGGCTCTGAAGGACGAGGCGAAGACCAACGCGCAGGCATACATCAACGAGATCATGGACGACGCCAAGATGACGGCCAACAAAGAGGCGAAGCGGATCATCATCCAGACCATACAGCGCGTGGCCACCGAGACAGCCGTGGAGAACAGCGTGACGGTGTTCCACATTGACAACGACGAGGTGAAGGGACGCATCATAGGGCGCGAGGGACGCAACATACGCGCCCTGGAGGCCGCCACAGGCGTGGAGATCGTGGTGGACGACACGCCCGAGGCCATCGTGATAAGCGCCTTCGACCCCGTGCGACGAGAGATTTGCCGACTGGCCATGCACCAGCTGGTGGCCGACGGCAGGATACACCCGGCACGCATCGAGGAGGTGGTGGCCAAGGTCAAGAAGCAGGTCGAGGAGGAAATCATCGAGACCGGAAAGCGTACCACAATAGACCTGGGCATACACGGCCTGCACCCCGAGCTCATACGCATCATAGGCAAGATGAAGTACCGCAGCAGCTACGGGCAGAACCTCCTGCAGCACGCGCGGGAGACCGCGAACCTGTGCGCCGTGATGGCCAGCGAGCTGGGGCTGAACCCCAAGAAGGCCAAGCGCGCCGGACTGCTGCATGACATAGGCAAGGTGCCCGACGAGGAACCCGAACTGCCCCACGCCCTGTACGGAGCCAAACTGGCCGAGAAGTACAAGGAGAAGCCCGACATCTGCAACGCCATCGGCGCTCACCACGACGAGATGGAGATGACCACGCTGCTGGCTCCCATCGTGCAGGTGTGCGACGCCATCAGCGGAGCGCGTCCCGGAGCGCGCCGCGAGATAGTGGAGGCATACATCAAGCGGCTCAAGGACCTGGAGAACATCGCCATGAGTTACCCCGGCGTGGTGAAGACCTATGCCATACAGGCAGGCCGCGAACTGCGTGTCATCGTGGGCGCGGACAAGATAGACGACAAGCAGACCGAGGAACTGAGCAACGAGATAGCCACCAAGATCCAGAACGAGATGACTTATCCCGGACAGGTGAAGATAACGGTCATACGCGAGACACGCTCCGTGTCCTACGCCAAGTGAGGGCATCCCGCCTGTGGCGGGACGCCATACGCACCATTCAGGGGAGGCAAGCCGATGCCGGCATTTGCCTCCCCTGCTTTTTGTGGCGGGCATGCGCGGGTGGCGCGGTGCTCTGGACACGTATATGGTGCTCTGGACGTATATAGAGTACACACGTGTGCGCGTCCCTTGCCCTGTCACTCTTCCTGGCGGGCCTGGCACTCCCCCGCGAGACGCGAGAGGCGACATGGGCAATGGGGCCTGGAGGTGGTGTCCTGCTGGCGGCGGCCCAGCCGCGTGCCGCAGGGCCGCAGTCCTGTGCTCCGGGCTATATCTGCCACCACTTCTTCCCGCGCCTCACCTCTGTGGCGCTGTACTCCTCGCGCATAATCTCCTCATAAGTCTTCCTTTCTGAGATCATGCGGTAGATGGTGCCCCAGTCGGGCAGTCCCCCCACGTTGCGGTCATCTATCCACAGGTCCACCTTCAGCTTGCGGCTGAAGTGCATGTTCTTCTGCTCGTCCTCTTCGGGGAAGTCCTTGTTCACCGCATAGAACTCCACGCCCCTCTGCCTGCACCATTCCACAGCCTCGTCCAGCAGCCTGCCCTCGCGCACGCTCCACAGGATCAGCTTGTGACGGTCTTGTATGAGCATCTTCAGCGTCTGCGTGGCAAAGGGTATCTCCTCGCCGATTTGGGGATAGCGGTGCTTCACTATCGTGCCATCGAAATCTACTGCTATAGTCATGTGTATCGTCTCGCTTGGTGTGAGGTTGCAAAGTTAGGTGATTTTTCCCTTACCCGTAACCCCTTGGTCAGAAAAGGTTATCAAGGGGACACATTGCACCAGCATGCCGCATGCCACCGCATCCGCCAACGCACCGCACTGCATCTGCCAACGCACCGCACTGCAT
>DCCS01000044.1:138954-151674 GCA_002316015.1 Prevotellaceae bacterium UBA1075
CGCCAACGCACCGCACTGCATCCCATCCCCTCCCCTGGCGGGGCGCGTGACGGCACACGCCCCTGCCATCCGCCCACGCAAGCCCGCCCGCCCTCGCGGCGTTGCGCTGGGGGTCACGGGGGAACTTCCCGCCCCAGTGCGAAAAAGTGCGCCACGCATGCCGCAGTTTGCCGTAAATTTCGCAAATTTGCAGCGCGAACCGGTGGCCGCCGCCCCGTGTCCGCCCCCTTTTGGCAACACCCACAGGAATGATTATAGAGGAAATACTGAAACACAACCGCGAGTTTGTGGCACGGAGACGCTATGAGCAGTTCGCCACGAGCAAGTACCCCGACAAGAAACTCGCCATCCTGTCGTGCATGGACACGCGCCTCACCGAATTGCTGCCCGCCGCCCTGGGGCTGCGCAATGGTGACGCCAAACTCATCAAGAATGCCGGGGGGCTCGTCATAAGCCCCTTCGACTCGGCCATGCGCAGTCTGCTGGTAGCCATCTATGAGCTTGGGGTCGAGGAGATTATGGTCATCGCGCACTCCAACTGCGGCGCGTGCCACATGAACGGGGCTCAGATGAAGCGCCTGATGGTGGAACGCGGCATACGCCAGGACGTGATAGACACCATCGGCCTGTGCGGCATCGACCTTGACCACTGGCTGGAGGGCTTCCACGACACCGAGGACTCGGTGCGCAACACCATGCACACCATACGCCGCCATCCCCTGGTGCCACATGACGTGCGCCTGCATGGCTACATCATCGACTCGCACACCGGACTCCTGACCGAGGTGGAATGAGTGCGGGCGCGCAACAGCGCGGACAACGGGAATCCATACAGGCACAAGGGCAAAAAAACAGACTTTTCCCGTGAAAAGCGGAAGAAAAGCATTACCTTTGTCCTGAAATAAAACTACAGAAGCATTTCTATATGAAAAGAACACTCGCAATGATGCCGCTGGCCATCCTGGCACTGGTGATGGCCAGCTGTGTGTCAACCAAGAAGATTGTATATTTCCAGGGAGCCGACTCCGTATTCGCGCAGGCGCAGCAAATCATGCAGCAGTACGAGATGAAGCTCAAGCCTGCCGACCAGATCCTCATCAAGCTCACCTGCAGCGAGCCCGACCTGCTCACCGTATTCGCGCAGGACGTGGTGATGGGTACGGCGGGAGCCATCAGCAGCTATAACCTGAACAGTTCGGGAAGCATCGCCAACGCCTATGCCTATACGGTGACCAACGACGGATATGTGGTGCTTCCGTCGGTGGGACGCGTAAAAGTGGAGGGACTCACCAGCGACGAGGCCGCCAAGGCCATAGAGAACGCCATCAAGGAATCGAAACTCATCAGCGACCCCGAGGTGACGGTGCGCCTCCAGAACGGGCGCGTGGCCGTGATGGGAGCCGTGAGAACACCCCAGGTGGTGAACCTCACCAGCGAGCGCAACTCCATCCTGGACGTGCTGGCAAAGTGCGGTGACGTGGACGACACGGGACTGCGCCAGAGGGTGCAGCTCTACCGCGAGGAGAACGGGAAGCGCGTCATGTACCGCCTGGACCTCACCAAGGCCGACATCTTCAGCAGCCCCGCCTACTACGTGCAGCAGAATGACATGATATATGTGGAGCCCAACAAGAGCAAGAACATCAAGAACAGCGCCTTCTACACCTTCCTCGCCGTGGCCGGCGGAAGCATCTTCAGCCTGGCATCCGTGGCCATCTCGGTGGTGGCCCTCACCAAGAGATAGTGTCGGCCTGCCACTCCTGGGGGTCACGCGACACCCCCGAGAGGTCGAACCCATACAGCCAGCGGCCCGCGCACACCTTGCGCAGGCCGCTGGTCTTGTAGTATGTGGCGGGAGTCCCCTGCACCATCACGCACTGGCGGTAGCCGGCAGGATTGGCCGGCAGGGACAGAAGAGTCTTCCACTTCTGCGTGGACAGTTCCACGGGCACGCAGCGCGACGCGTCGGTGCATAGGGAGTCGGAACTCAGCAGGATATTGCTGGAATAGGCGGGACTGGGCGAGAAATCACAGGTCGCCAGTGTCCTGTAGGCCGCCCCCACCGCATAGCCTGCCACCCACACGGGTCTTCCCTGCGGCGACACGACACCCGCGAGCACGTCACCCACCGTGAAGGGACAATCCTCGGTGCCCAGCCCTGTACCCACGGGAAGCCGCGCCGGCTCTCCCGCACCGCCTCCAGGCTCCTCGTCAAGAGTCATCTTCTGGCAGGAGGCAAGCAGCGCGCACAGGCACAGAAGCAGCAAGGGCAGGCTACTCCTCCTCGGTGAAGGCGTCAAGCACGCGCCTGCAGATACGTGGCACATCATACATATAGTACATGGTGTCAAGCCAGGCGTAAAGGTAAACCAAGGCCACAAAGCCCAGCCAAACGTAGAGAAAAATCTTGAAATCCATATTTAACCAATCCCTTTTCCCATACAAATTTACGTCTTTTGGGCCGATACTCAAAGCATAACGCGCTTATATTTCGCCCGTGCGGCCATATCCGCCCATCGTGCCCACACGTCCGGCCACCGCCAGCGGCCAAGTCCCGTCCTGTCACCCTGCGGCCCCGCCCGGCCAACCCGTCCGTCCCCCGGCAGTCACCCGTCAGCACGGTCCCGGTCAATCATGCGCACCAGGGGGTCACTCTTGCCGCTCACCACCTTGCGTCCGAACATCTTCCCGCTCTCGCGCAGGCGTCCGTAGTCGTTTTCGTCCAGCACATGGATGGTGGTGGCATAGTCGATGAAGTGCAGGGGCGTGAGAGCCGGCAGACCTGGGTACGCGCCCCCCGTGAGGATGCAGCGCCCGCGCCACACGGGGTGGTTGAAGGCGATGGTCTGTATGAGTGTCTCAGCAGGGCAGAAGCTGTCGCGGAAGTAACGCAGGAGTTCCCTGTTGTGGTCATACTGGTCAAGCACGTGCGCGGCCAGTGCCTCGCTTATGCACCACCACGCGCTTCCCTTGTAGAGTTTCCACTCCTGCCCGCCGATGGTGAAGTGGAGCCGCTTCCTGTAGCCCGTGAGACGAAGCGCCATGCGCATGAGTATGCCCATGCGCGCCCAGCGGCAGGCAGGCCGCGCCACGGTGTAGTTCTCCCGCTGCGCGGCGGTCAGCAGGGGCGTGTCCATGCAGTAGCCCTGCAGGATTTCCCGGTCGCCCTGCTCCTCAAGCCACCGGGTGATGCGCGCGTTGCTCCAGAGGGGATAGTCCATGCCGCTCAGGAAGAAGATGCGGTCAAACGTGCGGGGATGTGCGACCGCCGCGCGCAGGAGGTTCATCTGATACCGCACCTCGCGCATGGTGCCCCACCGCACGTTCACGCGCTCGGGGATGAAGTGTACCCTGGGCAGCGCCAGGCATGAGGCAAAGGGGCGCAAGTCGCTCTTGGCGTCGATGTGGATGAAGAACTCGGCATCCCCGTGCAGCGCGTGTACGAGACGGCACAACTGTGCGGGGTCGGTGTGGGCGGATATCAGATAGGCAATGTTCATGGGATATGTGGTTATGACAAATGACTGTGTGTGGCAGGCACGGGCGCTCATGTGCGGTATGTGTCAGGCGCTGTTCCTCATGGGGAACGCCTGCGTCCGAACAGGTACCCGGCCGCCTCGCGCATGATGCGTGCCCCGCTCACCCACACGGCGGCCGTGTAGAGCGCGGCGGCCAGCGCCATCTTGGCCAGCATGAGCAGCCACAGCGAGGCGATGGGGCGCGTGATCCACCAGGTGACGGCCATGCAGGCGGCACTGAGCAGCAGGAAGGGAAGCACATCGCACAGAGCCTGCCACAAGGGCAGCCCTATCAGGCGGCGGGCGAAGAACTGCCAAACGAAGAGCCAGATGGTGTTTATCACTATGAAATAGTACACCATGACGTTGAGCCCCAGGGGGTGCAGCAGCACCAGTCCCACGAGTATCAGCACACTGAGTGCCATCGTGTTCCACATGTTGAGGCTGCTCTTGCCCTGGCTGATGGCCATTTGCCCATAGAGCGTGAGCAGGGGGAAGATGGCACCGTAGATGCTCAGCAGGGAGAGCAGGAACGCGCTCTCCTCCCATTTCGCGCCCACAAAGATGAGCAGGAACTCCCTGGCGATGAGCCCCACACCGAACATGCAGGGAAAGGACACGAAGGAGACGAAGCGCAGCATCTTGCGGAACACCTGTCGGCTGCGCTCCCTGCTGTCGCGCACCTGTGCCATCACGGGCTGCGCCACGCCGGTGAGCATGCCGCTGATGGTGCTGGAGCACATGTCGTCCCACTTGCGCGCGTTGCCATACACGCCGGCCGAGTGCGCTCCGTAGAACTTGCCCAGGAGGAAACTGAAAGCGTTGCTGCTGAGTGTGTTGACGATGTTCGTAAGCAGAAGTTTGCCGCTGAATCCGAACATCTGCCAGGCGGGGCGCAGGTCAAGGCGCAGTGAGGGCCGCCAGGGAGAGTAGTGCCAGTTCATCACCGTCATACAGGTGACGAAGAGCAGGCTCTGCGTGGCCAGTCCCCAGTAGGCGTACCCCAGCCATGCCATCAGGATGCCCGCCACGTTGGAGACGACCAGGCTGGTCACGGCGATGATGCACGTCTGCTTGTTCATCATGTTGCGGAAGAGCCAGGCGCGCTGTACCGTGCCGAAACTGGCGGCCAGGAAGCCCAGGAACATGTAGCGGCTGAGCCACAGCAGGTCGGGGTCGCCGTAGAAGCCGGCTATGAGCGGAGCGGCCAGGTAAAGCAGCACATAGAGCGTCCCGCCCATGAGGATGTTGAACCAGAAGACGGCGTTGTAGTCCCTGTCGGTGGGGTGCTTGAGATTGCACAGGGCAGCCATGAAGCCGCTCTCCTGCAGTGTGCTGGCCAGGTTGCTGAACACGGTGAGCATGGCTATCTTGCCATAGTCGCTTGGGGAGAGCAGTCTGAGCAGGAATATGCCGAACAGCGCGCCCAGCAGTTGCACGGCTCCGTTGTTCAGCCCTCCCCACAAGAGGCCGCGCGCGGCCTTCTCTTTCAGTTCGCCTGCCATATTGTGTGTCGGTTGCGGGTTGGCCGCCCGGCCTGCCGGGCCCAGCCCCTGGATGGTGTCAGAATGATTGAGCGCGTGCCCCAGGCACGCCACACTCCGGCCAGGGAAGTACGCCTGCCCTGGCGGCCAGCCTTACGCGTGTCACTCCACGGTGCTGCCGCCCTTCACATCATCCATGGTGGTGGTGAGGCTCAGGTTGCCGTCGTAGTTCACCGCGCTGAGGATCATGCCATGGCTCTCCTCGCCCATGATCTTGCGCGGGGCCAGGTTGGCGATGAAGAGCACGCGCTTGCCCATCAGCTGCTCCGGCTCATACCACTGCGCGATGCCGCTCAGGATGACGCGGTCCTGCCCGCTTCCGTCATCGAGGCAGAAGCGCAGGAGCTTCTTGCTCTTCTTGACCTTCGCGCACGCCTTCACGGTGCCCACGCGTATGTCCAGTTTCTGGAAGTCCTCAAAGGGCACGGTGTCCTTCACGGGCTGCGCCCTGTAGGCGGCCTCCTCGTTGGCCTTGATGGTGTCCTGCAGTTTCTTCACCTGCCGCTCGATGGCCTCGTCCTCCACCTTGGTGAAGAGCAGTTCGGGCTTGGGCAGGTGCTTGCCGGGAGCCAGCAGGTCGGTCTTGCCCAGGTCCTCCCAACTGAAGTCGGGCATGTCTATCATCCCGCGCAGCCTCTTGCTGCTGAACGGCAGGAAGGGCTCAAAGGCTATCGCGAGGTTGGCCGTGAGCTGCAGGCTGATGTAGATGACGGTCTTCACGCGTCCGGGGTCGGTCTTCACCACCTTCCACGGCTCGCAGTCGGCGATGTACTTGTTGCCTATGCGCGCCAGGTTCATGGCTTCCTTCTGCGCGTCGCGGAACCTGAACGCCTCGAGCAGGCTCTCCAGTTTCTCCTTCACGCCACGGAACTCGTCCAGGGTCTCGCGGTCGTAGCCGGTGAGCCCGCCCGGTGCGGGCACCTCGCCACCGTAGTACTTCTGGGTGAGCTGCAGGGCGCGGTTGACAAAGTTGCCATACACGGCCACCAGCTCATTGTTGCAGCGCGCCTGGTAGTCAGCCCAGGTGAAGTCATTGTCCTTGGTCTCGGGGGCGTTGGCAGTGAGCACATAGCGCAACTCGTCCTGCCTTCCGGGCATCTCGTCGAGGTACTCGTTGAGCCACACGGCGTAGTTCTTGCTGGTGCTTATCTTGTTTCCCTCCAGGTTGAGGAACTCGTTTCCGGGCACGTTGTCGGGCAGGATGTAGCCCCCGTGTGCCTTGAGCATCGAGGGGAACATGATGCAGTGGAACACGATATTGTCCTTTCCTATGAAGTGCACCAGCCTGGTCTCGGGGTCTTTCCACCATGTCACCCAGCTGCCGTACCGCCCGGGCTGGGCGTCGCACAGTTCCTTGGTGTTGCTGATATAGCCGATGGGAGCGTCGAACCACACATACAGCACCTTGCCCTCGGCGCCCTCCACGGGCACGGGGATGCCCCAGTCCAGGTCGCGGGTCACGGCCCTGGGGCGCAGTCCGGCGTCAAGCCAGCTCTTGCACTGGCCATAGACGTTGCTGCGCCACTCCTTGTGCCCCTCCAGTATCCACTTCTCCAGCCAGGGCTGGTACTGGTCGAGGGGCAGGTACCAGTGCTTTGTGGCGCGCTTGACCAGCGGGTTGCCCGTCTCGGCGTTGTAGGGATTGATGAGCTCCTCGGGGCTTAGTGTGGCCCCGCACTTCTCGCACTGGTCGCCGTAGGCCTCGGGCGCGTGGCAGCGCGGGCACTCGCCACGGATGTTGCGGTCGGTGAGGAAATGGCCCGTCTGCTCGTCATAGAACTGCTCGGTTACCTTCTCCACAAACTTCCCGTCGTCGTAGAGTTTGCGGAAGAAGTCGCTTGCCAGCTTGCAGTGAGTGGGGCTTGTGGTGCGGCTGTATATGTCAAAGGAGATGCCGAAGCGGCTGAAACTCTCCTTGATGAGCGCGTGGTAGCGGTCAACGACCTGCTGCACGGTGACACCCTCCTTGCGGGCACGGATGGTGACAGGCACCCCGTGCTCGTCGCTGCCGCACACGAATATGGCCGGGCGTCCCTTGAGACGCAGGTAGCGCACATATATGTCGGCCGGCACATACACCCCCGCCAGGTGCCCGATGTGCACAGGGCCGTTGGCATAGGGCAGCGCGGCCGTGACGGTCGTTCTCTTGAAATTCTTTTCCATACTGATTTCTTGGCTTGTGCAAAGGTACTATTTTTCCACAGCATTACAGGCCGTGCGGACGGGAAAAATGTTCCCGCCCATACGGTTGCGGCCTTGCCCGGCCTCCGCGCGGCCCTGGCGTGGAGCGGCCTTGCGGCCGGCTATTCCCGCGCGCCGTCCCGGGAGGCGGTGTCCCGCGCGCGCTCCCAGCGCCGCCACTCTTCCATGGCCTTCTTCCAGTCCGTCCCTTCGGCGGGCGGACTGGCCTGGAGACGGGCAGCCTCATCGCGTGCCCGGTCGCGCGCCCGCTTCTCCCTCATGGCGGCGACCGTGGCATCATCCAGGACGAGGATGGCCCCGCGCTCCATGGCGGCGTCCAGCTCGGCCTCGCCGAAAGCCTTGCCAGGCTCGTTGAAGTCGGAGATATTGAACTCGTAGTCCACCCGCAGGATATGGCGTATCATCTTCTGCCCGAAGCGTTTCGCGCTGTTCTTCCTTCTCAGGAGCCCCTTGATTTCCCTTATCTCCTGTGCCGAGAACTTGTTTCTTCCCATCTCTTGCTCAACAGGAGAATGTCTCATCTACCGTCCACTCCCGCATCACCAGTCCATGCGCGCCGACACAGTGGTCATGTATCTTGCGCTGCCTGTCCTCTCCCAGGCTGTTCCACAGTGCGGTGCATTCGGGGTACAGCACCTTTCGGCCAGCCACCTTCGTGGCAATGCGTTCCTTCTCGACCACGGTGAGCGAGGCCCACCACTCATTCAGCGAATAGTCCATCTCCATATACATTTTGCTTTCTGGACTGCCGCACCGCGCCTGCCGCGCCGCCCCGCAATCCTCTTCCTCACGGCAAAGTTACACGTTTTTGGAGGAGAAAAGGGCTTTTCGGGTTGACCTATATCAATAAAATCGTTCCCGGATTAATTTTTCTCGGGGAAACCCATGGGCATCCGGGATTTTCGCCTTACCTTTGCACCAGAAAAAGGAACGGAATGCTAAAGGGACTGCGAAGTTCTGATTTTCCGTCAAGGTGTTTTTAGGTTATAAAGATTGTTAGTTTTTGTTTTTTAGGTTAATAAAGATTGTTAGTAAGGAGAAGCTTTTCCGTGAGGAAGTGCTTCTTTTTTGTTTTTTCAATCTTCCCGCATTCAAATACAACTCCTCCTGTCTTTTTCATTGACCAGGGGGAGTTGGCGGGTTTCTCACTCCCGCGTCCCCGCCTTGACCCTCCCGTGTGAAGCAGTGCCGCACACCATACCGCCTCGCCCTGCGGTCTGTCCCGCCTTGCGGCTTGCGGTCGGAGGCGCGGCATGCGGCTCGCCACACACACAGGTGCCTGACGCATGCGGGACGGCGGGCTGAAGCCGTCCAGCCCCCGCGCGGCTCACCACGCGCCAACGCGGGAAACGGGCGGAAGAGGACGAAAAAACTCCATGCCAACACTTCAGCAAGCCGCAGAAAAGTGCTAACTTAGCCCGCAGAAAACCAAGGGATGCCAGTCCCGTCACACAGAAGATGAAGAAATACAAGGCTTTGATATTCGATTTGGACGGCACGCTGGCCGACTCACTCGAGGACCTGTGGCTCAGCACCAACCACGCCCTGCACTCCATGGGCTGGCCCGGACGCACACTCGACGAGGTGCGCTCCTTTGTGGGCAACGGCGTGCACCTGCTCATCGAGCGGGCCGTACCGCAGGACACCTCCGCCGACATGGTCGAGCGGTGCTTCCGGGAGTTCCGCACGCATTATGTGGAACACTGCATGGACCACACCGCCCCCTACAAGGGCATCCCCGAACTCCTCGCCGCGCTTGACCACAAGGGCTACCGCATGGCCATCGTGAGCAACAAGCTGCAGGCTGGAGTGGACGCGATGTACAGCCGCCACTTCGCCCGGCATGTGCATGTGGCCATAGGCGAGCACGCGGGAGTGCGGCGCAAGCCCGCCCCCGACATGGTGCTGGAGGCCATGGAGCGGCTGGGAGCGGGAAGAGAGGAGTGCGTGTATGTAGGCGACTCTGACGTGGACATCCTCACGGCACAGGAGTCGGGACTGCCCTGCATATCCGTGCTGTGGGGATTCCGCGACCGCGAGTTCCTGATCGCGCACGGCGCCGCCACACTGGCCGCACAGCCATCGGACATCCTGGCCATCATGGAGAGCGGGCTGGCACTGCCTGCCCACCAGGCCCGCCAGGCGTGAGAGGGAGGCCTCACCCTCCCCTGTACAACACTCACCCTCCCCTATATAATATGTATTCCCCAACACCACACACCATCATGAGCATACATCCCACATCCATGCGCCAGGCAGGCACAGCCCTGCTCCTGGCAGCCCTGTGCGCCACCGCGTCGCTGGCCGAGGGCGTGCGCACCTACACCACCAACGCCCAGGGAACCCTCACGCTCGACCGGGAGGACGGCACCACCCACAGGCATGCCGGCGACAACCTCATCACCCTGCAACCCCGCGAGCAATACCAGCCGATAGACGGCTTCGGGTATGCCATCACCTACAGCACCTGCCACAACCTGCTCAAGATGACACGGGACGACCGCACGCGGTTCCTCCGCCAGACATTCTCGCCCACCCGGGGCTACGGGGCGAGCTACGTGCGCGTCAGCATCGGCTGCAACGACTTCAGCAGCACGGAATACTCGCTGTGCGACCAGCCCGGGCTCGAGAACTTCCGTCTCCACACCGACGAGACGGACTACGTCATCCCCATCCTCAGGGAGATACTCGCCATCAATCCGCAAGTAAAGGTCATCGCGGCTCCCTGGACATGCCCCAAGTGGATGAAGGTGGAGGACCTGAAGTCGCTCCGCCCCCTCGACTCATGGGTGAGCGGGCACCTCGCCCCCCGCTACCGCGACACCTACGCCCAGTACTTTGTGCGCTTCGTGCAGGCTTTTGCCCGTGAGGGCATACGCATTCACGCGGTCACGCCACAGAACGAGCCGCTCAACCAGGGCAACTGCGCCAGCCTGTACATGCCCTGGGACGAGCAGGCGGAGTTCATCAGCGCGCTTGCCCCGGCGTTCAAGAAGGCCGGACTCAGCACGAAAATCTACTGCTTCGACCACAACTGGAACTACGACCGCAAGCCAGGGCAGGACGGTTACCCGGTGCGCGTGTTCGACGCTCTGACGGACTCCATGGAGGGCAGCGAGCTGGTGGTGGGCTCGGCCTGGCACGACTATGGGGGCGAGGCAAGCGAGCTCGACCGCATCAACAGCCGGCTGCCCGGCAAGGAGGTCATCTTCACCGAGGCAAGCATAGGCACATGGAACGACGGGAGAAACCTCCAGAAACGCCTCCTGACCGACATGAACCGCCTCGTCTACAACACGGTCACGCGCCAATGCCGCGCGGTGCTTGTGTGGAACCTCATGCTTGACCTGAGGCGCGGGCCGAACCTCGACGGCGGATGCACCACCTGCTACGGGGCTGTCGATATCGACCAGAACGACTACAAGACCATACACCGCAACAGCCACTACTACGTCATCGCGCACTGCAGCGCGGTCGTGCAGCCCGGCGCGCGCCGCATCGGGCAACAGGTGAGCGGATGCCGGGACATCCACAGCGTGTCGTTCCAGAACCCCGACGGCACCCTGGCGACCCTGCTCATCAACAACGGACAGGCCGACACGGACGTGTGGGTGGCCAAGTCAAAAGGCCATGTGGCACGGGTGAAAGCACCCGCGCGCGGCATCGTGAGTGTACTCATAGGAGACACAAGCCATACAGGGAAAAAGGAATAGCACCGACATGCAAGACAACAAGCACCTCCCCCGCCCCACCGCAGGCAGGCGGGCGGGCATCCCCACACCGCGCGCCGTCCTGGCGCCGCTGGCCCTGCTGGCGTGCGGCACACAGGCAACGGCACACAGCCACATGCCAGGACAGGCCGCCGGGAAGGCCCACCGCGAGCGTCCCAACATCCTGGTCATCCTGTGCGACGACCTGGGCTATGGCGACCTGGCCTGCTACGGGCAACCTTACATACAGACCCCCCACATCGACCGCCTGGCCAGCCAGGGGATGCTCTTCACACAGGCTTACGCCGGAAGCCCCGTAAGCGCGCCCAGCCGGGCGTCGCTGATGACGGGACAGCACACGGGACACTGTGCCATACGCGGCAACCGCGAGTACTGGAGCGGCGACGTGACCTACGGGCCGAACCACGAGTACGCCGTCACAGGACAGCACCCGCTGGACACCGCACACGTGGTGCTGCCCGAAATCATGAAGGAACAGGGCTACCACACGGCGCAGTTCGGCAAATGGGCGGGAGGCTACGAGGGCTCGGTGAGCACGCCCGACAAGCGCGGGGTCGATGAGTTCTTCGGCTACATCTGCCAGTTCCAGGCACACCTCTACTATCCCAATTTCCTCAACCGCTACAGCCGCACCCGGGGCGACACGTCCGTGGTGCGCGAGGTGCTGTGGGGCAACGCGCGGCACGCGATGAGCGGCGAGGACTACCGCAAGCGCACCCAGTACAGCGCCGACCTCGTCCACCGCCGCGCCATGGAGTGGCTCGCACGCCAGGAAAAGGGGAAGCCATTCTTCGCCCTGATGGCCTACACACTGCCACACGCTGAACTCGTGCAGCCCGATGACAGCCTGGTGACCCACTACAGGCAGAAGTTCCTGCAGGACAAGAACTATCCGGGCAACCGTGGGAGCCGCTACAACGCCACCATGCACACGCACGCGCAGTTTGCGGCCATGGTGTCACGCATGGACTGCTATGTGGGCGAACTGATGCGGGAACTGGAGCAGAGGGGGCTGGCCGAGAACACCCTGGTCATCTTCACAAGCGACAACGGCCCACACGAGGAAGGCGGCGCCGACCCCGCGTTCTTCGGCCGCGACGGCAAACTCAGGGGACTGAAGCGCAGCTGCCACGAGGGCGGCATACGCATCCCCTTCATCGTGCGCTGGCCGGGGCACGTGGCCGCTGGCAGCACGAGCGACCACCAGCTGGCCTTCTGGGACGTGATGCCCACGCTGTGCCAGGCCATCGGCATCCACGACTACGCGCGGCGTTACGCGCACAGCGGCGGAGACACCTTCGACGGCCTCTCCTTTCTGCCCACACTCGAGGGCGAGCCCATGAGGCAACGCATCCACGACCACCTCTACTGGGAGTTCGGCGAGACCAACCAGGTGGCGGTACGGCGCGGCAACTGGAAGATGGTGGCCAAGCGCGGCAAGCCCGCCCTGTATGACCTGGGGACAGACCTGCACGAGGACCACGACCTGAGTGCCCGCTATCCCGGCATACTCGCCCAACTCGTGGAGATAGCAAGGGCGGAGCACCGCAACGCACCGCTCTTCCCGGTGACGATGCCCTGAAACCAAAGGCATTGTGGGCATGGCACGCGCGGCCATACCGACCGAAGGAAGAGGAGATGCCCATTCCGCGACCCGCTCATTTCCACAACACAGAGGATTCACGGGCACACCTCCACGAACGCAGCGCACTGCGATGGCAGATG
>DCCS01000044.1:151859-176177 GCA_002316015.1 Prevotellaceae bacterium UBA1075
TGGCGGATGCAGCGCACTGCGATAGGCAGGGAAGAGAATTGGGTAGAGCGAGTGAAGATGGCGGCCAGGGAAAAACATGGGAACCCGCGCGACACCGTGGATGCCTCGCCCACATGTGACAAAGCCAGCGTGCGCATCCTGACACCCCCATGGGACACCCCCCTGTCACCTAAGCGTGCCGCCCATCCTCACTCATGGTTGAGGATGGGCGGCACGCGTCAGTCCGCGAGGTATGTCACTCCCGCTGGTCTCCCACAGGAGGGGGGGGCGGGGGAAGGATGCGGCGTGAGCCCCATCTCGGCCGCCTTGTGCAGCATGAACTCGCGCGCGGCCTCGTGGTCGTTGGGTATCACGCTGTCCCAGATGGCATCCTTCACAGCCTGCTTGAGGAGGCCAATCTCGCGGCAAGGACGCAGGTCGAACGTCTGCATAATCTCCTCGCCCGTGATAGGGTTGTGCCATGTGCGGTAATTGTCACGCGCCTGCAGGTCGGCCAGCTTCTGCCTCACCAGCCGGAAGTTGTCCAGGAAGCGCTGCTTCTTCTGCCGGTTGCGGCTGGTGATGTCCGCCTCGCACAGGAGCATGAGATCCTCTATGTCCTCGCCCGCCTCGAAGAGCAGGCGGCGCACAGCGGAGTCCGTCACCTCGCTGTCGGCGATGGCAATGGGCCGCATGTGCAGTCCCACCAGTTTCTCCACATAGTCCATGCGCTCGTCGGTGGGCAGTTTCATGCGCCGGAAGATGGGCGGAACCATCTTCTGTCCGATATAGTTGTGGTTGTGGAAAGTCCAGCCCACGCCATTCTCCCACCTCTTGCTGCGCGGCTTGCCGATGTCATGCAGCAAGGCCGCCCACCTGAGCCACAGCGTGGCACGCTCCCCCCCGTGGTGGCTCACATTGTCGAGCACCTCCAGGGTGTGGTAGAAATTGTCCTTGTGGGCACGCCCGTTACGCACCTCCACGCCCTCCAGGGCAGCCAGTTCGGGGAATATGACGGGGAGCAGTCCGCTCTGGCTCAGTTCCACCAGCCCTATGCTGGGCGTGGGCGCGAGCAGTATCTTGTTCAACTCATCGGTGACGCGCTCCTGCGAGACGATGCTGATGCGCCCGGCATTGCGTGCCAGAGCCTGCTCCGTCTCGTCCTCGATCTGGAAGTTCAGCTGGGTGGAGAAGCGCACGCAGCGCATCATGCGCAGGGGGTCGTCGCTGAAGGTCACATCGGGGTCAAGCGGTGTGGCGATGATGCCGTCCTCCAGGTCGAGCAGTCCGTCGAAGCGGTCCACCAGCTCACCGTAGCGCGCGCTGTTGAGGCAGACGGCAAGCGCGTTGATGGTGAAGTCGCGCCGTTCAAGGTCGTCATCCAGCGTGCCGTCCTCGACCACAGGCTTGCGGCTGTCACGCGAGTAACTCTCGCGGCGTGCCCCCACGAACTCTATTTCCTGCCCGTGGTACTTGAGCTGGGCTGTGCCAAAGTTGCGGAAGACGCTGACGTGCGCGCCCCTGCCCAGCCTCTTGCCCAACTGCTCGGCCAGCCGTATGCCCGACCCCACCACCAGGCAGTCGATGTCCTTGGACGGCCGCTCCAGGAAGAGGTCCCGCACATAGCCGCCCACCACATAGCACTCCACGCCCATGCTGTCGGCGGTCTCGCCTATGGTGTGGAGCAAGGGGGTGTCCAGCAGGCGTGCCAGGTCGCCGTCGCTCAAGTGTCTCATGCTACTCCCCGCTTGCCTGTTTGTCCTTGAGTGCCCGTTTCTGGTCCTCCTGCAGCTTGCGCTCGTAGAACCTCTTCTTCACATCGAGCCTTTCCCATTCCTTGCCCCCGGCCCGTGTGAGGCTGTCGGCGGCCGCCTGCATCTCGATGCTGTCCAGCAACAGGATACCCTGCCTGCGCGCGTTGATGGCGGCAGGATGCTTCCGCCGCATGGACAGGATGCTGTCGCGTGCCTCGGAATACTGCCTGTGCCGCAGGGCCGTGCGCGCCTGGTCGAGCATCTGCCGCGCGCTCTGCTCTTCGTTGGAGCCGCACGCCGTGAACACGGCGGACACCAGCGCGAGCATGGCCGCCGCCGCGTACAGGCGGGTAGAATGTGAGGTGGCCATAAACCTGGCTTTGCTTGTTTGGGTGTTCATGTCTGAAAGAAATATTGTCGCTTGGGGTGACACCGGGGCGGGATGTCGGCCTACCAGAATTTGTTGTGCTCGGCGCTGTACTCATAGCCCGCCCGCGCGAGGGTCTGCTCCAGCTCGCGGCGGTCGATGCCCATGGTCGAGCACAACTCGTCGAGCGAGGGAAACTCGTCACGCAGCTTCGTGTTGATGAAGCTCATGAGCATGACTGGGTCAGCGGGAAGATGCGTGTAGTGGTGTGTGAAGTCCATATTCCTGTGTGTTGTGCCGCCCTGCTCAGAACCCGAGGAGCGGCAGGATAAAGTTGCGCACGTCATTGCTGAAGGCCACGAGCATCAGTATGGCCAGCAGCCCCAGCCCTATCATCTCCATCCACCGCATGACCCCATCGGATGGCTGGCGGCCTGTGACGGCCTCCACCAGGAGGAAGAAGATGTGCCCGCCGTCCAGCGCGGGGATGGGCAGGAGGTTCATCACGGCCAGGATGATGCTGATGAAGGCTGTGGTGAGCCAGAACTGCTGCCAGTCCCAGGTGCTGGGGAAGATGCTGCCGATGGTGATGAACGAGCCCACGGACTTCACCCCATCGGCCGATGCCATGTACTTCAGGTCATTGACATAGCCCGAGAGTTGCCTCCAGCCGCGCTGCAGTCCGGCGGGGATGCAGGAGAGCAGCGTGTAGTCCTGGTGCCTGGTGTCGAAGTCGGGCAGGCGGCGCGTGACACCCATCAGGTAGTTCCCGTCCAGCGTGAGGCTGGCCGTGTCACGGGTGACACCGCCATCGGCGGTCCACACCACCTGCATGCGGCGCTGCGCGAGGCTGTCCTCGTGGGTGCACCCTTCTGCGGCCAGCACATCCTGGCGGCGCAGGGTCACTCGGTAGTCAAAGTCATTCCAGGTGCCTATGGCATGGCCGTTGACAGCCACCAGCCTGGCTCCGGGCCGGATGCCGGCCCTCTGCGCGGCCGAGCCCGGCACCACGGAATCGACCACGGCGGGTGCCGTGGGAGCCATGAAGGCGGGCACCATGCGCAGCATCTCCACCATGTTGAGCCCGCCCTGCGGCATCCGCACCTCCACCCGCTTGCCTCCACGCAGCACGGTGACCATGCCGGCGTTGGAGATGGTGCGGTATATCGCGCCCGAGTACTCGGCTATCTCCTTGCCATCGGCCGCCACGGGAATGTCACCGTCGCGGAACCCAAGGCCGTGGGCATACTCGTTGAACTGGAAACCCTGCCTGATGCTCTGCATGGGCACATAGTCCCTGCCCCATGCCAGCATCACCGCGCTGTAGATGACCCACGCGGCGAGCAGGTTCATCAGTATGCCCCCCGCCATCATCAGGAAACGCTTCCAGGCCTTCTGGGAGCGGAACTCCCAGGGCTTCGCCGGCTGCTTGAGCTGCTCGGTGTCCATGCTCTCGTCCACCATGCCGGCTATCTGCACGTAGCCGCCCAGGGGCACCCAGCCGATGCCGTACTCCGTCTCGTTGTCCTTGAAATAGGGGAACAGGCGGGTGAACCAGCGGTCCCTGGTGCTGAAGAGATGGAAGTAGGGGTTGTAGAAGAGGTAGAACCTGGTCACCTTCACATGGAACAGCTTTGCGAAGCCAAAGTGTCCGAGTTCATGCAGGATGACCAGCAGGGAAAGGCACAGGATGAGTTGGAGTGCCTTTATCAGGATGATGCTCATGTATCGTTGCTCTATTATAATATATAATGTGTGGTCTCGTCTATTTGCCCAGGGCGCGCACGGCTTCCTCGGCCACACGCCTGGCAGCGGCGTCGGTGGCCAGATAGTCGTCCAGCGAGGGCTTCTCCTGGCGCGGCACATGTGCCAGGCTGTGGCCTATGACATCGGCCATGGCCAGGAACGGTATGCGCCCCTGGCGGAAGGCCAGGTTGGCGACCTCGTTGGCGGCATTCACTATGCACGCCGCGTTGCCGCCCTGGCGTATGGCCTCGTAGGCCATGCCCAGGCAGCGGAACTTCTCCTCATCGGGCTTCTCAAAGGTCAGGTCCTTCATCCGCCACCAGTCGAGGCGGGGGAAATGGCTTGCCAGGCGTTCGGGATAGGACAGGGCCAGCTGGATGGGCACTCTCATGTCGGGCGCGCCCAGCTGTGCCTTCACGGCCCCGTCGGCAAACTGCACCGCGCTGTGCACAATGCTCTGGGGATGCACCACCACCTGTATCTGGTGCGGGTCAACATCGAAGAGCCACTTGGCCTCTATCACCTCGAAGCCCTTGTTCATCATGCTCGCCGAGTCGATGGTTATCTTGGCTCCCATCTCCCAGTTGGGATGCTTGAGCGCCATGGCGGGAGTCACCGTGGCAAGCTGCGCGCTGGTGAAGGTGCGGAAGGGGCCTCCGCTGGCCGTGAGTATAATCTTCTCGATGGGACTCACCTCGCCCATGAGGCTCTGGAAGATGGCGCTGTGCTCGCTGTCAACGGGCAGCACGGCCACATGTTCCCTGAGGCAAAGCCCGGTCACCAGTTCGCCCGCCACCACGAGTGTCTCCTTGTTGGCCAGCGCGATGGTCTTGTGCGCCTTTATGGCACTGATGGTCGGGCGCAGCCCGCTGAATCCCACCAGGGCCGTAAGCACGATGTCCACGGGCCCCATCTGCACCACCTGGCACAGGGACTCGCTCCCGGCATATACCTGTATGGGCTCCTTGTCCAGAGCCTGGCGCACCTGCCCGTACTTGCTCTCGTCGGCGATGACCACGGCTGCGGGCTGGTACTTCCTGGCCTGCTCGATGAGCAGTTCGGCGCGGCTGTTGGCCGTGAGCACATAAGCCTCGAACAGGTCGGGATGCTCGTCGATGACCTCCAGCGTCTGTGTGCCTATGCTGCCTGTGCTGCCCAGCAGGCATATTCTCTTTTTCCTCGTCATAAGTCCAAAAGTCCTGCGGGCAGCCGCATGGTGATGGTCCTGCCCTTGTGGTCGATGTCTGTCACCAGGTCGGCGGCGGCGGGTATCATCCGCCCGTCCACCAGGAAGAGGACGTTCCGCGTGCTGTCCTCCACATGCTCGATGGCACCCAGCGGGCCACGCTCCTCATCGATGAGTCTGAAGCCGGTGAAGTACCGCCAGGTGTACTCGGCCCGGTCCGGGGAAACGGGCGTGAGGCTGTGGGGGAAGAAGACCTCGCATCCGCAGAGCGCGGACACCTGCCCGGCGGTGTCATAACCCTCAAACTTGACCAGGGCCACCGTGTCAGAGCGGAACCGGTACTCCTCCAGGAAGAACGGCACCAGTATGCCATCGACACGGAGCACCAGGTAGTCGGCCTCGGCGCGGTCCCACACGTCATCGGTGAAACTGAGCGCCACCTCCCCCTTCACGCCGTGCGTGCGGGTCAGTTGCCCTATCCTGTAAACCTCCTCGTCCCTTATCATGAGCCTTCAGTCCCTTTCCTGTCAATCCACGCGGGTTATCCTTGCCCCCAGGGCATTGAGGCGCGTCTCGATGTGCTCGTAGCCCCGGTCGATCTGCCCCACGTTGTCGATGCGGCTTGTGCCGCTGGCACTCATGGCCGCTATGAGCAAGGCGATGCCCGCGCGTATGTCCGGGCTGGTCATGCGTGCTGCATGCAGTTTCCTCTGGTTGTCGTGCCCGACGACCACGGCGCGGTGCGGGTCGCACAGGATAATCTGGGCACCCATCTCTATCAGCTTGTCGACAAAGAAGAGGCGGCTCTCGAACATCTTCTGGTGAACCAGCACCGAGCCCTTGGCCTGCGTGCTCACCACCAGCAGGACACTCAGCAGGTCGGGGGTGAGGCCGGGCCATGGTGCGTCGGCAAAGGTCATGAACGACCCGTCGAGGAACGTCTCTATCTGATAGTGCTCCTGCCGGGGAATGTAGATGTCATCGTCCCTGTGCTCCACCCGGATGCCCAGGCGTCGGAAGGTGTAGGGGATGATGCCCAGCTGCGGGTAGGCGACGTTGCGGATGCGCACGCCGTCGCCCACCATGGCGGCCATGCCCATGAACGACCCCACCTCGATCATGTCGGGCAGGATGTGGTGCTCGGCCCCTCCCAGGCGCGTCACGCCCTGGATGGTGAGCAGGTTGCTCCCGATGCCGCTTATCCTGGCTCCCATGGCCACGAGCATGTGGCAGAGTTGCTGGATGTAGGGCTCACAAGCCGCGTTGTATATCGTGGTGGTGCCCTCGGCCAGCACCGCAGCCATCAGGATGTTGGCCGTGCCGGTGATGGAAGCCTCATCGAGCAGCATATAGGTGCCCTTGAGGCTCTTGGCCGTGATGGAGAACACCTGGCGGCGCTCGTCATACCGGAAGTCCCCGCCCAGTTTCTTCAGCCCCAGGAAGTGCGTGTCCAGCCTGCGCCGGCCTATGTTGTCACCGCCCGGACGCGCCACCATGGCCTGTCCGAAGCGGGCGAGCAGAGGCCCCATGAGCATCACGCTGCCCCGCAGGCGGCCACACCTGTGCAGGAACTCGTCGCTCCGCAGGTAGGCGGTGTCCACCATGTCGGCCTGCAGGGTGACATCATGCGGCGATGTCCTGCTCACGCGCACCCCGATGTCCTGCAGCAGGCGTATCTGGTTGTTCACGTCCATGATGTCGGGCAGGTTGTGCAGCGTCACCGGGTCGCTGGTGAGCAGCGCCGCGCTCAGCACCTGCAGGGCCTCGTTCTTGGCTCCCTGCGGCACTATGTCGCCCTTGAGGCGGTGTCCTCCCTCGATGATGAATGACGGCATTGTCGGTGTGTCTCTGTGTCGGTTACTGTGTTTCGTGCATGCCAGGGCGCGCGCGGCGTGCGCCGGGCACCTGTTTCAGAAGCGCTTTCTCTTCTTCCGCTGTGCGGGAGCCATCTGCGCCTGGTCGGGCATCCCCACCGGCGCGAAGCGGTGCTGCTTGAGGTCGAGGCGTATCTCCCCGCGCGTGTAACGGCTGATGTCGGCGGCCACCAGGCGGTCGTCCATCGAGTCGCGGTTCCAGACAAACAGGTCTTGCTTCATCTGGTTGGCCACCAGTGCCACCAGCGTGTCTCTCTCGTCGCCCTCGGGCAGAGTCTTGGCATACTCAAGCGCGCTCTCCACCAGGTGCCCGTAATGGCGGCTGCGTATGACCTTCATCGGGTAGGGCAGCGGTTTGGGGTGGGCATAGGCCTTCTCCTCGCTCACGATCTCCACGGGATAGTCTATGTCAAGGCGGTAGCGGGATATGCGCGCCAGGTGGTTCCAGAGCTTCTGCTCGTAGTCAGCCTGGCCCGACTGCTGGGGCTGTATGCGCGCCATGATGTTCACGATAGCGTGCGCGCATCTCTGCCGCTCGGTCTTGGTGGGCAGCCCCACGGCCAGCTCCACCATGTCCTGGACACCTCTCCCGTATTCGGGCATGACCAGGTGGGGTTTCTGTGTATTGTACTCCATGCGTGTGTGTGTCGTTCTTATCTCATAACAGTTTCTTGGACTTCAGGGCCACGAACTCCTTCAGGTAGAAGGGCTCAAAGTAGGCGGCGTCCTGGAAGTCCCCCACCGCCATGGCCTTCTCGGCCAGCGGGCACATATGCTTGGCCAGCGGCACGATGCCCTCGATGAAGTGCGCGTTGGGATGGGTGATCGCCCCGCTGCACTTCTGTGACCCGTCACCGAAGAAATACACGGGGTGGCGGTCGAGGTACTCGCTGTAGGCTCCGGGCTCCACGATGTCGGCGCCTATGGCGCGCACCTCGCGCAGGCTGCGGTCATACACCGCAGCGTAAACTTCCATCCTGCGCGCGTCGGTCATGGGCACCAGCAGCGCGTCCTGGGGCAGGTCGTCATGCCGGAGCAGCACCGGCACGCACAAGACCTTGGGCGTGGGCAGCGCGATGAGCGGCAGGCCGCGCCCGTAGCAGATGCCCTTTGCCATCGAGGCTCCGATGCGCAAGCCCGTGTAGCTGCCCGGCCCGCTGCCCACGGCCACCGCGTCCACCGGGATGGCGTGGCTGTCGGCAAACGACAGGGCGGCCTCGGCCATCACCCCGCACCGCACCGAGTGGTTGGGGCCGTCGAAGTCCTCATCGTGATAGATGACCTGCCCATCCTGGCTCAGCGCCACGGAGCAGACCCTCGTGCTTGTCTCAATGTGTAGGATGCAAGACATGTTGCAAGTTCTCCCTCCTTCTCCTCCTTCCCGTTCCGGGAAGGCGCTCTGCGAGCGTTATTTCGGGACAAAGGTACAATAATTTGCCATTTATTCCGTACTTTTGCGCCGGATAAATCACACACACATACACCCATGATACTATCAATGACCGGCTACGGAAAGTCTGTGGCCGAATTCCGGGGGAAGAGAATCACCGCTGAGATAAAGTCGCTCAACAGCAAGGCACTGGACTTGAGCACCCGCGTGGCTCCCACCTACAGGGAGCGCGAGATGGAGACGCGCGCCCTCATCGCGCGCCGCCTGGAGCGCGGGAAGGTCGATTTCAGCCTGTCGGTCGAGCAGGACGGGGCCGCGGAGGCCGCGCGCGTGAACCTGCAAGTGGCTCAGGCATACAAGGAGGAAATCGGCGAGGCGTCACGCCGGATGGGCATCGCCGAGCCCCTGGACTGGTGGCCGCTGCTCACGCGCCTGCCCGACGTGGTGGAGAAGGCTCCCCAGCAGGAGCTCACCGGCGAGGAGTGGCAGGTGGCCCGGGGGGCGGTGGAGGCCGCCATAGACGCGCTGGTGGAGTTCCGCAGGCAGGAGGGCGAGGCACTCGCGCGAAAGTTCGAGGAGAAACTCGACCGCATCGGGCAACTGCTCCACGACATCGAGCCGTACGAGAAGAGCCGCGTGGCCAAGATACGCCAGCGCATCGAGGAGGGGCTGGCAGCCATCCCCACGGCCGACTACGACCGCGGACGGCTGGAGCAGGAGATGATATACTATATCGAGAAACTGGACATCAGCGAGGAGAAGCAGCGGCTGGCCAACCACCTGCGCTACTTCCGCGAGACCATGAGGGAAGGCCACGGACAGGGCAAGAAACTGGGGTTCATCGCACAGGAGATGGGACGTGAGATCAACACGACGGGCAGCAAGAGCAACCTGGGCGAGATGCAGAACCTGGTGGTGATGATGAAGGACGAACTCGAACAGATAAAGGAGCAGGTGCTCAACGTCATGTGAGGGGAAGCCTGCCACGGAAAACGGACAAAGCAATGGGCAAACTTATCATCTTCAGTGCGCCGTCGGGCAGCGGAAAGAGCACCATCGTGCACCGTCTGATGGGCGAGCACCCCGAGTTCCACCTCGCCTTCAGCATCAGCGCCACCAGCCGCCCGCCGCGCGGCACCGAGCAGGACGGGGTCGACTACTTCTTCCTCACGCCCGAGGATTTCCGCCAGCGCATCGCCCGGGGGGAGTTCCTGGAGTACGAGGAGGTCTATCCCGGACGCTTCTACGGCTCGCTGCGCAGGCAGGTCGAGCGCCAGCTGGAGGCGGGGCAGAACGTCATCTTCGACGTGGACGTGGCAGGCGGGTGCCGCATACGCGACATCTATGGCAGCCGGGCCATGAGCATCTTCGTGAAGCCGCCCTCGCTCAAGGAACTGGAGCGCAGGCTGCGCTCGCGCCATACCGACAGCGAGGAGCAGATAACGCAGCGGCTGGGCAAGGCCGCGTACGAGCTCACCTTCGCGCCACGGTTTGACCACATCGTGGTGAACGACGACCTGCAGAGGGCGGTGGAGCAGACGGCCTCGCTGGTGGCAGAGTTCATCACACGCCCGTGACGGTGCGCACGGGAGTCTACGGGGGCTCCTTCAACCCCATCCACAACGGGCACGTGAGCCTGGCGCAGCATCTCATCCAGGAGGGGCTGGTGGACGAGGTGTGGCTCGTCGTCTCGCCGCAGAACCCCTTCAAGGCCGACTCCACGCTGCTCGACGAGCAACTGCGGCTGCGGCTCGCGCGGCTGGCCGTCGCGGGCGAGCCAGGCATAAGGGTGAGCGACGTGGAGTTCTCGCTGCCCCGCCCGTCCTTCATGTCGGCCACGCTGCGCGCCCTCTCGGCACGCTGCCCACAGCGGCAGTTCTCACTCATCATGGGGGCCGACAACTGGGAGCGCTTCGCCCAGTGGCACGAGTCCCGCTGGATACAGGAGCACTACCCGCTCATCGTGTTCCCCCGGCCCGGACATCCCCTGGGCACGCTGCCCCAGGGGGTACAGAGGGCACGCACCCCACTGCTCGACATCAGTTCCTCCTGGATAAGGGGACAACTGCCCTCGCCCGCCTACAGGGGCGAGGGGCTTCCCCCGAAAGTGTGGAGGGAGATACGCGCCCTGGGTCTGTACCACGCCTTCCAGCCCGGGCGCGAGGAGAGCGGGCCATAAGGGGCGGAGGGGAGCACCATGTTGCCCCCTGCCCCAAAGCGGCCAGGGCCGCAGCGGGCACACCGCCCCACGGGGCACAGGGAGGCAAGGGACGCGGCGGCAGAACCGCCTGGCCCGCACGACCTTCCACTTCCATCCACGCCACACAAAACTGCAAGACAATGAAGACAAGAGTAGGATTCGGGTACGATGTACACCGCCTGGCAGAGGGCCGTGAGCTCTGGCTGGGCGGCATCAGGATAGAGCACGGCACGGGGCTGCTGGGACACAGCGATGCCGACGTGCTCATCCACGCCATCTGCGACGCGCTCCTGGGAGCCGCCAACATGCGCGACATCGGCCACCATTTCCCCGACACCGACCCCCGCTATGCGGGTGTGGACAGCAAGATACTGCTGCGCGACACCGTGAGGCTGATAGCCGGACGCGGCTGGCAGGTGGGCAACGTCGACGCCACACTGTGCGCCCAGGCTCCCAGGCTCAGTCCCCACATCCCCGCCATGCAGCAGTGCCTGGCCCGGGTGATGGGCGTGGAGGCCGATGACGTGAGCATCAAGGCCACCACCACCGAGCGGCTCGGTTTTGTGGGCAGGGAGGAAGGGATGGCGGCATACGCCATCGCCCTTGTCCAGAAAGGGGAATAAGACGCACCGGACAGCCCCGGGAAACGGAACGCACCGGACAGAAGTGTGTCTCCCGCCACCACACCGCACTGGCCAACGCAGCGCACTGCGATGGCGGATGCAGCGCACTGCGATGGCGGATGCAGCGCACTGCGACGGCGGATGCAGCGCACCGCGACGGCGGGTGCGGCACACCGCGTTGGATGCCCCTTCCCACAGAACACCCTAACGCAACGGGGCTCAACGCGAAAAAGAGGCGGGCACACACAGCCAATTCACGCTTTTCTTCATAACTTTGCACAGGGAGACGCCCGGCGCGGCACCCGCCTGCCAGACTGGCACCCATGCCCTCAGGCCAGGAGGCAAAAGGGCATCAGAGAAGAATACCAACCTGAAAGAACAACAACATGCACACCCTCAAACTCATTGCGAAATGGACGCTCATCATCGCGGCCATCCTCCTGTTTGACCGAGCCTGCTCGCCCCGCGACACCAGCCGCATGCCGCCGCGCTCGATCCTGCTCGAGAGTTACCGCATGTACAAGCCCGCGACCATCAGGCATGCCTACCAGGAGCTGGACAGCCTGAGAGCCAACGACCCCTATGCCGCACACAAGGACAGCCTTGCCGCCGGCACACCAGCCGACACCACACAGGCCGGCACGGGCTGGGGCACGGCACTGCGCCGGATGGACTACTACAGCAAGCACCTGGCACAGATGAACATCACCGAGGCCACGGCACTGAGCCTGCCGCTGGTGGTCGTCGTGTTTGCCGCGCTCATCCTGGCGAGCCTCGTCAAGATGAGAAGGAGCAAGACCACCGTGAGGCTGGAACACGGGGCAAAGGGCATGGACACTAAAAGGAGGAACCGGACATGAGTGAATACAGGCAGGGCAAGAGCCGCACGATGACGGCCGGCGAGGAGCGGGAGTTCCGCCAGAAGGTCAACGCGCTGTGTGACGCGGAAAGGAACTACAAGGGCAAGCGCTTCGGCGAGGGGCTGGAGATACTGGAGGTGTATGACGCACCCATCTACCAGGCCTCGCTCAAGTCACAGCACGACAGGCGCACGCTGCACTTCACACGACCCACACCCACCTCCACGCGCTACACGGCCAGGGTGACCGACCCCCGGCAGGTGGATGTGGCACAGGTGGCCCCCTACCCCACCCAATACACCAACAGGCAGGAGGACATCGAGATAGAGGGCTCGCGGGAGTCGCGCACATGCGGCAACTGCGGGGGAAACGGCACCGAGAGGTGCGGCCGCTGCGGCGGGACGGGCGAGGTGACCGCCGAGGAGAACTGCCCCGCATGCCACGGAAAGGGCTACATCACGGGCACAAGGAACGAGACTTACTGGGTCAACGAGAGCGGCTACGGCAACTACACGTCGGGCGGCAAGGGAAGGCAGATGAGAGTAAGGACGGTGGAGGTGCACACAAAGTGCACCAGATGCGGCGGCAAGGGCAAGCTGCACCACCAGGAGACCTGCCCGCGATGCCACGGGAGCGGGCGTGTGACGTGCCACACATGCCAGGGCACGGGAATGCTGATGCAGTGCATCGAGATGCGGCACGAGCAGTATGTGGAGGTGAGAAACCGCTATGTGACACCCGGGATTCTCTCCGGGAACGACGCGTCGGAACTCTGCAAGGCACTGGACAAGGCCACTCCGGGATGGCGGACACACGACAGGTACGAGATACAGGGCACCGACTACGCCCGCTGCGACGGGAACAACCTGCCCGTGGTGGGGCACATCGTCAGGGAGGTGACCTCGGAGGTGAAGTCAACGGCAGACGACAGGGTGTGCTTCAACACGCTCAGCGTGTCGGAGTGCGGGGCAACCGCCATCATGTACCGCTTCGGTGGGAAGGACTACGCCGCTGTCATGTACGGCAGCGACAACACGCTCTTCATGGCCACATCACCCATCTCGGACTACTTCAACGGCCTGCGCGACAGCATCGAGGAGAGTGCCGCAAGAACCGACTACGGCAACTCCTGGAAGCACCTGAGGAGGCTTGTGGAGTCAAGCCAGGGGACTGACCGTGACCGCGAGACACTGAGGAGACTGGAGGAAAGGCTGGCAAAGACCTCCATGGTGGGCTACCTCGCGGGACTGGCCGTCGCGGCCATACTGATATTCCCGCCGCTGGTGTATTACCTCGCGTGCTTCAACATCGTGGCTCCATGGACCGACCTGATCTACCGTCTGATGTACTCGCCCGTGGTGGACAGCGCGCCGCGCGCCCTGCTGGGACTGGGCATCGCCTTCTGGATAGCCAGGGACGGGATCTTCCTGAGCAAGTACACCTGGCGCCACCAGTCGGGCACACTGCGGTTCGCACTGGGCCTGCTCAACGGGGTCCTGGCCATGACACTGTGCGCGCTCGCGATATGCGTGGCCAACTATCTGGGCCTCATCCACCTGGCCATGCTGGTGATACTGGCTATCCTGGCACTCATATCCACGGCCATCAGCCTCATCCTCGCTGTCGTCATGCTGGTCGCGCACCTGCTGGGATAGCAACCGCCCACCCGCACCGCCGTGCCACGTGACTGCCGGGAATCGCCCGTCACGAGCCCGGGGCCGTCGCGCAAGAAAAGGCTTGCCGGCCGAGTGAAGCGAACACTCCACTCTGGCCGGCAAGCCTTTTCTTCGTCGCTGCGCTGTTTACAGGGCGTTGGCCGTGAGAATGAGCACCAGCAAGCCCAGGATGGCATACAGCTCGGGGAACACGGCCAGCACCATGGTGGTACCGAAGGCATTGTGTCCCGCACCGATGGCGCTGATACCATTGGCGCAGACCTTTGCCTGGCGGATAGCCGAGAAGAGCGCCACCAGCCCCAGGGCCAAGCCCGCACCGAAGATGGCACACGCGGCCGGCATCTGGATGTCGGGAGTCACCTTGCTGTTGAGCATGAAGAAGCCCACAAAGCCATACAGGCCCTGGGACGAGGGCAGGGCGGACAGAGCCATATAGGCACCGCTGGACGAGGGGTTCTTCTTGAAGGCACCGATGGAGGCGTTGCCACAGATGGTCACGCCGTAAGCACTGCCAATACCTGAGAGGGCAACGCAGAGCGCGACGCCCAGATAAGCTAAAAAGATTTCCATAAATTTGTTTGTGTTATTGATTATTACTTATTGTATTCTTTCTTGAATGGCTTATACTCCTTGCCGCCACCCTCGAAGCCTGCGTTCTTGAAGAACTCCACGAAGGTCAAGCGCATGGGATGCACAAAGGCTGATATCATGCTCAAGGCAAAGGTAATCCCGTGCCCAGCAAACAGGATAAGAAGCATGGGCAGCCAGCGCACATAGACGGGCAGGCCCGAAGTCATGCCGATGGCCAGCGAGTTGAACACGCCGCCCAGCACGCCGCCCGTGAGTCCGAGGGCAAACAGGCGTATGTAACTGAGCAGGTCGCCCAGCAAGCCGGTGGCCATGCCGTAGGTTTCCCAAACGCCACCACCGATGTTGCCCAGCAGCCCCAGCAGGGGACGCCGGTAACTGCCGGGGGAATTGTAGAAGAATATGCCCAGCGCGCACACGCCTATCAGCCCCATCAGCACATGCCGCAGGAGGGCGGGCAAACTCACCCCACAGGCGGGAAGCCCGTAGAGGATGAGCGCAAGCACAATGGCCCCCACCCAGCAGAAGGTGCCTATGCCATAGGCCAGGCCAAAGTTCTTGACCGCCTTGCAGCCCTTGAGCACCATGCCCAGGAGCACCTGCACCAGGCCCAGGGCCACCGAGAGCACCATCATGGGCGAGTATCCGAAGATGGGTCCCACACCGTTGTCATTGATGAAGTAGGGCTTCACGGGAGCCAGGAACGCCCAGTCCTGCTTGCTGAGGTCAATGCCGAAGAACGTGCCCATGAGCAGTCCGCACACGACCGTCATCCCTCCCAGCCACATCATGAGCTTGCCATAGTTGCGCACGTCGCCCTTGCCAAGCCTCGAGGCGGCCAGTCCGCCCAGCAGCACCAGCAGCCCATAGCCGCCGTCACCCAGGCAGAGGCCGAAGAAGAGCATGAAGAAAGGCGCGAAGAAGACCGAGGG
This sequence comes from Prevotellaceae bacterium UBA1075, assembly GCA_002316015.1. Taxonomy (GTDB): domain Bacteria; phylum Bacteroidota; class Bacteroidia; order Bacteroidales; family Bacteroidaceae; genus Physcousia. Next base: position 167,035 of record DCCS01000044.1, read on the forward strand.
GTCCAGGTCGTGGTAGTTGGGCAGGGAGTACATGCGCAGTATCGGTTCGAAGAGCGTGGTGAACTTCCCGTTGGTGATCTGCACGGGCACATCGTCCTCGAAGGCGGGGTCTTCCATACAATAATATATATGGTCGGCATCAAGTTTCGCGCGGAGGGGCTCCGTGCGGTCGGCACGCACCCACCCCACCAGTAGCCGCAGCGCGTCGCCCGCCACGCGCTCGTCGCTCAGATGCACGCGCTCGAGCTGGATGGAGTCACGGGCCTGCAACTGCCCGTCCTGCAGCACGGGGCACAGGTGCGTCCCGATGTAAAGCAGCTCGCCATGCAGGAGGTCGAGCCTGTGCTGCACCCTGACGCGCTCGGCACGCCTCTGCTCCAGAGATTCCTGGGGCAGGAAGATTTGCTCGGCGGCTATGTCGGGCTTCTCCTTGCTGAAGGTCACAAAGTAGGTGCTCTTCGACAACTCGTTTACAGGGATGGCGAAATACTTGTCCGCCCACTCCTGCCGGAAGAACTTGGAGCTGCTGCGGAAGAACGCGACCTTGATCCCGGCGGTATCGGCCAGCCTCTGGAGCGCGCCCATGTCGAAATCGCCCCAGGGCTCAAGCGCGTGTATGTCCTTGTCCACCGCGTCCCGCTCGTGCATGAGCGACTGCTCCTCGTGCTGAATGGCCTCCACGCGCGAAAGCAGCGCACAGGCGTCCCGGGTGTCTGCGGCAGCCGGCGCGTGAGGCTCCACCTTGTAGGTCTTGGCGGCGGTGTCAAGCACATGCCGCGCGGCCGTGTAGCGCGCGTCCAAGTCCAGGGCCTGGCGCAGTTCCTCGCTTGACGCCCCCTGCTGCAGCTGCTGCACGTGCACCACGCCCTGCTGGCGCAGGGATTCAAGGAAAGCGTCGTACTCCCTGTCAGTCACCAGGAAGGTGAACTTCTTCATTCTCTCTATCATGCGATGGCCTCCTTTCTCTTCTCCTTCAAGGCTTTCAGTATCTTCTGCGAGGATTTGGAGAGGTTCTCCTCGTCCTCCATGAAACGCTTGATCTTGCGCACAGCCTCCTGGTAGCCTGGTATCTGCACCTTCTCAAAGAGGTTCACCTTCTGGGTTGTCTTCTTGCGGGCATGCTCGAGCAGGTGCAGTTTCGCCTCGGCAAACTCACGCTCCACGGCTGTCTTGGCCAGCCCCTGAAGCAGGTTGATGCCGTCGAAATACCACTTGGGTGCGCTGAACAGGCCGAAGGGACGCACTTCCAGCTCGATGTTGTTGAGCACAGGCACCCTCACGCCCGCTATCTTGCGCACTCCCAACTGCACGTCGCGCAGGCTCACCAGCGAGGTGTCAAACTCACCCCACAAGGCGTACATGCGCTCGTATCCAGCAATCTGGGTCTCCAGCAACTGCTCCAGGCGGGTTACCTCTTCCTTGCATTTCTTCACTTCCAGCCGCAGGGCCGTCTCCTTGCTCTTGATGATGGGCAGGGTGCGCTGGCGCATCTTCAGGTTCTTCTCAAGCTGCTGGAGCGAAGTCTTGTTGTATTGAAACTTTATTGCCATAGTTGTGAGCCCCCTCACATCCCCCACGAAGGGGGGACGAAGCATACCGGGGACCTTGTTGTTGTTCTACAGTCTTCTTTTACCTTTTCTCGCTTTGGGGAAGTGTCCCGCGCGCCCTCCCCCCGCTCTTCGCCCGCCGGAGCGGCCTGGGAAACCGCCTGTGGGGCCGGCCCGTGGCGCGGTAGAGTGCCTGGAGGGGAGTCGGGACAAGACCCTACTTCCAGTATATGTCGGTGAACTCCTTCTTGATGTTGACCTCCTCGAGCTTGAAGTACTTGCGGAAGAGCCCCCATGCGACATCGAGCATTTCCTCGATGTCGAGGTTCACATCAATGGCAAGCAGCTGTGTGGCATAGTCCTTGGCGAAGTTCAGGCAGCGGATGTCGTAGTCGGTGAGGTCGAAGCCGTTCTCCTGCTTGGTCTTCGCGTTGGCCGCATCGGCGTACAGGCGGATGGCCGCGTTCATTACCTGGGAGTGGTCGGCGCGTGTCTTCTTTCCGGCCACGAGCTGCTTCAGGCGCGAGAGTGAGCGGAAGGGGTCGATGATGACCTTGCCCACGTCGCTGTCCCTGCGCAGGTAGAGCTGTCCCTCGGTGATATAGCCTGTGTTGTCGGGCACGGCATGCGTGATGTCGCCGCCGCTCAGCGTGGTCACGGCGATGATGGTGATGGAGCCTCCGCCCACACTTTCGGGGAACTGCACAGCCTTCTCGTAAATCTTGGCCAGGTCAGAGTAGAGCGACCCGGGCATGGAGTCCTTCGAGGGGATCTGGTCCATGCGGTTGCTCACGATTGAGAGCGAGTCGGCATACGAGGTCATGTCCGTCAGCAGCACCAGCACGGTCTCATGCTTCTCCACGGCGAAATACTCGGCGGCGGCAAGTGCCATGTCGGGCACGAGCAGGCGCTCCACGGCAGGATTCTCGGTGGTGTTGATGAAGGAGATGATGCGGTCGAGCGCACCGGCGTTGGAGAATGTGTTGCGGAAGAAGTAGTAGTCGTCGTTGGTCATTCCCATGCCTCCCAGGATGATCTTGTCGGCCTTGGCGCGCATGGCAACCATGGCCATCACCTCGTTGAAGGGCTGGTCGGGGTCGGCGAAGAAGGGTATCTTCTGCCCCGAGACCAGCGTGTTGTTCAGGTCTATGCCCGCGATACCCGTGGCGATAAGTTCGCTGGGCTGCTTGCGGCGCACAGGGTTCACGCTGGGGCCGCCTATCTCCACCTCCTTGCCCTCGATGGCCGGCCCCCCGTCGATGGGCTCGCCATAGGCGTTGAAGAAGCGTCCGGCCAACTGCTCGCTCACCTTCAGGGTCGGTGCCTTGCCCAGGAATGTCACCTCGGCGTTGGTGGGGATCCCCCCCGTGCCCTCGAACACCTGCAGCGTGACCTCGTCGCCCGAGATGCGCACCACCTGTGCCAGCTTGCCGTCAATGCGTGCAAGCTCGTCGTTGCCTACTCCCTTGGCCTTGAGCATGCAGGTGGCCTTGGTGATCTGGCTTATTTGCGTATATACTTTCTGAAATGCTGTTGCCATAATGTATCGTTTTGCGGTCACGCGGCCGTGCGTCCACCCTGCTTCACCCGCAGTTGTGGCCACATGCCCCCGCGCCCTATTTAATCATTGCCTGCACCTGTGCCTTGTAGTCGTTGTACTGCTCGCTCTGGTAGGCCGAGTAGTTCATCTGCTTGCAGAGGTTTATCATCTTCTTGAAATAATCGGTCACCTCAAGGAAGGTGCCAAACTTGTAGTCCTCCTTGTCGCACACTGCGGTCACCAGGTCGAGCAACTCCTCCTGGCGTGCCATGGGTGTCATGGCGTCCACCTCATCGAATGCGTCCTGCTGCAGGATGACGAAGTCGATGACCTCGCTCTTCCAGAAAGTGACGTGGTACTCCACCGGCACGCCGTCATCTCCCAGGATGTTGATCTGCTCCGCTATCTCCTTGCCCCGCTGCATGCGTGTCTTGAGCTTCTGCACTTTGGGTATCCACGCGCTGTTGATGTGCTTGGCGATGTAGTCGGAGAACTCGGGATACTCCAGATACTTGGAGTAAGAGTCAATGGGGTTGACGGCGGGATAGCGCTTCTTGTCGGCACGTTCCTGCTCCAGGCCGTAGAAGCAGCGCGCCACCTTCCTGGTGTTCTCGGTCACAGGCTCCTTCAGGTTTCCTCCGGCGGGCGACACCGTGCCCAGGAAGGTCACTGACCCCGCGTGCCCGTTGCGCAGGCGCACGTATCCCGCACGCCCGTAGAAATTGGAGATGAGCGCGCCCAGGTCCATGGGGAAAGCGTCGGGGCCGGGCAGTTCCTCCATACGGTTGCTCATCTCGCGCAGTGCCTGGGCCCAGCGCGAGGTGGAGTCGGCCATCAGCAGCACGCGCAAGCCCATCGAGCGGTAGTACTCCGCCATGGTCATGGCCGTATATACCGAAGCCTCGCGCGCCGCCACGGGCATGTTGCTGGTGTTGGCCACGATGATGGTGCGTTCCATGAGCTTGCGGCCCGTGTGCGGGTCAACCAGCTCGGGGAACTCCGTGAAGATCTCCACCACTTCGTTGGCACGCTCGCCGCACGCCGCGATGATCACGATATCGGCCTCGGCCTGCTTGGAGATGGCATGCTGCAGCACGGTCTTGCCCGTGCCGAAGGGGCCCGGGATGAAGCCCGTTCCGCCCTCGACGATGGGGTTGAAGGTGTCGATGGTGCGCACGCCGGTCTCGAGCAGTTTGAAGGGTCGCGGCTTCTCGGCATAGTTGGTCATGGCAAACTTCACCGGCCAGTGCTGCACCATGTCCACCTTCAGTTCATGGCCCTGTTCGTCCTCCAGCACGGCCACCACATCGTGTATCTTGTACTTTCCCGCCGCCGCCACGCTCTTGACGGTGGCAAGCCCCTTCATCTGGAAAGGCACCATGACCTTGAGCAACTGGTGGTTCTCCTCCACCTCGCCCAGCCAGTCGCTCTCCCGCACGCGGTCGCCGGGCTTGGCAAGGGGCTTGAAGTCCCACTCGCGTCCCGCGTCGAGCGGCTCGGTATATTGCCCGCGCTTGAGGAACACGCCCTCCATCTTGTCCAGGTCATTCTGCAGTCCGTCATAGTTCTTGCTGAGCATCCCGGGCCCCAGCTGTATCTCGAGCATGTGCCCGGTGAACTCTGCAGGGGCTCCCACCTTCAGCCCGCGGGTGCTCTCAAACACCTGCACAAAGGCGTCCTGTCCTGTGACCTTGATGACCTCCGCCATCAGCCGGTCGCCTCCTGTCTCTATGTAGCAAATCTCCCCCTGCATCACAGGCCCGTCCACACGGATTGTGACCATGTTGGAAACCACGCCACTTACAGTTCCTTTTGTCATTGTATATGCTTTTTTGTTGTTTACTTCTGTACAAACTCCTCGGGCACGCGGGCCTGCGAGCGCAGGTTCTCGATGATCTGCCTGAAGGTCTCCTTGCCGGTCTGCACGTCCAGCCTGGCCCAGCGGTACTGCATCTCCAGCTTGCAGTGGTAGGCAAACACGGCGTCGATGGCAAACGGGTTGAGGAAGGTGCGATCATCGAGCCACAGCCACTTGAAGGCATCGATCATCTTCTCCTTCCTTACGGGGTCGTCCTCGTCCACTATCTTCATCAGTTGCTTGACGTAGTCATACTCGTGTGTGAGGTCAAAGTCGCGCGTCTTGTTCTCGCGTATCATGTCCTGCACCTCGCCGTTGCCCTTGATGTAGTCGGCCACGTTCCACCCGTTCTTGCGCGCCAGCATGGCGGTGAGTATGTTGGTCACGTCGAGGTTGAGCTGGTACCAGTCGCGCATCATGCGGTTGGGACAGGTGGTGATGGCATAGTTCAGGAACTGGTAAGCCATCTCGTCCTCCGGGAAATAGCCTTTCCTGCCCTTGTTGTAATTGTATTCGCGGGCGAAGACACTCATGAAGGACGGGAACCGGTGCACGTTGAAATTCATCTCCCTCGCGCTTGTGATGAGGTCCTGGTACTGCTCCAGGGTGTAGTTCCCGTAGAGGTCAATCTTGGCCCCGGGGTCTTTGAGCAGTCTCACGAGGTTCCGGCAGTCCAGCCTCAGATAGAAGTAGGAGATGAGCTTGCGGTCATGGTCTGACAGCTCGCCGTCACACCACTCCCTGAGTTCCTCGAATGAGAAGCCCGGCCGCGTGTCGGCGAGGTCTATGTCGGGCAGTCCCGCCACCAAACAATAATAATTCCCCATGTGTATGCTTGTTACTTAACCTTATTGGGCATGCCTCTCTGCCAGTGCCGCCGGATGCCGGCCTGGAGGGGGAGGCCATGCTGTCCCCCGCTCAGAAGAGCATCTCCACGAGTTGCGGACGCAGGAAACTCTTGAAATAGTCCTCAAACTCCTCGCGTCCGAACTCCACCTTGTAGCTGCCGTCAGCGGGCGCGATGGCAAGCAGGGTGTCCTTTCCGCTCACCTGCCTGATGGTGAGTCCCTTGTCGAGCAGCCCCTTGGCCTTGGCGGCGAAGTACTTCTTGAGGCTCTCGGCCTGGTCGGTGCTGAGCACCACAGGGCCGTCGCCCGCCCACTTGCTTGCCAGTTCCACGGCAAACTTGGGCAGGAATTCGGGGTCTGAGACCAGTCCCTTGACAGCCTCGTCCACTGTGTTGCCCGTCAGCACATTGGCAATTTCACTTTTGAGGGCGTTGACGGCCTGGCTGGCGTAGAGTCTCAGCTCGCTCCTGGTGTTGGCGTCCAGTTCGTCCGCCTTCTTCTTGGCTTGTGCCTCTATGGCCTGCGCCTGCTGGCGGGCAGCCTCGAGGATCTTCTGCGCCTCGGCCTCGGCCCCGGCCTTGATGTTGGCCGCCTCGGCCTGGCCACGCTCCACGCCCTCGCGGTAGAGTTTCTCTGTCAGTTCTTGAATCTTCTCCATTCTGTATCTGTCTTTTTGTTGTGTTCTCTTGTCCGGAGTGTCCCGCGACACTGCCCGGCCTGGCTTCTTGCCCCTTGTGGCGGCTCCCTTTCCGCCCCTGTCGGCTTGAACTTCGCCAAGCCATTGCCCTCCTTCCTGTTCCGGCCTCCGTACCGGACAGTGCCGGGGACTCCCGGGGGCATCCCGGCGGGTGTCAGTCGGCGGCTCTCCGCCCGTAAGCGTCAAGCCCCCGGCGCAGGAATTCCATGTACGCCTCCACACTCTCGTCAAACGAGTAGGGGGGGGCCAGGGGCTTTCCCTCGCCATCGAGCAGGACATAGAAGGGTTGCGCGTTGGCCCCGAACTTCACCCTCTGCAGGTAGCTCCACTTGTCGCCCACGGTGCGCAGGCGTGTCGGGGACCCGTTCTCGCTCACCGTAACCGCGCTGTCGAGGGCGGTCTTCTCGTCCACGTAGAGCGAGATGAGTACATAGCGGTCGCGTATGGTGGCCGCCACCTGGGGGTCGGCCCACACGGCTGCTTCCATCTTGCGGCAGTTGACACAGCCGTATCCCGTGAAGTCAAGCAGCACGGGCTTGCGGTGCCGGCGGGCATAGGCCATGCCCTGCTCGTAATCGGTAAACTGCGGGCGCACCTCCGCATCCCTGTCCAGGCGGAAGTCCTGGGTGCTCACGGGCGGGGCGAAGGCGCCCACGGCCTTGCAGGGCGCACCCCACAGGCCGGGCACCATGTAGAGGGCAAAGGCAAAGCTGAGCAGCGCGAGCAGGAAGCGCGTGACCCCGGTGCGCGGGCGGGACACCACCTCCCCCGCCTCGTCATACTCGTCCTCGTCATGCGGAAACCGTATCCACCCGATGAGATAGGCCCCCATGAGCGCAAAGAGCACAATCCAGAGGCAGAGGAACACCTCGCGGTCCAGTATGTGCCAGCCGTAGGCCTGGTCGGCCACGGAGAGGAACTTCAGCGAGAAGGCCAGCTCCACGAAGCCCAGGCACACCTTGACGCGGTTCATCCACCCTCCGCTCTTGGGCACGCTCTTGAGCCAGGCCGGGAAGAGGGCAAACAGCGTGAAGGGGAGAGCCAGCGCGAGGGCAAACCCCAGCATGCCCACGGTGGGGGCAAGCAGGGCGCCGCCCGTGCTCACCTCCACCAGGAGGAAGCCTATGATGGGGCCCGTGCAGGAGAAACTCACCAGGCTCAGCGTGAAGGCCATGAGGAAGATGCTCGGCAGGCCGCTGGTCGATTCGGACTTCCTGTCCACCGCATTCGTCCACCGGCTGGGCAGGGATATCTCAAAGCCGCCCAGGAAACTGGTGCCGAAGAGCAGGAGCAGGAGGAAGAAGAAGATGTTGAACACGGCATTGGTGCTCAGCGCGTTCAACTGGCTCGCCCCGAAGAAGGCGGTGACGAGCAGTCCCAGGAGCACATAGATGACCACGATGCTCACGCCGTAGGTCATGGCGTCGCGCACGCCCTGGCGGCGGTTGTCCTTGCTGCGCTTGAGGAAGAAACTCACGGTCATGGGGATGACGGGCCACACGCATGGGGTGAGCAGAGCCACCAGCCCGCCCAGCAGTCCCAACAGGAAGATGGCGAGCAAGCCCTTGTCACCCACCGGCCCGTCCGACCCGGCCTGGTGCAGCTCCCTGATGACGGGTGCCCACAGGTCGGTGCCCCCGGCCTGGGCTGTGCCCTCCCCCATGCTTGCGGGGAGGGTGTCGCCGGCCAGGCTGCCGGTGGCAGTGACCTGCCCGGCCTGCGGCTCTGCGCCGCTGGCTGCGGCCTTCACATCGGCCTCTCCCTGGAAGGAAAACTCTACATTGGAGGGCGGCATGCAGTTCTCCTGGCTGCACGCGCCATAGGTCAGGTAGCCCCTGACGGAGTACCTGGGCGCGGTGATGGTAAACGCCTGCTCAAAGGTGGCCTTGCCCTCCATGTAGGACACGGTCATGCCAAACATGGGATCCTCGGCACGGTGCACCTTGCCTGTGGCGCGCAGCGTGCCCTCGGCCTTCAGCCCCTGGGCCTCGTCGATGTGGAGTGTGGCAGCCGTGGGGCCGCCCTCTGGAATATCAGTCCCATACACATGCCAGCCCGGCTCTGCCTGGCCAGTGAAACGCACCAGGAACTTTCCGTCGGGGGTCTTCACACCTGTCACGGCAAACTTGACAGGCTCTTGCATCTGGGCCTGGCAGGGCAGGCACGCGGAAAGTGCCGCAAGCAGCAGGAGCAGGAGTCCTCTCGTATGATTTTGGATCAACATTTGACGCGCAATTGCTCTGAACTGCAAACTTACAAAAAAAAGCGCACATTCCCGTTCACACAGCCCCGTTTTTTGCCCTTGTGCGCACTGCGGCGCACAAGCCGGACGTGTGGAGGTGCCAGCCGGCCACGCGTTCATCCGTCCGAGGGGCTTTCCGCCCAGAGGCAAAAGCCATTTTTGGGGGAGGAAGCAGCCATGGCCCGTTCCCTCCACGGCACTGCTCCCATGCCCTCACAGGGCACGGACTCCCCCTGGCAGGAAAGTGAAAAGACAAGAAGCGGAAAGTCCCGCCGGCAGGAAAGCCACGGCCTGCACGGGCAGACGCACGGAACGGACGGAAACCACGCACCACGGTGCGCTTGCCAATGCAGCGCACTGCGATGGCGGATGCAGCGCACTGCGATGACGGATGCAGCGCACTGCGATGAC
>DCCS01000044.1:176296-224764 GCA_002316015.1 Prevotellaceae bacterium UBA1075
CGGATGCGGCGCACTGCGATGGCGAATGCGGCGCACTGCATGGGACAGGGCGGTGCGCAGCGATGGCGGATGCGGTGCACTGCGATGGGGGGATTCGGCGCACTGCGATGGGGGGATGAACGATTCTGGCCGCTCCCTCTGCTGAGGAAGCGGCCAGAATATAAAGCCTGTGGGACTGGTGGGGACCCCACCTTGCGGCCACGATTACAGTCCGGCGGCAACGCCAGGGAAACCCTTTCGGGACTCGGGGGTACCGCGCCGTGCGTCCCCGGGCATTCCACTCAAGCCTGCCCCTTGCGCGGGCGGCGACAGGCAAGCAGCAGGTAGGCAAGAGCCAGGAGGGCAAGCACGGAAAGGGCGGAATATGCCACCGCCTCGGTCACGCGCACGCTCTTGGGCTCGAAGTTCATCACTATCTTGTGCTTGCCTGCGGGAACGCGTATGGCACGCAACACATAGTCGGCACGCCCCACGGGTGTCTCACGGCCATCCACGGTGCATGTCCAGCCCGGATAATATATGTCGCTGAAGACGATTACACCGCCCTTGGCCGACGTGGCCTCGTAGGCCAGGCGGTTGGCCTCGTACTCTGTGAGCTTCACGCGCGCCGTGCTGTCTGGGGCTGCCTGGTTGCCCAGGATGTCCTGGAAACGGCGGACGGCCACGGCCACGCGCTTGGGATTGAGGCTGTGCAGCGCGGCCAGCTCGTCGTCAGCGCCGGGCACATACCGCACGTCCTGCACATACCAGGCATTGCCTGCCGCCCATGGATTGGCCACGGGTATCTTCTTGCCATCCTGTGTGCCCACGATGATCCAGCGGGTGTTGAGCATGTTGAGCACCGGGAACAGGCTGTCGCCATTGCACTGCCCGAGGTCACCGTGCGTGTTGACAATGGCAGCGTTGGCACGGCCCAGTTCCTTCTGGATATGCTCCTCGATGAGTTCCTGGTAGCGGCGCAGCTTGGCGGGATGGTAGCCTCCTATGCTCTTGTGGTAGTACGAGGTGGTGTTGTCGTTGAAGGTGCTCACGGTCAGGTTGGCCACACGGTCGTATGCCCCGCCGTCGGCTTGCAGTATCAGGCTGTCGGCCTCGGTGGGCTGCAGGGCCTGCCGGGCGGCCGAGGGCATGGTAAACATGCCGTCGTTGAGGTACCGCTTGTTCACTCCCCACATGTCGGCCAGGCACAGGACTATCAGGCACACCACCATGGGTGTCTCCCTGATGCGCTTCCAGCGGTAGGCCACGAGCACCAGCGTGCCCACGCCCACCACGATGAAGCTGCGCATGGCATCGGCTGTGAACATCGCGCGGCGCATCTCGCTCATGTTGCGCAGGATGTCACCGGCTATCTGCTGGGGGATGTAGCCGGCCTGCACATACTGGTCCATGTAGGTGCGGTCGGCGGTGGAGAGGTACTCGCCAAAGAATGTGTCGGGCATCAGCCAGAAGAGCAGGGCCACGCCTCCCGTGAGGGCAAAGCTCAGGGAGAGGTAATGCTTGCGGGGGAAATGCCACCGCTCCGTGCGCCCCTCCAGGCAGGAGGGCTGCTCCACCAGGGTCTTGAGGGCGAGCATGGCCAGCAGGGGAATGGTGAACTCGGCGATGACCAGTATGCTGGCTACGGTGCGGAACTTGTCGTACATGGGCACGTAGTCGAGGAAGAAGTCGGTGAAGCCCATGAAGTTCTTGCCCCAGGAGAGCAGGATGCTCAGCACCGTGGCCGCCAGCAGGCACCACTTCATGGGGCCCTTGACGATGAAGAGGCCCAGCACGAAGAGCATCAGCACAAAGGCGCCCACATACACCGGGCCGCTTGTGCCTGGCTGCTCGCCCCAGTACTGGGTGAATGCCTGATACACGGGAGCATAGGTGCTGTTGGCATGCTTCATGGCTGTCTGGCTGGCAGCAAGGGGCACGCTGGCCCCGCCCTTGGTGTTGGGCACGAGCAGCGTCCAGGTCTCGCCCAGTCCGTAACTCCACATGGTGATGTAGCTGCGCTCCAGCCCGCTGCCCGTCTGGTCGGCAGGGTCCTTGGTCTTCTGCGTAAGCTCGCTCTTGCCGCGCATGCTTTCCTTGCTGTACTCCCAGGTGTGGTACAGGTTGCTCAGGTTGACGGCCACACCCAGCAGGCCAGCCACAGCCAGGCACGCGGTGGCCTTCGCCCAGCGTCCCAGTGTGTGCCTGCGCACCGCGTCGGCCAGGTAGGCAAGCGCCATCAGCCCCATGACAAACAGGAAGTAATAGGTCATCTGCACATGGTTGCTCAGTATCTGCAAGGCCGTGAAGAGCGCCGTGACCACGATGCCCCGCATGTAGCGGCCCCGGTAGCACAGCACCATACCGGCAATGGTGGGCGGTATGAAACTCAGGGTGAGCAACTTCCAGATGTGTCCCGCCCCGATGATGATGAAATAGTAACTGCTGAAGGCCCACAGTATTGCGCCCAGCGAAGCCATCCAGGCGCGGAAGTCAAAGGCGCGCAGCAGGATGTAGAAGCCCAGCAACATCATGAACACATAGGCGGCAACGTCGGGGAGTCCCAACCGGTACACCTTCTCCAGGAACGAGAGGGTGTCCGTGCTGTCATAGCTGGGGCTCATCTGGTAAGTGGGCATGCCGCTGAACAGGGTGTTGGTCCAGCGCGTGCGCTCGCCGTGATGGGTCTCGCGGTAGCGCGCCATCTCCACACCGCTGCCCACGGGCGCGCTGTGGTCGTGCCCCGAGAGCACCAGCCCGTCCCTGATGGGCGTGAAGAAATAGGAGACGCTGATGGCCACGAAGAACACGATGGCCAGCACGTCGGGTAGGATTTTCCTCAACTGTTTCATATCGAACCTTTCTGTTTTTGTTTTTCTGTCCGTCCCCTCCACGCCACGAGAGGCACAGGGAGGGGGACGCTCAACTGAAAAAAGCTGCAACCTCCAGGGGAGGAATGCAGCTTTTGGCTTTCATCTGTAGGCAGAGCTGCGCGATCACTTGCGCAGACCCAGAGCCTTCACGATAGCACGATAGCGGTTGATGTCACGGCTCTTCAGGTAATTGAGGAGGCTGCGACGCTTTCCCACGAGGCCGGTCAGCGCACGCTCTGTGCTGTGGTCCTTGCGATTCTGCTTCATGTGCTCGGTCAGGTGAGCGATGCGGAAAGTGAAGAGGGCTATCTGGCTCTCTGCACTGCCGGTGTCCTTGCTGCCCTGGCCATACTGGGTGAAAATCTCTGTCTTCTTGGCTGAATCCAAATACATGACTTGACTTGTCTTTATGATGAAACTTGTTTGTCGGACTGCCCCTCTCTCTGGAACAGTCTCGCAAATGCGGTGCAAAGGTACTGACTTTTTCATTCCCGCCGCAAGGAAACGGGAGAAAATCTTGCTCCCTTCCCCGTGGGAGACTGCTTGGGGAAGCCCCCTCGGCGGGCCGGGGCCCCGCCCAAGCGCGCAGGCCTGGAGGGCGTGGCCGCTTGTTTCCCCGTTTCAGCCTTTGGAGGGCCCCGCACAAGCGCGGGAGCCAGAGGGAGCGCGCCTGCGCCCTGCACCTTGAGCGCACCGCTCCTGCCACCGACAGGGAAAGGCGGGAACTGGGGCGCGGCGTGCCGGTCAGCAGGGACGTGACGTGGGCAGGTGGAAGGCTTCCTGCACGGCCTTCATGGCCTCCCGGGTCATGCCGTCGGGCTCAGAGCCCATGCTGCGGGCGCACATGTAGATGTGCGCCGACTTGCAGAGCACGTCTGTCTGGTCAAAAGCGTCCATGATGTCGGTCCCCACCGAGACGGTCCCGTGCTTCTCCCACAGCACCACGTCATGTGTCTTGATTTGCTCCAGCGTGGCATCCGCCAGTTCTATGCTGCCGGGCATGGCATAGGGAACCACCCCGATGCCGAGAGGGGCGAAGGCCAGGGTCTCGGGGATCATCGACCAGAGCACCCTGGTCATCTCCCCGGGGCGCAGGAAACGCTGGATGTGCGACATGGCCACCAGTTCGATGGGGTGCGTGTGGAGCGTGGCCTTGTAGCAACTGCCCGTCCCCAACAGATAGTCCTGCAAGGACAGGTGTGACGGCAACTCGCTGGTGGGCAACACCGCATTGTCGGCTATAATCTCGTAGGAGGCACAGTCGGCGCATATGCGTATGACGGCGCCGTTCTCCATGGGGCGGCGGGCCAGGTCGCGCATGCGCTTGCCCGTCCCCTTGGCGTAGAAGTACTTGCCCTTCAGGTTGGGCAAGACCTTGCCTATCTGCCTTGCCGGGGCGATTGCGGGCATCGCCTTGATGTCGTCATCCACAAACTCCGTCACGTTGACGGTGATGTTGCCGCCGTTGCGCTCGGCCCAGCCTTTCTGCCACAGATAGCCGGCCACCTCGGCCACCTGGTCTATCACTTCCGCAAGCGCGGGGCGGCCTTCCAATATGCTCTTCATTCTCTAATATGGGGGTTATAAGGTTTTGAGGTTATGGGGCAGCCGCGCTCTCAGGCTCTGAGAGACAGCTTGCCCCGTTCCTCGTTTTGCTCCAATGGGGCGCGGGAGGTTGTGCGACCTCACATGCGATGCCTCTCTCGCCCTCCGCAGGAAGAGGCGAAAGAGGTGGTATGGCTCTTACGCTTCACTTTCCCGATATATGGGCAAGCCCATCATATCAGTTGAGGCAGGAAGCAACTCACTATCAACACGGCCAGCCCGAGGACAAGCACCGCGATGGTCCTGGGCGAGCAGCCCTTCCATTCCTTGAGGATGATGCCCCACGCGTTGCTGAACGTGACGTTGAGCGCCATCAGGATACAGAAGGAGAGTGTCATCAGAGTGGGCGATGCGGCCAGGTATCCTTTGGCCAGCGAGAGGCCGAAGAACTGGCTGTACCACAACGCGCCTGCCAGCAGGCAGAAGAAGAGATTGTTCATCCACACGCTGCCCATGGCATAGTCGCCCCAGGTGTGGTTCCTCTGGTTCTGGGTGAAACAATAGACGGCATTCGTCACAAAGCCGCCGAGGGTCACCAGGAAGGTGGCCGGCAGGGTCCTGTACATGCTTGGGGTGAGGTCGCCGAAGTTGATGTCCTGGCCGAACTCGAGCCCCACGTTGAAGCACCCGCTCATGAAGCCTGCCAGCAGCGCGATGGCGAGACCGCGCGGGAAGTTGAAGTCCTTCACCGCCGCTTTCTTCTCCTCGTCCGACAGCGTCGAGGCTCTCATGGACCCGGCCACGCCTATGATGGCAATGCCGAGCAGAGTCACGGCCACGCCTGTCAGCACCGAGCCGGTAAGCTGGCTCAGCGCGTCCTGCCCGGGAAAGAAGATGTCGAGCAGGAAAGGCCCCATGACGGTGCCCAGGGCAGCACATGTGCCCAGCGCGATACTCTGTCCCAGGGCCACCCCCAGGTAGCGCATGGACAGTCCGAAGGTGAGGCCACCGACCCCCCACAGCGCGCCGAAGAAGATGGTCATGCCGATGTTGAAGGAAGAATGCGTGGTGAGGAGCTCGCACAGGCTGTGCCCCTGGGGGACAGCCAGCATGGCACCCGCCAGGGGGAGGAGAAGCCAGGCGAAGACTCCCTGCACCATCCAGTAACTCTCCCAGCTCCACTGTCTGACCTTGTTGATGGGCACGTAACTGCTCGACTGGCAGAACGCGCCCGCTGCTATGATAAGCAGTCCTATGAGGATGTCCATGGTGTGAGGCGTTTTGGGTTCAGCGCTTGCTGGTCACGTTGGCCTCGTACGAGTCAACCTCCTTCATAAAGTCCTGGCCCACGGGGACGCTCTCACGCACGCAGAACTCGTCATAGACGGCCTGCCAGGGCATGGCCTTCTGTTCCTCGAGGAGTGCCAGCACGCGGTAGCCCTGGCCCTTGAGCTCGGCCTCGCGTATGGTGGCGGTGGGCTCCAGGAGCGCGCGCAGCATGCACTTCTGAGCGGCGCGCGAACCGATGACATAGGCTCCGACACGGTTGATGCTGCCGTCGAAGAAGTCCAGGCCGTAGTGCACACGGTCCAGAGCCTCGGCGCGCACAATCTCGGAGAAGAGTTCCTGTGTGGGGTCGTCCATGATGGTCACATGGTCGCTGTCCCAGCGCACGGGACGGCTCACGTGCAGCATGAGTTCGGGGATGAACTGCAGCACGGCGCTCACCTTGTCGGCGGGGCTCTCGGTGGGATGATAGTGCCCGGTGTCGATGGTGAGTATCTTCTGGTTCAGCGCGGCGTAGGCTGTGTAGAAGTCGTGAGACCCCACGGTGAAACTCTCCAGCCCGATGCCAAACACCTTCCCCTCGACACTGTCCTTCATCATCGGCTGCTTCTTGGCGAATATCTCGTCGAGCGACTTCTTGAGCAGGCTGCGGTACAGCATGTGGTTCACGCTCATGTCCTTGCATCCGTCATGCACCCACAGGTTCATGATGCAGGGGTCTCCCTGGGCCTCTCCCATAGCGTTGGCGATGTCGCGGCAGCGCCTGGTGTGCTCCACCCAGAAGGCGCGTATGCCCTCATCGGGGTTGGCCAGGGACAGGCTCCCGCTCTTGGGGTGCGAGAAACTGCTGGAGTTGAAATCCAGTTTCATGTCATTCTCCTTCGCCCAGTCAATCCACGACTGGAAGTACTCCACGGTCACCTCGTCGCGGTCCACCACCTTGCCCTTGAAGTCACCATAGATTTCATGCAGGTTCAGCCGGTGCTTGCCGGGTATCAGGCTCTTGGCCTCCAGGATGTCGGCACGCAGCTCGTCGATGTTTCTGGCCTTGCCCGGATAGTTGCCCGTGCTCTGTATGCCGCCGCTCAGTGCGCCGGCCTGCACCTCGAAGCCGGTCACGTCATCGGCCTGCCAGCAATGGAGCGAGAGGTGGAAGTCCTGCAACTGCTCCAGCACCTTCTCGGTGTCAACGCCAATCTCGGCATAGCGTTCCTTGGCTATCTCGTAGGCTTTTCTCACAAGTTCTTCTTTCATAACGGATTTAGTTTTATTGTTTTTGGATACTGGTAAACTTCTCGTACGCGTTGTCCCAGCCGGCGCTGTGGACTGGCTGGTACTGGTCGGTCTCGATGCTGTCGGCGATGACGCGCCTCATCTCGCACGTGTCACCCACCAGTCCGGCCGCCTTGGCCTGCAGCATGATGTTGCCGATGGCTGTACCCTCTGCCGGGCCCGCTGTCACGGGCAGCCCTATGCTGTCTGCCGTCATCTGCATCAGGTAGCGGTTGTAGGTGCCGCCGCCTATCACATGCAGCCTCTCGATGGGGAAGGGTGCCAGCTGTTTCAGGTATCCGAGCACCTGGCGGTAGCGCAGGGCCTGGCTCTCGAAGATGCAGCGTCCCGTCTGGCGATAGTCCTCGGGCACGGGCTGCCCTGTCTCCCGGCAGAAGTCCTGTATGGCGTCCACCATGCTCTCGGGGTTGGCGAAGCGCGGGTCATCGGGATTCACCAGCGAGCGGAAAGGCTCGACCTCCATGACCTGGCTGTTTATCTCGTTGACATCGGCGGGCGCGTCAGTCCACTCCTGGCGGCAGCGCTCCAGGAGCCACATGCCGCATATGTTCTTCAGGAAGCGTGTGGTGCCGCCGATGCCGCCCTCGTTTGTGAAGTTGTAGGCGTAACTCTCCTTATTTATTATGGCGTCCTTGGTCTCGATGCCCAGCAGGCTCCATGTGCCGCAGCTCAGATAGGCGAAACGCTCGTCCCTGGCAGGCACGGCCGCCACGGCCGACGCGGTGTCGTGGCCTGCGACAGCCACCACGGGCACCGGGCCCAGGCCCGTCATGCGCTGTACCTCGGGGGTGAGCGTGCCCACGAGGTCGCCGGGGTTGACGTAGCGCCCGAACTGCCCCTCGGCGAGTCCCACCGACTGCAGCAGCACGGGATCCAGCCGCTTGGTGCGCGGATCGAGCATCTGGCTGGTGCTCAGTATGGTGTACTCGCACACGGCCTGGCCCGTGAGCATGTAGCCCAGCGCGTCGGGGATGAAGAGCAGCTTGCCGGCCGCCTCCAGCGCGGAGTCGCCGTGCTTGCGCATCGCGGCCAGCTGGAAGAGTGTGTTGAATTCCATGAACTGTATGCCGGTGCGCTCGTACACCTCCTCCCTGGGAATCTTCTTGAAGAACTCCTCCATCACGCCCTTCGTGTGGGGGTCGCGGTAGGAGAAGGGCGTGCGCAGCAGGTTGCCGTCCCGGCCCACGCACACGAAATCGACTCCCCAGGTGTCGATTCCTATGCTCTGGAGCCTGATACCGTGCGCGGCCACTTCACGCAGCGCGCGTATGATCTCGCCATAGAGCGCATAGATGTCCCAATAGAAATGCCCGCCAACCTGCGTGATGTGGTTCGGGAACCGTGTCAGCTCGCGCTGTATGAGCTGCCCGTTCTCCACACCACCCAGTATGGTACGCCCGCTCGTCGCGCCCAAGTCCACTGCCATGAAGCAGGAACTCGCGGTCGCCTTGTTGTGGTTAGTATTCATCTGCTAACAAAGAATAATATTCGTCTTCACCTACAAATTTAGCACATTTTGCCGACATTCCCACACGTTTGGCTCCAAAAAGTGCGTTTTCGCGGCCGGGGTGGCCAGTGGGCGCGCACGCGCCCCGCGCGCTTCCCGGTGTCGGGCATGCCACGCCCCCGCCTCACTCGCTTATGCGGTGTCGCCCGGGAGACAGTGTGAGCACGCGCCCCGTGGTGGGCAGCGTGATCCGCGCTGTGCTGTTGGCGGGCACTGTCACCCGCAGGTCATAGTGCCCGTCGCGCCTGCGCCGCAGCTCGAGCGCGATGCTCCCGCGCGGGGATGGCTGCAGGATGCGGGCGTGCCGCAGCGTGCCGGGCTGCGGACGGATGTCTATCCGCGCGTATCCGGGTTCGAGCGGACGTATGCCCATCAGGCGGCGCGCTATGATATTCGCCGCCGCCGCGCCCCAGGCATGGTTCCAGTCGAGGTTGGCCTTATAGACGTAGTCCCAGGCCTCGGTGGTGATGGTAGACCCCATGCGCAGCATGTTGTACCATCCGCGCCGACCCGTGCCGGCCATCAGGCTCAAGGCGGCCTCGCCCTGCCCCGCCCGGTAGAGCGCGTCAAGCAGGAACTGCGCCCCATACACGCTGCAGGCCATGCCGCGCGACCGCACGTGGCTGGCCACGCGTTGCTCCCGCTCCCGGGGCACCATGCCGAAAGCCAGCGCGAACATGCTGCTGTGCTGCGAGCAGTGGCGCGAGCCCTCGCCGTCGACGTACGCGCCGCGCGCCTCGTCCCAGAGCAGGCTGTTGACACTCCTGGCCGTAGTGGCGGCCATCCGGGCGAAGCGCAGGCTGTCGGCCTCGTGCCCCAGCGCTCCCGCTATGAGGCTCATGCACCGGAGCGCGTCATAGTGATAGGCGTTGACCACCGTGTTGATGTCGCGCATCTCGTGGCCGTCGGCCTCGCCCGCCGCCTCCTTCTCGACCCCGGCCGCCCCTCCCTGGGGCCAGTCGACGATGTCACGCAGGGCACGCCCCCTGAAGTGTATCGAGCGCCGGACAGAGTCCGTGACCAGGCCCGTGCGCGTGCTGATGAGCCCCCGGCTGTCGCGCAGGGCGGACAGGGTCTTGGCCCCAAGGTCGGTGTAATAGCGCACGAGCAACTGGCTGTCGCCCGTGTGGAGGTAATCGAGCCACGCCAGCCGTGGGGTGAGCAACACCCATTCTGTGGGCCACGTGGGATTCTTTATGAGGTGGGCCACACTGCGGCGCGCCATGGTGTACTCGCGGTCGGAGGCATAATGGGAGAGCTGGTTGACGAGCACGTCGGCCTCGTAGGGGATGCGCTCGCGGTCTCCGTCGACATAGATGCCTGCAAAGGAGGTGGCCTTGATGGAGTACTTGCACAGGTCCCACACCCGGTTGAGCACCGTGTCTGAGCAGTGGAAGTACGACTCCCGGTCGCTGAACGGCTCATGTACAGCCTCTCTCCACACCGCCCTCACCCGCGCGTCTCCCTCCACCTCGACATACCTGAACGGGTACACCTCGCCCACGCAGGCCGGCATCAGTATGGGGTCCACCCCGCTCTCGTTGGCTCCCCGGGCCGTGTTCCTGGGATCGGGGCGCAGGCGCAGCGGATAGTCGTGGGTGCCGCGCCGCAGGCGGATGGTGTAGGAGGCGTGCCGCACCGTCCCCGGGGGGTTGAGGTCAACACGTCCGTCACGCGCCGCCTCGCCCAGGCGCACGGTGACGCTGTCGCCGTCCCGCCCGGCGCGAAGGCGCAGGGTAAGTTGCGCGAAGGCGTCCAGCCCGAAGTCGTACACCGTGACCCGCGCGCCGGCACGGGTCACGCGGCGCGGCTTCTGCCTGCTCTTCACCAGCGGATAGTGGCTGAAGCAGGAGTCCAGCGTGGTGCCCGTGACGAACTCCACCGGGCGGGCATAGGGGCTTCGGCGCTCCCCTTGAGCCCCGCCCGCGCCTGCGTTCCATGTGCGCACCGTCCACCAGTAGCGGGTGGCCGGCCGGAGCGGTGCGCCCCGGTAGGGGACACCGGTCGAGCGCGAGCCCTCCAGGCGTCCGCTGTCCCACACGTCGGCCCTGCCCTCCTTGAGCAGCCGCGGCGACGTGGCCACCAGCACGCGGCATGCCACCTGCCTGGTGCCGCCGGGCAGTTCCCATCCCAGCGAAGGCCTGCTGGTCGTCACCAGTCCCGCCGGCCCGCACGCCTGGCTGGCGGGACGCTCCACCAGGTCGATGGTGAGGCGGCGCGGGCACGCGCCCGCGCCATGGCCGCGCCGCGCCTGAGCCGCCTGGGGCAGCAGGATGCAGGCCAGGAGACAGAGCCACGGGAGGAAGGGTGACGTACGGGAAACGTTGCGCCGGGAAGAGGGAGTCCGGGCGGGGCGGGCAGGAATGGGTTGTTTGCTCATCATATTGTGTGTTTATGGGGAAGTGCCTTACAAGCAAGGCGACACCCGCTTGCAAATTTACGAAAATTTGCGTTCACGGACAACCCCCGGCGCGCAACTGTCGCCAACGCATGCCGCCGCGACCGCCAACGCACCGCGCTGCGACCGCCAACGCACCGCGCTGCAATCGCCAACGCACCGCGCTGCAATCGCCAACGCATGCGGCTGCGATTGCCAACGCACCGCGCTGCGTTTTCGGGGGCACCACGATGCCCGGGAGGGCACAAAGCGGCATAAAGTGCGCCAAAAGGGACAACAGGTGGGCATAAACTTGCCGCTCCAAGTAATATTATGTAACTTTGCAGGGCGATTTACAATGGATTCAGCACAAAACGAAGCAATATGAGTGACAGATTGTTTGTCTTCGACACCACACTGCGCGACGGTGAGCAGGTGCCGGGATGCCAGTTGAACACCGTGGAGAAGATACAGGTGGCGCGCCAGCTGGAGGCTTTGGGAGTGGACGTGATAGAGGCGGGGTTCCCCGTGAGCAGTCCGGGTGACTTCAACAGCGTGATTGAAATCAGCAAGGCGGTGACCTGGCCCACCATCTGCGCCCTCACCCGCGCGGTGGAGAAGGACATCGACGTGGCCGCCGAGGCGCTCAAGCATGCCAAGCGCAAACGCATACACACGGGCATAGGCACCAGCGACAGCCACATCCGCTACAAGTTCAACTCCACCCGCGAGGAAATCATCGAGCGCGCCGTGGCGGCCGTGAAGTACGCCAAGCGGTATGTGGAGGACGTGGAGTTCTATGCCGAGGACGCGGGGCGCACCGACAACGAGTACCTGGCACGCGTCATCGAGGCCGTGACCAAGGCGGGGGCCACCGTGTGCAACATCCCCGACACCACAGGATTCCGCACCCCCTATGAGTACGGCGAGAAGATAAAGTACCTGTACGAGCACGTGGATGCCTTCGCGGCAGGGCGCTCCATCCTGTCCACCCACTGCCACAACGACCTGGGCATGGCCACGGCCAACACGGTGGCGGGCGTGCTCAACGGCGCGCGCCAGGTGGAGGTGACCATCAACGGGATAGGCGAACGAGCGGGCAACACCGCCCTGGAGGAGGTGGCCATGATATTCAAGACGCACCCCGACCTGGGCATCGACACCAATATCAACACCACCAAGATATCGGCCACGAGCCGCATGGTGAGCAGCCTGATGAACATGCCCGTGCAGCCCAACAAGGCCATCGTGGGCCGCAACGCCTTTGCCCACAGCTCGGGCATCCACCAGGACGGCGTGCTCAAGAACGCCTCCACCTACGAGATCATGGACCCCAAGGAGGTGGGCATTGACGACAACGCCATCGTGCTGACCGCCCGCTCGGGGCGCGCCGCGCTGAAGCACCGCCTGAGCGTGAACGGCGTGGAGCTCGACGGCGAGCGGCTCGACTCGGTATACAAGGCGTTCCTGGAGCTGGCCGACAAGAAGAAGGAGGTGACCGACGACGATGTGCTCATGCTGGCCGGCGCCGACCGCACGGCGGCACACAGCGTCAAGCTGGAGTACCTGCAGGTGACCACGGGCAAGGGCGTGCGTTCGGTGGCCAGCATCGGCCTCACCGTCGCCAACGAGCGCTTCGAGAGCGCTGCCTCGGGCAACGGCCCGGTGGACGCCGCCATCAAGGCCCTCAAGACCATCATCAAGCGCGAGATGACCCTGAAGGAGTTCACCATACAGGCCATCAGCAAGGGCTCCGACGACGTGGGCAAGGTGCACATGCAGGTGGAGTATGACGGACACATCTACTATGGCTTCGGCGCGAACACCGACATCGTGACCGCCTCGGTGGAGGCTTATATTGACTGCATAAACAAATTCAAGGTATGAACACACTCTTCGACAAGATATGGGACGCGCATGTGGTGCAGGATGTGCCCGACGGCCCGACGCAGCTCTACATCGACCGCCTCTACGCCCATGAGGTGACCAGCCCGCAAGCGTTTGACACGCTGAGGGACAAGCACCTGCCGGTGTTCCGCCCCCAACGGGTGGTGGCAATGCCCGACCACAACACGCCCAGCGACCAGCAGGAAGTCATCCACGACCCCGTGGGGCGCAACCAGGTGGACACCCTGGCGCGCAACTGCCGGGAGTTCGGCATACGCCACTTTGCCATGGGCACCAGGGACAACGGCATCATCCATGTGGTGGGGCCCGAAAAGGGGCTCTCGCTGCCCGGCATGACCATCGTGTGCGGCGACTCGCACACGAGCACACACGGCGCGGTGGGTGCCATAGCCATGGGCATAGGCACCAGCGAGGTGGCCGAGGTGCTGGCCTCGCAGTGCATCCTGCAGCAGAAGCCCAAGACGATGCGCATCAATGTGGAGGGCACCCTGCAGCCTGGCGTGACAGCCAAGGACATCGCCCTGTACATCATGGCACGGATGACCACTGGCGGCGCCACGGGCTACGCGGTGGAGTATGCGGGCAGCGCCATACGCGCGCTGAGCATGGAGGGCAGGCTCACACTGTCCAACCTGTCCATCGAGATGGGTTCGCGCGCGGGCATCATCGCCCCCGACGACACCACCTTTGAGTACCTGAAGGGGCGCGAGTACGCACCCAAGGGCGAGGAGTGGAACCGCGCGGTGGAGCGATGGAGGCTGCTCAGGAGCGGAAGCGACGCGGTGTTTGACAAGGAGGTGACGTTCCGTGCCGAGGACATCAAGCCGCGCATAACCTACGGCACCAACCCCGGGGCGGGCATCGCCATCGACGAGCGCATACCCTCGCTGGAGAGCGTGCCCGAGCAGGAGCGGCAGGGCTTCCTGGACCAGCTGGCCTACATGCAGTTTGAGCCGGGGCAGCGACTGGAGGGCACGCCCGTGGACTACTGCTTCCTGGGCGCCTGCACCAACGGACGCATCGAGGACTTCCGCGCCTTTGCCAGCATCGTCAAGGGACGCAAGAAGGCCCCGCATGTGGTGGCCTGGCTCGTGCCGGGCAGCTGGAAGGTGCGCCAGCAGATTATCGACGAGGGCATCGGGGAGGTGCTGCGCGAGGCGGGCTTCGAACTGCGCCTCCCCAGCTGCTCGGCCTGCCTGGCCATGAATCCCGACAAGGTACCCGCCGGCAAACTGGCCATCAGCACCAGCAACCGCAACTTTGTGGGCCGCCAAGGCCCCGGGGCACGCACCATCCTGGCCTCTCCCCTGGTGGTGGCGGCCAGCGCCGTGACAGGAGTAATCACTGACCCCCGTAAACTTTAACACGCTATGGCTAAACAGAAATTCGACATCATAGAGTCCACCTGCATCCCCATCCGCATTGACAACTGCAACACGGACCTCATCATACCCGCCCGCTACCTGGCGTCCACCACACGCGACGCCCGGTTCTTCGGCGACGCCTTCATGCACGACCTGCGCTACCACCCCGACGGGACTCCCGTGGCCGACTTCGTGATGAACCGTCCCGGCTTCAGCGAGCCCCCGCGCCCCGGCGTGCACGAGATTATCGTGGGCGGACACAACTGGGGTTCGGGCTCGAGCCGTGAGCACGCCGCATGGGCCATCGCCGGCTATGGGGTGCGCGTGGTCATCAGCGACAGTTTCGCCGACATCCACCGCAACAACCTGCTCAACTGCTTCGTGCTGCCCGTGGTGGTGAGCGGGGCCTTCCAGCAGGAGCTCTTCGACACCATCGAGGGCAACCCGCAGGCCCGCGTGAGGGTGGACGTGCCGCAGCAGACGGTGACCAACGAGGCCACCGGACACAGCGAGCACTTTGAACTCAACGCCTACAAGAAGCACTGCCTGATGAACGCCTACGATGACATCGACTTCCTGCTTGCGGGCAAAGACAAGATAGAGCAGTGGGAAGCAGCACACTAACGGCTAGGGAGGAGTTTGCCTCGGCACTCTGCAGGTATGTGGCAGGGGAACTGCGGGGGCAGGACGGGGCTTACCCGCATGGGGCCGTGCGCGTGCTGGACGCGCGCAACCACCTGTTTGCCACGCTGCCCACACAGCCCACCGACGAGGCCACAGACATCTACGCGCTGGCCGACCTGTGCCATGTGGACGAGCAGATGCGCACGCTGCCCGACCCCAACCGCGCCCTGAGTGTGGCGCGCAACTATTTTCCCACCGACATCACCCACTGACCCTACGATGAAGACCATAGAGATAATGGACACCACCCTGCGCGACGGGGAGCAGACCAGCGGGGTGAGCTTCATGCCGCACGAGAAGCTGATCATCGCCCGCGCACTGCTGCAAAACCTGCGCGCGGACCGCATCGAGGTGGCCTCGGCACGCGTGTCCGACGGCGAGATGGAGGCCGTGAGGAGCATCTGCCGCTGGGCCAGGCAGGCAGGATACCTGCAGAAGGTGGAGGTGCTGGGATTCGTGGACGGGCACACCAGCGTGGACTGGATAGTGGAGAGCGGATGCCGGTGCATCAACCTGCTGTGCAAGGGCTCGCGGAAGCACTGCGAGGGACAGCTGAAGAAGACGCTCAGCGAGCATGTGCAGGACATCCTGGCCACGGTGGCTTATGCCACAGAGCGTGGACTGGCGGTCAACGTGTACCTGGAGGACTGGAGCAACGGCATGAGGGACGACCCGCAGTATGTGTTCGCACTGGTCGGGGCCCTGCGCCATTCGGGCATCCGACGCTTCATGCTGCCCGACACGCTGGGCATCCTGAACCCGCTGGATCTCATAAGCTTCATGCGGCAGATGGTGAAGCGGTTTCCCGAACTGCACTTTGACTTCCATGCCCACAACGACTACGACCTGGCCATCAGCAATGTGCTGGCCGCCGTGCTGGGCGGCGCGGCAGGCATCCACACCAGCGTCAACGGCCTGGGCGAGCGGGCGGGAAACGCCCCGCTGGCCAGCGTGCAGGCCATCCTGCGCGACCAGTTCCACGCCCACACGGCCATCGACGAGAGCCGCCTCAACGAGGTGTCGCGCCTGGTGGAGAGCTACAGCGGCATAGCCATACCGCCCAACCAGCCCATCACGGGCGAGAACGTGTTCACGCAGGTGGCCGGAGTGCATGCCGACGGGGACAACAAGGCCGGGCTCTACCAGAACGCCTTGCTCCCGGAACGCTTCGGGCGCAAGCGCGAGTACGCCCTGGGAAAGAACTCCGGCAAGGCAAACATCCTGCGTAACCTGGAGGAACTGGGACTCGAGCTGACCTCCGAGCAAACCCGCAGAGTGACCCAGCGCATCATCGAACTGGGCGACAAGAAGGAACTGGTGACACAGGACGACCTGCCCTTCATCGTCAACGACGTGCTCAAGCACGGCACGGCGGACGAGCATGTGCGCCTGCTGTCCTATGTGGTGACCACCGCCTACGGCCTCAAGCCGCTGGCAAGCCTGCGCCTGGAGGTCAACGGACAGACGTATGAGGAGAGCGCACAGGGCGACGGCCAGTTTGACGCCTTTGTGAGAGCCATCCGCCACATTTACAAGAACCGCCTGGGACGGCGCTTCCCGTGGCTCACCAACTACAGCGTGTCCATCCCCCCGGGCGGGCGCACCGACGCCTTTGTGCAGACGACCATCACCTGGAACTGGGACAACCGCACGATACGCACGCGGGGCTTCGATGCCGACCAGACCGAGGCGGCCATCAAGGCCACCATCAAGATGCTCAACCTCATCGAGCAGGACTACTGAACCCTGGGGACGCAGTCCACCTGCGGCGGCAGGCCGGGCGGAGGACTGGGCGCGCACTTACACATATATTATAGGGAGAACCCCTATGCAGAACAGGAACAAACAAAGTACCAAGCAGATATGAAACTGAATATTGCAGTGCTGGCCGGTGATGGCATCGGCCCTGAGATTATGGAGCAAGGTGTGGCCGTGTGCAGTGCCATTGCCGGGAAATTCGGCCACGAGGTGAGCTACAGGGAGGCCCTGTGTGGCGCGCATGCCATCGACGAGGTGGGCGACCCCTTCCCCGAGGACACATTCCAGACTTGCATGGCCGCCGACGCCGTGCTCTTCGCCAGCGTGGGCGACCCGAAGTTTGACAACAGCCCCAACGCCAAGGTGCGCCCCGAACAGGGCTTGCTGGCCATGCGAAAGAAGTTGGGGCTCTATGCCAACATACGTCCGGTGGAGACCTTCGACTGTCTGGTGCACAAGTCACCGCTGAAAGACGAACTGGTCAAGGGCGCAGATTTCATCTGCATCCGCGAACTCACGGGCGGCATGTACTTTGGCAAGAAACAAGAACCCGCGCTCCGTGCCGACGGTGTGGAGGAGGCTTTCGACACCAACTACTACACACGCCCCGAGGTGGAGCGCATCCTGCGCGTGGGCTACCAGTACGCACGCCGACGCCGCAGGCATCTCACGGTGGTCGACAAGGCCAACGTACTGGCCAGCAGCCGACTGTGGCGTAAGGTTGCCCAGGAGATCATGACGGAGTACCCCGATGTGGACACAGACTTTATGTATGTCGACAACGCGGCCATGCGCATGATACAGGAGCCGAAGTTCTTCGACGTGATGGTGACAGAGAACACCTTCGGCGACATCCTCACCGACGAGGGCTCGTGCATCACGGGGTCGATGGGCCTGCTGCCCAGCGCATCCACCGGCGAGCACACGCCTGTGTTTGAGCCCATACACGGCTCGTGGCCCCAGGGCAAGGGACTGAACATCGCCAACCCCCTGGCCCAGATCCTGTCCGTGGCCATGCTCTACGAGTACTTCGGCCTGAAGGAGGAGGGCACGCTCATCCGCGAGGCGGTCAACGCATCGCTCAATGCCAATGTGCGCACGCCTGAGATACAGGTGGAGGGCGCGCCCAAGTACGGCACACGCGAGGTGGGTGCATGGATTGTGGACTACATCAACAAGAAGTAAGCAGGCCGCCCCAAGCAGGACACCTGCCTGGCAGGATGCCCCGCTTGCCACGGGACGAACACCCAGGAAGACAGAGATGAAGTTAGACCATAGCAAGTTACAGGGGAGCGCGACACAGCCGTGGCTCCCCTGGGCAGCATGCCAGCCTGCCTCCACCGGCATGGTGGGGGCAGTGCTGGTTTTCTGTTCCCTCCTGCTCACGCCCCTCACGGCCAGCGCGACCGATGAGTACGAGGAGGGATTCCTCACCACTTACCTCAACCGTGGACTGGAGCGCGTGATGCCCCCGGACACGGCAGCGCAATCAGAGAAGATACACTATGGGCGCAATGTGACCCGATACGTCAGCGCGCCCAAGTTTGGCGGATACGTGGTGGGCAAGTATGAGTGGAGCGGAAAGGCCGGGGCCAACAAGGGCGGCAGCTTCTCGTGCCGACTGGTGAGGGCTTATGTGTCGGGCACCGTGCTGCGCGACTTCAAG
This sequence comes from Prevotellaceae bacterium UBA1075, assembly GCA_002316015.1. Taxonomy (GTDB): domain Bacteria; phylum Bacteroidota; class Bacteroidia; order Bacteroidales; family Bacteroidaceae; genus Physcousia. The sequence continues at coordinate 194,538 of DCCS01000044.1, forward strand.
TACCGTGTGCAGATGGAGTTGCGCAATGCCTCGCCTGCCATGCGCGACTACACACTGGAGTGGGTGCGATGGAAGGAGTTCCAGGTAAAGGTGGGGCAGTTCAAGCGCGGCTTCACCTACGAGAACCCCAGCAATCCCTGGGACGTGGGCTTCGGCTCCTATGCGCTCGTGGCACAGGCCATGACAGCCATGGCAGGCGAGGACTGCAGCGGCGAGGCTGCACAGAACGGGCGTGACCAGGGCCTGCAACTGCAGGGCGACCTGCTGCCTGTGGGTGCCGACCGCCACGCGCTCCTGCATTACCAGGCCGCCGTATATAACGGCAACGGGCAGAACAAGTCCGACAACGACGGGCGCAAGGACTGGATGGGCAGCCTGTGGGTGCAGCCCGTCAAGGGGCTTCATGTGACCCTGTTTGGCTGGCACGGCTCCTACACGGGCACGATGAGCACGGGCGAGAAGGTGACCGTAGGGCGTGACCGCTGGGGCCTGAGCGCGAAGTTTGACCGCAAGGACTGGAGTGTGAGAGCCGAATATGCCCACAGCACAGGCCACAACATCAACAGCTACGACACGGAGAACAAGACGTTCAGCGACCGTGGAAAGGCCGATGGATGGTATGTGGCCGTGGGTGTGCCCTGCACCAGTTGGCTGAAGGTGTATGCCCGCTACGACACCTTCCGCAAGCAAGCCACCTGGAACACGTCCAAGACGCTGTACAGCCTGGCTCCGAACTTCCAGCCGCACCGCAACCTGATGTTCCAGCTGCAGTACAACTATGTGTGTGACCGCCTCGCCCCGAAGCGTCACTACAACGAGTTCTGGGCACAGAGCTATGTAAGGTTCTGAGGTAAGGAGCAGGTTGGCAGTCAGAACCTGTTCGCAATGTGGCTGATTACAGACGAAGCCACGACCCTTGCGAGTTCCACAGGAACCGCGTTGCCCAACTGGCGCATGGCCTCTGACCATGCGCCGACAATGTTATACTCATCGGGGAAAGTCTGTATGCGCTTGGCCTCCGCCACTGTGAAATAGCGTACAGAGCCGTCATTGAATTTTATCATATTCTCACCACCTGGCACTCCATGTGCCCCAGCCTTGATGGTCTTGGAGGGTTCGTCGAAAAGGCTGCCTGTGTGCCCAGGATATTCCCTGGCACCATTTCGGCACAGGAAATCCGAAGCAGGTTGTCCCGCCACAGGATGAAGAGTGGCCAGAGCATCACGGACAGTACGCCAAGGGCTCAGTTCGGGTGCCAGCATCCCGTAGCGTTCAAGAAGTCTGGCTCTCAGCCGTTTCGCCTGTTTCTCATCCACATCCAGTTCGCCAGTGACATGCTTCTGCCAGTATTCGCCCGTGACATACTTCTGCCACAACAAGGAATCCTCGGAATGAGTAGGCTCCGGGAATTTCCAGTTGACTCCAAGGTCGGAACGGAAACCAACAATAATCACCCGTTCGCGCTTCTGGGGCACCCCATAGTCAGCTGCGTTCACCAGGCGGCAGTGTATATCATAAGACAACCCTTTGTCGCCCTTTCCACCGGCAATCCTTTTGATAATATCATAGGATTCCCGCCAGTTTTCCTTGTCAGAAGTCACTTCGGGATACCGCAATTGCAAGAGGATATACTGGAAATACTCTGCAAAGGACTTGCGCAGCAATCCCTTGACATTCTCGAATATGAAAGCCTTGGGCATCAAGTGCCGTATGGCCGACACTGCATAAGGAAACATATCACGTTCGTCATCATTTCCCCTTGCCTTGCCCCCCAGTGAAAACGGCTGGCATGGAGGCCCCCCAGCCACGATATCCACACCACCATAATCCTTGAAATTGAATTCGCGAATATCCCCTTCGTGGACGATGCCTGGGGTATAGTTCTTGCGTAGAGTCTTGCAGGCTTCTGCATTCCATTCCACAAAAGCTATGTGCCGTGCCCCTGCAAGTTCCAGCCCTTTGGCAAGCCCTCCCGCTCCAGAGAACAGTTCTATGCTGTTTGTTTGCTTAATCATGTTGCGATTTGAAGAAGAGTTCCACCTTTTGCTCCACAGCCTCCTGTGTAAGCGGCTGGCCAAGGCACTTATCAGCCCATGCCCTACCCTTGTGCAGCACATCCCAGTCTGAACGAGCCTGCCTGTATCTGCCGCTACCAGGATCATGATTGCCGAATCCGTCAATGCAGCAATTCCACACCGGGCTATAGACGCGTATGAGCGCCGCCTCCACTGTCCCTATCAAGTCGGCCTCTGCACCCTCAAGTATCACAAAGCGACACATGAAGTCTTGTAGGCAAAGATTGGTTGCAGCCTCTATGCTATGCTTATGGTCACATAGGCGTAAGTAAAGTTCGTTACTCTGCTCAGCAAGCCTTCTCCCCTGGCGCCAGCCTCTGGGAACAGCCTTTCCTACATATATAGGTTGATTGTAGCCTGTGCGGTTTTGAGCATACAGCGGCTGGTAGTATCTGCTCTTGCCTATATAATATAGAGCATAGACCCCAGTGCCAAGGAAACTCTCCCTGGGCGGCAGGCACTGCACAGGCGTTCCGTTGAAGAACCGGATTGTGTCCATAACTATCTCAGCAAACGCTTTTGAGTGGAACACATGCTTGCTTCTGTCAAATATATTGCTCATCATTCAATCCACCATATACCTGAGTATGCCATCGCATGGCAACCCTCTCGACTTCGGCACAAAGTTATGAATTACATTTCAATTATGAGGCATACACAAAAGAAAGGTGTGCGCTTTTCCCCTCTCCCTTGCAAAAAGGGACGCAAGGAGGCTTTCCCGACACGCGCGACCATAAGCGGGCGAGCCAGGCAAGAGTGCAGGAAGGAAAGCCCCAAGCCAAGAGCCAGACTGGCCCAGTGCTGAAACAACCCTTATCCGCAATGCCACAAGACACAAGCAAATGAGGAAACACCCACGGAGACCACCCTCACCGCGACTTCAAGACTTCCCGGAAATGACCAGCCGTGACAACCGGCACAAAGGATTTGCCACACTCAAGACACGCCATAGAACATGCAGGTGGCTGACGCTGTAAGCACGAAAAGGACCATTCTGTTTGGCTGAGAAAAAAAAACATCTACCTTTGCAACAGAACAAAACAATACGAGAAGACCATCACAGGACTTCACCCAGGCAGGGGAGAGTGGCCACGCGATTCATTCGACACGCTGGAATTCAAGTACTTGATAAGCGACAAGGAGTACAGGCTCGCCTACCATGTGTTTAACGATGCCTTATTTCCTGTCCCCGAAGAATACTGGACATAAAAACACTGGAACACATGACACACAACACACACGACCCCAGAGGCACGGGCAATAGGCATACATGCTGCCTGCTGGCTCTCTTGTGTACACTCACAGGCACAGGGAAGGCACTGGACAAGAGCGTCCCTGCACAGGACTCAGCCACATGCCTCGTCATTGACGCTGCCACAGGCAAGACCCTGCCCCTCGCCAAGGCATCATCCAGCGATGGCTGGCGCGCCTGGGCAAATGAGGATGGAATGTGCCAGATACCCACAGGCGAGGCGGTGCAGATAGCGTGCGCAGGCTATGAGAGGCATACCATCAAGGCCAGCAAGGCCACCCCGAAGGTAGCACTCACTCCACTGCATGAGAGCGCGGCCATCAGCGAGGAAGCCACGGCGGAAATCCTGCACAAGGTGGCCTGCCAGATGCAGGCCGAGATGAAGCAATACAAGAAATGGACATCGGATTACTTCATACGCCAGGACAATGAACTTAATGGCAGCGGCCATCTGATAGAGGGCATGCTCTCGGCCAGGAGCGCAGTGTGCCTGGCCAAGGCCAAGATGCTGTGGGGAATCCATTACTGCGGTGAGCGGGACTGCCAACCTCTCAAGTACTCCAACCTTCACTACACCCTCTCCCTGGGGCCTGTGGCCAGATGGGGCGACCTGTGGAACAATCTGTGCCTGCCGCTGATGACCAAGAGCCCCAGGAGCAAGCGATTCAGGTATGAGACGGACTATCATCTGGAGTGCCATCTGATGACCTCGGCTGACGGAAGCCAGCGCCTGTACCGCATCCGCATGACCCACAACCCGCGCACTCCAGCCCTGCGCTTCCTGCACGGGACGCTCTGGGTGGATGCCCGGAGCGCACAGCCCGTATGCTTCGATGGTGAGGCCGTGGGGCTGGAGATGAGACTGCACAGCCACACAGGATGGCGCAACAGTCCGATGACAGCCCGCGTGCACATCAACTACACCAGCCAAAATGGCCACACCGAGGTGGAGAGCATGCTCACCTGGTGTGCCTGCGAGGATGTCACCTGCACCACATCCATCATGCAGGCGCAGGGCAAGGTGTCCCCAGAAAGGACGTTCCCCAATGACCGTGCCAACATGCTCAGCCGCCACGTCTATGCCAAGGAACCGGACTCCGCCAGCATCGCACTGCCCATGCCGAGGACAGAGAGACAAGAGGCACTGGTGCTGAGGGGCGGCAAGGACTGCGCGGCCAAGACCTTCACACGCTTCTGACACAAGGGGACACACGGGAGGAGCATGCGGCCAAGAGACCATCCGGCCACATCAGGCCACGTCGCCATGGCTGGGCAAGACGAGTTGCCTGCAGGTCACACAAGCCCTGCATGCAGGGCTGCCACCACCTGCTCCAGCCGCATGAGGTCCTTGGGACGGCCAAACAGGCGGAGCAACCGGATGCAGTCCTGCAGGGAGGCAAAGCGGATGCCATCCCTGTGGCATACCTCTGTCACCGCCACGTCATGCCACCCTGCGGCCTGCCGTATCTGCAAGTCACCGCTCAGGTCCACCTCCACACCTTTTATATATACACGCGCGTGCAGGGAACGGAAGCGGCTCCCCGGCTTGTCCCCACCGAGCATCTCCGCCTGGGGCAGGTGCCGCAGGAGCATGCGCAGGCCGCCGACCGACATCATCACGTCCACATCATGCGCCCCGATGCCCGTCATGCCGTGGAGCACCAGGGCAGCCGAGCCATACACGCACCAGTCGGCATCAGCCTTGTCAAGCAAGGGGACGACCCCGGCAAGTGCCTCCCTTATCTCTTTCTCTGTCATTACTTCGTTCACAAATACCCGACCTTGTGGGGGAAAAAAGGCTTCACCCGTCCGACCGCGAGTTGGCCGGGTAAAGCGGGTGAAGCCTATCCCCATGCAAAGATAGGAGTTATTGGGCCACGCGCAAAATGCCCAAGGGCAATCCCCACGGCTTTCCCACGCTCTTCCCGCATTCCCCGGTATAGGCGGTGCCGTCAGAAGCACGAAACATCCTCGCCCACCGGCATTTTGTCAAAAGCGCCACCGTGTTTCGCCCGCAACGAGATTTGCCGCCATGCATGAGGAGGGAGCGTAGCGGGCTACATGGCCGAAGAAACACAGAAACAGAACGGCAATACGGGACGGGAGACGATTGCTAAGCAAGAATTGACACGCAAAGCCAGACGCACAAAAAAACGTTAAAAAGCACGGGCATTCCCTCTACAGGCCACACGCATAACCAAAAAAGCCATAACTTTGCACAGGAAGAACAAAACACCAGGGTGCACACACTTGACAACAGGACAAGAAGGATAGCGTGGTTGCTGATACTCGTGTATCTGCCCATGACACTTGCAGTCACCTTCCACCATCACGAGACAGTGGAGGAGGATGCCCAGGAGTATTGTCAAGACTGTGCGCACCACATCCAGCATAACGCACATATCACGGCGCATCATGGCATACCGCATGACTGTCCGCTCTGCCAGTTCCGCAGTTTGCCTTATGTGATGCCCGTCATTATTCACGTGGCAGTCATCACGACTGCAGTCAGTGCCGCATACGCAACGCCCTGCCCATTTGTCAGGACTCGCTGTAGCGGCACCTTGTCCGCACGAGCCCCTCCCGCATTCATCTCGTTTTGATTTCTTGACACCCAACGGACACCCCATCTGCGCCTTGGCAGGTGAGGAAGTTCCCGTCATGTCCGGTCATTAAACAAAAGATGATGATTTACAAGAAGACCACACTCGCTGTGCTTCCTGTCCTCATCACCCTTTGTCACGCGCCTGGGGCAAGTGCCAGCCTGCTGTCACCGGCAGCAGACTCTGTGACCCGTCACATCCTGGCAGACAGCATCAGACGCGAGTGGAAGGAGAAGGAGGATGTTTCCCTGAAGGAAGTGACAGTGACGGAGAAGCATACGGCTAAAGACGCGCAGATGGCCTCGGCTCTCAACGTGTCCTGGGCAAGCCAGCAGTTTATCAGGGAGAATTTCAGCGGTTCGCTGATGCAGACACTAAGCCGCCTGCCTGGCGTGCAGGCTATGAGCATCGGTTCGGGAGAGTCGAAGCCGGTGATTCGTGGCCTGGGGTTCAATCGTGTGCTGGTGGCGGAGAACGGCATCAAGCACGAGGGACAGCAATGGGGCGATGACCATGGACTGGAAGTTGACCAGTTTGCCGTGGAGCAAGCCGAAGTCATCAAGGGGCCTGCGGCTCTCGTATATGGCTCCGACGCCATCGGCGGTGTCATCAATCTGAGGAGCAACGCCATGCCTGTCAAGCCATTCTCGGGATTTGTGCAATTGTTTGCGCGCAGCAACAATGAGTCAATAGGTTCCTCGGTACGCCTGGCTGGCAGGCGGGGGAAATTCTGGTACAAGGCGAATGCCACGTGGGTAGATTACGCCGACTATCGGGTTCCCGCCGACAGCATCGAGTACTATTCCTATTATATAAGGCTCAAGAAGCAACGCCTGCGCAACACGGCCGGACGCGAGATGGACGGCAGCCTGATGTTGGGCTATGCTGGAGAGGGGTGGCGCACCAGTCTGCGCATCACGGATGTGGACACGAGAGCCGGTTTCTTTGCCAACGCCCACGGGCTGGAGGTGAGGCTATCCGACATCGACTATGACCGCTCACGCCGCGACATCGACCTGCCCTATCACCGCGTCAACCACCTTGCATTGGCCAGCCACACCAGCAGAAGTTGGATGGGCGGCATGCTGGAGGCCGACCTTGCCTACCAGAACAACCGTCAGCGGGAATTCTCGGAGCCCGTGTCACATGGCTACATGCCCATCCCCCCAGGGACGTTGGAGCGTAGTTTCGACAAGCACACGCTGACAGCGCACTTGAGGGCAAGGCATGAGTCAGGCAAACACCAGTTGCAAGGAGGTGTCAGCCTGGAACACCAGCGCAACAGGCGCGGAGGCTGGGGATTTATCCTTCCCCGCTTCGAGCAAACCGCGTTTGGTGGCTTCGCCTTGGACAGATGGGCCATAAGTGACCAATTTGCCTTGATGGCAGGCATCAGGTACGATTATGGGAATGTGAGAATACACAGTTACCACGACTGGTACCAGACACCCGTGGATGGTGACTCTGCCTATGTGGAACGTTCCGCGAGTCTATGGCGGGACTTCAACAGCCTCACCTGGTCGGTGGGTGTGAACCGGATGTTGGGCGACTGGGTGCTCAAGCTCAATGTGGGCAAGAGTTTCCGTATGCCCATTGCCAAGGAGTTGGGAACGGATGGAGTGAATTACAATCTCTTCAGATATGAGAAAGGAAACACCAGTCTGAAGCCTGAGGAAAGTTATCAGGTGGATGCGGGCATCGTATATGAAAAGGGGGGGCTTTCGGTGCAACTGACTCCTTATCTCAATTATTTCCCCAATTATATCTATCTCAACCCTACGCCTCAGTATAAGGAGGGCTTGCAACTCTACCATTACACACAGGCCAGGGTGCTGAGATGGGGCTTCGAGGCAGACGCGTCGTGGCAGATAATGTCCTGCCTGAGACTGGAAGCCGGGGGTGAACATCTCCATGCCCGTCAGCTCAGCGGAGAGAAGAAAGGCTACACCCTGCCCTTCTCCACACCTTGGTCGGCACGTGCGGAACTGCGTTACCTGCTTCCTGCAAGCTCACCCTCCTGTGCTGGCCACGTGGCCATAGAATGGAGGATAGTGGGAACACAGAAACAGGTGGTGCCTCCTGAAGAGGTCACCAAGGGACACCAACTCCTGAACGCAAGCGTGGGTAAAAGCATGAAGGCAGGTAAAGGAACGCTGGAACTGGCTCTGCGTGGCGAGAACCTGCTGGGCAAGCGCTATTACGACCACACCAGTTACTATCGGCTGATAGGCGTGCCCGAACCCGGGCGCAACTTCTCACTGATGGCAACTTGGAACTTCTGACTCACAGCCACAGGGGGGAAGGAGACTGCCCTGCCCGTGACTGTGGGCTTTAAAGAGAATTAATTCAACAAACTTCAAAATTTCTAAAGAGAAAACAACAATGAAAAAGATTATATTTATCGCTGCCACCATGCTGCTGTGTGTGACAAGTTTTGTGCTGTCATCCTGTGACAACGATGACCCACAACCCGCTGTAAGCAAACCGTCAGTAGCCCTTTCCGAGGTGGGCGAGGAGAACTGCAAGGAGGCCATCGCAGGCAAAGACTTACACCTGGAAGGAGAGTTGCAAGCCGAAGGACTCATCGCACGTATTGACATCTCCATCGCCAGTGCGGACGGGAAGACCACAATACTGAAGCAATCATACACCGAAGGCAAGTACATCGGTGTGAAGAACACCACCTTCCACGAGCATCTTGACATCCCTGCCGATGCTGCCGATGGTGCTTACAAGGTTACATTTGTCGTAACCGACAAGTTGGGTCAGAGCACTACGTTTACTTCCGACCTTACCATCAAGGCACTTGACAAGACTGCTCCTGCCATCACTTTCAAGGAGGTGGGCGAAGATAACAGCCACAAGGGGGTGATAGGCAAGAAGATGCACTTGGAGGCACAGATTGAGGCTCCTCACAAAATCGCCAAGATAGAAGTGGAATTCCACAATACAGCCGCTGACTACGAGCATGTGTTCACATACACTGACGAGAAGTATCTCGGCCAGACTTCTGTGCTCTTCCACGAGCATCCGATGATTCCTGCCGATGCGCCTGAAGGTGAGTACCACATACACTTCACTGTGACTGATGCCAACGGAAACTCCACCACCGAGGAAGCCGAGGGTGTCATCATCACCAAAGCACAAGAAGGATAAAGGGAACGGGCAAAAGCCATGCAGCCTGGCACCAGAGGCACAAAGGTCGTGCTGTGCCAGGCGGCATCTTTCCAAAAACTCAAAAAAAGACAAGACTATGCAGACAAGAGATTTCGTTTGCCCAGCATTCACAGCCATCATGTTTAGCGCTTCTCTGCTCATGACTTCATGCTCTGACGACAGCAACGAGACACGGGCAAAGGACATGGAGAAGCCACGCATCGAGGATGGACAGGTTCCCAACCCAATAGACTGCCAAGTGTATGCACGAGGGCAGGCCATACCCCTGCGCTACACGTTTACCGACAACCTGGAACTGGGGAACTTCAACATCGAGATACACAACAACTTTGACCACCACAGCCATTCCACCTCTGCCGCAGAATGCACACTTGACCCCAAGAAGTCACCAATCAACCCATGGGTCTTCAACCAGAGCCACAAGATACCAGAAGGCGCGAAAACCTTCGAGGCGAAACTGGACATCACCATTCCCAAGGACATCGATCCTGGCGATTATCATTTCATGATACGTGTAACCGACAAGGCAGGCTGGCAGCAACTGAAGGCTGTAAGCATCAAGATAAAGGACGCGTCGCGTTCGTTTGAACCGCAAGATGACTATTGATGATATGATTTCATATGAATATCAGCAATCATCCAATTTTACAAAGTTTGCACTGCCATTATAGTTCTTGGCGCGAACTTTGAGGAGGTAATCTTTTTCCAAAAGCACAGACAACCTAAAGGGCTGACACCCCTAAAAGGTGCCAGCCCTAATTTGGGTTGTTAAAAGCCTTACCAGATAGTAGCATCTCTGAACTTTTCAACTATGGAAAATCTGTCAATACAAGTCCACGCTGATGTCAAAGGGGCTCTCAAAATCCTTCAGCATCGGATGTCTGGTGTCCTTGTCCGACAGGATGGCGTGACCAGTGGGTATGTGCCAGTCGATACCCAGCGTGCCGTCCAGGATGGAGATACCACCATCTGCCTCCGGATGATAAAAGTTGTCACACTTGTACTGGAACACCGCCTTCTCGCTGAGCACGGAAAATCCATGGGCGAAACCTCGCGGGACGAAGAACTGGCGGTGATTGTCCTCGGTGAGTTCCACTGCCACATGCTGGCCATAGGTGGGTGAACCCTTGCGGATGTCAACCGCCACATCGAGCACCGCACCTCTCACACACCGCACCAGTTTGCTCTGCGTAAAGGGAGGGCGCTGGAAATGCAGCCCACGCATCACACCATAACTGCTCATGCTCTCATTGTCCTGGCAGAAGTTGATGGGACGCACCTTCTCGTCAAACTCCCTTTGGCTGTAACTCTCAAAGAAATATCCACGCGCGTCCTTGAAGACATGCGGCTCTATGATGACCACACCCTCAATGCTTGTCTTTATTACCTCCATACTTAATACGACCTTTCTTCTCATTCTGGCGCGAAAGTACGCTTTTTTCGGGACACGGCCACGCACATGCGCACGTTTTTCCTGTTCGGGCATTCTTCTCCGTCACCACATGTCGGGGCCGTGGTCATGTCCACGCGCCCGCTCGGGCTTCCTCGCGTAGGGTTTCGCCTGTCCCGCGTGTACCGCATAGAGCACACGCGCGCTCTCCATCATGGCCTGTGTCTGTTCGGGATAAGGCACGTCCGTGACATCAATGCAACCACAGTTGTAGTTCTCCCCGTCAAAACGTCCCAGCACATCCTGGTCATACCAGGTGAAATATGCCGTGCCAATAAGTCCGGGATGGGCAAAGCCGTTCTCCACATAATAGCGATAGGCCACGCCACGCTGGGCTTGCGAATTGACCTGCCACAGGGACTGCCCCTGCCCATGGTCAACAGACCCGAAATGGAACTCGCCCACCATCATGGGCAGCCCCGACTGGCGAAGCACCCGGTCAAGCATGCTGTGGTCGGGGGAGAGCGCGTAGCAATTGAAACTGAGCACATCAAACACCTTTCCACATATGCCAAGCAGGGTCTCATTCACATCATACACGCTGGCAAAGCGGTAGCCCAGGCACAGGTGATGCGGGTCGAGTTCAAGTTGCGCCGCCTTCACCGCCTCAATATACCGGCGGAAGCAGTCATACACAAATGCCCTGCGCTGTTCCTTGTTGTCACCATGCGTTGAGATCCACTGGCGCAGAGCCGTCTTGATGCCCCGTTCCTCACCATCGAGAATCATCTGACAGAGCCTCTGCTCCTGTCCCACCCACGACGGCTCGTTGCCCATGAAGTATCCGATAAGCCAGGGATTGTCCCGGTGAGGGGCTATGGTACGCAGTAATGACTCGCGCAGCCGTTCCTGGAAACGCTCACCATACACATCCCCCAGCCCCATGAGACGACTGTCGGCTCCCGCAGGATAGAAGGTACAGGTGATGGCCTTGCGTCCCATGCGCTCCAACTTGGAATCCGACCAGTTGCCTATGGTGTTCACGCCCCACTTGTCCATGCGTTTGAAAGCCAGTTCGGCAGCCTTTTCCTCCGCGTCCTCACCGAAACGGCGCTCACGGTTCCACAATGCGTAACGCGCGGTTGTGTTCCCGTTGCGTCCCTTTCCCAAATAACGGGCAGGAGGCAGTGTCCCCAGCATGCCGGCCCGTTTCTCCACGTCGCGCACGTCACCACCTCCCAGGGTGTACACGCAGTCAACGCCCACAGACAGGAACAGATATCCTTCGGGATCCACAAACCACCATCGTCCGTCCACCCTGGCTGTGCGGAAGTAGCCCGTCCCCTGGTCGTAGCGGTGAGCCAGGTACCCGCCGTACTTGGAGTAGCCATACATTTCACCGACGGATACAGGCTCCGCCTCCTCGGCTCTCCATTTCCTGCGCAATTGCTTGAGACTTTTGACCTTGCCCGGCCACTTTACCAGATTGGACTGACCGAACTCATCCACAGCCGGGCACCTCCCCAGATAGGCATCCCCAGGGTCATCCACCGAGAGGGCCACATCGCGTATCTCAATCCGCTGGTCTCCGATGGGAGCGCGCATGCGTGCGCCTATGGAATCCACTCCAGTCATGGGGCCAATGTTTCCACCCAAGTTTATCCACCCTGTGTAACGAGGCTTGTTGTAGGTGGCAGCCATGTCGATGGCCGATGCGGGAGGCTGGCTGTAATATATAATAGGTATAGCCAAGCGGTTCCACGCACCTGGAACATAAGAGTGGACACGCACCTCGTCATAGCCATGCGAGGTGGTAAAGCCCAGGAAGAAACGCTGGGAGGTGGACACGCGGAACTCCACCACCACATAGTTGTAGCCCGTCCAGTCCCGTGGTATGGACGGATTGATGTCACGCAGGGCTATCTTGGCTCCCGACATTTCTTTTTTGGAATCAAACTTGACAACATGCTTTCCCGCGAAGGCATCCGTCGTCATAAAGGCAAACACAACTGGAAGTACGAGTGATGCAAGTCTCATAGCAGGATGGGGGCGTTTTGTTTACTTCCTTAAATTAGCAGACTTTTAATTATAAACCAAATCGTTGTTTAACAACAAGTTGTTCAACGCTTACATATGTCAGAATTCACTTACCTTAGTGCTGCAAAAACTCAAATAAGGAGCATCTGACATGTGGCAAAGGTAAGCATAAAATCCGAGAAACTCACTCCGTTCGGTGGAATTTATTTCACGAGCAAGGAATTTAACGCCCTTGGAACTGTCACTTGCTTAAACAAATAATGTGCAAGCTGTATTACATCGGATAAATTTCGTAATTTTGCCGCATGTACAAGACCCCCCTAATGCTGTGTCTTCTGGCTCTTCCAGCCACCCTGCGGGCACAATCCTATCAGCAGCAGGTGCGCTCGGCACTCGACGCGCTTGCAAAGGACAGCATCGACATGGCCGAGGGACTCCTGTACAAGGCACTGCAGCAGGAGCCCGCGCTAAAGTCCAACGCCATCCTGTTCCAGCACCTGGGGCACATACAGGAACGCAAGAAGCAGTATGCCCAGGCACTGGATTCCTACACAAAGGGGCTGAACCTCTCCCCCACCACCCTGGGGCTTCTGCTCGACCGCGCCTCGCTCTACCTGCGCCAGGGCAACGAGAAGCGCGCGCTGATGGACTACAATGACGCGCTCGCCCTGAGTGCCGACCACCCGGAGGCCCTCTTCTTCCGTGCCTACATCTACACCCGGCAACGGCTCTACAAGCAGGCGCGCCTGGACTATGAGCACCTCATACGCCTGCAGCCCGGCAATGTGGAGGCACGCATGTCACTGGCCCTGCTCAACGACCGGGACAACCGTCCGCGCGAGGCGATGGAGCAAATCAACACCCTCATTGAGTTCTACCCCCACCGTTCCGACCTCTACCTGGCACGCGGAGGCATGGAGCAGGACCGCAAGCAGTACGAGGCATCCCTGCACGACATGAACCGCGCCCTGGAACTGAGCCCCAAGAACCCGGACGCTTACCTTTCACGCGCCGCTCTATTTATGGCTATGAGGAAGAAAAAACTGGCCAAACGGGACTGCCACACAGCCATCTCGCTTGGAGCCGACCGGGAGACGGCACTGCGCATACTGGTGGAATGACACTATCTTGCCAGGAAGACCCTGCCCCCATGCGCCATAGACACAACGCAGGAGGCGGAGACATCCTGGAAAACACGAAACCCTCTGCGCCCAGAAAAAGGACAGCCAAAGCCAGCCCCCACACTGGGGTGTCATACTCACTCCACGCTGATTTCCGCAAAAGCTTGCCAAAGAGAAGCCCGAACCAGCCCGCATTATACGGTTTCCCCAGGTGTAGAGGCCATGACAACAGGTTCCCCAAGACACACCGGCGCCATGCCGCGACCGAGAGAAGAGGGTCCTCCCTGCCCATGCCTTATCTGTAGAACTCCAGATGGGAGTAGTGCGGGTGTATGTCGCCCAGGTCAGGCAGTCGCATATAGTCGCCATAGATTTTTCTCAGCAAGGCATCTGTGTCATGGGGGACGGGGAACATCCTGCCCTCGAACTCCATTTCCGAGAGCGGGAAAATGTCCCTCGCGTAACGGGGCTTGAAGTATGGGGTGCCAAAGGTGTGCCTCAGCGGAGTTCCGGGTACCAGCCGCGAGAGGAAGCGCAGGATGGGGAATCCTATGTGTTCATTGAACCTGAATATCCGCTGCACGCGCCTGGAAATGCAGTTCTCGCTTAGCGTCTTGCTGTTCAATTGGTTGTAAATCTGTCCTTGCATGTGTCCTGCCACCCATGCCAGGGGCAGGGGAATACGTTCCAGCACGAAGATGTCGATGTATATGCCACGGTACTTCCAGTCACGGTCATAGCGGTTCGGCTCGGCCAGGTATGAGTCCTTGTCCCTCAGTTTGCCATAGGTGAATATGTAGTTGGGGTCAGTTTCGTGGGTCTGCAGGGCGAACCGTCCGGGCAGCTCGCCAGGCAGCACCTTGACAAGGCGCAGGTAGTCCTCGCGCAGCATCTCTATGTCCAGGTCATCATCCCAGGGGATGAACCCATGGTGCCGGGCTGCTCCCAAGAGCGTTCCCGAACTGAGCCAGTAGGGTATGCTGTGCCTCTTGCACACACCGTCCACAGCCTCCAGCAGTTCCAGCATGCGCATCTGCTGGCGGCGCAGCGCAGACCCCTCCGGGCAGAAACGCCTGCGCAACTCTTCATTGTCTATCATAAGCTTTTGTTGTCAGAGCCAGAACTTCCGCGTCTCGTTCTCCACCTCCACCTCCAGGGCCTGCCCCGCCACCAGGTCATACACCCGCGAGGCGAAATAGATGTCGTGCAGGGAGATGCCTATGTTGTAGGCGAGAATACGCTCGCGGTCACTCTCCCTGCCAGGGTTCTCGCCCAGCAGGACACGCGCAAACTCGTCGTACTGCTGGAACTGCCGGAAATAGCGGAAATCCTTGACATGCCCCGTGTCATCGGCAAACACCTTGTCGAAGAACAGGTCGCAGTTCTGGAATCCCCTGGTATGTACCGGGACTACCAGCACGCCCTCCTTGTAGCACTCGTCGGGCGCTATCAGACTGTCGGCGGCTGTCACGCAGGACACCACAACATCTGAGTCTGTGACCAGCGGCTCCTGGCCGGAGCACACCTCAAAATGCAGGCGGGGGAAGGCGGCAAAACGCTCGGCGAAGAGCGTCTCCTGCCCTTTGTGGGCCAGCAGCTTGATGTGGATGTCCTCATCGCTGAGCAGGGTGGCCAGGCACAGCAGGGTGGCCCGGGCCGTGTTGCCCAGTCCCATGAAAGCATATTGGCTTGCGCCCTTGCGCCGCAGCGTCTTGACGGCCAGCGCGGCCACCGCTCCGGTGCGCATGGCGGTAATCCAGGTACCATCCATCAGAGCCAGCGAAGAGCCGTCGCGAGAGTCGTAGAGCATGATTTCGCTCTTGAGCGCGGGCACCCGCCAGGGGTAGCGTGACACGACCTTCACCCCATGCCTGTGTATCATGGGTATGTAGGAGGGCATGGTGTTGACAAACACGTTGCCTTCCATGTGCAGGCTTGTCTTGGGGGGAAGCACGCAGTCGTATTTGTGCCTCAGTATGTACTCTACCCACTCCACGCACCGCCGGGGCGGGATGCCCAGGGCGGATATGGTGTTGAAGTCAATTATCTCCACTGCCGATAGCCTTTAGTATGTTGACGAGACGATGGTTGTCCTGGCGGTCGCGTACTGCCAGGCGGATGTAGTCGCGCCCCTGGAAGGCCGACTTTGTGCCGCAGTCCTTGATGAGCAGGTTGTGCCGCTCGAGCAGCACGGCACTCAGTTCCTGTGAGGTGAAGCGTGACGTGACCTCGCACAGGAAGTAGTTGGCCTGCGAGGGGATGACACGCAGGAAACCGACCTCCTGCAGTTCCTTGAGAAACAGTTCGCGCTCCTCGCGGAACCGCTTGCAGGCTTGCTTGTAGAGAGAGTCGTACTTGCTGTATATCTGCAGGTAGAACTCGGCAAAGGAGTTCACGTTCCAGATGCTCACCGATTGCCGCAGTCCCTTGACGACTCCCCGGTTGGCCGACGCTGCCAGCCCCAGGCGCAGGCCGGGCACGCCGTAGGACTTGGATATGCTCTTCACCACGGTGAGGTGGGGGTACCGCTCCAGCAGGCTGTTGGTGAGCAGCGAGTTGGTGTCGCCCCCGTCGCTGAAATCCACAAAGGACTCGTCCACAACCATCCTGGTGTGCCTTTGCGCGGTCCATTCCAGCAGCCTCAGCAGTCCGTCCAGCGGGATGAAGTTGCCCGAGGGATTGTCGGGATTGACCAGCAGCAGCGTGTCAACGGGGTTCTCGCCATAGAAGTCCATCAGGTCCCGTGCCGTGTAGGTGAAGTCACGGTTGGCCGGGACGAAGGGCACGATGGTGTGGCGGCAGCGGTTGGGGTACTCCTCGAAGGTGGGGTAACAGATGCCCGTCCGGCCCTCCACATCCTCCATGAGTGCCTTGATGAGCTCGGCGGCGCCGTTGCCCACCACCACATAGTCCTGCCTCAGGCCGAAGTTCTTGGCCATGATGAGCGAGTTGACCCTCATGCCCGACGGGTATTCGGTGAGCAGGGTGTCGAAACTCGAACGCAGCTCGTCCCGCATCCTCTGTGGCGGGAAGTAGGGGTTCACCAGGTAGCAGAAGTCCTTCAATGCGGGGAAGCGCCAGTAACCCCCGTAACGCCTGTGGTACAGCTCGTCCTTGCGCTTGCCCTCGGCGAAGATGGCCTCGGCGATGTCCAAGTCCTGCACGTCGTCAATCTCGTACCACCGTTCCCCGTCCAGCGGAAGCCCCTTGAGCTCGCACTTGTCCAGCAGGGTGATGACTCGCAACACCTGCTCGTAGTATTCGTTGTAGCCCAGGGCCTTGCTGTACGCCTCCAGGAACGGCACATAATGCGTGCGCAGGAAATCCCGACCGAACTTGTATATGTTGACCGTCTTGTAGTAG
Source organism: Prevotellaceae bacterium UBA1075 (assembly GCA_002316015.1). GTDB lineage: Bacteria > Bacteroidota > Bacteroidia > Bacteroidales > Bacteroidaceae > Physcousia. Next base: position 211,556 of record DCCS01000044.1, read on the forward strand.
CGTGCGATGTCGGCGTAGTTGAAGGCTTTCTTCGAGATGAAATCGACTATCTGCCTCTCCTCGTCCAGGCACACCATGGTGCCGTCCATCCACGGCTCGTACTTTGCCACAAGGGCAAGGTTGGGATAGGGGTTGTCCACTATCTTGCGGAACAGTGAGCCTTCGAATATCAAGTCCGACTCGATGAGCAGCGTGTCCTCCTCCTGCAGCTTGTCCTTGGCCAGGTAGAGCGAGTATATGTTGTTCGTCCTGTCATAGATGGGGTTCTCTATATATTCAACGGGCGTGGCGCCATAGTGGTCGCCCACATGCTCGCGCAGTTTCGCGCCCTGGTAGCCAATGACCATCACGACGCGGCTCAGTCCCAGCTCTGCCAGTTGGCCGAGCAGGCGGTCGATCAGACACACGCCGTTGACCTTGACCATGCACTTGGTGTTGTCCTTGGTCAAGTCGCCCAGCCGCTTGCCCATTCCTGCCGCCAGTATGATTGCCTGCATTCGTTGTGTGGAATTGTTTCTCCTTGCAAAATTACACAAAACCTTAGACTTCCGGGGCAGCCCGACAAGATAATTTGTGCTAACTTTGCCGCACAGACGAGAGTGACGTATGGATAGACTGACATTTGTGCCGGCGGGGGGGCTGGCCAACCGTATGCGCGCCATGGCCGCCGCCTACACGCTTTCCGGGCGCGCGGGGCTGGAGATGCAGGCCGTGTGGTTTCGTGACTGGGCGTTGAACGCCCCCTTCCACGCCCTGTTCCGGCCCATAGCAGAGGAGGGGCTCACCCTGCGCGAGGCCACCTTGTGCGACCACCTGCTGCTGGGCCGTCCGCGCCCGCGCAACCTGCGCATCCCGCGCCTGTTCCAGCGTGTGATGTTCCGCAGTGCGCTCTATGAGCACCAGATTACCCCCTTGTGCAACAGGCACTTCGACTTCGAGGCATGGGCGCGTGGCGGTGACGTGTATCTGGCATCCTACACGGACTTCCTGCCCTACGACCACCGCCTGCTGTGCCGCCTCTTTGTCCCGCTTCCCCTGGTGGAGCGCGACATAGCCGCCTTCACGCGGCAGTTCACGCCGCACACCATAGGGGTGCACATCCGCCGGACGGACAATGCCGCCTCCATCGACCAGAGCCCTACCCCGCTCTTCATCGGGGCCATCGACAGGGAGGTGCGGGCCGACAGCCGCACCACAATCTTCCTGGCCACGGACTCCGAGGCGGTCAAGCAGGAGTTGCGCTCCCGCTATGGGCGCAGGCTACTCACGGCCGGCGGCGAGGCAGGCCGTGACAGCATCCAGGGTATCCGTGGGGGCATCGTGGACATGTACACCCTCTCGCGCACGGACAAGATATACGGCTCCTTCCAGAGTTCCTTCTCCCAGCTGGCCTCGCAGATAGGCGGAGTCCCCCTGGAGGTTCTGCGAAAGGGGTGAGTGCCGCGCCGGGCATCCGGGGGCTGGCCCCCACGGGACAGCCGCTGTGTGAGGGCACTTCCCACAGGGCATCCGCCCGGGAAACCAGAAAGGGCTGCCCTTGCCGGGGAAGCCAGGAAAAGTTTCCACCAGAGAAGCATCGCCCCGGAAGGGCAAAGGCGATTGGGAAATGTCGCTTTTGCCCTTTCGGGGCGATGCCGTGCCTGCAGCCTGTGCCGTGGAGCCGTGCCGTGGGGCACAGGCAGACCTGGCCGCCTGTGGGACAGCATCATCATGTGATACCTTACATTATTTATTATACGCGCACGCAAGGCTCCCCCCGTGGCGCGTGCGGAAGGCGTATGATGCCGTGCAGGCAGGCCTGCGTGCCGTCCCGGCTCGGCACCTGCTCCTCACTTGCGGTGCGCCCTGCCCTTCGCGGCCTGCTGCTGCGCGGTGAGGTCCAGCACGCGCACGTTGCGGAACTTCACTCCCGCGCCGTGGCCCAGGAAGCCGATGTGCCCGGTCTTGTTGAACATGCCGGGATGATTGCGGTGGTCCACCGTGTAGGGATTCTTGTCGCTGCCGTCGGGAGCCACATTGTGCCCCTGGCAAGCCTTGCGCACGTCGCCGTCCACAATCACCTCGCCGTTCACCGTCACCGTGATGTGGTCACCCACCACGCGTATCTCCTCGGTGCTCCATTCGCCCAGGGGCTTGTGCTTGATGCGCTTGGCGGGAATCACGCCATACACCGAGCCGTGCACCTGGTAGTCGTGCAGACCGGCATAGATGGGGTCGTCATGGTCCAGGATCTGGGACTCGCACATGCCGTCGTAGGCCGCGTCCACACCCATGGGGGTGCGTATGCCCACACCGTTGTTCACGCCTGGACGCACGAAGCAGAACTCGAAGCGGAGCACAAAATCCTGGTACTCCTTCACCGTGTAGAGGTTGCTCTCGTTGCCATAGTTGGCCGTCACGTAGATGCAGCCGTTGATGGGCACATAGCCCACCTTGTTGCCCGTCCACTTGTCGAGGTTTGTGCCGTCAAACAAGATTTCATAGCCCTCCTTCTTCTCCTCGTCGGGGAGGGTGAAGACGGGCGATGGCCGCAGGTCGGCGAGCATCTTCCGGATCTCGTCCACGGCATATCCGTCATCGGCGCTTCCGTGGGCCTTGTAGATGTCGATGGCCTTTTCCATGTTGGCCTTCACGATGTCGTACTCGATGTCCTCCTGTGTCTTCCCCAGGATGTCCTTCTCGGCAGCGGCGGCCTGGTAGGCGACACCCTTGCTGTCCAGGCACTTGCCGGCGGCCAGGAAGGCGTTGCGCGTGGGCGTGGCGGCCAGTGCGGCGAGCACCCTGGCCTTTCCCTTGTCGCTCCCGGCGATGCCCAGGGCCTCCACCAGCCGTGCGCTGCGCGCGTCGGTGTCGGTCTCCCACTGGCTCACCAGCGCCACATACCTGGCCAGCGCGCCCTCGTCCCCGGCCCTCGCGGCCTTGAGCAGGGGCACGATAGCCTTGAAGTTGGTACATTGCTTCAGGGCCTCCAGGGCCTCGGCGCTCTTCTCCTGCTCCCAGATGGCCTGCAGCTCGTCCACCGAAGCCTCGGTGCCTGTGGTGGCCAGCACGGGATAGAAGCGTGCCTGCCGTGTGGCCTTCTTCATCTCCCCGCTCAGCACGCTGTACTGTGTCATGGCATCCTGCGGGGCCACGCTTGCGCGCAGGGCGGCCTGGTAAGCCTGCACCTGTGCCTCGGGGGCCTTGTCCAGCCTCCCGGCCACCTGTGCCGCGTCCTTGGGGCCTACCACACAGGGCAGGATGGCCAGTGCGGTGGTTGCCACCTCCTGGTTGCCGTCGCCGCACAGCGCGAGAGCCTGCCCGGCCACACTCTTGAGGTGGCGGTTGCCTGCCACGGCCAGCAGAGCCTTCTGCCGCCCGGCGGTCTTGGCCGCTGCCAGGGCCTTGCTCACGCGCTCGCCCAGGTCGCACTTGATGCTCTTGAGAGCCTCCTGCGCGGCCGCGTCGTTCCCGGTGCCCACCTGGGCCAGCAGCACGTCGGCCGCGTCATCGCCCCCTATGCGTCCCAGGGCCTCGATGGCTGCGGTGGCAGGTGCGCCACCCTTCTTGATGGCCTTCAGCAGCAAGGGCTTCTGACTGGCGAGCCCGTTGTCGCCTATCCAGTTCAGGATGTCCACGCGTCCCTCCTCGCTGCACGAGGAGTACTTCCTGGCCACCTTGGCCGCCAGCCCGTCACTGGCCAGCCGGTGGTCGGTGGCAAACTTGAGAGCCTGCATGCGCAGGGCGTGGTCCTTGGTCTTCAGGGTCTTCACCACCTGGTCGCCGGCCTGGTCGCCCATCCGCTCCAGCCGGTCGTAAGCCTCGGCATATACGGGTGCGCCCTGGTGGTCGGTGTAAGCCACGTCATTCTTCCTGGAGAGCAGCCGCAACTGGGATTCCAGGAACTGCCTGGCTGTCTTGTCGGGAGCCTTGGGCATGGCGTTCCTCAGCCCCTTGGCCACGGCCTCGCTGTACTGCGCGTTGGTGGAGGCGAAGGCCACGGCACCGCTGATGGCATACTCGACCAGGCTGTTGTGGTGCTTCTCGGCGGGCTGCATCATGGCGGCCAGCATCTCGATGGAGAGCGGCGCGGCCTGTACCAGGGGCTCCATCTCGCGGTTGTAGTCGGCCTGTGACTGTATGGGCATCAGCGCAAGCACGTCCTGCACGATGGTCTCGGGTTTCCTCTGGCGCGCGTCCTGCGCGGGCAGCGGCATGGCGGCCAGTGCCGTCAGGCATGCGGCTGCCAGGAGTGATATGCTTTTTCTCATCTCTGTTCCTTGGTTGGTTCTGTAGGGTTTTCGGTGGGGTCAGATCAGTTTGCCCCACTCGCCGCGCATGGGCTGGATTGCCAGCCGGTTGGCGGCGTCGTCGTTGATGAACGTCTGCGTCTTGGGGTCGAAGTTGAGGGTGCGGTTGAGCCTGAGCGCGCACACGCCCATGTTGACGATGGTGGCGCTGTGGTGCCCGTTGCTCTCGTTGAGCGCGAACTGGCGGCGTGACTTCACGCAGCCGAGGAAGTCGGTCTCGCGCGGAGCGGGGTCGGGAAGCTCGTTGATGACTTCCTGCACATTGGGGATCGTGCACTCAAATCCCTTGTACACGCACCCCTTGGGGCCCTCGATGTAGGGCACCTTGCCCTTGCTCTCGAAGCCCTCGCCCTCCAGGATTATCTGGCAGCCGTCGGCATAGGTGTAGGTGATGCTCCTCCAGATGCCCACGGCATCGGGGTGCTGCTGCGGCGCGTCCACCTCCACCCTCACGGGGAAGTCGTCATCCTTGCCCAGGAAGTACTGCACGGGGTCGATGTAATGCTGCCCCATGTCGCCCAGCCCGCCGCCGTCATAGTCCCAGTAGCCCCGGAAGGTCTGGTGCGTGCGGTGCACGTTGTAGGGCTTGTAGGGCGCCGGGCCCAGCCACAGGTCGTAGTCCAGTTCCTTGGGGATGGGCTGCACCTCCAGGTTCACCTTGCCTGTCCAGTAGAATTTCCAGGTGAAGCCGGTGGCCCCGCTTATGCGCACCTTCAGGGGCCAGCCCAGCAGCCCGCTGTCCACCAGTTTCTTGAGCGGCTTCACCTCGGTGCCCAGCCCGTAGAACGTGTCCTTGAAGCGGAACCAGGTGTCGAGCCTGAAGATGCGCCCGTTGCGCTTCACGGCCTCCTCCACACGCCGTCCCTCGCCTATGGTGCGGGTCATGGGCTTCTCGCACAGGATGTCCTTGCCGGCGTTGGCGGCCTCCACGGCCATGATGCCGTGCCAGTGCGAGGGTGTGGCGATGTGCACGATGTCCACGTTGGGGTCGTGTATGAGCTCGCGGAAGTCGTGGTATGCCTTCACGGTCTCGCCGAAATTCTGCTTGGCCGCAGCCACGGCCGAGTCCAGGTGCTTCTGGTCCACGTCGCACAGGGCCACCATGCGGCAACGTTCGTCGCTCACAAAGTGAAGGTTGCTGCGACCGATGCCGCCCACGCCTATGATGCCCCGCGTGAGCTGGTCGCTGGGCGCCACGATGTTGTTGGCGCCGCCCATCTTGCCCAGCACCTGGCGGGGAAGGATGGTGAAGAGCGCCGAGGCTGCCGCCGTCCTCTTCAGAAAGCTTCTTCTGTCAATTGCCATGTTGGTTTAGGTTTTGTGTTTCACTGTGTCCGGTTGGGGGTGAAGCCTGTGCCGGCGCGCGGCTTTTCACGGCCCATCGCGCGCGCCACCGCCGTCCCGACTCCAAAGTTATCCAAAATTCCGCATAATCACGACCCTCAGGGGGCATTTTCTTTCCACGTCCGCCACATTTCGCTCCTGCGTGCCCCCGTGACTTGCAAAGTGACGGAGGCCTGTGCCTGTGCGCACGCCGTCCCGCCCTGGACACGCGTCCGCATGCCGCCGCATCCGCCAACGCATGCCGCTGCATCCGCCAACGCATGCCGCCGCATCCGCCAACGCATGCCGCTGCATCTGCCAACGCATGCCGCTGCATCTGCCAACGCATGCGGCCGCGTCCTCCCCAGGCTGGCCTCCGCCAGGTGAGGGGCATGCGCCTGACATGGGGAAACAGGCAAGAGAAGCCGGCGCGTGTGGGGGACGGCTGGAGGAATATTCGTACCTTTGCCCACCAAGGACACGATAACTGATATGGAAAAGCAACGAAAGCCAAGGAACCACGCGTTTGACATCCTGTGCGGCATCTGCATTGTGCGCATGGTCATGCTGCACATCATGGGCTTCACGGGAGAGCGCGGCCTGCACTGGTGGCAGGAGGTCATGCAGTGGACGTACTACTTCATGAGCTTCTTCTTCTTCAAGGCGGGCTACTTCTGCCACAGCGTGGGCGGCGGCAACCGTGCCTACCTGCTCGACCGCAGCCGCCGCCTGCTGGCCCCCTACCTGTCCAGCGCCCTCATCGGGCTGCTCGTATATTTCGCCTTCTACTTCCCGCTGGCAAGCAAATACGGCCATTTCGTGGAGCATATCGAATGGAGCCATTTCATCACCTCAAGCGGTGTGTACGGAAACCCTCCCATCTGGTTCCTCTTCTCGTTCTTCTGCATGTACATCCTGGCCCACTTCACCGAACAGGTGCGCCACCTGCACTGGGTGTGGGCCGCCGGCCCCGTGCTCAGCTGGTGGCTGTGGACTCAGGGCAACCCCCTGTGGCTCAGCACCAGCAATGTGTTCATGGGCATCTTCTTCTTTTACCTGGGCCATCTGTGGCACTGGGCGATGGAGCGGTGGGGCGACAGGCGCATGCTGGCGGCCTCTGTGCTGATGGCGGGAGCCGCCGCCGTGGGCAACGTGCTCCTGCCCGGACAGTACGCCATGAGCTCCAACACCTTCGAGGGCAATGCCCCCATGGCCGTGGCCAACGCCACCCTGGCCCTGTGCGGCCTCTCGGGCATCCTGCTCTCCACCCACGTGCACCGCGTCCCCTGGCTCTGCTATGTGGGCGAGCACAGCATGGTGTATTTCCTGCTGCACTATCCCATGCTCTACTTCTACAAGTTCACGCGCCTCTGCTTCGGGCACAGCATCTACGGTCATGCCGACGACGCGATTGTCCTGACACCCGCCATCTTCGGCCTCTGCTCGTGGCTGGTGCCCTATGTGGAGCGGCTCCCGTGGCTCAGCGGGCGCTGGGACAAGCCAAACCCCGCGCGCCAGTCCATGGACGCGCCGCAGGACACGCCGCCGTCGGGCGCGGGCAAAATTTGCGCACGCTGGCCGAGGCAGTGAACAATAAATAAGGTAAATTTGCAGCACATATGAAAGAATCACTGGTGGATGTCCCCGTACTCATCCTCTTCTTCAACCGCCCCGGGCCGCTCAGGCAGGTCTTTGAGCAGGTGCGGCGGGCGCGCCCCTCGCGCCTCTTCCTCTACCAGGACGGCCCCCGCAGCCAGGCCGACATGCCAGGCATCATGGCGTGCCGCGAGGTCGTGGGCGCCATAGACTGGGACTGCCAGGTGGAGCGCATGTACCAGGAGCGCAACTACGGCTGCGACCCTTCGGAGTACCTGTCGCAGAAGTGGGCCTTCAGCCGCGTGGACAAGTGCGTGGTGCTCGAGGACGACGATGTGCCGGCCGTCTCCTTCTTCGCCTTTGCCAAGGAGATGCTCGACCGCTACGAGCACGACGAGCGCATCACCATGGTGTGCGGCTTCAATGTGGAAGAGCACACGGCCGACACCTCGGACTCCTATTTCTTCAGTACCTATTTCAGCATCTGGGGCTGGGCGTCCTGGCGGAGAGTGCTTGACCAGTGGGACGAGCGCTACACCTGGCTCGATGACCCCCAGGCCGTCAGCCGCATACGGGCCCTGGCCGCAGAGCGCGGATACCGCAAGGACTTCCTGCCCATGTGCCGCGCGCACCGCGCACAGGGAAAGCCCTTCTACGAGACCATCTTCTGGGCGCACCTGATACTCTCGGGCGGGCTCTGCATCGTGCCCGCCGACAATATGGTGAGCAACCTGGGGGTGACCGACGACTCCACACACTTCGCGGGCAGCATAAGCACCCTGCCGCACGGCTACCGCCGCATCTTCACCATGGGGCGGCACGAGATGAAGTTCCCCCTGCGCCATCCCAGGCACGTCATCGAGCATGTGGCCTACAGGCACAGGGCCTACAGGATCATGGGATGGACACACCCCTGGGTCAAGGCAGGCCGCTCGCTGGAGGAACTCTACCTCAACATGAGGCACGGCAACTGGCGCCATATCGCCCGTTCCATACACAACCGCATCCGCAAATGGATGGGAAAAACAGAATACAGATGAGAATACTCACAATATGCACCAGCGACCGCACCGGCGGGGCGGCCATCGCGGCCAGCCGCCTCAATGACGCGCTGTGCCGAAACGGCATGAAGGCACGCATGCTGGTGCGCGACAAGCAGACAGATGCCGTGACCGTGGCACAGGTGGGAAACCACTGGCCAGCCTTCGTGGAACGGCTGGATGTCCTGGCACACAATGGTCTGAACCGCAAGACGATGTGGATGGCCGACACGGCATGCGCGGGCGTGGATGTACTGCACACGCGCGAGTACCGCGAGGCCGATGTGGTGCACCTGCACTGGGTGAACCAGGGCATGCTCTCGCTCGCGGCGCTCGAACAGATGGCCAGGGACGGCAAGCCCATGGTGTGGACGCTGCACGATGAGTGGCCCTACCTGGGCGTGTGCCACCACCGCAACGGGTGCGCCGAGGCCGAGTGCCTGCACTGCCCGCTCATGCGGGGAAGCCTGCCCCACCGCATCCTGGAGCGCAAGCGCGCCCTTCTACGGCAGGCCGGCATCACCCTGGTGGGCTGCAGCCAGTGGATCACCGACCGCGCCCGGGCGGCCCTGCCAGGCGTGCGCGTGGAGCACATCAACAACTGCATCCCGCACGCCATCTACCATCCCGTCCCCCAGCAGGAGGCACGCCGCAGGTGGTGTCTGCCACAGGAGGCCAAGATTGTGTTCTTCTGCAGCCGAAGGGTGAGCGACGAGCTGAAGGGAATGCCTTACCTGTTGGAGGCCCTGAGGCTGGTGAAAAGCCATGGCCTGCACCTGGTGGTGGCCGGCCGGGACGCGCAGGAGGTGGTGCCGCTCTGCCCCGGAGCCGGCATTACCGCGCTGGGCACCGTGAGTCCCGACGACCTGCCGTCGGTCTATGCGGCCGCCGATGCCTTCGTGACCCCAAGCCTGCTCGACAACCTGCCCAACACCGTGGCCGAGGCCATGAGCGTGGGGACACCCTGCGTGGGCTTCCGCACCGGGGGGATACCCGAGATGATCAGCCATCTGCGCACCGGCTATGTGGCCACGCAACGCGACGCGGCCGACCTCGCGCGAGGCATCGACTATGTGCTCAGCCACGACCTGCGCGCGGCGGCAGCACGCCAGGCGGCCCACGACTACAACGAGGGCCGAGTCGCCGAACAATACATCAAGATATATGAGTCCAGATAACACCCTGCCTCCGCCGGAGCCGGCGGACTGCGCCACGCCTCCGCCGCACATCCTCCCCGGTGCGGACGACAGCCAGTGCCTGCCGCCGGCAGGACAGCCCCTGCCCCTGGTGACCATTGCCACCGTCACCTACAATGCCGCCGACACCCTGGAGCGCACGCTCAAAAGCGTGGCCGGCCAGGATTACACGCGCATCGAGCACCTCATCGTGGACGGGTGCTCCACCGATGCCACGCTGAGCATGGTGCAGAGATATGTGGCCGGGAACACGCGCGCCACGCACCCGCACCTCATACGCCTGATATGCGAACACGACCAGGGGCTCTATGACGCCATGAACAAGGCTATCCTCAACGCCACAGGCGAGTACATCATATTCCTCAACGCGGGAGACTGCCTGCACAGCGGCAGCACCATCTCCCAGGCCATCGCCACGGCCCGGTGGCGCAAGGGCGACCCGCGCAATCCCGCCGTCATCTATGGGGAGACCGACCTGGTGGACGCCCAGGGGCACTTCCTGCGGCACCGCAGGCTCAGCGCACCGGGAAGGCTCACCTCGCGCTCCTTCCTGGGCGGCATGCTGGTGTGCCACCAGTCATTCTACGCGCGCACCGACCTGGCCAGGCAGACGCTCTATGACCTGCGCTACCGCTTCTCGGCCGACTACGACTGGTGCATACGCCTCATGCGCCTGGCCGAGCGGCGCAGGCTGCGGATGGAGAACACCCACACCGTGCTCACCGACTACCTGAGCGAGGGAATGACCACGCGTAACCACAAGGCCTCACTCGTGGAACGGCTGCACATCATGGCCCACCACTACGGCTGGATGCACGCCATGGCCGCCCACGCGTGGTTCATCGTCAGGGCTGTGGCCATGAAGTGACGGTCTCGCACAGGGGAAAGAGGCGAGGGGCCGAAGGGCTTCCCGTACTACCAAGAGAACGGACTGACGGCCTATAGGCCAGAGAAACCGGCAAAGCACTTGCCCGGCATGCCGAACCATTCGCGGCACGCGGCTTCCTGACCCGCCATCAAGATTGCAAGACATACCCTGGAAAATGGGATTTCTATAATCTGCAAAACGAAGAACAGACAATAATGCTTGAGGGCGCGGAAAGAGCCTGAATGCTTGCGGGGCTCACCCATGACACCTCCGTTGCAAAACACCAACGTCTTCCACAGCATGGAGGAGTGTGCCGAAAGGCAAGGGGCTGGCTTCCGCATTGGAAATCAGCCCCTTGCAACCAGGTCGGGATGACAAGACTCGAACTTGCGACCTCGCCCACCAGGGGCATTCCAACATTTTGCCGCACAGCGGGTTGGACGCGCGGCAATTCTCCGTTGTCGTTCCGTTGCAATTCCGTGCCGCTTTTTTTACTTCCTCCACACGCCTTTCCCCGTGAGCAGCCAGGCGGCGCTCACCCCGAAGTCGCGCACAAGATAGACGAGCCAGGCGGGGTCCAGGATGCCCGCCTCTGGCTTCTTCTCCATCGTCCACAGGTTGCGCCTGTTGATGCCGTACAGGCGGCAGAACGTCGCCTTGCCGCGCATCACCTTGCCCTCGCCGCTCGTCAGGCTGGCCAGGGCGGTGAAGAACCGGGAGCGCACCTCCAGTTCCTCCCTGCTCGCCGCGCGCCTACGCACGGCCGCCTCCTCTCTCCATACACATGTCCTTTCTCATTTCAAATCCTTCTTCCTTTTGCGCCCCGTCATGTTAAGGGAAACCCGTTTTGCTTAACACGTCCGCCTTGCTCCTCCACTATTCACAAACAGCTCCACAAGTTCCGTGTTTATGTAGTAGTTCTCCCTTCCGAGTCTCGTCTTGTGCAGCAGCCCTTTCCCCACTATCTTTTCCAGATACCCGCTTGCCGTCTGACGAGTAACTCCTTCACTATAGAGGAAAGATAGAACCTCATCTCATCACATACCTCATGTCCTCGTCCCGAATGTAGCCCAGCGGCTCATTCCTCCTCAGCCACTCGCCCAGTTTGCTGAGCCTTCTGACCTCGCCTCTTGCCTCCCTGGCCTTCAGTTCGGCCAGGTAGTCCAGCACCCTCTGGGAGTTGGTAATCATCCTTGGCTGTCTCTTCTTCTTCTTCTCTTTCATTTTGTTCTCCTTTCTTTTCAACCAAATCATTTTCCTGGTGCCAAGAAAATGGTCACAGCATGCCCTTCCACTTCCTGCCACCCCTTGTGTTAAGCCAGATGGCAAACGCTGCTGCCAGGAAGGCAGTCAGCCCGAATGTGAATATACCCATAGTTGTTTGCAATATAGGCAAGCCCAAATGTGGAAACAAGCCCAAATGTAACAATGGCTATGCCGTCCTCTCTGTACTCAGTATCTTTTGGTGCAATAAGCGTGGAGGCATTGCCCAGCACCATTATACATCCAGGTACTTTTGCGCAGCAGCCCTCAGTTCCTCTGAATACCCGTATATGTCATCCAGGGACGAGATGAGATGCTTTGTCTCGTTCTTGTCGGAGTCGAACATGCCTATATATTTGTTTGAGGTGTTGAAATACAGGCGGCATATTGGCTTCCTGTTGTTGTCATCGCAGAATATCGCAAAGTAGCGCAGTGCATCGCGGTAAGTGACACGCTCAACGGGGAAGGAACTGCGAAGGATAGCCTTAACAATATAGAATCCCTCCAACTCCTCCTCCGTGGTCATTATTCTGTCCGTAACAGACTCGCCTGCACCACCCGCGCCATCGGTGTCCCCCTGGCCTTGCTGCGGCAGGTCGCCAGCAGGCTGCTCGCCCCGCTCGGCGGACTGGATGGCGATATTCAAACGTTCGGACATCACGTCATTCACATAGCCCGCGAATGACCGCTTCACAAGCTCTACGAACTGGTCAAGTACCTTCTGCGAGATGACCCCGTCATACACCCTCTTGGCAAGCAGTTTCACCATATCTACAGACGGGGAAGCAAATTCCTTCTTTATAACGGACTTCAACTCGGCCATGTACTTTAATTCGCTTGCGGAACTGAGGATATTGTCCAGGTCGAAATACGACTTGTGGAACTTCTTCAGTTCGTCAATCTGCGAATCCTTCACCCTCTCCAAGTCCACCTCCAGGAATGGAACGTCATCCATGATGTTCTCCTTCACAAGGTCGGTATAGAAGCGATACACAATCCCGTTTGTCAGAACACCGAACTTGGCCTTTGAGGCCACAAAGTACTTCTGCAACTGAGTGCTGTGCAAATCTAGGTCTTGCTTCCAGTGCTTGCACTCGAACAGGATGACGGGTTCACCGTCCTTCATTATGGCGTAGTCTATCTTGTCGCCCTTCTTCTTCACGAGGTCGCAGTCCATCTCTGGCACAACCTCCATCGGGTTGAACACATCATAGCCAAGCATCTGGATGAACGGCATGATGAGCGCGTTCTTCGTTGCCTCCTCCGTGGCTATGCTCTCCTTCAGCGTCGGTATCCTGTCAGCCAACTGTTTGATGTAGTCTTTGAAGTCCATTTGTTTTATTAGATTAGTTTGTTAGATACTATCACACATCTACTTTTGACGAGAGCAAGCGGATGAGATTGTCTATCTGCTCGTCCTTTTTTGCGTTCGCCTCCAGCAGGCGGTCGATGACGGCCTGCTGGTCTGTGCCTATGTGCCCGTTGTTCGTTCCGCTCACAATCCCGCTGTTTGTTTCCACATGCACCTCACTGCCCTCGCCGGAAGCCTCCGGATAAAAATAGGACATGGGCTTGCCTATCGCACGGGCTATGCGCTCAAGAAAGCCCGTCTTGATGTCAGCAGCGTTTAGAGC
>DCCS01000008.1:0-32462 GCA_002316015.1 Prevotellaceae bacterium UBA1075
TCTGCCTTACAAGCAGAGGGTCGGCGGTTCGAATCCGTCAGCGTCCACAGAAAACGATGGAATGGCTCCTTAGCTCAACTGAATAGAGCATTTGACTACGGATCAAAAGGTTATAGGTTTGAATCCTATAGGAGTCACACCAGCGAGCGAGCCAGTGGAAACTGGGTAGATACCAGAGTGGCCAAATGGGGCAGACTGTAAATCTGCTGGCTTACGCCTTCGGTGGTTCGAATCCATCTCTACCCACGCTGCCGTGTCCGTCCATGCGGAAATAGTTCAGTTGGTAGAGCACAACCTTGCCAAGGTTGGGGTCGCGAGTTCGAGTCTCGTTTTCCGCTCTATAGTTTGTTGGTGCGTTAGTTCAGTAGGTTAGAATACATGCCTGTCACGCATGGGGTCACGGGTTCGAGTCCCGTACGCACCGCACGCAAAAAGTGTTTTTCATGGTATTAGATTTTTAAGGTTTGAGAATCAAGGTCAGTGATGATATTGATTCTTTTTTTTGCCCCTACCGGTACACTCCTCCACCTCCAGCATCCAAACAACCGGCTTCCTGCTCCGCGATGCGCGTTCTTCCGCGAAATATTTCTGGAACCTGACCGCACGACTGCGGGGATTTTGCTAACTTTGCATGGGCGGCAACTCGTGACACCGGCCTGTTCCTGCAAGGGGCGGCACACAGGGGACGCCACACACATCACACAAAAAGCCAAGACACATGAGCACATTCACCAGACACATGGGCACATTCACCATATGCGCCGCAGCGGGGCGCCGGGTCTGCCTGGCGGCGGCGCTGGCACTGGTGTGCGGAAGCACGCGGGCGCAAAGCATCAGGATACACAAGAGCGACGGCACAATGACCGAGGTGCCCATGAGCGAGGTGGAGCACATCGCATACGAGGACTTGCCCCAGTACGAGACACCGCGCACACAGACGGCCAACCTCACGCTGGAGCTCAGCACCGACTCGGCATGCTACCATCCCGGGGCAACCGTGAGGCTGAGGTACGAGGGCAGGAAGGTCGCCAACGCCTTCGCGCGCTACATGCACCTGGGACAAGTGCTGCTGGAGGAGCCCCTGGACGGCACCGAGTGGACATGGCAGGCACCCCGCGAGGACTACCGGGGCTACCTGGTGCAGGTGTGCCAGACGAGCATGGGCAGGGAAATCATACGCGGCACCATAGCCATCGATGTGAGCTCGGACTGGAAGAGATTCCCGCGCTACGGGTTCGTGGCCGACTTCGGGAGCGGCAAGGACTCGGCCACAGTGGCCGCCGAGATGGACTGGCTCAACCGGTGCCACATCAATGGCGTGCAGTTCCAGGACTGGCACTACAAGCACCACTGGCCATGGGGAGGCACCAAGGACGGCGTGACGCTGGACACCTACAAGGACATCGCCAACCGCACCGTATATACACGCAGCGTGGAGAACTACATCAGGGCACAGCACCAGAGGGGCATGAAGAGCATGTTCTACAACTTGTGCTACGGCGCGCTGAGCGACGCCGAGGCCGACGGAGTGCGGCCAGGCCTGTTCGTCTATACCGACCAGGCGCGCACGACACGCGACAGGCACCAGCTCCCGTCCACATGGAAGAGCGACATCTACCTGGTCGATCCCGGACAGGCGGCATGGCTGACCTACATGGGCAGGCGCGTGGCCGAGGTGTATGGCCACCTGGACTTCGACGGGTTCCAAATAGACCAGCTGGGTGACCGGGGCACACGCTACACAAGCAACGGCGGCGTGGTGGACTTTCCAGGGGGATTCGCAAAGTTCATCAAGTACATCAAGGGCAAGTTCCCGCACAAGAGACTGGTCATGAACGCCGTGAGCAGCTATGCCTCCAGGGAGATAGCCCAGACGGGAAAGATGGATTTCCTGTACAACGAGGTGTGGGATTACGAGAAGGACTATGCCGACCTGCTGGACATCCTGGAGCGCAACAGGCAGTACGGGGGCGACTCCCTGAACACGGTCTTTGCGGCCTACATGAACTACAACCTTGACAACAGGAACTTCAACATGCCCGGCGTGCTGATGGCCGACGCGGTGATGTTTGCCCTGGGCGGCAGCCACCTGGAGCTGGGAGGCGACCACATGCTCTGCCGCGAGTACTTCCCCTACTCGTCGGTGAGCATGAGCAGTGCCCTCAAGAGCAGCATCGTCCACTACTACGACTTCCTCACCGCCTACCAGAACCTGCTCCGTGACGGGGGCACGCTCAACACCGGCACGGGGCTCGTGCCCACCGACACCTCGGGCAAGATATCCATCAACGCCTGGGCGCCACGCCTGGGCGGCGTGACCACAATAGCGCGCGAGAAGGAGGACTGCACCGTGCTGCACCTGCTCAACTTCATCTCGGCCAACAGCCTCAGCTGGCGCGACACGGACGGAACCATGCCGTCGCCGGCGCAGAAGAAGGACATCCCCCTGAGCATGCCCTACGGCAAGCCCGTGGAGCACCTCTATGTGGCCACACCCGACCAGTTGGGCGGTGCCATGCAGGAACTGGACTTCAGGCAGGAGGACGGCACGCTCACCTTCACCCTGCCCTCGCTCACCTACTGGACCATGGTGGTCATCAGGTAAGGCGCGCCCCCAGGCACCGCTCCCCGGCCATTCCGGCACACGCGCGGCGGCGGCTCTCTCCCGCAATGGGAGAGAGCCGCCGCCGTCATATATATAATGTGGGAGGAGCCGGGTCAGATGCTCAGCAGGGCCAGCACGTCGATGAGCTCCTTCTTCACCGGCTTGTCGCTCTTGATGGCGTTGGAGAACGGCACGTACACCACCTCGTCGTTCCTGATGCCTATCATCACGTTGCGCTGTCCCTCCACGATGGCCTGTATGGCGCCCACACCCAGGCGGCTGGCCAGGATGCGGTCGCCCGCGCTGGGACTTCCGCCTCGCTGCAGGTGGCCCAGGATGGAGACACGCACGTCATACTCGGGGTACTCCTTGCGCACGCGGTCGGCATAGTACATGGCTCCGCACTTGGGGCTCTCGCTCACGATGACGATGCTGCTCGACTTGCTCTTGCGGATGCCCCGTCCGATGAAGTGCTCCAGCTGGTCGGCCCCGGTGCTGTCCTCGGGGATGATGGCGGCCTCGGCCCCCGCCGCGATGGCGCTGTTCTGGGCCAGGAACCCGGCGTCACGCCCCATCACCTCCACAAAGAAGATGCGCTCGTGGCTGGTGGCCGTGTCCCGTATCTTGTCCACGCAGGACGTGATGGTGTTGAGCGTGGTGTCGTACCCTATGGTGCTGTCCGTCCCGTTCAGGTCGTTGTCGATGGTTCCGGGCAGCCCGATACAGGGAACGTCAAACTCCTCGGCAAAGATGCGTGCCCCCGTGAGCGAGCCGTTGCCGCCTATCACCACCAGCGCGTCAATGCCGCGCTCGAGCATGTTCTCGTAGGCGTGCTGCCTGCCCTCGGCAGTCTCGAACTCCTGGCTGCGCGCTGTCTTCAGGATGGTGCCGCCCCGCTGGATGATGTTGCTCACATTCTCGGTGGTGAACTCCTGTATCTCATTGTTGATGAGACCCTCATATCCACGGTAGATGGCCATCACCCTGAAGTCGTTGGCTATGGCCGCGCGTGTCACCGCGCGTATCGCCGCGTTCATGCCGGGCGCGTCGCCACCACTGGTCAATATCCCGATGCAGTTGATTTTTCTCATAGTTCCGCTCTTGTATGTTGTCCTTACTCGATGCAAAAGTACGGATAATTCGCGTAAGCGCCTGTTTCGGAATGTCCTTATTTGTGCTCTGTTTAACAACTTTTACCGCGTGCGCTTCACGCATGTCCACTTTTACAGGACCTACCCGCCACTTTTCCATATATTCCCCGTAACTTTACATGCACTAAGTTGAAAACTACGCATTACATTCACCGCATGCACACACCAGTCACCGCTCTGCTGCTCGCAGCCCTTGCCACAAGCCTGGCACATGCCCAGCCTGGCACGCCCACGGCCTATGGCACCTATATTCGCGGCGATGCCCCCGTGACCCAGCCCCGCGTGGCATCAGGCCACATCACCGACATTGCCCCATTGCCCCAGGAAGTCCAAGCACCCTTTGGCCCCCAGGACGCGGCCAACTTCGTACAGCCCCCACGCCTGTACTGGCCCGAGACCTGGTTTCACTTCATCGGAGGAAACGTGTCCCGCGAGGGCATCACGGCCGACATGAAGGCCATCAAGCAGGCCGGCATATCGGGCATACAATGGTTTCACGGCAACTTTGGCGGCCTGTGGCCGGGCATCCAGGACGGCGTGAAGGCACTCACGCCCGAATGGGAGAACCTGGTGGCCTATGTGGGACAGCAGGCCGACAGCCTGGGACTGCGCCTCACGCTGCAGACCTGTCCCGGATGGGCCATGGCGGGAGGCCCCTGGATTAAGCCCGAGAATGCCATGCGTCACCTGGCATGGAGCCGCACCGACCTGGACGGGAGCAGGCAGACGACCGCAAGCCTCACCCTGCCCTTGCCCGGCAACGCCTCCCCCGACTGGCGCAACTGGCAGGACGTGTGCGTGCTGGCCTTCCCCACCCCCCAGGGTGACACGGGCGAGCCGCTCAAGCCACAGGATGTGCAAAGCACAGATGGCATCGACTGGCAGGCCGCGCTCACAGGCACGCTGCAGGGGCAGCTGGACCTGCCTGGCACGGGCACACACACGATACGCTTCACCCTGCCCGAGGGCGATACCATACGCACCGTCAAACTGCCCCCGGTGGAAAGCTTTGGGCGCAGGTGGGTGTATCAGCCTGGGGTGTGCCTCACGCTGGTTGCCTGCCAGGCAGGCGGACAGCGCGACACGCTGCTGAGCGCCGAAGTGCCCATGAGCAACTGGCAGGACATCATGCCCCTGGAACTGGCCTGCCACGAGGCACCCCACCCCGCGCACTACGAGCTCACCATCACCCACCAGCATGAGCTCAAGATGAGAAGCATACAATTCCTGTCGGCCGCCCACAAGAACCACTGGCGCGCCGAGGCTGGCTGGACGCTGATGGCCAGGGAGACCAGCCAGGAGCACACACGGCAAAGCCCCACCGCCTTCCTCACCCAGGGCGAGGTGCGCGACATCACCGCACACACCGACGGCCACGGACACCTGCGCTGGACACTGCCCGACGGCCGCAAGTGGACCGTGCTGCGCATAGGGCACATCAACACCGGGGCCAAGAACGGCCCCGCACCCGCCGAGGCCACGGGATGGGAGTGCAACAAACTGGACTCCACGGGAGCCGACATCCAGTTTGCCCGCTATGTGGGGCACCTCATGCAAGGCCCCCTCGCCGCCCATCCCGCCGCCGGCATGCTGATGGACAGTTGGGAATGCCTCACACAGACGTGGACTCCCGGCATGGAACAGGAGTTTGAGCAGCGCACCGGCTACGCCCTGCGCCCCTGGCTGCCCGCCCTGATGGGGTATGTGGTGGGCGACCAGGAGCGCACGTCACGCTTCCTGCTCGACTGGCGGCGCGTGCTCACCCGCCTCTATTGCTACCACTTCTTCCGCCGCATGACCCAGCTGGCCCACAGGCAGGGCATGAAGGTGCAGTACGAGACGGCGGGTGGCGACGTGGTGCCCATGGACCCCATGGAGTACTACAAGTATGCCGATGTGCCGATGTGCGAGTTCTGGCAGCCCTTTGAGCAGGGCTTCGTGGGCGATGTTGACTTCAAGCCCGTGCGCCCCACCGCCTCGGCAGCCCACCTCTATGGCAAGACCCGCGTGGCGGCCGAGGCATTCACCAGTTTCCAGCTCACCTGGGACGAGCACTGGCAGATGCTGCGCGATGTGGCCAACTTCTACATGGCCGAGGGTGTCACGCATCCCGTGTTCCACACCTACACCCACAATCCCCACACCCACTTCCTGCCCCCAGGCACCAGTTTCGGCAGCACGATAGGCACCCCCTTCCTGCGGCAGCAGACGTGGTGGCCCCACATGGGCGAGTTCACCCGCTGCCTGGCCCGCACAGGCTATATGCTCGAGCGCGGTGTGCCGGTGACCGATGTGCTGTGGTATCTGGGCGACGAGGCCATGCACCGCCCCAGCCAGCACGCGCCCTTCCCCCAGGGCTTCCGCTACGACTACTGCAACACCGACGTGCTCACCCACCGCCTCACCGTGAGCGGCGGACTGCTGCACACGCCCGAGGGGCTCACCTACCGCATGCTGTGGATTCCCGACCGCCAGCGCATGCTCACCTCCACCGTGGAGCACATCCACAGCCTCCTGCGCCAGGGCGCGCTGGTAGTGGCCTCCGCCCCCAGCGGCCCCGCCACGCTCATGGGCGGCAAGCAGGGCGAGAAAGCCTTCCACCAGGCCGTGAGGCGCGTGTGGGGCAAGAGGCACAAGCCCGGGCTCTACCGCGTGGGCAAGGGCACACTGGCAGTGGGCATGAGCATCCAGGAGGCCCTGGAGGCCACACGCATGCAGCCCGACGTGCAGTTGCCCGACAGCCGTCTGCTGTGGCTGCACAGGCGCACCCAGGATGCCGACTGGTACTTTGTGGCAGCACCGCCACAGGGCACCTTCAGGGGACAGGTGCGCTTCCGCTGCCAGGGGACGGCCGAGGAGTGGAACCCCGTGAACGGCCGCATCTGGCAGGCCGGTGCCACACAGGCCGACGGCTACACCAGCGTGACCCTTGACCTCAGGCAGGCCGAGAGCCGCTTCATCGTGTTCCGCCACCAGGGCACCTCGCCCGCACAGCCACGGCCTGCAGCCCGCTGTGGGCAGGAAATCCACATCACAGGCCCCTGGCATCTGTCCTTCCCCCAGGGATGGGGCGCGCCCGACAGCCTCCTGGTCACGGAACTGAAGCCGTGGAAAGACCTTCCCCTGGGTCCCGAGGGACGCTCCTTCTCGGGCACAGCCACCTACACCACCACACTTCATATAGATAAGGTATATGGGCAGACCAGTTACCTGCTGCACCTGGGGCGCGTGGACATGATAGCCGAGGTGCTGGTCAACGGACATCCCGCCGAGGTGCTCTGGACAGAGCCCTACACCACCGAGGTGGGCCATCTGCTGCACGAGGGCGACAACACGCTCACGGTGAGGGTCACCAGCACCTGGTTCAACCGCCTGGCACACGATGCCTCGCTCCCCGAGGCCGACCGCAAGACCTGGACGATAAGCGGCCCGGCGGCCGGCGCGCCCCTGCGCGACTCGGGACTCATGGGACCCGTGACACTGGAATACTGACACCCCAGCCCTCACACAGCGGCAAGCAGGCAGCAAGGCGCGGCGCCACCCTCCCCCGGGGTGCCGCGCCTTGGCATTCCCGGCAGCCGCATTTCCATGCCACCCAGCACCACTTTCGGCCGACCGCGCGGTGTCATGCGATACATTTTGCAAGCAATCCCCTCGTTTTGGCAAACATTTTGCTGTTCGTTATACTCATATCGTGCGCTTTTTGTAACTTTGCGCTGCAATATCCATTAAACAGTATCACAAATGTGCGGAATAGTAGGTATATTTGACATAAGGGAGCAGTCCCCCGAGTTGCGCAAGAAAGCCCTGCGCATGAGCCAGAAGATTCGCCACCGTGGGCCGGACTGGAGCGGCATCTACTGCGGTGACCACGCCATCCTGTGCCACGAGCGTCTGAGCATCGTGGACCCCCAGAGCGGCAAGCAGCCCCTCTACAGTCCCGACGGCAAACAGGTGCTGGCCGTGAACGGGGAGATCTACAACCACCAGGACATCCGGCGCGCCACAGCCGGCGGCTACGAGTACCAGACGGGCAGCGACTGCGAGGTAATCCTGGCCCTGTACCGCGCCCACGGCATCCACTTCCTGGAAGAGCTCAGCGGCATCTTCGCCTTCGCGCTCTACGACGAGGAGCGCGACGAGTACCTCATAGCGCGCGACCCCATCGGGGTCATCCCCCTGTACATAGGCCACGACACCGACGGCAAGACCTATGTGGCCAGCGAACTGAAGGCCCTGGAGGGATTCTGCGACGAGTACGAGCCCTTCCTGCCCGGCCATTACCTGTACAGCCGCGAGGGCGTGATGCGCC
Organism: Prevotellaceae bacterium UBA1075; assembly: GCA_002316015.1. GTDB lineage: Bacteria > Bacteroidota > Bacteroidia > Bacteroidales > Bacteroidaceae > Physcousia. The sequence goes on from DCCS01000008.1 coordinate 8,069, forward strand.
GCTGGTACAGGCGCGACTGGATGGACTATGACGCGGTGAAGGACAACGGGGCCGACATCGACTCGCTGCGCGTGGGCCTGCAGGAGGCCGTCAAGCGGCAGCTGATGAGCGACGTGCCCTACGGAGTGCTCCTGAGCGGCGGACTGGACAGCAGCATCATCAGCGCCATAGCACAGAAGTTTGCCGCCCGCCGCGTGGAGGATGGCGGCCAGACGGGCGCCTGGTGGCCCCGCCTGCACTCCTTCGCCGTGGGGCTCAAGGGCGCGCCCGACCTGGAAAAGGCACGACGCGTGGCCGAGTATATAGGCACCGTGCACCACGAGATCAACTACACCCTGCAGGAGGGGCTGGACGCGCTGCGTGACGTGATCTACTTCACCGAGACCTATGACGTGACCACCGTGCGCGCCTCCACGCCCATGTACCTGCTGGCGCGCGTCATCAAGAGCATGGGCATCAAGATGGTGCTCTCGGGCGAGGGCGCCGACGAGATTTTCGGGGGCTACCTCTACTTCCACAAGGCACCCTCGGCCAGGGCCTTCCACGAGGAGACGGTGCGCAAGCTGGGCAAGCTGCACTGGTACGACTGCCTGCGCGCCAACAAGTCGCTCGCGGCCTGGGGCGTGGAGGGGCGTGTCCCCTTCCTGGACCGCGACTTCCTGGACATCGCCATGAGGCTCAACCCCAAGGCCAAGATGTGCCCCGGCGACGTGATGGAGAAAAAGGTGCTGCGCCAGGCCTTTGCCGACATGCTGCCCGAGGAGATAGTATGGAGGCAGAAGGAGCAGTTCTCCGACGGTGTGGGCTACAGCTGGATCGACACGCTGAAGAAGATTACGGCGGAGCAGGTGAGCGACGAGCAGATGGCACACGCTGCCGAGCGCTTCCCCATCCACACACCCCTGTGCAAGGAGGAGTACTTCTACCGCAGCATCTTCGAGGAGCACTTCCCCAGCCGCAGCGCGGCCCTGAGCGTCAACCAGGAGGCCAGCGTGGCCTGCTCCACATCGGTGGCGCTGGAGTGGGACGCGGCATGGAAGCAGATGAACGACCCCAGTGGCCGGGCCGTGGCGGGCGTGCACCGGCAGGCTTACTGACAGCCGCCAGGCAGGATCCAGCCCACTGGGCTCTCCCCCGCGCCAGCACCCCCACAATTATGCAGCCGCATGCGTTGGCAAATGCAGCGCGCCGCGATGGCGATTGCAGCCGCATGCGTTGGCCAACGCACCGCGCTGCGTTGGCGATCGCGGCGGCATGCGTTTTAGGGGCGAGTGCAGGCGTGTCCACAGAAGCACAGTGCCGCTTGGGCTGCACAAGCATCCTGGTCCGGGTCCCCAAGACGGGAAAGCCAGCCAGGAGAATGAGTGACTGTGCAGCCCGCGTGTTGCGTTGAGAAACGCCCCACAAAAGACAAAAACACCCGCCCCGCACCCTCGGGCAAGTCCGGGAAGTGCATTTTTTCCTTCTCACAACCACCTCCCCTACAATTATGAACCATTATGAACTTGCGCGGGAAAGATAAACCCCCTATCTTTGTAATTGCGTTAACGAAAGTGAACAAACCTAAACATGGCACAAATGACTCCGTTGCCCTCCATCCCGCACAAGAAAGCCCACACACTGTGCGCCACGCTGCTCCTGGCACTGCTCTGCGGCTCGTGCCAGCAGGAAAGCAACAAGATGCCACAGCCCGACAGCAACTCGTGGGTCATGCGCCTCAGCCTGCAGCCGTCGGCTGGCACGGCGGAGGGGGAGGCCTTGGCTTTCGAGGACGGTGACCAGGCAGGCATCTTCGTGGTCAAGCGCACGGGCGACAGCCAGCCTGTCCTGCTGCCCCGGGGGAACTATGCCCACAACGTGCGGCTCACTTACCACGGCACCTGGATTTCCGACCAGTCCATCCTCTGGGCAGACGACACTGCACATGCCGACATCTACCTGTACTACCCCCACGTCGCCTCGATGGCCTCACCCCGCCACTGGGAAGCGGACATCCCCACTGACCAGACCACCAGCGACGCCAGGCGACAGGCCAACATACTGGCAGGCTCTGCCATCGACATCGTTCCCGCACGCGACGACATACGCATCGGCGTGCGCCACCTGATGAGCCGCGTCGTGGTGAAGATGAAGGCCGGCAAGGGAATCACCGGGGAGCAACTGGGCAAGGCGCCGCTGGAGGTCTGCCTCGACAACCTCGCCACCCGCGTCACGGTGGACATCGCCACCGCGACCGCCACCACCCAGGGCACAGCCAGGGACGACGTGCGGATGGGGCGCACGGACTCGCTCACCTTCACGGCCTACGTCGCACCGCAGCAGGTGACCGGGGGGAAGTTCATCACCATCCTGTACAACGGCGACCGGTACACGCTGAGCCGCACCCTCACGCTCCAGGCAGGCACCTCGCACACCGCCACGGTGACGCTGAACAAGATAGACGGCAACATGGGCGTGAGCGTCACGGGGTGGAACACCGACCCCACCGACTACGGCGGAGCGGCCGAGTGACCCGCCCGCATCCACATCACCTTACACAAAGACTGACACATGACACACAAGCAACTCCTGCGGCACATCACCATAACCGGCACCCTGCTGGCCACCCTGTCCTGCGCCACCGACCTGCTGCCCACCAGCCAGGGGGGCGGCGGGAGCGGCCCGCTCACGCTGTGGGCCGACATAAAGCAACTGGCCGTGACACGCGTCGATGACGAGGGCTTTGCCGACGGCGACCAGATGGGCGTGTATGTGGTGGACTACGAGGGCGACCAGCCGGGCACCCTAAGGCCCTACGAGAACCGCGCCAACAACGTGTGCCACACCTACGACGAGGCCACGGGGAAGTGGACGCCCGCCTCGCCCATCTACTGGAAGGACAAGCGCACGCATGTGGACATCTACGGCTACTACCCCCTGGGAGGCCCCACGAGCGTGACGGCCTACCCCTTCACCGTACAGGCCGACCAGGACAGGGAGACCGACATGGACGACATGGGCGGCTACGAGGCGAGCGACTTCCTGTGGGGCAAGGTCACCGACATGGCCCCTACCACCACCAGCATACGCCTGACCCTGGCTCACCGCATGGCATGCGCCAGGGTGACACTGGCCATGGGCGAGGGCTTCACGCCACAGGAATGGGCCGAACTGGAGAAGCAGGTGCAGCTGGTCAACCTGGTGCGCAAGGCAAGCATCGACCTTTCCACAGGCACCGTCACACCCACGGGCAAGGTGGAGAAGACCGCCACCAGGCCGCAGCACAACGGCAACGAGTGGCGGGCCATCGTGGTGCCGCAGACCCTGGCGGCGGGCACCACCCTGGTGGACATCACCCTGGACGGGCAGACCTACCACTTCAGCAGGCCGGAGGACTTCACCTTCCAGGCCGGGCGCATGAACAACTTCACCATCAGGGTAGACCGCAAGTTCCCCACGGGCGACTGCACGCTCACGCTCCTGGGGGAGAGCATCACGCCCTGGGAGAGCGACCCCATGAGCCACGACGGCACTGCCAGGAAGTACATCGTGGTAAACAGCACAACGGAATACTTCTGGGACTCCATTCGCGCGCTGGGCATCAACCCCAACGACATTGTGCACCTCAAGATTACGGGAAGCATGACCAATCTCGACCGTATCATGCTTTGTGATGAATACATGCCCAACTTGAGGACGCTGAACATGAGGGAGGTGATAAATACAGACAAGGCATTCTCCGTAGGCAGTAGCAAAATGCTTCGCCAGTTGATTATATCAGAGAACTTCGAGTGGTTTGAAAGCGGTGGAGTGGCTGGGTGTCCGCACCTCAAAGGACCAATACCCATCCCCGAAGGGGTTTGGTGCATTGGGATGGATGCTTTCCATGGCACAAACCTGTCCGGCACGCTGAACCTCCCCAGCACGCTGACAAAAATTGAAGACAGAGCCTTTGCCGCCTGCGGGTATGAGGACGAGCTTAGGTTACCCAAGGGAGTGACCTACATTGGCGAAGAAGCATTTGCATGGTGCAAAAAACTCACGGGCAATCTTGCGCTGCCCAAGGGACTTACTTATCTGGGGAAATATGCCTTCAAAGAAAGCAAGAGGCTGACTGGGGACCTTGTCATTCCACCAAGCATAAAGACCATTCCCGATGAGTGCTTCTATGGCTGCAGCGGACTAAGAGGCACACTCGCACTGCACGACGGCATAGTCCACATCGGCAGCAATGCATTCGCCCACTCGGGACTAAGGGGCGATGTGGCTTTGCCCCGGCACCTTGATGGGCATAGCAAAGGCGCCTTTGCACACACCCAGTTCAGCCACATCATCTTCCCCGAAGGGACTTTCAGTGCCCTGGACAACATATGCGAAGGATGCACAAATCTGACAGGCCCCCTTGTCCTGCCCGAAAGCATGGAGGAGATAGGTGAATCCGCATTTGCCGGATGCACGAGCATCACCAGCATCAAGATGAGAAGGAACATGTCATACATCGGCCCTGATGCCTTTGCGGGCTGCACAGGCATCAAGAGCATTGTGTGCGAGGCGCCCACGCCGCCCACCCTGGAGGGAGAACCATTCAAGGACGTGCCCAAGGACAGCCTCACGCTGGAGGTGCCCGAGGCTGCTGTGGCCGACTACCAGGTGGCTCCCGGATGGCGCGAGTTTAAGTTCATCGCCGCCCACCGCGAGCTCAGCTGCACGCCCGGCCTGGTGTGCGCGCTCAACGCCAGGCAGGAGCAGACCATCACCCTGAAGGCCGAGGGAGCCTGGAAGGTGGAGAGCCAGCCCACCTGGTGCTCGATCTCGCAGACGTCGGGCAGCGGCAACGCCACGCTGACCCTCACCATCGACCCCCTGGCCCAGGCGGCCGAGGACCGCAAGGGGAAGGTGGTGTTCACCCTCACGGACAAGGACTATGTGTGTGAGGTGTTGCTCACCCAGCGGGACTACAGGCACGAGTGCGACCAGCGGATCACGCTGCAGAAAGCCACCGAGGGCAACAACGGGGGCATCAACATCCTGCTCCTGGGCGACGGCTACGACGCCCGCGACATCGCGCGAGAAACCTACCTGGATGTGATGAGGGAGCAGATGGAGCGGTTCTTCAGCATCGAGCCATACAGCACCTACAGCCAGTACTTCAACGTCTATACGGCCATCGCGCTCTCGCAGGAGAGCGGCATCGGCACCGCCAACTTCAAGCAGGACACGCGGTTTGGCACCACCTATGCCGGCACCGGCGGGCTCACGGTCAACAGCGGAGAGGTCTTTGCCTACGCGGAGCGCATTCTCCCGGCGGGCACCGACCTCAGCCGCACGCTCATCATCCTGGTTCCCAACACCAGGGAGTACAGCGGCAACACCCAGCTGTGGAGCGACGGCTCGGCCATCGCCCTATGTCCGCCCACCGAGGATGTGTACCCCTATGACGCGCTCGGCGTCATCCAGCACGAGGCGTGCGGGCATGCGTTTGGCAAGTTGGGGGACGAGTATTCCTACAACAGCGGCTTCATCCCCAGCTCGGCACTCAGCGAGCTGGAGGCCGGGAAGCAACGGGGATGGTATGACAACCTCTCCACCACGGGCAAGCAGCATGAGGTGTCCTGGCGGCAGCTGATGCTCGACAGCAAGTACAACGGCCTCACCGACATCTACGAGGGCGGCTTCGGATACGCGCAGGGCGTGTACCGGCCCGAACTGAACTCGTGCATGAACGACAACGCCCCCTACTTCAACGCCGTCAGCCGCATGAGCATCGTGCGCCGCATCAAGGAGTATGCGGGCGAGGAGTTCGACTACGAGGACTTCAAGGCGCGTGACGTGCTGGACGTGAGCACAGGCACACGATCGGATCGCGCCTTCCAGGCCGGAGGCGCACACCGGCAGGTGCCCGTCATCCACCAGGGCAGCCCCCTGGCAGGAGCACGCCGCGCGCACACAGGCAACACACACAGGCAAAGGACACAGAGATGAGACACACAGGGAACACATTAATATATATAGGGCTGCTGGCACTGGCCGCATGCGCCCAGGACTGCCCCGCGCCCCAGGGCAACGGGGAGGGGCGCATGGAGATGCGGCTCACGATGGAGCACCCGGGCGCGACCCGTGCCACAGCCACGGCCTTCGAGGCAGGCGACCGCATAGGCCTGTACGTGGTCGCGGACAGCATAAAGTTGAGTCCAGCCGACAACCTGCTCAACAATGTCGCGCTCACCTACACCGGAACGGGGCAGGCGTGGAGTTCGCGCTACCCGCTGTACTGGGACAAGGGGAGCTACAACCTGTATGCCTACTACCCCCACACACTGTCGGTGAAGTCGGTGACCGACATGCCCTTTGCGGTGAGCACCGACCAGAGCACCCCCAGGAGCGGCAGCACGCCGGGCGGCTACGAGGCAAGCGACCTGCTGTATGCCGCGCGCAAGAGAGTGGCGGCCACGGACGAGCCTGTGGTTCTGACCTTCCGCCATCTGATGAGCCACCTCACCATCAGGCTCATCAAGGGCGAGGACTGCGAGGACGACCTGCCCACCAATGCCCGGGTATATGTGCTCGGCACCGTGCCCGAGGCCACCATCGACCTGGCTTATGGAGAGGCCACAAAGAATCCACGGGTACAGGAGAGAGCCATCCGCGCCCGCCAGCGCAGCGACTATGTATATGAGGCCATCGTGGTGCCGCAGCGCATCCAGTACAGAACGCCACTGGTGGAGGTGGAGATGGGAGGCATCTCCTATGTGTTTGAAGACATCATCCACTTCAAGGCGGGCACCGACCACCTGGTGAACATCGTCATCAACGAAGACCCGGAGAAGATGGAGATGAACATCTCGGGCGAGGTGGACAAGTGGTAGGCACGCGCCGCCACAACGCCGCCGAACGGACGGCTGCGGCCCAATAGAGGACAGACAAGGATGAGAAAGGCAAGGACATACACCATACTGACGGCACTGCTGGCCACCGCGCTGGCCGTGTGGACTGCCACACTGTGGCTGCGCACCCCATCGGAGGAGGAGCGGGGGCTGGAGCGCGTGGACTACGGGCTGCGGGAGGGCAAGCGGCTGGTGCAGCTGAGGGACCGCATGGGACACACCACCCTGGTGGTGGAGGACGCACGGGGCCAACGGCTCTTCAGCATCCCGGTGCGCAACTGCGTGCTTGCCGACCACTTCCACGGCGGGCGGCTGGCCTTCAGGATGAAGGAGACCGGGCAAACGGGCTACATCGACACCCTGGGCACAGCCTATCTGACCGGCCCCGACACGCTGGCCAGCCGTATGGGCGAGGGGCGGAACACGGCACAGGTGGAGGCGCAGGAGACACCCCGGGCACAGCCCGCACAGGCAGGGCAGAAACCTGCGGACAGCAAGACGGAAGCACACCGACAGTCGCTCATCGCACAGGCCAACCTCAGGCACATGGCCAAGAGCAACCCCTTCTATGCCGAGGCGGCCAAGGTGGTGCAGGGACACCTGGAGGAACAGGACAGCACAAGCCGCCACCGGATACTGGACTACTGCGAGCACTTCCGCACGGCCTACACGCGCCGCGACCTTCCCTTCCTGAGGCAGGTGTTCAGCGACCGCGCCCTGATCATCGTGGGCAGTGTGGTGAGCAGCTCCGCACAACAGGACGGGGCACAGGGCGCCGACATGGTGAGGTACAGCGTGCGCACCAAGGAGGAATACCTGGAGCGGCTGGAGAGGGTGTTCCAGGCGAACAGGAAAATCAATGTGCAGTTCTCCGACTTCTGCATCCTGCGCCACCCCACCATGGACGGCATCTACGGGGTGCAGCTCCGGCAGCGCTACCAGTCCGACCGCTACAGCGACGACGGCTACCTGTTCCTGCTGTGGGACTTCCGCAAGCCAGGCCGCCCGCTCATCCACGTGCGCACCTGGCAGCCGGAGACCGATGTGAGGAACGGCGCCGAACTGATTGACTTATCTCACTTCAACTTGCAGTAAATGGACAAGGACAGGAAAAGGATGGCCATAGCCGTGCTGCTGTGGATGCTGGCGGGACTGGCCTGCTACATGCTGGGGCAGGACTTCAGGGTGGCGGGCATGTGCCGGCTTACCTATGACGCGACTGCCCTCATATGCGATACCGTCAGGGACAAAAGCGGTGATGCGTGTGCCCTGCTGAAGGTCACACCACCACAGGACTACGAGTTCGACACCCCGCTGGGCGTCGCGAAGAGGGTGAACCGCGTGGGCGAGATATGGCTCTACGTGCCCCGCAAGTCCCGCGAGATAACCATCAGGCACCCCAAGTGGGGAGTCATCAGGAGCTACAAGTTTGAGAAACCGCTGGAGGAGAGGGTGGTCTATGAACTGAGGCTGACGCTGCCACCGGAGCCCGTGACCGTGCGCACCGACACCGTCATGCTCACGCAGACGCTGACGGACACCCTGGTGGTGGAGCACAAGCGACCCCGCCTGCCCCTGCGCACACATGCGCTGCTCACCCTGTCGGGGCACAAGGCGGGCCCCGCCTGCGGCCTCATGCTCACACTCATGCGCCGTCACGGGGCATGGGTGCGCGGCAGCTGGAACATGCGCACGGGCAAGCATGGCCTGGAGATAAGCGGCGCCGAGGGGCGGGTGGACGGCACGGGGCACACACCCTACTACACCGGGCACACACGACACGCACTCTACACCATCACGGGAGGAGCCATCCACCACCTGGGCAAGGGCTTCCTGCTGATGGAGGGGATGGGCGTCTGCCACCAGGAGGTCACCTGGCAACTGGCCAAGAGCGAGGGAGGAGGCTACGCGGAACGCACCGACTTGAGCGGCACACGCGTGGCCGCCGAACTGGGACTGGGCTTCACCCGCAAGCGCCTCACCATCATAGGGTCGGCCACATGGGTCAAGGACTGGGGCTGGCAAGGCACCGGAGGCATAGGCATCAACTTTTGACAAGAAAGACATGGCACGGCACACACGCATATCATATATGGCAGGCGCGGCACTGGCACTCGCACTGGCCACCGCCTGCAGCGACACCGAGGAGCCGCACACCTACGAGCCCCTGCTCAAGGTGCTGCCTGCCACAGGCGTGACCAGGGCAGAGGCCACCCTGCGCGGCATCGTCACCCTGCGCGGGAACACCGAGATGCCCCTGGTGGCATTCCACTACGCACAGGCTGGCGGCACGGAGCAGACTCACATCATGGAGGCCGGGGCATCGGGCGACACGCTGGTGGCCAGGCTGGAGCATCTGACCCACGGAGCAGACCACTACTGGTACATGACCACGGACAACGGCAGGGTAAGGCTCACATCGGACACCATGCGCTTTGCCACAGAGCCCAACGTGCGCCCACAGGCCGCACCCCTGCAACTGCTCTCGGCAGGCCCCATCAGCATGATACTGGGAATCCGGGTGACCGACACGGGCGGAGAGCCGCTCACCGCCCTGGGTTGCCACGTGCGCGAACTGGGCACCGGCACCCTGCGCAAGGTGGAGGCCGACATCACCGGGGGGATCACCGAGGCACAACTGCACATCAGCGCACTCCAGCCCAACAGCACCTACGAGTTGTGGGGCTATGCCGCCAACACCACAGGGGAGACGCTCACCGACACCATCACCTACTCCACCAGCAACACCTTCGTGCTCAACAGACCCGGCCAGCTGGCCGAACTGATGAAGGGGACGGTGTGCGAGACCGAGGAACTGGCCTTCAGCGGACCGCTCAACGGGGACGACCTGCGCTGCCTGCGCGCCATGATGGGACGCGACAGCGACGGGAACAGCACAGGCGGCCGGCTGATGCGCGCCGACCTCACCGAGACGGACATCATCGCAGACGGCACCACTTACGACAACAACCACATTGCCCGGAACGGCACCGTGGGCACGAGGCTGTTTGCGGGGCTGGACCGGCTGGAGTGGGTGCGGCTTCCCGCATCGGCCACCATCATCGAGGAGAATGCCTTTGAGGACTGCGGCGGCCTGCGCGAGATAGTCATCCCCGCCTCGGCAAGCAGCGTGGGACAGTCGCGGGGCTGCACGTCACTCGAACGCATCGGTGTGGACGCCGCCAACCGCCACTTCACCAGTGCCGACGGGGTGCTGCTCAACGCCGGCGCGACACTGATCGTGTGGTTCCCCATGGGCAAGAGCGGTGACTATACCCTGCCCGCCACCGTGACGAGCATAGGCGACTACGCCTTCCGCCAGTGCAACATCACCCGCTTCACACTGCCCGACGCGCTGCGGGAGATAGGCAAGGGAGCCTTCAGCCACAGCCAGGTGGAGGAGGTGCAGATGCCCGCCCGGCTGGCCACACTGCCCACAGGCACCTTCCAGGGATGCGCCCGCCTGAAGGTGGTGCGGCTGGGCGAGGGACTCGAACTGGTCTCGGACCACGCCTTTGACGGCTGCGCGCTGGAGCACATCTACATCGAGGCTCCCCTGCCCCCCTACTGCAACACGTATGCCTTCACGCCCACGGGCACTCCCTTCGTTGCCACATGCTGCCTGCACGTGCCGCGCGGGTGCAAGACACGGTACCGCTCCAGCCGGGGATGGAAGGAGTTCGCACACTTCCAGGAGATACCCTGAACCCCAGGGGACACACACCCTGCGCGCACCTGGAGGCACGACTTGCAGACACACACAAGACCAACACACATACACCGACATGAAGACAACACCAGAGATAGAGGAATTGAAACGGCTCGTGGAAAAGAAGCGCGGCAAGGCGCTCGCCACCACCACCGAATTTGAGGAGTTCACCATCGTGGTGAAGAGGAGCACCGGCAATTGCCTCTCGGCCTCCACGCTCAAGCGGCTTTGGGGATATGTGGCAGACGAGCACACACCGCGCGCCAACACGCTCGACATCCTGTCGAGATTCATTGGGCACAGCAGTTTCAAGCACTTCTGCCAGTGGCTGAAGAGCACAAAGACCATAGAGTCCTCCTTCTTCCTCGCCAACCAGGTGACGAGCGCCGACCTCGCACCCGGACAGCATGTGACCATAGGATGGAGCCCCAACCGCACCGTGAGACTGCGCTACCTGGGCGACAGCACCTACGAGGTGCTGAATTCGGAGAACAGCAAGATGCAGGCAGGTGACCACTTCCTGTGCGGCAACTTCACCATGGGTTACCCCCTGTACCTCCCCTACCTGGAGCGCGACGGGGAGCGAACCGCCTCGTATGTGGCGGGACGCAATGGCGGACTCACCATCTTGAAGGTCGAGGAATGAACACACAGGACCACAGCAACACACAAGCCCTGGCCCAGCAGGAGCCACGGGAGGACACCCAGCCCGCCGATTCCTCGGGCTTTGTCCAGGACATAGGCCAGGAGGCAAGCATGCGGCACGGCACGCCGGGCGAGCAAGCCTTCTCCGGCCTCGCGCCCATCTATGTGTCACGGCACGGGCATGCCCGCCTGTTCGTGGCGCGCCGCTATGGCAAGTTATACACGCTGAAGTGCCTCAAGGAGGACTTCCTGCTCTCCGCGCCCTACCGGCAGGCACTCGCCAAGGAGTTTGACATCGGCCTGCAGCTCGACCATCCGGGCATCTGCCGCACGCTGGGCATGGAGGAAGTGGACACGCTGGGGCAGGCCATCGTGATGGAGCACATCGACGGGGAGACGCTGGAGGCGCGCATGAGCCAGGGAAAACTGACAGCCGAGCTGGCCGACAAGGTGGCACACCAACTGGCAGAGGCCATCGACTACATGCACAACAAGCAGATACTGCACCGAGACCTCAAGCCATCCAACATCATGCTCACCTTCAACGGCAACAACACCAAGCTGATAGACTTCAGCCTGTCCGACAGCGACGGGCACTGTGTGCTCAAGATGCCCGCAGGCACCACCCGCTACATGGCCCCCGAGATTACCGCCAAGGGCTACCGTCCCAACATGAAGGCCGACATCTACTCCTTCGGCATGGTGCTGCGGGACATGGCCCAGGCCACAGGAGACCGGCACCTGGCCCGCTGCGCCCGGCTCTGCACACGGCAAAACCCCGACGAGCGGCCCGAGTCGGCCTGCGAGGCACTGGCCCACAGGCAGTCCTACCTGTCCACGCTGCTGCTCCCGATGGCACTCACCCTGTGCTGCGTGACCCTGGCCGTCCTGGCGCTCCTGGGCATCCGGCACAGGCAGGCGGGCGGGCAGGAACTCCTGCAACCCGACGGCAACGAGGTGTCGCCCACCCTGGTACAGCCATCCCCCGGCACAAGAGGGAAGCAGCCATAAGCCCAGAGACACAGCCTGGGGCAAGAGACACCCCAACGGCAAGAACAAGAAACCTGGCCGCCACCCCACCCCGCGCCCCTCTGGGCCGCACAAGGCAAGATGACCGGAAGAAGGCAAGACAAGCATTACAGGCTGACACCAGAGGGGCTGGCAAGGATAGGAAAAGAGGTTGGACAAGGAGAGAAAAAGAGCGCGCCCGCAAAACATTTTCACCGAAAACCTTGTGCGGGACAGAAAAAGGCGCTACCTTTGCACCGCAAATGAAGCAGGACAGGGGCATAGCCCAGCTGGTTTAGAGCGCTGCAGTCACATTGCAGAGGTCATCGGTTCGAATCCGATTGTCCCTACTTCACAGCACGAGAGAGGCGGACGCACCTTCACGGAGCGTCCGCCTCTTCTTTGTAGGTACACCGCCCACACGCACATGACGGCTTCCCCTGCTTTACCAGGCAGCACGAGCCACCACACACGCCCACGCGGCATGCCCCGCACAAACGCCCCACCCCCACAGCCAGGAAAGGAAAAACGCGCATGCACAGGACACCCATCGCCACGCGGCACACCTTTTTCGGCGTAACTGCATCATTCTTTGGGAAAAACACTTGGACGGACACACAAAAAAGACTACCTTTGCACGCGAGTTAATTCACATTACTAATCTTTTTAATTTATCTGTATCTGTATGACAGATTACAAGAATGTTACCCCCGCCGCAGACTTCGACTGGGATGCCTTCGAGCAGGGTGGCAAAACAACAACAGACAGCCGCGAGGCACAGGAACAGGCCTACACCGGCTCTCTGAACAAGGTAAGTGACCACGACGTGGTGGACGGCACCGTCATCGCGATGAACAAGCGCGAGGTGGTGGTGAACATCGGATTCAAAAGCGACGGTATCATACCTGCAAGCGAATTCCGCTACAATCCCGACTTGAAAGTGGGCGACACCGTAGAGGTGTACATCGAGAACCAGGAGGACAAGAAAGGCCAGCTCGTGCTCTCGCACAAGAAGGCACGCGCAAGCCGCTCATGGGACCGCGTGAACCAGGCCATGGAGAACGAGGAGGTCATCAAGGGCTTCGTGAAGTGCCGCACCAAGGGCGGCATGATTGTGGACGTGTTCGGCATCGAGGCGTTCCTGCCGGGCTCGCAGATTGACGTGAAGCCCATCCGCGATTACGACATCTTCGTGGGCAAGACCATGGAGTTCAAGGTCATCAAGATTAACCAGGAGTACAAGAACGTGGTCGTGAGCCACAAGGCACTCATCGAGGCCGAGCTCGAGCAGCAGAAGAAGGAGATCATCAGCAAGCTCGAAAAGGGCCAGGTGCTGGAGGGCATGGTGAAGAACATCACCTCTTACGGCGTGTTTGTTGACCTGGGCGGCGTGGACGGACTGATCCACATCACCGACCTCAGCTGGGGACGCGTGAGCGATCCCCACGAAGTGGTGGAACTCGACCAGAAGATCAATGTGGTCATCCTCGACTTCGACAACGAGAAGAAGCGCATTGCCCTGGGCCTGAAGCAACTCACCCCCCATCCCTGGGACGCACTGGACCCCAACCTGAAGGTGGGCGACCATGTGAAGGGAAAAGTGGTGGTGATGGCCGACTACGGGGCGTTCGTCGAGATTGCCCCCGGTGTGGAGGGTCTGATCCACGTGAGCGAGATGTCATGGAGCCAGCACCTGCGCAGCGCACAGGACTTCATGAAGGTTGGCGACGAGGTAGAGGCCGTCATCCTGACCCTGGACCGCGAAGAGCGCAAGATGTCCCTGGGCATCAAGCAGCTCAAGGAAGACCCCTGGGAGAATATCGAGCAGAAGTACCCTGTGGGCAGCCGCCACATGGCCAAGGTGCGCAACTTCACCAACTTCGGCGTGTTTGCCGAGATTGAGGAGGGCGTTGACGGCCTGATCCACATCAGCGACCTGAGCTGGACCAAGAAGGTGAAGCACCCCAGCGAGTTCACCCAGATTGGCGCTCCCATCGAGGTGGTGGTGCTCGAGATCGACAAGCAGAACCGCCGCCTGAGCCTCGGGCACAAGCAACTGGAGGAGAACCCCTGGGACGTGTTTGCGACCGTGTTCAAACAGGACTCCATCCACGAGGGCACCATTGTGGAGATGATGGACAAGGGCGCGGTAATCCAGCTGGAGTACGGCGTGGAAGGCTTCGCCACTCCAAAGCACCTGGTGAAGGAGGACGGCACACAGGCCAAGCTCAACGAGAAACTTCCCTTCAAGGTGATTGAGTTCAACAAGGACAGCAAGCGCATCATCCTGAGCCACAGCCGCACCTTCGAGGACGCTCAGCGCGCCGAGGCCCGCGAGGCCAAGAAGGCAAAGCGCCAGGGCAACGGGCGCAAGGAGGAGACTCCCGCAATCCAGAACCAGGCAGCAAGCACCACGCTGGGCGACCTGAGTGCCCTGGCCGACCTGAAGGCCAAGATGCAGGCCGAGAAGTAAGCAAGCCCCCGCATGTCCGGGAGGCACAGACAGACGGAGCGGGGATGGACAAGGCGTCCGTCCCCGCTCCTTGTTTTCCCCGCGCGTCTGCCCACTGCCAACCAGCCTTCCCTGCCACACGCGCTCCGGGGAAAAACAGGGAAGAGAAAGCCAACACAGCCCAATGGAAACATTCAAGGTAAACATACTGGGGTGCGGCTCTGCCAAACCCACCACCCGCCATATGCCCACAGCGCAGATTGTGGACTTCCGCTCAAAATACTTCATGTTAGACTGCGGCGAGGGCGCACAGGTGCAGATGCAGCGCATGGGGCTGTCCATGTTACGTATCGGCCACATCTTCATCACACACAACCACGGCGACCATGTGTTTGGCCTGCCCGGACTCATCAGCACCATGGCTCTGCTCGGACGCACAGCCGGCCTGTATATCCACGGCCCCAAGGAGATAGAGGGATTCCTCTCCTGCATCCTCTCCACCTACTGCGAGGGGATAGGCTTCAAGGTGGAGTTCATCCCCGTTGACCCCACAAGCCACAGCCTCATCTACGAAGACCGTGGCCTGACGGTGTGGAGCCTGCCCCTCAAGCACCGCGTGCCATGCTGCGGCTATCTGCTCAAGGAGAAGGAGCGCCTGCCCCACATACGCCGCGAAATGATAGACGCCTTTGACATACCCGTGTCACAAATCAACAACATCAAGGCGGGAGCCTCATGGACAACACCCGACGGGACCGTGATTCCCCACGAGCGGCTCACCACGCCGGCAACACCCGCACGCTCCTATGCCTACTGCTCCGACACGCGCTATCTGCCACACCTCGCCTCGCTCGTCAGGGGGGTGGACTTGCTGTACCATGAGGCCACCTTCCCCGACGAGCGCCAATTGCGCGCCGCGCAAACAGCCCACAGCACAGCGCGGCAGGCTGCACGGGTGGCAAGGGACGCACAGGCAGGCCGCCTCATCATCGGGCACTTCAGCGCAAGCATCAAGGACGAGGAAGCCCTGCTCAAGGAAGCCCAGGAGGTGTTCCCGCAAACATGCCTCGCACATGAAGGCCTGACGCTGGACGTGTGACCCTGGCCTACCATCACCCTGCAATGGTGACCGCCAAACGGCTTCCGACGCACCGACAAAGATGGGCTGCGTGGCCACCTGTGGCAGGACACATGAGAAAGTTCATGGTTCAACAGGTTACCCCCCCTGGAGAGCGCATAGTCGATGATGGGTGAGTGAACCACAGGCGCATCGTGCCCGGAAAAGTCATCCGAGATGACCAGCTGGGTGTTGCGGAAATGCTTGCAGTAGAGGTCGATGATGCGCTTCTGCGTCTCCAGTCTCCAGTCCCCACTCCTTGCCATGACGCGGGGTGGTGATGACGTTGTGTCCCTCGCCCCACATGCCAAAGTGGCCTATGTCGATAAAGGCCACATTGGGATTGCCATCATAGCGGCGAGCCATACGCTCCAGGAAGGCATCCACAGGCCACGTCCGGTGTGCCCATGCATGTTGATTGCCCCACCAATGCGCGCGAGCCGACTCAGAAGAGTATCTGCTTGCTGTAGCCAGTACCCTCCCACACCTTGGAATCGCAGGGGTGGCAAACAGGTGTGAGTTTGATTCCTGTGCCCTTGACAAACCATTCTGTCTCGCCTCCGCGCTCCCACTCTGGATGGTCGGGCAGGCTCACATTCTCCTTGCCATCATATCCGAGCATGAGCGGCCCGGCAAACACACGTCTCCAGCGCGCGTCGGTGTTGGCCGCATTGAGCGGTGCCTGCACCCGCACAGGCAGGTTGAAATCAAGCGTCAGCCTGTCGCCCTGCACAAAGGTTCTTCTCAGGGACACAAATCCATGCTCCACACGGGCCTGCACCTCCATGCCGTTCAGCGACAGACGCACGTCCTGCATCCACGAGGGTGCGGCCAGGCGCAGCGTCACCTTGCCCGCGCTGTTGCTATTGACCTTCACCTCCACACGGTTGGCAAACGGATGCCCGTAGGGATAGTTGCCCTCCACCTCCAGGCCGAGCACCCCCTTGGCCACGGGAGCAGCATACTTTCCCCAGTGGTAGAAGGGCATCCACACCTCCTTGCCTGCCGCGAAACAGGTGTAATGCACAGCCGATGACAGTCCCTCGCCCCCGCGCATGGTGCAGCACCAGTGCGCCTCGGGAGCCGACACAGCCAGGCGCATGGTGCCAGCGGCCTTGCCAGGACAGTTGTCGCAGCCAAATCCGCCATTGTGCCTCTGTGTATGGCAGATGGCATTGTAATATATCAGTTCGGCCCATTCCAGGTACTCAGGCTTCTGTGTCTGCTGCCACAGTTGCACGGCCAGCATGTAGGAGTCCATGATGGCGCAAGGCTCAGTCCAGGTGTCAAAGCGGTCAAACCAGTTGTAGTTCTCGCAATTCTCGGTCATGCCATTCTCCACATACAGGCGAAAGCGTGCCTCGGCCTCCTGCACCAGGTGGCGATTGCCGGTGAGCTCGGCATAGCGCAGGAGTCCCCTGCAAGCTGTGAGCGTGGCATGCGTCTGCGCCTTGATGCCCGTCAAGTCCACCTGCAGGAAGCGGCCAATGAGTGTCTCGATGGGTGCCTTCAAGTCGGGGTCGCCCAGGATGGCATAGGCATGTATCAGTCCCTCCATGCCGATAAACACACAGCCCACATCTGTCGAGAGGGCCCAGCCATCGCGCGATGCCACGATATTGCCCGACTCGGCGCCCTGCCCCTGCACTCGGTCCTCGGGCGCGATGGGATACACGGCAAACTTGTCGGTCAAGGGCAGGAACAGGTTGTGCACTATGCTGCTTATCACCTTGCGCACCCCCTCGTCCTTCTTCCACATGTAATATTCGCACAGTCCGCGCAGCATCCATCCATTGCCCGAGAGCTGCTGCTCATGCGCAATGCCGGGATGCAGGGCGCCCATGTACCCCTTCTCGTTGAGATGCGGCTGCACCCGGCGTATGATTTCGTCGAGATACCTGGGCGAGCGTCCCGATGCCTGTGCGTCAAGCGTCAGCGCCAGTATGGTGCGCCCTTCGGTATCCCCAGGCCAGTCCCCCGACTGCTCCTCGGTAAGGAACACATTCTGCGGCCAATACTTCTCCTCCTCAAGCCTCTGCAGGTTCTTCTCCACCCGCCAGAGAAGGTCGGAGTGGCTGCCAAGCGAGACCCGCCCGTAAGGAAGCGGTTGCGGGACACTTGTCTTTCGTGCCTCGCCCTGGAGCACGAAGCCAAGGGTAAGAACTGCTGCCGCCATGAGGCGGCCTGTGTGATTCATCATAAGGGTAACGTCAATTTGAGTAAGTAAAAGGCGGTAGAAGTATTAACCTGCCACTACAAAGTTAAGGACTTTTAGCAAAAGAGGCAATTCGGACAGAGAAAACAGCACTTGGCAGGCGCGCACACGCCTTATCCACACACGTCACCACTGCCACACGAACCACACATATATATAATAATGTGTAAGCCTGCTGCCCCGTGCCAGGAAGGGAGCATAACCAGAGAGCCAAACGTAACAAGTGGCAGAAATATTGCACAGGCACGCGAATTTCCCATCAAAAAGTTTGGAGCATTCATGCAAAAAGCCTAACTTTGCTATACAAACAACGAGAGAAATGAAGAAAATCATCCTTCTGGCACTACCCTTAGCCCTCGCGCTCAGCCCCATCTGCATGGTGGCACAGAGCGACCACGAGAGCGTGGAGATGACCACATCGGGCATCACCCTCATGGTGAACGGCAATGTGGTGCGCGTGAGCGGTGCCCAGGGCGAGGTGATGAAAGTCTTCAACCTCACAGGCGCAGAGGTGTCCACCATGCGCATCGATGGCGCAGAGAAGACCGTGACACTGAACCTCCCCAAGGGATGCTACCTGCTGAAGGTGGGCAAGCTCGTGCGCAAGATATACATACGCTGACGCACCCCATTCCTGTACCCCGTGTCCGCCCTGCACGGGTTGCGGTCGGCAGTTCCGCCGCTCTCCCCATGCCCTTCCTGGAAAACCATCCTCCATGCCATTGTCCCATGCCGCACACGGACAGCCGAACAATCCCACGCCACCACACGCCACACCTGCCAGTGCCATCCGCGCGAGGCACAAGCAGCCACATGTCTCCCGCGCCCACATCCGCAACTGCGAGCCTGCACAATTTCTGTGGGGACAACCTTGGCAAGCATCCAGGGCACACACCTCCTTCTTTCCTCAAGACAAAGGCAAGAAACACGCAAGTTTTCACCAGGAAACTTTTTAAACCTTTTATCACGGCTTGCGTCAAAACAACAGCATGACAGACGAGTCAACCCTCTTAGACAGGCTGAAATCACCACGCACCCGTGAGCAGGCCTTCGCCCAACTGATACGCCAGTACCAGGAGACACTCTACGCCATGATACGCAGCATACTGAAAACGCACACCGATACCGACGATGCGCTTCAGAACACCCTTATCAAGGCATGGGGAGCCATTGACACCTTTCGCGGAGAAGCACGCCTGGGCACATGGCTCTACAGCATCGCGCGCAACGAAGCACTCTCCACCCTGAGCCGCAAAGCGCGCACCCCCCACATCCACCACGCCACCACCGAAGCCATGAGTCGCATGGAGAGCGACCCTTACATGGACAGCGAGGCGACCGAGCGCATGCTGCGCGACGCCATCGAGCGGCTTCCCGAAAAACAGCGGGCCGTGTTTGTGATGCGTTACTTCAACGAGATTCCTTATGAGCGCATGAGCGAGATGACTGGCACAAGCGTGGGCGCGCTGAAGGCCAGTTACCATCTGGCCGTGAAGAAAATCACCGCATTTTTCCAACAAAACGATTAAACCACCAGGAGCAGATTTCGTCCAACAGACAAAAGGAGAAGATGATATGAGACAGTTGACCGACGACGAGAAGACGCTCATGCGACTCACCGGGGCAAGCGCGCCCTACCGCGCGCCCAAAGGCTACTTCGACACGCTCCCCACCAGAGTGATGGACAAGGTCAAGGCACGCCGGCACAGGCTCATGGCCATACGCTGGGGCGCGGCCGCTGTGCTCACAGGCTGTGTGGCCACAGCGGGTTTCGTGCTGGCAAGCAGGAAACCGCAGAGGATGACGCAAGGCGATCCCGCACACACGCAGTACATCGAAGACGCACTGGACTACTCGATGATTGACAACACCGAGATAGCATATTACCTGACAGAAGCAGAATGAGCATGAAGACGTACAAGAGACTCAACTGGCTCCAACGGGCCACATGCGCCATCGTCATCATGGTGGCGGCAATGGCTGGCATGTACGCGCAGCCCAAGGGAGAGAGGTTCAGCCCCGAACAGTTCCGCGTGCACCTGGAGGGGTACATCAGCCATGAGGCCGGACTGACCGCAAGCGAGGGCAAGGCCTTCTTCCCACTATTCCATGAGATGAAGGAGAAGCAGCACAAACTGCAGGACAAAATATTCCGCCTCAAGCGCAATGGGCCTGCCAGCAACGCCAGCGACAAGGACTTCGCTACCGCTGTGCTGAACATCAAGAGCCTGGAGGTAAAGAAGGCGGAACTGGAAGAGCAATACTACAAGAAGATGTGCAAGGCCATTCCCGCCCGCAAGGTATACCTGGCCATGAAGGCCGAGGACAGATTTCACCGCAAGATGCTGCGCGACTTCAAGCGGCGAGGGAGCAGGAAGTAACCCCGTTCCGTTCTCCCGTGGAGGAAGAAGCCGGAACTCCCACGCCCCCTTGCGTCCCTCGGCGGTGAACTGCGATGGCAAACGAGGCAGCAGGTGCCCTTCCCCACTTTTCGAGGAGGAGGCGACGCACACGCACCATAATAGTGGAAAGCAAGGGCAGGCGCGGCCACGGGCAATGCGGAACCGCCGTACGGGGCAGCCACGCTTTCGCATGGCTGCCAGTGTCCTCTACTCCTCCTCTTGAAGAGTTTGCCGGGGAGTCTTGCGCTCCTCGCGCTTCGCCTCATCCCACAACTCATCCATCTCGCCAAGCGTCATGTCACGCAGTTCCTTGCCCATCTCCTTGGCGCGCCGCTCCACATAGCCGAAGCGGCGGATAAACTTCTGGTTGGTGTGCTCCAGGGCATTGTCAGGGTTCAGGTGGTAAAGCCGGCCCGCATTGATCAGACTGAAGAGGAAGTCGCCATACTCCTCGGTCTGCCGCTCGCGGTTGTCCTCCCGGCCCAGTTCCCGCTCCAGTTCACCCAGTTCCTCACGCACCTTCCGCCACACATCCTCGCGCTTTTCCCAGTCAAAGCCCACCCCGCGCGCCTTGTCCTGTATTCGGTAAGCCTTGATAAGCGAGGGCAACGCATCGGGCACGCCCGAGAGCACGGTACGGTTTCCGCCCTTCTCCTTCTGTTTCATCTGCTCCCACGTCTTCACCACATCGCCCGCTGTCCGGGCCACGGCTTCGCCATAGACGTGCGGGTGGCGGAAAATCAGTTTGTCACAGAGTTTGTCGCACACATCTGCAATGTCAAACTGTCCCTTCTCGCTGCCTATCCTGGCATAGAAGCAGACGTGCAGCAGCACATCACCCAGTTCCTTCTCTATATTGGGCACATCGCCCTTCATGAGCGCGTCACACAGTTCAAATGTCTCCTCGATGGTGTTGGGCCTGAGGCTCTCATTGGTCTGCTTGCGGTCCCAGGGACACTTCTCGCGCAGGTTGTCCAGCACATCCAGCAACCGCCCAAAGGCTGCCAGTTTCTCTTCTCTTGTATGCATTCCCATACGTTGTTCTCCTATTACATTACTGCCTTGCGCACGCACGAGGGCACGGCTCTTTTCCTTGTGGCCATGTGCCACGCTTCGCCCTGCAAAATTACAAAGTTTTCCACAAGTTACAGCGGAATTTCGTACCTTTGCAAACTGGAACACACGAAACAAGACATAACACGGACATGGAATTAGCATCTAAGTATGCCCCCTCGGAGATAGAGGGCAAATGGTACGAGTACTGGCTGAGCCACAAGCTCTTCAGCAGCAAGCCCGACGGACGCGAGCCCTACACGGTGGTCATCCCGCCACCAAACGTGACCGGCGTGCTGCACATGGGACATATGCTCAACAACACCATACAGGACATCCTGGTGCGCAAGGCGCGCCTCGAAGGCAAGAACGCCTGCTGGGTGCCCGGCACCGACCACGCCAGCATTGCCACTGAGGCCAAGGTGGTCAACCGCCTGGCAGGGCAGGGCATCAAGAAGCGCGACCTCACCCGCGAGCAGTTCCTGGAGCATGCCTGGGACTGGACGCGTGAGCACGGAGGCATCATCCTGAAGCAGTTGAGGCGGCTGGGAGCCAGTTGCGACTGGGGCCGCACGGCCTTCACCATGGACGAGGAGCGGAGCGAAAGCGTGCTGCGTGTCTTCTGCGACCTGTATGACAAGGGGCTCATATACCGTGGCCTGCGCATGGTCAACTGGGACCCCAAAGCCCAGACTGTGCTCAGTGCCGAGGAGGTAATCTACCGCGAGGAGAAGAGCCATCTCTTCTACCTCCGCTATTATGTGGCCGACCAGGACACCAATCCCGTGCGTCCCACAGGCCAAGAGGGTGAGGTCCTGCATCGGGACGCCAGCGGGCGCTACTATGCTGTGGTGGCCACCACACGCCCCGAGACCATCATGGGCGACACAGCCATGTGCATCAACCCCAAGGACCCCAAGAACCAGTGGCTGCGCGGGCACAAGGTCACCGTGCCCCTGGTGGGCAGGGTGATACCCGTCATCGAGGACCGCTATGTGGACATCGAGTTTGGCACAGGCTGCCTGAAGGTGACACCCGCCCATGACGTGAACGACTACCAGCTGGGAAAGGCCCACAACCTGGAGACCATAGACATATTCAATCCCGACGGCACCATATCCGAGGCCGCCGGCATGTACGTGGGCATGGACCGCATGGACGTGCGCAGGCAGATAGCCACTGACCTGCAGCAGGCCGGGCTCATGGAACGCGTCGAGGACTATGACAACAAGGTGGGCTACAGCGAGCGCAACCAGGACACGGCCGTGGAGCCCCGGCTGTGCAAGCAATGGTTCCTCTCGATGAAGCACTTTGCCCAGATAGCCCTCCCGCCCGTGCTTGAGGGGAAAATCAAGTTCTACCCCACCAAGTACATCAGCACCTACCGCAACTGGCTGGAGAACATCCAGGACTGGTGCATCAGCCGCCAATTGTGGTGGGGACACCGCATCCCGGCCTACTTCGTGCCCACCCCCGAGGGCGAGGAAGAGCGCTATGTGGTGGCCATGACCGCACCGGAGGCACTGGAGAAGGCGCGCAAGCAGTTCGGTATGCCCGGCCTCAAGATGGAAGACCTGCGGCATGACGAGGACGCGCTCGACACCTGGTTCTCCTCCTGGCTGTGGCCCATCTCCCTCTTCCGTGGCATCACGCACCCCGGCAATGAGGAAATCAACTACTACTATCCCACATCGGTACTGGTCACCGGCCCCGACATCATCTTCTTCTGGGTAGCCCGTATGATTATGGCCGGCGAGGAGTACATGCACGATGTGCCCTTCCGCAACGTCTATTTCACGGGCATCGTGCGCGACGAGTTTGGGCGCAAGATGTCGAAGTCGCTGGGCAACAGCCCCGACCCCATCGGCCTGATCGACAAGTACGGGGCCGATGGCGTGCGCATGGGCATGCTCCTGGCAGCACCCGCAGGCAACGATATCCTGTTCAAGGAAGACTTGTGCAAGCAGGGTGCGAACTTCTGCAACAAGATATGGAACGCCTTCCGCCTGGTACAGGGCTGGCAGGTGGACGACATCGAGCAGCCCCTGGCAAGCGCGCGCGCCATCGAGTGGATGCAGGCGAAGATGCGCGCCGGGGTGGCCGAGATTGATGACCTGTACTCAAAGTACCGCCTCAACGAGGCTCTGATGACCGCCTTCAAACTCTTCACAGACGAGTTCTCGGGCTGGTTCCTGGAGATGGTGAAACCCGCCTACCAGACTCCCGTTGACCGCCGGACACGCCAGGCCACGCTCAAGATATTCGAGAACCTGATGAAGGTCATACACCCCTTCATGCCCTTCATCACCGAGGAGATATACCAGCACATCGCCGACCGTGCCGATGGCGACAGCATCATGACTTCGGTGCTCACAATGGACGCTCCCCACGAGGCTGACCGCGAGGTACTGGCCAGCATGGAGCAGGCCAAGCAAATCGTAAGCGGCGTGCGCGCCATACGCCAGAGCAAGAACATTGCCCCGCGAGAGCGATTGACGCTGGAGGTGATTGAGCCTGAAGGCACATCCCACTCTGCAGCCCACGACGAGGCCCTGTGCGAGATAATCAAGAAGATGGCCGCACTGGGGACGGTGCGCTTCGTGGCGCAGAAGAGCGAGGGCTCACAGTCCTTCCTCACCGGCACAGACGAGTACGCCGTGCCACTTGGAAACCTGATAGACGCAGAGGCCGAGGTGAAGAAGGCCGAGGCCGAAATCAAGCGTCTGCAGGGATTCATGGCCGGCATACAGAAGAAGTTGCAGAACGAGCGCTTCGTGCAGAACGCTCCCGCACAAGTGGTGGAACTGGAACGCAAGAAGCTCTCGGATGCAGAGAGCAAGATAGCCGCCCTCCAGGAGACCGTGCGCAGCCTGGGATAAGCCGCACGCGGGGAGTTTGGGTCCAAGCCGAAAACGCGGGGAGAGGAAAAG
>DCCS01000008.1:32532-38820 GCA_002316015.1 Prevotellaceae bacterium UBA1075
CTTTTCCTCTCCCCGCGTTTTCGCACGCATGCCCCAGGCTGTTTGCCCATTTACATGACCACACATACCGCTGCGGATTTCCCTGCACTCTTTCCCTAAGGGGAAACCATGGCTCTGGCACCAGCCCCCAGCCTGTACAAGTGAAGGCAGGAAGGGGTACTGTCGCCTGTGACATCCCCCCCCCCGTTTCTGAAGCTACACAGGCACGTTCCCGCTCACATTTTTATGGGGTCGCCCTCACGCGGTGAGGAGGAGGGGTCATAGACAGCCACCCCAACGAAGGAGTCGGCACAGCCATAGTACATGTACCAGCGTGAGCGGTGGTACACCAGGCCTTCCACGAACACGGTGCCCGCCGCATACTGCCCGCTCTTCTCGAAGTCCGCCATCGGACGGAAGAAAGGCTTGTCCAGCCGTGTCTTCATCTCCAGGGGATTATCGTTGCTGAAGAGCATCTGCCCCGCAGCGTATGTGTTTGCGGGATAGTCCTGGTCGCCATTCGTCCCGGCCCTGTTCTTCCCGTTATAGAGCAACACAATGCCATCGGCGGTTTTCACCGCCGGGGGGCCGCACTCGGTAAGCTGGCTGTCGAAATACCCCTTGCGGGGGCGAGCCAGATACTTGAGCGTGCCGTCGGCCTCGGTCACGGGTGTCCAGTTGACCAGGTCATCCGACGTGGCGGCACACACCCAGTACTCGCCCCAGTACATCAGGTATTTGTCCTCACCGTTCACACGCACCTTGGCAGCCTGCAGCCGTCCGTCGCGAACCTCGGTGACGATGGAGCCCGACTTGCAGGCAAGGTCTGAGAAGAGGCCGTTGAGAGCCAGCCTGAATGCCGGGCCATGGTGTGTCCAGTGGCGAAGGTCACGGCTTGTGGCAATACTAAGGCGGAAACGGTAGCGGTTCCATGACGTGTAAGTCATCACATACAGGGGCTTCCCATCGACCTCGGCCTCCACCACACGCGGATCCTCGGTACCTCCCTCCCACTCGAAGTGCCGGGACATGAGGCTCGTGTCGGGATACATGACCGGATTGGGCAGGCGGCTGTCCACGGTCACGCCGTCGGCCAGTTCCACCAGGCCAATCCTGGAGGTGCGGTGACCCAGTTTGGCTTTGGGATTGTCCTCGGCTCTGTAGAGCACGCACACATGCCCGTCACGCACCACAGCGGCGGGATTGAAGGTGTCGGCACACTCCCACCTCACGGTGTCACCTTTCATGGGACACAGGAAAAGGGTGCTGGAGGTGGGACTGACGATGGGGTTGACACCCTCGGGGCGCACAAAACCACCCAAGGCCCAGGGGGGAAGAACATTGTCTCCCGCAAGGGCAGAGGCTACCGTCATCATGGCAGCTGCTGTAAAGAGGAATTCCTTTCTCATTGTCGCTTCACAGTTAACATATCTCATAGGGTTACGCCCACAAAGTTACACAGGAATCGCCATAAGTCCAACTAAACCCTCCCTCCGGCACACGGATTTCTCTCATACGGGGAAAAAAGCCGGGTGACAAGTATCACACGATACTGTCACCCGCCTCTTTGTACTATGACGCTCTCGCACTTTGTGCGCGGAAGCGATTCTGATTTTAGCCAACCTCTATGTTCTTTGTGGCTATGGGCTCGTCCTTGGGAGCGATCTTGGGCAACTCGACGGTGAGTACACCATCGGAAACCTTGGCTGTAATCTTCTCCTTGTCCACGTCCTCGGGCAATGCGAATACCTGCTCGAAGTTGCTGTAGGAGAACTCGCGGCGCAGGTAATGCTCGTGCTTGTCCTCACCCTTGTGCTCCATCTTGTTCTCCATGGCTATGTGCAGGTTGTTCTCGCTGTCCACGTTCACCCTCACATATTCCTTCTTCAAGCCCGGTGAGGCAATCTCCATGGTGTAACTCTTGACACCCTCTTTCACGTTCACAGCGGGAGTCGTTGCCACAGCGGGACGTATCAAACCATTTCCAAAGAACCCTTCATTGAACCAGTTTGTCAACCAGTCTGAATCATTGTTTCTACGTACTACCAACATAATGTTTACCTCCGATTATCTTTTTGTTTGTTTATTCTTTTTTGTTTTGCGCCTCAGCCTTCGGTTTCTGACCTCCCGGCTTCCGGCCTTCATCCTGTTATGTTGCAACCTGCGTGCCAATGGGGCGGGCATGCCAATAACGGACTTCCTGTCTGCTCCCACATGACAGAACCGTTAAATTATTTAACCTTTCAGACAAAAGCGGACACGTTTCGTTTAATCTTGCATCGCGCATTGTCACTTGCATGTACCTGTTACATTTCATCTCCATTGTGCCCTTAACTAAAAAAGAGAAAGGCAGGTGGCCGCACCTTGCGATGCCGGCCATCTGCCTTTCTCTCCTTTGCCCTCGTGTCCTGTGGGGGCACAAATCCTTAGCAAACCTCTATCTTACGCTGCTGAGCCTTTGTCTCTTCTTCCTTCGGCTCTACCTTGGGCAATTCCACGGTAAGCACTCCATCAGCCACCTTGGCGGCAATCTTCTCCTTGTCTACATCTTCGGGCAGCGTGAATGCCTGCTCGAAGTTGCTGTAGGAGAACTCGCGGCGCAGGTAGTGCTCGTGCTTGTCCTCTTCCTTGTGCTCCACCTTGTTCTCATAGGCGATGTGCAGGTTGTTGTCCTTGTCCACGTTCACCTTCACATTTTCCTTTTTCATGCCAGGTGCGGAAATCTCCATGGTGTAAGCCTTGCTGTCTTCCTTCACGTTCACTGCGGGAGCTGTAGCTACGGCAGGACGCACCAATTCGTTTCCAAGGAAACCGTCATTGAACCAGTTTGTCAACCAATCTGAATCGTTGTTTCTACGTACTAACCACATAGTTTTTCCTCCAATTATATTTTTGTTTGTTTGTTCTTTTTTTGCCTCAGCCTTCGGTTCGTCTCCTTGCCTCTTGGCTTTCGGCTTCCACTCTGTTGTGTTGCAATCTGCGTGCCAACGGGAAGGAGCGGGCGAAAACTGACACATCGTCTGCCCGGAATGGCAGGAAACCCCTGTTCCGTTAACACTTCGGACAAAAGCAGACAAATCGCCTGCCATATAGTCATCTCCGTACACTGCCCTGCTTTTGGTTTTGCCCCTCCAAATCCCTCCACACGACTGGCGGAAGCGGAACAAGCGACACCGGTGGATTCGATGTGACGGCAGACGGCAAGAAACGTTGACGTCCGCCGGGCAGAGCGTGAGTCACTCTGCCCGGCGGGCGTTCCGTATTTGTCTCCCGGCCAGGGACGTCACTTTCCCTTGGCCTTTGCGAGTTCCTCGCGCAGCGTGTCCTCACCGGGAAATCCGATGTGCTTCTGCTGTACCTTTCCCTTGCTGTCAACCACGATGTAGGCAGGAATGCCCTGTACCTGGAATTGCTTCATGAGTGTGCCCCACTGCTTCTCACTCACATAGAAGTGGTCGCCGTGGATGCCGGGCACCATCTTGCTCCAGGTGGCCTGGGGCGAGGTGGGGCTGGTCACATACACAAAGGCACACTTGCCCCAGAGTTCCTTCTTGAGCGGCTCGATGGTCTTCATGGCCATGCGGCATGGCCCGCACCAGGTGGCCCAGAAGTCAACCAGCACAGGCTGACCCTTGTAGCGGGCCACTATCTGCTGGAAGATACGGTTGCCCGTGAGCGTGTCGCTCAATTGGATGATGTTTGCCGTGGCCTTCTTTCCAGCCTTCACCTGCTTGGTGGTGGCTGTCTTGCCCGCGTTCTGTGCCGATGTGGCCTGCGGGCAGATTGCCCCGCCGGCCATGGCCAGCAGGACGAGCAGGATGCGTGTTGTCCTCATATTGATCTTCCTTTTTTCTTTTATCCTATATTATATGCACGCGCGAGAGAAGAGGGCAGAGCGTTTTGTGCTTCCACACGCGTGCCTGCTGTCGCGCGGGGACAAAGTTACGGTTAAAAAACCAACCCGCACACATTTTCCGCAACAAATGCGCCACGACCCGGTGAAAACACGGCACCGGAACAGCCTCTGTCCAGACTGACGTTCACGTCACGGCAGACGGCAGGCCGAGGACGTGCACGACGCACATGGGCGCGCTACAGCGCGGGCGCGCGGCCATTGATTCCCAATCCCAGTACCGGCTATCTGGTACTGGAGTTTCTTATTGCTGGTACTGGAGTACCAGTCGTCCGAAACTCCAGTACCAGCCATGTGGTATCACAGAGGGAGTGGCCCGCGCAAGCAAAGTGGGGCTGCAAGCATGCCCTGCGACCCGCCATGGGGACGCAGACGCCATAGCCTTCCAGGGGAGGGCAACGGGCGCACAGCTTCCACAGTATGGTCGCCTGCAGGTGTCCCTGGACGCGTTGGCGCCAGCGTTCCCAAGAAACAAGGGCTGCGTTTTTGTTGCACACGTCACGGCTTTGCACTACTTTTGCCGAAACATGACAGAAGAGATGCATAAGAAAGGGGATATTGTCAACCTATGCCACTACCACTCCCCATATGGGGAAATCATCTTGGCCTCGACCTGCGGGAAACTCTGCCTGTGTGACTGGGACGGCATGCCATGTGCCCACCGGAACATGCGCCGGATCCAAAAACTGCTGAAGGGAGAATTCAGGGTAGGGCCTTCCAGTGTGCTGCGGCAGACAGCCCGGGAGTTGGACGAATATTTTGCCCAGAGCCGCAAGACATTTGACATTCCGCTACTCACAGCCGGCACGGACTTCCAAAAAAGCGTGTGGCGGGCCCTGCTTGATGTCCCATACGGAAAGACACGCAACTACATGCAAATAGCCCGACAGGTGGGCAACCCCATGGGAGTGAGGGCTGTGGCACAAGCCATAGCCGCCAATGGCATCTGCATCCTTGTCCCCTGCCACCGCATCATTGGGTCAGACCATTCTCTGACAGGATTCGCAGGCGGACTGGACATAAAGAAGGCACTCCTGGAAATGGAGGGGGCACTCATGCCCTCACTTCCGGAAAACTGGTGACATCATAAAAAAAACATACACCCAAAATCAAGTATGTTCTCTAGCAAGAGAGAACCCCCGTCCCGGCAAGGCACATGGTCACCCTGCTCCCTCTTGGCACATTTTTAGCGTGCAGCCCGTTTAATTTCTCCTTGGAAAGTCCGGTCAATCCTGAGACTTCCTCGACGGAGAGACCCTTCTGGAGCATTTTACGCGCTATAGACATAACTCCCTCTGTCCGTCCAATCTCAATTCCTTCTGCACGACCCTCGGCACGACCCTCGGCCAATCCTTCCAGTCTGACATTCCCCAACACGTCATTCTGGATCATGATGGCATTAAGATGCTCGTCATAGGCATAACGCTCGGCATCGGACATGGAATAATACTTCAACTTTTCCCTGGCCTCCCGCAAGCCTGGGGCACTCGTGCCGGAATCTATGACACCTGTCTTCAGGTAACTGACCCATTCCTCCAGAGGAGACTTGGCTACAGAGTCAAACTCATTGACCCTTACGAGAATATAGGTGGGGAATATCTCCGATGGGGATTTCCGCACGATGGTGTCCTTCTCTTTGGCACTGACTACAAGGTTGTCGTGTGTGTGCATACCCACGAAGTTGTTCTGCCCCACATAGACATAGTCAGACCCCTTTCCCAAGTCGAAGTACAGGATGCTTATTGAATACACCTTCTTCACCTCGCTGTAACTGTTGCCCAGGTTGATGTGCTCGGTGATGGCCTTGGCCACGCCATAAAGCACACGCTCCAGATAGTAGAGTTCGCTCGTGTTCTGTATCTCCACGATGATAATCTCCCCTTTGCTGTTCCTGGCCTTGATATCCACTCGGTTGAACTTGTCATCCTGCGTTTGCTGATTTCCCTCACCCTCCAATATCTCGACAATCTTGATGGGTTCGTTCAGAAACACGGTGAGAAACCCCTCAAGCACGCCAAAGTTGGCCTTTTGACGGAGCAAGCGCTTGATTGCCCAGTCAAAGCGGATATACCTGTCTCTCAGTTCTGCCATGTTGATGATTTTGAATGTTTACACTCTTCCACCCTCACTCCAGTGCCGCAGTTGTCACTCTCCTTCCTCGACCAGCCGGTCAACAGGAAGCCCGGTCATTTCCGAAACACGCTCCACGGCAACACCCGCTTTCACCAGAGCCTTGGCCGAAGCGAGCAACGCGTTGTCTTTTGCCATAAGTTGGGCATCCTTCTGTTCCAACTGGGCATCCTTCTGTTCCAGCTGGGCATCCTTCTGCTCCAACTGGGCATCCTTCTGCTCCAACTGGGCATCCTTCTGCTCCAACTGGGCATCCTTCTGTTCCA
>DCCS01000008.1:38926-60710 GCA_002316015.1 Prevotellaceae bacterium UBA1075
CATCCTTCTGCTCCAACTGGGCACCTCTCTGTTCCAGTATCGCGTCCTGTTCCGCTATCTTCTTGTCACGCATCATGATGGCGGTGTCCCTGGTCTCAATGGCCGAGAAGTACTCGTCCTCCACATTCATATCCTGTCTGAGTTTAGTGTCCGAGGCCGCTGCGAGAAGGCGGTGGAGGATGTGTCTCATCTCACCGTCACCGTCATACTCACTGTCGTCTATGTTCAAGACCTGCCGGTTGTGCCTGTCCTTGCGGGTCTGGTCAAAGACTCCCAGAACCTCCACAAGGCGGTTGTTGACGTGCCCGTGCAGCAGGGGTATCTGCACGATAATGCTGTCGTGCACCAGGCTGTCCACAAACGGGTCGGGAATGCCTCTCGTCACCAGCCTGTCCTCATAGTCATAGGACTTGTGCAGGACATACAGGACCGGCTCCTCGATGTCACCCACACGGTGCCCCAGGAGATAGACACTTATCATGGGGATGCCCATGCCGCTCTGGTCTCCCTCCCTAACGATGTTGTCGGGGTCGGCATACTGCGTGCCCAGGTACTGGCGGAAACGCAGTGTCTCCGTCTCGAGCCAGGTCTTCTGCAGTTCTATGAGCACAAGCTTCAGGCTGCCGTCATCCTGGCGCACCTTCGCTCCGAAGTCTATGCGGAACATGGATATCTTGTCGCGGCTGCCATTCGTGTACTCGTGCTTGCGCATCTTCACCTCGACGACCTCGCGCTTGAGCAAGGCCGACAGTACTGTCTTGGCCACGCGCTCGTCCTCCATCAAGTACTTGAACACAGAATCATAAATCGGGTTGGCCACACTGATAATCATAACGCACAAGTATTTGTTAATCTTGGATGCAAAGATAGAGTTTTATCACGAAACGGCAAAAGGCATCATGAGAAAGAAATACAGAAGGGAGGGCATGCGCACGCTGTCCGCGCGCGATGCCCTCCCCTTTCCGGCCTGTTCCCACAGGTGCGCTATTTCACCAGCACTTTCTTGCCATTCCTGATATAGATGCCGTGCCCGGGATGTGCCACCGGCTGTCCTTTCAGGTCATAGCAAGTGCCGTCGCCAGTCGCGTCAGCACTGATGGCGGGCAGCACTGTGCCGCCATTTGGAAGAGAAATGGCAAACTCGGCCGACCAGTCCGACTGCCTACGGGCGTTAAGGCTCCGCACCTGGTAAATATAGTTCTTGGTGTTGTCCAGGTTTTCAAAGGTAAAGGCCGTGCCGGTCGTCTTGTAGATACTGACCTCCTTCACGCCGTGGGCGGAAACCCTTTCCAAAGCGCCCTCCAGTCCAAGTTCCCCCGCCGAAAACTGACCGTCATAAATGGCCAGATGACTGATGTAGCACCGTCCGTCGGGATTGATCCTTATCTGATTGCGCTCGTCAGCGATGGTTTTGGGATGGAACACAAAGGTGGTCTCCTTGTCAAACTCAAATGGAATCGCCTCGGCATTCTTCGTCGCAAACAGCACATTCAAGTTTCCTGTCACCGAGGTTCCCTCCTTGAAGGGCTTGAGCGTCATGACCACCGTGAGCCTGCCCGTTGACATCGCCTCCTGGACAGGAGCCGTCAGATAACCGGTCTTGGAACTGGTGCCGAAGCGAAGATAGTCTGGGCTTGTGTAAAGGTTCGATCCCGAAAAACCGGAAGACAGATAACTGGAGAGTTTCTTGGAGATGTCCGAGAAGCCCGCGCTCTTGCTGTAACACTTCTGGAAGTTCTCCTCCAAGAGAATTGCCTCTGAGGGGTCACCCTGGGAAGCAAGCGACTTCAGGCTCACCTCGTAACTCTCAGCACCCTCCACAGCCGGCCAGGCAATGCTGAACGAGGTGGCGTCCGAGGCTGTCACCACAGGGACGGGGGTCGCAAGCAGAGGACAATAGGCTGTGTTGAAGGACACAAGGCCACCGGCCGTCTCGGCAATCTCCTCAACGAACTTGTGCAACTGCCGGCTTCCGTCGGTGTTGTCATTGAACAATGTTGCGGCAGGTGAGGTCATATCCGTGAAACTGGTCACGTTTCCGCTGCCCGGAAAGAGGTCGCCGGCCAGGCCGCTGGCACTGGTCTCCACCTTGCCGTCGGCACACACCAGTCCCACACCCTCGTGCTTGCTGTCCGTGTTCACGCTGTTGGCCTCCCATGATACCTTGTTGTAATTCACATGGGTTATCATCAGCCCGTGCCCGCTCAGCGCACTGTCGAACCCGCGCTGCTGGCGGTTCTCCAGGATATAATACTCGTCACGGTGGCCGTCGTTGTACAGGATGTAAGCCTCTGGGGCATCCACCAGGCACTTCATGTCCCTTATCTGCTCCCCGCCTTTCAGTTCAGTGGGTGTAATCCACCCCGCCATCCAGCGCTCGTAAGCCGAATACGCGGCAGGACAAGCGCTGGATATCCATTGCCCGTTATAGGACACACCATTGTAACTGCCCGACACCATCAGGTCAAAGTAGGAGAGAGAACTGTTCCCGCCCGTGGAAGTGTTGTACAGGTCGGGAAAACCCAGGCAATGGCTGAACTCGTGGCATGCCGTGCCTATGCCGTCGGGAACCGTGCCCGACGCGCCCTGCAACTCACAGCTGCAGGCGTATGTGCTTATCCACACCCCGTCCATCTTGGTGCGTGTGATATGGGACTCGTGCGGCCATATGGTGTTCTCGTCGGCTCCCTGAGCCTCGCCATGTCCCGCATAAACCACGAATATCTGGTCTACCTCGCCGTCACCATCCCAGTCATACTTGCTGAAATCCACATCGGCGTTTGCCTTCTTGATGGCATCCATCACCATCTGGTAGGGGTTCGTGTCGTGGGAGCCGCTGGCACTGGGCGCGCCATACGAACTCATGGGCAAGGGCAACCTGTAGGGTCCCGCCACATCAAAGTCGATGCCGAACTCGCCATAGCTCTGCTCGCGGAAATAGTCGTTCACACTGCCGTGGATATTGTAGTCATTGAAGCCCTTCTCGTTGAAGAACCGCGAGAAGTACTTCTGCGGCTCGGGAACCGTAAACTCGTTGTCAAGGAAGTTCACCAGTATCACCAGCCCCTTTTTTGTGCCCGTGTAATGTGTGAAGTCTCCCAGTTTCGCCTTGCGGCGGATGCGATTGCTCCTGCGCGCGTTCTCGCTCCGCGCACGCTGCTGCGCACGCTGGATGTCTGCCTCGAGTTCCTTCGCCGGGATTTCCACAAAATTACCCTTCACCAGGCGATATGCCTGTCCGTCACTGGAGCGGTAATAGTGGCAGTTCTCGTCACCCGTCAGGGTGACCTGAACGCTTGTGCCGTCAGGCCTGAGCACCCACCGCTTCACGGGAAGGGCCGGCACCGCAAGCAGTGTGCCCGTGCCCAACAGGCAGGACACCACCGCGCAAATTGCTTTCTTTCTGAACATGGCTGCTAATTTCTATCTATCTATATACACTATGTCTACATTGTACCTGTTCTGTCCGAGCGCGTAAAAAGTTACGGCTTCATGTCCCAAACAGAGTACCTGTCCCCCATCCAAGGCCTCCTCTGTATGAATGCACAAAAGGAGAGGAGCGTCCTCTATGAAGGAGGACGCTCCTCTCTACTTTATCATATCTACATTATATAACCTCTGCGGGCGGGGGTTATTTCACAAGATACTCTGTGTGAAGCAGGGGCATTCTCTTGCTATTGCACTTCTTGGCCTTGAAGGGAGCAAGGCTCACATGACCCTGCTTCTTGGCATACTTCTTGACTGAGGCAGGTGCCGTGTATCCAGGAAGTACCAACTGCAAGGCAGCACTTGTGCAAGCATAGTACGATGAACTGCCCACATTCATGTAACCCTGGAAGACGGTTGTCTTCGTGTTGTCCGTGTAGAAAGCGGGGAAGGTGATAACCCCTTCCTTCAGCTCGCCCAGATAACCAGCCTGCTTCACCGTGCTGAAGTCATACTGCGTCAGGTAAGAAGCACCTATAGTCTCGAAACTGAAGTTGTCATCCACACCCAGTTCCTGGTTCTGGATATACACGCCTTCGGGATCCTCGGCATTGACCTCAAGATACTTCTCCCCCTTGTTGGGAATTGTCAGCCCGCTTTCGTTGAACGCCTGGGCATAGGGGTAAACGCCCAGCGCGTAGGGATCCATGATGCGGTAGATGCCCGGCTTCTCGGGGTTCTGGAACACCTCGACCTCATAAGTTACGGGCTTCGCGTCCTTGAAATACGCAGTCGTGACAATGTCATCGGTGTATTGGCCCATGCCCATGCTCACCCACTTGGAGCCGCCAGCCGAGTACTCGAAGTTGCAGGTGGCAATGGCCTGCACAGCATCCTCGTCCACCACCACGGCGACAATCTGAAGGTCACTGCCCAGTTCGGCGGCATCGAAAGGAATCTGGAAGTCACCGGACTTGAACTTCTCTGCCTCCAGGTTGCCGGTGAGAATGGCGTCGGCGACAGCAGACGCGTCATCGCCCTTGGCACGCACGGTCACATAAGCCTCTGAAGCGTCACCGTCCAGGGCCAGGCTGCCCACGACCTCAGTCTTTCCGGACTTGTCCACGAACACGCCCTTGTAGGTCACCTCGGCCGAGTAGCTCTTCACCTTCACGCCCGGCATGGCGATGTAGTACAGGCCATTGGTGTTGGCGTAATAACCCATATCACCATTGAAGCCGCAAATCATGCCCTTGGTCGCCCAGGTGATGACACCGTCCGCCAGCTTGCCGCCGTAGCCCTTGCTCTTCACAAGCTCGGGCGAGTTGCCTTTGGCAATGTAATAACCTGCAAAGTCGGCCAGCCAGAACGTTCCGTCACCCGAATTCCACGTCGCGCCTGTGCTTTGGGGCAGGATATACACGAAGTCGGGATCCTCGGCATGGATGTAGAGGTAGTAGGTGTTGTCGGCATCATACATCCCCTTCTCATTCAGGGGGAACTTGGCGCCATAGGGGTTCACCAGACGGTAGTAGCCCTCCACCTGGTCACACTTGTCCATCTCGGCCTCGGCCACACAGGGGTCCATGCCATAGATAGTGGCAAGGGCATCGTCGCGGAAAGTGGCAGTACCCACGGCAGTCCATGAGTAGTCACGCATCATGGTGACAGTGGTGGTCATCTTGTAGTCGGCCATCTTGGTCGTGTACTCGTTGTAGGCAGCCAGAGCCTTGTTGTACTCTGCCTGTGCCGCACTGTCGGCGTTCTCGTCCAGTTCAGAGGGCTTCTCCACCACAGGAATACCATACTCGCCGGGGTCAATGCTGAGTTCCACCACGGCCGACTCGCCCATGTTCAAGTCACGGGTCAGATGGATGTTGAGCTCGGCCGTGTTGACCCCTGCGGCAAACACCACACTGTCACCCACAACCACCAGGCTGGCATCAGAGACCTTCACCTTGAGGGGCAGCGTGTATGCGATGTCCGTCTTGTTGCGGGTGACGGTCACCTTCACGTCCTCGATGGAGTCGTCGGGCATATAGGTGTAGTTGGCAACCTTGTTGTTGAACGAGTAGGTGACAGGTGCACCCGACGCACCGCCCTTGTACGTCTCGTACACTCCATCCTCGCTGCAGGAGGACACCAGGGTGCCCACCGCTGCGATGGCTGCAAGAAACAAAGATTTATACAGTTTCATCATCTTGTGTTGCTTTGGTTATACATGTTGCTTTTAGTTCACGGGATAGATGGTGGGCGAGGACAGGTTGTCGTCCGTGGACTCCAACTGCTTGTTGCCCTCGATCTCGCTGTTTGGAATACGGTATATGAGGCGTGCAAGGTCGGTGCCCTCGCTGCCGCCCTTCCCGGCAAGCACTGTGCTGATGGCCTGCCGCTCGGCCTCCTTGGTGTCCTTGATGACATACTGGTAGGCGGCCTCGAAGCCACTGCCCCTGCGGTCGATGCCCTTGCGCAGGCGCATCAGGTCATAGTAGGACAGACCCTCGCCCCAGAGTTCTATGCGGCGCTGCATCCACACGGCCTCTTGCACAGCCTCGG
The DNA here is from genome assembly GCA_002316015.1 of Prevotellaceae bacterium UBA1075. GTDB lineage: Bacteria > Bacteroidota > Bacteroidia > Bacteroidales > Bacteroidaceae > Physcousia. The sequence continues at coordinate 44,909 of DCCS01000008.1, forward strand.
CACCAGAGGCAGTCACATTGTAGCCGGGGTCACGGTAAGCGGTGGTGAAATTCTTCAGTGTAGCCAGGCCCTGCGCGGGATCTCCTGCCATGGCCTGCGCCTCTGCCAGGATGTAGTACATCTCCTCCACACGCATCAGGGGTATGTCGCAGGCGTTGGTCGATGTGCCTATCTCGTCCTTGTATGGGCCGAACTTGACCTGTGTGTAGGCGGGAGCCTTCACGTCACTGGTGAGGTACTTCTGTTGTGCGCTGTTCAGGTTGGCCGACTTCCCGTTGGCGTCCAGCCACCAGCCCTTGCGCACATCGGTGGAGTTGATTTTGTTGTACAAGTCCACGTTGACCATGCGCCATGCGCCCACGCTTGCGTAGCCATAGTTCAGGGAACCCATGTGCGAAGGCCAGTTGCAGATGCCGGTGGTCACCACGCGGTCGGTCTCGTCAATGTAGATGCCCCACATCCAGTTCTTCGCGTCGAGCTTGTTGAATCCGGGAACAGAGGCTTCCTCTGCCGAGAGGGGCGTGGCACCGCTGCACTCGATGGCCTTCTGGGCATCAGCCGCCGCTGCCTGCCAGTTCTGCATCACCAGTTCCACACGGGCACGCAGACCCAAGGCGACACCCAGGTTGAGATAACGCTTGTCGGCACGCTCCTCCTTGGTCTTCGAGAGCAGGTCAACGGCATGGTTGAGGTCGGTCATAATCTGCTCGTACACGGCACCCACCGTGGCACGCTTTGCGCCGTTGGCTCCTGCCTCGTCGGCGTTGGTGTCCAGCAGCAGGGGCACACAGGGAGCGTCCCCGTTACCCTCGTAGGTGTACTGGTAGAGCTGTGCCAGGATAAAGTAGCCATACGCACGTATGCCCAGCGCCTGGGCCAGGAAATACTGTGCCTGGCTCTCCTCGGTATCCACGCTTATGGTCTTGGCCACCGCGTTGGCGGTGAATATCTGGTTGTACATGTCCTCCCAAATCATCGCGTTCTCGTCAGCCGTGTTCTGATAATCTTTCAGGGAGACGGCTGCGCTATACCAGTTGTAGCCCGTGAAGGGACTTACCATGTCCATGCCGCGGCTGTCGGTAAGGAGCATTACCGAGGGGTAGCCGTAATCATTGTGGTCTCCCTCGTTGAAGAAACTGAATTTGGCGGTGATGGCCGAGACTGCGGCCGATGCCATGCCGGGATTCTCTTCCACGACTTCCTTCTTCTGGTCCTCGGTGACGGTGTCACCCTTGGGCGCGGTGTCAAGGTCTGCGCATCCGGCAAGCATCATGCCCGAAAACATCGCGCCGAGTAAATACTTATATGCTTTCATCTTGTTGTTTCCTTGTGTTATATGATTAGAATGTCACTTTCACTCCTCCCGACACTGAACGCAGGGCGGCATAGATGCTGTTGGTTGCCGAACGGATGCCGAGACGAGGATCCAGACCCTTGCGGGCAGAGAACAGCGCAAGGTTGTCGCCCGAGCAATAGATGCGGATGTTGTCCACCTTGATCTTGCGGAGCAAGTCCTTGGGAATTGTGTAGCCCAGCGTGACGTTGTTGATGGAGAAGTAGTTGCTGCTCACCAGCCAGCGGTCGCTCGTGGCGTTGGTGTACTGGTCGTCGGCGCACAAGCGGGGAATGTCGGTGTTGGTGTTCTCGGGAGTCCACGCCTTGAGCATGTCCTTGTGGATGTTGCTGCCTGCATCCGTACTGCTCAAATTGTTCATCAAGTCCTGATAGGTCATGTCATAGAGTTTGCCGCCAAACTGGTAGGAGCACTGCAAACCCAGGTCAAAGCCGAAGAACTCCAACTTGGTGCCCACGCCGCCAAACCAGTTGGCCTGCAGGTCGCCTGTTGCCTGGCGGTTGGTGGTACGAGCGGTAGCGTAACTTGATGTGGCATACTCGTTTCCGTTGTTGTCCTTGGCCCAATAGAGAGCCAGGCCGTTGGTCTTGTCCACGCCCGCGTACTTCACCAGGTAGTACTCATACATGGAGTGGCCCTCGCGGTAGATGCTGGAACCATCAATCAACTGGCCATCCAATTCGGGAGCGAGCTCCAGGATCTTGTTGTTGTTGTAGGCCATGTTGAAGTCGATGCCCCACTTGAAGTTCTTGGTGTCAAACACCACTCCGTGCAGGTCAAGCTCGACGCCACGGTTGCGCATGGAACCGATGTTCATGGGGATGGAGGTGTAACCGTTTGAAGGAGCCACGGGCTTGTAGTAGAGCATGTCCTTGGTGGTGCGGTTGTAGAAGTCAAGAGAACCGCTCAGGCGCTTCTTGAAGAACTCGAAATCCACAGCCACGTCATAGGCGTTGCTCTTCTCCCAGGTCAGTTCGGGGTTGGCCTTATAGGAGAGAGAGCCGTCGCTGAAGGTGCCGTTGTTTCCCGTCATCTTGTACTGGTCCACATAGGCATAGTTGTTGCCAATGTTGTCATTGCCCTGCTGGCCGAAACTTGCGCGCACCTTGAGCAGGTCTATCCACTCGGCATCGTCCAGGAAGTCCTCCTTGGCCATCTCCCACGCGGCGCTTGCGCTCCAGAAGGTGCCCCAGCGATTGCCCTTGGCGAAGCGGCTTGAACCGTCGGTACGGAGGCTCCCGCTCACGAAATACTTCTCGTCAAAGTCATAGTTCACACGACCCAGCACACTGCGTGTGGCCCTGGAGTGCGCGAGACCATATCCACGGCGTCCGTCGATGGCGTTGTTCACGGCCCACAAGCCAGACTGGTAGAGGTTACGCCCATAAGCACTCACATACTCATACTGCCAGTCATAACTCTCATAGCCGGCCAGGATGTCGATGCTGTGGTCATCGAGGAAGCGCGTGCGGTAGTTTCCCATGTACTGCTGCGTGACACCCAACTGGCGTATCTGCAGTTGGCTGGCCTCGCCGCCGTTGGACGCGCTCTGTCCGTACTTGGAAGAGGTAGCCATGTGGTTGCGGGTATTGTCAAGGTCCATGCCTATCTTGCCCGTGAGGGTCAAGCCCTTCACAGGTGTCAGTTCGATGCCCCAGCGGCTGTTGAAGATGTCCATCAGGTACTCCTCCGTCTTGTAGGTCAGGTCACCGATGGGGTTTGACATTGACATCCAGTTGCGGGTGTAGTTGCTGGTTGTCAGGTCACCATAGTCGTAGATGGGGTTCTTGCCGTCATACTTGATGTTTCCCTGCGCGTCGCGCACATACATGGGATATACGGGGGCGACGTGGTTGATTATGTAGAACACGTTGCCCGAACTGGTCGTGTTGTCATTCCCGTCCGTGTTGTCCTGGAGTTCGGGATAGTTGCTGGAACTGTTCACATAAGAGAGGTTGGTAGTGAACTTCAGCCACTTCTTGGCCTGGTAGTCCACGCTGAGCCGGGTGGAGATGCGGTCAAAGGATGACTTCTTGATGATGCCCTCATCACCCAGGTAGCCCAGGTTCAGGTAGTAGGAGATTTTGTCGGTACCGCCGTTCACGCCCAGGTTGTACTCCTGGCGGAACCCATGGGTGAGCGACTCCTTGGTCCAGTCATCGGGTGTGTAGGTGTACTCACCGTCGCTGTAGCCCAGCCTGGCATTGGGATTGATGCGTCCGTTTGCGTCAAAGAGGCTTTCGCCCGGAGCCACGGTATAGATGGGTATTCCCGTTGCCGAGGCCGCCTTTGCGCTGGCGTAGGCACGGGCATCGGCTGCACCCATGCCCTGAGTGTATATGGCGTTGTTGTAACGTGAGCGGTAGAGCTGCTCCATGTACTGGTTGGTGCTGGTAATCACGTCATAGTTGCCCACCTCGCGGGCACTCCCGCCCCAGGAGGCGCTCAGGGTAATCTTGGCATCCTGCCCCTTCTTTCCCTTCTTGGTGGTGATCATGATGACACCATTGGCGCCACGCGCGCCATACAGGGCGGCGGCGGCGGCATCCTTGAGCACGCTCACGCTCTCCACGTCATCGGGGTTGATAGCCGAGATGTCACCCTCGTAGGCCATGCCGTCCAGCACGTACAGGGGAGCCTTTCCCGCATTGATGGAGCCGTAGCCACGGATGTAGATGGTGCTGCTGGAGCCAGGCTGACCCGTGCTCTGGAAGGCCGTCACGCCCGCCACATTGCCTGCCAGCGCGTTGCTCACGTTGGAAATCTGGCGGTTCTCTATCGTCTCGGCGTTCACCACCGAGGCTGAACCCGTGAAAGTACTTTTCTTCTGGGTGCCGTAAGCCACCACCATCACGTCCTGCAGGTCGGTGCTCACAGGCTCCATGCTGATTTGCATCTTGCCCTTGGCCTGCACCTCCACGGACTTCATGCCCATGCAGGAAATCACCAGGGTACCGCCCTTGGCGGGAAGGTTTTTCAAAGTGAACTTGCCGTCCATGTCGGTCAGGGCTCCCTTGGTGGTGCCCTTCACCTTCACGGTGGCTCCCACCAGAGGCTCGCCCGTCTCGCTGTCGACGACGGTACCCGTCACCTGCTGCTGGGCGAATGCCATACCTGCGCTCATCACAGCGCAAGCAAGGAACATAAGAATTTTCTTACCCATGTTTTTGAAAAGTTGAATTAATAAAACTGTGTTATGCTTTTTCTCTCCTCTTATGTCTCCACCTCGTGCCCCAAGGTGGAAAACACTTTTGCCGTTTTTATCTCCCTCGTTGTCGTACTACGCCAGACAGCCGTATGTTAATGGGTGCAAAAATATATGAGATTTTGTTGTCTGCCAAATATTTCTTGCAAAAAGTTGCGATTTCACCCCAAAAGCCGCTGTTAAGTCGCAAAAAACACTAAAATGGCATGTTTTTGTCTGCCCAGATTGGCAGACAAGGCTCACTCATTTAATTTAAGTATAAACGGGGAAATGCGAAGAGCACAAGTTGAGCGGGAAGTCAGATGCCTTTCCCTAACGTCTTCAGGAGTTGATGATTGGCCTCGGCAAGTTGCGGGTCGAAAAGGCTCTTTATGTAAATCATGGTGGTGGACGTGCTGGTGTGCCCCAATGCCTTGGAGATAAGCCGCACATCGAGGTCGTGCTTGTAGGCTATGCTGGCCCAAGTGTGCCTGGCCACATAAGAGGAAAGGGGCTGGCTGGCAGAGATGCGTCTCGACAAGCATGCCAGGCTGTAGTTGTAGCGGCGAAGCTGGCTTAGGTATTGCCCGTGCGCCATTGTGGCGTCGGGAGTCTTGATAACGGGAAAGACATACTGTGTATTGCTGCAAGATTCGTACCTTGCAATGATTTCGCTCATGCATGGTTCTATTGCCACCACTATCTCCTGGCCGGTTTTGTGGCGGGCATAGTGAAATCTCCCGTCTCTGATTTGCTCCTTCCGCAAATAGGCGATGTCAACGAAAGGCATTCCCATGGCATAGAAACTGAACATGAAGATGTCGCGTGCAAAGGCAAGCGACGGCTTGTCTTCGAGGTCAAGGCGGCACAGCCGCAGGATGTCCTCCTCCACGACGCTGCGTTTGCGGGTGTGCTCCTTCCCCGTGAACACCTTGCGGAAGGGCCGCGTGTCGGCAGTCATCCGCAGGGCCACACCTCTATTATATAAGGTACGTATGGAACGCATGTAGCACGAAATGGTGTTCATGCTCAGTCCTCTGTCTATGAGCCACCTCTGGTAGCGGTCCATTTCTTGCGGCAAGATGTCGGACAGTGTCCAGTCGCCCCTTTGCCAGAAGAGTGTGAGCGAGTTGGCGGCAGTCAGGTAATTGGCTGCCGTTTTGTAGCATTTGCGTTCCTTGGCACTTTCTATCTCCAGGCGGATGAAATCCAAAGCGGCGGGTTCTTTGTGCTTGGTCTTGTTCTCTGCATGCTGCTCCCTACCAGGCAGGTGGAAGCCAAATTCTAACTTGAAATACGCCATACTATAAAATGTGTTTTGGGGATTTTCGTGCAAAGATAGCAAAAGTGTTTTCCACCTTGGGGCACGAGGTGGAGACATAAGAGGAGAGAAAACGACACAAAATTAAACTTCATTCATAATATTAATATTAAAGAGAGAGAGAGAGTTATGGAAAAAAGACTATTGACGTTTATCGCCTGCCTGTTCCTTGGCATAGGAATGGCACTGGCACAAACTCAGGTTTCCGGAACAGTCACCTCCTCCGAGGATGGCGCACCCATTATCGGCGCACACATCAAGGTGGCGGGCACCAGCACCGGAACGGCCACCGATGTGGATGGTAAATTCTCACTGAATGTGGCTCCGGGCACGAAACTGGAGGTAACATACATCGGCATGCAGCCCAAGACCGTCAAGGCCGCAAAGAACATGAAGATCGTATTGGACCCCGACAGCAAGTCGCTCGACGAGGTGATGGTCGTTGCCTATGGTACCGCCAAGAAGAGCGCCTTCACGGGGTCGGCAGGTGAGGTTAAGGCAAGCGACATTGATGTTCACGTGACTTCCACCGCAACAAGTGCTTTGGTTGGCAAGATTGCAGGTATTCAAGCTACAAGTTCATCTGGCGAACCAGGTTCTGCTCCTGTTATCCGTATTCGTGGTATTGGCTCTCTAAATGCAAGCTCAAGCCCACTTTATATTGTTGACGGTGCTCCTTACGAGGCAGATGTTGCCAATATCAACCCTACGGATGTTGAGTCAATCTCTGTGCTGAAGGATGCTTCCGCCAGTGCCATCTATGGTGCCCGTGGTGCCAATGGCGTTATCATTATTACTACCAAACGCGCCAAGAAAGGCCAAGATGCACAGGTGAAATTTGATGCGAAATGGGGTTCGAACTCTCGTTTGATTCCTCAATATGATGTCATTGACAATGGTGCGGAGTACCTGGAGACCATGTATCGCGCAAAGTTCAACTCTAAATATTATAACGGCAGTACAAAGGCTGAGGCTTACGCTTATGCAGACGCAACCTTGTTTGACAAAAACAATGGCGGTGTCGGCCAGGAGGCTAATGTCTATACAGTGCCAGCTGGCGAAAAGTTGATAGGTACAAACTTCAAGCTGAACCCTAATGCCGCCTTGGGCCGTGTAGATGGTGACAATTACTACACAGCAGACGATTGGTATGACGAGACTATACACAATGCTTTCCGCCAGGAATACAACCTCTCTGTGTCTGGCGCAAGCGACCGTATTACCTACTATGCAAGCACTGGTTACCTGAAAGATGGCGGTACCGTTGAGAACTCTTCTTACCAGCGTTACACAGGACGTGCCAATGTTGAGTACCAGGCCAAGAAATGGTTGAAGCTGACCACAAACATGGGCTTCACACACACCGATTCTGAGACACCGTCATTTGATGTTGGCACCTGGGGCAGTTCTGGCAACGTGTTTTATATCTGTAACATGATAGCCCCTATCTATCCGCTTTACAAGCGTAATGCTGATGGCTCCATCAAGACAGAGAATGGCCGTAAGATGTACACCACAAACAACGGCTCTTTCGTGGGCAATGCGGTTCGGGACAACCATTTTGACAGGGACCACACCTACCAGGATGTTTTCACGGGTCAGTGGTCGGCAATAGTCACTCCTGTCGAAGGATTGAATCTGACGGCGAACTTGAGTGCCACATCCATCAATAGCCGCCGGAATTCTTTGGCGAGTGTGTTTGGTGGTGGTAGTGGTGAGAACGATGGTAGCGCTTATGTAAGCAGCACTCGCTATTTCCCCGTCAACCAGCAGTATTTGGCTACTTATACTCACACATTCGGTAAGCATAACATGAACCTTCTTGCCGGCTACGAGCAATACAAGTTCAAGAAACAGGGGTTGTCTGGTAAAAACAATCACCTCTTCGACCCATACATAGGTGAACTTGGCAACGCATACGGAACCTCACAAAAGGAGACATCTTCTTTCACAGACAATTATATGACTGAAGGCTTCTTTGGTCGTGCACAGTACGATTTTGACGGAAAGTACTTCGCAAGCGCTTCTATCCGCCGTGATGCTTCTTCTGTTTTTGCACCGGGCCATCGTTGGGGAACTTTCGGCTCTATCGGTGCCGCCTGGCTTATCAACAAGGAAAGTTTCTTGAGTGACGTGAAGTGGATCAACCTCTTGAAGTTGAAGGCATCTTATGGTGAGCAGGGTAATGACAATCTCTCTGGCGTTACTTACTCCTGGCATGCTTATGCAGATATGTATTCTCCATCTTACAATGAGGCCTCCAAGAACTATTCTATCATCATGGTTCAGATGGGTAATGAAAACTTGACGTGGGAGACTTCCAAGGCCTGGAACTTTGGCGTGGATTTCGAGTTGTTCAAAAACCGCTTGAACGGAAGTTTCGAGTATTATGTGCGTAACACGTCAGACTTGTTGTTCTTCAAGAACTTGCCGTTGTCCTCTGGTATTAGTGTTTCTGATTATCCCGACAATATTGGCTCTATGAGAAACCAAGGTTTCGAATTCTCATTGGAGGGGGTTGCCGTAAGAAACAGAGACATGGAGTGGAGTTTGAACGCCAATATCAGTCATAACAGCAATAAGATAACCGATCTTGACCAAGAGTTGATATCTACTGGACGAATCATCAAAAAAGGCGGTTCGGTTTACAACGCTTACATGATCAAGTATGCAGGCGTGAACCACGACAATGGTAAGGCTCTTTACTATAAGGACGACGTGGATGCTGAAGGCAAAGTCACTGGTGTAACAACAACAGAAGATATCACAAAGGCAACAAAATATGACTGTGGCTCAACTCTGCCTAAGTTTACCGGTGGTTTTGGCACCAACTTGACTGCCTATGGCTTTGACTTGTCTGCACAGTTTGCGTTCCAGTTGGGCGGCAAGATTTACGATGGTACCTACCAAAATTTGATGCACAATGGCACCGAAGCTGGCCAGGCGTTGCACAGAGACGCTTTGAAGGCATGGAGCGAAACCAACAAGGGTAGTAACATTCCACGTTTGAGTTCCGCTACTACCGATGACGCAGGTTTCGGCAGCCAGACACCATATGACCGTTTCTTGACAAGTTCAAATTACTTGTCCTTGAACAACTTGACACTTGGGTATACCTTACCCAAGAACTTGGTAAGAGCTTTGACATTCTCAAATGTGCGTGTTTACGTATCAGGTGAGAACCTCTTCCTCTTGACCAAGCGCAAGGGACTTGACCCACGCTTCAACTATGGTCTCGGTTCTATGACAAGTGGTTCTGGTAAGGCTTCAGGTGGTTATGCCGCCATGCGTTCCGTCACTGCCGGCATTTCCGTTACCTTCTAATATGGTGTGTTTTACTTAAAATTAATTCAAATATGAAAATATATAAATTGTCAGCTTTTATGTTCAGTGCATTGCTGTGGGCATCATGCTCTGACATAGACAAACAGGAATATGCCGGTGGTGCAATCTCTGGCGAACAGTCACAGCAGACGAATGAAGCCATTCCTTCTCGAACGAAGGCCAAATTCGAAGGTATGTTCACGCTACTTGGCAACCCATGCCATAACTATTTAACGCACTTCAGTTCTCTGCGTCCAGACGACTTCGGCTTCGTGATGAGTGCCATCTCCCTGGATCTTGAGGGTGCAGATATGGCAATGCAGGATAATGGATACAACTGGTTTTCGCCAGCCAGCGAGTTGAGTACTCGTAACGCCAACTATGCCATCCCGTACGCTCGTTATGTGATTCCTTATACTGCCATAGGCACAGCCAACGAATCCATCGAAGATATCATCAAACTTTTCGGTGCCGACACCCAAGATGCAGATGCTCTTAACATGATAGCCCAGGCAAAGGCAATACGTGCTTTCTCTTATTTGGCATTGGCACCTTACTTCCAGGGAAACTATCAGACATGCAAGGACAAGCCATGTGTGCCACTGCAGGATGACAAGAATGACAATAACAATAATCCACGTGCCACCGTAGCCGAGGTTTATGACGCAATCATTGAAGACCTGACTTGGGCCATTGAACATCTGACAGAAGTCCGTTCAGACAAGGCACATATCAACAAAAATGTGGCATGTGGCCTGCGTGCACGTGCTTATCTCTACATGGGCGAGTATGCCAAGGCTCTTGCCGATGCGGAAGAAGCCATGAAGGGCTACACTCCAGCATCTATAGCCGATGTCAGTGTTCCGGGATTCGATGACAGTGCTGCCGCCAACTGGATTTGGACATACGACTTGGCTGACTACCAAATAGTAAGCGCATCATATGGCTATGCTACCGCTGCATCTTGGTTGTCAGCGTTCTCCGGAGATGGTTATGCTCCGGCAACGCAAAATATTCCTGTCATCAACAAACTTCTTTACGACAAGATTCCTGCCACCGATGTACGCAAAGGATGGTGGCTCAACAAGGATTTGCACTCACCATTGCTCAAGAATCTCGTGTGGAGAGATTCTAAAGGTGAGGTGCTTGCCAAAGGTGATGCTATCGCTCCTCTGAAAATTGCGAACGTAAAAGAGCCTATGCTTCCTTACACGAACGTGAAGTTTGGCATGAAATCGGGGGTGGGCAGTCAGAAAAACAATTCTTCCTTCCCATTGATGCGTGTAGAGGAGATGATTCTTATCAAGGCTGAGTGTTTGGCTAAGACCAATCAGGAAGGTGAGGCCAAGAATGTGCTCACAAACTTTGTGAAGACTTATCGTGATCCTTCTTACACGATACCAACAAGCCGTTCGTTGATGGATGAGATTTGGTTCCAGCGTCGTGTCGAGCTCTGGGGAGAGGGCTTCTTCACTGCGGATGCCCGTCGCTTGGGCAAGGATATCGTTCGCTTCCATGGCAAGGATACATCCAACTTCCCTGATGCATTCACATTCAACATCAAGAACGATGATGGTTGGTTGAATCTCCGATTCCCACAGTCTGAGATGAACACCAACAAGGGGATTGTCGACAACACAGAAGGTAGTCAGCCCGTTGCGGGTCAAAACCCTGACCTTCGTGATGGTGTGACAGATTAGTTTCCATGTAATCATAAACAATAAAACGAAAAGAACATGAAGGTTTTTTTAAAGTATATATTCATCGCTTTGATGCCCATCATAGCATTGGCATCATGCGGCAATGACGATGAATACGTAGCCGGCGCCCAGGATTCAGCCGACAAGGTAGGCGTTTATTTCCCTACTACTGATGGAGGCAGCAATGACGTTGACCCTGCCGACCCTACAGAGTTTACCATTAAGGTAGCGCGCATGAACACCAATGGAGCCGTTTCTGTTCCATTGAATGTGGTAGCAAACGATGACAGCATTTTCCAAGTCCCTGCCACTGCCGAATTCAAGGATGGCGAGGCAGAGACAACAGTAAAGGTTACTTTCCCTGATGCAGCAGTGGGCACCACCTATACTCTCACCTTAGAAATTCCAGAAGAGTATGTAAGTCTCTATAAAGAAAATGGTGACAAGGTGTCTTTCACCACTTCTTACTCACGTGCGAAGTGGGATGATATGGGCGTTGGCTATTTTACAGATGGTACAATCAGCCCTCTTTTTGGAGGTGAGTTCACTATGGCCGTGGAAATAGAGAAGAATGTCGGACTTGATGGGAAAACGACACGCTATCGCTTCGACAGTCCATTTGCATATCTGGCAACTGCCAAAGATGAACTTGGGGCTTATATCGGTTATCCTTTCAATGAGGAGGGAGATTGCGATGAACAGAGTCACAAGATAATCATAACAGTTAAAGATAAGAATGCGACAATGGCTCCTGTTTATACAGGTATGAAGTGGAAGAATTATGGTGAGTTCTCCATCGGTCAGATAGTTGGGAACCTGAAAACTTCCAGTGGCATTATTACTGACACAAGCACTTATCCTCTTGGTGAGTATTCGGAGAAAGATGGTTCCATTGTTTGGCCTGCAAATTCTTTGTATGTTCGCATGTCAGAATACGATGGCGGTTCCATTTTCCTTCAGACAAAACCTACCCGCTTGTTCTTGAGCACTGATGCCTATAAGGCTTACATTGACTCCCAAACCGGGAAATAAAGGTTATATCTAACAAAAAGAGTGGATTAGTCACCATACTATCCACTCTTTCTGTATTTCTACCAAAACACATTCTCTATTCTATGATAAAAAGGTTTCTTATATTTGTAACTGTTGGCCTGCTTTCTGTTTCCTCTCTCGCAAAGAAAAGAACAGATCGAGAGTTGCTGACGATAGCGAGCCAATACTTAGGCTTACCGGCCAAAGCAGCATATAAGGCTTCAAATGTCGGCTTAAAGAAAAAACTAATCTCTGAGTATTTGGCATTGTATGGCAGGCAGGGACACGGGTTTGTGGTTTTAAGTTTAGATGATGATTTCACGCCAGTTTTGGGTTATTCTGATACTGACTTTATAGAAAACGCCATGCCATGCGGCTTTTTGTGGTGGTTGAGACAAGTGGACAAATCCCTCGAGGATAGAATGGCCTGTGCACAGACTTATCAACCTGCTGTATATGCAGCAACCACAGCCACCAACTTCATTACCACATCATGGAACCAGCAAGCACCTTACAACACATTGTGTCCTAAGATTGACAATGTCGTAGCGCCTACAGGATGTATCGCCACAGTAATGGCTCAGATTATGTACTACTATAAATATCCTGTTTCAGGAAAAGGCAAAGGCTCATATACTGTCACGACTTCTGAAGGCACTACAAAGTACACATGCGATATCAATAGTACCTATGAATGGACTAAAATGAAAAATAAATACTTACGTCCTACTGGTGACACGGACAATGCGGTAGCCACGCTCATGCGTGATGCCGGTGCTGCCAGCCGCATGAATTATCAGGCAGATGCCAGTGGTACTATCGAATGGTATGCAGCCAAGGGATTAGCCGACAATTTCAGATATGACTCTTTGGCCATCATCTGCCTACAGCGGGACTTCTACACCGACGCGGAATGGATGGATATGATACGCAAAGAAATGGAAGCAAAACGGCCTGTCCTCTATTGTGGTACTGACGAGATAGATGGAGGACATGCTTTCTTGCTCGATGGAATACAGGAGGATGGGAAAGTACATGTCAACTGGGGCTGGAGCGGAAATGGCAATGGCTGGTATGATATCAACATTCTTCAGCCTATAGCTTACGATGGGAGCGCACTCTCTTCCGGAAAAGGCTTCAGCGAAAGGCAAAGCATGGTCTTGGGCTTCAAGGCACAGGAGACTCCAAGCGCTGACGAAGAAAACACTTCGCAATGGGCCACAGACGGATATAGTTTCTATGTCGACAACAAGAAAGAGTTGCATGTCAAACTGACGAATGCCTTCAATTACAGCCATCGCGTGTTTGAGGGAAAACTGGACATCGTGCTGAAGGGCACAGATGGCAGCGGAAAACTCTATACCGACCCGATTTTCGAGACTGATGCCGAAACGCCTTATATCGATATGCTGAGTGGATTTATTTTCGGTGACAGCGATAGTAAGGAAGTTGACTATAATCTGAGTCAAGACGCAGAACTAAAGGCAATTTCTCCAGGTACCTACAAGGTGTTTGTTGGTTCTAAGTCGACAAAGGAAAGTTCCTATCAATGCCTGCGTGGTGTTGGAGGGGCTATCATTTACACACTTACCGTCGCTTCCAACGGCACTATGGAAATAACGCAGGATGCCACAACAGGTATCCCTGCCGTTTCCGTGTCACAGGATACCCCCTCTCCTTACACCTACATCTACAATTTGCAAGGCCAGGAGGTGTACAGGTCGAAGGCACAGGACTTCCGCCTCTCTGATGTTCCTGCCCACGGCATACTGATTGTCAAGCAAGGCAACAAGGCAAGAAAGGTGGTCAAGTAAAGTTTGATTCCTCCATATACAGAAAGGTGCATCCTTGCCGCCCACCATCGGGCTGCCAGGGATGCACCTTTTTCTATTACCATAAACAGCAAGCTGGCGGGCACGCTTTTGTCATTGATGGCTTCGCATCCAACCTTTTCGATGGTTGACGCGAAGCCCCCCAAAAAAAACATCACGCAAACAAGTCGTTCATTGTCACTTCACTCTGAATCATGCCATATTGCGCATTCTTTACTATTCCATATGTCGTAACCATCGTGAGATGCAAGGCCTTGTTGGTGCCTGTCGCCTGACGGAACAACTCACGACGAGCAATGAGATGCTGCATGTAAGAAGATGTTATCTCGAATGGTTGCAAGGAGAACTTCATCTCACAAAGATTGATAGTCTGGTCACGACGGTCGATAATCAAGTCTATCTGTCCACCCTCCTGCTTTCTGCCTTCTTCGTCCACTTTCGATGGCACAGACCAAGAACACACATTGCACTGTACGCCCTCAATGCCAAGCGCACGCTTGATTTGTCTTACATGGTGCAAACAAACTTGCTCAAAGGCATAGCCACACCATGCCCGATGGCTTGGCGAATCGATGGTATCAGTCCAAAAAGTCTCGTCCATTCCATTGGCATCTTTCACATATTTAAGATAGAAGAGAGAAAAAAGGTCGGTCAACTGATAGATGACATCTCTCTGCTTTTTGTTATAAGAGGTATAACGGCGAATAAAATCACAATTGCATAAGTCGTCCAAAACAGTTGTCAGATTACCATTTTCTGTGATTTTACAATCTTCTATCAATTCTTGCCTTGTCATCCCTTTAGCACGTTTCGACAGCTGCTCCACTATCTTCCGATAGTTCTTGCAGTCTTTGAACAATGAGCGGAACAAAAAGTCGAATTCACGTTTCAGCTCGGCATTTTCCTCAAAAAACAATTTGTTGATGTTCTGTGCCAAGCTCAATTTGGGCTGAAGCATATTGAGATAATAGGGCGTTCCACCAAGCATCATATAGCATTCCACTATCTGATGACGGTTGAAAGCGATGTGATTATGAGACAAAAAAGACTCTGTCTCACCTAAAGTGAAAGGTGACAAATAGATGCTTCTCGTCACCCGATTGTGAAGACCGCCCTTGTCGCCAAGCAGCTTGTTGACCATCCATGAAGTGGCAGATCCACATACTACAAGCAAGAGATTTTGGTCGGAAGCCCATTGGTTCCAAAAGAGTTCGATGGCACTGATGAAGTTGGAACGAGGAGTATCAAACCAAGGAAGCTCATCGACAAATACGACTTTTCGCCTATCGCCAAGTGACGAAAGGTAATCTTTGAGTTGGAAAAAAGCCTCCAACCAGGTCTGCGGTGTCTTTCTTTTCTTGCCCGAATAGCCTTCCAATGTCATTTTGAAATTGAAAAGTTGGTCTTTTCTGCTGGCTTGATAGGCACCTGTGATGTAAAAATCGAAATTTTCCTTGAAAAATTGCTTCACAAGGAATGTTTTTCCTATTCTTCTTCGACCATAAACAGCCACAAATTCGGGTTTGTTTGAGTCCAAGCAGTCTTGCAAAACTTGCTGTTCCTCCTTACGACCAATGATTTCTTGTATCATTACTATACCCATTTTAAGTGGAAAGCACTCCACGATTTGACGGCACAAAGATAAGATTTTTCTTTGAACAAAATAAGAAAACCATCCGAATCGTGGCGGCAACTCGTCCTTTTTTTGACTTACCGCCACATTTCAGCAAGAGAGTTCTGATGCCAAAGACATACATTCTTGCCATGCAAAATTGAGGGCTTCGCATACCAACCATAATAAGAATGGTAGACAGTGAGACCCTCAAACTATTGAAAGGAATGCCACAAGTATCCGTCATGGGTTACGACAACGGAGGATTTGCCATCATTGCCAACGATGATAAGTATCCGGCAGTACTAGGAATTTGCAAGGCCATGAGGCGTACAGGTCGAAGGCACAGGACTTCCGCCTCTCTGATGTTCCTGCCCACGGCATACTGATTGTCAAGCAAGGCAACAAGGCAAGAAAGGTGGTCAAGTAAAGTTTGATTCCTC
>DCCS01000006.1:0-5069 GCA_002316015.1 Prevotellaceae bacterium UBA1075
AGAAGTGCCCTGGGGCGGTGGACACTTGGCTCTGGGGCAGCGGACGCTTGGCTCTGGGGCGGTGGACGCTTGGCCCGGGAGCAGCGGACGCTTTGCCCGGAAAGCCTGGAGCCTGCTTCGTTTCGCGGTTGGAAACGAATATACCAAACTTTGCAACATTCATTTCCAACTTTGCAATGAACATTTCCAACTTTGCAACATGGCAGGTATGCGCATTCCCCCGCGAAGTCACCTGGCCGTTCCTATCCACACACGCCAAACGACATGGCTTTGCGGACTATGACGAATGCGCTTTACACAGATTGCGCACGGGTTACGGGCATGCAAAACGGCTCGAATGACAATGTCATCCGAGCCGCCTTGCACTGGGGAGTGGATTGGAGCCACGCATCCATGCCCAGACCTTAAGGGGCAGGTGTGGCCGTCATGGTCAGTCTATCCACAGGTTGCCCTTCTCATCGCGGTTGCCGCTTACATCCTCTTCAAAATCGCTGTAGTCGTAATCCTTGCCGTTCTTGACGACCACCTGTTGCGACCCTGTCATAAGACTCTGCTCTGAAGCCAGCCCGACAATGGTGATGCGGGGCGACACATATTCTCTCTTGCTCATATCTGATAATGTATCCATAATGATAATGTGTGTGGTTGAAAACTTTCTTGCGTGGGCAGGCGGCTCGTTCTGGTTACCTCCTTGCCTGCTTGGTTATCTTGCCGTTGGCATGCCTCACGATAATGATCCCCCTGCCCGGTGCGGGCAGTTTGCGTCCGCTCACATCGAAGTATTCGGCTGGGGCACTGCCTGCGGCATCAAGGATGCCATCGCCGACGGATGTGGCCTCTTCGTCGCTGGCCACAAAGCGGAGCTGACGGGCGCGGGCCAGATTCCCGCCTGCGGGGGCGAGATAGGCGCGGAAGCCCTTCGAGCTCACCTTGTAGCCCTTTCCGTCACTGCCCTGCTGTTCGGCAATGGCGGAGATGTTCCACAGGCTGTTGCTCATCAGGGCGTAGCCCTCTGCTATGTCGTACTGCACGAAGTCACCGCTCAGGTACACTCCGCCCTTGGCTTCCGTCTCACCATCGAGGGGCTGGCGCACCACTTCCACATCCGAGGCACCGAGGTTGAGCGTGGTGGTTCCCGCGTCCGCCTTGAAGAAGGCCGGTGTCCCTGCGGGAAGGGTGCCGCCCTCCAGTGGCCTGACATAGACAATGCCGTCGCCGTCGCTTCCGTAGTTCACACCGTCCAGGGTGTAGCAGGTGAGGCCCGCCTCGCCGGGCTTCAGGCTGTAGGGCAGGCACAACGAGCCCCACACGGCCTCGCGCTCGCCGCCGCCATTCAACTGGCGGGTGTGGGTCACCGTGCCGGCGGTAAAGGGCGCGCAGGCCACAAAGTCCTGGCCGTCCTCCAGCCGGAGGTTGTCCACATGGAGCGCGCCGTCCTTGACGTTGATGTCGTGGCGCCGGTCACCCACCTTGTAGTAGGTCTTGAAGTAGCCGGTCATGTAGTTGGCCATCTCGATATAGTTTTTCTTCTTGTTGTCGGTAACGTCAGCAAACGCCACGGCGCCGCGCAGACTGGAGCAGTTGCGGAAGGGCTGCTGCGAGTTGTACAGCCCTTGGATATTGAATGCGTCGGACACATAGATGGTCTTCAGGCTGGCACAGTCTGAGAACATGTCTTCCATATTCGTCAGCTTTTCAGTGGAGAACGAGGTGAGGTCAAGTTCCTCCAGACTTGTACAGCCCTTGAACATTTCGTCCATCTGGGTGACCTTGCTGGTGTTGAAGCCTGTGAAGTCAACTTGCTTGAGGCTGGTACAGCCGGTAAACATGCCATACGCAGACTGCGCGGCGTTCAGCCCCGAGAGGTTCGCCGTGATGAGACTGGTGCAATTTTTGAAGAGCCCAAGCACTCCACCAGTCGTCACGCTGCCAAAGTCCAAGCCGGAGAGGTCTATCGTGGTGAGGCTGCTGCATTCGCGGAACATGCCTCTGACATATTTCGTCGCCGAGGTGTTCAGGTTCTCCAGGCCCTTGACCTCTGCCAGTTTCGTGCAGCCCCGGAACCACTCGTAGCACGATGCGGGGCGCACCTCCTTGAAGCTCTCTTCGAAGACGGCCGTCTGCAGCGTCTCTGCGCACACGGCTATCCATGCGGGACTGGCCTCCCCGGTGTTCAGCACGGCAAAGCTGTTCTCCGCGTTGCCGTCAATCACCTCGTCCACCTGTCTGAAGGTCAGCGTCATGTCTGTGGGACTCCAGACAGCGCGAGGCGCGAACGCCACGGTGAGCTTGTTGTCCGGGCCGTAGTTGCCCGTCAGACTTGTGCAGCCGTCAAACATGTTCGTGATGTTTGCATTCTCGGGGAGCAGCTTTGTTGTGGCGAGGATTTTCTTCAGGCTCACGCAGCCCTTAAACATGTTATACATATATTGACAGTAGCCGTCTGCCAGCCGGAGGCTGCGGAGGTCAAGCTCCTGAAGGGCCTTGCACTCAAAGAACATGGCCGACATGTCATGTATCCGGTGGGCATTCTCCCAGGAGGGGAGCTTGACTGACTTGAGGCTGAAGCATTGCGAGAACATAGCGTGCGTATCTGCTGCCATGTTTGTGCTGAAACCAGACAGGTCAAACGACTGTATGCCCTCGCAATTCCTCAGCATCTCGCCGAAATCCTCCACCTGGGCTGTGTTGAAATGGGAGAGGTCAAGCGAGGTTAAACTCTTGCAGTGGCCGAACATACAGGACATATCCGTCACATCCGAGGTGTTCAGGTTCTCCAAGCCCTTAACCGCTGCCAGACTTTGGAACCCCCAGAACCACATTCTGCATGATGTGGGGCGCACATCCTTGAAACTCTCGTCGAAGACGGCCGTCTGCACAAAACCCAGCCTGTCATTTCCAACAGAGCTTCCAAGGGAGTCGCGGAATGCCTGTCCATCCGCGAGATTGATGGCTACATGCTTCAGCGCGTCTGTGCCGGACGGCATCACCTTGGGCGCCATTGTGAATGTCACGGTGCGCGCACCAGTGCCGATGTTGAACTCGTACTTCACACTGGGCACCAGCTCGGCTGTGAGCCTGTTGTCCAGGCCATAGTTGCCTGTGGCCGGACAGCCTGCGAACATATCCCATGTGCCCCAGGAGTCTGTTATCTGGCCGGTGGTGAAACAGCCGGTGACACGGATGGTGTCCAGGCTGGTGCAGCCGCTGAACATCTCCATCATGCTGTTCACGTTCCCCGTGTTGAAGCTGGAGAGGTCGAGCACTTTCAGACTTGCACAGCCCTTGAACATGGACTCCATTGCCTCCACGTTCTCCGTGTTGAAGTTGGAGAGGTCGAGCGAGGCTAACGCCTTGCAGGAACCGAACATCTCGCTCATATCCCGCACGCTGTCTGTGCAGAGGTTCTCCATGCCCTCAATGGATTCCAGTTTCTCAAAGCCGTCAAACCACAATGCCAGCGACGTGGGGCGGGCTTCCTTGAAGCTCTCATCAAAGACGACCTTCTTCGCGTCATCTTTCAGTCCATACCAGACATCCCTGTTCCATGAAGTGGTATCAATTTCAAAATACTGACTGCCGGTATCAGGAACGGGTGCCGTGTAAAAAGTCACGGTTTGTCCGCTTCCGTCGACACACACAAAGGGATATGTGTCGGCCATGAAGCTGTTGCCCGGGCCGTAGTTGCCCTTGACGCTTTTACATCCCTCAAAAATGCACGATTCGTTTGTGGGCTTGAATATCTTCGCATTGACCCTCACGGTCAAAAGGCTGTAACAATCGGCAAACATACGGCTCATAAATTGCACACTCTTTGTGTTGAAGTTCCTGAGGTCTAACGAGGTGAGGCTGCCACAACGTGAGAACATAGACATCATTGACTCCACGTTTTTAGTGTCAATGCCTGTAATGTCCAAGCTGCGAAGGTCAAAACAATTGGCGAACATATATTCAATACCTGCCGGTGCTCCCTTGAAATTGGAGAGGTCAAGCTTTTTGAGCGAATAACAATCATAGAACATACTGCTCATATACTTCACTTTCTCTGTGTTGAAGCCGGATAGGTCGAGCGACGCGAGCGACTGGCAGTCACTGAACATCTGGCTCATATCCGTTACATTCGCCGTGTTGAAGCCGGAGAGGTCAAGCTCCTTGAGTTTAATACATAGCCTGAACATATTGCTCATATTCACCACTTCCGACGTGTTGAAGCCGGATAGGTCGAGCGACACGAGCGATTGACAGTAATTGAACATCTGGCTCATATCCGTTACTTTCGCCGTGCTGAAGCCGGAGAGGTCAAGTGACTGTATGGCGGTGCAGAAAGCAAACATTTCGGCCATGCTCGTCACCTCTGAGGTGTTCAGGTTCTCCCAGCCCTTAAAGGTGGTGAGCTGACTGAACCCGGAAAATAATTTCTGGCACGACTTGAGGCGCGCATCCTTGAAACTCTCGTCAAAGATCACGGTCTTGGTACCATATGGCACGGCACTGCCCCACCCTGGATTCTCCAGGTTTACATCCCCATCCCCATCTGCCAGGCTTTCGGGGTATAGGACATAAAGTTCCTCGGACTGTCCTGCGGGCATGTTGCCATAATGGAAGGTCAGCGTAGATTCTGTGGCACTGAAGGAGGCATAAGCCACCGGGGCACCAGCCGAGGCTGTCTGCGCAGCCAGGCGGACAGGCAGGCACAGCAGCACGAGGAATGTCAGCACAAATGTCAGTACACGAGAAAGCCTACCGGGGGGGGGCAAAATTGGGGTTGTTGGAACGGGGAGTTGTTCTCATTTTACATTGTTTTTAAATGCGCTCATTAGTTCTATGTTGTATGTCGATTGACAGTTAAGACTTTGACATACACATGGACAAAGTTACACAATATTCCGAGAAAGCCCACTCATTTCGGACAAATATTTCAAAAAAGAGTAAACATGACACCTTTCCAGGCTCTGGGCAACGGGATGCTCCTCCATATTGTCTGGCCTGCCCTACAACAAGAGAAATGCCAACCACCATTTTGGCCTGTGGTTGGCATTTCTTGCTGTTGCGCTTCAGGATGGGCTTGA
>DCCS01000006.1:5222-75299 GCA_002316015.1 Prevotellaceae bacterium UBA1075
TAACCAACTGAGCTACTGAAGCAAGGATGTGCGCGACGTGAAGTTTACACCTCAAATGCGGTGCAAAAGTAGCGGTTTTTTTGTGAATATGCAATATCTTTGCAGAAAAAATAAACAGATAGAGTGAAAATCGCAGGCATTGGCAATGCGCTTGTGGACGTGCTTGTGCATCTCCAGGATGACACATTGCTCGGCAAGGCCGGCTTGCCCCGGGGTGGCATGCTGCTCATTGACGACACCCGCCGGGAGTTCCTGTCGCAACTGATGCGCCCCCTCCACCCGCGCAAGTCGGCCGGCGGAAGCGCGGGGAACACCATCAAGGCCCTGGCCGCCCTGGGGGGCGACTGCCTGTTTGTGGGCAAGGTGGGTGATGATGACGACGCGGCTTTGCTCTCTGGCACATACCGCAGCCTGGGCGCCGGGGTGCGCTTCCTGAGGTCTTCCCTCCACACGGGCGTGGCCAGCACTTTCATCTCCCCCACGGGCGAGCGCACATTCGGCACCTGTCTGGGAGCCGCATCCACATTGCGCGCCGATGAGATTACCGGGGTGCTGCTTGAGGGGGTCGGGTGGCTTCACATTGAGGGATACCTGGTGCAGAACCACGCCCTGATAGACCGCATAGGCCAGATTGCACGACAGATGGGCATACCCACCAGCATGGACCTTGCCAGTTACAACGTGCTGGCCGAGGATGTGGCGTTTGCGCGTCACCTGGTGAGCGAGTATGTGGATGTCGTGTTTGCCAACGAGGACGAGAGCAGGGTCTTCACAAATGGCAAGTCCCCCATGGACGCGCTCGCGGAGATGGCGGGCATGTGCCGCATGGCTGTGGTGAAGATGGGGGCTGACGGCGCCGCCGCCAGAAGCGGCGGGCAGGAGGCAACCGTCAAGGGCGGGCGCGCGCGGGTGGCCGACACCACAGGCGCGGGCGACTTCTTCGCCGCCGGCTTCCTGTATGCCCATACCCATGGGGGGAGTATGGACCAGAGCCTGCGCTGCGGGGCCGCACTGGGCGAGCAGGCCGTGCAGGTGGTGGGCACAGACCTGGACAGGCAGACCTGGGCGGCGTGCCGCGCGCGTGTTTCAAAGATACTTGGACAATGAGACAGATACATTATATATTAGTGACGCTGCTGGTGGCCATGGCCACCGGGGCGCAAGGACAGGAGAACAGCAACTCGGCCACCAGCCGCAACCTAGACCTCTTCAGCGACATATACAAGCAGCTGGACCTCTTCTACGTGGACACGCTCAACGCCGACACGGTAATCGGCTGGGGCATACGCTCCATGCTGAGGCAGGTGGACCCCTTTACCGACTTCTACCCCGAGGACGATGACGAGTTGCGCCAGATGTCCACCGGAAAGTATGCGGGAATAGGCTGCATGGTACGCTACAGCAGCAAGGAGAAGCGCACGATGATAAGCGAGCCCTACGAGGGCACCCCCTGCCAGCAGGCCGGACTGCTGGCAGGCGATGTCCTGCTGAGCGTGGATGGGCATGACACGTATGCCCTGCCCGTGGACAAGGTGAGCGAGATGCTGCGTGGCGAGGCGGGCACCTCCCTGGACATCAAGGTGCGCAGGGGCGAAGAGGAGAAGACCTTCCATGTGACGCGCCAGACCATACAGATGCCCAGCGTGGACTACTGGGGCATGCTGGATGACAGCGTGGGCTATATCTTCCTGGAGGCCTTCCGCGAGGGGGCTTTCCGCGAAGTGCGCGACGCGCTTGGCGAACTGCGCGGACAGGGTGCCCGGTCGCTGGTGCTTGACCTGCGCGGGAACGGCGGTGGCGCGGTGGACGAGTGCGTCAACATCGCGAGCCTGTTCCTGCCGCGCGGGCAGCATCTGATGAGCACCAAGGGCAAGTTGCCCAGCACCAACTATGACTACCGCACGGCCCTGGAGCCCGTGGACACGCTGATGCCCATAGTGCTGATGGTGGACGGAGGGTCGGCCTCGTGCTCCGAGATACTGGCAGGAGGCATGCAGGACCTGGACAGGGCGGTGCTCCTGGGAGAGCGCACCTTTGGCAAGGGGCTTGTGCAGAGTGTGCGCGAACTGGACAGCGGCGGCACGCTCAAGATGACGACATGCAGGTACTACATACCTTCGGGGCGATGCATACAGGCATACGACTACCGCCACCTCAACGCCGACGGGTCGGCCAAGACACTGCCCGACAGCCTCACGCATGTGTTCCACACGGCGGGCGGACGCGAGGTGAGAGACGGCGGGGGCGTGATGCCCGATGTGAAGGCACAGCCCGACAGCCTGCCCACAATGATTTATGACCTCACGGCCAGCGACGAGTTCTTTGCCTACACCACCCGATACGCGCGTGAGCACGCGGACAGCATCAATCCCATGACATTCACGTTGAGCGACAGAGAATATGCCGATTTCGTCAGTTATATACAAGGCTCAGGGCTGAAGTTCAGCCGCAGGAGTGCCGAGCTGCTGCACCTGTTGCGCCGTGTGTCGCAGAGCGAGGGCTATGCCGATGACGCGAAGGCCCAGTTTGACGCGCTCGAGGAGGTGTTCTCCAAGGACGTGACTGCCGACCTGGAGCATTTCCGTGAACCCGTGAAGAAGGCGCTCGAGGACGAAATTGTGCTGGACGCATGCATGCAGAGGGGGGCCATCAGGCGGATTGCGGCCAGGGACAAGAACGTGAAGAAAGCCGCCGAGATACTGAGAAACAAGGAGGAATACAACAAGATACTGGGCAAATGAGACATAGAGACATAGGACGCCACAACCGCCATTTCATGTGGAGCATCCTGGCCATGGCACTTGTGGTACTGATGGCTGCGGGCATGTTCCTCTACCTGTGCACGCCACAGGCCACACCTGTTCCTGCCCCATGACCGCACGGGAGGGGCAAGGGCTCTCCGGGCAAGAAGCCGCGCGCAAGGGGGGACGGACGGAAACTTTTCCGCATAAACCTTTGTGTGTTCGTGGGAAATGCTGTACCTTTGCGCGTGAAAAGATGAATGTGAGGGGCTCGACAAGTTCCTCACATTTGTTTATATAAGTAATAATGCGAGACACATGATTAACAAAGCAGCAGTCCAGAAGGCCGTGGAGGAATGGCTGGAGGGCAAGGACTACTTCCTGGTGGACTTGGACATCAGCGCGGACGACAGGATTTCCGTGGAGATAGACCACGCCGACGGCGTGTGGATAGAGGACTGTGCAGACCTGAGCCGCCACATCGAATCGAAAATCAACCGCGAGGAAGAGGACTACGAGCTGGAGGTCGGCAGCGCAGGACTGGGACAACCCTTCCGCGTGCGGCGGCAGTATGAGGTTCATGTCGGGCATGACGTGGAGACACAGGCCAAGGACGGGCACAAGTACAAGGGGCTGCTGTCCTCAGTGGACGACAGCGGGTTCTGCATAGAAACCCTGGAGAAGGTGAAGGAGGAAGGGCGCAAGCGTCCCGTGAACAAACTTGTGTCACGGCACTTCAACTTCGACGAGGTGGCCTATACAAAATACCTGATAAAGATAAAGTAAAGACATAATGGCAACAAAGACTACCGAGACTGTAAATCTCATTGACTCCTTTGCCGAGTTCAAGGAGACCAAGAACATCGACCGTGCCACACTGGTGAGCGTGCTGGAGGAATGCTTCCGCAGCGTGATTGCCAAGCTATACGGTTCCGACGAGAACTACGATGTGATTGTGAACCCCGACAAGGGCGACTTTGAAATCTACCGCAACCGTACCGTCGTGCCCGACGGCGAGGTCAAGGACCCCAACCTGGAGATATCCCTCACCGAGGCGCGCGCCATCGAGTCCGACTATGAGGTGGGCGAGGAGGTGAGCCAGCTGGTGAAGTTCTCCGACTTCGGCCGCCGCGCCATCCTCACCCTGCGCCAGACACTGGCCAGCCGCATCCTCGAGCTCGAGCACGACACCCTGTACAACCAGTACAAAGACCGTATCGGCGAGATTGTGACCGCCGAGGTCTATCAGACGTGGAAACGCGAGACCCTGCTCATTGACGACGAGAACAACGAGTTGCTGCTCCCACGCACAGAGCAGATACCGGGCGACTTCTTCCACAAGGGCGATACGGCACGCGCCGTGATCTCGCGAGTGGACAACTCCAACGGGACTCCACGCATCATCCTGAGCCGCACAGACCCAGCCTTCCTGCAACGCATGCTTGAGGCCGAGGTTCCCGAGATACAGGATGGCCTGATCACCATCCACAAGGTGGCGCGCATTCCCGGCGAGCGCGCCAAGGTTGCCGTGGAGAGCTATGACGACCGCATCGACCCCGTAGGAGCCTGTGTGGGTGTCAGGGGAAGCCGCGTGCACGGCATCGTGCGCGAGTTGCGCGGCGAGAATATCGATGTGGTGTGCTGGACGGCAAACCCCCAGCTGATGATCACGCGCGCCCTGGGCCCCGCGACGGTCAACAGCGTCGTGCTCAACGAGGAGGAACACAAGGCCGAGGTTTATCTGGATCCCGACCAGGTGTCGCTGGCCATCGGAAAGGGCGGGATGAACATCAAGTTGGCAAGCATGCTCACGGGCTACACCATCGATGTGTTCCGCGAGGTGGACGACACCGACAACGACGATGTGAGCCTGGACGAGTTCAAGGACGACATAGAGCCGTGGATTATCGATGAGCTCAAGAAGATAGGCTTCAACACAGCACGCGATGTGCTGGGCGCGCCCCGCGAGATGATTATCCAGCGCGCCGACCTCGAAGAGGAGACCGTGGACGAGGTGCTGAAAGTCCTGGCTTCTGAGTTTGAGTGACCGGCAACATGGGGACAACAAGCAAGCAACCGTAGAACAAAGCATACAGAATGAGCGTTAGATTAAACAAGGTAACAAAGGAGTTCAACATCGGCCTGCAGACAGCCGTGGCTTTCTTGAGGAAGAAGGGCTACAACGATGTGGAGGAAACCCCGAACTACAAGATAACGGAGGAGCAGTACGGACTCCTGCAGAAAGAGTTCAGTTCGGACAAGGGGCTCCGCTCCGAGGCCACACAGTTGATACAGCATCGCCAGGAGAAGTCCAAGGAACGCAAGGAGGCGTCCAAGCAGAGGCGGCAGGCCGAGGAGATTGCCCTGGCCAAGCCCAAGACAAGTTACAAGGTGGTGGGCCACATCGAACTGGACCGGCATGGCATGCCGGTCAGAAAAGCCGAGCCCCAGCCCGCAAAAGAGGCTCCCAAGGCAACCCCCGCTACCACGCAGCCTGCCGCCCCCAAGGCTGCTCCAGTGACGCAGCCTGCTCCCGCCCCCAGGCCGGCACAGGAGTCCCCATCCCCCCAGGCAGCCCCCAAGCCCGGCACACAGGCCGTCGAGGCACAGCCCCAGCCCGCACAGGCAGAGTCTCCAAAGAGGACGGCACAGCCTCTGTCGGTAGAGCAAAGGGCCGCCGAGGCCGGCACCGAAGTGAATGGTGCCTACCGCCTGAACACCGCTACCCTTGCAACACCGAAGGTGCTGGGCAAGATTGACCTCTCGACCATCAACTCAAGCACCCGCCCGCGCAAGAAAAGCCGCGAGGAGAAACGCCGCGAGCGCGATGAGCGCAACCATGCGGGAACCAACGGGCAGAGTGCCCCGGCAAGCGGCGACCGCAAGAAACGGGTGCGCGTGGGCAAGGAGCGTGTGGATGTGAGCGCCGTGGCCAGCCAGGTGCACGACCAGAACGGCCAGCGCAGGGGCAATGGCAACAACGGCCCCAACCAGCAGAACGGGGGCGGAAAGAACAAGAACAAGCAGAAGAACCAGCGCAAGCCCACCGCCCCCGTGCAGCCCGAAGTGAGCGACGAGGAGGTGGCAAAGCAGGTACGCGAGACACTGGCACGCCTGACCAACAAGAGCAACAAGGTGGGCAAGGGCGCCAAATACCGCCGCGAGAAGCGTGAAGCCATACGCCAGGGCGTGGAGAACGAGATGGAGGCACAGGCAGCAGAGAGCAAGGTGCTCAAACTCACCGAGTTTGTGACTGCCAACGAGTTGGCCACCATGATGAACGTTCCTGTGACGCAGGTCATCGCCACTTGCATGAGCATCGGTATCATGGTCAGCATCAACCAGCGCATGGATGCCGAGACCATCAATCTCGTCGCCGAGGAGTTCGGGTTTACCACCGAGTATGTGAGCGCCGAGGTGAGCGAGGCTGTGACCGAGGCCGAGGACGATGAGGAGGACCTGGTGCCCCGCGCTCCCATCGTGACCGTGATGGGACATGTGGACCACGGCAAGACCTCTCTGCTCGACTACATACGCCAGACAAATGTGATTGCAGGCGAGGCGGGTGGAATTACACAGCACATCGGTGCATACAACGTGACCCTGGAGGATGGCCGCCACGTGACCTTCCTCGACACTCCCGGCCACGAGGCGTTCACTGCCATGCGTGCCCGCGGCGCGCAAGTGACCGACATAGCAATCATCATCATCGCCGCCGACGACGATGTCATGCCACAGACCAAGGAGGCCATCGCGCATGCCACGGCGGCCAACGTGCCCATCGTCTTTGCCATCAACAAGGTGGACAAGCCCGGCGCCAACCCCGACAAGATAAAGGAGGAACTGGCCGCCATGAACTTCCTGGTAGAGGAATGGGGCGGCAAGTACCAGAGCCAGGACATCAGCGCCAAGAAGGGCACCGGCGTGAAGGAACTGCTGGAGAAGGTGCTGCTGGAGGCCGAGATGCTTGACCTGAAGGCCAACCCCAACCGCAAGGCCACCGGCTCCATCATCGAGTCCAGCCTGGACAAGGGGCGCGGCTATGTGGCCACCGTGCTTGTGAGCAACGGCACCCTGCACGTGGGTGACATCATGCTGGCCGGAACCAACTACGGACGCGTGAAGGCCATGCTCAACGAGCGTGGACAGCGCGTGAAGGAGATAGGCCCGGCCCAGGCCGCCACCGTGCTCGGGCTCAACGGTGCCCCGCAGGCCGGCGACACCTTCCATGTGATGGACACCGACCAGGAGGCCCGCGAGATAGCCAGCAAGCGTGAGCAACTGGCCCGCGAGCAGGGCTTGCGCACGATGAAGCGCTTTGACCTGAATGAGCTGGGCCGCCGCATCGCCCTGGGTGACTTCAAGGAGATGAACCTCATAATAAAGGGCGACGTGGACGGCTCTATCGAGGCATTGAGCGACTCCCTCATCAAGCTCTCCACCGAGAAGATTCAGGTCAACGTCATCTACAAGGCGGTGGGCCAGATCAGCGAGAGTGACGTGAACATGGCCGCCGCCGCCGACAACTGCTTCATCGTGGGCTTCCAGGTACGCCCCTCGGCCACCGCACGCAAACTGGCCGACCAGCTGGGCGTGGACATCCGTCTCTACAGCGTCATCTACGATGCCATCGGTGAGGTCAAGGACGCCATGGAGGGCATGCTCTCACCCGAAATCAAGGAGGAGGTGACCGCCCAGGTGGAGGTGCGCCAGGTGTACCACATCAGCAAGGTGGGCACGGTGGCGGGTGCCTATGTGATGGAAGGCAAGGTGAGCCGCTCCAACAAGGCGCGTGTCATACGCGACGGCATAGTGGTGTTCACCGGCGCCATCAACGCGCTCAAGCGCTTCAAGGACGATGTGAAGGAGGTGGGCACCAACTTCGAGTGCGGCCTGTCCCTGGTCAACTACAACGACCTGCGTGAGGGCGACATCATCGAGACATTCCAGGAGGTTGAGGTCAAGAGCAAGCTCTGAGGAGCATGCGCAAACATCAGAGAAAGACATGCTTGCCATTGACTGGATACTGATAGTGCTGTGGCTGTTGGGCACGCTCAAGGGCTGGACACGCGGCCTGGTTCGCCAGGCGGTGTCGCTCGGCGGCATTGTTCTCGGCTTCCTGCTGGCCAAGGCGTTCTGCTCGGTGCTTGGCACCTCGCTGGCGCCCGAGAGCTGGCACCCCACACTGGCCAGGGGTGTCTGCTTTGTGCTTATCTGGCTGGTAGTCCCCATCGCCTTGGGACTTGTGGGCGAGTTGTTCTCGACCATGTTCGACAGGGTCCGCATCCTGGGGATGGCCAACAAGATTGGCGGCGCCCTGATAGGTTTCCTCAAGTACGGGTTCGTGCTTGGCGCGCTGGTGTGGGCGCTCTCGGCTGTCGGCATCGTCGGGGACACGACCATGCGGCAGTCGCGCCTGTGCCCGTCCCTGCGCGAGATACCCGTGACAGTCTATAAGATTTTGGCCTCAGACGACAAGGCCACATAAGCAGAAAGGTTCAGATGGAGGACAAGAACAGTCTTGTGCGTGAGGTGGCTGCCAGGAAGTATGCTTATGGCTTCACCACCGACGTGCAGACGGATATTATCGAAAAGGGGTTGTCGGAGCATGTGGTTCGCCTCATCTCGCAGAAGAAGGGCGAACCCGAATGGCTGCTTGACTTTCGCCTGAAGGCGTTCCGCCACTGGCAGACGCTGGAGGAGCCCACATGGGGGCATCTGCGCATGCCCAGGATTGACTACCAGGACATCTCCTACTATGCCGACCCCATGCAGAAGAAGGCTGCCGACGGCGCGCGGGAGATGGACCCCGAACTGGTGAAGACCTTCAACAAGCTGGGCATCCCCCTGGAGGAGCGGCTCGCCCTGAGCGGCATGGCTGTAGATGCGGTGATGGACTCCGTGAGCGTCAAGACCACCTTCCGTGACAAGTTGCAGGAGCGGGGCATCATCTTCTGCTCCATCAGCGAGGCCGTAAGGAACCATCCCGAACTGGTGCGCCAGTACCTGGGCACCGTGGTCTCCTACAAGGACAATTTCTTTGCCGCGCTCAACTCGGCGGTCTTCAGCGACGGTTCCTTTGTGTATATCCCCCGGGGGGTGCGCTGCCCCATGGAACTGAGCACCTATTTCCGCATCAACGCGCGCGGCACCGGGCAGTTTGAGCGCACACTCATCGTGTGTGACGACAACGCCTACGTCAGTTACCTCGAGGGGTGCACCGCGCCCATGCGTGACGAGAACCAGTTGCATGCAGCCATTGTGGAGATTGTGGTCATGCAGGATGCCGAGGTCAAGTACAGCACCGTGCAGAACTGGTATCCGGGCGACGCCAACGGGCAGGGCGGCGTGCTCAACCTGGTCACCAAGCGCGGGCAGCTGCGCGGGGCGCGCAGCCGCCTGTCCTGGACTCAGGTGGAGACGGGCAGCGCCGTCACCTGGAAGTACCCCAGCTGCGTGCTCCAGGGCGACGGCTCCCAGGCCGAGTTCTACAGCGTGGCTGTGACCAACAACTACCAGCAGGCCGACACGGGCACCAAGATGATACACATCGGGCGCAACACCAAGAGTACCATCATCAGCAAGGGCATCAGCGCGGGACACAGCCAGAATGCTTACCGAGGCCTGGTCAAGGTGGCCTCCACGGCCGACGGCGCGCGCAACTACAGCAGTTGCGACTCCCTGCTGCTGGGCGACCGGTGCGGCGCGCACACCTTCCCCTACATCGACGTGCACAACGACACAGCCATCGTGGAGCACGAGGCGACCACCAGCAAGATATCCGAGGACCAGCTCTTCTACTGCAACCAGCGCGGCATCGGCACCGAGGAGGCCGTGAGCCTGATAGTCAACGGCTATGCCAAGGAGGTCATCAAGAAACTCCCCATGGAGTTTGCGGTAGAGGCCCAGAAGCTCCTGGGCGTGTCGCTCGAGGGGTCGGTGGGATAAGGCAAAGCCCCCTCCTCAGCCTTCCCCGTGGGGAAGGGCCAATGAGTGTGGAACTTATCAACAGGACGACAGACAACAGTTATGTTACAGATACAGAACCTGCATGCCAGCATCAACGGCAAGGAAATACTGAAGGGCGTGAACCTCACCGTCAGGGACGGCGAGGTGCATGCCATCATGGGACTCAACGGAGCGGGCAAGAGCACGCTGAGCAACGTCATCGTGGGACATCCCGCCTACGAGGTCACGGCCGGCAGCATTACCTTCAACGGCAAGGACCTGCTGGCCA
Source organism: Prevotellaceae bacterium UBA1075 (assembly GCA_002316015.1). GTDB lineage: Bacteria > Bacteroidota > Bacteroidia > Bacteroidales > Bacteroidaceae > Physcousia. The sequence goes on from DCCS01000006.1 coordinate 15,201, forward strand.
TGAAGCCCGAGGAGCGCGCCCACGAGGGCATCTTCCTCAGTTTCCAGCAGCCCGTGGAGATACCGGGCGTGAGCATGGTCAACTTCATGCGCGCGGCCCTCAACGCCAAGCGCAAGTACCACGGCGAGGAGCCGCTCTCGGCCGGGGACTTCCTCAAGCTCATGCGCGAGAAGCGCAAGATAGTGGAACTGGACAGCAAGCTCACCAGCCGCAGCGTCAACGAGGGGTTCTCGGGAGGCGAGAAGAAGCGCAACGAGATATTCCAGATGGCCATGCTGGAGCCCACCCTCAGCATACTGGACGAGACGGACTCCGGCCTGGACGTGGACGCCCTGCGCATCGTGGCCGAGGGCTTCAACAAGCTGCGCACGCCACAGTCCAGCGCCATCGTCATCACCCATTACCAGCGCCTGCTGGACTATCTGAAGCCCGATGTCGTGCATGTGCTCATCGACGGGCGCATCGTCAAGACCGCCGGCCCCGAGCTCGCGCTCGAGATAGAAAGGCGCGGCTTCGACTGGATCAGGGAGGAGGTGGGAGTGTGAGCGCCGAGCAGCAGTACATCGACTTCTACAGGGAGGCCGCCGCAACCATCTGCGCGCGCAGCTGTCCCGCGATGAACGCGGCCCGCGAGGCCGCATTCCACACCTTCAGCGCGCAGGGCTTCCCCTCGCGCAAGGTGGAGCGATACAAATACACCGACGTGAAGGCCGACTTCGCGCCCGACTACGGCATCAGCCTGGCACCGCTGCAAGTGGCCGGCACGCCCTTCTGCACCACCCTGGCACAGGCAGGCGAGGCTGTGGCCGCGCACTATGGCCAGGTGGCCGACACCGCCGACCCCGTGGTGGCGCTCAACACCATGCTGTCCGTAGACACGCTGGTGGTGCATGTCCCGCACGGCACACGCGCCGCGCATCCCATACAGATAAGCCACCTGCTGAGCGGTGAGGCGGACGATGTGATGGTCAACCGCCGCCTGCTCATCGTGCTCGGCGAGCGCGCCCAGGCCGATGTGGTCATCACCGAGCACGCCCGCGACCAGCGCCGCTTCCTCACAAACCAGGTCGTCGAGGTGGTGGCCGCCGACGGAAGCACCCTCAACCTGTACGAGGTGGAGGAGACCCACCTGATGTGCACGCGCTACTCCAGCCTGTTCATCCGCCAGGGCAGGGACAGCCATGTGAGCCACACCACCCTAACCCTCTTCAACGGCCACACGCGCAACCGCACCGATGTGGCCCTGCAGGGCGAGGGCTCCGGGGTCACCCTGGGCGGATGCGTCATTGCCGACAAGACGCAGCGCGTGGACAACAACACGCTCATCGACCACCAGGCCGGCCACTGCACCAGCCGCGAGCTGTACAAGTACGTGCTCGACGACAGCGCCGTGGGAGCCTTCGCGGGCAGGATTCTCGTGCGCCCCGGGGCACAGAAGACCGTGAGCCAGGAGACCAACGCCAACCTCTGCTCGGCCCGCTCGGCCCGCATGTACACCCAGCCCATGCTGGAGATATATGCCGACGATGTGAAGTGCAGCCACGGCAGCACCGTGGGCCAGATAGACGATGCCGCCCTGTTCTACATGCGCCAGCGCGGCATCCCGGAGCAGGAGGCACGCCTGCTGCTCAAGTCCGCCTTCATCACCGAGGTGATAGAGGCCATACCGCTGGAGCCGCTTCGCGACCGCCTGCAGGTGCAGGTGGACAAGCGGCTTCGCGGCGAGTTGTCAAAGTGTGAGGGATGTAAGCTATGCAAGTGAGACCGTTTGACATCGGCCAGATACGCCAGGACTTCCCCATCCTGGGCAGGAAGGTGTATGACAAGTATCCGCTCGTGTATCTGGACAACGCAGCCACCACCCAGAAGCCACGCGTCGTGGTGGAGTCCATGGCAGACGAATACTATAATGTGAATGCCAATGTGCACCGTGGCGTGCACTTCCTCTCCCAGCAGGCCACCGACCTGCACGAGCGGGCCAGGGAGACCGTGCGCCGCTTCATAGGGGCTGGCAGCACCCGCGAGATACTCTTCACCCGCGGCACCACCGAGAGTGTCAACCTGGTGGCCACCTGCTTCGGCCAGGCCTTCATGCGCGAGGGCGACGAGGTGATAGTGAGCCAGGTGGAGCACCACAGCAACATCGTGCCCTGGCAACTCCTGCGGGAGCGGCAGGGCATACGCATCCGCGTCATTCCCATGACCGACGACGGCTACCTGTGCCTGGACTCCCTGGAGAAACTCTTCAACGAGCGCACGCGCCTGGTGAGCGTGGCGCATGTGAGCAACGTCCTGGGCACGGTCAACCCTGTGGCCGAGATAGTGCGCATGGCACACGCGCATGATGTGCCCGTGCTGGTGGACGGGGCGCAGAGCGCGCCCCACATGCCCATCGACGTGAGCGCGATGGACTGCGACTTCTTTGCCTTCAGCGGGCACAAGCTGTACGGCCCCACGGGCATCGGCGTGCTCTATGGCAAGGAGAAGTGGCTCGACCGCATGCCCCCCTACATGGGCGGTGGCGAGATGATCAAGAGCGTCAGCTTCGAGCACACGACCTTCAACGACCTCCCCTACAAGTTCGAGGCGGGCACGCCCGACTATGTGGCCTCCACCGGCCTGGCCCGCGCCATCGACTACATCAACGCCCTGGGCATGGAGCAGATAGAGGCTCACGAGCGTGACCTCACACGCTATGCCCTGGAGCAGATGAGCCTGGTGCCCGGAATGCACATCTATGGCCCCCGGGACGCGGCCCGCCACGATGCCGTGGTGAGTTTCCAGGTGGGCCGTATCCACCACCTGGACATGGGCACGCTGCTCGACCGCCTGGGCATCGCCGTGCGCACAGGGCACCATTGCGCCGAGCCGCTCATGCACCGCCTGGGCATCGAGGGGACATGCCGCGCCAGCTTCGCGCTCTACAACACCCGCGCCGAGGTGGACACGCTGGTGCAGGGCATCGGGCGCGTGCGCGGCATGCTGGAGTAGGGCGTCGCAGTCTTACGGAAGCGCAGTTACGCGATTGCGGGAGGGATGGCCGTGCGGCCCCCCCCACTGACGGGACTCTACAACCTCCCCCGCGCGGAAGAGGGCAAAAAAACGCGGCGCGCCGCGATGGCCAACGCAGCGCGCTGCATCGGCCATCGCACCGCACTGCGTTGGCCAATGCATGCCCCTGCCGCAATCACCCACCCTGGAGGGAGCGGGGAGGGGGCTTTACCTTGTTGATGTTGACATAACGATTAAATGAGAACAGATATGAAAAAGATTTTGTCCCGGATGTGCCTGTGCCTGGCCATCCTGTGCACCTGCGCCACCATGAGCGGGTGCGACGAGAACAGCCCCTGGCTCGAAATCATCAAGAACCTGCTGGGCACCAACACCACCTACACCTATTCGGGAACGACCTCGTACCAATTCCTGGCAAACCCCAACAGCACAGGGGCCTACACCAGCACGCTGGCCGACTTCAACGCGCAGAGCAGCCAGGTGACCCTCACGACCACCTCGGCCAGCGAGACGGAGGCCACGGTGGTGCTGCCCGCAGCCTCGAAAAACGGGGTAAGCATGACATCGGTAACGCTCTCGGGGCTCTACATGCAGAGCAACGGCAACACGACGACCCTCTCGGTGCCCCAGGACGGGATAAGCGGCGAGGGCACAATCACCTGCGACAACCAGAGCTACAGCCTCTCCAACCTGTATGTTACCAGCGCAAGCGCCACCAGCGGCGTCATCACCATGGAGCTGACCCTGTACTTCGGCACGGCCAACTCCCAGGGCAACTATCCCGTGGCCGTGAATGTCAAGTACAGCGGCCAGGCCATCTCGCAACAGTAAACGCCCAGGCCGCGCCCCGCAGTCGGGAAAGCCAGTCCCGACCGCGCACGACGCCGCCATATCGCCATGCTGCTGACATATTACAAGGAGGGGGTCATCGAAGCCGGCTGCGACGAGGCCGGACGGGGCTGCCTGGCCGGGCCCGTCTATGCGGCGGCGGTCATCCTGCCCCCCGATTACCACAACGACCTGCTCAATGACTCCAAGCAGCTGAGCGAGAAGCGACGCAACGAGCTGCGCGCCGTCATCGAGCGCGAGGCAGTGGCCTGGGCGGTGGGCACCGTCGACAACCGCGAGATAGACCGGATAAACATCCTGAACGCGAGCATCCTGGCCATGCACCGCGCCCTGGACGGCCTCGGTGTGCGGCCGCAGGAGATTATTGTGGACGGCAACCGCTTCAAGCCCTACAGGGACTTGCCCCACACCACCATCGTCAAGGGCGACGCCAGGTACATGAGCATAGCGGCAGCCAGCATCCTGGCCAAGACACACCGCGACGAGTGCATGGCGAGGCTTCACCGGGAATTTCCACAGTATCACTGGGACTCCAACAAGGGCTACCCCGCCCCCGCACACCGCCAGGCCATACGCCTTCACGGCGTCACGCCCTACCACCGTCTCACCTTCCAGCTGCTCCCGCCCGAACAGATGACACTGGATTTCGATGACAAAGGGCTTGGCTGTGAGCGAGGAAATAGGTAATTTTGCAGGCACAAACAGCGGGGCGGGCGCGCACTCACGCAGCGGGACTCCCACGCAGAGAGCATGCCGCCCGACCACAGACAGTCAAACAAGACAAAAAGGAGAATACACTATGGCAAAGAAAGCTCTGCTGATAATCCTCGACGGATGGGGAATCGGCAATCACGGCAAGGGTGATGTGATCTTCAACACACCCACACCCTTCATGGATTACCTCAACAGCACATACCCCCACAGCCAGCTTCTCGCGAGCGGCGAGAGCGTGGGACTGCCCGACGGGCAGATGGGCAACTCCGAGGTGGGACACCTCAACATCGGCGCCGGACGCATCGTCTATCAAGACCTGGTGAAGATTAACCGCGCCTGCGCCGACGGCAGCATCCTCAAGAACCCCGGAATCGTGTCGGCCTACGAGTACGCCAAGGCCAACGGAAAGAGCGTGCACCTGATGGGGCTCACCAGCAACGGCGGCGTGCACTCGTCGCTCAACCACCTGTTCACACTGCTCGGCATCAGCAAGACCCACGGCATCCGGCACACCTATGTGCACTGCTTCACAGACGGGCGCGACACCGACCCCAGGAGCGGCAAGGGCTTCATCCAGCAGGTGACAGACCACTGCGCACAGGTTCCCGGCGCGGCCGTCGCCAGTGTGATAGGGCGTTTCTACGCCATGGACCGCGACAAGCGGTGGGAGCGCGTCAAGATTGCCTATGACCTGCTGGTGAACGCCGAGGGCAAGCAGGCCACCGACATGGTGCAGGCCATGCAGGAGAGTTATGACGAGGGTGTGACCGACGAGTTTGTGAAGCCCATCAACAACAGCACCGTTGACGGCACCATCAAGGAAGGCGACGTGGTCATCTTCTTCAACTACCGCAACGACCGCGCCAGGGAACTCACCATCGTGCTCACACAGCAGGACATGACCGAGCAGGGCATGCACACCATCCCCAACCTGCAGTACTACTGCATGACCCCCTATGACGCCGATTTCACAGGCGTACACGTCCTCTTCCCCAAGGAGAACGTCAAGAACACCCTGGGCGAGTACCTGGCCAGCAAGGGGCTCAAGCAACTCCACACGGCCGAGACCGAGAAGTACGCCCACGTGACCTTCTTCTTCAACGGAGGCCGCGAGGACCCCTTCGACGGCGAGGACCGCATCCTGGTGGCAAGCCCCAAGGTGGCCACCTACGACCTCAAGCCCGAGATGAGCGCCTTTGAGGTGAAGGACAAACTGGTGGCCGCAATCAAGGAGAACAAGTACGACTTCATCGTGGTCAACTTCGCCAACGGCGACATGGTGGGCCACACGGGGGTCTATGAGGCCATCGAGGCCGCAGTGAAGGCTGTGGACCAGTGCGTGAGGGAGGTCGTGGAGGCCGCCAACGCCACCGACTACGAGACCATCATCATCGCCGACCACGGCAATGCCGACAATGCCCTCAACCCCGACGGCACGCCCAACACAGCCCACTCGCTCAACCCCGTGCCCTTCATCTACGTGACGAAGAACAAGCACGCCCGGGTCGAGAATGGCGTGCTGGCCGATGTGGCTCCCAGCATCCTGCACGTCATGGGACTGGAGCAGCCCAAGGAGATGACCGGCCATTGCCTGATCAAGGACTAAACCAGGGGGACATGGCAGATGTGAATATCGAGCCGTCCTGGAAAGCGATGCTGAGCGACGAGTTTGCCAAGCCCTACTTTGGCGAGCTCGTCCGCTTTGTTCATGCGGAGTACTCTGCCGGGGCATGCTACCCGCCTGGACACCTCATCTTCAACGCCTTCAACAGCACACCGCCCGACCAGGTCAAGGTGGTCATCCTGGGCCAGGACCCCTACCACGGACCTGGCCAGGCCCACGGCCTCTGCTTCAGCGTGAATGACGGGGTGGATTTTCCGCCCTCGCTGCGCAACATCTTCCTGGAGATACAGGCCGAGACCGGCGCGCCCATCCCCCAGAGCGGCAATCTGAGCCGCTGGGCCAGCCAGGGCGTGTTCCTGCTCAACACCTGCCTCACCGTGCGTGCCCACCAGGCCTTCAGCCATAGCGGACACGGGTGGGAGACCTTCACCGACGAGGTCATCCGCCTGCTCAGCCAGCACAGGGAGCATCTCGTGTTCATGCTGTGGGGCTCCCCCGCAGGCCGCAAGGCATCCCTCATCGACTCCTCGCGCCATCTGGTGCTCAGGAGCCCGCATCCCAGTCCGCTCAGCGCCTATCGCGGCTTCTTTGGCAACCAGCATTTCCTGCAGTGCAACGAGTACCTGCAGGCGCATGGCCAGCAGCCTGTGCAGTGGTGAGGAGAGGAGCCAGCAATGCTGTTTTTGTTTTCTTAGACGGCAGTGGAAAGATAGTTTGAAGAAAAAGAGAGAATGTTGACTTGCCAACCGCCGTTTTCCTGGCGGTGTCCTCTGTGCTTATTGTGCATCCCGTTCCCAGGTTTGTTCCTTTGTGGCATGAACCAATTTTATGAACGGATTCTGGGATGGCACTGACTTTCCGTGTGGTCATGCCAGAGTGGCAAGCGCATTCCGTTTCTGGCCGAAATCGTATTTGAGATGGAAAGCATAGGGGGGTATGCCCCCCAAAAAAAGTCGTGCGTCCCGATTTTCATGTACCGATACACAAGGCATGGGCTGGTATTTAACTTATTCTTGTGTCACCTATACGGCCACTTGATAAAAGATGCCCCCGCTACCAAGGCGGCATATACGCAAGCATGCGAAAGGGTCTTCAATTCCGTTTCTGAGAACAGATTCTCCCCAACGAGATATATGCCTACAAGCGCAAAGAATCTCTGTGAAAAGAGATATAAGTACTTGACATAACGCATTTCTTTATTCTTTTTAAATAAGTAGGTACTTAAAGTTGAACGCCATTGTACCAATCAAGCAGCGATATATACATACACACACACACCATATCCAAAGAGAGGGCGAAGCGGTCTGTGTGACATTTAAATTTGAACAGCCACTCAATCATGTCAAAATAGTGCGGCATCTACAGACCCTGCAATACCTCCTACCATCCATCCATAGGCTGAGATACCAGATAAGAGAGACCAGCCGCATCCTCTCATGTCTGCATACAGAAGTTTCTTGAATGTGGGGTTGTTCATCTGATCAGATGTCATCCAATATGAAGCGGAAGGACCTGCTGTGCCTCTTGTCTCGTATGTTGGCTTCATGTTCTTGAGCTGTGTCCATTTTTTCACGTTTGCAGGATTTGACCAATATTGCGCAGAATCAACTCCTATTAGCATTGTGAAAATAAGGAAAGGCTGTTCCTCCTTGTCAAGAGCCAGGAATCTATCTGTCTCCATGAGTTTTTGAATGTACGAATATATGGTGTCGGCATTGGGGGAAGATAGGAGTTCACCCATGAATTCTTTTAGCAAAATTTCTGCATTGGCTGATAGTGGGCATACAATGGTATCACCAAGTATCTCGCTTTCGGTAAGTGTAGATCGGGTCTCAGAACAATCCGAGAATATGGGCTCGTTTGCCACAAAATTCATGCAGAACTCTTGTGTTCTCTTTCTTGAGAAATTTGTTGGCTTATTCTCCAGCAAGGCAGAATTGTAATGGGCAAAACATTCATCTAACCCTTTTGAGTGAAGAGTGCTTTTTTCTTTTAGTAGGCTGAACACGTTGACGGGCAGCTGCTTTCCTTCATTTGCTGTGCTCAATTGCTCATTCAGATTCGAACAGTTTACAAAAGCCAAGAAAGACATCGCCATAATCATAATTCTTGAAGTGCTATTCATAAAGTTTGCATATATAAGATAGAGCCTACTCATACTGCTTTTCGGCAACCGCAATCTCACCTTTGAAAGTGCCTTTTTAGTTAGATTAAATGGGTTAAGTTTTAAGCAAACTGTCCCAATCTTCTTTCTTGAGGTCAGCGACTCCTGCTCGTCACTTCTTGGATGGATAATGCAAAGTTAAGTTGTTTTCGCTGAAAACGATACAACATTTTGCAAGATTTAATGCGGCTTTCCTGCTTTCGTAATGATTCCAGAAAAGGAAGGAGCATTCGTGCTGCCGCCAGGTGCGAATAAAGAGATGCCATTGTAGAAGAACACGCAGGGCGAGTATTTGGCCAGCAGCCTGTGCAGTGGTGAGGAGAGGAGCCAGCAAGCATTCCCCAGCCCTTCCTGGCCAGTAGCCACAGGGGCAGAGCGCAAGGACAGAAAGAGGGGAGGGCGTGCCAGCCTGTTTGCTGGCGCGCCCTCCCCTTGCTTTCTCAGGGCATCCTCGCTTGCTTCATGCTTGCACAGGATGGTATTCCGGTGATGTGGGCAGTGTGCCGCTGCGCGATGGAGCAAGCCTGCGCTTGCCCCAAGCGTGAAGTGCTTGCTTACCTCACGAGCACCTTGCTCGCCTGGTTGCCTTTCTTGATGATGTAGATTCCGCCATGAGCGTTGCGTGCGCTTACCCTTCGTCCGGTGGTGTCATAGATGCAGGCCGGTGCGTTGCTGTTGTCGCTCTCGTTCTCGCCCACGCTCTTGATGCCCGTCATGGTGTCATCCACCTCCTTCAGGCCCTCAAAATCGTCCACGTTGTCCACGGCATACACAGGCCATCCCTTAGCCTTCAGAATGGACAGGTCTGATTTCGTGAGTTCGTTCCGCTCCAGGCTGGAACTGTATTCCAGGGGGTAGAACCCCTGGGGATCCATGCCATACCAGTCCTCATAGTCCTCGAGCTCCTTGTACTGGGGCAGCGACTTCACCAGGGCGGTCATGTTCTCGCCATTGATGTTGTTGCGCTCTATCTCCATCTTGCCCACGCAGTTGTTCGTTGCCAGTTTGATAAACGTGAGTCCGTTGTTGTAGCATGCCACCCTCTCCACCAGGGGATTGGCACTGAGGTCGAGCGTGCCCTGAAGACTGTTCTCACGGCATACGATTTCCTTCAGATTGGGATTGTGGCTGACATCAATCGTGGTCAGGCTGTTCTTGTAGCAGCTGATGGACTTGAGCGCGGACAGCCCCGAGAGGTCAATTGAGGTCAGTTGGTTGTCGCCCACATACAGGTCGGTCAGGTTGGGCTGGTTGCCCAGAGTCACCTGTGTGAGGCGGTTGTTGTCGCAGTAGAGCTCCACCAGCAGGGGATCGCCGCTCACGTCTATTGATTCCAGCCAGTTGCTGCTGCAGTCCAGTCGGGTAATGTTTCCGCGCAACTCGATTTCCTGTGCGGTCACCTTGAAATCTCCATCCACATACTCAGCCCCGATAATATCCACAGGGTCTCCGTTGGACTGTATGGAGAACCCCATCCATTCGCCTACGGCATGTGCCGTCTTCATCTTGATTACATAGTCCTGGGCATGCAGGGCATTGCCGCAAAGCAGCATCAAGGCTGCCATGAGAGTAAAGAATTTGCTCATACACTTTATTACTTAAAAACAATCTTTCGCGACATTTGGTTCGTGGAACCGCTGTTTCTAACTGCAAAAGTACACCAGTTTGCTGGAACGAGCAAACTTTTATATATATTAGAGGGCAAATGTGAGGCAGCAAGGCCATCTCAGGCACCCAGACTTGTCAGAGGCGAGGATTGCGACGAGCGCAAAGCCTTACATGGTGCTGGATGCGGCTGAGGAGTACCTCGTGTGCGTGCAGTATGCGGCCAAGGTGCAGAAACTCATGGAGGAGATGTTTCTTGGCTCCAGGGAGAGGGTACTGTCGTATGGGCCAGATTTTTCTAAGGGCAAGCTGTTTTCAGTGATTTGATCCATAATCAGAATCGTTTTTAATGTCATTGTAGTTAAAAAAGTTAATATTAATGCTTTCAACTATGTGTTTTGAAGGAAATAGTTTATATTTGCAAACAAGGAAACTAAAAATGCTTTTCGGATCAATACTAACTAAAGCAAAAATGCCATGCGAATAGTACAAACATTTTGGAGTGGAGGGGGAGACCCATTAGAGAAGTCCTATGGTTGGCCACATGCGGTGTACAACTTGATGTCGTGGGCTTTAAGTTGCTGTTCCTTGCGCAAGTATTATGATGATGTTGTACTTTATACAGACAGGCAGGGCTATGAGATTCTAATTGAGAAGCTCCATCTTCCTTATACGGAAGTGCATGTAGTGTATGATGGCAATATTTGCCTTCCTCAGCACTGGGCATTAGCCAAGATAAAGACTTATGCCATGCAGACAACCCCTTTTTTGCATGTGGATGGGGACATTTATGTCAGTAAGCCTTTTCCTGAGAACTTGTTTCGCGCCCCGCTGATTGTTCAAAACGAGGAAATAGGTACGATTTACTATCAGAAAATGCTGGATGCTATCATGAGAATTCCCAATGTGTGGCTTCCTGGTTATGTGTGTAATGCACTTGGTGGCAAACTGCTTCCTTCTTATAATATGGGCGTTTTTGGCGGTTGGGATATAGATTTTATTCACGATTACAGTAGAGAGGCAGAGGCATTCTTGGATAAGAACAACATGAATGATGAGGGAAATCCTTATTCTGCCGTTGACTGTAATGTCTTCTTTGAACAAATGATTTTTGCTATTTATGCAAAGCAAAGGGGGCGAGAAGTGATGGGCATTATTCCACATGCAGTGAGGGACAATGGTTACACGCGAGATGAGTTCTGTGATGTGATTAAGTTTCAGGAGAAAGGATTCTTTCATGTTTTGGGTGGGCACAAGCGTGTGTTAGGTATATGTCGTAGTGTTGCAGATACGTTGCTTGTTTTTTATCCCAAGTATTATGCTGCCGTTGTTAGCGTAATAAAGAATTCCTCATGTATATATGCCTTTGGAACGGGTTCTTCTTATGGGAGTTTTTTGGAATGCAAAAGACGTGAATGGAAGTTGATAAATAACCAAGATTTGATTCTTCTCGAAACGTTGCATGCCAAAAGCATTGCATCGTTTTCTGAAACGCATGGAATGAAGCACAATCTTCAAGTTTCCCTTTCACCGTTTTTGTCTCTCTTTTCTGTTGGGGACAATCAACACGAAAGAGAGTGTTTGCGAAAGCAATTTCGACGTGAAGAAGTTTTTCCCATGGATAAGATTGCCCTGACTCCATCCCTTCTGTTTCCATGGGTGAATGAATTTCCTCTTATAGAGGAAGATGAAAAGATTATCTCATGCCTCATGTGCCAAAGTACGCCGATGACAATATGCGAACTGCAAGAGAAAGTGCATGGTTGGCATGGGGGTACAAACCGAAAAGTAAAGGACAGGACATATGATTATGTGATGGAGGAAATCTCGTGTATGATTTCTTCAAGAATTCTAATTGCGAAATAACAAATATTACTATTATCTTAAAAAGTACAACTATGGATGCAAAAGGGACAAAAGACAATCCTTATTCAATGGATGAGTACAAACATCATGCTGGTAAATGGACAGGTGGATGGGTGAAGTTGGAAAAGAAAGTTGTGTACATAAACAGTCTGTCAGCAATTGAGCAAGATCTGGATGGGATGGCACTCGGGTCAAGCAATAATCCTTTTTCAGAGGAGGCTTATGATGAGATGCGTGCAAGAAACGAGTGGCCTGGAGGTTATGTTCAGTTCCATGGTATTTCTGACCCGTCATACAGAAGGTCTTCTGCGGAGGAAAAGTCGGAGGCTTATGGTTGTGGGGATGAAAGCGGCTGTGGTAGTGACAGCGAGGGTGGTAGTGGCAGTGGACGTGGGCATCTCACTCCTGGTTCCGAAATTATTCATTTGATAAAGACAGGAATAGAGGACATCCAGTATGAGGCGGAGGTTTCTTGGACTGCAGAAGGAGATGTGAGTGTGGTAATTACTTCACCTCCCCATGCCTGTGGGTCTATAGAAAATGTGAAAGTAAATGGATACGATGTGGAAATACCCTGGAATGGTTTTACTGTGCATTATACGATTCCTGAGTTTTATCGTGAGGGATAGGACAATAATGAGGACAAGACGTTTCATAATGCTGCTTGCTGCCCTGTTACTGGCGGCAGGCACCTTTGCCATGACAACCGTCAAGGTGAGGAAGGCTGGTACCCTGGCTTCCGTGCTCACACTGGAGCAGCAGGACACGTGCAGTTCGCTGGCTGTTGCTGGGAAACTCAATTCTGCGGACATCATGGTACTCCGCAAGATGGCGGGCAAGAGGCTTGTCTATCTGGACTTGTCAGAAGTGAGGATTGTGACGAGCGCAAGGCCTTACATGGTGCTGGATGCGGCAGAGGAGTACCTCGTGTGCGTGCCGTATGCGGCCAAGGTGCAGAAGCTCATGGAGGGGATGTTTCTTGGCTCCAGGGAAAGGGTACTGTCGTATGGGCCAGCGTATGTGCTTGGTTATCTTTCGGACAAGCCGTTTTCTGTGACTCGAGCCACAAGGCTCAGTCTGGTATATAATACGTCCAGGCCAAATCAGAAGGTGGCCGAGTCGCCCCGTTCCGAGATGCGCACCTCCCAGGACGAGTTCGTGTTCCATAAGGGAGTGACGGATGAGGATTGGAAAAGGCTGAAAAGCACAGGGGTTGACAAGTTCGCGGGTCACAGGCTGGAAAGGGTAGGGGGCAGGTGCGTGCTCTACTGCCGTACCAGGAAGGGGGTGTTCTCGGGCGATTTCTTCTATAAGTGCCCTGTCATAAAGACGGTGGTGCTGCCCAAGGGCAAGTCGCTGGACGGGAGCATTACGGAATATGAGAGCCCTGTGAGGTATGTACACAAGCAGGTGGCAGGGAATCCCTAATCAGGACAATACCGCATCTGGCAGTGTGGTGGGCTGGATACGAGTGAATGGGTAAAGTTGAGGCGTGGAGGCGGTAAATGCCCCCACGCCTTTGCATATTTCGCTGTTTATTGCTAACTTTGTTAGCGTTATTCCATTAAAACTGACATGCAATGACGCGAAACAGACTCTTTCTGCTGCTGCTCTGCCTCACGCTTTTCCTGGGCGCAGGGGCCAAGGTGCGCTCCATCTCGGTGCTGGGTGACTCCTACAGCACCTACGAGAACTTCCTGCCTGCTGGCAATGCCGTGTGGTACCATGAGCCTTACCTGCCCGAGAAGACCGATGTGACCGATGTCACACAGACCTGGTGGCACCTGCTCTGCCAGGAGCGTGGCTTCAAACTCGACACCAACAACTCCTACAGTGGTGCCACCATTTGCAACACCGGCTATGGCGGAAACGACTACACCGACCGCTCCTTTATCACCCGTGCCAGCAACCTGGGCTGCCCCGACATCATCCTGGTCTTCGGCGGCACCAATGACTCCTGGGCCGACTCTCCACTGGGTGAAATGAAGTACGAGGGGTATTCCAAGCAGGATCTCTACACCTTCCGCCCGGCCGTGAGCTATCTGGCACGCTATCTGGTGAGGCGTTATCCCAACACCGATGTCTATTTCATCCTCAACACCGAGCTCAAGCCCGAGATAGGCGAGGCCACCCAGGAGGCATGCAACCACTGGGGTGCCAAGATGATTACGCTCAAGGACATCAGCAAGAAGGCTGGGCATCCCGATGCCGCAGGCATGCGCGAGATAGCCCGACAGGTGAGCGAGTGCGTCAAGTGACGCTCACGGCTTTTTCGGATCCCGACTTGTGGAAACACGCGCTATGGCCGCCACACATATGCCGAAACCGCCAAGCGCACGCAAGCACGCACATCCGTAAAACCACACAACTGAAGAACCGCACAAACGTAACAAACAAGAACAGAATGAGAAAGATGATGACCTGGGCACTTGCCCTATTGACCGCCATCTCCATGCAGGCGCAGCAACCCGAGCCAGAACTCGCCGACCCTAAGCCTGGTGTACAGGACACCTGGGCGGCTGTAAAGAATGTGACCCTGCAATGGGGCAGTACCGATGTGCGCTACTCACGCAGCCAGCCTGCCCAGGGCGGAAAGTCCCTGGTGCTGGATGCATGGAGGGGCGAACGCGTGTCGGCCCAGGCTGTGCTCTCCACCCCCATTGACCTCACACGAGTGACCATGGAGGTGAGCGACCTCAAGAGCGGAAGCCACTCCATCCCCTCGGCCTGTGTGCGCAAGTACTTCGTGCGCTATGTCATGACCGACTGGCATGCCAACAAGGCCGACTCCTTCCTCCTGCCCGACCACCTCTCGCCCGAGGCCGAGATGCGTGTCGCAGCCCACACCACCCGCCCCCTGTGGCTGGATGTGCGCGTGCCACAGGATGCAAGGCCAGGCACCTACAAGGGTACCCTGGCCGTCACCTGTGACGGCAAGACCCTCACCCTGCCCCTCTCCATGCGGGTATGCTCGCGCACTCTGCCCGCACCCAGCGAGTGGGCCTTCCACCTCGACCTCTGGCAGAACCCCTATGCCGTGGCGCGATACTTTGGAGTCCCCCTGTGGAGCCAGGAGCACTTTGACCACATGCGCCCCCTCATGAAACTGCTTGCCGATGCAGGCGAGAAGGTCATCACCTGCTCCATCATCCAGCATCCCTGGAACAGCCAGACCTATGACCCCTTTGAGAGCATGATAGCCAAGATGCGCCAGGTGGACGGGACGTGGAAGTACGACTACACCGTGTTTGACCGCTGGGTGCAGTTTATGATGGACTGCGGTATAGACCAGCAGATTGACTGCTACACACTGGTGCCCTGGCACTATGTGTTTGACTATTACGACTGTGCCACCAACAGCACACGCCTGGTGAAGTGTGAGCCCAAGGAGAAGGCTTACCGCGAGCTCATCCTACCCTTCCTCAAGGACTTCGCTGCGCACCTCAAGGCCAAGGGATGGTTCTCGCGCACCTGCATAGCCATGGACGAGCGTCCCATGGACCAGTTGCAGGCAGCCTGGGACATCGTGAGGGAGGCCGACCCAGGCTACCGCATCGAGGGAGCCATGAACTACAAGGTGGGCGAGACGGGACTCATCGACCAGATGCACGACATCAGCATCTCCTACAACGATGCCCATGTGCCCGCCGACTACCTCAATGCCCGCCGTGCCAAGGGACAGAAGACCACCTTCTACACCTGCTGTGGTCCCGACCGTCCCAACACGTTCACCTTCTCCGACCCTGCCGAGTCGGCCTACTTGGGCTGGCATGCCTTTGCCCTGGGCTTTGACGGCTATCTGCGCTGGGCCTACAACAGTTGGCCTGCCCGTCCCTGCCAAGACAGCCGCTTCGTCACCTGGTCCTCGGGTGACTGCTTCCTGGCCTACCCCACGGGCAGCAGCATACGCATGGAGCGGATGGTGGAGGGCATACAGGCATACGAGAAACTGCGCATCTTGACTCCCACACTCACAGCGGCACAGAAGAAGCTGCTCAACCGGGCACTCGATCCTTTCCGTCCTGTGGTGTACGACACGGAGACCGATGCCGCCCAGGCAGTCAACACCGCCCGGGCTGTACTCAAAAGACTCAGTGGAAAATAAGCGCGGGGAGGAGACCTGCAATTGCCCTATGGGCACACGGGTGCCATGGCCTGTACAGAAAAGTCAGCATGCTCTTCCCCGAATTAAACCATGCAACCACATGCTGCCGCTGCGTATGGCATCCCCCACTCTGGCCCGGGCACGGGGAATGGCCTGCTGAAGGAATGTGAGAAACAGGATGACACGGAAAGTTCACCAGGAGGAAGCGGACATGCAACTACTCGCCTCCCCCTACATTCCGAAAACAAAAGAAAACAGGAAGGGCGGAAGATGAGGGGGCTTGCCACTGCCATGGAGGCTCTTTTGGCATCTGGCCGGTTTCATCCCACCTTCCGCCCTTCCTGCCACACGCCACGCCAAGGCTTGGCGCGACGTTCATGCGTTGCCTGCCGATGGGGGCAAGGGCATCTCTGGGGCGGGCTTCTGGCGGGGGAAACGCAGATTGTCGCGCACGATCTGTCTGGGATCCATCAAAGGAAGTATGAGACGAGGCAAGCCCGCCTCCTCGCTCTTGACCGAGAGCATGCCACGTGCGGCTCCCAGGGTGATGTCGGCCAAATGGCAAGCCAGTCCGCACGGCACAACCCACTGGTCACCCTGCAACTGGTAAAGCGCGCTCCAACTCTCACGCGAGAACTCTATCACGCCTTGTGTGCCTATAATGAGCTGGGTGATGTCGTTCTTCTTGTATTCCACATTCATGTTGCACAGCACCTGGCGCAAGGCTGTGTTCGCGTTGAACTGAATCTGGTTTCCAATCTGCATGTCATCCTCTGGCCATCCGTTGGAAAGGTTCACAAACTGCAACAGACGCACGTCCTTGAGACGGAACTGCAACTGTATTTCTCTCTTCTTTTCCATAATACTATTTTGTTTCTAAGTGGATTCTTGTTTGAGCCGGGGACTTCTGTGCATGACACGCAGCCCGCCGCGTCCCAGTCCAGACGCACCTGCTGTCCCAGGAGGTAAAGTCAACGTGACGAAACCGGAAGCGCTGGCACACGCCTCACGGTGCGCTGCGTGTCCATGGTGTGTGCGCTGGATGTTCATCCGGGAGTAAATGCTGCCGGTCAGTGCGTGCGCACAACAATAGCGTTGAGGTAATAAAAACGATGTACACTTGTGTTGTGCGTTCCCGGCATCACGCCCAGTGTGACCCGTCCGTCGTGCGAGGGGCGCACACCCTTGAAGAGAAGCACCTCGCGGCTGTTGTTGGCCGGCTCTATCGAACCAGCGTGGCACTCAAGACCCTGCACCACGAATGTGGTCTGCCGGAAGTCCTTGCATCCTTCACGCGAAGCATAGACGGTGAGGTCATACCTCAGCGCGGGGTTGAGATGCCCCAGTGTGTACTCTGCCATAGGGCGAGCCTGGGCATTCCCGAATTTCCCGGCCGCATAACCCCAGTGTGCTGTCGCGCTCACCTTGGCTGGCATGAGCATGCGGGTGAGCGTGTAGGCCACCCCGTTCTGGTTACTGCCCGACATGGGCTGGGTGGCGGTGAGCGTGATGCCCGTAGGATGCTGATGCTCATCGAGTATCCTGGTGTGCGTGCGAAGGTCGGTGCCTATGTTGTTCCACGCACGGTCACCACAGTCACCCCGGCCAAAGTTCAGCTTCACCTTGCCCGATGGCTTGATGTCGTTGACCAGGGCATATCCCACATCGCTCATGTCAGCCACCTCATACGGGGTGGCGCAAGCCCTGTGGGCTGCCTTCTGGCAGGTGAGGGCTGTGACAGCGTCCACACCATATGGTTTGTACTTGAACGCTATCGGTGAGATGCCCGTAAGACACTCAAGCCAGGTACACGCGGCAGTGTACCTGCCAAAACTGAGGTCGAGGTGATAGCCGTCGCGGCAGAGGTTGTCACCCAACCACGAGGAGCGCGCGTTTTGTATGGCCGTTCCGCTGGGCACCAGGAACGTGAGTTCGGGGTGTGCCGCCATGGCCTGCCGCACCGCACATCTGATGCTGTCGTACATGGTCTGCTGACTACTTCCATAGTTGGCGAAGCCTCCGTGGGTGGAGTCGTGCGCATAGGCCCACGTCATGTGGAAGCCCAGTCGCACGTCGGGATTGGGACACAGGCGAGCCGCATACCGCAGCAACTCACTCATGCAGGGGTCATATGTGGCGTACATGCCCGACTCTGGACTGGCCTGCTGCACAGTGATGCAGTCCCATGGCTCATCCTGCACGATTGCCTTCAGAGCCATGTGCGCCCTGTTGGTACGTACCCCACGCACCACCTTGCGGTACTCAAAGGTGTTGTTCCCCTCCGTGACATCCCGCCAATGCGAGGCAAATCCCTGGCCACCACGATAGCCGTTTCCGATAATCATCTCCACGCCTGCCTCGCGCCCCAATTCGTAAAGATACTGTTCTATTGCGTCTTGCGAGAAACTGTTTCCGATGGCCAGCACACGCAGGGTGTCACCTTCGTGCGCCCACACGGCCAAACTGCCAAGCAGCGAGAGGAGCGCAAGTGTGAGTTTTCTCATTATGTCCATTGTGTCTTCTTGTCCTGTTTTTCCAGTCCATCCCGCACCTTATGGCGCGTCATTCCCGGCCCGGCATTAAAAACAGACACCGGACAGAGCTGGGTTATTCCCCGTGCCCCGTCCGGTGCCTGGAGTTCCTGACCGAGGTCTGGAGATTACTTCTTGTCCATCTTGCCCATCGTCAGATAGGCTGTGGGGGCAGCCACAAAGATTGACGACAGAGTGCCGAAGATGACACCCAGGATCATGGCAAAGGCGAAACTGCGTATGCTTGCGCCTCCAAGGCAGAAGATGACCGCCAACACAATGAACGTGGATACAGAAGTGTTGATCGTACGGTTCAGAGTGTTGTTCAGCGCGGTGTTGAACAATTCCTTTCTGTCATGGTTGGGATACAGGCCCTGGTATTCGCGAATACGGTCGAAGACCACCACCTTGTCATTGATGGAATAGCCTATGGCAGTCAGCACGGCGCCTATGAACGTCTGGTCAATCTCCAGCGAGAATGGCATCCAGCCCCAGCAGATAGAGTATGTGCCCAGAATGAGCAGGGTGTCGCATGTGAGTGCCACGATTGAGCCAATCGAGAACGCCACGTTGCGGAAACGCGCCAGGATATAGACGAAGATGGCGGCCAGAGCCAGTACCACACTGACGATGGCCCCATAGGTGATGTCTTCGGCCATCGACGGGCCCACCTTCTGGCTGCTGATGATAGAGCCGCCGGCACGCTCGTCGCGGTTGATGAAGTTCTCCAGGGTAAGATTGTCCGCCAGGAGTTTGCCACCCTTGAGTACTTCAAAGAGTTTGGCCTCTATCTCATGGTCCACATCCACACCATCCTCGTTGATACGGTAGTTGGTGGAGATGCGGATGGTCTTTCCGTCGGTTCCCAGCGCGATGGCGTTGGTGGTGCTTTCGGGGAAAGCCTCGCTGAGCAGCGTGCGCACAGTCTCGGGGGCCACCTGCTGCTCAAAGAGCACCACGAAGTTGCGCCCGCCCGTGAAATCAATGCTCTTGCTGAAGCCTCTGGTGAACATGAAGCCAAGGCTCAGAACCACCAGGATGCCGAAGATGGTGAAACTCTTGCGGTATGAGTCCATAATCTTGAAGGCTGGGTTCTGGAAAGATATCTTGTTGCCGATGGCCGTCTGGAACGTCAGGTTCTTCCACTTGCCGCGGTCCATTACCTCGGTGTAGAGCACGCGTGTGAGGAACACGGCGGTGAAGAAGCTCACACAGATACCGATGAACAGGGTGGTGGCAAAGCCACGGATGGGTCCTGTGCCGAAGTTGTACAGGATGACTGCCGTGATAAGACTGGTGAGGTTGGAGTCGAAGATGGCGCTGAAGGCATTCTTGTAACCAGCCTCAAGTGCCTCGCGCACGGCCTTTCCCGCGCGCATTTCCTCCTTGGTCCGCTCATAGATAAGCACATTGGCATCCACGGCCATGCCCAATGTGAGCACCATGCCGGCGATTCCGCTCATGGTGAGGGCGGCCTGGAAACTGGTGAGGATGCCCACCGTGAAGAAGAGGTTCAGAACCAGGGCGGCATTGGCCACCATTCCGGGAACCATCCCGTACATGGTCACCATGTAGAGCATCAGGATGACAAACGCGATGACACAACTCCAGATGCCCTGCTGGATGGACTCTGCGCCCAGTGAGGGGCCCACAATCTCCTCGCTCACGATTTTGGCAGGAGCGGGCATCTTTCCGCTCTTCAGCACGTTGGCCAGGTCACGGGTCTCCTCGGCGGTGAACGAGCCTGTGATTTCCGAACTTCCTCCCGTTATCTCGCTCTGCACGGTGGGCGCGCTGTACACATTGTCGTCAAGCACAATGGCCACGCAACGCTTCAGGTTGGCCTTTGTGAGCGCAGCCCAGCGGCGTGCGCCGTCCGCATTCATCTTCATGCTCACACAGGGATGTCCGTGCTGGTCATAGGTGTCGCTCGCGTCTGTCACCACATCGCCCTCCAGGGGTGCCCGTCCGTTACGCTCGGTCACCTTGATGGCATACAGTTCGTAGATGTTCGCGTTGGCGCCCTCGCCGATCCCCTTCACGCCCCACTTCAGGCGCAGGTCTGAGGGCAGGACTTCCTTGGCCTCGGGACTCTCGAGGAGTTCGCTGATGGTGTCCATGTCGCGCTTCGAGGCATATCCGACCACACAACCGTATGCGCCTTGGGTCAACTGCAGACGACTCAACAGGGGATGCTGCTTGTGTGCCTTCTCGATGTCAGCGGCCGTGAGGGTGCTGTTTGCCTTCTCCTCCTTGTCGCCGCCCACCACTGCGGCCAGGTCTCCCTTGGCAACCTTGGCGGTGTCCTTAGCCTCCTTGGCCTTGGCGGTGGTGGCCAGCGTGTCGGCCTTGGCTTGAAGTTGTGTGGTGTCGGCCTTGATGCCGTGCTGCGCGGCGGCCAGTTTGCTGTCCAGTGTCACCAGGAAGGGAGTCACCTCGTTGCTGTTGTAGGTCTCCCAGAACTCCAGGTTGGCACTGCCCTGCAGGAGTTTGCGCACACGCTCGGGTTCCTTCACACCAGGCATCTCCACCATGATGCGGCCCTCCTGGCCCTCGAGCGCCTGTATGTTGGGCTGCACCACGCCGAAGCGGTCGATACGTGTGCGCAGCACGTTGTATGAATTGTTGATGGCACTCTCCACCTCAGCCCGGAGCACACGCTCCACTTCCTTGTCACTGCTGTTGGTGGTCACCTTGTCACGCAGTTGCTGCGTGGCAAAGAGCTCGGCCAGCGATTTTTGGGGAGCGAGAGCCTTATAGTCCTTGACAAACAAGGTGATGAAGTCACTCTGGCTGTTGGCCGACTCTGTGGTGGCCTGCTCGATGGCCTTGCGGAAGTTCTCGTCGGTCTCCTCCTTGTGGTCTGCCAGAGCCTTCACCACATCAGGCACGCTCACCTCCAGGATGACGTTCATGCCGCCCTTGAGGTCCAGGCCCAGTCCGATGCCCATCTCGCGGCATTCCTTCAGTGTCCAGACGTTGCAATACACCTTGTTGTTGAGCACCGAGTCGAGATAGTGGTCGGCAGCCTCCTCTCCCTCGGTCTGCGCTATGGACTTCGCCTTGCTCTCAAAGTGGCTGGTAACCACCGAGAAACTCAGGTAGAAGAGGCAGACAAGGGTAAGTAGTAGGGCGAAAACCTTTACAAATCCTTTGTTTTGCATTTTTAGTATTATTTGTTGTTTTTTATCTTGCCGTTTGTGGCGTATAAAACGCGATATAGCGCAAAGGTACATATTTTTTTGTGACTACTTGCACCCTCCTGCCAATTTCTGCTGAAAAGCCACGCTTTATTCGTCCCTCAGACGCATATATGACACAATGGGATAGTGGTCAGAGAGGCCAACATTCTGGTCTATGAGCGTGCGGGTGCTCTGGAAGTGCCCCGAGTGGAAGATATGGTCGATGCGCACATAGAACGCGTCCTGGTTGAAGGAGAACCCCATGCCGCATCCGCTCTCCCTGAAGGCCGACGTGAGGCGGCGAGAGAGACGTTGGTAGGTGTACGAGATTGGGGTGTCGTTGAAGTCACCGCACATCAGGACGGGATAGCGGGAGTATCTGTCCGCCACAGCGCACAGGGTGTCTGCCTGCGGCCCGCGCAGCTTCTCGGCCTGCGCCAGTTTTCTGGCCAGGGCGCGCCCTTCGTGCCGCACCACGTTGCCGTTGGGGCTGCTTATTATCTGCCGGTACTCATCCTTGTCGGAACTGGAGAGCCGGTTGCTCTCCAGATGGTTGCTCACCACAAGTACGCTGTCCGCCCCATGGAGCACCCAACAGGCATAACTGCCGTTGCCCCTGGTCTTGTACTTGATGTCGAAACCGGCCTTGCGCAATGGCCAACGGCTCAGCACATACACGCCCTTGCCGCCCATGCAGGAAAGCCCCAGTCTGCGCATGTCCTCTTTGGCCTCGTCTGTGCCGAACCATGTGGAGCTTACCTCCTGCAGGCACACGATATCCGGGTGCATCCTGTCCAGATAGGCCCACAGGGAGTCGCGGCCTTCTTCTCCTGCCACCCCGCCCGCATTATAGGAGATGACGCACAGGGTGCTGTCACCCGCCTCGCCCCATCCGTTCAGCGGGCAGTAGTCAAGCACATAGCCGCCGACCACCATCATGCCCGCGATGGGCAGCCAGGCCATCCGCGCGCGGGAGAGCAGCCAGACGGGGAAGAACAGGACATCAGCCACAAGAAACACGGGAAAGGCCAGCCCCGCGAGGGATAGCCTGGGGAACAGGTCTGGAGGTATGCGTGTGCTGAGCGCGCTGGCCCACAGCAAAAGAATGGTGGCCACATTGGCGCCCGTCAGCACGCCCACCAAAATGCGCTCCAGGGATTTTCGTGACTTTTTAGGCATGGCCGGCTATGGTTGTGATACAATATTATATAGGTGTCTCACATACGGTGTTTCCCGGCATCGAAGAGCCTGCGCTTCTCCTCATCGGTCAGTGCCCCATAACCGCTCTTGCGTATCTTGTCCAGTATGCGGTCTGTCTCCTCCTCGTCCTTCCGCCTGTCGGCGCGGTAATCCATGTCCTGCCCGAACTTTCCCCCGCGCCTCACTTTCATCTGCGGGTTCCGGCTTCTCCTTCTGAGCGAGGCAAACCACTGGCTCACGCCGTTGCCGCGCCCTCGGTCGTAATGGGCATCCCTGTCATACCAACTGCCACCGCCATGGCCACGTCCGCCGCCGCCGCGCCAGTAGAGCAGCAGCAACAGTCCGAAGAGCATGCCGCCCAGATGGGCAAAATGCGCCACGCCGTCGCTGGACGATGACAGTCCCGAAAGCAGCTCGATGACCGCGTATCCTGCCACGAAGTACTTGGCCTTGATGGGGATGGGCAAGGGGAAGATGAATATCCTGTTCTCGGGAAAGGTCATGCCAAAGGCCAGCAGGATGCCATACACGGCCCCCGAGGCCCCCACGGTCGTCCACATGTTGAGGTACTCGCCCATGGGCACCACGCTGCCGGCCATGCGGATACTGTCGTAGGCTGCCAGCCCCATGTAGGCATACTGCACAAACTGCACCACCTCCTGTACCACGGCCGCGCCCAGTCCGCACGTGAAATAGTAGAGAAGATAACGCCGTGACCCCATCGTGTTCTCTATAGCGCAGCCAAACATCCACACGGCAAACATGTTGAAGAAGATGTGCGCCCAGTTCGCGTGCATGAACATATAAGTGAACACCTGGTAGAGGTGGAAACGCGAGGCAAGGACAAAATGCAACCCCAGCACATCATCCAGGTCGATGCCATAGAGCTTTGCCGCGTACCGGCCCAGGAAGAAGAGCACGTTGATGATGAGCAGATGCTTGGTGACAGGTGGCATGTAATTCATATCCAATCTGAAATAATCTATGTTTCTTGGGTGCAAAGGTAACACTTTTATAGCGTAACGAAGTGGTCAAAACTGCATATCAGGCGTTTTGTGCGTCCCTCTGGGACTTTTTTTCTCCATTTTACTTGGCCGTCATGCCAACAATCCCTATATTTGCCACCATATAACGGAACATTCTATAACTTAACTCAATTAACATCACTATGAACAAGACAGAACTTATCGCACAGGTGGCAGAAACGGCCGGGCTGAGCAAGGCGGATGCCAAGAAGGCGGTAGAGGCTACCCTCGCGGCCATTACCGATGCCTTGAAGAAGGAGGACAAGGTGGCCCTGATAGGATTCGGCACATTCTCCGTTGCCACACGGGCCGCACACCAGGGTGTAAACCCCGCCACCGGCGCGGCCATCACCATCGCCGAGAAGAAGGTGGTGAAATTCAAGGCAGGAGCGGACTTGGCCCTTTAAGAGGCACCGAAGACGGCGTTTGCCGGACAGGGGACGTTGCGCGCGCCCGCTGCAGAAATGCGGCGGGCGCGCACATTTATTATGAGTGGGGCATCCCCGGAAAGAACCTTCCCCTGCCGCCCTGGGGGATGCCGGGGTGCGGGCACCGCTGTCCCGTCATCCCCTGAAGAAGTGACGCATCACCCCGTCGGCCGTTCTCCCCTCAAGGAGTTCATGCCGCATGTAGTCCATATACGGCGCCACATGCTGGAAGTAGTGCTGATAGCCAGCACACAGATAGTTGAGCCCCGGCTCACCGTCAGCGGTTCGTGTGAAACGCAGACGCGGGCACTCACCATGGCAAGCCTTGAGCCAGGGGCAACACCGGCATTGCGTGGGCAGCCCCTCACGCTTGATTCTGCGGAACGCTTCCACCCTGGCTCCATACGCCATCTGCGGAAGACCCTCGCGCATGATGTTGCCGAGGCGGTATTCGGGGAACACGAAATGGTCACAGGGGTACAGGTCACCGTTGTGCTCCATCACCAGGGCATGCCCGCACTCCCCGGCATAGGCGCACACCCCGGGCTCCACACCCATCCAGCCCGCCAGGGTGGCGTCGAAGGTCTGCACGAAAGTCTCGCCCACATCACGGCGCACCCATTCGTCAAACACGGCACAGAGAAACGCGCCCCATTCCGCAGGGCGCACGCTGTAGGGGGCAAGCGGGCAGTCCTCGTCCAGCATGTGGGCCAGATGCCGGCCGTCAGCGTGACGGTTCTCGCGCTCGACCACGGGAGTAAACTGCAGGAAGCGGCATCCCAGCGTGTCGCGGAAGAAGCGGTAGAAGGCCAGTGGCTCATGCACGTTTGCCTGGTTGATGGTGGCCATGGCATTCCACTCCACCCCCCACTCGTCCAGCAGGGCTATGCCCCGCATCACACGCTCCCAGGTGCCGTGCCCGCCCGCGTCGCGGCGGTAGGTGTCGTGCATGGCTTGCGTGCCATCGATGCTGACTCCCACCAGCCAGTGCTCATTGGCCAGGAAGCGGCACCATTCGGGTGTAAGCAGCAGTCCGTTGGTCTGCAAGCAGTTGTCTATGCGCTTCCCCCGGCCATAATACCGCTGCAGGCGCACCGCCTCGCGATAGAAGGAGAGGGGTCTCAGGAGGGGTTCGCCCCCGTGCCATGTGAACAGAATGTCGGGGGTCTGCTGCACCTCGATATAGCTCCGGACAAACTGTTCCAGCATCTCGCGGGACATTCCGCATGAGGCGTGGGCGAAAAGGCTCTGCTTCTCGGTATAGTAGCAATACCCGCAGCGAAGGTTGCACTGGGGGCCTGCGGGCTTGGCCATCACATACAGAGGGCGGGCGAATGGATAGATGTCAGCCATGGGCAGTCACAACAAGCGCCGTGACAGATAGCGCACCGGCCACCACACGGCTGCCCATCCCACTACCAGCACGGTGAGGAAGACCAGCACCAGGTCGTCCGCATGCACGCTCACGGGATATGCCTCGACAATGAAACTGCCCGCGCTGTTTCCCATGCTCACGAGACCATACTCCTGCTGCAGCCAGCACACGCCCAGCCCCAACAGCAGCCCCACCGTGGCTCCGGCAAGGCTTATCATGCGTCCCTCGAGCAGGAAGATGCCGCATATCTGCCCGTCGGTCGCGCCCAGGCAGCGCAGCGTGAGCACATCACCGCGCTTGTCAATCATCAGCATCGACAGGGAGCCGATGATGTTGAAGCAGGCTATCAGCAGGATGAAGGTGAGGAACACATAAGAGATAAGTTTCTCGACATGCATGATGCGGAACACGTCGGCCTGCTGCTCATACCTGTCCTCGACCCTGAAGCGGTCGCCCAGCAGGCGGCGCAACTCCTTCTTGGCCGACCGTACCGACACGCCGTCCTTGAGCCTGAGTTCCACCGAGGTGAACCGCCCGCGCCGGTCAAAGAGCCTTTGCGCAAAGCCCAGGCTGGTGATGATGTAGTTCTCGTCGTACTTGGACTGCTGCACGTTGAACACCACGCCCGGGCTCTGCAGCTCCTCGTGGTTGAACGAGGAGAGGGGGTTGGCCATGTTGACCCTCTCGCCACGCTTGGGCGCATATACCTGCAGGGGGTCTGGGAAACTAGCGGGAAGCCCCAGACGGGCGGCAAGGCGGATGCCCAACACGCCATACTCGAGCACATCGGCGTGCAGGCAGAACTCACCATCGCCATACAGGATGTCCCTTATGCGGGCCTGGTCTGTAAAGTTGTCGGCCACGCCCATCACCGTGACCACCTGCTGGCGGTTGTTCGCCACCACCAGAGCCTGCCCCTCCATGACGGGGGTGAACACCTTCACCATGGGATGCTTGCGCAGCCTTTGCAGGGCGGTGTCGTCCCCGCCCATGCTGTGCCCCTCGACGAGGGACACGCGCAACTGCGGGTCGAAGGCGGTGAAAAGACCCGCCACCAGGTCGCGGAAGCCGTTGAACACACTCAGCGTACACACCATGGCCATGGTGGCTATGGCCACCCCCGCCACCGAGATGCCACTGATGATGTTGATGGCATGGTGGCTCTTGCGGCTGAACAGGTAGCGCCGGGCTATGAACAGGCGGTAATTCATGCGTGCCGTGGTGTGCCGCGCCTACTTTTTCAGCAGGTCATCGATGTGCTGGGCATAGTCCAGCGAGTCGTCCACAAAGAACTTCAACTCGGGTATGATGCGCAGTTGCTTGCCCACGCGCGTGCCCAGCTCGTACCGCACCTGCCGCTGGTTGGCGTTGATGTTCTTCACGATTTCCGCTGCCTTGTCGCTGGGGAACACGCTCAGGTAGGCTCGGCACACGCTCAGGTCTGGACTTATGCGGCACACGCTCACGCTCACGAGCACCCCGTGCATGTGCATCGTCTGTTTCTGGAACATGTCGCCCAATTCCTTCTGTATCAGTCTGGCTATCTTGTTTTGCCTTGTCGTCTCCATGTCTGTCTTCGCGTTTGTCTTGTTGGTTGCTTCTCTTGCCGGCGCGTCTTGGCGGCTGTGCGCCCGCACCGGCGCTCCCGCTACTCCTCTCCCATGAACATCGGGTCCCATGCGGGCAGCCTCACGGGCTTCTTCTTGAGCAGGGCCAGGGTCTCTGCCGGGCAGTACTTGCGGTTGACCACCAGGCGGAACATGTACTCGTCAAACCACTCGTCGGTCATTATCAGATAACCCGCCGCGCCCGAGCTGCTGCCCCAGCTGTTCTCCACTTTCCATTTCACGGGCTTTCCCTCCGGGTCGAGATCCACGGCCATGAGGGTCATGGCATGCGTGCTCCCGCTGTCAAAAGTCTGTATGCGCTGCTTCTTGTTCATCCCGAAGGTTGTCCCGAAGAGGTCGCCGTAGTCGTAGTTCTTGAGGTCCAGGAAACCGGTCTGCCGGTCGAGGAACTTCCCCACATCGCACGAGAAGTACATCTGGCAGGAGTCCTTGAGCGAGGCTATGGCCATGGGTTTCAGCTCGTCCATCGGCAGGTTGAGGTAGAGCCAGTTGTGGCCGTCATAGAGGTGGCGGTCGTAGTCTATCTCATACACCTGGTGGTAGGGGCGGCTGGGGTCGTTCATCAGCATCACATAGTCAGCGTTGAGGTCCTCGCCGCCGGCACACACCTTCCGGTAGAACTCCTGTGGTGTGTAGGTCTGCTCCTCTGCTGTGCGCTTGCCGTCCTTGCGGGGTGCCCAGGTGAAGGACTTGGGGGGTTGTCCGTAGGCCATCACCAGCATGTGGTAGATGGTCTTGAGTTGCTCCACCTTCATGGCCTCCAGTTGCTTCTCGGTGGCTCCCTGCCGGCTCTTCTCGCGCAAGAGTATGCCCGACTCGCGCAGTTTGCGCTTGAGGTAGCTGTTGAACTCCGAGGTGAGGTTGCTCACATAGGTCTCTGGCATCACGTCCTGGGGCACCAGGCCGTACTTGGTCACCAGGTCGGCCACGCCCGTGTAGGTGCCTCCGTCCGAGAGGGGGTTCTGGAAGAGCCAGCGCACCATCTGGCTGTCGAGGTCCTCCCGGCGCGTGTCAATGACACCCTGCAGGAAGAGGTTGCTCTTCTCCAGCTGGTCATAGAAGAAGAGGTACACCTGGCTGAAGAAGAAGTCGCTCACCCCCAGCGTGCGCATGGCGCGGTTGCGCAGCACGTTGGTGCCTGTGAAGAGCCAGCACCGGCCGCTGCTCTGCTGGTCGCTGATGCCTGTGTTCTTCACCTCGGTGCTGAAATGGGTGTCCTTGGCCTGGCGGTTTTCCTGGTTGAGCGTGAGCTTCTGTATGCTCGTGCCGCCCATGGCGTTCCGCAGTGCCTTCTCGGCGGGAGTGTCCTTATAGCTGCCCTCGAGGGTCTTCAGCACGTCCCCTGTGAGCCCTGCCTGTGCGTGTGCCAGGGTGCCACACGCGAGCGCGAATGCGCACAATATCACTTTTCTCATGTCGGTTGGTCTTTTTACTTGGGTGCAAATTTACTTCTTTCCCCGCTCTTGCGCAAGGTTTTTGCGTCCGGGAGGGCGCGCCGGGGCATGATTAGCGCACCGGCTCCAGGCGGAAGGGTGTCCCCTGGGCAGCGTTGCGCAGGCGGTCGCCCTCCACCTGCCAGAAGCCCTTGCCCGCGCGTCCGCCGCACTGGATGGTGCAGGAGCCGTCGGCCTGGCGGGTGAGGACGAACGTGTGCCATTCGGGGTCATAGGGGTTCAGGGTCTTGCTGGCCCAGAAGGAGCCGTTCTCGTTGACGTAGCGTCCGTCCTGCGCGTTGCTTATCTTGTAGCGGCCTGTGGTGATGTCGAGTTCCACGTTCCACTGCTGCCGCTGCGGGTTGATGCTGTCGCGTGTGGCCTGCAGCACGGGATGGTCGCCGGTGCGGTCGGTAGCGGCTTGCGCGTCGGTGAGGTAGCGCCCGCCGGCCATGATGGTGTACTGGCCGTCCTCGATGGCCTGCCGGGGGAAGAACTCGCGGCCATAGGTGTGCTGCCTCTTGTATGCCTTGACACTGCTGGCCAGCGTGCGGTCAATCCACGGTGCGATGACCGTGCCGCCCACCACGGGCTTGGCCTTGACCACGCTGCCTTCCCAGTTGCGGCTCACGATGGCCTTCCGGGCCTGCTCGATGGCTTGCTGGGCACGGTACAGCCCGATGAAGAGCACGCTGTCGCCCGCCTCCTGCGCCTGGGCCAGGCGTGTCACGGCCAGTCCGCGCAGCCCCTGCAGGCGCATGCTCTCCGCCCAGGGGCCTATCTCGGCCAGCATCTCGGGGCTGTTCACGCTGTCGGCCAGCAGCAAGGCGGCCTCAGCGGCCTGTTGCCGGAAGAACTGCTCGTAGTCGGCCCAGCTGGCCTTCCCGTCCTGGGGGAAGCGTGGACTCTCACCCTCGCGGCGCAGCCCATGGCCTGTCCTGCCCAGGTCGATATTGTTCTCACAGAACCAGCGGAAGGGCTCCTGCACCGTGGGCATGAGTGTCCCGAGGGCCTGGTGCCAGCTGCGCACGGCATCGTACCGGGGCATGTTCCAGGTATAGTCGGCGATGCTGTAGAGGCTCACCTTGGATGCCTCGGCATATTCCATGGGATTGGAGCAGAATCCGCTCACCAGCGGGGCGATGTCCAGTCCGTTGCCGTAGGTCTTGCCCATGAGCATGCGGCTCTGGCAGTAGTCGTTCACGGGGTAGTTGAGCCAGACGAACGCCTTGCGCCCGAGTTGCCTGTTGATCCACTCCATGTCGTCCCGCTCTATCATGTCCACCACGCTGTTGCCTGTCCACATGACCCTCACCTCGGGGTACATGCGCGTGCCCAGCGTGCTCAGGTAGTCGCCGCCGCTCCAAGCCTTGTTGTACTGTGTGGGGCACATGATGAGCGGCATCACGTCGCGGTGCTTGCGCACGAAGTTGTCGGTCACATAGTTGAGCAGTCCGGCCTGCTTGTCGGCCTTGCTGCCCTCGCCCCAGATGTCGTCAAAGAAGATGGCAAAGGAGCGCACGCCCAGCCCGTACATCCACTCCAGCTTGCGGCACACAGCCATGGAGTCCTGCAGGTTCCACTGTATGTCGCCCCCGGGATGCACCGCCCACACAAACTGCACCTTGTGGCGGTGGGCCTCCCGCACCAGTTCGGCCAGCCGCCCGGCCTCCTCCTGGGGATAGGGGTCGCGCCAGTGGGCACGGTGGTAGGGGTCGTCCTTGGGGCCATAGACGTAGGTGTTGAGTTTGTTCTGCCCGTAGAAGTCAAACTGCCTGAGCCTGTCCTGGTGGCTCCAGGGGTTGCCGTAGAAGCCCTCGATGACTCCACGGCATGCCACGCTGGGCCAGTCCTCGATGGCACACTGCATGACGCGCTGCTGCTCCCATGCCTGCAGGAAGGTGCGCACGCCATAGTAGGTGCCGGCCCCGTCGCGCCCGGCGATGACCACGAGACCCGGCCCGATGCTCAGGTAGTAGCCCTCGGCCTGGGCGGGTATGTGCTTGCGGTATGCCTTCACGGCCTTGTCGCCCGCCTCGCCTATCACCAGGCGCACGGCTCCCTGGGGCATGGGCGTGAGCCTGCCGTCCAGCCGCCCGCGCAGGAGTGCCACGGCATCGGGGTCGGCATGCCCGGCCCCTTCCATATATATGGGGGTGTCATGGGCGAAGGCCATCTCGCCCCATGTGGCCTGCTGAGGTTGTGGCGACAGGACGGGCTGCTGGGCATGTGCGCCCGTCAAGGCCATCGCGCAGAGCGCGGCGGCCAGTATGTGTGTTCTGTTCATTGCCTGACGGTCATTTCTTGTTCATGGGCTTGCGTGCCACCAGTTCGCGCATACGCGCCACGAGCAGGGGCACCTGGTTGTGGTCGCTGGTCAGATAGCGGTGACGGCCACGGCTGTCGGCCTGGTAATGCGTGCATCCGCGCCCGGTGACGGTGATGGTTCCGGGGAGCGAGAGGGTGAAGTAGCCCGCGCATCCCTCCACGGCATACACCACGGCGGTCATGTCCCAGGTGGGATAGTCCTCATACTTGCCACGCGCCGCCATCACCCCGTCGAGGGCTGGGTGGTGCTTGGCCCAGGCAAAGTCGCTGCGCAGGCAGGCAGCAGGGAGCAGGGCCGCCTTGCCCAGCTCAAAGGGGGTGACCACTATCGCGGTGGGCCACTGGGCAAACACCTCCTGGCAGGAGGGGATGTCGTTGACCACATTGTACTCGGCATAGTCGGGGTTGGCGATGTGTCCCGCCATGACCACCAGGCTCTCCACCTTGCGTGCCACCAGTTCGCTGCCGCTGAGCGGCGAGTACTTGTCACCACTGGTACGCAGCAGGGCGGCCAGGTTGCCGCTGAACCCCACGCTGACGATGGTGACCGAGTGGTCCTTCTGCCTGGCAAGCAGGCGGCGGTAGAGGGTCACGGCATCGGGCGTGTCGGCCAGGCTGCTTATCGTGTGGGGGTAGAGCGGGGTGCCGTCGGCGGCCTTCATGTCGGCCACGATGCCGGTGAAGTTGGGCATCCCCTCCATGCTCTTGCGCTCCCTCAGGGCATGCCCTATGGGGATGCGGGGGCGGCCATACCAGGTGTTCATCAGCTGCACATAGCGGCAGGGGCCCACGCCTTCCTTGTTGAGCATCACGGCCAGCAGGCGCACCCGGCCCTCGTCGGCATACTTGTGCAGCATGTCCAGCGCCCAGGCGTCGTCCACGTCATTGCCCATGTCTGTCTCCAGGATGATGTTGCGCCCTGCCTGCACGGCTTGTGCCAGGCACAGGGCTATCAGCAGCAAAGTCCCTCTCATATTATCGTTCCTCCTTGCTCATTATTATACTCCCCCCTGCCTATGGCACCCGCCGGGTGACGGAAGCATGGCGCCCAGCCTGACGGGGGCGTGTGCAGAATGCACGTCCCGGACAAAGGTAGAGAGAAAAATCCGTAGCGAAAAGGTTGTGAGAGAGAAATGTGCTAACTTTGCGACATGCACAAGGAGATTGCCGTATTGAGCATCAACGGTTCGGACAGCACCGCACGGGCGGGCATACAGGCCGATGCGCGCACCATCACCTCGCTGGGCGGCTACGCGCTCACGGCCATCACCTCGGTCACCGTGCAGGACAGCCAGGGCATAAGCAGCGTGCACGACCTGCCGCCCGATGTGGTCGCGGGGCAGGTGAGGGCCATACTGGGCGAAGAGCACCCGCTGGCCGTGAAGGTGGGGCTGCTGCGCCATGCCGGCACGCTCACCGCCGTGGCCCGCGAGCTGGCCGGGCACCCGCGCCTGGTGATGGCTCCCGGCCTGACCACCTCGGCTGGCGCGCGCCTGGTGGAGGACGACGTGATGCGCCTGTGGGAGAGCACGCTCATCCCACACGCCGCCCTGCTGATGATGCGCGTCAGCGAGGCCGAGGCCATGCTGGGCATGCGCGTCAGCACCGACCGCGACATGGAGCGGGCCGCCCGCCTGCTGGCCTCCACGGGGGCGGGGGCGGTGCTGCTGCGCGGGGGCAGGCTGTCGCCCGACCGCCTGACCGCTTATCTGCTTGCGGGGGGAGAGGGGCGCTTCTTCTCCTCGGCCAACCTGGAGGGATGGCAGAGGCACGGCGTGAGCAGCGGGCTCTCCTCGGCCATCGCCACGCGCATGGCCCTGGGCGACCCCGTGCAGCAGGCTGTGGCAGCCGCGCACTCCTACATGCACAACCGCGTGGTGTATGCCGTGGAGGGCACTCCGCCGACGATGCGTCCGGCCGACATCTACAACCATTACATGTCGCTCGTTGCCGCCCACTATGCCACAGACCACAACATCGGCACCTACGCCACGCGCCTGGCCGTGACCACGCGCTATCTGACGATGGTCACCACGCGCGTGGTGGGCCGCACCCCCAAGCAGATACTGGATGCCTGCCTGGCAGAGAAGGCATCGTCGCTGCTGCTCTCGTCACACCTCACCGTACAGGAGGTGTCCCGGCGCATGGGCTTCCCGTCACAGTCGGCCTTCTGCACGTTCTTCACGAGAATGACCGGGATGTCCCCCACAGCCCACAGGAAAAAGGCGGCCACATAGGCGGCAAGCGCGCGCCGCCGCACAGGCCCTTGCGTTCAGCCTGGGCTGGACGGTCAACGCAGTGCGCTGCACAGGCCAACGCAGTGCGATGCAGCGCGCTGCGTTTTTTGACGCTGGCGCGGATACCCTCACAAAGACTGCGCGACACGCCCCCTGCCCGCCCGCCATGTGAGTTTCTCCCGGCGGGCGGGCTGCTGTTCCCTATCTATTTCCTAACTTTGCAGCACCAAACCACAAACGAGGACACTATCCCATGACCATAGGCATCATCAACGCCATGCAGAAGGAGCACGAGCAACTGGCAGCACTGCTGCAGGACAAACGGGTGGAGAGGCAGGGGCACTTCTCCTTTACCACAGGAACGTATGGAGGCCGCCAGCTGGTGCTCATGCAGAGCGGCATCGGCAAGGTCAACGCCGCCGTGGGGGCTGTGGAACTCATCCACCGCTATGCGCCAGACGTGCTGGTGAACACGGGCGTGGCTGGAGGCGCCGACGCGTCGCTCCGCGTGATGGACGTGGTGGCCGGAGCCACCGTGGCCTACCACGATGTGGACTGCGGCCCCGAGAACGAGCCCGGACAGGTGCAGGGACTGCCTGCAACCTTTGCCGCCGACGGGCGGCTGCTGGCCATCGCCACGGGACTTGAGACCGAGGTGCGCATCGTGCCCGGACTCATCTGCAGCGGCGACCAGTTTGTCACCGGCCGCCAGCAACTCGGCCTCATCAAGGCGCGCTTCCCCCAGGCACTGGCCGTGGACATGGAGAGCGGCGCGCTGGCACAGGTGTGCCACCTGTACGGGGTGCCCTTCCTGAGCTTCCGCATCATCAGCGACACACCGGGGGCGGAGGGGCACTTCGACCAGTACCTCAACTTCTGGGACACGATGGCCAACCGCTCGTTTGCCGTCACGCGCTCGCTGCTGGACGCGCTCACCACCCAACTCTGAACATACCCACACATCATATCACACAAATGGACAAGATACCCAGCTTCACCATAGACCACTGCCGCCTGCAGCGCGGCATCTATGTGTCCCGACAGGACCAGGTGGGCGGCGAGACCGTGACCACCTTTGACATACGCATGAAGCAGCCCAACCGCGAGCCGGCACTGGGACAGGGTGCCCTGCACACCATCGAGCACCTGGCAGCCACCTACCTGCGCAACCACCCGCAGTGGCGTGACCGCATCATCTACTGGGGGCCCATGGGATGCCTCACGGGCAACTACCTGCTCATGCGGGGCAACCTCACCAGCCGCGACATACTGCCCCTGATGATAGAGACCTTCCAGTTTGTGGCCAACTACGAGGGCGAGGTGCCTGGCGCGGCGCCCCGCGACTGCGGCAACTACCTGCTGCACGACCTGCCCATGGCGCGCTGGGAGGCACGCAAGTACCTGCAGGAGACCCTGCTGCAGGCCACCGGCGAGAACCTGGAGTACCCCCAGGACTGAGGGGAGAGAGGGCAAGGCGTGTACATCGACTTCCACACCCACCATCCAGCGCGCGGGGGCGAGCGTGTCATCCTGGACGGCCGCGACACCTGGGGCATACACCCCTGGCAGGCCCACCTGCCCCATACCCTGCCCCACGGGCCAGGCACGCTGCTGGCCATCGGGGAGTGCGGGCTGGACACACATGCCCCGGCACCGATGCCCACACAGACGGATGTGCTGCGGGCGCAATTGCGGATGGCCGAGGAATGGCGCCTGCCCGTCATCCTGCATTGCGTGAAGTGCCTGGACACGCTCCTGGCACTGCACAAGGCCATGAGACCCTCCGTACCATGGATCCTGCACGGGTTCAGGGGAAAGCCACAGCAACTGCGGTCGCTGCTGGATGCCGGGGTCCACGTCTCGTTCGGCTTCCGGTTCAACCCCGAAAGCCTGGTGGCATGCCCCACAGAGAGACTCCTGCTGGAGACCGACGAGGACACACGGCCCGTGGGACTCCTGTACCAGGAGGTGGCCAGGCTGAGGGGAGTGAGCACGGAAAGCCTTGAGGCAGACATGCAAGAGCAATTCCAGAGGCTCTTCGCCCGTCATGACCGGCACGCCCAGGCACACCAACAGGACAACTCCGGGGACAGACAGAGCAAAAAAGAACGCGCACATGAAGAATAGCAAGGGCACGACTCCGAACCTTTGACAGAAAAACACTAACTTTGTAGGGGCATAAGCCACCTGGCAGACCACACAAGACTGGAAACAACAAAAAGCATAAGACCACTATGGAATTTAGAAAGATGACTGCCGAAGAGGCAGCCGCACTGGTTCAGAACGGGCAGACTATCGGTCTGAGCGGATTCACACCCGCCGGCGTGCCCAAGTGCACACCCGCCGAGATAGCCAAGAAGGCCGAGGCGGAGCACGCCGCAGGGCACCCGTTCAGGATAAGCGTGTTCACAGGGGCCAGCACCGGGCAGAGCTGCGACGGCATGCTCTCCAACGCGAAGGCCATCGACTTCCGCGCCCCATACACCACCAACCCCGACTTCAGGAAGAACGTCAACCGCAACGAGCTCCATTACTCCGACCTCAACCTGAGCAACATGGCCACACAGATACGCCAGGGCTACCTGGGACAGGTGCACTGG
Organism: Prevotellaceae bacterium UBA1075; assembly: GCA_002316015.1. Classification (GTDB taxonomy): domain Bacteria; phylum Bacteroidota; class Bacteroidia; order Bacteroidales; family Bacteroidaceae; genus Physcousia. The sequence goes on from DCCS01000006.1 coordinate 51,107, forward strand.
GCCATCATCGAGGCGTGCGCCGTGGAGCAGGCGGGCGCCAAGGCCCGCATCTACCTGACCGCCGCAGGCGGCATCAGCCCCACCATCTGCCGCCTGGCCACCGAGGGCATCATCATCGAGCTCAACACCTTCCACAGCCCCAAGAGCAAGGGCATACACGACGTGTATGAGATAGAGGACCACCCCCACCGCACTCCCATCATGATCACCAAGGCCAGCGACCGCATAGGCAAGCCCTATGTGGAGGTGGACGCCAGCCGCATCGTGGGCGTGATAGAGTGCAACGTGCCCGACGAGGCACGCGCCTTCAAGGACCCCGACCCCATCACGACACAGATAGGACAGAACGTGGCCGACTTCCTGCTGGACAACATGCGCCGGGGCCTCATCCCGAAGTCGTTCCTCAACCTGCAGAGCGGAGTGGGCAGCGGAGCCAATGCCGTGCTGGGGGCGCTGGGACAGTGCCGGGAGGTGCCCGACTTCAGCATCTACACCGAAGTGCTCCAGGACGCTCCCGTGCAGCTGATGCGCGAGGGCCGCGTGCTGAGCGCGAGTGCCTGCTCGCTGACTGTCACCAACGACTGCCTGCGGGGAATCTACGACGACATGGACTTCTTCAAGGACAAGCTGGTGCTTCGCCCCTCCGAGATAAGCAACTGCCCCGAGGTGATTGCCCGCATAGGCGTGTGCTCGCTCAACACCGCCATCGAGTGTGACATCTACGGACATGTCAACAGCACCAAGATATGCGGAACGAAGATGATGAACGGCATAGGCGGCTCGGCCGACTTCACCAACAATGCCTACCTGAGCATCTTCACCTGTGGCTCCACCACCAAGGGCGGCGCAATATCCAGCATCGTGCCCTTTGCCAGCCACATCGACCACACCAACCACTTCATCGACGCGGTCATCACCGAGTACGGCGTGGCCGACCTGCGCCACAAGAGCGACATGCAGAAGGCCGAGGAGCTCATCCGTGTGGCCCACCCCGACTACCAGCCGCTGCTGCGCGACTACCTGAAGCACGCCGAGAAGTTTGGCGGACACACCCACCACGTCCTCTCGGCCGCCTTCGGCATGCACGACACCTTCCTTCGCAAGGGTGACATGCGCCTCACCGACTGGGCGGAGTATCTGAAGTAAGAGCCAGCCGAAAAAGCCAGATTGCCACATGAAAAAGTTGGTGTACGTCCTGCTTGCAGCCTCGCTGGTAGCCATCATTGTGGGTGTGCTGATTGATATAGAGAAGCTGTACATGGGAGCCATAGTATTTGGGGGCTGCATGATAGGCAGCCTTATAGGTGACGGATTAAGGAAAGCGAATAGACTCACAGCATAGAAAAACAGGAAGGAGGGGCCTCATACGGCTCCTCCTTCCTGTTGCTATATCCCTGCAGGCGAGCCTTCATCTCGCCTGCGGAGTGCTGTCCCTCCCCTACAGAATCTCGCAGAACTCTATTTTCTCCTTGTTGGGTCCCTGGATGAAGAAGTACTTCGCACCATTCTGCCAGAAGTCAATCTGGTTGACGCTGTCGCTCAGCATCGTGTAGCCTGCCTGCTTCAGTTCGTTGTAGAGGCTGTCAATCTGCTTCACGTCCAGGCACATGTGGTCCACGGCACCGTTTGCGAGGGCAGGCTCATCGGTGGGGATGACCTCGACGAGCAGGTTGCCCAACTTCATGAAGGCGAAGTCGCGGTCGCCGGTGACGGTGCGGCGCATGGCCTCCTGGAAGCCCAGGGTCTTGTAGAAGTCCACCGTGCCCTGCACGTCGGTGGTGGGAACACCAATGTGCTGAATGCCGCCCGAGAAGGCGTTCACATCCACATTCTGCCGGGGGAAAGCCTCCTTGAAGAAGGTCACGCTGTCGGCAGAAGCCGCCCCGGTGGCTGTCTCACCCTTGGGAGCCTGTGAGCAGGCTGCCGCTGCCAGGATAGCAGTTGCCATAATCAATAGTTTTCTCATCTGATGATATTGTTTGGTTGGTAATCGGATAGTCTTCCCTCTCAATTAATGACGCGCCAACATGCCGCCCGTGTGGACGTGTGGCGGTTGACCATGAGCAGGTTCAACGTCCCCGGTGCGGTCTCTTGCCACAGGAAGAGCCGCGCTTGCCCGCAGGGGCAGGACTGCCAGGAAGAGGGTCGCGCATGCTTCCCCTTTGGGTAAGCATTGCGTGTATTTCACCCACAAAGTTACACATAATCCGCGAGAAAGCCCGATGGCAGGGCTGGCAAATGCCGTACCGCCTGCCACCGGACTTGGCTCTGGCATGTGTGTCAGCGGAACAGGATGCGGCGGAAGTGCTTGGCCAGCCGCCCATATCCGCGCTCGTTGGGGTGCAGGCGGTCGGGCAGGAAGCACGATGGGTCGAGCCGGCCCGAGCCGTCGGGGAGCGTGAGCGCACTGGAGAAGTCGTGGTAGAAGGTCATGCCGTCCTGCACGACGCTCTGCGCGAGCAGGGCGTTGAGCCGGCGCACGGCCTCCTCCTGCCCGCCCTTGGGCAGGATGCCGATGATGTGGAGGCGCGCCTGGGGCTGGTGGCGGCGTATGAGGGCGGCGATGTCCAGTATGCCCGACACCACCTGGGGGGCGGGCTCGCCGTTGTTGGTGCCAATCATCAGGCAGATGTCACGCGGGCTGCAGCCCTCGAGCTCTCCGTGCGCGAGCCGCCAGAAGGTGTTCTCCACGCGGTCCCACCCCATGCCCATGTTGGTCACGCGGTGCCCCTTGAAGAGCCTGTCCCAAGTCTTGCCCCCGTTGACCACCGTGCCTGCGGGCTCTCCGCCCCAGTAGTGGGTGATGGAGTTGCCTATCATGAGCACCTCGGGGGCGGCCCCGTGGTTGCGCCTGATGATGCTGTTGTGCCGCCCCATCCAGTCGTATCCGTCGCGCCGCTGGGTGCATGGCGTGTAGTGCCGCATGGTGTCGGGGCCCACCAGAGCCTGGTCGAGCACGCGGGCATAGGCATGCTCGTACTTCATCATGCCCACATCGTCAAGATGGACACCCTCGATGAAGTCGTCGGCGGTGAAGCCCAGGTCGGCGCGCGTGACATAGTACAGCCCCTTCACACCCTGGCCTTTGAGTTCATCCACGACCCGCCGCTGTATGGTGTCCTTCTGCATCTGCTGGTGATAGGCCGCCGAATGCACGAGTGCCGAGGGGTGGTCGATAAACTGTCCCTCGGCCAGCACGATGGGGGCCTGGCTGGCAGAGCGCAGCCTGGCGATGCCGTAGCGCAGCCGCTCCTCGTACTCCCGGGCCGAGAGCTCGGCGCTGTTGGGCACACAGTCTATCAGGTAGGCACGCGCGTCTATCTCGGCCAGCGCGTCAAACAGGGCATGCTCCATCCTGCCGTTGCCCGAGAATCCCAGGTTGACCACAGGGCACTCGTAGCGGCGCTTGAGCCTGGTGCTCCAGATGAGTCCAGGGCGGCTGGCCGAGGCCCCGTGGGCTATCGATGTGCCATAGACCACGATGGGACGCTCCCGCGACCCCTCGACGAACCGGAAGGAGGCCGTCGCGTCGGTGCCCACGGCGAGCCACTTCACGCCATTGTAGGTGGGCAGGTAGAGTTCGTAGGTGATGCCCTGGCCACGGAAGTCGGGCAGCTCATGGGTGTCAAAGTAGAACTGCACGGTGTCGGACTTGTTGACCGACATGTCATAGCGCATCATGTTGGGCACCCAGGAGGTGTGGCCGTTGACATCGGTGGCATAGAGGTCAATGCCGGAGTGGCACAGGCTCACCACGTTGGGCAAGCTCTTGCCTGGGAAATAAGTGAGGTAGCGCACCCACAGCCGCCTGGCGTTGGTCTGGAAACGCAGCGACACGCCCGGCGTGTGCCGCGAGAGCCGCCACACGGCAGGGGGGACCGTCTGCTCCAGGCGGTCGGGCAGGCGGCAGTAGTTGCTGTTGCCCGTCTCCTGGTTCCAACCTCGCCCGTTGAGCACACACTCCGGTTCCTGCATGGGGTCGTGCCACACGGTCTGCGCCTGCGCGCTTGCTGCCAGCACGAGCAGCAGCGCAGTCATAAGGAATGTTCGTTTCATAGCAGTTCGCTTTGCGTTTCCCACAAATTTACGAAGTATTGCGCACACGGGCACAAAAGTCTGCCCGCTTTATGACAGAGACATGGGAAAATGGCAAAGGCGAACCGCGACACGCCGCCCAAGGGCTTTGCCACAGGGCAGGACACGCTCCGGCAGAAGCCAGATGAGATTTCCACATGAAAGTTCGGAGCACATGCACGTTGATTCCAAACGTGTGTTTGGGACTTCCGCACATGGATTACAGCACACCTGAAAGCAGAGATTCGCGGTGAGTTCTAAGCAAGAGTTGCCCTTGTCATATTATTATGGGCATTACCGCATCCTGGCATAAACCTGGTATAAAAACATTGCCGAGTTAAAGAAATCGCGCTTTACTTGCGATTCAACAAGAATAGCATTACATTTGCGACACTTTACTAAAAACGTTATTTGCTGCCATGAGAGTAATACAGACTTTTTGGACCGCCAAGGGGAATCCCCTGCTTTCCACCTATGGATGGACACATCCGAGGTACAATGCGATGTCGTGGACACTAAGTTGCTTGTGCCTACAGCAACACTTTAACAACATAGAACTATATACAGACACAGCAGGATACCAGTTCCTAATAGAAAGATTAGGGCTTCCCTACAAGAAAGTTCATGTGGTGTTGGATGACTTTTTTTGCTTGCCATACCACTGGGCATTATCCAAGATAAAGGTCTATTCCATGCAGGAAAGCCCTTTCGTACATGTTGACGGAGACGTATATCTGCCCAACGGACTCCCCGACAGCCTGCTTGTTGCTAAATTAGTAGCCCAGAACAAAGAGTTCGGAACAGAATATTATCGGGAAATGATGGATGGCATTTTGGCCTGTCAACAAATACATGTGCCCGCTATTGCCCAAGAAGGCATTCGCAGGAAGTCTGTACCTTCTTATAATATGGGGCTATTCGGAGGAACAGACATAGACTTTATTCACAGATACTGCATTGAAGCCTTTAGGTTTATAGACGAGAATCATCTCAACAATCCACGTTATTCGCATGTAGCCACAAATTGCAATGTCTTTGTGGAACAGGTATTGCTTGCCATTATGGCAGAACTCGAAGAACGTGAGGTTCGCTGTTTGATAAAAGGAGAACTCCGCGATAACGGATATTCCACATCTGACTTCTGTGACTTTATGCACTTCGAGAGAAGGCCAATACTTCACATATTAGGTGGACACAAAAGGAGGAAAGAGAACTACCTGATGCTGGAGAAAACTCTTCTGCGTCTTTACCCCGATTATTACCAAAAAGTCATGGCCATGTTTTCTGAGGACTATGAGAGAGGATACATGGAAATTGTCAATCAAACAAAGGGAAGTTCTGGGGTCTGCCGTTACAACGACTTTATCAGAACGGCATCATCTGAATGGAAAGACATTAAGACAGAAGAATTGTTCCGCATAGATTGTTCGGTATCGCACAATCTCGCATTCTATTCTTTGTCCAAGGAAGAGCAAGAGAAACGCCTTCTGTTTTTGTGTCCACACTTATTATTATTTGACTGCAAGAATTTAAGCATAGAGGAGAAAGAGACACTAAAAAGACGACTGGATTGTGAAGAGTTTTTCCCTTTGGATGCTATTGCGATACGCCCTACCGTAACTGGCAACAGAGTTGAAGAAGTTCCTCTCCTAAGAGAAGAAGCGAAAACTATAAAAAGACTGAAGATGTCCCCTGCCCTTGTGGGCGAAATACGAGGGTGGTCTATACAGAGAAGCACAACCAACGTGGAAATGCAGGACACATTATTCAAACAGACTATGGACGCCTTGCTCTACAAGGGTCTTGTAATAATCAAAATTTATTCACCAATTAAATTTTATGCGCTTATGAGCACAAATCAAAAAAAAGCCCCATTGGGCAGCGTAGGTAACCCCTATGACTACGAAGAGTATGAAAGAATTAAAAACAAAGGGAATTGGACAGGAGGTTTTGTATGGACTGAAAAAGGAAAGACTGCCCAATACTTCAAAAAGGTGTTGCCCAGCATGGATGGGTGTGCATCTGGGGCAGGCAATGGTAGTGGAAGCGGATCCGGGTCTGGGTCTGGCTCGGGATGCGGATGCGGATGCGGGTCTGGATGTGGATGTGATGGCTCTTCGGAAGACAATGGCCCCATGGGAATTGGAGACGACATCGGAAGCGGAAGTGACATTATCATCAATTATGACTCAAGCGGCAATGCAAAAGGAAACAACAACGACTGTTTTTTTAAATGCATGGAATATGCAGGCGGCGGGCCAGAGAAGTCTCCATATAGTTCTGAGGAGTATCGTTATGATTATTACTGTGGCTATCTGAATCACGGCAGTTGGAAAGGAACCGGGCGTATGACTGAATATCTAGGAGGCCCATATGCCATGACCAAGAACGCTTATGGGGACGTTCACCCCAACGAAGCAATACTCACGTATCTAGGTTGCTTCTTTGATACACAGCGTTACATGTCAATAGAGGAAATTCGCTCTCTATTCCCCAGGGACGGCAAATGCACTGACGGTGGTACTGTTATTGGGTTCTTTAGAGAAAGCGATGACACAGAATCGTATTCTGGACATGCTGTCATAATTGAAAAGAACAACCGTGGGCTCTTGTATATATACGACCCACAAAACAAAACATACACACTCCAAAACGATGCCAACGACAAGAACTCGGACAGGTACAAGAACTCTAGATTCATGTATGGCTTCAAATTAAATCAGAGATAAACAGATGACGAAATGCAGCAAAGCACTTGCATCCCTGTTGGGGATGCTCCTCGCCGCCCCGGCCATGGCACAGCCGGGGTGGGAGATACTCATGGGAGAAGACTATGGACCCCAGCAGACCATGCCAGTGGCAGACCCTTGGAAGACGGACTGCTCGCTTGCCTGCGCCCAGTGTACCGACCACGGATTCATCGTCAACGGAGTGTTCATAGGCATGGCACCCGTGGGACTCGACCCCGACAAGATACCCGAGAATGGCTGGAGGCAGCGTTACATGAATCCCAGGCCCGTCCCCCGCGACGACTCAGGCCGCCCGCTCAGGGAGAGGCAGTGCGTGGACACCCTCGTCTATGGGCAGCGGGTGCGCCTGACGGGCGTGTGGGAAGCACGCACGGAGCGGCCCATCCAGTGGCTCACGCTGGAGCAGGTGTGCGCCAAGTACCTGCCGCAGGTCAAGGGCAAGTGCGCCTACACCATAGATAAGTTCATCATCCCGGGCAACGACAGCCTGTACCGCATTGACGCGGACTACATCTACCGTGTGGAGGCGATGAAGTCCACCTGCATCCACGCGCTGGCCAACCAGCCACCCTTCACCTTCGTGCGCATCTTCACCCGGGCGTTTGACCGGCAGCTGGCCTACATGGGCGAGCCCAACAGGACTGCCTCACACCAGGAGCCCATCGAGGAGCGGAGGAACTGGAACGCCAGCCTGTTTGTCTGCACAATACCCAACAGGATGATGAAATACTACACCTCGCTCTCCTGCCCACCGCCCAGCGAACTCTACCAGGGGCAGAACCTCCAGGACTTCCAAAGCCTGTGCAAGGGTATGGACAAGCGGGTCACAGACTTCCTGAGCAAGCAGGAGCGCAGGCGGTTGGCACGCACAGGGAAGACCCGCCCCTATCTGGAACTGTGCGTGAGCAGCGAGGGGGAGGTGCTGCAGGTGAGACTCAGCAGTCCGTCCTCCATCCTGTCGGCCATGTCACAGAGCCGCTTCCGCGCACTGGACAGCATGCTCAAGTCTATCCGCTTCCCTGCCTTCAACCGCCAGAACAGCCCCTGGACTTGGAAAGGACGCTGCATCAACGTGGGCTTCCGGCTCCTGGAATAGCACACCACGATTGCCTGGAGGACTTCACAGGCAGGGCATCCGCCACCAGGCCGTGGCAGATGCCCTGTTGCCCTAACGGACATGGGGCAAGAATAAAAATACGCACACAGCCCTACCGCATTCCACATAAACTTTGTACCTTTGCAGCCGAAACGAGAAATGTGGATAGATTTGGGCTGATTGCAACCACACAAAAAAATGCTAAAAAGGACAAGGCCACGGCCTTGCCACGCATTTATGCCTACGTCTTTTCCCCAGCTTGTTGATTGTTCAACCTTTAATGATTCAATTGACTATGGGTTATCTATTTACCTCAGAATCTGTGTCCGAGGGTCATCCCGACAAGGTGGCCGACCAGATTAGTGACGCTGTGCTCGACAAGTTGCTGGCCTTCGACCCGCAGTCCCATGTGGCCTGCGAGACGATGGTGACCACCGGACAGGTGTTCCTCTCCGGCGAAATCTCGAGCGAGGCCTACATCGACCTGCAGCGCGTGGCGCGCGAGGTCATCAACCGCATCGGCTACACCAAGGCCGAGTACATGTTTGACGGCAACAGCTGCGGCGTGCTGAGCGCCATCCACGAGCAGAGTCCCGACATCCACCGGGGCGTGAGCCGCCTGGCTCCCGAGGAGCAGGGCGCGGGCGACCAGGGCATGATGTTTGGCTACGCGACCAACGAGACCGACAACTACATGCCCCTGGGCCTGGACCTGGCCCACCGCCTGCTGGTGGTGCTGGCCCAGATACGGCGCGAGGGCAAGGTGATGACTTACCTGCGCCCCGACGCCAAGAGCCAAGTGACGGTGGAGTACTCTGACGAGGGCAAGCCCCTGCGCATCGACACCATCGTGCTCTCCACACAGCACGATGAGTTTGACACCGACGAGGCCATGCATCGGCAGATAGCCAGGGACGTGCGCGAGATCCTGGTGCCACGCATGCTCGAGAGCCTGCGGAAGCCCGAGGTGCTGGCCCTCTTCGATGATGACATCAAGTATTATGTCAACCCCACGGGCAAGTTCGTCATCGGTGGCCCCCACGGCGACACGGGTCTCACCGGGCGCAAGATCATCGTGGACACCTACGGCGGCAAGGGCGCGCACGGCGGCGGGGCGTTCAGCGGCAAGGACCCCTCCAAGGTGGACCGCTCGGCAGCCTATGCCGCACGCCACATCGCCAAGAACATGGTGGCCGCGGGCGTGGCCGACGAGATGCTGGTGCAGCTGAGCTACGCCATAGGTGTGGCCGAGCCTGTGAGCGTGTATGTCAACACCTACGGACGCAGCCATGTGCAGATGCCCGACAGCGAGATAGCCCGCCGCATACGCCAGATGTTCCCCCTCACGCCCTACGCCATCGAGCAGCGGCTGAAACTGCGCAACCCCATCTACGAGGAGACGGCGGCCTACGGGCACATGGGGCGCGAGCCCCGCGTGGTGACCAAGCGCTTCGAGTCGCTCTACCACGAGACCAGGGAGGTGACCGTGGAGCTCTTCACCTGGGAGAAACTGGACTATGTGGACAAGATAAGGAAGGAGTTTTTCTAAGACCCCTTGAGGTTACAGGAGCGGGGCCATGGGGTTTGGCGAAACGGCCGGAGCATGTGCGCGCCTTCTGGGAAACGCAAGCCGCGTGACCACAAGCGGCACAGGCACGCAACCGCACAGCCCCACGACCCGATGACCCCACTACCGCACGTACCACATAACCACAAGACCACATAACCGTAAACCGCAACAGAAGAAATGGACATCAAGAGCATCTGCGTGTATTGCGCCAGCAGTTCACAGATAGACCGCAAGTATGCGGACGCGGCCTACGCGCTGGGCGAGGAGATGGCCGCGCGCGGCATCACCCTGGTCAACGGCGCGGGCAACCAGGGACTCATGCGTGCCTCGGCCGACGGATGCCTGCAGCACGGCGGGCAGGCTGTGGGCATCATACCATCCTTCATGATTGTGGAGGGGTGGTGCCACCAGGGGATGACCCGCCTGGTGGAGACCCCCGACATGCATGTGCGCCAGCAGAAGATGGCCGAGCAGAGTGACGCGGCCATCTTCCTGCCCGGCGGGTGCGGCACGCTGGCCGAGATGAGCGAGCTCATCACCTGGAAGCAACTGGGCCTCTACCTCAAGCCCATTGTCATCCTCAACACCGGAGGCTACTACGACTGCCTGCTCCGCTTCCTGCGGCAGGCGGCCGACGAGCGTTTCATGCGCCAGCAGCACACGGCCCTCTGGCGTGTGGCCTCCACCCCGCACGAGGCGCTCGACCTGGTGGAGGACACCCCGCAGTGGGACACATCCATACGCCGCTTTGCCTCCCTATGAGCGACAGACAGGCTTGCCCCACCCCCTGGGCACAGGATCCCGACAGCCTGGCCGCCACCACAGTCCCGCAAGAGCCCGCCACACAAGGCCAGAGAGAGGACAGCGCGGCGGCACACGCCCGCACGCGGCACACGCGCCATGCCGACAGCCTGCGGCAGGCGGCGCAGCACCCCCGCACGGATGTCCGTGAGGCGCCCTCCCCGCAGGACACCCTGGCGGCGGCGGGTGCCGGACCGTGTGCCACACCGGGGCCGCCGCCACAGCCTGTCAGCCTGTACCGCGAGCCCGCCACCCACAGCCTGCCCGACTCCCTGCTGCGCTTCCAGGAACCACGGGGAGAATTCCTCAGCGGCAGCCCCTACTGGCATCCCGAACTGCCCGGGCGCCAGACGGGCTTTCCCTGCAGGCTGTTGCCCTACAGGGTGAGTGCCGACAGCCAGATGGCCTGCACCATGCTGGTGTGCTTCCTCATGCTGGTGTACATGCTGACACGCTACGGAGGTGAGATGCGCACGCAGGTACACGACTTCTTCCTCCCCACACGCATCAGAAAGGAGCACCACCACGGGATGGGCACAGCCCAGGGACTCCTCTCCATGCCATATGTGTACCTGATGCTCAGCATGATGGGAAGCATGGGCGTGTCGGTAATGGAGCAGGACAGCCTGGGATGCCTTCCCCGTGAGAGCGCGCGGCTGGCCGTACAGGGCTTCTACACGACATCGTGGCTGTGCTACTTCTTTGTAAAGGCGAACTCCTATGCCTTTGTGAACTGGATTTTTTTTGACAAACAGGCACGCCGCGAGTGGCATGACACACTCTTCTTCATCCTGTCCCTCGAAGCCACGCTCCTGTTCCCGGTGCTGCTGGTCGCCGTGTACATGCGCACTTCGCCGCAAGTGTTTGTGTGGAGCACACTTGGCGTGATTGCGTTTGCCAAGGTACTGCTGCTATACAAGGCGTACAGAGTTTTTTCTGTTAAAATTTATGGCACATTGCATTTATTTGTGTACTTTTGCACCCTCGAAGTGGTGCCCCTATGGGTTGCACTTAAAATATTGACACGTATAACGGACTTACTTTAAGTAAAACATCTGTACGAAATGGCTATTAAGAAGGTACTCGTCTCGCAACCGAGACCCTCATCGGAGAAGTCTCCCTACTTTGACATTGCCAACACGATGAACGTGGATATAGTGTTCCGGTCCTTCATCAAGATAGAAGGTGTCACCCCCCGAGAGTTTCGCCAGCAGAGAATCAACATCCTGGACTACACGGCTATAGTGTTTACCTCGCGCCACGCGGTTGACCACTTCTTCAGCCTCTGCCGCGAGTTGCGTGTCACGATTCCCGAAGACATGAAGTACTTCTGCATCACCGAGACGGTGGCCTTGTATATCCAGAAGTATGTGCAGTACCGCAAGCGCAAGGTGTTCTTCGGCACCACGGGCAAACTCGACAGCCTGGTCTCCGTCATCTACAAGCACAAGGCCGAGAAGTACTTCATCCCCGTGAGCGACGTGCATAACGACGACATCTCGGAGCAACTGGCCGCCAAGAACATCAGCCACGCGTGCGGCGTGATGTACCGCACGGTGAGCAACGACTTCACGCCCGACGAGCCATTCGACTATGACATGCTCATCTTCTTCACGCCCAGCGGCGTGCAGGCTCTGAAAAAGAACTTCCCCAACTTCCGGCAGGGCGACATCGCCATCGGCTGCTTCGGCCCCGCCACGGCCCAGGCCGTGCGCGACGCGGGGCTGAGGCTCGACCTGGAGGCGCCCACACCCGAATACCCCAGCATCACAGCGGCCCTGAGGGCTTATATCGCCAAGGTGAATGGCTGACGCCCGCCCGCACTCGTTGCCCAAGAGCGAGCGCCTGTGCAGCAGGAAAGCCCTGCAGAGGCTGTTCACCGGCAGCCGGCGCTCGGTGAGCGTGTTCCCCATACGCGCCGTCTTTGCCGGGAGCGAGAAGCCGGGCATACGCATCCTGGTGAGCGTGGGCAAGCGCCACTTCAAGCGTGCCGTAAGGCGCAACCGCGTGAAGAGACAACTGCGCGAGGCTTACCGGCTGAACAAGCAGATACTGCGGGACTGGGAGGGCGGACTGGACATCGCCTTCCTGTGGAACACCGCCGAGATCCTTCCCACCCGTGCTGTCATGCTGAAGATGCAGCACCTGTTACACCGGATCCATGAAAGCGCCTCACCAGCCAAGTAGATTGAGCCGCATGGTGGCATGGTGGCTCACGCTTCCCATCCTCTTCTACCGCCACTGCATCTCGCCCCTCACACCACCCTCCTGCCGTTTCACGCCCACATGCAGCCAGTATGCGCTGGAAGCACTGCGCCGCCACGGCGCGCTCAAAGGCTCCTGGCTTGCCCTGAGGCGGCTGCTGCGCTGCCACCCTTGGGGGGGCAGCGGATATGACCCCGTGCCTTGAGGGAAGCCTCGCCGGCCTTCCACGGAGGGGCGGGGGGGTCACTCGCGCGGCATACGGAGCCCGCGGGCCGCCCTCCCTACACAGGGACAAGGCCGCCTGCGGGTCCCGCGCTTCCATTGTTCCCGTAACCTCCACCCCCATCCCGCAAAAAACGCACCGCGCTGCATCCGCCAACGCAGCGCGCTGCATCCGCCAACGCGCCGCACCGCATCCGCCAACGCACCGCACCGCATCCGCCAACGCACCGCACCGCATCCATTTCCTTGGTCGCACGCAGGCAGCCTCCCGGCATTCCTGCCTTCTGCAAGCGGCCAGCCCCTGCCCGCGTCTCCCGGTGTCCCCCTGGCCCCCGCTGGGCAGTTTCCCCGCGACAGGACCGCCTGGAATCCGCCGGCCCTACGGCCACTCCACCCGAGAGCGGCCTTTTCCCGCATTTTCCCCACACAGGAGCGCGCGACGGGGCTGCCAGTTCAAAATAAGTTCCCCAAAGTGCCATTTTAATGACAATAAAGCGTTAACTTTGCAGGGTGAAACACGGATGCTCCTGTAGTTCAATGGATAGAACAGCGGTTTCCTAAACCGTCGATCCGGGTTCGATTCCCGGCGGGAGTACAGAGGCTTCAGGTTTGACGTCCCAAGGACAATACAAGAGAGAGGAAATCCCGTGCGCTCTGTATGACCAGACTTTCCGGTTCGCGGCCTGCAGGCTTTCCGCTCCAGACACGCCCCACCGCACGAGGCCGACACTCTCATTATTATAATATGGTAACGGCAGAATTATAATATGACAATGGCAGAAGCTATGGAAATCAAAGAGAGAGAGTCCGTGGTGGTGAGATTCTCAGGCGACTCAGGCGACGGCATGCAGCTGGCGGGAAACATCTTCTCCACCGTGTCGGCCACCGTAGGCAACAGCATCAGCACCTTCCCCGACTATCCGGCCGACATCCGCGCCCCGCAGGGCTCGCTCACAGGCGTGTCGGGCTTCCAGGTGCATGTGGGCGCGGGGCAGGTATATACGCCCGGCGACCAGTGCGACGTGCTGGTGGCCATGAACGCGGCCGCCCTCAAGACCCAATACCGGTACGCCAAGCCCGGCGCCGCCATCATCATCGACACCGACAGCTTCGGCCCCAAGGACCTGCAGAAGGCGGCCTTCCAGGGCGAGGACTACCTGGGAGAGATGGGCATCGACCCCGACAGGGTGATAGCCTGCCCCCTCACCACGATGGTCAAGGAGTGCCTGCGGGAAAGCGGCATGGACGCGAAGAGCATCCTGAAGTGCCGCAACATGTTTGCCCTGGGGCTCGTGTGCTGGCTCTTTGACCGCGACCTGGACATCGCCTTCAGTTTCCTGCGCGAGAAGTTTGCCAAGAAGCCCGGTGTGGCCGAGGCCAACATCAAGGTCATCCGGGCGGGCTACGACTACGGGCACAACACGCACAGCAGCGTGGCCAACGTGTACCGCATCGAGACGAAGAACAAGGTGCCCGGGCGCTACATGGACATCACGGGCAACAAGGCCACGGCCTACGGCTTCATCGCCGCCGCCGAGAAGGCGGGCCTCAAGCTCTACCTGGGCTCCTACCCCATCACCCCCGCCACCGATGTGCTGCACGAGCTCTCGAAGCACAAGTCGCTGGGTGTGGTGACAGTGCAGTGCGAGGACGAGATAGCCGGATGCGCCTCCTCGCTGGGCGCCTCCTTTGCGGGCGCGCTGGCCGTGACCAGCACCTCGGGCCCCGGCATGTGCCTCAAGAGCGAGGCCATGAACCTGGCCGTCATCATGGAGCTGCCCCTGGTGGTGCTCGATGTGCAGCGCGGAGGCCCCGCCACGGGACTCCCCACCAAGTCGGAGCAGACCGACCTGCTGCAGGCACTCTTCGGGCGCAACGGCGAGAGCCCCATGCCTGTGATTGCCGCCACCAGCCCCACCGACTGCTTCGACGCGGCCTTCCAGGCCTGCAAGATGGCCCTGGAGCACATGACACCCGTCATCCTGTTGACCGACGCCTATGTGGCCAACGGCTCGGGCGCGTTCCGCCTGCCCAGGATGGCCGGCCTGCCCGGCATCCACCCGCCCTATGTGCCCCAGGAGATGAAGGGCAAGTGGACTCCCTACATGCGCACCGGGAACGGCGCGCGCTACTGGGCCGTGCCGGGACGCGAGGGCTTCGAGCACATCCTGGGCGGACTGGAGAAGGATGACAAGACGGGAGCCATCAGCACCAATCCCGAGAACCACGACCTGATGACACGCAAGCGCCAGGCCAAGATAAATGCCATCCCCGTGCCCGACCTGGAGGTGCTGGGCGACAAGGACGATGCCAGGCTGCTCATCGTGGGCTTCGGAGGCACCTTCGGCCACCTGCATGCGGCCATGGACGAGATGCGTGCCGCCGGGCACAAGGTGGCACTGGCCCACTTCAAGTACATCAACCCCCTGCCCAAGAACACCGCCCAGGTGCTGCGCCGCTACCCCCGTGTGGTGGTGGCCGAGCAGAACATGGGGCAGTTGGCCGGCTGGCTCCGCATGAAGGTGGACGGCTTCGTGCCCGCACAGTACAACGAGGTGAAGGGACAGCCCTTCAAGGTGGGCGAGCTGGTGAAGGCATTCACCCCGCTGCTGGGATAAAGCCGCCGCCTGGCCCCTGACGAGCTTCCCCGCCCCATCAGGAGAGGAAGGGGGCATCACGGAAAGGGCCAGGCCGCACATATATATATAATGTGTTATTCTCACAAAGTACCATCAAGCATAAGACAGACACTATGAACTCCAGCAATACAGCACGACAGGACAGCCCCCGGGAGGGAAGCCGGTGGGCGGCCTCGGACTACAAGAAAGGACAGCCACGCTGGTGTCCGGGATGTGGCGACCACTTCTTCCTGGCCTCGCTCCACAAGGCGATGGCCGAGATAGGCGTCGCGCCATGGGACACAGCGGTCATCTCGGGCATCGGATGCTCGAGCCGACTGCCCCACTACATGGCCACCTACGGCATGAACACCATACACGGGCGCGCCGCCGCCATAGCCACCGGCTGCAAGGTGGCCAACCCGCACCTCACCGTGTGGCAGGTGAGCGGCGACGGAGACGGGCTGGCCATCGGGGGCAACCACTTCATACACGCCAACCGCCGCAACATCAACCTCAACATGATCCTGCTCAACAACCGCATCTACGGGCTCACCAAGGGCCAGTACAGCCCCACCAGCCCGCGCGGCTTCGTGAGCAAGAGCAGCCCCTACGGCACGGTGGAGGACCCCTTCCGCCCCGCCGAGCTGTGCTTCGGGGCGCGCGGGCACTTCTTCGCGCGAGCCGTGGCCACCGATGCGGCAGGCACCGTGGACATCCTGAAGGCCGCCTACGGGCACAGGGGCACCAGCGTGTGCGAGATCCTGCAGAACTGCGTCATCTTCAACAACGGCACGCACGAAGCCGTGTACAGCAAGGAGGGACGGGCCAGGAACGCCATCTACGTCAGGCACGGGGAGCCCCTCGTCTTCGGCGAGAACCGCGAGTACGGACTCGTGCAGGAGGGCTTCGGGCTCAAGATTGTGAGGCTGGGCGAGAACGGCGTCACCGAGAAGGACATCCTGGTGCACGATGCGCATTGCCAGGACGACACGCTGCAGCTCAAGCTCGCCCTCATGGGCAACGGCGACGGGTTCCCTGTCGCACTGGGTGTCATCAGGGACGTGGAGGCCCCCACCTACGACGACTGCGTGAGCGCGCAGGTAGAGGAGGTCAAGGCCAAGAAGCCGTACCACACCTTCGAGGAACTTCTGGAGACCAACGACATATGGGAAGTGAAGTGACACACGCCACTTGACAAGCACACCCTATCCCTAACACACGAACACACACCACATGAACTTCATAGAAGAACTGACCTGGAGGGGCATGGTACACCAGATGACCCCCGGCACCGAAGAGTTGCTCAACCGCGAGAGCGTGACGGCCTATGTGGGCATCGACCCCACCGCCGACAGCCTGCACATCGGACACCTGTGCGGCGTGATGATGCTGCGCCACTTCCAGCGCTGCGGACACAAGCCCCTGGCACTGGTGGGCGGAGCCACCGGCATGATAGGCGACCCCAGTGGCAAGAGCCAGGAGCGCAACCTGCTGAACGAGGAGACGCTGCGGCACAACGTGGCGTGCATCAAGGCGCAACTCGCCCGTTTCCTGGATTTCGAGAGCGACGCGCCCAACAGGGCCGAGCTCGTGAACAACTATGACTGGATGAAGGACTACTCCTTCCTGGACTTCGCGCGGGACATAGGCAAGTGCATCACCGTGAACTACATGATGGCCAAGGACAGCGTCAAGCGCAGGCTCAACGGCGAGTTCCAGGACGGAATGTCATTCACCGAGTTCACCTACCAGCTGCTCCAGGGCTATGACTTCCTGCACCTGTACCAGACCAGGAACTGCAAACTGCAGATGGGCGGCAGCGACCAGTGGGGCAACATCACCACAGGCACCGAGCTCATACGCCGCAAGCTGGGTGCCGACAACGAGGCGTTCGCCCTCACCTGCCCGCTCATCACCAAGGCCGACGGCAAGAAGTTCGGCAAGACGGAGAAGGGGAACATCTGGCTCGACCGCAACCGCACGTCGCCCTACGCCTTCTACCAGTTCTGGCTCAATGTGGCCGACGAGGACGCCGAGCGCTACATCAAGATATTCACATCCCTCGACCGCGCCACCGTGGAGGAGCTGGTTGCCCAGCACCGCCAGGACCCCGGACAGCGGCTGCTGCAGAAGAGGCTTGCCCGGGAGGTGACCGTGATGGTGCACAGCCCCGAGGACTACGAGGCGGCAGTGGAGGCCAGCAGCATCCTCTTTGGCAAGAGCACACGGGAGAGCCTGGCCAAACTGGACGAGCAGACGCTGCTGGACGTGTTCGCGGGCGTTCCGCAGTTCACGTTTGACCGCTCCTTGCTGGCAGGCGGGGGCGTGAAGGCCGTTGACCTCACCGTGGAGCACACGCGGTGCTTCGCCAGCAAGGGCGAGATGCGCAAGCTCACACAGGGGGGCGGCGTGAGCATCAACAAGGAGAAGCTCGCCTCGTATGACCGCGCCGTCACCGGGGCCGACCTCCTGGACGGCAAATACCTGCTTGTGCAACAGGGCAAGAAGAAGTACTTCCTGCTCATCGCAAAGTAAAAAAGGGGCACAACACTTGCGGGATAGGGAGGAAACTTCTATCTTTGCACCTGCAATCCACCCTGATGGATTGGACTGGATTGGGCTATGGTGTAATGGTAGCACAAGACATTTTGGTCGTCTTAGTTCTGGTTCGAAACCGGATAGCCCAACCCCCGAAAAGCATGGCAGCGCGCCGGAGCGCATGCCATGCTTTCTTTTTGCCCGTGCCCCTGCCGCCCCGCCACCGCCTGGCAGCAGGGCGGCAGCCATGACCCGGCCTCGTGCCGGACACCTTCCGGCACCGCCCCGTCCGGCATGCCATGCCCCACATTTTCGGCAGGAACCCGACCATAAAGCCCCCGGCGTGCGTCCGTTCTCTTTTTTTTTTCGTAACTTTGTGAAAGACGAGGCCGTTTGGGCTTCACATGCACACACAAAAAAAGCAAAAAAACACAATGGAGAAAAGACTTTACTGGCGCCACCTGCCCATGCTGGGAGCACTGGCCGTGGCACTGGCGGGCTGCTCGGCCAGCAAGACCGGTGGCGGCCAACTGACCGGGCCGCTGGCAGAATCGGCATGGAGCGCGTCGCAGTGGATTTCAGCCAAGAACGCTCCCGTGGTGAGCGGGAAGGTACAGGGGGACAACGAGAGGGCGGCCGACGGGGCCAGCTGGTTTGCCTCCACCATCAAGAACGAGCAGCGCGTGGTGAAAGCCAAGTGGATGACCGCAGGCCTGGGCGTGTATGAGCTCTACGTCAACGGCAAGCGCGTGGGACAGGAAATGCTCAAGCCGGGATTCACCCATTATGCCAAGACCAAGCTTTCGTTCACCTACGACATCACCGGCATGCTGGCGCGCAAGGCCGGCGCCGCAAACACGCTCTCGGTGCAGTCCACTCCGGGATGGTGGGCCGACAAGATCATCACCCCCGGCGGGCACGACGGGATGATAGGCAAGAAGCCCGCCTTCCGGGGCGTGGTGGAACTCACCTACGCCGACGGGAGCAAGCAACTCTACGGCACCGGCACCTCCACCTGGAAAGCGGGCGTGTGCGGCCCCGTGCGGCATGCGGCCATCTTCGACGGCGAGGAGTATGACGCCCGGATACAGCCGGGCTTCGACACCCCCGCCCTGCTCTCGACACCCGAGGAAAACCACGAGTTCCAGGGCCAGATACTGCCCACCGACGGGGCGGAGATCTACCTGCGCGAGGACCTCGCCCTCGCTCCCGTGCGTGCCTACACCTGGCAGGGGGTCACCGGCAACACACAGGACGAGTACGGCAAGGTGGTCATCAAGCAGGAGTTTTCCAGGGGCGAGACACTGGTCGTGCGTCCGGGCGAGACACTGGTGGTGGATTTCGGGCAGAACTGTGCGGCGGTGCCCGCCTTTGAGTTCACGGCCGGCGAGGGCACGCAGCTCACCTGCCTGCCCTCCGAGCTGCTCAACGACGGCAACGGCGCCAAGTCGCGCGGCATGGACGGCCCCGAGGGAAGCGCGCACCGGCTCAACCTGCGCATCCCCGACATAGGCATGCGCCTCACCTACACCTTCGCCGGGGGAGGCAAGCCAGAGCGCTTCATGCCCCGCAGCACCTTCTTCGGCTACCGCCTGGTGTCCATCACCGCGACAGGCGAGGTGCACATCAAGAGCGTGCGCTCCATACCTGTGACCTCCATCGCGAAGAACCTGGAGACAGGCCGCATAACCACTGGCAACGAACTCATAAACAAGTTAATATCCAACACCATTTGGGGACAACTGTCCAATTACCTGTCCGTTCCCACCGACTGCCCGCAGCGCAACGAGCGGCTCGGCTGGACGGCCGACACGCAGGTGTTCGCCGAGACGGGCACCTTCTTTGCCGACACCCGGCGCTTCTTCCACAAGTGGATGCGCGACATGCGCGACACGCAGAGCCCCCAGGGCGGCTTCCCGGGCGTGGCTCCCGTGGCCCAGTATGGCGGCTTCAACACCGACATGATGCGCCTGGGCTGGGCCGACGCCGGGGTCATCGTGCCCTGGGTGGTATGGAAGCAGTTTGGCGACCGGGAGATTGTGGCCGAGAACTGGGACGCGATGGAGAAGTTCATGAACCACATCAACGACACCAAGTATGACCACAAGGCCCTCTCGGCCGAGAACAGCAACTACCAGTGGGCCGACTGGCTCAGTTACGAGCCCCTGGAGTCCTGTGGCGGAGGCATCGACATGCGTGACGAGCAGGGACGCAACGTGCGCCGCCCCGAGGCGTACACCTATTGGAACTACCTGAGCGCGTGCTACTGGGCCATGGACGCGGGCATGATGCGCGACATGGCACGCGCCACGGGACGCGACGCGGCCAAGTATGAGGCCATGCAGCAGACAGCCCGCCAGTACCTCAAGGACAACTTCCTCAATGCCGACGGCACCTTCAAGACCGCCATCCTCAACACCATGCAGACCCCCGCGCTCTTCGCCCTGAGGAACGACCTCGTGGAGGGCGAGGCCAGGGAACGCATGAAGGCACGTCTCAGGGACAACTTCCGCGAGCATGGCAACTGCCTGCAGACAGGCTTCCTGGGCACCTCCATCCTCATGTCCACGCTCACCGACAACGGCATGAGCGACCTTGCCTACACACTCCTCTACCAGCGCAAGAACCCCAGCTGGCTCTACTCCATCGACAACGGGGCCACCACCATCTGGGAGCGGTGGAACAGCTACATGAAGGACAGCGGCATGGGCCCGCGCGGCATGAACAGCTTCAACCACTACGCCTACGGCTGCGTGTGCCAGTGGATATGGGAAACGGCCGCAGGCATCCAGGCCGACCCCGCACAGCCCGGCTTCCGCCACATCATCATGAAGCCAGTGCCCGACCGCGGCCTGGGCTTCCTCAAGGCCGAATACCAGTCGGCCGCAGGCCTCATCAAGAGCGAGTGGAAGTACGAGGGCGACACCTGGGTGTGGAAGTTCACCATCCCCCAGGGCTCGACCGCCACGGTGACACTGCCCGGCGAGACCACCTCCCGCGACTATGAGTCCGGCACCCACACGGTGAGAAAGCAAATGAGCATGTAGTAGGGCAGCATTCCGAGGCCGTTCACGGCATCCTCCCGCTCCTTCTGAAAGCGAATGAGCATGTAGGCAAGGAAGCGGAACACGCCCCTCCCCTCAAGCCCCCTCCCGGCCGTCCGCCAGCCCAGGCGGCGCGCCCCTTCCCCAAGGGGAAGGCCGGGAGGGGGCTCTTTTGTCGTCAGCCGGCACACTTTTCCGCGTCCGTGAGCCGGCCTGCACTTTCTTTTTATATAACTTTGTGGTGAACAAACGACCATTATCCTTATATAAGACATGCATTTCCTCAGGCCACTGACCACTTTGCTGGGTGCCTCGGCACTGCTCTGCGCGCAGGCACAGACCACCTACACCAACCCCGTTTTCAACCAGGACACCCCCGACCCCACCGTGGTGCGCGCCACCGACGGCACGTTCTATGCCTACGGCACGGGCGGCACCTGCCGCAGGAGCACCGACCTGGCCCACTGGACCAACGTGGGCAACGCGCTCGCCCGTCCCACCTGGAACGACACCACCTATGTGGACGCCAACGGGCAGAAGAAGACCGACTACTACAGCCTGTGGGCACTGGACGTGAGCCGCACCATGGACGACAAGTACCTGGCCTATTACGCCTGCGCCCTCTGGGGCAACGGCACCCGCACCGGCATAGGCGTGGCCACGGGCACGTCACCCACCAAGTTCACCGACCGCGGACGGCTCTTCCGCAGCACGGAGATAGGCGTGCACAACAGCATAGACCCCTGCTATGTGGAGGAGTTCGACAAGAAGTACCTCGTGTGGGGCAGTTTCCACGACCTCTATATCAGCGAACTCACCGATGACGGCCTGGCCATCAAGGACTTCAGCAGGAAGACCAAGCTGGCCGGGGGAGCCTTTGAGGGCGTGATGATACACAAGCGCGGGCAGTACTACTACCTCTTTGCCAGCGTGGGCAGCTGCTGCGAGGGTGTCAACAGCACCTACCGCACCGTGGTGGGACGCTCCACCAACCTCCTGGGGCCCTACGTCAACAAGCAGGGCGGGCGCATGATCGACAACAACTACACCACCATCATCAAGGGCAACGACGCATGGAAGGGCCCCGGACACAACAGCGAGATCATCACCGACGACGCCGGACAGGACTGGCTGCTGTACCATGCCTACAGTGCCGCCACGCCAGGCAACGGCCGCGTGCTCCTGCTCGACAAGATCACATGGAGCCGCGACGGCTGGCCCTCCGTGGGCGACGGCACGCCAAGCACCACCAGGCAGCCCGGCCCGGTGTTCTACAAGGGCAACGGCGCCAACGTGACCTACAAGTTCAAGAACACCGACCTCTCCAAGAGCGCATGGCAGGGATGGCAGGTCAACAGCAAGGGCTCTGCCGAGCCCACCTCGGGCAGGGGCTATGCCTACATGCCCATAGCGCTGGCCCGGGAGGGTGCCGACTTCGACGCGTCCCAGTCGGTGGGCAAACTCGCCAACGGCATCTATGAACTGCAGTACAACGGCTTCTCCACCGCAGGAAGTGCCGACTGCTACCTCAACGGGCTCACGACCCCGGTCCACAACCCCACCCTGGGCGGCACGACCCCTGCCACATCCGAGAAGTTGCTGTCCAACCAGATCTCGCGCGGCTACTACGCCCACAGCGCATACGGCATCGTGACCGACGGCACGCTCACCATCGGGGTGCGCACACGCACTCCCCTGGCCAGCGGCGAGCGGTTCTGCCTGGCCAATGTGAGGGTCATCTACCGCGACACGGACACCCGCGCGCAGGACTCCCTGTGGGCCAATGTGGGCAGGCACGCCGATGCGCTGGCCGCCGGCGGGCACACCTTCTTCCGGGGCTACGCGTCACGCCTGGCCCGGTACCGCGCCCTGGCCGGGGCCGAGGAGGACTCCGTGGCACGCTACCGGTACCTGCTGAACAGTTACCTCACCCTCGACAGCATACAGTCCAGCATCGCGCTCTACGACTCGCTGGGCACAGCCACCACCCGCATGCAGGCACAGGTGGAGGCCGCCAGCGCGCAGGGCTACGCCAGCGAGCAGGCCAGGCTCACCCTGGCCGAGGCCCAGGGCGTGCTGGCCAACGCCAACTACGACGCGTCCGCGACCGCCGGCCTGCTGGCCCGCATGGCGCAAGCCCTGCATGACATGGAGTATGCCTACCAGCAGGGCGACGGCTCGCGCGAGAACCCCTACGTGATCATGCGCCCCGCCCAGCTCGACCACATGCGCGACGTGCTCGTCAAGGAACAGATGGTCTATTTCGTGCTCGGGGCCGACATCGACATGGCAGGCTACAACTGGGAGCAGCTCAACACCCAGAAGAACAACTACAGGTACTGGATAAGCCTCGACGGACAGGGGCACATCATCAGCAACCTCACCCCCGACGGCTCGAAGCACAACCCCAGCTTCTTCGGTGTGCTGTGCGGCGAGTGCCGCAACGTGGGCTTCCTGAACGCGCGTGTCGAGAGCACCATGAGCACCTCGGCCATCCTGTGCGGCTACATGGGGCACAGCACCTACAAGGACGGCGAGGGCAACCTGCTGCCCGTGGTGGTGGAGAACTGCTACTTCGAGGGCACCGTGACGGGCAAGGGCTACATGGGCGCCGTCGGCGGCACGCTCAACTACTCGCCCGCCACCATACGCGACTGCTACAGCAACGTGCAAGTCCTGGGCACCGGCACCGTGGGCAACTATAGCGGCGGCATGGTGGGCCGCCTGCGCACCAGCCTCACCATCGAGCGCAGCTACACCGCTGGCGGGGTGAAGGGCTACACGGCTGGCGGCGTGCTGGCAGGCGGACAGAACAGTTCCACACCCGCCGCGCTCTACAGCAATGTGATAGCCTGGAACAGCAGCGTGGAGGGCACCACAGCCCATCCCCTGGGCACGGTCGCCGAGGCCGACCGGCTGCAGGACGTGCTCCTCTCGGCCGACATGAAGGTCAACGGCGAACCAGTGGAGGGTGGCCACTCGGCCGGCGAGCTCCGCCAGGCCGCTGCCTCCTGGGGCTCGCCCTGGCACGCCGACCCCGCAGCCGGCAACGGCTACCCCATACTGGAATGGCAGTACCGGCGCGGCGACTACCGCCAGAAGTGCGGCTTCCCCCTGCCCGACGGCATCATCTCCACGCCCCCGGCGGGACGGCCATCGGGCCAGGCCACCTATGACCTGCAGGGACGGCGCGTGCTCAAGCCCGCCCACGGCCTCTACATCCAGGACGGGCGCAAGGTGCTCCTCAAATGAGCGCAGAGGCCAGGCCACGC
>DCCS01000009.1:0-12915 GCA_002316015.1 Prevotellaceae bacterium UBA1075
CTTTCTCCCCACATACCGGGAAGAGAAATCTTTCCTGTGGGAAAGAGAAACTTTTCCCGTGGGGGAAGCCCCCGTCTGCCTGCCGCTCAGAAAGGCAGGTCGTCACCACCCGCCTGGGGAGCGTCACCGGCCTGGGAAGCCCCGAAGGGAGCTGCGGGCGAAGCCTGGGGGGCAGAAAAGCCGGTAGCGGGAGCGGCGGCCTGGGGATACGCGCCAGGGACGGCCGAAGGCTGGATGTTGCGGTTCACACGGAACGCGCGCACGGAGTTGAACCAGCGCCCCTTGTACTCGTGGGCATCAATGTCGATGGACACCTCCAGGCGCTCCCCCATCTGTATGTTGAACTGCTTGATGCGGTCCTCGCCAAACACCTCGAAGAACACCTTCTTGGGGTACTGGTCCTCAGTCTCCAGCACATACTGCCCGCAAATCCACTCACTACCAGTGCGCGACGAGGTTCCACGACGAGGCTCAAGCACCTGTATTATCTTCCCGACTATCTCCATGATTAATTTAATATAAGTTAAAACATCTGTTAAAAACTCCCACAAAGGTATTGAAAAAATTCGAGGAAGCGGATTTGTGCCGCCTTTTTTTTGCCACCTGCGGGAAAAGAAGTATTTTTGCCTATAATTATAAAATAGATAAAATGAATTTCAAGGTATCAAGTTCCGCGCTATACAGCCGGCTAACACTTGCCAGCAAGGTGCTTGCCAGCAAGAATGTGCTTCCCATACTGGATTGCTTCCTCTTTGACGTCAAGGACGGCGCCGTCACCGTGACCGCATCGGACGGCGACAAGTACTTCATCACACAGGTGCCCGTGATAGAGCATGACGGCGAGGCGCGCTTCTGCATCTCGGCGAAGACCATCATGGACTCCATCAAGGAACTGGCCGAGCAGCCCCTCTCGCTGGGCTTCAACCCCGAAACCATGGGGGTCGTGGGACAGCACAGCAGCGGCACGTTCAGCCTCTCGGGCATGGACGCCGCCGTCTATCCCCTGCCCGTGCCGCCCGAAGAGGGCTGCACCACAATCACCCTGCCCGCCAAGGTGATGCTCGAGGGAATAGGACGCTGCCTCTTCGCCACGGCCAATGACCAGGTGCGCATGGCCATGAACGGCATATACATGGACATCCAGCCCGACTGCCTGGTATTTGCCAGCACCGACAGCCGCAAGCTGGTCAAGAGCACCAACACCACAATAAAAAGCGGCATAAAGGCCGGCATCATCATACACAAGAAGGTGGCGGCCATCCTGAAGGCCGTGATGTCAAAGGACGACGAGGACATATCCCTATCCTTCGACAGCCAGAGGGCGGTCGTGCGCGCGGACGGGTTCACGCTGCACTTCAGGCTCATCGAGGCCAGGTACCCCAACTACAACGCCGTCATCCCCACCGACAACCCATACAAGGTGGAACTGGACCGGCTCGCGCTCATGGGCGCGCTCAAGCGCACCAGCGTCTTCTGCAGCCAGAGCACGGGCATGATCACACTCGAGCTTGCCAACAACACCCTCAGGCTGAAAGGCTCGACCGACGACTTCGGCTCAAGCGCCGAGGAGTACCTCACCTGCCAATACACACAGCAGCCCATCAGCGTGAACTTCAGCTGCCACTTCCTGCTGGAGATTGTCAGCATCCTGGAATGCGAGAGCGTGACGCTCGAACTGGCCGCCGACGTGAGCCGCCCGGGGCTGATACACCCCACCGTGGAGGACGAGCGGGACAAGGTGCTCATGCTGCTGATGCCCATGAAGAGAGGCCAGTAAGACAAGCCCGCATCACCCGAAAAAGCACACAGGAGGACACAGACAAGACAGATGAAACTCAAACTCAAGAGACCCATCATATTCTTTGACCTGGAGACCACAGGGCTCGACATCGCCCACGACCGCATCGTGGAACTCTGCTACATACGCGTGGAGCCAAACGGCAACGAGGAGGCACGCAGCATGAGGCTCAACCCCTGCATGCACATACCCGAAGCGTCAAGCAGCGTGCACGGCATCACGGACGAGGACGTGAAGGACTGCCCCACATTCGCCGACGTGGCGCAGCAACTGGCGCAGACCTTCGAGGGCTGCGACCTGGCCGGCTTCAACAGCAACCGCTTCGACCTGCCCCTGCTGGCCGAGGAGTTCATGCGGGCCGGCATCAGCATCGACCTCACACACGCCCAGGCCATCGACGTGCAGAACATCTACCACAAGATGGAGAAGCGCACCCTGGCGGCCGCCTACAAGTTCTACTGCGGGCGCGACCTCGAAAACGCGCACAGCGCGCTGGCCGACACGCAAGCGACCTACGAGGTGCTGCAGGCGCAGCTGGACCGCTACCCCAACGACCTGAAGAACGACGTGGACTTCCTGGCCGACTTCTCGCGCATGAACCGCAACATTGACTTCGCCGGGCGCTTCGTGTACGACGAGAACGGGCGCGAGCTCATCAATTTCGGGAAGTACAAAGGAAAGGCCGTGAAGGACGTGCTGGCCAAGGACCCCGGCTACTACAACTGGATGATCCAGGGCGACTTCACGCTCAACACCAAGCAAGTCCTCACCAAACTGCGACTGAAATATGCTGCAAGGTAAGCACATCGTCCTGGGAATCACGGGCAGCATAGCCGCCTACAAGGCTTGCCTCGTCATACGCGGCCTCATCAGGGAGGGAGCCGAGGTGCAGGTGGTCATCACGCCGGCAGGCAGGGAGTTCATCACGCCCGTCACGCTGAGCACGCTCACGCACAAGCCCGTCATCTGCGATTTCTTCAACCACCAGGACGGCTCATGGCACTCGCACGTGGAGCTCGGCCTCTGGGCCGACGCCATGCTCGTCGCGCCCGCCACAGCCAGCACCATAGGGAAGATGGCCCACGGCGTGGCCGACAACATGCTGCTGACCACCTACCTGAGCATGAAGGCTCCCGTATTCATCGCCCCGGCCATGGACCTGGACATGTATGCCCACCCAAGCACACAACAGAACCTGCAGACGCTGCGCGCCTGGGGCAACCTGGTCATCGAGCCCGGCACGGGCTTCCTGGCCAGCAAACTGGAGGGCAAGGGACGCATGCAGGAGCCCGCAGAGATTGTGCGGGTCCTGGACGAGTACTTCCCGGGGGACAGCCCCATGAGGGGCAAGCGCGTGCTCATCACGGCCGGGCCCACCTACGAGAGGCTCGACCCCGTGCGCTTCATCGGCAATTACAGCAGCGGGAAGATGGGATTCGCGCTGGCCGAGGAATGCGCCCGGCGCGGGGCAAGCGTGGAACTGGTGAGCGGCCCCGTGTCGCTCGAGGCACACCACCCGCTCATCCACCGTACGGATGTGGAGAGCGCGGAGCAGATGCGCCAGGCATGCGTGGGGAAGTTCGCGCAAGCCGATGTGGCCATACTGTGCGCCGCCGTGGCTGACTTCACGCCCACCCAAGTGGCCGACACCAAGATAAAGCGCGAGGGGGAGCAACTGCTGCTGAGGCTGTCTCCCACATGCGACATTGCCCGCTGCCTGGGCCAGATGAAGCGCAAGGGACAGATAGTGGTGGGATTCGCGCTGGAGACCGATGACGAGGAGGCACACGCCAGGGACAAGCTCAAGCGGAAGAACCTGGACTTCATCGTGCTGAACAGCCTGCAGGACAAGGGAGCCGGCTTCCGTGTGGACACCAACAAGGTGACAATCATCGACACCGAGGGGAAAACGGAGTTCCCGCTGAAGGCCAAACGGGAAGTGGCGGCCGACATCGTGGACCGCATTTGCACATTACTGCCATGAGAAAAAAACTCGCCGCCATGCTGGCCACGGCATGGATAGTCGGAGCCTCCCCCTGCCACACGCAGGCACAGGAACTGAACGCGCGGGTGAGCATCAACCGCTCGCAGGTGTCCAACACCAAGGGGGAGGTCTTCGACGCACTCCAGAAGACCATGGAGGACTTCCTCAACAACCGCAAATGGACAGACCTCACATTCCGCGACAACGAGAAAATCCAATGCACGCTCAACCTCACGGTCAATACATACAGCGACACGGACAACTCCTTCACCTGCTCACTGCTGCTCACCAGCAGCCGCCCGGTGTATGGCAGTTCATACACCACCACGGCCTACTCGGTAAAAGACCCGCAGTTCACCTTCACCTTCCGTGAGCACGACCAACTGGAGTACGACATCAACAACATAAGCAACAACCTGGTGGCCCTGCTGGCCTATTACGCCTACGTCATCATCGGCATGGACATGGACACCATGGCCCCCAAAGGCGGCACCCCCTACCTGCAGACCGCCGAGCAGATAGTGCAGGCGGGGCAGACGATGGACTATCCGGGGTGGAAAGCCTTTGACGACAGCAAGAACCGCTTCGGGCTGCTCAACGACTACCTGGACGGGGCAATGGAGAGCATGCGGGAGTGGGAGTACGTCTACCACCGCCAGGGGCTTGACCGCATGGCTTCCGCACCCGACAGCGCGAGAGCCGCCATCGCCGAGGGGCTCGACCTCCTGCGCCAGGCACACGAGGCCAAGACCATGAGCCATGTGCCGCTGCTCTTCACGGAATACAAGAGGGAGGAACTTCTGAGCATCTTCACAGAACGGGGCACAAAGGAAGAGAAAGAGAAGGCATACGACATCCTCTTCGCCATCGACGCCTCACAAAACGAGTCCTGGAAAAAACTGAAAAAATAACACCGCACATGCTTACGCACCTCAGCATACGCAACTACGTACTCATCAAGGAACTGGACATAGACTGGCCTGACGGGTTCACCGTGATAACCGGAGAGACCGGCGCGGGGAAAAGCATCCTGCTGGGAGCCATAGGACTGCTCACGGGACAACGCGCCGACACAAAAAGCATATTGCCAGGCGCAGCCAAGTGCACCATCGAGGGCACATTCCGCAGGCAGGACGACGAGTTGCGGAACTTTCTCACGCAGCACGAGCTGGACTGCGACGACGGGGAATGCATCATACGGAGGGAACTGACAACCGGGGGGAAAAGCCGCTGCTTCGTCAACGACACCCCTGTCACGGCAGGTGACCTGCGCGCGCTGGCACACCTGCTCGTGGACATCCACTCACAGCACCAAAATCTCCTGCTGGGAAAGGAGGACTTCCAACTGGCCGTGCTGGACACCGTGGCACAAGACCAGGCCACCGCCAGCAAGTACCGCTCGTGCTTCAGGGCATACCGCGACGCGCTGCGCGAACTGGACGAGGCACGCGAGCAGACAAAGACGGCCAAGGCCGAGGAGGATTACCTCTCATACCAACTGGGGCAGATAGAGGAACTGCACCTGAAAGAGCACGAGGAAGAGGCGCTGCAGAAAGAGCAGCAGACCCTCACACACGCCGAGGAGATACGCTCCTCGCTATACCAGGCCACACAGGTACTGGACGCAGGCGACACAGAGACCTCGGTGCTGGACGGGCTGAAGACTGCGTCACAAATCCTGCGGACAACAGCCAGGCTCTACCCTCCCCTGGACCCATACACAGAGAGGATAGAAAGTGCCATCATCGAGCTCAAAGACATCGGGGCAGACCTGGACAACATGGGCGAGCGCATCGACAGCAATCCCGCGAGGCTTGACGAGGTGACCCGCCGCCTGGACCGCATCTACACCCTGGAACAGAAGCACAACGCAAGAAGCGGTGACGAACTGGTGGGCATAGCGGAGTCCCTGAGGAAAAGACTGGACGAGATAAGCCACGGGGACGAGCGTGTTTCCCAACTGGAAAAACAGGTAAAGGAACTGTACGACGAAGCCGCACGCCTGGCAAGCACGCTCACACGGCAGAGACAAAAAGCCGCGCGGACGGTGGAGGCAAGTGTCGCAAAGAGCCTCGGAATGCTGGAAATGCCCGACAGCAGTTTCAGCATACAGATGGAGAACCTGCAAGCACTGGCCGAGCGGGGTGCCGACAGAGTGACATTCCTCTTCTCGGCCAACAAGAACATGCCCACACGCCCCATCACCGAGGCCGCAAGCGGCGGGGAGACAGCGCGCCTGATGCTGGCCCTGAAGGCACTCATGGCGCAGCAGGCCTCGCTGCCCACCATTGTCTTCGACGAGATAGACACAGGGGTGAGCGGACGGGTGGCCGATGCCATGGCGCGCCTCATGAGACAGATGGGTGACAACAACGGGCAACAGGTGATAGCCATCACCCACCTTCCGCAGATCGCGGCCCAGGGCGACGCACACTTTTTCGTGTACAAGGACAGCGGCAAGGAGCAAACCACAAGCCACATGCGCCGGCTGACGGACGAGGAGAGGGTGACCGAAGTGGCACACATGCTGAGCGGGACCACCCTCACCCAGGCCGCCATGGACAACGCAAGACAACTGTTAGCAAAATGACCCACACAAGACTTACACTTATATTGACGGGTGTCATGTGCGCGCTCACACTTGGCGCGCAACAGCCCAAGGGACTCAAGAAACTGCGTGCCGCACAAGTGTCTGTACTGGCACACACCGCCGGCGGGGCACTCCAGCAGGGCCAGGGGACACTCATCTCGGAGGATGGCATCGTGGTGGTCCAGTATGATGTGATGAAGAATGCCACCCGCGCCATGGTGATTGACCAGGCCGGCACAGAGCATGCCGTGACCGAAATCCTCGGAGCCAACAGCGCATACAATATGGTCAAGATGCGCATGGAGCCCGGAAAGAAAAAGAACGCTTGCCTGACCATCGCCGCACAGCAACCGTCCGAACGCGCGCTTGTGTTCGTCATACCCAGCGAGAAAGCCGACAAAAGCGTGCCGTGCGACATCGACACGGTGACGCGTGTGGAAGAGTTCGGCAACGGATTCAAGTACCTGACACTCTCACGGGAGATAGGGGAAAGGCAGGCAAACAGCCCCGTGGTCAACCAGGAGGGGGCTCTGGTCGGATTTGTCCAACTTGCCACCCAAAAAGGGCATCCATCCTATGTGATAGACGCGAACTATGCCAAC
The DNA here is from genome assembly GCA_002316015.1 of Prevotellaceae bacterium UBA1075. Classification (GTDB taxonomy): domain Bacteria; phylum Bacteroidota; class Bacteroidia; order Bacteroidales; family Bacteroidaceae; genus Physcousia. The sequence continues at coordinate 6,975 of DCCS01000009.1, forward strand.
TCACTCACCGTAACCCCCCTGGACGCGGGGAACAGCGACCTGAACAGCATACACATACGCAAGGCACTCCCCGAGAAAGAGGAGGACGCCCTCACCTACATCTTCCTGACAGGAAAGAAGGACACAGCCATGTATGACGCCTACATAAACCAGTTCATCGCCGAGCATCCTGCAAACACGACCGGCTACACGATGAAAGCCGAGCAACAGGCCGAACAAGGGCTCTACAGCCAGGCGGCCGCCACTTATGCCGAGGCGCTGGGACGGGAGGGGACAAAAGCCGATGAACTGCACTACTCGCTCTCAAAGGTCATATACGGACTGAGCATGAGCGCCGGTTACAAGCCCTATGGCGACTGGACCCTTGACCGGTCGCTCAGCGAGGCACAGCAGGCCTACAGCATCAACCCCCTGCCAGCCTACACCATGCAAGAGGCCAATTGCCTGTATGCCATGAAGCGGTACCAGGAGGCAGGGGACAAGTTCCTGGAACTTACCGGGACAAACCTGCGCACGCCTGACCTGTTCATGTACGCCGCACAATGCCGGCTGAAAAGCCAGGCCGACACGGCCCAGGTGATAGCCTTGATGGACAGCGCGCTCAACTGCTTTACGAAGCCATATCCCGTGGCTGCGGCCAGCATCATCCTGCTTCGTGCCAAGACGCTGGCCGAAACAGGCAAGTACCGGGAAGCCATCAGCGGGTACAACGAGTTTGAGCACCTGTCCGGAAGCACGCTCACCGCGAATTTCTATTACGAGAGAGAGCAGCTGGAAACAAGGTGCCGCATGTACGCTCCGGCACTCAACGACATCGAGAAAGCCATCAGACTCTCCCCGCGCGACCCTGTGCTGCACGCCGAGGCGGCCGCGCTCAATTACCGCGTGTCACAGAACGAGCAGGCGATTACCTATGCACGCCAGGCCATTGCACTCGACGGGGAATTTGCCGATGCCCACCGCATCCTGGGAGTGTGCCTGCTTGAGAAAGGAGAGAAAGCCGAGGCACGCCAGCACCTCATGCGGGCAAGGGAACTGGGCGACCCTCTGGCCGACGGCATTCTCAAGAAGGCTGAATGAGGAAGCGGGTTGAACTATATATAAGGAACAGGGAACTCATCCGCAAAGACCAGCTCGTACTGGTGGCGCTAAGCGGGGGAGCCGACTCGGTGGCCCTGTTGCGCGTGCTGCACGAACTGGGCTACCACCAGCATGCCCTGCATTGCAACTTCCATCTGCGTGGTGAAGAGTCAAACCGTGACGAGCGTTTCGTCACACGCCTGTGCCAGGAGCAAGGCATTCCACTATCCATCAAGCACTTCCACACACGGGAATACGCGCGCGGGCAGCACATGAGCATCGAGATGGCGGCACGCGCCCAGCGCTACGAATGGTTCCGCGAGCAAATAAGGGCACACAAGGCACAAGGCATAGCCGTGGCACACCACCGCGATGACCAGGCCGAGACACTCCTGCTCAACCTCCTGCGGGGGACTGGACTTCGCGGCATGGCCGGAATGTGGAGCCACAGGGACGGGGTCATACGCCCGCTGCTGTGTGTGGGCAGACAGGATATACTGCGCTACCTGGCCTCCGCATGCCAGGATTATGTGACCGACAGCACCAATCTCGAGCGGGACGCCATACGCAACCGCATCCGCATGGACGTGCTCCCGTTGCTTGAGGCCATCAATCCCCAGGCGACATCGGCACTGGCCTCATTGGGCAACATCATACAGGGAAGCATGCCACACTACCGGGAAGGAATACGGCAAGGCATGCAAGCGCGGGGAATCACCCCGCAGCGATTTGGCCGGCAATGGCTCACAGGAACACCCCAGGACGAGGCTCTGCTGTACGAGTGGCTGCGCCCCATGCACTTCAACGCGGCCCAACAACACGAGATGCAGGCATCGGCCAATGCCACAAGCGGGCGCGTCTGGGAGAGCGACACATACCGCGTCCTGCTGGACCGCGCCGACCTGGTGGCCGAGGAAAAGGGAACTGAGGCGCGGATGCCAGCCATCGAGGAAAGGATCGTGGACAAGATGCAGCCCGCACAGCCCGACACGGCCTACTTCGATGCCGACAGGCTACAGGCTACCCTGCACACACGCAGGGTGCGCAGGGGTGACAGGATGATCCCCCTGGGCATGAAAGGATGGAAACTGGTGAGTGACCTGATGACGGACAGGAAACTGAACCGCTTCCAGAAAGAGCGGCAATGCGTGGTGACAAGCGGCGAGGACATCATCTGGGCAGTGGGGCTGAGAACGGACAACCGCTTCCGCGTGACCACGCAAACCACACGCATACTTCAGTTGAGGGCTGTTATGCCAGAACCATAAGCCTGGACAACGGGCAAACCGGCACTCAACATCAAGTGCCACCGTCCTGCCCAGACCGCGAGGCTCATCTCCTTGATGAAAGAAGGAGTGCTGCTGGCTGTGTGGCCCGTAAGCCCCACAGGAAATCAAGGCCGTGAGACAGGCGGGAGATGACGGCAAGCCAAGAAAGTGCGGAGGATCCGTACGGAACAGGGCCAGCCGTACTTTGCCCAAATTTCGGATTTGGATTTCAAGACGTTTGAACATACGCCCCCAAGTGCAGCCAATCTCTTTTTCCACTCCCCCATTCTAATACCGAAACCTGAGGACTTTATACAGAAATATCAAGCACCTGCCCGCTGACAACAAAAAAAAACATATCTTTGCAAAAAGATACGCAGATGTCCCGAATTTGAACGCTGTCACATCTCGTCCAGGCTGCGGGATTCACCCCGGTGACGGAAGAGACAAGCGTGGCTAAACACCTGAGAGACATGGGGACAGAGCCACAGCACGTGACCCGAAGATGACGGCAAGGAAAGAGCATCCGCCCCGCATGGGATTGTACCATCTTGATTTTGAACAGTTACTTACACAAACAGAGCGTAGAAACATGAGCATGATAAACTGCCCCGAATGCCACCAGCGGGTCTCGTCACTGGCAGGCACATGCCCTCATTGCGGTGTGGCCATTCGCGGGAATGTCAAGCAGTGCCCGACCTGCAAGACATATGTGATGAAGGATGCCACCACATGTCCCGTTTGTTCAAGCATACTGCAACCTGCACCCGAAAGTGCCGACGGCGACACTGCCACAGGAGGCGGAGGCAAGCAGCCCGTCCGCAAGAACAAGGGGAAGTGCATTGCCTGGACGCTGCTGGGGCTGGCACTCTGCATAGCGGTGGCAGCATCCTGCTACATCTTCACAAACCGGCGCGAAAAACAACGCGAGGAAGAGCAATACGCACGTCTGGAGGCACTCACCAACCCCGAATATTACCAGCAGTTCCTCATCGACTTCCCGAACAGCAGCCACTACGATGATGTCAAGCGGCGAATGGACGCGCTCGTCCAAGAAGAAGGAGACTGGAAGGCGATGCTCGGCGGAGTGTCCCGCAGCAGCGTGACACAATTCATGGAGAAGCATCCGCAGTCGGCCAGAATCTGTATCTGTGAGAACATGCTGGACTCCATGGACTGGGCCGACGCCATCAGCCAGCAGACACCAGAGGCCATAGACCGTTATCTGAGCATGCACCCCGAGGGCCAGTATGTGACCGAGGCGGCCGGCAAAAAGAACGAACTGGCCATGGCAAGAATCTCTCCCGAAGAAAAAGCGCTGGTGCGCGGCGTGCTCGAGACCTTTCTCAACAACGGCATAGGCAAGCAGGACACGGCCGCCATCAGGCAGTGCTGCGCCGCCGACGTGGAGTCATTCTGTGGCACTGCACACGCCACGCCCGCACAGATAGCCGCCTTCGCCCGGAAAAGGATGGAAAGGGATGTCATCGGGCTGCACTACCAGACGGGGGCGGAAATGAGTGTCAGCAGGCAGAGCATGGGGGACTCCACGCTGGGATATGCCGTGGAGTTCACCGTCAACGAGACTTCGGCACGCAAGGACCCCACACAAAACTCCGAACGCCAGTACCGTGCGTCAGCCCTGCTCAATGCTGACCGCAAGATTGTGAAACTCAACATAAGATAAGGACGTGGCCGAAGAGAGTATCCACAGGAGAATACTCAGACTCACACTGCCCGCTGTCATCAGCAACATCAGTGTGCCGTTGCTGGGACTGGCGGACAACGCCATTGCGGGGCACATGGGCAGTCCTGTGTTCATTGGGGCCGTGGCTGTGGGGACCACCATTTTCAACATGGCCTACTGGCTGTTCTCCTTCCTGCGCATGGGCACCACGGGGCTGGTGGCACAGGCCAACGGGCAGCAGGATGCCACGCGCATGAACGCCGTGCTCCGCAAGGCTCTGCTGGCAAGCGTGATTGTGAGCCTGCTGCTGCTGGTGCACAGGAAGCCGCTATTCGAGTTTGCCACGCTGGTCATGCAGCCAGATGCCGACACGCGGGTCCAGCTGGCCATATACTTCGGCATATGCATATGGGGCGTTCCCGCTGTGCTGGGACAGTACTGCCTCAACGGGTGGTTCATCGGCGCGCAGGACACACGCCCGCCCATGTACGCGGCCCTTTTCCAAAATGTGGCCAACATCCTGCTCAGCCTGTTCCTCGTGTATGGCCTGGGCTGGAAGATGGACGGTGTGGCCACCGGCACCATGCTTTCCCAATGGGCTGGACTTGGGGCGTGCGTCCTGTTTATGCGCCGGCACCGCACCCGTTCCCATGTGCCGCCCTGCTCCACGGGTGCCCCTGTACGCTGGAGAGATTTCCTGGCCGTCAACCGCGACCTGTTCCTGCGCACCCTGTGCCTGGTGTGTGTCACCGTATATTTTGTGCGTGCGGGCAGCATGCAGGGCAGCGGCATCCTGGCCGCCAACTCACTGCTCATGCAATTCTTCATCCTCTTCTCTTATGTCACCGATGGGCTGGCCAACGCGGGAGAGGCACTGAGCGGCAAATACACAGGCGCGGGAGACCGTCACGGACTTGGCCAGTGTATCCTGTCCCTCTTCCTGTGGGGAGGCATCCTCGCTGCCACGTTCACCATTGCCTATATTTTCTGCGGGGAGTGGATTTTGGGGATCTTCACAGACATTCCCAGCGTACAGCGTCTCGCATCCCTGTTCCTGCCGTGGGTGTATCTGATCCCCATCGTGAGCCTGCAGGCAATGGTCTGGGATGGAGTGTTCATCGGCATGACCTACACACGCGGCATGCTGATGTCCACCGCCGGCGCCACCCTCATTTTCTTCTCCGTTTACCTGTCGTCTAAAGATATCCTGAGAAACGATGCCCTGTGGATGGCCTTCCTGTGCTACCTGTTCACCCGAGGCATCATACAGACCCTGCTCGCGACACACAAACTTCGTAGCCAATGAACTATACAGGCATCATCATCGGCATAGCCTCATTCCTCACCATCGGCCTCTTCCATCCACTGGTCATCAAGGCCGAGTACCACCTGGGGCGCAGGTGCTGGTGGGTGTTCCTGGTGGCGGGCGTGCTGTTCTGCACCGCCAGCCTGGTTTGTCAGAACGACACGGCCAGCATCATCCTGGGAGTCATCGCCTTCTCCTCCTTCTGGAGCATAGGCGAGATATTCTCGCAGCACAACAGGGTAAAGAAAGGGTGGTTTCCCATGAACCCTAAGCGGAAGGCCGACTACGAGGACTGAACAGCCAGCCCGCATTCCGCCCTGCCCCACCGGCATCCACTGCCCGACAAGGGAATGGCGGGAAAAGCTCTGGACACCAAAAAGCCAGGAAACAGTTTGGCCCAACTCCCGCCACACTCTCCCGTATCACCCGACTGGGTCTTGACGGATACCGGAAAAGGGGCGCGTATCAACACCTCTAAGCATGCCGCATGTTCTGGCCAACCGCTTGCGGGAAAACAGAAGCGGCATCCCGTACAGTAGTACTTCGTGGACAAAGGCAGTAGTACTTCACGGGCAGGGGCAGTAGTACTTCGTGGACAAA
>DCCS01000009.1:13049-37170 GCA_002316015.1 Prevotellaceae bacterium UBA1075
ACAAAGGCAGTAGTACTTCGTGGGGCTTGTGAGTGAACCTGCTTTCCTCAGTTCAAATGCCAAACGGAAGGGCTTTGCCGTCCTCATCGCCCACCTCCTCTCAACTTGTCGGGCCTCTTTGCCTGTTCCACGGGGGTGGTGTTCATATAAGGCTGTTCATCGCGGAATACTGTGCATCATACCGTGTGCTCGGGGTGTATCCTTTCTTGGAAGAATGTATCCCGGAAGCATCCATCTCACAGGACTCGTCAATATCAACCACTACATACATCTCTGTCGTGTTGACATTCTTGTATATGCCAACAGGCACCTCTGCCGCAGTTTTGATGTGTTGTACACCCTTCACGCGGAAAAGGTGCTGGCCGGCATCCTTGCGGGTATGGAACAGCACATATCCAATGGACTGCAGGTTCTCCGCTATTTCCATGCCGTCCCTTGTGTATTTGATGCCGACCGCAAGTTTCCCTGACGGCAGGAACTTTTGCCTCTTTCCCTCGTAGTTCTCCATCATCACCATCAACACACCGTCCTTTTTTGTGCCTGCGACAGGCGAGTATCCCTCGGACATAGGCTTTCGGAGGACTTGGCCTGGCTGCTCGCCGAGCTTGCAATCTGCCACAAAGAAGTATTTTCTCAATTCACTTAGCAGCTGCCCGTTCTCCGCCCTGTTCGCGTCCGTTGTCGTGTCCAATGCTAAAGAATAGACCTTCTCATCCACAAATGGAGTATAGACCTTGCCCAGCAGTTCCTTGAAATGCGTCTTGATATACTCTTCGCCATCCACATCGGGATGGGCCTTCATGGCATAGAAGTCGTAGTCCCTTTGCAGCCATTCCTGTATCTCGGTGCGGAAACGCCCACGGACTTTCTGTTTCCATTGTTCCTTTTGGCCAGCATTGTTTCGGGCATAGAGCGACAGGACAAAGAGGAAATTCACGTCATAGTGGAACAGCAACAAGGTGTCACGGTCAAACAGGCGGTTGTTGAATTGAACCTGCTTGTGATGGTTCTTCTTGCGGTCTGTCCTCCCGATTCCGTCATTAGCGTAATCAAAGCCTTCGTCCATTTTTGCGGACACAAAGAAGTTGGGAATAATGTTGTATCCTTCCGTCACATCATCACGGAGTCTAATGCCAGACTCTGTTGTTTTGCCACTATTGAAAATGTCAAGGTTCCATTGGATTACATTCCTTGCATAAGTGTATTGCTTGTAGACGGACTCCGAACCGAGTTCGTGCCCCATCTTGTAATACTTGCTGTCGCCAATGTAATAGGTCTGCTTGTTCTCGCTTTCAATCAGACTCCTGGCGGTGAAGAGGTGGTCTACAATCTTTCCGTCCTCCTGCTTCTTCCCCATTCCGTCCGGCAAAGGATTGTCGCCAACCAACTCGTCGATGATAGCCTCGAAGACAATATGGAAATTCTTGACCAGCAGATACTCTCTCTGCTCTGTCGTGATGAACACTTGCCTTGCCTCGTCGAAGAATGCGTAGCACAATTGCCATAACCTTAGAGCCTTGTCAGAGAAATATTTGTATTTGATCTGGCGCAAACGTGTCCTGCCGAAGCCTTTCAGATAGGTTTCGAATCTCTTCCCTGTTATCAGCTGAAACTGGCAACAGGTTTCTTTCGGGAAACCATACGTCTCACCTATGTAATTCAAGATAGAGAAGAAGACGACAAGCAACTCCTCGTCAAAGTTGATTTGGCGTCTTTTGTTGACGGGTTTCACATAGACAGGCCGCCCGTCTTGCACAATGGCTGTTTGCGTACCAATAGTTCGAATCCAATTGATTTTATTCAAGCCGCTGTGCAAATTCTTCACGATGAAAAGGAAGAAACTTCGGTTGTCACGATTGAATTGCAGCAGCGACAGAAGAATGTCAAGGTAAGTGTTGCTCAACCTGCGCTGGCCATTGCCAACTTGTGCAAATTGCGAATGATATACAATATCGGTATCGTTTCGCTTGTCGTTCTTGTAAACCACAATAGCCCGATAAATCCATACGGAAAACTTGTAGATAAAGTTTCTCTCGACAGCATCCAGCGGATTCTTCTCATCTAAATTGGCAATGTCTCCTGGTTGATATTTCCCGAAAACAAGTTCTTTGCCCTCCACATCCTTGAGCAATACCTTGGGAAGAATAAACACGCAATCCTTCAGCAGGGTATTGTAGAAATACCCCACGTAATGGACAGACACCTTGCCTTCGACATTCTCCAAGGCATCGATGCCATAGAGGATGTCCTTTATGCCTGCCACATCGTATTGATATTCTTCTATCAGAATGCGCATTGTTAGATATTTTCTTCTGTAATGGTTACGCCCAAGTTCGCTTCGTTGACAGCATGAATGAACTCATCGATAGTATCTCTATAAGACGGATTGGCAGGTCTGTGCATCCAACCGTCCTTATTGACCCAAAGGGAATTGCCATCCGAGCAGTCTATCTTATACGAATAATTGGCATAACGTTCATCCATGGTGGCAAGTTCTTCCTTGTTTGCGACTATCCAACTGCGCATAGAATATTTTTTGAATGGTTTCCAAACATCAATAACCCCCCGTGCAGTCTTTCCTTGATTTTGTTTGACGTATTCCTCAATGGCTGTATAAGGTATGGCATTTATTTTCTTTATTTCCTTGCCGTTTACCTTAATAACAGAAGTTTTATCGATGGTATCATCTGTTGATATAATATCCGTAGTGACAATCTCAACACCTAAGTTCTTCAAGAACAAGGCGACTTTCTCTTCAACCACTTGTGAGCCTTTGCCTTCTGATGTATAGAATTTGTCAAAAGACAACTTGCCTCCATCCTCATCGTTGAAGACGGCATCCCCAAACTCATAGTCCTTGAACACATCATTCCATAGATAAAAGACAACCTTGCCGACAAATGTCTTTGCAGATATGACGCCATCCTGTGCCTTGCAGAAGAAGTATCCGAGTTTCTTGTCCTCAGAATTAGTTGTAGAGCCAATCTTCTCGTTTATCTTTTCAAGGAACTGCCACCAATCATATTTGCTTCCATCAACTTCTATAATCCAATTCTTTTCTGCATTAGATATAGGCATGTAAGTCCAATCCCAACGACGCTTGAAAGCAGAGTCTATTGGGAATAAACTCTGGTCGCTTGTGTTCATGGTAGCCCATATATAAAGGTTGTTAGGCAAGAGTAGAATATCTCCATTCAACACTTGTGATACAACATCTTTGCCTTTATACATAGCATTAATTTTGTCTTTTTGCGCGATAACCAATCCTGCAAATGCCTTCTGGAGCTGCCGCTTCACATCGGCATCAGCCTTTATGGGGTAATCGGAAAAGCCTTTGTCGTTCCGGTCCAGCAACTGGAACAGGTCACCAAATATCTGGGCGCAGTTGCCTCTGTTGATTTCCTCGATTACCAGATATTGTTTTTGAGGCTCGTCCCCATTCGCGTCCGCATACTTCTTCCATGCACCAACGTAGGCTTGCAGGAAAGACTGTGCCACGAACTCATACACGATGCGGTCCTCTTTTACGACTTTCCCGTCTTCCACCACTTTGTGCCCGGAAAGGTCACGCAGTTCAACTTCTTTGGTCGTTGGCTTATAGGCACCCACAAATGTAGAATAATCCGTATCGGGATGGAATGTAGTACGAATTACGTCTGCCTCCCTTGTACACTCTTTTATTGTATGTGACTTTCCTGTACCAGGTGCGCCATAGAAGATTTGCTGGAAAGACAAGGAAGGTTTAGCCATCACTTCCTTTTCTTCCAATCCATCTTCCTTTCCATCGTTATATGGGGTATTTACATTTGTAATCTCAATGTCAAAAATGCCATCATCAGCTTTTTTGATATGTAATTCAGAATAGCCACCTGCAAAATAATTGCGAATGGTAAATTTTCCTTTACACTCGTTTCCTTTACTGTCTGTATAAGTAACATCCTTTAGTAAACCGTTGAAGTAGAAACGAGTATCTATCTTTCCATTTTTTTGAGGCACATCCTTACGAGCATTCCACTCTTGGGTAATAGTCTCTACCGATTTCCCATCTTCAACAAACAAAGCATCAAGTAAAGCCAGTTGATTGAAGACAAACTCCTTGGTATATGGAATCACGCAATGCACAGAGGATTGGTCGAATTTTCTTGGCAAAATAGAGGCAATAAACAGTATCGCCTTTGCAAGATTTTCCTTGTAGTATCTTACAGTAATATGTTCGCCTTCACCCTCAAAAAGTTGGTAATGCTCATTGTCCAAGAACAAATCTGTATTTTTTGCATCACCTGCACCCAAAGGACGATAACTTGCATTTGTATCATTGATATGTTTTACTATTTCTTCCATACTTATGAATATTAACTTTACTCGTGAATAATATTGTTTGTTATAAGATAATACAAAACAGCATAAATAGTATTTACACTGACAGCATTACCTGCCTGCTTGTATAGTGAACCATCTGCAACTCCTGCATTTCTGCCATTGATGGCAAAGTTTGCAGGAAAACCTTGTAACATAAAGGCTTCCTCTGGTGTTAGTTTGCGGATTGGCAACAATGCCAATTGTTCCTTTGTCATAGTTTTAACAGGATTGACAACACCATGTGATTCGATAAAGTCTTGGCTATAATAGTTGTCTTGACAAGCACGATGCATCTTGTGCATCGTAGCTGTCAAAGGACGAGCTATACTCATGTTTATGTCAGACTTCGACTTAAATTTAGCAGAGCCATCTGCCAACAGGGTAGGCTTGATTCTCTCTGACAGAAAGTATTTCTTATCCACCTCCAAACTCAATATTTCATTGACGCTTTGATAATGGTATGTCCCTAATCCTTGATACACTTTTTCAAATGTTGCAGCAATATTATCACAAGTAAACTGCTTTTCAAAATTTGCAGGTACTGGTTCTGTTGTTGCAAAAATCAAAAGTCTGTTACGAGTTTGTGGTAAATGGAATTTTGCCGTGTTAAAGATGTCTGTAAACACTTTATATCCAAAAGCTTCCAATTCTTGCTTTATACGAGCAAAGGTTCTTCCTTTGTCATGCGACTTGAGATTCTTCACGTTTTCAAGAAGAACATATCGTGGCTTCTTTGCAGCAAGAATATCAATAATATGAAAAAACATTTGCCCACGATCTTCGTTGAAGCCTGCTTGTTTTCCCATCATGCTAAAAGTTTGGCAAGGGAAACCACCAGTAATCAAGTCAAATTTTGGCAGATTCTTTATATTTTCTTTATTGCTGGTAAACTCGACAATATCTCCCATCGCCAACTCATCATCAGCTTCTAGGTGATAATTGGCACAATAAGTTTTCACAGCCTTAGCATCTATCTCAGAATAGCCAACGCAGCGAAAATTCATAATATGGTCTTGTGTGAGCAAATCCATCGCTCTTCTAAAACCACCAATACCAGCAAATAATTCTAAATGTTTCATTTTATAAATTTCATGATGCCATCACCTATAGCTTTGGCAAGTTTTACAGGAACGGCATTTCCAACTTGTGCATACCACATGTTTTGGGAGCCCGTTATTACATAATCATCAGGAAATGTCTGAATACGTGCTGCTTCACGAGGACTTAATCCCCTTGCATCCCAAGGATGGATATACATATTACAATCAAACTTCATGTGCGAAGTTATGGTCTTGCAAATTTGTGTTTCATCCAACTTAAAATATTTGTCCTTGAAGATGTTGTTTCTCCTTTTGTATGGCATGATGTCAGCGATAGACTCATGCAGGGAGTTTGCGCCTTGTGGCAATCTTCGATATATTTCTATGTCTCGTTCGTTGTTGTAACGATTCTTATGATTATAGAGTTTGGTTATTTCTCTATTGCCATTGATAAACTTATAGAAGTCATTCTTAATATACGAGAAATCACACTCCGTAAAGCCAGACTCCGCACATTCCACACCCTTTGAACCTTTTTCTTTCTTGGAAAGTAAGTGTGGAAGTCCTTCAAGAGCATCTTTCAATACAAAAGGCTTACGCTTATGCTTGAAAATTTCTTCAAAAATCGACTTCGGGTCTGTTCCTACCCTGTTGCCTATCATTATGAAGCGTTCTCTATTTTGTGGTACGCCATAATCTTGTGCCTTCAAAAGAGCATAATCATATTGGTACTCGTCGCCAAGATATTCCTCAAAATTCTGTTTTATTTCTTCTATTTTGTTCATCATCCCTTTTACGTTCTCCATGATGAAGAACTTAGGACGGATGTTTTTCAAGAATATCAAGTATTGCTTGTATAACGCATTGCGTGGGTCATCCAAGATGCGCTGTCGATTAGCCATAGAGAACCCTTGACAAGGTGGCCCACCACATACCAAGGTTATATCGGATAGCATATCCTTATATTCCTCAAGATGCAAATTAAGTTCTGTAATATCTCCCACGAAATAGTGGTCATCACTCAAATCGTGGTTGAATTTATAAGTATTGCAAAACTGCTCCATGATTTCGTTTACGAACCATGGAGTAAACCCAGCCTGTTGCAAGCCCAAACTCAGACCGCCACATCCCGCGAACAAATCAACGAATTTATATTGTTTATTCATTATTGTCATCTTCAAAATAATCAGAGTCGATACGTTTTACCTCATATACACGCTTTAAACTAACTCCAACATTGTATTCAATCATATATCTCGCAAGTTCTTGTCCGTCTATCAAAACAATTTTCTTGCTTGCTTTTTCCTCAGCATACTTTCTGGCTTCAAAACTGTATGTACTTGTGGTAATAAATACGCCTTTACTTGCTTTCTGCTCATCAAGTGCCCCCACAAACTGTTGGATTTGTGGTTTGCTGATGGTATTTGTTGTATTGTACCTCTTGGCTTGTATGTAGATTTTATCCAATCCAAGTTTGTCTTCTTTAATAATGCCATCTATTCCGTCATCATGGGAATACTTTGTTACCATTCCTGCATCAGACAGAGAGCCACCGTAACCCATTTTTAGCAGCAAATCCAAAACCAGATGCTCAAAGAATTGTGCTGATTGTTCCAACGCCTTTTGTAATAAGTCTGCAGCCAAATCCTTGACAATGCTTTGGTAAGCATTTTCTAATTGTTCTGTTGGTGTTTGACTATGTTTTGATTCTTCCAATTCCTCTATAACTTTGGCTGTTGTTTTTTTGATGGCTCCTGTTGAACTTGTTGCATATCCTGCAAATTCTGGGTATTCCATCAAATCTGTTTGCCTCAAATCGGTATGGCTTTGCAAGTACACAATTCCTCGTTTTGTTATTTTGTAGATACCTCTTTGAGGAATTTCTATAAACAAGGCACGACGAAGCCATTGGCGAGACCATCCAAGTCTGTCGTCAAGTTGATTGGTTGAACCACTTTTTGTTCTCAACCTACAATCTTCCTCTGAAAGATGAAAATGTTCTATAATGGACTCTTTCATATCCTTGATGCTAACATTATCCATATCCTTTAAGCGATAAAGAAATGGATAAAGAAAATCCTCAACTTTTGGTATTGCCATATTCGTAGTTGTTTGTTTGTTCAATAACGTTTGTCCTAAGAAGTTCAATAACTTCTACATTAAGAAGCTTGGCAGTCTTCATTAAACTTTCAAAATCGGGTTGGCTTGAATTGGCACACCATTTGGATATGGTTGTCTTGTCTTTTCCCATTTGTTCAGCTAACCATTTGTTTGTCCGCTTCTTCTCTGCCAGCACGACTTTCAGCCTGTTCAGTTCACGATTAGCCATATATAAGAATATTACGATGCACAAAGATAATCATTATATTCCGGGTCTCGTTGGTTTGCATGCAAAAGTTAAGGCTTCCTGACAAACAAATGAACATATTTCACGCGCCCCAACGGGTCCTGCAGCGTATTTTGCCCATAGCCGCGAGAAGAGTTCTTTTGTGTGCCGGAAAGACACTTTACCGGGTATCCTGTGGCAGGTAAAAGCAAAGGAGCACAACCGCTCCCTGCGGTTGTGCTCCTCTTGTCTTCCGATAAAGGGGCCTGGAGGATTTCCCCGCCCCTCACTTGTTTTCCCTTTATGTTTACTTCACCTTGGCTACGATGGCCTTGAAAGCCTCGGGATGGTTCACGGCGAGGTCAGCCAGCACCTTGCGGTTAATCTCGATACCACCCTTGTGCAGCAGGCCCATCAGCTGAGAGTAACTAAAGCCTTCCAGACGGGCGGCCGCGTTGATACGCTGGATCCACAGAGCCCGGAAGTTGCGCTTCTTGTTGCGGCGGTCACGGAAAGCATAGGTCAGACCCTTCTCCCAAGTGTTCTTGGCAACGGTCCACACATTCTTGCGGGCACCAAAGTAACCTTTGGTCAGACCCAGGATTTTCTTTCTCTTAGCTCTTGAGGCTACATGATTTACTGATCTTGGCATAATTCTTCTTTTTTTGAAAGCCAGCGCCGTCTATCGTAGGACGAACTTCGTGCTGGGCATCCGGTTGAGTACTTAAGTGAAAACTGTTATCTTGGCCTTCGGATGATGCGGTTAACGCTTGCAGAGGAGGTCACGCACCTGCTTCATGTTTGCAGTGACAACGATGTCGCTGTGGTCCAGGTTGCGCTTCTGCTTCTTGGTCTTCTTGGTCAGGATGTGGCTGTGGTAGGCGTGATGGCGCTTTACCTTGCCCGTACCGGTGAATGAGAATCTCTTCTTGGCACCAGAATTAGTCTTAACTTTTGGCATAATTGTTTTTATTTGTTTATTTGTTTATTATGCGGCGTGGCAACGCATATACCTGGCGTTACGCACTGCCCTTTTCCCTTTCTCTTGTCTACAGCCCTCTTTTGGCCTATCGTATGTTCAGTCGTCAAAGTTCTCGCCCTCCACCTTGGGCCCGGTGTACTCCTTGCGTGCCTTCTGCTGTGGGGCCTTCTTCTCGCGGGGTGCCTCTTCTGCCGGCTTTTTTTCCTGCGCAGGATCGATGTCCTTCCTGGTGCCCTGTGGCTGCTTCTTGGGCGCGATGAACATAATCATGCGCTTGCCCTCGAGCTGTGGCATCTGCTCTACCTTGCCGTAGTCCTCCAGGTCGGCCGCGAAACGCAGGAGCAAAACCTCGCCCTGTTCCTTGAACAGGATACTCCTTCCCCTGAAGAAGACAAATGCCTTCACCTTGTCCCCGTCAGAGAGGAATCCCTTGGCATGCTTGAGCTTGAACTCGTAGTCATGGTCATCAGTCTGCGGGCCGAAGCGTATTTCCTTGACATCCACCTTGACCTGCCTGGCCCTCATCTCCTTCTGACGCTTCTTCTGCTGGTAGAGGAACTTGCTGTAGTCTATCAGCCTGCACACCGGAGGCTGCGCGTTGGGGGATATCTCCACCAGATCCACTCCCCTCTGCTCTGCCAGATGGAGAGCGTTGCGGGTGGACATTACCGTGGACTCTATCCCGTCTCCCACAATGCGTACCTCACGTACACGTATCTGCTCGTTTACCCGATACTGCTGTTTAGCGTTGTCTCTCTTCATTAATAACGTTAAAAACGGTGCAAAATTAATACTTTTCCGTCATCTGAAGCACCTCATTGTTGATTTTCTTCGCGAAATCCTCGAATTTCATTGTGCCTTGCTCACCGCCGCCTTGCTGGCGGAAGCTCACAAGACCCTCCCCGGCCTCTTTCTCGCCCACTATGAGCATATAGGGCACGTGCTTCACCTCGGTGTCCCTGATTTTCCGCCCTATCTTCTCGCTCCGGTCATCGATGTAGGCGCGCACATCATGCTGGTCAAAATACTCCTTGACCTTCTGGGCATAGGTGTTGAACTTCTCCGAGATGGGCAGGATGGCCACCTGGTCTGGAGCGAGCCACAGGGGGAACTTGCCCGCTGTGTGCTCAATGAGCACGGCCACAAAGCGCTCCATGGAGCCAAAGGGTGCACGGTGGATCATCACGGGACGGTGCTTCTGGTTGTCCTCGCCCACATACTCAAGCTGGAAGCGCTGGGGCAACTGGTAGTCAACCTGTATGGTGCCCAGCTGCCAGCGGCGGCCGATGGCATCCTTGACCATGAAGTCGAGTTTGGGGCCATAGAAGGCAGCCTCGCCCAGTTCGGTACGGGCTTTCATGCCCTTCTCCTTGCATGCGTCGATGATGGCCTGCTCGGCTGTGGCCCAGTCCTCGTCACTGCCTATGTACTTCTCGGTGTTCTTGGGGTCACGCAGGGAAATCTGCACCTCCACGTTGTCCTCGGTGAAGTTGAAGATGCGGAACACGTGCTGGATAATCTCCACCACCTTGATAAACTCGTCCTTCACCTGGTCGGGACGGCAGAAGATGTGGGCGTCGTCCTGGGTAAAGCAGCGCACACGTGTGAGCCCGTGCAACTCGCCGCTCTGCTCATAGCGGTACACCGTGCCGAACTCGGCGCAGCGGAACGGCAGTTCCTTGTAGGAGCGCGGACGATAAGCGTACACCTCGCAGTGGTGGGGGCAGTTCATGGGCTTGAGCATATATTCTTCGTCCTCCTCGGGGGTGTGGATGGGCTGGAAGCTGTCCTTGCCGTAGTGGTCCCAGTGGCCTGATGTCACATAGAGGCTCTTCCCGCCTATGTTGGGCGTGATGACCTCCTGGTAGCCATAGGACTTCTGTATCTTGCGCAGCATGTCCTGCAGGCGCAGGCGAAGCTCCGTGCCTTTGGGCAGCCAGATGGGCAGCCCCTTGCCCACCCGCTCCGAGAACATGAAGAGTTCCATCTCCTTGCCTATCTTTCGGTGGTCACGCTTCTTGGCCTCCTCGAGCATGTCCAGGTACTCTGTGAGCATCTTCTGCTTGGGGAAGGAGATGCCATAGATCCGCTGCATCTGGGCCTTGGTGGCGTCTCCACGCCAGAAGGCCCCTGCCACGCTCAGCAGCTTCACGGCCTTGATGATGCCTGTGCTCACGAGATGCGGGCCCTTACACAGGTCGGTGAAGTTGCCCTGGGTGTATGTGGTGATGGAGCCGTCCTCGAGGTCCTGCTCGATGTGCTCCACCTTGTAGGTCTGTCCGGCAGCCTGGAACTGCGCGATGCAGTCGGCCTTGCTCACCTCCCTGCGCACAACGGGCTCGTCCTTGTGTGCCAACTCTATCATCTTGTCCTCGATGGTCTTGAAGTCGCTCTCGCTTATCTGCCTGTCGCCCGGAAGCAGCACGTCATAGAAGAAGCCATTCTCCACCGCTGGCCCGAATCCGAACTGGATGCCCGGATAGAGTTCCTGAAGAGCCTCGGCCAACAGGTGCGCGCTGGTGTGCCAGAACGTGCGCTTGCCCTGCTCGTCGTCAAACTTGTAAAGGCAGACGGAAGCGTCCTCTGTAATGGGACGGTTCAGTTCCACGGTCTCACCGTTCACTCCACATGCCACCACGTCCTGTGCAAGACGCCGGGAAATGCTCTCCGCTATCTGCATCCCTGTCACTCCAGACTCGTACTCGCGTACAGAACCATCGGGGAAAGTAATCTTAACCATAATGTATGTGTTACTTTAATTCTTGTTTATCCTATATATATGCCATCCTGTGGGATGCAAAATTACTTCTTTTTGACGAAAGCCCGTTTTATTATATAATGTTTTTGACCCATCCTGTCACTTTTTGACTTTGGAGTAATGCTTGATAAGGCTATAGGCGGTATAAAGTCCCAGTTCTCCCGCCTGGCTTAGGTCGGTAAGTCCCTGCTCGACTTGCCCTGCCAGGATATGCGCCACGCCCCTGCTGTAATAAGCGTCGGGAAACTTCGCGTCCAACGCCAATGCCTTGCCAAACAATTCGATGGCTCCCGCATAGTCCGACAGTTGCACCATCAGGCAAGCGGCGTTGTAGAGCAGATAGGGTGAGCCGGCATGGAGTTCCAGGGCGCGGTTGTAGTCCTGCAGCACCATGAGATAGCCCAGGCGCAGGTCGGATGCCTGGGCTGTGGCCCGCGACACCTCCAGCTGTGCAAACCTGCACTGCGCCCTGAGCATCAGCCCCACCAGCGAGGACGGCTCCTGCTGCAGATAGGCATTCATGTCGGCGATGGCGTTCTCGAAGTCACGCACGTGATAATAGTCGAGCGCGCGGCGGAGCAGCAGCCCCCGGTCCTGCGGACTGCCCTCCAGGCTCCGGGAGACCTGGTCGATGTCCTTCATGTGCCTTTCGGTCTGCGCGGAATCCAGCCCGCTCTCGCTGTTGGTCAGGTAGAGTGTGAAAGGAAGCGTGTGGCTGTTGTTGAGGTTCTCGACATCCTGGCTATAGGGGACGTACATCTTTATCTCGGACTTCTGGGGATGATATGACAGCACATATATCGGTTCCACCCTCAGGTCGGTCTGCCTGTTCTGCACATGTCCTCTGTAGTCGCTGGCATACTCGTTTTCCTGGTACTGCACGTCCTCTTCCACCAGTTTGTCATAATCCTCGATGGCGTGCTCGCTCTTCTTCCTTGTGCGCTTGTCTTTCCTGTAAGTGCCCGTGGCCACTTGCATGCGTGCCCGGAGCAGGGCAAACTCATCACGCTCGGCGCCATAGACATCTCCTATCTTCCGCCTTATGGCAGCCCTTTTCCGGTATCCCTCCCAGAACTGCGGGTAGTCACGGATGACCGCGCTGATGTCCCTGATGGCTCCCTTGTAGTCACCCACGTTGTCAAGCATGAGGGCTCGGTTGTAAAGGGCTATGGTGTTGTCGGGCTCCACCTTGAGCACAAAATTGAAATCCTCTATGGCAAGGTTGTCCTCGCCCACACTGGCACGGAGCAGTCCCCGGTTGAAATGCCCCAGATAATTGTTCGGATCCAGGTCGAGGGCAGCGTCATAATCCGACATGGCTCCCCTCAGGTTGTCCTGGTTGTAGCGTGCCAGGGCACGGTTGATATACAGCCCCGCCACCTTCGGCATCTGCACAAGTGCCTTGTCGAGTGAGGCTTCGGCCTGGGCATACTCATGCCTGCCCGCCTGGAACATGGCCTTCATGCTCCAGGCCTGCCCTGCATACTGGTCCAGTTCGAGGGCGCGGTCCACCCATTGCTCAGCCCTCACACTGTCCCCACGCGTGAGAGCCACCTGAGCCTTGAGGGCATAGGTGCCTGCATCCTTGGGCCAGTGCCTGATCATCCGGTCGAGCGAGGAGTCGGCCTTCTCGTACTCCTTGAGTTCCATCTGGCAAAGCACCAGATTGTGCCAGCAGTTCTTGTCGTCAGGCGATATGCCAAGCGCGTGCACATAGTCCTCCTCGGCCAGGGCGTAACGGCTGCGGTTGATACGGCACAGGGCGCGCAGCATGTAGTATTGCCCCACATAGGGATTGCGCTCCAGCGCACTTCCGCAGTCAATCTCGGCTCCCTGGTAATCCTCCAGGTAGAACTTCGACAAGCCACGGTAGAAATAGGCGTCTGCCTGCCACGGCCTTGCGTTGATGACAAGATTGAAGCGCTGGATGGCCAGCACATAGTCCTCATAGTACAGGGCGTTCCGTCCCATGAGAAGCACACGGTCGGCATTGATTTGCGCCGAGGCACGCGCACACACGCACACCAACAGCACCGCCACCGCCACGCGCGGCTCCACACGAAATATCCTCTGCAGAAGTTTTCTCATCGGTTTACCCTTGAGGGCAAAAAAAACAAGCGAGCCCCGCACGCATGGGAACACCCGTTTCCACACTTGCGCAACCTCTGCCGCAAGACACCAAGCCAAATGCGGGACACACGCCACGTGGTTGACTCAGCGGCACGGCCTTACCTTATAGTTGCAAGAGAAACGCCCTTTCGCTATCGCCTGCAGCCTGGAGCGTGTCAACTGGCGGCGCAGTCCCTGCAGGTGGTCGGTGAAGAGCACTCCGTCCAGATGGTCAAACTCGTGCTGCATGACACGCGCCAGATAGCCGCCTACCCACTCGTCATGCGGCTGGAACTGCTCGTCCAGGTAAGTCACGCGGATGCGTGTCGGCCTCCGCACGCTCTCGTGGATGCCGGGTATGCTGAGGCACCCCTCCTCCGAGACATCGGTCTGCGTGTCATCATATTCCTCTATATAGGGGTTGATGAAGGCATGCGCATAACCCTTGTACTCCGGCATGTCCTCGGCCAGGGGATTGAGGTTGATGACCACCAGCCTGACAGGGAGTCCCACCTGAGGTGCGGCCAGCCCTATGCCCTCGCTCCTGTCCAGGGTCTCGTACATGTCCCCTATCAGTTTGTCCAGCCCCGGATACGAGCTGTCTATCTCCCCGGCCTCCTTGCGCAGTACCGGTTGGCCGAATGTATATATGGGTAATATCATATTGTTGTGCTGTATTGTCATAAAGTCACGGGCAGGCTCATGCCTCCCACATCCGTCTCCACCACCGGGCGGCGGTCAGATGCCCTTGCGCCTGTCCATCCATCCCTGCAGGATGATGACTGCGCTTATTTCGTCCACCAGAGCCTTGTTCCGCCTCGCTTTCTTGCCCAGCCCCCCTTGAAGCATGGTCTGGTGGGCAAGCACGCTGGTGTATCTCTCGTCCCACATGTCAAGTGGAATGTCGGGGAACTGCTTTCTCAGTTTCTCCACAAACGCCATCACCCTGGGCAGGTTCTCGCTGTCACGCCCGTTGGTCTGCCTGGGGAGCCCCACCACAAACCTGTCCACCTGCTCACCGGCCACATACCGGCACAGGTAAGACATCAACTCGGCGGTGGACACCGTGGCCAGCCCGCCCGCGATAATCTGCAAAGGGTCCGTCACAGCCAAGCCGGTGCGACGGACCCCGTAGTCAATTGACAAGACCCTCCCCATGCGTTACGCCTGCAGCGGAAGGTGTCCTGGCCTTACTTCTGATACAGCAGCCATGCGCCAGGATACTGTCCCTCAAGCGTGGCCCTGCTTTGTGCGGCCTCACCCTTGGTGTCGTAACTTGTGGCCACCACGCGGTACATGGCCCCCTGCGAGGTTGTTGCCTGCACCACGCGCGGGGTGTAGCCTTTCCCGGCGAGCGTGCTGCTCAGGCGCGTGGCGTTGGCCTTCACCCCAAAGCTTCCCACCACCACGCTGTACGCCTTCAGGGGCGCTCCTGACACCAGCTGCACATTCTCCGTGCGCACGCTCACATTGCTATAGTCGGCAGCGGGCTTCGTGGTGGTCACGGGAGACACCGTCACATTGGTCGTGTTCTGCGTAGGCGTGGTCACCGGCGTGGTGGCCTGAGTGGCCTGGGCCTTTTCAAAAGCCTTCTTGTAGGCACTCTCCTTGCTCTTGCATGAGGCCATGGCCAAGACCATGCAGAGGGCTGCGCCCATCCATAAAGTCTTCTTCATAATCTGGAACTTGTTATGTTTGATTTACGTTTTACTCCTCTTTACTTGTCTTATGGTGCAAAATTACTTATTTGTTGGTACATCGGCAACAGGTTTTGCCTAAAAAAAGTTAACCTTGGGCGTTTTTCGTGCCCCGCCGCTTTGCCAGGCACAGATAAAAGGGTACATTTGCAAGTAATAACAACAAACGCTAAAAAAGGAGGAGAATATGAAAGCTTGGAATTTCGCGATTGGTTTCATTAGCGGTGCCGCCATCGGAGCCGTCTGCGGACTGCTCTTTGCCCCCGAGAAGGGGAGCGAGTTGAGAGACAAGATTGCCGAGGCTCTGCGCAAGCGCGGCATCCGTCTGAACCACCAGGAAATGGCCAACCTGGTGGATGAGATTGCCGAGGAAATCC
This sequence comes from Prevotellaceae bacterium UBA1075, assembly GCA_002316015.1. Taxonomy (GTDB): domain Bacteria; phylum Bacteroidota; class Bacteroidia; order Bacteroidales; family Bacteroidaceae; genus Physcousia. The sequence continues at coordinate 28,698 of DCCS01000009.1, forward strand.
AGTCCTCAAAGGACACCGAGGAATAACCACACGCATGCCGGAGAGAACACAGGCCAATGCGGGCGGGCAGGACTTGAGCGCCCTGGTTGACGAGGTCAGGCATTACCTGCGGCTGCAGAGGAACTACTTTGCCCTGGACGCGGTGGAGAAGGCGACGCGCCTGCTCTCTGCCGTGGCCGTGGCGGCGGTGTGCCTCATGCTGGGCGGCATGGTGCTTTTCTTCGCGCTATACGCTTTGGCCGAGTGGGCGGGCACGCTGCTGGGCAACACGGCTGGCGGCTTCGCCCTCGTGGCCGCACTCCTGCTGGCAATGGCCGTCATATTCTACTGCCGCAGGAAACAGTGGGTGGTGCAGCCGCTGGCAAGGCTGATGGCCAGCCTGTTCCTGGACGGCGAGGACGGGGAAGAGGAGGGCGTGCGATGAACAAGTTGTCCGCCAGCCCCGTCAAGTTGTCCGCCAGCCCCGATGTGCTGGAGGCCATACGCATGCAGAAGAGGCTGCTCAAGAAAGACATCGCCGCCTCGCAGGCTGCGCTGTCCGATTGCGCGCGCGCCATGGTCGCGCCAGTCACGCGGATTGGCCGCAACGGGCACCGCGTGACCTGGTTCTTGAGTCGTGGCATGGCCATTTTCGAGGGAGTACGTATCGGGCTGCGGCTGTTGCACGCCACACGCTCACTGCTGGGATGGCGCAAGCGCAAATAGCCCCACGCTCTCACGGAAAAGGGCGGGGAGCACGCCACGCGTGATGGCGCTGGCGGGAAGTCCAAACGGCACACAGCCCGGGAAAGCCCCCGGAAAAACGGTGACGCACGCACACCAGCACGCTGAAGTGGCAAGGGCGCCAGAATTCTCTCGCCCTTGCCACTTCCGTCTTTTTCGTTCCCTCCGGGGCACTGCACCTTGGGCAGCGCCCCGGGCAACATGCCACTGCCATTCGCGATTGCCGGCACATCACGTTTGCCCCGAACCGGGAAACGTGTAAAGAACGCCTGTCCCCTCCTGCCAGGCATCACGCCTATCTGGTCTGATAGTCAATGACGCGCGTGATGGCCCGCTGGCATACGGGGCAGAAATCGGGTGCCTCGTTGATTTTCATGCGGCACTCCTGGCTCGGTCGGTACACCCCATGGGACTGATAGCCCCCTCCCTCATACACGCCCACCTCCGTGTAGAGGTTCTTGCCACTGGGCTTGGTGGGCACACTGACCCCGCCGGGCACCATGTCGGCCCACTTGGAGGCGAAATCAACCAGGGTAGTCAGGTTGGGCTCCCAGGGTTCGGTGTCTGCCGGGTAGAGAGTCTCATACTGGTCGTCATAGTAATACTCATCGCCAAGCCCGGCGAAACTGTGTCCAAACTCATGCACCACAACAGCCCTGCAGGCGGGATGGTGCGCGGCCGACATCAAATAGCTGTTGTAAATGCCTCCCCCGCCGTAATTGTCCGTGTTGGCCAGGACAACGATGTGCTCATAGGGGATTCCCGCCAGCAGGTCGTGCAGGCGCTTCAAGTGCAGCGTGGTCAGGTAACGGTCGCTGTAGAAGGTGTCGAAATGGCTGTCTGCCGCCGTGCGCCTCCACACCCCTTCATGGGGAATGCTCACTCCACTGTCCAGGGACGGGGAACAGACCGCGATGAAGTTGAAGCGGTCGGCCATCGAGAGGAAAGGCTCATGGGAGAGCAGTGCCCCGATGCTGTTCTCGCAGTCGCGGCGGAAGACATCCATCTCGTCATCGCGATACCCCTCGGCCACAAACGCCACGTCTATCTTGTCGCGGCTGTCGCCCGGGTGCCTCAGGTACTCCCACTTCTGCCCCACCTGCATGGGCCGGATGAGGATGTCGCGGGGATCGACACGGTGGGTCAGACAGCCGCTCACCCGCCTGTGGGTATCGGTGAGTGTCACCGTGATGTCCACCGGCACCTTGGGCATGGGCACCAGAAACACGTTCTCAAAGGACTTGCTCACCCGCGTGGCCTCACGCGTTGACTGCCACTCCTGGAACAGGGTGCTGAAGGAATGGCGATAAAGCACCACTCCCGTGGTGTCGGCCACCTGCAACTGCCCGTTGCCTTGCAGCAGCAGGCTGTCCATGTTTACCCTGCGGCCATACCAGCCGTCGCTCATCCTCATCTCGTCGAGGCAGATGTGCTGGCTCCTGCTGTCTCCGCCGAAAATGTAGTCAAGCCTGAGTGTCTTGTCCTGGTACCAGTCCGCCGCCCCCTGGGCACGGCTTCCTGTTCCCGTCCCTGCCACGATGAGGGCTGCCAGGACGGCCACCTTTCCCACTTGCATATGTTTCATGTCTTTTCCTGTTGCTGGCATCACAAGCACACCCCTATACTTTCCGCTCCACGGCCTGCAGGCTCAGAGCCGGCTCAAGAAGCGTTCCCTGTCCACCACAAAGCGCAGATGGCTGCCCTCACCGAGCAAGCGTCCGTCCGCATCGTGCGCCTCTACCCTGAAGGTCAACTTGCGCCCCTCCACCGCAGTCAGCGTGGCCGTGGCGGTCACGGTTGCCCCCAGGGGGGTGGGCACCAGATGGCTGCTGCTGATGTACCCGCCCACCGTGGTGCTACCCACGGGCAGTTCCGCCGCCACGGCCAGCATGGCGGCATTCTCCATCAAGGCCAGCATGGCAGGAGTTGCCAGCACGTCCAGGTCACCGCTGCCCATGCGTGCGGCGGTCTTGTCATCGGTCACCTCCAGCGCGGAGGTGTGTGTGAGTCCTATGTTCATCATGTATGGTAGTTGGTCCTAATCAAGTGACATAATCAATAAGGCGGGCGTCCTTCCTTGCCTCGCCATCGGCTTCCGTCCACGCGGGGGCTCTCACCCGCGCCCCTCCGGTCACGCGGGCTCCGCCACGCTCCCTCTCCCGTCACGGCAATGGCCCCGCTGTCCGGGCGAATATATAATGGTGTACCATTCGGGGCATCTGCCTGTCCTCCCACTTTCGTCTCGCGTGGTACGTTTTCCATGAGGCACCGTCCGAAACCTCCCCGCCCACATGGTCGGGCCGGCAAGCGCCCCGGCCACCGCCTGGGCGTGGAAGCGGGCTCTCACCGCAGGCTATTGCGCCTGGCCAATGGGTCACCCGCACCATCGGCGCACAAGTTGTCGTCCCCGTCGGGAACCACTTCCACCACCTTTCCGTCACGGTACACCACCAACGACAAGTGTGCGTGCCCCGCGCGTTTCCACAAACGGCGGTGGGCCAAGCGAATGCCCTCGTCAATCCGCTGCTGCATTCTGCGTATCTCTCTGTCTGTCATTGCTGCTGTTCCTCCTCTGTCCTGCCATATTGTTGCTGGAGCCTGCGAAACCGCTCTTCCTCCAGGATTTCCACGTTCTTGCACCCACAGCCACTCGCGATCTTCACGGCGGGGCAGTCACTGTTGTCGTATAATGCCCAGAAATCGCACACGGGCATGTACAGCCGGAACAGGTTCTGCAGCCCTGCCTCGTAGCGGCGGCGTATGACCTCCACGGGGATGTTGTGCCCCCCCATGCTCACCCTCCGCGCCACGCGCATGACAGCCTGTTCGGGCGTGTCGAGCATGAAGAAGATGAGTGTCACGAAATAGCCCCGCCGCTGCGCTTGCTGGATGAGCTTGGCATAAGAGCGCGTGGCCAAGGTGGTCTCGAAGGCAAAAGTCTCGCCCTCCTTGAGCAGCTGGATGATGCGCTCTATCATCAGGCGTCCGGCCTGGATGGCCACCCCTTCGGGGTTGAATGGAGAGAGCCCCGCCGCAATCTCGTCGGCATTGACAAACTCCCTACACTTGAGCATCTCGGGCAGCATGGTAAACGAGGCGGTGGTCTTTCCCGCACCGTTACAACCCGCGATGATATACAGGTTCATGTTTTTCTGCTCCATATCTTCTGTTTGTGCATACGTTAACTGTTTCTGCTTTTCCTCCGTCCTGCCGCATGACGCGCCGGAAGAAGCCCGTGCCGGTGCCCCGCCCGGCTCACCCGTGGTGCCCGCGCGTGCGTCCTTTGGTGTCCGCCTCTGGGCCAAGCAGGTCGGGACGAAGCCTGCGGGTGCGCTCCAGGCTCTGCTGCAACTGCCACTCCTTTATCCTGGCCTCATGCCCCGAGAGCAGGATGTCGGGCACCTTCCAGCCCTTGTAGTCGGCCGGGCGTGTATAGACGGGAGCCTCCAGGAGGTGGTCCTGGAAACTGTCGGTGAGGGCGCTCTGCTCGTCCCCTATCGCTCCCGGAAGGACACGCACGATGGCGTCGGTCATGACGGCGGCGGCCAGTTCGCCGCCCGTGAGCACATAGTCGCCTATGCTCACCTCCTTGGTGACGAGATGCTCGCGTATGCGATAGTCGATGCCCTTGTAGTGGCCGCACAGGATGATGATGTTCTCGCACAGGGAGAGGCTGTTGGCCATGGGCTGGTCAAAACGCTCGCCGTCGGGGGCGGTGAAGATGACCTCGTCATAGTGGCGCTCGGCCTTGAGCGCGCTGATGCAGCGGTCAATGGGCTCGCACTGCATGACCATGCCCGCCGAGCCGCCAAAGGGGTAGTCATCCACACGCCTCCATTTGTCCAGCGTGTAGTCCCTGAGGTTGTGGACATGTATCTGCACCAGCCCCTTCTTCTGGGCGCGCCCCAGGATGGACTCCCTCAGGAAGCCCTCGATGAGCGGGGGAAGCACCGTGATGATATCTATTCGCATATGCCTACTATATCCTTTATACAGCCATAGCCGTGGCGTTCCAGGTACCGGTCGATCCCCCGGGCCACCTTGGGGCCGATGGCGGGGTCCACGAAATTGGCCGTCCCTATCTCCACCGCCGTGGCTCCCGCGAGCAGGAACTCCACGGCGTCGGCGGCCGAGCTGATGCCCCCCAGCCCCACCACGGGTATCCTCACGGCATGGGCCACCTGCCACACCATGCTCAGGGCCACAGGCTTCACACAGGGGCCGCTCAGCCCGCCCGTGCCGATGCTGAGCACGCGCCTGCGCCGCTCGATGTCGATGGCCATGCCCATGAGCGTGTTGATGAGACTCACGGCGTCGGCCCCCTCGGCCTCGGCGGCCAGGGCGATGTCGGTGATGCTGGTCACATTGGGCGAGAGCTTGACGATAAGCGTCTTGCCGTAGACCCTGCGCACGGCCCGCACGACACTGGCCGCGCCCTCGGCCGAGGTGCCGAAGGCCATGCCGCCGTGCTTGACGTTGGGGCAGGAGATGTTCAGCTCAATGGCGTGTATGTGCTCCAGTTCGCCCACGCGGCGGGCACACTCGGCATAGTCCCCGGGGCTGTTTCCCGACACGTTCACCACCACCTGGGTGGGCAGCGACTGCACCTGGGGGTAGATGTGCTCGCAGAAGTAATCCACGCCCCTGTTCTGCAGGCCCACACAGTTGAGCATCCCCCGCGCGGTCTCGGCCATGCGGGGATAGGGATTGCCCTGGCGCGGATGCAGGGTCGTGCCCTTGACGATGACGCCGCCCAGTTGCCCCAGGTCAACCAGGTCGGCATACTCAAGGCCATAGCCAAACGTCCCGCTGGCAGTCATCACTGGATTCCTGAGCGTGAGGCTGCCTATATGTGTTGTCAAATCTGCCATTTCAGTTTCTCGATGTCAAAAACGGGCCCTTCCTTGCACACGCACACGTTCCCCTCCGTGGTGTCCTCCACACAGCAGAGGCAGGCGCCCAGGCCGCAGGCCATCATGTTCTCCAGACTCACCTCGCAGGCCACTCCCGCCTGGCGCGCGAAACGTGCCACGGCCACCATCATGGGCTTGGGGCCGCACACGCTGATGCGCGTGAAGCGCTCGCCCCGAAGCAGGCTGTGCCGGGTGACGAGGCCCTCCTCGCCCTCCGAGCCGTCCTCGGTAGCCACAAACACGCGCCCCACACGCCGGAACTCCCGTATCTGCAGCAGGTCGTCCCTGCCGCGCGCCCCCAGCAGGAAAGTCGGCTCCACCCCCAACTCGCGCATGCGCGCGCCGGCATAGAGCAGGGGAGCGACTCCCACGCCGCCCCCCACAAGCAGGGGGCGGTCGCCCGCCGAGGCCGGCATGGTGAAACCATTGCCCAGCGGAAGCACCGCATTGAGGGTGTCGCCCGCATGGAGCATCGCCAGATGGCGCGTGCCCTCGCCGGCCACACGCACCAGCAGCCACAACTCGTTGGCCCCGCGGTCCACATAGTGTATGCTCACGGGGCGGCGCAGGTAAGTGGCAGGACTGTTGTCAACACGCACCTGCACAAACTGGCCTGGGCACATCGCGGGCAAAGGCCCGCGAGGGTCAGTAAGCCTGAGGAGCACATACCGGTCATGGATATGCTCCACGGCCCTCACTTGCAGGTCTATGATGTGTTTCTTCATCTGGTTCCTTTATACATTATACATAATCACGCTGCAAATGTACTAAAAAGAATTGGGTCAGGCGGCATCCTGTATGCACAACCCTGCGCTTGCGCCCTTCTTTTCGCGAAAAGGACAGCCACGCCCGCCCCACAAGTTCACTTGTGTCCATATCCATGGTGGGAGACTTGATGACTTCAACCTCCCGTAGATATGCAAAGCCGGGAAAAGGCGGCACGAGACGGACGAAAATTTTTGTTTACAAACATGACGCAGGAAATATTGTAGGGCATCAGGCTTCACACAGCCTTGCCGCGAGCCACGAGCCAAGCCCCGGTCCCTCACAAGGACACCAGATGCCCATCCCATCCACGAGGCTTGCCCACACACAGGAAGCCATCCCCCACCCCTGCGAACAAGGGCAGTCCAATAAGGGTGATGCACCAACAGCCCTCCCGCCACACGTCACGCTCCCCATCCCAGGGGGGGCCGCTTGCCCGGGAGAAGCCGCATTCAAGGCACGGCCCGGATGCCACCCAAGCCCCCCTTCCTTGCCATACCCAAAAACGCAGCGCGCCGCGATGGCGGATGCAGCGCGCTGCGTTGGCGGATGCACTGCGCTGCGTCCTCGTGGTGAATTGCCGGGCATCGGTGAGAGGGGGCGGGCCAAGTAAAAGGGAAGCGTTCCACGCACGCTTGCGCCAGGCACTCCACGCTCCACGCACGCCCGCCCCCGTCACCTGTACCAGCCCGATGGCTCCACCCCGCCCCCAGCCCTCCTCATGCCGCCCAAGACGGCCCACACGCCAACCAAGACGGGCAGACAAGGCAGGGGGCGCGCACACGAGAAACTCAGGCTGGGGGTGACGGAACTGCCGCAGCAGTCCATACAAGGCAGGGACACACACAGGCGAGCAGCCTCCGCCCCTGCTTCAGGACTTGCCCGCCTGCCCCCGGGAAAGGGGACATGACGAACTACTGGCGAGGGGCAAATATCTCAAAGGTCCCGTCATCAAAGAAGACACGGATCTCGATAGGCTTGCGTTGTGGTTTGTTTAGATTTTTAACTCCATCCCTTATCTCCTCCAAAATGGGGGAGACCGCCACAGGCCGCTCTCCTGCTTGCTCCGGGAAGCTCAGCGATGGCTGCTCTCCCTCCCGGGCTTGCGTGTCGTGCTCCTCATGCGGGGCGGATGTGTACATCTCCCCCTCGCCAAACATGAGCCAGTTGACACTGACCTCGGGGAAGAAGGTGTGTATGGCGGTGACCATATTGCTGGTGGGCTTGGTGCGACCATTAAAGATGCTGGAGAGCGTGCCCTCCGCCACACAAAGCTTTGCAGCGAACTCCTTCTGGGTCAGACCCAGCGTTTTCATCAGTTGATATATGCGATCCTTCATCTTCAAGACGTTTTCGAGGGGTTTTTACAGCCCCTTTCGATTCCTAAACCACATGCAAAGGTATGCAAAGTAATTTGCTTTTGCAAACATTCACATGCCTAAACCGCAGGATTCAAAACTGCGTTTCTTTTGTGTGTGCAGTGTTCAGTTTTGTTTTGTGCATTCTTGCGGACGGGGAAATGCGGAGTTCTGAACGCTCCCATGCATATTTACACACTTAAACTTACATTCTCCCACAAAAAGCACCGCAACTACTGGGATTTCAACAGTTACGGGGCACATAAAAAGCCCAAATGCCGCCACGAGGCTATTTTTGCGCATATCATTACAGCAAAGCAACCTATATTGGATGTGTATTCTTGATATTTCTTTGGTTTTTAGAGCAGTATCGTTTTATGCACAATACTGCATAAAATTCTCTTCACAGATTAGACTTTTGCATTTCGAATCGTAAACCATGTGCGTGCCCCATACAACTGCACGTTTGTATTCGCAAATCTAAACCGTCCGACAATTCACGTTCAAAAACTAAAATTGCAACTTTCCGAATTCAGTTTTACGAATCCAAATTTCGAGGGAAGCCTGCCTAACGTGCAATTCACGCGATTTTCGCCTGGCTGCGAAAAACACGCACAAGTGGCAGGGAAAGAGATTTTGCGCGATTCTCAGCGCACAAAAAACATGCGCAAACGCCTATTCCACAAGCCGTGAAGGGGCATTTGCGCATGTATG
>DCCS01000022.1:0-8537 GCA_002316015.1 Prevotellaceae bacterium UBA1075
CATTGACGCGCAAGCATTCCATGAAGTTTTTTGTAACTTTGTGCAATCAATCATAATGCGAAGAAGTGCGATGATACCAAGGAAGATACACTTTATCTGGATAGGCGGCGAAGCAGTCACGAGCGAGGCCGCCACCTTTGTGCTGTGGTGGAGGCGGCTGATGCCAGACTGCCAACTTGTCGTGTGGGACAAGGCGCGGTACGAGGCCATTCCAGGCAAGCCCCGGTATGCCCTGGACGCTTATGCCCAGAGGAAATGGGCTTTCGTGTGTGACTGGCTTCGTGCGTATGTGTTATATAAGGAGGGAGGGTGGTACTTCGATTCCGACGTGCAACTTTTCCGCTCCGCAGATTACCTCTCCTGTCACAGGTTCGTCTCTGCTGTGGAGTTTGACAGGACACAATATGAACATCACAGGCAGACTGGCGAGGGCAGGCTGGGCATGCAGATGCAGGCAGCCTTCCTGGGCAGTGAGGCCGGGCATCCCTTTCTGCGGGATGTCCTGGACTTCTACCAGGAGGCAAGGTTTGAGTTCGTCGGCCACGAGTCGCTGATAAGTCCTGTCATATACGCCACCCTGGCAGAGCGTTATGGGTTCCGCTACGAGAATGCCAGGCAAGACTTGCGGGAGGGCATGCACCTGGAGCCCAGCGAGGTAGTACTGCCGTATGCGGGCTGGGTAAACTTGGCCTTCAGCGCTCCGCTTGCCCTGCACCACTGTGCCCACTCCTGGGTGGACAGGCCCTGGGGAACGAACATGAGGCTGGCAGGGATGCTTGCGCGGAAGTTCGGAGTGGAGTGAAACCAGGGTGCTTGCCTTATGGGAAATGTATTCAGGAATTGCCCAGACAGGGCATGTGGCAACATGAGCCCGAGGCGCATATCCTATGGGAAGGGTTGCGGACTTTGCTTCCGTTCCCGTATCACTGCGAGTTGACGTTCCTTGGCCTGCTCACGGAACTCCCTGGGCGAGATTCCCACATACTGCTTGAAGTATTTCCCGAAGAAACTCTGCGTGGGGAAATGGTACTCGGCCGCCACTTCCTTGATGCTCTTTCCCGAATAGAGCAGCGTCTGCTTGACACTGTTGACCACCATCTGCACTATCCAGTCCTTGGGCGGCTTGCCCGTCTTTCCCCTGATGATAGAGGCAAAGTATCGTGGGCTGAGCCCCTGCTGGCTGGCATAATAGGCCACCTCGCGCTCCCGCTTGTACCTTTGGGTGAGCGAGGTGAGGAATGTCTGGAACACCATGTCCTTCATGTCCATCACAGGGCGTGCCACCGGCTGGTTGGCAAAAAAGTAATAGAATATCTCATGCAGGATGACCTCTCCCAACTTGGAGAGCGACCGCAGCAAGATTGCCTTACTCTCCCCGTTCATTTTCTGTGTGCCAAACAACTTCGAACGCCGGTCAATGGCCGCCAGCAGTTCCTCAAGCAGATTGCGCTGCATGGGCGTAAGGCTCACACAGGGGTTCTCCTTCAAGGCCAGAATGCTGGAGGTGAAGGGGATGTTCTCAAGCATCCCCAGCGCGTACTCCACGCTCGTCTTGTAGGTCACACCGTCCAGGTCGGGCGACGTGCTCACGACATACACATACGAGGACGGCAGATAGATATAGACATCCCCCGGCTTGATGTGCAGTGTGCAACCATTCATACTCACTTCCGCCTCACCCTTCTGGCAATAGAAGAGCCCGCATACATCGCTGTAGAGAAGCACCTGCTGGTTGGTGCTGATAGCGTCCTGCAGCAAGTCAAACGCAAAACGCTCAAAAGGCAAACTGAGTTTATCCATGTGGCAAAGATAGGGGAAAAGAACACAGCATGGGTGCGAGAAGCGCACGAAAACAAACATAAATTTTCTTAAAACGCGCATATCGAACAACATTAAGCACGTTTCAGACTTTGTCCTACTACTTATTCAACATAACTTTGCAGCGAAAATAAGACTAATTAAGAGAACTGGCTATGAACCTCAAGTTTTATCTCTGCATCCTTCCGGCGCTTCTGCCGGTACTCGCCTCCTGCAATTCCTCCTCCAGGCAAACAGCCGATGAGGAAGCCGTGGTACGGATAGATACGGTGACAGTACCGCTTGGAGCCGTGGAACTGCAATATCCCGGCCGTGTGGTGGCATCCACCGAGGCCAACGTGTCCTTTAAGGTGGCAGGCACGTTGAAGCGCGTGCTGGTTGACGAGGGCGACTATGTGAAGGCGGGGCAACTGCTGGCCGAGATAGACCCGGTGGACTACCAGGTGCAGTTGAGCGCGACCGAGGCCGAGTACGCCCAGGTAAAGGCGGACGCAGACCGCGTGATGGGACTCTACCAGGACGGGGGCACCACAGCCAGCAACTACGACAAGGCCCGGTATGGACTGAGGCAGATAGAGGCCAAACTGCGCAACCACCGCAACCAGCTAAGCTACACACGTCTCACCGCGCCCTTCTCGGGACGGGTGCAGAAGCGGTACTTCTCGGGCGGGGAAAACGTGTCGGCCGGCCTGCCCATCATCAAGATGCTTTCCGAAAACGGGCTGGAGGTTGAGGTGAACCTGCCCGCTGCCTCATACCTCGACCGCCAGGACTTCGGAAGTTACTCGTGCACCTTTGACGTACTGCCCGGCGTGCATGTTCCCCTCACGCTGATTGGCACTCTGCCGGAGGCCAACGCCAACCAACTCTACACCATGCGGCTGGCCCTGCCCAAGCAGAGCAGCCGTGTGGCTCCAGGCATGTCGGCCTGGGTGAGTATCACCATGAACGACTCCATCAGCACTGCCTCATGCGTGCCCGCCACCGCCCTGCTGGAGCAGGACGGCAAGAGTTATGTGTTTGCCTTCACACCCTCGACAGGCAAAGTAAGCCGTGTGGCCGTGGGCGTGCAGACCCTGCACACCGACGGAACGGCCGATGTGCATGGGGGTGTCAGGCCGGGCGACCTGGTGGTCTCCACAGGCGTACACCACCTGAAGGACGGGCAGAAGGTACGCCCCATGGCCCCTGTGTCTAAAACAAACGTGGGAGGACTGCTGTGATGGACTTCGGCAAATGGGCATTCAGCAACCGCCTGCTGGTGTATTTTCTGGTGGCCGTCTTCATGCTGGGAGGCGCATACGCCTGCTATGACATGAGCAAGCTTGAGGACCCACAAGTGAAGGTAAAGTTGGCCATGGTGGTCACCACCTACCCCGGAGCGTCGGCCCACCAGGTGGAGATGGAGGTGACCGATGTGCTGGAAAAGCGCATACGCACCATGGGAGACCTTGACAACATCGAGAGTTACTCCTACAATGACCTGTCCATCATACAGGTCGAGCTGCGAAGCACGGTGGGCAACGCGGATGTGGAACAATGCTGGGACAGGCTCAGGCGCAAAGTGTATGACGCGCAGAGCGTACTGCCCGCAGGAGCAAGCACATCCGTCACCCAGGAGGACTTCTCGGCCGTATACGGCATGTTCTATGTGCTCACCGGCGACGGGCTGTCCAACCGCGAACTCAACGACTATGCCGAACTGATGAAACGCGAACTCGGCAATGTGGAGAACGTGGACCGCGTGGACATCTACGGCGAGCAGCGGGACTGCATACACATACGCCTGCTCCAGGACAAGATGTCGAGCCTGGGTGTCCTGCCCGCCGAGGTGCTCGCAACACTGAACGGGCAAAACAAGACCTCCTATGCTGGCTATTACGACAACGGCGACCAGCGTGTGCGCGTCACCGTGGATGACAAGTTCCGCAAAGTGGAGGACATACGCCGCATGATAATCCAGGGGCACGAGGACGACCAGCTCCGGCTCTCGGACATCGCCGAAGTGGAGAAGGACACCGAGAAGCCCGTGCGCAACTCCATCACCTATGACGGGCAGCATGCGCTGGGCATACTGGTGGCCTCGTCAAGTTCCTCCGACATCGTCAAGGTGGGCAAGGCCGTGGAGAAGCGCATCAGCGAGCTCAAGGCCGACCGCTTCCCCACAGGACTCGACTGCCACAAGGTGTTCTACCAGCCCGAGCGCGTGACCGAGTCACTGGGGCAGTTCGTGCTCAACCTCATCGAGTCGGTGCTCATCGTGGTCATCGTGCTGATGTTCACAATGGGCTTCCGCAGCGGGCTCATCATAGGTGCCAGCCTGGTGGTCATCGTCTTCGGTTCCTTCCTGGTGCTGGGCAACATGGACGGCACCATGCAACGCGTCTCACTCGCGTCCTTTGTGCTGGCCATGGGCATGCTGGTGGACAACGCCATCGTGATAGTTGACGGCATCCTGGTGGACCTCAAACTGGGGAAGCCACGGCTGGAGGCCATGACCGAAGTGGGGCGCAGGACAGCCATGCCATTGCTTGGCGCGACAGGCATCGCCATACTCTCGTTCCTTCCCATCTTCATGTCGCCCGACACAGCGGGGATCTATGTGCACGACCTCTTTGTGGTGCTGGCCGTGTCGCTCCTGCTCAGTTGGATCCTGGCACTCACCCATGTGCCTCTCATGGCCAACCGCCTGCTCAAGTCTCCCCCATCCGGCGCAGCCAAGGAGAGCGAGAACGACCTCTACAGCGGCAAGGCATACCGAGTCCTGGGCAAGTTCCTGCGATTCTGCATCGCCCACCGCTGGAGCACCACGGCAGCCATGGTGACGCTGCTCGTGCTGGCCGTCCTGGGCTACCCATTCGTCCACCAGGGCTTCTTCCCCGACATGGCCTACAACCAGTGCTACATGGAATACAAGTTGCCGGAGGGCAGCAACAGCACACGGGTAGAGAAAGACCTGCAGAGCATAGAGGCTTACCTGCACACAAGACCCGAGGTGACCCATGTGACAGCCTCCGTCGGAGGCACGCCCGGACGCTACAACCTGGTGCGCACGGTGGCCACCCCATCGCTCTCATACGGCGAGCTCATCATTGACTTCAAGTCATCCGAGGACCTGGACAGGAACATCGAGGAAATACAAGAGTACCTCACCTCCCATTACCCCGAGGCTTACGTCAAGGTGAAGAAGTACAACCTGATGTTCAAGAAGTACCCCATCGAGTTGCAGTTCCAGGGCCCCGACCCTGCTGTCCTGCACGCCCTGGCCGACAGCGCGCGCGCCATCATGGAGCGCAGTGGGAAGGTACGGCTGATAACCACCGACTGGGAGCCAAAGGTTCCCGTACTCCATGTGGACTACGACCAGCCCGCTGCACGCGGCATCGGCTTGAGCCGCAGCGACCTGAGCCTGTCCCTGCTCACAGCCGGCGGCGGACTGCCCATAGGTAACTTCTACGAGGGCATCTACCCCAACACCATCTATGTGAAGTGTGTGAACGAGAAGGGTGCTCCTGTGGACAACCTGCAGAACCTGCAGGTGTTCTCGGCCATGCCCTCACTGTTGGGTCTGGCCAACGAGGACAACCTCATGCGCCTGCGCACCGGCACGCTCACCAAGGACCAGGTGCTGGCCGACCTGCTGAGCACCACCCCATTGCGCCAGGTGAGCCGAGGGGTGCGCGTCGAGTGGGAAGACCCTGTCGTGCCACGCTACAACGGCCAGCGCATGCAGCGCGTGCAATGCTCGCCATGCCCTGGAAACGAGACCGAGAAGACCCGCGCGGCACTTGCCGGCGAGATTGGCGAGAAGATAAAGTTGCCTGCCGGCTACACGATGAAGTGGCAGGGCGAGAAGGCCGCAAGCGACCGCAGCATGAAATATCTGTTTGCCAACTTCCCCCTGGCCGTAATCCTCATCGTAGCCATCCTCATCATGCTCTTCAGCAACATGCGCAAGGTGCTCATCATCCTGTGCTGCCTGCCCATGGTGTTTGTGGGCGTGGTCATCACGCTGCTGCTCACAGGCAAGACTTTCACCTTTGTGGCCATAGTGGGCGCGCTGGGACTGATAGGCATGGTGGTGAAGAACGGCATCGTGCTCATGGACGAGATCTCACTCCAGCTCAGCCAGGGAGTGGAACCCGTGCAGGCACTGGTGCAGAGTGCCCAGAGCCGCCTGCGCCCCGTGATGATGGCTTCACTCACCACAGTGCTGGGCATGATCCCTCTGCTCAGCGACGCCATGTTCGGCAGCATGGCCGTGACCATCATGGGCGGCCTGCTCTTCGGCACGCTCATCACGCTGATGTTCATCCCCGTGCTCTATTCCATGTTCTTCGGCATCAAGAAGGGGGTGACGCAACCCGAAAATCCTGACCAAGAATCCACGTGACCTCCAGTTTTCACGCCCATATGTCTATGCGTCCGCTACAGCCGCACGGACATATGGGCGGCAAACACATAACCGCAACACACATATGAAGAAGAATGTCATTCTTTTGTCCCTGTACCTGCTGGCCGTTCCCGCAGCCGCCGAGACACTCACCATAGAGACGTGCAGGCAGATGGCCCTGCAGCACAACCACGCCCGCCAATCGGCCTCCCTCAGCACGCGGCAGGCACAGCACACGCAGAAGAGCGTGTGGGCTATGTTCTTCCCCGACCTTTCCTTAAAAGCAGGGGTACTGTACGACACGGGCGACGGCACGCTGGGCATAGAGGGTGGCATGCTCCCAGTGGGCACAATGGGCCAGACGGGCTTCACTCCTTCGGGCTCCTTTGCCTACTTCCCGGGCGTGAACATGAAGTACGACATCAATACCGTCTTCTCCGGAGGAGTGGCGCTCAAGCAGCCCCTGTACATGGGCGGGAAGATACGCGCCTCCTACCAGATGAGCAAGATGGCAGTCGAGCTCTACCGCCAGGGAGAGCGCAAGACCGAGGCCGAGGTAATCCAGTCGGTCGATGATGCCTATGCCAAGGTGGTGAAAGCGGGCGAACTGGTGCTTGTGGCACAGAAGTACAAGGCATTGCTGCTGGAACTGGACAGGAATGTGGAGAGCGCGGTGCGCCATGGGCTCCGCATGCAGAACGACCGTCTGAAGGTTGGCGTGCGTCTCGATGAGGTTGAGCTCCAGCTCCGCAAGGCACAGAACGGGCTTCGCCTGGCACGCATGAACCTGTGCCATGTGACAGGACTTCCGCTGGACAGCCAGGTACAGGTGTCCAACAAATACCCCGAAGTGGAGTCCATGGAGCAGGTGCAAACGTCCGACGTGTCGCTTCGGCCAGAGAGTGCCATGCTGGAATACCAGACACGCATCGCCTCCGAGCAGGTGCGCGTGGCCAAGAGTTCCATGCTGCCCAACCTGGCGCTCCTGGCCAAGTACGGCTACACCAACGGGATTGAGTTTAATGGCAGGCGGTTGCTGGACGGCTGGAATTTCGGAGGCGGGGTCATCTTGAGTGTGCCCCTTTATCACTTCGGTGCCAACACGCAAAGGGTGAAGGCCGCCAAGGTGAAGCTGCAGCAGGCTCGGGAGGAACAGGCCGACAAGCGTGAGATGATGCTGCTGGAACTCCAGCAGGCCGCCAACAACCTCGATGAGGCCCAGCTGGAAGTTCAACTGGCAGAAAAGTCCATGGCACAGGCAGAGGAAAACATGCGGCTCAGCCAAAAGCAGTACAAGGCCGGGATGGAGACACTGGGCGACTGCCTGGAGGCACAAGCGGCATGGCAGAAAGCCAGCGAGTCACTCGTGGACGCACAATTCCACCGCTACCTGGCTATTGTTGACTACCGTCGCTCGGCGGGTCTGCTTGTCCGGTAGCCCCCGTCCCAGGCGACTTGGTGGCGGGAGACTCACTCTTGGCATCGGGAGTCTCACCCTTGGTAGTGGTCTTTCCCCGTAATCCAGAAGTCTTTCCTCGCGTGCCACCAGCCTTCCCCGGCTGTCCTCCTCCCTCTTTCGAAGTCTCCCCTTTGGGCTTCTTCTCCTTTTCCCAGACGGGGTGATTCCATGTGCGCAAGGGCCTCTCGTCCGTGAACAAAGGCTCCGATATGTCATACTCCGTCTTTTCCGGGCGGTATGGCACCTCGTCACCGTTCCACGGCGTAATCTCCACAAGGCTGAACCCCGAACGTATGATGTCCAGTTCGCGCGCCGCCGCATAACTCAGGTCTATCACAAAACGCCTGGTATGCGGGCCGCGGTCTGTGACCTCCACCACCACCTCCTTGCCGTTCTTGGGGTTCCGCACCTTGAGCAAGGTGCCCATGGGATACTTCAGATGCGCGCAGGTCATGCTGTCACGGTGATAAGGGTCGCCGTTGCTCATGCGCCTGCCATGAAGTCGGTTGGAATAGTAGGAGGCATTTCCCTTTTGGGTCTTTTGGGCATTCACAGCCCCTGTGCAGCAGAATACCGCTGCCACAAAAAAAGCCGTATGGAGGAACTTACCGCTGATGTTTTTTACGTTTAACCATTAGTGTCGGATAGAGGAGACTCGAACTCCCGACCCCTACGTCCCGAACGTAGTACGCTACCAACTGCGCTACTATCCGATGGCTCCGCTATCCGAAACCGCTTGCAAAGGTACGCAAAAAAAAGCGAATACCGCACCCGCCTCCACTTTTTTTTGCCACAGGCTTGGCGGTATGGGTTTTTCTGCCTACCTTTGCACCCGCGTCCAAACGATGGTGCCATAGCTCAGTTGGT
>DCCS01000022.1:8562-9043 GCA_002316015.1 Prevotellaceae bacterium UBA1075
CCTTGTGTCCCCGGTTCGATTCCTGGTGGCACCACAGCACACGGAAATCTCCAGGGACTTGCCCTGGAGATTTTTTTGTCACGGCAATCGTCTGTTTTTTTATGCCATGGCAATCGTCTGGCGCATTCCTGCACACCCATTCCTTCCTTGCGCTGGAGCCACATGTGGCCTCACCCTTCGCATTGGTACGCAGGTTCAGGTGCACAAGCAGGCCGCCTCACTTGACCGATGTTCGTTCCACAATGGCGCGCTGCCCTTTCATGGCCGTGCCACCCTCTCGTCCGGCAGGCACGGGGCACGTCCGTTGCGCGCCCCCTCTCCCCCCCAAGACGCGAGAACCACGATTTGCCCGCGAATTATTTGCGGGATTAAAATCTTTGCCATACCTTTGTACCCGCTTGCGGAAAGCGCATGGTGCCATAGCTCAGTTGGTAGAGCAAAGGACTGAAAATCCTTGTGTCCCCGGTTCGATTCCTGGTGG
>DCCS01000030.1 GCA_002316015.1 Prevotellaceae bacterium UBA1075
CCACACGCTTTCGCAAGTGACCCCGTTCTTATTGCCCTTTTTATACTTGCATAGTATGACTATGTATGACTGTCATATCTTAACTGGTAAAGTAGAAGATAAACACTATAAGATAAAGGTGATGAAGAGAAATGCATATGGATTTAGGGATGAAAGGTATTTCGAACTAAGGCTGTATGCACTCCATGACTGTCTTATCACCCGAAATGCCGGATGAACCTTAATTTCTTTTTCGCGACAATTCAACAATCACGACACCACAGGGTTTTATCTTGAGCACAAAATTGTCAGCGTTCTTTGTGTTATCGTATTTTTTTGTGCGTGGAACAATGCGTTTACGATTTTGGGATGTGTTGAATGTGTTTATATCATCAGATTCAATGCGCCAGACACGGCTTACGCCCCAATCTCCGAGGTTTATCATAGTGCTTAATGCACTATTAGCAGAGCGATTTATTAATGCCATTCTAACGGTTCCGTCATCCGCCAATACTGCAGCGCAATCAATATAAGGAAGTTGCTTCTTTATATTTTCAACATCTTTATTCATATCGCCTTCAACACGAAGTTTAGAAAAGTCGATGTTTTTCTGTGGGCCCGATACATTTACTGTAATTGCATCACCTTTCATCAAATGACGGTAAAGGTCAAAAACATAATATGCTGGAGTACGGAATGCATCTTTATCTCCTACTGTTTTAACTAATCCATGTCCATTAACAGGAAAGATATAATTAGCCATGCCCACAACATGGCTTTGTCGTATGAAAACATTGAGCATTCCCGCAATAGTTGCGACATCAAACTGACGGCGCGGATCTTTACGCGTGAAATTCCAGTCTTTACCATCAAAAACAGAATGACGGCTGTTCCATTCATCAACACTATAACGTACAGGATTTGCCAATCTCCCCGATGCGATATTGGCTTTTTCTAACTGGGGTATGCTTCTTTCAATATTAGCCTCAACCTTTGCGGGAGCAAACAGAGTCGTAGCTTCGTCAATGAGTCGTCCATTTTTAACGCGGGAACTTAAATAATAGTGAAGTGTAAGATAATCTACAAGCTGCCCATTCTGTTTCAAAACAGTATCGTTCCATTCATAAAGATGGCCGATACCAAGTAAAGAAACATTAGGATAGGATGTTTTTATAGTTCGGGCCCAACGATTAAGACGAGAAGAATATTCTGAAGCAGTTTCTCCTCGATGTACCCCGTATGAGCCGTAATTCTCGTTGCCTATACACCAATAGGGTACTGCGTATGGTTTTACACGCCCGTTCATTGCCCTCAATTTGCCCATCACCTCAGTTGTGTCAGCCATAGCATAATCCATCCAGTCAATAGCTTCACCTATTGACCCCCCGTATTTAGTGTTATTGGTCATATTGAAGTTAATGTAAGCGGGAATATCCATCCTTTCACACCACTGTAGAAACTCGTCCGTACCAAAAGTATTTGGATCTGTACCGCCCCAACATTTCATGGGGGTAACAGGACGATTTTCTTTCGGCCCGATACCATTTTTCCAATGGTATTCATGTATGTATGTTCCTGCAGGCCAACGCATCACCGGAATATCGAGCGGAAGCAACAAGTCTCGTACAGCAAGATTTTCTTTTCCTTCATGGTCAACCAGCCCTCCATAGATTACACTGTCGTTGCAATCTTCTAGCATCTGTCCATAAATCATAGGGTTAATAGAACCTATAGAGGTAAGAGAAAAGGAAATTCGTGTGACTTCATTGATATTGTCCTTTTGCATTTTTGCCACAGACGGAATACTTGTTACAATTGCAACTGTCGTAACAAGTGCATTGACGAATGTATTTCTTTTATACAACATTTTAGTTCATTTTTAAGTTGCAATCTGGTGTACGGCCAAAACCAATTAAGAGACAGCACTTCTTTTATTTTTGCATTATCTTTCGGACTCCAAGTTTTCCTGCTCATACAATTCACGTGCCGATTGGGCGTTTACACTCTTGCAATCGTACGCAATGACATCCGTCACATCACAGGCATTCAACAAGCCACTGATACTGTCCCGTTGTCTTGCATCCGTATATATGTGTCCTTTCAATCCTTTGCGGAACACTGCAGCCCGAACGCTGTCCAATCATTCACAATAGCCCTTGTAACTGTCCCCGGGCGGTTCTTCTGAACCACCCTCCTGATATTGACCGGTGTGGCGGTATATTGTGGCAGGGCTTATGCCCGAGTCTTCAGATATAGTCCTTGGTCTGCGGTCATTGGAAAACATCAGGATACAAGTCATCTTCACATAGTGGGAAGTGCCAGTCGGGTCACATTGAGGCCTACGTGGTTCGGCATATTCAGTGTAATATAATTTGCACTTCATGATGCAAAGATAACTATTTTTCTCAGATTTCCCAAATCACTTGCCTTTGACTATAATGGTGATTACAGCAATGCGAATTTTTAGAAGTCTCATATAGCCAAACAGAAAACTCGCGGCTCTCCTCCTGGCCATCCTTCCCGACTTGTCATAGTCATTGTTTCACGGATATTTTCGGTAAAAACATGGAGACATGCCATTCTTCATGTGCCGTCAGGCAACAGTTTTGTGCTGGCATCTGCACAGCCCCCTATGGGGCTTGTCGGTTGCGCTGGTGGGCTCCAGTCCATTTTGCTGTGGGGGCGTAAGTCTCAGCGTGTGAGTTCCGCCACCAACTCTTCGGGAGTGAGCAACTGCTGTTCGCCCGACAGCATGTCCCTCAGTGTCACCTTACCATCAGCCAGCTCGTTCTCGCCCACGATGGCCACATAAGGTATCCGTTTTTGGTTGGCATAACTCATCTGTTTCTTCAACTTCACGGCGTCTGGATAAATCTCAGCATTCACGCCAGCATCGCGAACCAGGGTCAGGATTTTCAACGAGTATCTGGCCTCGGCCTCCCCAAAATTGGCGAAGAGCAGACGTGTGGCACAGGATGTCTCCTGTGGGTAGAGGTTCAATTCATTGAGCACGTCAAAGATGCGGTCGGCTCCAAATGAGATGCCCACACCGCTCAGTCCTGGCATGCCAAAGATGCCGGTGAGGTTGTCATAGCGTCCGCCGCCCGTGATGGAGCCCATCTGTACGTCCAGGGCTTTCACTTCGAAGATGGCGCCAGTGTAATAATCCAGTCCTCGTGCCAGTGTGAGGTCAAGTTCCACCTCGTTCTTCAGCCCTTCCAGGTGGTTTAGGATATACTCGCACTCTTCCACACCGCGTAGTCCAACCTCGTTGCTTTCCAACGCTTTCCGCATGGTTTGGAGTTTCTCTGCATTCGTTCCGCTCATGGCAATGAAAGGCTGTAGTTTCCCAATAGCGTCAGTGGGGATGCCGTCCTCGGCCAGTTCGGCGTTCACGCCCTCCAGCCCGATTTTGTCCAGTTTGTCCATGGCCACTGTGATATCGATGATGCGGTCGGCTTGCCCTATCAGTTCTGCGATGCCGGAGAGTATCTTCCTGTTGTTGATTTTAATGCGCACCCGTATACCCAACCGTGCGAACACGGTATCCATAATATGGATGAGCTCCACCTCATTGAGCAGGGAGTCGCTGCCCACCACGTCGGCATCGCATTGGTAGAACTCGCGGTAGCGCCCTTTTTGCGGACGGTCGCCCCTCCACACGGGCTGTATCTGGTAGCGCTTGAACGGCAGGGCCAGTTCCTCACGGTGCTGTACCACATAGCGGGCAAACGGTACGGTAAGGTCATAGCGCAACCCTTTTTCGCACAGGCGGGATGCCAGGCGGGACAAGCTGCTCGAAGTCATCTCCTCGGCTGTCATTCCGTGCCGGAAATCGCCCGAGTCAAGTATCTTGAAAAGCAGTTTGTCGCCTTCCTCCCCGTACTTGCCCATCAGTGTGGAGAGGTTCTCCATGGCCGGTGTCTCTATCTGCTGGAAGCCATGGAGTGCATACACCTGTCGTATGGTGTCAAAGATATAGTTGCGCTTAGCCATCTCCATTGGAGAGAAGTCACGTGTCCCCTTGGGGATGCTTGGTTTCTGTGCCATAGTTGGGTAACTGGGTTGTATTTCCATCTGCAAAGTTAGGGAGAAATAAGAAGATAACAAAAAAAAACTCTACCTTTGCAGGAACGCTGCGCGGGCGTATGGAGTAGGTGTTCAGAATCAAACGCTATTGTTTTCTGACCGGCTGGTGAGATTTGTTTCCAAGTCAGGTGAGGGAGCATGGCGAACTCGCCTGACTGGCGCGGCACGAAATGGAGCCGCTGGATGAACGGAAGATGAGGGCGAAACAAGAAAGAGCATCAGCCAAGCTGGGTTGTATTTGAAATTTCGAAAGGCTATATATAAAATAATGATGGAACATGATGCACGTGCAAGCATGCCACAGGACAATGCTGCTCCAACGCATGCAGGTACATCTTGGGTCAGAACGCTGAACAGCGCGCAGTTGCAGCGGATCAAAGATGGCAGAAGACTGGCCGAAACCAAGTTGAGGCATGTGGAGGAGAGCCTGCAACGGCTGCGGAAGCAGCAGGAGTGGCTGCGCAGGCACAAGCAGTTGCAGATGGAACTGGATCAGCAGAAGAGCCTGCTCTTCCAGTGCAGCAAGCGGCAGGCGGCTCTTGATGCGGAAGCACGCCTGCTTGCCAGACACGAGCAGGTGGAAGGGGTTATAAAAAAAGTCATACGCCAGGACATCTTGGAACGCATGAGTGATTACAACACGAGTGAGCAGGGTCAGCAGGAGCAGGAAGCCAGAAGACTTATGCACAGGCAGGATGAACTGGTGAACCAGAAGCGGCAGGCGGCCGACAGGAGGAAGCAGTCCGAAGAATGTTTTTCCGCCATACAAGACGGCACCTTCCAGGCTTGCAGGCTCGAAGGGGCCAGGGAAGCCACAGAGGCCGAGATACAACACTTGAGCGAGATGAGGGATAAGGTGGTCCGTGCCTCAGAGACCATCGCTGGAGAGATACGGAAACATAGTGCAGAGCTGGAGGTGCTGGCACAGGAACTGGGTCGGCACCGGGCTGGACGGCAGAGCATGGAAATGCATGAGCCCATGCTCATGCATGCCGAGTCCGTCCTGCTGCGCCTGGACATGCTGCTTGAGAGTAAGGAACTGCAAGAGGACATGCTGGCACAGAAGCAGGAGGTGGCACGGACACAGCAGGAGGAGAACCAGACCCTCTCCAGGCTCTATGCGCAATACCGTGATATCACATCGCAAGCCGAGACCCTGGAGGCCGAACTGCAGATGCACCGAAGCAGCACCAAGGGGCAGGACAGTTATGCCATGCAGGAGCACGCCATGAGGCTCAAAGCCAAGGGGCAGATGTTGCTTAGTGCCGAGTCGCTGTGGGAGAGAATCGCCGCAGGGTACAACGCGATAGAGGAAAAGCAGGTGCGTCTGGACGAACTGCGTTTGCATATCGAGCACACCGAGGCCCGTGTCAAGGCCCTGGAGGAGGAAGCGGGGAAGGCACAACGCATAAGCCGTGAGAAAGAGTACACTTATCTGCTGAGCAAAGGCCAGAATGTGGTACAACTGCGTGCGGGACTGCATGAAGGCACAGCCTGCTCGGTGTGCGGGGCCAGGCACCACCCCTACCACTGTGACACAATGCTGGAACAGAGCAAACTCATAGGCGACTTCAAGACCGATTACGAACTGTTGGAGGCCGAGGCGCAGGGCAAACAAAAGCAACTGGAGGAATTGCGAGTCAACCTGGCCGAGAGCAAGGGAGAGCGTAAGGGGGTTGAAGAAGCGCTTGAGAACCTGCGGTCGAGGCAGAGCGAGGACGTGAAGGAGTGGGGAGTCTTCGCACCCCTTGACCGCTCGTTCCGTGACTGCACGTCCAGCACGAACCAGGAGGCTCGGAAAGCCATGATAAGACAGTTGAGGGAGAACACGAGCCGCGACAGCGAACTGGCTCAGAAAGAACTGGACGCCTTCAATTTCCATCACGCCCAGATAGCCTCGTTGAGTGAGAGCCTGCAGCAGTTGGAGCAGCGCAAAGACGAACTGAGCACAAGGCTGGAGGAGGTGAACACGGCCTGCCAGGTAATGGCAGGCAGGGCCGAGAGGTTGCAGGAGCGCATCGACAAGGAGCGCAAGCGGTACAGCCGCATATACGAGCAGACTGACAAGGCCATCACCATCACCGACTGGTTGCGTGAGTGGAGGGATAGCCCCGAGGGGCTCAAAGGCCGCATACAGCAGATGGCATCGGCGTGGGAGACCATCAACAGGCAAATCGGGCGCGAGGAGCAGGAATGGCACACCGAGCAAACTGTCCTGGAGGAACTTGCACGCAGGCAGGAGGCGGTGAGCCAGTGGGCCGATGCGCTTCAGAAACGCATTGAAGCCTGCCGTACAAGGGCAGGAGAGGACAGTGTTTCCATCATGCGCTTGGCAGGAAAGGATGATCCCAGGGCACCATTCCGCGAAGCATACAAGCAGTTTCTGCAGGCGCTGTCCGAAGAGGCGCAGGCCTCGCGTGATGCCGAACAGGTACAAAGCATGGCCGACAGGGCACGGGGAAAGAGCGACTTCTGCACGCAACTGGAGCAAGAGCATGCTGCGATGTTGGCCGATGGGCGTGCCGAGATTGACGTGTGGATACATAACTTCAACACGCAGAACTCACCCATCCAGTATGCGGAGCTGGAACAGATGGCACAGGACAACCGTGACTGGCACCAACTGCGCGCGCGTGTCCAGGAATCTGTGCTCCAGACCGCACTGTGTCAAGAGCGTGTTGACAGCCTCAACAGCCGCATTGTCAGCCTGCAGGCCGAAGGCGGGAAGGCTGGCGACAACGAAGAGGAGACGCTGGTGGCCCTGGCCGGCCAGCAGGAGATGCTGGAACGGCAGCGACGCGACATCACCCTCCAGATTGCACGTGCCGACATCATCCTGGAGGCCCAGGAGCATATGCCGTGCGACCGCGAGACATGCGGGCAGGAGCATGGCTCTTCCCGCATGTGAAATCTTGACGTGAGCCATACCTTCGGACACAGGTTTCGTGGGTATGGCCCACGCGCGTTGTTTGCCCACACGAGTGTGAAAAAACGAGAAAAAATGACGGGGGGGGGGTAAACGTAGCCTAAAAATTCCCGAACAAGGTTCGTAAAATGGTCTCTGTTAACAAATTTTATGCTTTCTGTGATACAAAAAAGTAGTTTCAAGTCGTAACTTTGTAGTTGGAAATATTCAACAGTTATGTCAGAGAGAAAATACAACATCACGGAAAAAAAACAGAAGAACCCCTTGTACCGCAGTTTGGTAAAGCCCGAACTTGTAGAGAAACTCTACCAGAAGATAATGGCCAAATTTGTGATAGAGAAAAAGTACAAGGATCCGGAATATTCTGCTCAGAAACTCGCCAAGGACTTGGAGACCAACAGCCGCTACATCAGCGCTGTGATTAACCTTCGGTTCCAGGACAATTATTCGCAAATGGTCAACGAGTTTCGGGTCAAGGATGCCATGTACATGCTCAAAGACCAACACAACGCGCGCATGTCCATGGAAGAGGTGGCCGCCCAGGTGGGATTCTCGAACCGTCAGTCGTTCTATGCCGCCTTTTACAAGCGCACGGGATGCACACCCAGGGAGTTCCGCCTGAGAGCACAGGCGGAGTTGCAGGCTCTGAAAAAGGAGCATACGGAGAAGCGCAAGGCAAGGCAGGCAAAGGCCGACACAAGCATCGGGAAATGAGCGCGGGGAGATTCGGGTATGTCGGCGAGACGTTTGCCGACATACAGATGCTCCGCTATCAGGTGCCTGGCTTCCAGGAACTGCCTCTCAGGCAGAAGGTCCTTATCTATTACCTGAGCGAGGCAGCATTGCTTGGCCGGGATATCCTGTGGGATCAGAACGGGCGGTTCAACCTGCGTTTGAGGCGTGTGCTTGAAGCCGTATATGCACACTACAGCGGCGACCGCTCCGCAACGGAGTTCGCCGCTTTTGCTGTTTATATGAAGCGGGTATGGTTCAGCAACGGCATGCACCACCACTATGGATACGGGAAGTTTCACCCCGGATTTACACAAGAGTTTCTGCATGATGAACTCCTGCGGCTCAAGGCCAGGGGCATCGCCATAGGATACAGGTCGGTGGAGGAATTGGAGCGAGAGTTGTTTCCTGTCATATTCGACCCCTCAGTCATGCCCAAGAGGGTCAACCAGGCAGTTGGGGATGACCTCCTGCTTACCTCGGCGTGCAACTATTACGCCCCGGGCATCACACAAGCCGAGGCCGAGGAGTTTTACGCCCGGCAGAAAGCCGGCGGAGACTCCTGCCATCCAGTCATGTACGGGATGAACAGCCGACTGGAACGTGGTGCTGATGGGAACTTGCATGAAAATGTGTGGAGGGCAGGAGGCATGTACGGAGAGGCCATCCTGCGCATCGTGCACATGCTGTCACGTGCTGTCCCCTTTGCCGAGAACAGGATGCAGCAGGAGGTCATCCGCAAACTCATCGACTTCTACCAGACGGGAAGCCTGGCCGCTTTTGACGCATACACAATCCTGTGGGTGGAGGAGACCGGCGGTGAGGTGGATTTCACCAACGGCTTTACCGAGGTCTATGGTGACCCGCTGGGGATGAAGGCGAGTTGGGAAGGCTATGTCAACTACACCGACCGCCAGGCCACACGGAGGGCACAGGTCTTGAGCCAGAACGCGCAATGGTTCGAGGATCATTCGCCCGTTGACATACGTTTCAAGAAGAAGCAATGCCGTGGCGTGTCGGCCAAGGTCGTCAATGCTGCCATCTTGGGAGGTGACCTCTATCCCAGCAGTGCCATCGGCATCAACCTGCCCAACAGCAACTGGGTGCGTGCCGAGCACGGCAGCAAGAGCGTGACCATCGCCAATCTCACACATGCCTATGACGAGGCTGCACGGGGCAGCGGCTTCCGTGAGGAGTTTGCCGACTCGGAGCAGACCATACAGATGCTTGACCGCTATGGCTCCATCTGTGATGACCTGCACACCGACCTGCACGAGTGCCTGGGGCACGGGAGCGGGCAACTGCTGCCAGGGGTGGATCCTGATGCGCTGAAGGCTTACGGGAGTACCATCGAGGAAGCCCGGGCCGACCTGTTCGGCCTCTATTACCTGGCCGACCCCAAACTGGTGGAACTGGGACTCCTGCCCTGTGCCGAAGCTTACCGGGCCCAGTACTACAGTTACATGATGAACGGACTGCTCACACAGATGGCACGCATACAGCCAGGACATCAGATCGAGGAGGCGCACATGCGCAACCGCGCCCTCATCGCCAGATGGACTCTGGAGCATTTCCCCAAGGCGGTCACTCTGGCGGCCCAGCGTGACGGGAAGCACTTTGTGGAGGTTCTGGACTATCCTCTCCTGCGCGTGGCCTTCGGTTCTCTGCTGGCCGAGATACAGCGGGTGAAGAGCGAGGGAGACTTGCCCGCCGCACGGGAACTGGTGGAGCGGTACGGAGTGGGGATTGACCAGGCTTTGCACAGGGAAGTGCTCGCGCGGTACAGCACCCTGCATCTCGCCCCTTACAAGGGCTTCATTAATCCGAGATACACCCCCGTGTATGGCGAGAACGGGGAAATTGCCGATGTGCACATAGACTACAGCGAGGCCTACGATGAGCAGATGCTGAGATACAGCCGACAATATGGTACACTGACATGAACACGCAACAGGAGATACTGGACATCAAGAAGGACTTGAGGGCAAGTATGAACGGTGTCCTCTCGGCACGCATGAGAGAGGCCGGGATGCCCTACAAACTGGTGTTCGGGGTGGAACTGCCACGCCTGCAGGAGATAGCCGCACAGTTTGCGCCAAACCGCAAACTTGCCCAAGCCCTGTGGAACGAGAACATACGCGAGACGCGCCTGCTGGCCTGCTTGCTGATGCCCCCGCAGGAGTTCACATCTGACTTGGCCGACATCTGGGGCGATGAGATTCCGACGGCAGAGGTGGCACAGGTGATGGCCACACAACTGCTGCCCAAGGTGTCCGGGGCTTGCGGACGCGCATTCGAGTGGATCGCGTCCGACAACGAAATGAAGCAGATGTGCGGATTCCTGTGTGTCGCACGCCTGCTACAGCAGGACGCGCAGGTGGAGGAGCGGTCGCTCGGCGAACTGGAGAACCAGGCCCACGCGCTCCTGGACACAAGCAGCCAGAGCCTTAGAAAAGCCATCCTTGCCGCACTCACATGGAAACAGGAGCATGAGGAACGCGCGAAAAAGCAAGAGGGAATGTCTGCAGGCGAAAATAAAGCCCTACCTTTGTAGTTGGTATGCACAAAGCGGACGACATCACGGCAACCGCCACGCAAAGGTTGACAGATTTCCTGGCTTCCAGGCGGATGCGCAAAACACCCGAGAGATACGCAATCCTGAGGTCGGCTTGCCGGATACATGGGATGTTCACCATTGACCAGTTGGACGAGCAGATAAGGCAAGACGGGGAAATGCTGGTGAGCCGCACCACACTCTTCAACAACCTGGAGACCCTGGTGGAGGCTCAGGTGCTCATCAAGCATACGCTGGCACGTGCCGCCCATTACGAGGCCAACCTCACACCGTCGCCCAAAGCCTACATGGTGTGCGACCGCTGCCGCAAGGTGGCCAAACTGGAGCGCAAGGAACTGGAGGCATACCTGGCGGCTGTGAGGAGTAAGTCATTCGTGGTGCGCCAGCCCATACTCTATTTGCATGGGCTCTGCCGCAAGTGCTACATGGAACAGATAAGAAAAGTTAAACAGACTAATATAAGGCAATTCCATGACTAAAGGAAAAGTTGACGCCCTGCTGGGTATCGTCTTCGGTGACGAGGGTAAGGGAAAGGTGGTGGATGTGTTTACACCGCGCTATGACGTTGTGGCACGCTTTGCCGGGGGGCCAAACGCCGGGCACACCATCATATTCGGGGGGAAGAAGTTCGTGCTGCGCAGCATCCCGTCGGGAATCTTTGACGAGGGCAAACTGAACATCATAGGCAACGGCTGTGTGGTTGCGCCCGACTTGTTTGCCGCCGAGGCGCACGAGTTGGAGGCTGCGGGATATGATCTCAAAAGTCGTCTGCACATCAGCAAGCGCGCACACCTGATACTGCCCACCCACCGTGTGCTCGACCATGCCTACGAGGCAGCCAAGGGGAAGGACAAGGTGGGCACCACAGGAAAGGGCATCGGCCCCACCTACAGCGAGAAGGCCAGTCGCACGGGACTGCGCGTGGGTGACATTCTGGACAACTTCCGGCAGAAATACGACGCGCTCAAGGCCCGGCACCTGCAGATGCTGAACGGCATGCATTATGCCGACTTTGACATCGCCGACGAGGAAGAGAAATGGATGCAGGGCGTGGAGTACATGCGGCAGTTCCCCTTGACGGACACCGAGACAGAAATCAACAGGGCACTCGAGGCTGGCAAAAGCGTGCTGGCAGAGGGCGCGCAGGGTACCATGCTTGACATCGACCACGGCACATATCCCTTTGTGAGCAGCAGCAGCACGGTGTGCGGGGGCGTGTGCACAGGACTGGGAGTGGCCCCCAGCCGCATAGGCGATGTGTTCGGTATCTTCAAGGCCTACAGCACGCGTGTGGGTGCAGGCCCATTCCCCGTAGAACTCTTTGACAAGACAGGAGACCTCATACGTGAGTTGGGGCATGAGTTCGGGGCCGTGACAGGACGCAACCGCCGCTGTGGGTGGCTTGACCTGGTGGCTCTGAAGTATGCCATCATGCTTAATGGAGTGACACAACTCGTCATGATGAAGAGCGACGTGCTGGACGGATTCGACACCATACGCGTGTGCACAGCCTATGAGAAGGACGGGGAGCGGACAACCGACATGCCCTACGACACCGAAGGATGGAAGGCCGTGTATGAGGACCTGCCCGGATGGAAGTCCGACCTCACGAAGATGACATGCGAGAGGCAGTTCCCCCAGCAGTTGCGTGACTACATCGCTTATATAGAGCGTGAGACCGCCACCCCCATCACCATCGTGAGCGTAGGCCCCGACCGCGCGCAGACTATCATGCGCTGAGGGTTGCGGCACATGCCGCGGGACAAGCAGTGGCCGCTCCCAGGCCTCCCACGGTCAGAGAGGCTGGGGAGTTCCTGGCAATGACAGGAGGGGGCTGGCAAGGCGGAGGCAAAACTCATCTACGTACGCATTTCGGAGCATGGCTGTGCGGGAATGTGCCCCAACAGGCATGTTATGGCAGACACGTCATAATGGCATATTAAAAGAAGGAATGGACTCGGACAAACTCGAAGGCCGATACCAGACGGTGTGTGAGGCACCGAGCGGAAATGGTTTCCGCGTCGGGCACATGCCCGACTTTCTGTTGCACAGTGACATTGACGACTGTGCGCCGCATGTGCACGCCTTTTACGAGATACTGTGGTTCCAGCGGGGCGAGGGGCTGCACACGGTTGACTTCACCGACTATGAAGTGCGGCCGGGCACCATCTTTTTCCTCACCCCCGGCCAGATACACCACTTCGACAGCAAGGATCGGTACAGCGGAGTGTCCATCAAGATGTGCACTGACTTTATGAGGGACGGCCAGGACCCCGGAAGCCTCCCGCTCAAGTATGACATCTTCCATGCCCTTGACGCCCCACCTTATTATATGATAGATGACAGGACGGCTGTCACGTTGGGGCATCTGGTGGAGGAGATGGAGTGCGAGGAGCGGAACAGCGGGGAGTTCGGGAACATCGACATGCTGAAGGCAATGTTGCGCATGTTCCTCATCAATGTCCTGCGACACGGGTCACAAGGCACAGACAGGCATCCCGATGAGTCGCGGCCGTCACGCCTGCTCTTCCTGAAGTTCAGGCAGGCGGTGGAACAAAATTACCGGCAGATGCACACCGTGCAGGAATATGCCGACCGCCTCAACGTGGCCACACGCACACTGAACAAGTGCGTCAACGAACACTCGGAGCACTCGCCCCTCGCGCTCATCAATGACCGTATTGTCCTGGAAGCCAAACGTATGGTGCGCTACACGAACATGATGATAAAGGAAATCGCGTTGGAACTGGGCTTCGAGGACACTTCTTACTTTGTGAAGTTCTTCAAGCGGCAGACAGGCTACCTGCCCTCAGACTTCCGCGAGGCCGGCGAGGTGAAGTACTGCGGGGCGAGGTAGGCGGCAGGCAGAAACTTCTCCTTGTCCAAAGCCTGCGGGCAGGCGGCCCGTAGCCCACCTGCAAAGTATCCCAATTATCCCCAGCGGGTCTATCCATCGGAAATGAAAGGATAGTAATATGATGCAATATCTCCGATTTACAGCATATTAGAAGTGAAAGCCGATTCTGGGTTGTTTCGTTATTCTTTCCTAAATTAGCGGATTGTTTACTCACTTTTGTCTCGTTTTTGTCCCTCGTCGTATTATCTTAGTATTGCAAGTTAAACACTTGATGATCAGTGAAAAAATATGATAATATCAGAAGAGAAAGGAAACAAAATGGGACGAAAGAAATCCGTTTGAAGGAGTCTGTGCGCATCCGAGAAAAGAAGATAGCAGGTGGCAACATCAGCCTCTATCTTGAGGATTGAGAAAGAAAGATACTTTGAAACTCTATCCTGTGCCTGAAATCAACGCTGTTACCAAGTTGCAAAAGCTTCATTGCTTTTTTGAAGACTTGCACCTACAATGATGGAAAGAAACAACTCAGCACCACCACTTTCCATATGTTCGTCAACTATTTCGGCTCGTCATTGGCAAAGGCAGTAAGGGACGGACTGATTGAGCA
>DCCS01000023.1:0-21885 GCA_002316015.1 Prevotellaceae bacterium UBA1075
CACACGCTTTCGCAAGTGACCCGAAATAAGTCCTGTGACCTCTACAACGTCAGGTCTATTCCTGCCACTATTCTATTCAGCCCCGGTGGCAAGGTTGTCGCCTCAGACTTGAGCGGCGAGGAACCGAAGGCCAAGTTGGCCGAGTTTCAGGAGAAGCAAGAGCCAATAGCAGGCTGGCTGAAGAAGCCCTCCTCCCTGCCAGACGTGTCGGGCACAGGTCTGGTGGGAGAGCCTCTTCATGGTTTTGGAGGTGGAGGAGTGGTTTATGGTGCCGAACCAACTTCAAGCGCACCAGCGGGAGAGCCTCTTCATGGTTTTGGGGGTGGAGGAGTGGAGGTTTTATGTGGAGCGGGGTTATGGCAGCTTTTTCCTGTACACGTTGGTCTCCTTCCTCTCAAAGCCCGTACTCTGGTACAATCTGTTTGCCGCCACCCTTTGTGGACGTGAGGTGAGCATGAGGGTCATTTTCCCCGCCAGTCCAGTGCGTCTGGTGGCCTCTTCCACAAGCATCTTGCCCAGTCCTTGCCCACGGAACCCTTTGTCCACCACCACGTCCTCTATCCATGCCTTTCTGCCTGTGGGACTCATGTACGTGCCGACCGTGACCATTCCGGCCACAGAATCCCCCACGCGCAGGACAAACAGGTGGCTGTTGGCATCGGCAACAATCTCCTTCAGTTCTTTCATACCAATGGGTGCTGCGGTGGGGGACAGTTGTACCAGGAGCCTGTTGATGTCCTTCGTGCCAACCTGTCGGCAGTCAGTAATCTCGTTGAATGCAAGGCATCCCCCTTCTGTTGTCCTTGGGCGGGATGCCGGACAGGTGTTTTCCCTTGTCCCTGTTCCTTCACCGTGTGCGTTCATCGTTACATGGTGTCGTGTGTCCTTATTATTCGTGATGGCTGCGGAAACCCGATGGGGTCATGCCCGTGTGTGACTTGAAGTATTTGCAGAAGAAACTCTGGTTGGGGAAGTTCAGCTTGTAGGTGATCTCCTGTATAGTAAGACTTGAACTGCCCAGCAACACCTTTGCCTCTGCCACCACAAAGTGGTCAATCCAGTCCGATATGGTGCGCCCTGTTTGTCGTGTGATGATTGATCCCAGATATTTAGGTGTGATGTGCATCTGGTCAGAATAGAAAGTCACCCTGCGCTGTTCGCGGAAATGCAGGCTTAGTAGCGACATGAACTGACGCACATAGTCCTGCTGGCGGTAGTGTGCGGTGTGCTGTGCGGAATTCTTCAGGTTGAGCCCGCTGCAGAAGATGTTGAGGAAACAGAACACCAAGGCTGAGGCTTGAGCCTTGACAGCCTCGTGGTAGAAGAGCAGGCTGGTGTCGGCCTTGATAGCCTCGACCAGAAATCCCATCATTGTGTTTATCCGCCTGGAATCGTGTGCGCCGAGTCTCAGCACCGTCAAGGCCTCCAGTTCAGTGTAGTGGGGCAGCAGTTTTTGTAGGGGGATGGTCAAGGCACCCTCGGGTTTGTCCTGGCTGCATACGACACTCACCTGGTCAAGGTGACCGTTGAGGAATTGGAGCACACTTCCGGGTTTGCACACGAAGAGCGAGTTGGCCTGTATGCGGCATTCATGCGAGTTGCATCTCACGGTTGTGCTTCCCTTGGTGCATAGAAACAGAATGGCGAATTTCGTGCGTGTGGGCCGGAGCAGCAGTGGCCCCTCCTTGCTTTCCAGCCGCGGGAAAATGTTGTGCGCCACAATCATCGTGTCATTATAGGTAACGATGTCGGTGTTTTCATTGCTCGCGGACGAGCAGGCCTCCATCATGTCCTCGAAGCCCAACTCTTCTATTTTTTCTGTTTCTTGCATGTTTCTTCCCTGAAATGTGAATGACGAATGCAAAGTTAGTACAAAGAGGACAACAAGGCAAGACAAAACGGACATTTCCCCGCTACTCCTCGTGTGCGAAAAAGTGAAAAGATGTAATAGCGGACGCATTTCACCACATATGTGCACTTTCTGGCAAGTGGAAATTCCCTATCTTTGCGGAGAACATCAACAAATGAAACAATGAGACACCATCTGTTCATCGTATGCGGCATGCTTTGCATATTGTCCATGGCCGTACCTTCCAAAGTGCTTTGTGCAGGCAAGCAAGACGCACACATCTCCTATGTGCTCAAGAACCTGTCGCTTGGCAAAGAGACTGTGGCCAAGTTCCGCCCTGTGCTGGTGCAGTACTATCAGGAGATAGCCCGTGTGAAGGCTCCCCGAAAGGCTCTGAGGGAAAAGTACCGGGATGCCGAGGAGTCGGGAAAGTTGACGGCCAAGCAGTGCGATGAGCTCTTTCAGAGCAAGCAGAAGCAGGAGGCGGGTGAGTTGGAGGTGCGCACGCGTTATTATACAAAGTTCAAAACTGTGCTCTCCACCCAGCAGGCCTATGAGGCCATCAGACTCTGCAACGACAAGTTGAAGTAACCGTTTTCCCCTGCTGTTCCCATGCATCGCCAGTCGTGTGGCTCTTTCCGGGAAGTGAAATAACAGTTCTCACGGACGGGACAATATATATTAATGTATATATGAACATCTGCATGGCATGGATATCCCCAGGTTCCATGTTTATGCGGAGAGAAACTGTTTGAAGAAAGAGAAATAGAGAAAGAGAATAAAGATCATGTCGCAGAAAACGCTGATTAAGGATAAGGAGTACTGGGGGGAGCGTCCCCTGTACAGGTTACATGACGCGCGGCTGGAGCGTGTGACCATACACACGGGCGAATCGGCCATCAAGGAGTCGGGGCACATAGATGCCACGGATTGCACTTTTGACGGCAAGTATGTCTTCTGGGAATGCCGGGGGTTCCGTGTGAGCCACAGCCTCTTCAGGCCGGGGGCGCGCAGTTCGCTCTGGTACAGCAGTGACGTGTGGATGACAGACTGCCAGGTGGACGCGCCTAAAATGTTCCGCCGCATGGATGGGATTCGAGTGGAACGATGCCGTTTCTCCGATGCCCAGGAGACCCTGTGGGACTGCCGCAACGTAGTCATCAGGGACACCCGTGCCGAGAACGCCGACTATCTGGGCATGCACACCGATGAGGTGCTGCTGGAGAACTATCACCAGGAGGGCAACTATGCCTTCCAGTACAGCCGCGGAGCGGTCATCCGCAACAGCGTGCTCAATTCCAAGGATGCCCTGTGGGACAGCGAGAACGTGACGGTCGAGGACAGCGTCATCAACGGCGAGTACCTGGCCTGGTACAGCCGCAACCTGCGGCTCGTCCGCTGCCACATCACAGGCGGACAGCCCCTGTGCTACTGCGAGAACCTCTACATGGAGGATTGCACCATGGGCGAGGACGCTGTGCTTGCCTTTGAGTACAGCACAATTGACGCCACAATCAAAGGGCGTGTGCCCAGTATCAAGAACCCTACCAGTGGACAAATCACCGTGGGGAGTGTGGGCGAACTAATCATAGACGCCAACCAGCGCACTCCCGCTGACTGCCAAGTTACCTCCGATGGAAAACGCATACTCTGACATGCCCCATTCATTGGCGGTGTCTGGTGGCGGGGGGCAGGGACATGGAGTACATTTTGACTTTGACGCTCCCACCTGCAGGCGCGGGACAGGAAGCATGAAGTGGGACGATGCTCCCCTTGCCGACTACCCCCTGTGGGTGGCCGACATGGATTTCCAGGCTGCCCCATGCATCCGCGAGGCGCTGGCCGGCAGGCTTCAGCATGGGATTTTCGGGTATGCGATGCCCACCGACACCTATTATGACAGCATAGTAACCTGGCACAGGACACGTCATGGAGTCGTCTATGACCGTCGCTGGATGATCGTGGTGCCAGGTGTCGTGCCTGCCATCAGTGCCATCCTGCGCGCTATGACCAGCCCGGGTGACGGCGTGCTTACCCTCTCGCCTGTCTATAACTGCTTCTACAGTAGCATACGAAACCTGGGGTGCCGTGCCGAGGAGAGTGAACTCCAGGTGCGTGGGGGACGGTACCGGATAGACTTTGACGACCTGGAGCGCCGTGCCTGCAAGCCTGATGTGCGTGTGATGCTGCTCTGCTCCCCGCACAACCCCACGGGCAGGGTGTGGGCCAGGGGGGAACTCGAGGCCATTGCCGACATCTGCTTGAGGCACGACGTGTTCCTGGTTTCGGACGAGATACACTGCGAACTCACCATGCCGGGACAGTCCTTTGTCCCGCTCTATGCCCTCGGGCACCCAGTGCTCCGCCATGCCTGTATCTGTACAAGCGCCAGCAAGGCGTTCAACATAGCGGGTCTGCAGAACGCACAGATTGTCTGCCGTGACGAGGTGGCGCGCACCTCCATTGACCGCGCGGTCAACATCCACGAGGTGTGCGATGTGAATCCCTTCGGGCTTTTGGCCACCGAGGCGGCCTATACTCTGGGCGGGGAGTGGCTTGACGGGTTGCGCGCCTACCTGTGGCAGAATTACCAGGCCATGTCAGCGTGGCTTCGTGAGCATTGCCCCCAGTTGCGGGTGATGCCGCTTGAGGCCACCTATCTCATGTGGGTGGATGCGCGTGCCTCGGGGCTCAGCGATGTGGATTTCTGTCAGGGGCTGATTGAGCGGCAAAGTGTGCGTCTGGCTCCAGGTTCCCATTATGGCAAGGGAGGCGAGGGATTTGTGCGCGTCAATCTCGCCACCCAGCGCTCGCGGCTCATGCAGGCCGCTGTGCGCATCGGCAAGTTTGTCAACGGCCAGGCATGAGCAGTTACACGCGGTACAAGGATTCCCTGCTTGCCCGTATCCGCGAGGGTGGCGAGATGACCGGCAACCACCAGTTCACCCTGGCCGCCCTGCTCAGTGTGCCCAGCATGCTGTCCCAGATGGTACACATCGTGATGCAGTACATCGACGCCAGCATGGTGGGCAGCCTGGGCGCGCAGGCCAGTGCCAGCGTAGGGCTTGTGAGCACCACGCTGTGGCTCTTCGGCAGCCTGTGCTCCTCGGCCAGCGTGGGCTTTTATGTGCAGGTGGCCCACCGCATAGGCGCGGGCGAGATGAGCGAGGCACGCCATGTCCTGCGCCAGAGTTTCCTCGCGTGCATTCTCTTCTCCGTCACGCTCAGCCTCATGGGCGTGGCTCTCAGCCCGCACCTCCCGCATTGGCTGGGCGGTGGCGAGGACATCTGCCGTGACGCCTCGCTGTATTTCCTGGTCTTCAGCCTGGGCATACCTTTCTTGCAACTGAATTCCCTGTGCTCGGGCATGCTGCGCTGCAGCGGCAACATGCATGTCCCAAGCCTGCTCAACATTCTCATGTGCGTGCTTGATGTCGTATTCAACTTCTTCCTCATCTTCCCCACGCGCGTGGTGTGGGGCTTTACCGTTCCAGGGGCTGGGCTGGGAGTCATGGGCGCCGGGCTTGCCACCTTGCTGGCCTTTGTCGTGTGCTCGCTGGTCATGTGCTGGTTTGTGTGCACGCGCAGTCGCGAGCTCAACCTGCGCCAGGGTGCAGGCACATACCTGCCGCAGCGGCGCACCCTGGGCAAGGCCCTGCGCCTTGCCCTTCCCATTGCCGTCGAGCATGTGGTGTTGTGCGGCGCGCAGATAGTGAGCACGGTCATTGTGGCCCCCCTGGGCACAATGGCCATCGCGGCCAACAGTTTCGGCATCACCATCGAGGCGTTGTGCTACATGCCGGGCTATGGGATTTCGGACGCGGCCACAGCCCTGGTGGGGCAGAGCCTGGGAGCGGGCAGACCCCGCCTGGCACGCAGTTTCGGGCGCATCACCGTGGGCATGGGCATAGCCATCATGACGCTCATGGCTGTGGTGATGTATGTGTACTCGCCCGCGCTCATGAACCTGATGACCCCCGATGAGTCGGTGAGGGCGCTCACGGTGAGCGTGCTGCGCATTGAGGCTTTGGCCGAGCCCATGTTTGCCGCAAGCATTGTGTGCTATGGGGTGTTTGTGGGAGCGGGCGACACGCTGGTTCCCTGTGCCATGAACCTGGGCAGCATCTGGGTGGTGCGCATCGTGCTTGCCGCCCTGCTTGCAGGCACGCTTGGCCTCCGGGGAGTGTGGATAGCGATGGCTGTCGAACTCACCTTTCGCGGAGTCATCTTCCTGCTGCGCTTCCGCACGGACAGATGGATGCGTAAAATCGTGCAGAGGCAGAAGTCAGCAGCGGGGGTGTGATCCCGGTGGACGGGCGGAAGGAACGGACTGTGACCGGGACGCTTCCCATGCCTGCCGGTTCCACAATCCCGGTGTGTGGGTCAAGCCCATTTTCAGATGGAGAGCCCGCATGCCGGCGGGTGGCTTCTCAAGGTGTTTCTTGTGGTCAAACTTTGTGGAAGACCAGGGCAATGAATTGGTGGCAGGACGACGGGAGTCCGGTTTTTCGGTACGGCCATTCCCGGACTGCAGTCCGAGCGTGCCAGGACTACAGTCCGGGTTTGTTCGGACGGTTGTCCGAACTGCAATGGAACAGGAAGGAAGTGTGCTTGTCTCAAATCGGTGAAACACCGGCGTGCACCGATGGCTTCACCTTTTTCTGTAGGCGTGTGGCATGGCCTGGTAGAGCCATGACTTGTGCGGCCTCGGACATTTGCGGACTGCGGTTTTCTCCCGTGCCGTTCCCGCCTGTTTCCCATTCGGATGGCCAGTTCGGCGAGGCTTGCTAAAAAAGATTTTGTGATAACTTGTCTGTATTTGGGAAAAGTCGTAATTTTGCAGCCGAAATATGCCACGCGGGCTCTGGAAAGCGAACCACGAGATGGTTTCGCCTGGTGGTCAAAACCGTTTTATAAATAAAAAATGTACGCAATCGTAGAGATTAACGGTCAGCAGTTCAAGGTCGAGGCCGGCAAGAAGTTGTATGTACATCACATGCCAACTGCCGAGGCAGGCCAGACTGTTGAGTTTGGGAAAGTTTTGCTGGTGGACAAGGACGGCAGCATTGTAGTGGGTGCCCCCACGGTGGAAAGCGCCAAGGTGATAGCCGAGGTGAAGTCCCCCTTGGTGAAGGGCGACAAGGTGCTGGTGTTCCACAAGAAGCGCCGCAAGGGCTATCGCAAGTTGAACGGCCATCGGCAGCAGTTCACAGAGCTGGCCATCAAGGAGGTTATCGCTTAACAATTAAATCAGAGGAGAAGCAAGAAATGGCACATAAGAAAGGCGTTGGCAGTTCAAAGAACGGCCGTGAGTCGGCAGCGCAGCGACTCGGAGTAAAGATATTCGGTGGCGAGAGGTGCATCGCGGGCAATGTGATAGTACGCCAGCGTGGCACACGTCACTATCCCGGGCAGAATGTGGGCATAGGCAAAGACGACACCCTGTACGCCCTGGTCGACGGCACTGTGCAGTTCAAGAGGGGGCGCCGGGACCGCAGCACCGTGAGCGTTGTGCCCGTGGCGGAGGCTTGAGGCGGCTATTGGGAAAATGTCCCTCCCCAAGTGGGGGAGAGGAAGACTTATAAGCGGGGCCGCGCGTGCGATGTGCACGCGCGGCCCTTTTGTCGCCCTGCCCAAATTTAGACAGGGTCATCCCGCTTATGTCGTGAAATAGTAGTAACTTTGTGCTTGCGAAACTGGAAGAATCATAACACGGAACTGGAAGAATCATAACGCAACAATATGCTTACGCTAAAACTCATTACCGAAGAGAAAGACCGCGTGGTGCGTGGCCTTGAGAAGAAGCATTTCCCTAATGCCGCAGCGGCTGTGGAGGAAGTCCTCAGCGTGGACAAGGCACGCCGCCAGGCGCAGGCCGAGTTGGACACCAACCTGTCAAAGGCCAAAAAGATGGCAGCCGAAATAGCCGGGCTGATGAGGCAGGGCAAAAGACAAGAGGCCGATGAGGTAAAGGCCAAGGTGGCCCAGTTGAAGCAGTCCAGCCTCCAGCTTGAGGACACAAAGTCGCGGGCCGAGGCCAAGCTGGTGACCCTGCTGTGTGCCATCCCCAATATTCCATACGACATCGTGCCCGAAGGCACGGGAGCCGAGGACAACTGGGTGGTGAAGAGCTCATTGAAGGAATGTGTGGAGGGCAAGGATACCGTGGGGAACTGGGACGCTAATCCAGTGGTGGAGAGCGCGCGCCTGCCCCACTGGGAGCTGGCCAGGAAGTATAACCTGATCGACTTTGACCTGGGCGTGAAGATAACAGGCGCGGGCTTCCCCGTGTATCGTGGACAGGGCGCCAGGCTGCAGCGCGCCCTCATCAACTTCTTCCTCGACGAGGCAAGGGCCGCCGGCTACGAGGAAATCATGCCACCGACCGTGGTCAACCAGGCCAGTGGCTACGGCACAGGCCAACTGCCAGACAAGGAGGGGCAGATGTATCATTGTGAGGTGGACGACCTGTACCTTATCCCCACCGCCGAGGTGCCTGTGACCAACATCTACCGCGATGTGATCCTGGAGGAGAAGGACCTCCCCATCAAGAATTGCGCCTACACGCAGTGCTTCCGTCGCGAGGCGGGCAGTTACGGCAAGAACGTGCGCGGGCTGAACCGCCTGCACGAGTTCAGCAAGATAGAGATTGTGCGCATCGACACCCCCGAGCATTCCGACGTGTCGCACAAGGAAATGCTCGCGCATGTGGAGGGGCTGCTCAAGAAACTGGAGCTCCCCTACCGTATCCTGCGCCTTTGCGGTGGCGACATGAGCTTCACCAGCAGCATATGCTACGACTTCGAGGTCTACTCCGAGGCACAGAAGCGATGGCTGGAGGTGAGTTCCGTGAGCAACTTTGACACCTATCAGGCCAATCGCCTGAAGTGCCGGGTGAGGCGTGCGGACGACAAGAAAACCGTGCTGGCACACACCCTGAACGGGTCGGCACTGGCACTGCCCCGCATTGTGGCCGCCCTGCTGGAGAACAACCAGACAGCAGAGGGAATCCGCATTCCCAAGGCACTGGTGCCCTACATGGGATGCGACATGATCAAGTAACGTAGGCATCAACCAAAGACAACAGGCTCAGACAGATGAATAAGATAGTAAGTAAGAAGCAGTTCTCGGAGAAGGTGTTCAGACTGGAAGTGGAGGCACCCCTGATAGCCAGGGCACGCCGCGCCGGCCATTTCGTGATAGTACGCGTGGACGAGAAGGGCGAGCGTGTGCCTCTCACCATCGCGGGAAGTGATGTGCAGAAGGGCACCATCACCCTGGTAATCCAGACGGTGGGAGTCAGCACCACACAGTTGTGTGCCCTGGACGAGGGTGACTTCATCGCCGATGTGGTGGGTCCCCTGGGCAGGGCGACCCACATCGAGAACTACGGGACTGTCCTGTGCGCGGGCGGTGGCGTAGGCACGGCGCCCCTGCTGCCCATCATACAGGCGCTCAAGGCGGCGGGAAACCGTGTCGTGAGCGTAATCGCCGGGCGAAGCAAGGACCTGATAATCCTGGAGGACGAGGTACGCAAGAGCTCTGACGAGGTCATCGTCATGACCGATGACGGTTCCTATGGAAAGCAGGGCGTGGTGACCGTGGGAATGGAAGAGGTCATCCGGCGCGAGAAGGTGGACAAGTGCTTTGCCATCGGGCCTGCCATTATGATGAAGTTCTGCTGTCTGCTCACCAAGAAATATGACATCCCCACCGATGTCTCGCTCAACACCATCATGGTGGATGGTACAGGCATGTGCGGAGCGTGCCGCGTCAGTGTGGGCGGAAAGACAAAGTTCGTGTGCGTGGACGGCCCCGAGTTTGACGGGCACCAGGTGGATTTCGACGAGATGATACAGCGCGGCGGCGCGTTCAAGGCCGAGGAGCAAGCTGCCATGAAGGC
The DNA here is from genome assembly GCA_002316015.1 of Prevotellaceae bacterium UBA1075. Taxonomy (GTDB): domain Bacteria; phylum Bacteroidota; class Bacteroidia; order Bacteroidales; family Bacteroidaceae; genus Physcousia. Next base: position 9,753 of record DCCS01000023.1, read on the forward strand.
TTATCTGAAGGCCCATGAAGGCGGAGCGCCCGCGACGGAGAACAATGTGGCCGAAAAGCGGGAGACGGCTCCCGTGGCGCCCATGGTTGCGGAGCGGATGGACACCACCACGCCGCTGGCCGAACTGACCGACCGCTCGGCCCCTTACAGGGAGCAGTTGCGCAGGAGCATGAAGGCCAGGGAACGCACACAGATAGAGCGTTGCAAGATGCCCGAGCTGGATCCTGCATACCGTGCCACCACACGCACCGAGGAGGTGAACCGGGGATTGACCGTGGAACAGGCCATGACCGAGGCCAAGAGGTGCCTGGACTGTGCCAATCCCACCTGCATGAAGGGCTGTCCCGTGAGCATCAACATTCCCTCGTTCATCAAGAACATCGAGCGTGGGGAGTTTCTCGACGCGGCACGTGTGCTGAAGAGCACCTCGGCCCTGCCTGCTGTGTGTGGCCGTGTATGTCCACAGGAGAAGCAGTGCGAGAGCCAGTGCATTCATCTGAAGATGAACGAGCCTGCCGTGGCCATTGGCAACCTGGAGCGTTTCGCGGCCGATTTCGAGCGTGAGAGCGGACGCGTGGCCCTGCCTGAAGTGTCGGCAAGGAACGGCAAGAAGGTTGCTGTAATCGGCTCCGGCCCAAGCGGCTTGAGCTTTGCTGGTGACATGGCCAAGGCCGGCTACGACGTGACTGTGTTCGAGGCCCTGCACGAGATCGGGGGCGTGCTGAAGTACGGTATACCCGAATTCCGCCTCCCCAACAAGATAGTGGATGTCGAGGTCGGCAACCTGGAGAAGATGGGCGTGAGGTTCCAGAAGGACTGCGTGGTGGGCAAGACCATCACTGTGGAAGAATTGGAACAGCAGGGTTTCCAGGGCATCTTCGTGGGTTCGGGCGCGGGACTGCCCAACTTCATGGGCATTCCGGGCGAGAACTCCAATGGTGTCATGAGCTCCAATGAATACCTGACACGCGTGAACCTGATGGACGCTTCCAATCCCGACTACGCCACACCCATACGCAAGGCCAGGAACGTGATGGTCGTGGGTGGAGGCAACACGGCCATGGACAGTTGTCGCACAGCCAAGCGGCTGGGTGCCGAGCGCGTTTTCATCGCATACCGGCGCAGCGAGGCCGAGATGCCCGCGCGGCAGGAGGAGGTGAAGCATGCCAAGGAGGAGGGCATCGAATTCCTCACACTGCACAACCCCATCGAATATCATGCCGACGAGAAGGGCAATGTGACAGAGGTGGTGCTGCAGAAGATGGAACTGGGTGAGCCTGACGCATCGGGACGCAGGAGGCCTCAGCCCATTCCGGGCGCGACCGAGACAATCGCCATTGACCAGGCCATTGTGGCCGTGGGCGTGTCACCCAATCCCATCGTGCCCACCTCTATTCACGGGCTGGAACTGGGCAGGAAGAACACCATTGTGGTCAACGAGGGCATGCAGACCAACATCCCCATGATATTTGCGGGAGGTGACATCGTGCGCGGAGGCGCCACCGTCATCCTTGCAATGGGTGACGGCAGGCGGGCCGCCGCAGCCATGAACCAGTATCTGAGCAAGGGATGAAGGGCCTGCAGACAGTGGGGTTGCTCATATGCAGCAATCTCTTCATGACCCTGGCCTGGTATGGCCATCTGAGGATGCAGGGATCCGGCATCACGAAATCCTGGCCTCTCCTCGCGGTCATTGCCATGTCGTGGGGCATCGCCTTCTTTGAGTACTGTTTCCAAGTGCCTGCCAACCGTATCGGCTTCGCGGGCAACGGGGGGCCTTTCACGCTCATGCAGCTCAAGGTCATCCAGGAAGTCGTCTCGCTGGTGGTCTTTTGCCTGGTGGCCAATGTGCTGTTTCAGGGCCAGCAGCTTCACTGGAATCATCTGGCAGCCATGGTCTGCCTGGTGCTGGCCGTGTATTTCATCTTCAAGTAGACGGCGCATACAGGCGTGTCCACTATATTCGTCAGGATAGTCGTCAAACGATAATGCTACAAAAGTAAGGCAATGAACAAAAAGTTGTTATGTGCCATATTCGTGGCTTGTTGCACTTGTTCCTATGCGCAAAGGGGAAAGACCAGCGCCGAGGAATTGGATATCCCCATCAGGGAGGCCATCATGCAGTATGACTTTTCCAGGGCAGAGGAACTCCTGCACCAGAAAATCAGCCTGCTTGAGAGAAAGAGGAAACCGACCGAGAGAGAGGACAGCCTGTTGGAGGTGGTGCAAAAGAACAATGCCAAGATGCACGCCACCGAGCGCGTGGTTGTCATTGACAGTGTGGTGCTTCCCAAGTCGAAGTTGCTCGGGGCTCTCACGCTTGGCCCCGAGAGCGGGACGGTGGACACATACGAGCATTATTTCGGCAAGAAGGACGCACCCGACTGCATGGTGTTCGAGAACCAGTTGAAGAACAGGATAGTGTTCTCGGCACAAGACAAGGCGGGAGTGTTGAAACTGTACGAGAGCGTGCGCAATGATGACGAGTGGTCGCCGCCATCTCCGCTGCGGGGAATCGACAATGACGATGAAGACAAACTCAACTACCCCTTCATGCTCTCAGACGGGCAGACCCTCTACTTTGCGGCGCAGAACGGGGAGAGCCTCGGAGGGTATGACATCTACATGACCCGCTATGACTCCGAAGAGCGCAGGTACTTGACACCGGAGAACGTGGGCATGCCGTTCAACTCGCCCGCCAATGACTATCTGCTTGTCATCGATGAGTTCAACAACCTGGGATGGTTTGCCACAGACCGCAACCAACCCGAAGGGTCGGTTTGCCTCTATACGTTCATCCCCAACGAGACGCGCAAGACCTATGGGGAGGGCACGGTAGATGAGGAGCAATTGGGCAGGCTTGCCCGTATCGCCCGCATCCAGGACACCTGGACAGACAGGAAAGCCGTGGATGAGGCCAGGAAAAGGCTGGCTTCCCTGAGGAAGGGAAAGGCCCGGGACGAGAGGAAGAGGGACTTCTACTTCGTGGTCAACGACCGGCATGTGTGCCAGACACTGGACGACTTCCGCAATGACAAGGCGCGTGAGATGATGACGTGGCTGCTGGAGTCGCGCAAGGAGGCAGGCAAGACGGCTTCGGAACTGCAGGGCCTGCGTGACAGGTATGCACAGGCGAGCCAGGCCGACAAGGCGGCACTTGCCCCGCAGATACGCATCCTGGAGGCAAAGGAAGAGCAGTTGAAGGCTGACCTGAAGAAACAAGAGAAACTCATACGTAAGACCGAGTTGTCAAAGTGACGGGCGCGTGTGCCACGCGCACCTGCCTGTTCGCTCCCCCGGTGGCCACCTGATAAAGAATAAGAACGGCAAAACACCTATTGCACTATGAGAAGATTTGAAGAATCAGAATTCATCCTTAACCAGGATGGCAGTGTGTTCCACTTGCATCTTAAACCAGGGCAACTTGCCCACAAGGTCATACTCGTAGGCGATCCGGGCAGGGTGAGCCTTGTGGCCTCACACTTCACGGAAATCGAAATGGAGGTGAAGAGCCGCGAGTTCCACTCTGTGACCGGAAACTTCCAGGGAAAGAGAATTTCCGTGGTGAGCACTGGAATCGGCTGTGACAACATCGACATTGTGCTCAATGAGCTTGACGCGCTGGTCAACATAGACTTTGACACCCGCACGGAGAAGGAAGAGAAGACCGCCCTGGAGATTGTGCGTGTGGGCACATGCGGTGGGCTGCAGCCTTACACGCCGGTGGGCACGTTCATCATAAGCGAGAAGAGCATCGGCTTTGACGGCCTTCTCAATTTCTATGCGGGACGCAACGAAGTGTGTGACCTCACACTGGAGAAAGCCTTCACCGAGCACATGCACTGGAACCCGCTCTTGTGTGCCCCATATGTCATAGAGGCCGACAAGGAACTTACCGCCCGCATCGCGGGCAACGACATGGTGCGCGGAATCACCATAGCCTGCGGTGGCTTCTACGGCCCGCAAGGACGCAGACTCCGCATACCCCTGGCCGATCCCGACCAGAACGCCAAGGTGGAGAGCTTCGAGTATGACGGGCTGAAGGTCACGAACTTTGAGATGGAGTCATCGGCTGTCGCGGGGCTGAGCAGACTGCTCGGACACAAGGCCACCACTTGCTGCATGGTGATTGCCAATCGTGTGGCCAAGAAGGCCAACCCCGATTACAAGAGCACTATGGACACCCTGGTGATGGAGGTGCTCGACCGCATCTGACTATTGGTGAGCCTTGGATAGAGCGTTCACGCGCTCTCTCCCAAAGCCCCAGGAACCCGCCCGCACTGGCGCGGGCGGACGTGTGGATGACACCACATCCCGGTCTCCCCTGCGGGCGGCAGGCTCCATCCTCCATCAAAAAACGGCCCGGGCATTTGCCCCTCAGCGGCAAAATGCATAACTTTGCATCCTGCAAATACAACCCAAGGGCTTTGCCCTTAGATATCTTTTATAAGTAAGCGGCTGTCCAAAATCAAATGATACAACTAAACAAAGCGGATGTTCTTTCTTGTTTCGCCTTCGTCTTCCGCCCATGGAGCGGCTCTATTCCCATGCCTCACCGGTCATGTGGTTTGCCACGCTCCCTCTTCCGGCATGGACACAGGTCGCGTCGCCAGGGCAGAATAAAAAGCGTTTAATCACGAGCGTCCGCTTAACACACCCACCCTATGCAACATATCAGGAACTTCTGCATCATCGCGCACATTGACCATGGCAAAAGCACGCTGGCCGACCGCCTGCTGGAATACACACACACCATCAAGGTGACAGAGGGGCAGATGCTTGATGACATGGATCTGGAGCGTGAGCGTGGCATCACCATCAAGAGCCACGCCATACAGATGGAATACGCCCGCGAGGACGGGAAGTACACGCTCAATCTCATCGACACACCTGGACATGTGGATTTCAGTTATGAGGTGAGCCGCAGCATAGCGGCCTGCGAGGGAGCCCTGCTGGTGGTTGATGCCACCCAGGGCGTGCAGGCCCAGACAATCAGCAACCTGTACATGGCCATTGACAACGACCTGGAGATAATACCAGTGGTCAACAAGTGCGACATGCCCAACGCCATGCCCGAGGAAGTGGAGGACGAGATAGTGGAGTTGCTGGGGTGCAAGCGCGAGGAGATTATATGCGCCAGCGGAAAGACAGGTATGGGCGTGCGGGAAATCCTGGACGCGGTGGTGGACCGCGTGCCCAGTCCCACGGGTGACGAGCAGGCTCCCTTGCAGGCGCTTATCTTTGACTCCGTGTTCAATTCCTTCCGTGGCATCATCGCTTACTTCAAGATAGTCAACGGCTCGATGCGCAGCGGTGACAACGTGCAGTTCATCAATACAGGGAGGGAGTACAAAGCCGACGAGATAGGCGTGCTCAAGATGGACATGGTGCCCAAGCAGGTGCTTCATTGCGGTGATGTGGGCTATATCGTGAGTGGCATCAAGACAGCCACAGAGGTCAAGGTGGGCGACACCATCACCACGGTGGAAAACCCGTGCCACGAGGCCATAGAGGGATTCGAGGAGGTGAAGCCCATGGTCTTTGCCGGCGTGTATCCCATCGAGACAGAGGATTTCGAGAACCTGCGCGCCAGCCTGGAGAAGCTCCAGCTCAACGATGCCAGCCTTACCTTCCAGCCCGAGAGCTCGGTGGCTCTTGGCTTTGGGTTCCGCTGCGGCTTCCTGGGCTTGCTGCACATGGAGATTGTGCAGGAGAGACTTGACCGCGAGTTCAACATGGATGTCATCACAACCGTCCCTAACGTGTCCTATCTCGTGTATGACAAACAGGGCGGTGTGAAGGAGGTTCATAACCCGTCGGGGATGCCCGACCAGACGCTCATCGACCATATCGAGGAACCCTACATCCATGCCACCGTCATCACAAACGCTGCCTACATAGGCCCCATCATGTCGCTCTGTCTTGGAAAGCGCGGTGAGTTGCTCAAGCAGGAGTATATCAGCGGAAACCGTGTGGAACTGCAGTATGCCATGCCATTGGGCGAGATAGTGATTGACTTCTATGACAAGCTCAAGAGCATCAGCAAAGGCTATGCCTCCTTTGACTACCACCAGGACGGGTTCCGCCCCAGCAAACTCGTGAAGATGGACATCCTGCTCAATGGTGAGCCCGTGGATGCCCTGAGCACCCTCACCCACGCCGACAACGCCGAGGCGTTTGGCCGCCGCATGTGCGAGAAACTCAAGGAACTCCTGCCGCGTCAGCAGTTCGACATCGCGATACAGGCGGCCATAGGAGCGAAGATTATCGCCCGCGAGACGGTAAAGCAGGTGCGCAAGGATGTCCTGGCCAAGTGCTATGGCGGTGATGTGAGCCGCAAGCGCAAGTTGCTCGAGAAGCAGAAGAAGGGCAAGAAGCGCATGAAGCAGATAGGCAATGTGCAGGTGCCCCAGAAAGCATTCCTGGCAGTGCTCAAGCTGGACTGAGCGTGGCAGGGGGCGTCACGCTGCGTGCTATAGGGGCGAACGCTTGTCCTGTCCTGGGCGTGTGCATGTCACGGCCTAATGGTTGAGCAACCACATGACCACACAACGTAAAACTACAAAAAGAACATGTACGGGAGACGCGATGTGGCAAGAGAGATTGCCAGAATCTATTGCACCTTGACCCCGCAGGGAATCGAGACCCTGGGCAGCATACTTGTTCCCATGAAGTTTCAGAAGGGGGACACCATACTGCCCGAGGGGCAAGTGTGCCGTGCCATGTATTTTGTGGACAAAGGCATGGTGAGACAGTACTATTACAAGAACAAACGCGATGTGACTGAGCACTTCTCTTACGAGGGGCGCATCGTGTTCTGCATCGAGAGTTTTCTCAAGCAGGAGCCCAGCAGGCTGATTGTGGAGGCGCTTGAGCCCAGTAGCCTGTATGCCATTCCCTATGATGACCTGCACAATCTGATGATGCGCAACCAGGAGATGGAGATGCTGTACCGCAAGATACTGGAGCATGTGGCCATCAGCAGCCAGGAGCATGCCGACAGCCAGCGCTTCGAGAATGCCGCCGAGCGTTATGAGCGCCTGTTGCGTGAGAAGCCGGAGATAGTGCTTCGCGCCCCCATGGTGCATATCGCCAGTTTCCTGCAGATGACCCCCGAGACTCTCAGCCGCGTGCGCAACGCCAGCACCCAGCAGGTGAACAAGCAGGCCACGCGCGACCAGAACGATGCCTGGTGGACCCACACCACGGAGCTCAAGTAGGGGAGGGGCTTGCCCGGCTCATGGAAGGCACATTCCAAAAGCGGCATGCTCGCACAGGCGGCGGGCGCGGCTGTTCTTTGTGGCAGGCATAAGGGTGATGCCCTTGGTTTTCCGTAGGGCATGGCGGTCTGTGCGAGAGTGTCCCTTGGAGAGAAGCATGGGATTGTTGCCCGACACATGCCCTCTTGCGAAGAAAAAGCCATCAAGCTGTGGTATGTTTCCGTTAAATAGAGCATCTCTTTTTCATCATCTCCGTCCCTTATGCCCTGCTGGCTGTCCTGTCCACATGGTACAATTGGCATCACATTTTCGATGCGTTGAGGGCATGTTGCTTCCACAGGTACACGCTTAGGGCATATGTCGCTCTCTATTTCCTGTGGTGGGTGGGCAGGAATGCGCTGGGTGTTTAACGTGCCGCTTGTCGCGCAAGCGTGCCGTAATCCGCAGGCCGTTTAGGGAAAAAGCGCGGTATGCACTTGGCAGTCTTGTGGATTTGCCTTACCTTTGTGCCGCTTAATGGATAAAGAGTGCTTGGTAACCTCTTTTAAAACAAAACAAGAAGTATGATACAAAACAAATCTGTGAGTGTGTCGTTCATGTTGATGGGCATACTCTTCTGCACTTGCCTTATTGCAAGTAATCTGTTGGAAACCAAAGTTCTTCAGTTCGGTGCTTTCTCAATGACCGCAGGCGCGCTGTGCTTCCCCGTCTCCTACATCCTCAATGACTGCATTGCCGAGGTGTGGGGGTTCCGCAAGGCGCGTGTCATCATCTGGACGGCCTTCATGATGAACTTCCTGGTGGTGGCTCTTGGGCAGTTGGCGGTCGTCCTGCCCGCAGCCCCTTATTGGGCAGACAATGAGGCACACTTCGATTTTGTTTTCGGACTTGCCCCGCGCATTGCTGCGGCATCCTTCACGGCTTTCCTCGTGGGCAGTTTTGTCAACGCCTATGTGATGAGCCGCATGAAGATAAGCAGCCAGGGGCGCCGCTTCTCCATGCGCGCCATCGTGAGTACCCTGTGGGGCGAGGGGGCTGACAGCCTCATCTTCTTCCCCCTGGCCTTTGGTGGGCTGATGCCCTTGGCCGAGTTGGGCAAGTTGATGCTCCTGCAGGTCATAGCCAAGACCCTCTATGAGGTGGTCATGCTGCCCGTAACCATTCGTGTGGTCCAGTATGTGAAGCGGCATGATGGAACCGATGTGTATGACGAGGGTGTGTCCTATAATCCGCTGAGGATTTCTGAATTATGATATGGAAGGGCAAGGGTGCCGCACGGACTTCCCATTTCCTACCCGTCCCCTGGAAGAACTGCTTGGCTCGCGGCTCATACCTGCCGCAAGCCAAGCAGGGAAAAGGTTTTCACGACCGTAAAACCACACAACATGAGCAATAGAGAAAAGGAAGGGCTTTCCGCCCTTGGGCGCAAGACCGAGTACAGACAGGACTACGCCCCGGAGGTGCTGGAGACATTCCAGAACAAGCATCCCGAACACGATTACTGGGTGCGCTTCAACTGCCCCGAGTTCACCAGCCTGTGCCCCATCACAGGGCAGCCCGACTTTGCCGAGATGCGCATCAGCTACATCCCCGCCGAGCGAATGGTGGAGAGCAAGAGCCTCAAGCTCTACCTCTTCTCCTTCCGCAACCATGGGGACTTCCATGAGGACTGTGTCAATGTCATCATGAAGGACCTCGTCCGCCTGATGCGCCCCAAGTACATTGAGGTGACGGGACTTTTCACTCCGCGTGGCGGCATCAGCATCTGGCCGTACGCCAACTATGGCCAGCCAGGAACGAAGTATGAGCGGCTTGCCGAGCGGCGCTTCGCGGCGCATGAATAGGGTGGGGCAGTCGCCCGTCTTCGCGGAAAGCGCCCTGGAGACAGGGGTGCCCGGATGCCTGCGGCCGTATCCATGGGGAGGCTGTTGAGGCACGGTGGCCTTAGGGAGGAGTACAGCCCGTTTTGTGGAATCCTGGTGGCGAACCGGCACATTTGGTTCCCGCCAGGACTTTTTGTGCCCCCGTGCTGTGAATTTTCCCAGCACGGCTTTGGGGTGCGGATTTTATTTGTACCTTTACATGAACAAATCACATTAATATGACAAGAAGATTCCTGTGTGCCCTCATGCTGGCACTGTGCAGTGTGGCCAGTTCCCTGGCCGTGCTCAAGGAGAAAGACCTGCCCCGCACGTTGGGCGTGCTCAAGGCCGAGCTCAAGGACAACTATGAGCGACAGCAGATGTTCATGAGCATGTATGAGCAGCGCGGGGCGCGCCAGCACCAGATGCTGGTCAGCTACATGCAGCAGTGTGAGCAGATAAGCCTCATGCTCTATTCGCAGTCGGCCGAGAACACTTTTGACATGGCCTATGCCTGCCAGCAGGCCACCAACCTGTCACAGGACCTCAAGAGGCGGAACAGCCGCATGCATCAGTACGACAAGATCATCGTGCAGCTCAGGCAGGAGATAGAGCGGTATGACGCGCTCATCCAGTCGCTCAAGAGCATGCCGCCTGTCTCGGCGCGGGATGCCGACAGCGTGGTGTCGGTATATGACAGCATACTCATGCAGGCCATTGACTCGCTGGCCGAGAAGGCCGACTCGATCAAGGCCGTGCGGGACACCATAAAGGGCAAGCCGGAGGCTGTGGGGCAGACGCGCGGGAAGGGGCCCAAGGAGTCGCGGGAGGACACGGGGCACCCGTTGTATCTCAGAGGCCAGGAGCTTCTTGACAGGGAGGAGTGCCTGAAGTATGCCGAGAGCATCAAGGCCAACCTGCAGCGTTTCCTGGACAGCATGGAGAACGAGAACACCTACTACCAGAGTGTCACCGCCAAGGTGGCCGAGATAGACTCCTTTGCCCAGGAGCGCTACAAGGTATTGCAGAGCGACATCTTCAAGAACGGGAGCGAGAACTACTTCGAGGTACTGGCCCATCTGCCCATGTATGTGCTGCGCGCGCAGATGGCCGTGCGGCAGAAGTACAAGCCTTTCGCGGGGCATGACCGCACCTTCTCGGAGTGGCGTGGAGCCACCGTGCTCTTCATCAGCGTGTTCCTGGTGCTCTACCTGTGCCTGGCCTTGCTCGTGAGTTATGCGGCCCTGCGCTGGCTGCTGCCCAAGCGGTGGCGCGGGCATGACTTCAAGTTGCGTCTGCGCATGCTCAACAACGTGGTGGGCATAGCGCTCTTTGCCGTCATCGTGATGGCGGTGCACGCGAGCACGAACCATAATTTCGTGGCGATGGGTACGGGGCTTGTCATCAACATGGCCTGGCTCATGGAGGTCATCTTCCTGTCACTCTACATACGCCTGCACGGCGAGGAGATGCGCCATGCCGCCATCATCTACATGCCCTTGATGCTCACGGCCTTCATCGTGATACTCATGCGCATCGTGCTCATACCCAATATGCTGGTCAACCTCGTGCTTCCACCGCTCATGCTGGCGCTTTGCGTGTGGCAGTTGGTGGTCACCAAGCGTCACCGCAGCCATCTGCCCGTGCTCGACATGGTCTATATCCATCTCACCACGATAGCCATGGTGGTGTGCACCGTGGCGTCCTGGTCCGGCTACACGCTGCTTGCCGTGCAGATACTGGTGTGGTGGACCTTCCAGCTGGCGGCCATCATGACCATCACCTGCCTGTATGACCTTATGGGCATGTATGAGCGCAAGGTGCTGGTCAAGCGGCTGGCCGCTGGCCGCAGTGGCGGTGTGGGGGCCGGTGCGCTCAGCGGGCAGGAGCAGGAGTCCATCCTGCAGGCCATGCGCCGTGGCGACTTTATCGGGCAGACGTGGTTCTACGACCTCATGCGCCGCACGTTCCTTCCCATCATGGGAGTGGCCAGCGTGCTCCTGAGTTTCTACTGGGCTGCCCAGATCTTCGAGATGACCAGCCTTTGCGAGAAGATTTTCCTTACCGACTTCGTGAAGCAGAGCAACCTCATACGCCTTTCGCTCTACCGCCTGTGCCTGGTTGCGGCCCTGTGGTTTGTGTTCCGTTTCCTCAACTACGGCATATGCTGTCTCTACACCCACACGCGCCGCACACTCATTGCCACGGGGCAGACGCTCAACGTCACCCTGGCCCGCAATGTGATTGCCATCCTCTGCTGGGGCGCCTATCTGCTCATCACGCTGGCTGTCCTCGAGGTACCCAAGAGCGGCATCAGCATCGTGGGAGCCGGCCTGGCCACAGGTTTGGGCTTTGCCATGCAGAGCATCCTGGAGAATTTCTTCTATGGCATCAACCTCATGGCGGGACGCGTGCATGTGGGCGACTATATCGAGTGTGACGGCATATTGGGCAAGGTGGAGAGCATTACCTACCAGAGCACGCAGATTGTCACGGCCGACGGGTCGGTGATAGCCTTCCTCAACAGTGCCCTCTTCAGCAAGAACTTCAAGAACATGACACGCAACCACCGCTACGAGCTTGTCAAGATACCCGTGGGGGTGGCTTATGGAAGCAACGTGCAGCAGGTGCGCCAGATGCTTGTGCAGGCCATCACGCCATTGTGCGGTCAGACTGATGCCGAAGGCCACAGCGTGGCGCGCACCGACGTGCCCGTCAATGTGGTCTTTGCCAACTTCGGCGACAGTTCGGTTGACCTGCTTGTGTGCATCTGGATGCGCGTCGAGGACAAGATAGCCCTCACGGCCAAGGTGCGCGAGACCATCTACAACACCCTCACCCAGGGCGGCGTGGAGATACCCTTCCCGCAGTGCGATGTGCACATGAGGAAGTAAGGGCCGCCCCGTCATCCTCCCGACTCGCGGATGACGGGGGGATGGTTTTGGCCCGAGCTCCCGCCTGTGCCGTGGGCTGTCCGTGGCCCCAGGCGTGTGGCGCCGGGCATTGTCTTTTCCTTGACGTGCGCATGTCCCCACCCCTTGTCCATGCTGC
>DCCS01000023.1:21973-100586 GCA_002316015.1 Prevotellaceae bacterium UBA1075
GATGCAGCGCGCCGCGTTGGCAGATGCAGTGCTCTGCGTTGACCGTTCAGCCCAGGCCGGACGGTCAGCGCGTCCGCACGCTTTCGGTGCCCCATGGAGGGCAGTTGTGTGTGGAGGAAGGGCATCCCCGTGCTTCCCGCCCGACGGGGCGGGCGTGTGTGCCGCCTTCCCGTTCCGTCCCCGTCCCTTTTTCAGCGTGCCGGCCAGCAACCCCCGGGTTTCGGGTCATTCGCATGCCGCCTGGTTTGTGGTTTCCTGTGCGACTTGAAATATCCCGGCCCATAATGCCGGGCATTCGCTCAAAAACACCTACATTTGCGTCAGGTAAACCACACATCATATATAATATGCGCATACTCGGCAACCTCATCTGGTGGGTGTTCGGCGGGCTGGAGGCAGCGATAGGCTACTTCACCGGCAGCCTGGCGCTGGCCATCACCATCATTGGCATCCCCCTGGCCATGCAGACGTTCAAGCTCGGGCTGCTCTGCCTGTGGCCTTTCGGTGCGCGGGTGGAGGATGGCGACTGCCCGCCTGGCTGCCTGCGCGTCCCGCTCAACCTGCTCTGGATACTGTCCGGCGGCCTCTGGGCTTGTCTTGTGCATGTGCTCTTCGGGCTTTTGCTGGCTGTCACCATCATCGGCATACCCTTTGCCAGGCAGCACTTCAAGATGGCCGGGCTGGCACTTGCCCCCTTCGGCAGGACTGTGGCACTGGACTTCTGATTTCGCGTGTGCGGGGGCTTCATATATGGATTATGTACCAAAAGTTTATCATCAACCAGGACGGAGTGCTCAGGTTCGGGCAGGTGTTTCTGCACCGCGACTTGCTGAGGACGGGCGAGCGGTGTGTCTATGGCGGCGGGCTGTGGCGTGTGGACGAGGAGCGAAGGCTTGTGCTGCTCTTCGGGCGCTCGTTTGACTTCGGCGAGCCGGACTTTGACCATGTGCGCAGCATTGACTGGACGGGGCTTGGGGGAAAGCCCGTCCCGCTCTACCACATGTGCGACTGGCCCGACGGGGAGGCGCTTGTACCCGTATATGCCAGGCGATGAGTGGCGGCGTGACATCCGGGGGCGCGGCAAACGCATGCCGGCGGATGCCGTGGCCGGATGCCGCCGGCTTGCGGCCGCCCTGCGGTCACGCCCGCACCGGGAGCGCGGGAACAGGGCGGACATCTCAGGCTTACAGGATGACGGCTTCATCCTCTCGCCCATCCGTCACAGCCATGCCCGGGCGGGTGGGCAAGTACCCGCAACGAGCATCCAGGGAGTGCCCGCAACTGTCCGGCGTGCCGTGAGGCGGTTCTTCACGCCACCGGCACCGCCGGGGGGCTGTACCGCATTTCAGCTACTGCACGGCTTTTTCGGCACACAGGACTACACAATACAGGTTAGAGGGCACATATTTCTGCCCGTTCCTCATGGCCACATCAAAGAATGCCCCTACCTTTGCAGCCTCAAAGAAAAAGGTGCCCATTCACACCTGAACGCAACTCAAAAGTAAAAAGCATGAAATTGACCCACCAACTGAACCAGTATGAGGGATTCATCTGGAAGCGAGAGATCAACGTACGCGACTTCATCCAGCACAACTACACACCGTATGAGGGTGACGCCTCATTCCTGGCACCTGCCACCGAGCGCACCCTGCGCCTGTGGAACCAGTTGAGTGAGATGTTCAAGGTAGAGCGCGAGAAGGGCGTGTATGACGCCGAGACGAAGCTCCCGCAGACACTCACCACCTATGGCGCAGGCTATATCAACAAGGAGGACGAGGTGATTGTGGGTCTGCAGACCGACGCTCCGCTCAAGCGCGGTATCTTCCCCAAGGGAGGCATACGCATGGTGGAGTCGGCCCTGGAGGCATACGGCTACAAGCTTGACAGCGGGACCAAGGAGATATACACCAAGTACCGCAAGACACACAACCAGGGCGTGTTCTCGGCCTACACCAAGGACATCCGCGACGCGCGCCACAGCCACATCATCACCGGGCTGCCCGATGCTTACGGGCGTGGACGCATCATCGGTGACTATCGCCGCATTGCCCTGTATGGCGTGAACAACCTCATCGAGGAGAAGAAGCGCTACATGGACCGCCTGGACATCGCCGAGATGAGCGACGAGGCGATACGCTGCCGCGAGGAGATTACCGAGCAGATCCAGGCGCTGAAGGACTTCGTGAAGATGTGTGCGGCTTACGGCTTCGACGTGACCAAGCCCGCACAGAACGCGCGCGAGGCTGTGCAGTTTGTGTATTTCGGCTACCTGGGTGCCGTGAAGGACCAGGACGGGGCTGCCATGTCCATCGGGCGCATCTCCACATTCCTCGACATCTTCATCGAGAGCGACCTGCGCGAGGGCAGGCTCACCGAGCAGGAGGCCCAGGAACTCATTGACCAGCTGATAGTCAAGTTGCGCATCGTGCGCTTCCTGCGCACCCCCGAGTACAACGAACTCTTCTCGGGCGACCCCGTGTGGGTGACGGCAACCGAGGGGGGCATGGGCATCGACGGGCGCACGCTGGTGACCAAGACCTGCTTCCGCATGCTGCACACGCTGGAGAACCTGGGTCCCGCCCCCGAGCCCAACCTCACCGTGCTGTGGAGCGAGCGCCTGCCCGAGGGCTGGAAGCGCTATTGCGCCGAGATGAGCATCAAGACCTCGGCCATCCAGTACGAGAATGACGAGCTCATGCGTCCCGACTATGGCGACGACTATGGCATTGCCTGCTGCGTGAGTCCCATGAAGATAGGCAAGCAGATGCAGTTCTTCGGAGCACGCGCCAACCTGGCCAAGTGCCTGCTCTATGCCATCAACGGCGGACGCGACGAGCGCAGCGGCGAGCAGGTGGCTCCCGCCTACGCACCCATCACGGCCGACACGCTCGACTATGACGAGGTGATGGAGAAGTTTGAGCAGATGATGAAGTGGCTGGCCAGAACGTATGCCAACGCCCTGCACATCATCCACTACATGCACGACAAGTATGACTACGAGGCGTTTGAGATGTCGCTGCATGACGGCGACGTGGAGCGCACACGCGCCACGGGCATCGCCGGACTCTCCATCGTGGCCGACTCGCTGGCCGCCATAAAGTTCGGCACGGTGAAGGTCATCCGCGACGGGCGTGGCCTGGCCGTGGGCTTCGAGAACACGGGCTATGTGCCCTTCGGGAACAACGACGACAACACCGACGCGCTCGCGCTGATGATTACCGAGAAGTTCATGGAGTACATGCGCCAGCACAACACCTATCGCGGGGCCAAGCCCACCCAGTCGCTGCTCACCATCACGTCGAATGTGGTGTATGGCAAATATACAGGCGCGACTCCCGATGGCCGTCCCGCAGGCGTGCCGTTCGCCCCGGGAGCCAATCCCATGAACGGACGCGACACGCGCGGGGCCGTTGCAGCCCTGTCGTCAGTGGCCAAGCTGCCCTTCCAGCACTCGCACGACGGCATCTCCTACACCTTCGCCATCTCGCCCGCGACGCTGGGCAAGCAGCCCGACATCCAGGTGAGCAACCTGGTGAGCCTGTTGGATGGCTACTTTACACCCGACGGGGGACACCATCTGAACGTGAACGTGTTTGACCGCCAGCTGCTTGTGGATGCCATGGAGCACCCCGAGAAGTATCCGCAACTCACCATCCGCGTGTCGGGTTATGCGGTCAACTTCATCAAGTTGACCCGCGAGCAGCAGCTGGATGTGCTGAGCCGTACCATCAACCAGAGCCTCTGAGGGCTGTGGTAAGCAAGATATGCCGCTCCCTGGAAGGCATGAATGTGCTTTCCGGGGGACGGCTTTTTGTTTTCATTCAGATTGTTTCGTAGACAAGCCGAAGGAGTTAAGACGATGAAGGGAAGGATACATTCGATAGAGACCTTCGGGGCCGTGGACGGTCCGGGGGTGCGCTTTGTGACGTTCATGCAGGGGTGTCCCATGCGGTGCGCGTTCTGCCACAACCCCGACACCTGGGATCCCCGGGCGCGGGTGCAGTTTGAGTGGTCACCCGGGGAACTGCTTCACGAGGCTTTGCGT
The DNA here is from genome assembly GCA_002316015.1 of Prevotellaceae bacterium UBA1075. Lineage (GTDB taxonomy): Bacteria > Bacteroidota > Bacteroidia > Bacteroidales > Bacteroidaceae > Physcousia. The sequence continues at coordinate 26,019 of DCCS01000023.1, forward strand.
TACCGCTCCTTCATCCGCAAGGGCGGTGTGACGGTCAGTGGGGGAGAGCCTCTGGTGCAGGCCGAGTTCGTGGGGGAGTATTTCCGCCTGTGCCGGGAGAAGGGCTTGCACACGGCTCTGGATACCAGCGGGGCCATAAGCACCGGGCGCGCGTTCTCGGTGCTGGACTATACCGACCTGGTGCTGCTGGATGTGAAGACCACCGACGACAGTCTGCACGCGGCCTATACGGGATGCACGCGAAAGCCCAACCAGGCATGGATGGAGCGGCTGGCCCTGCTGGGCAAGCCCACCTGGATCAGGCATGTGGTGGTGCCGGGCTACACGGCTGGTGAGGCTCGCCTGCGTGCGTTGGCCGAGTGGCTGAAGCCCTATGCCGGGGTCATCGAGCGGGTGGAGTTGCTGCCCTATCACACCATGGGGGTGTATAAATACGGGCAGTTGGGAATCAAGTATCCCCTGGAGGGCGTTCCCGCCCTCGCGCAGGAGGAGATACAGAGTGCCCGCGAGTTGTTCCGTGACATGCTGCCCGGCATCACCATTGGCTGAGACGATGTGCGGGACGGCCCCAATCGGGCCAAGTCCGGGCGCGGGCGGGAGCGCGGGGCACGCTGTCCGGGGAAGTGCCGGTGACTCCACGGCACAAGAAAAAGGATGCCTCTCAGCAGAAGCATCCTTTTCCGTTACGGGTAGCGCCTACGGGAATCGAACCCGTGTTCCATGCGTGAGAGGCATGTGTCCTAGCCGCTAGACGAAAGCGCCATGGCGTGGTGGAGCGTGTAGTCTCCTCCCCGAACTCCCTCTTCTCAAATGTTTGCCCACTAAAAAAGGATGCCTTTGTGCGGGTATCCTTCCTCTGGGGTAGCGCCTACGGGAATCGAACCCGTGTTCCATGCGTGAGAGGCATGTGTCCTAGCCGCTAGACGAAAGCGCCGTGTGCAATGTCGAGGGGTCAATCGGGCGGAAGCTGGGGGATTCGAACCCCCGGTACGGTAAACCCGCACGTCAGTTTAGCAAACTGGTGGTTTCAGCCACTCACCCAAACTTCCTTCTTCTCGCTCCGGGGCGAACCGCTGTCCGTACCCCTCTCTATTGCGATGCAAAGGTATGGGTTTTTCCGTATTCGCGCAAGTGTTCGGGTGAAAAATTCATATCTTTGCACAGAATAAGGTGCGGTCTTGGAGCCTGTGGCTTGCCTCTTGGAGCCAGTGCCCGCACAATCTGCGCTGTAAACGAATGAGCATGGGCAAGATGAGTGATGAGAAGAAGACGCGCTTGCCGGGCGGTTGCCGTCTGGTGGAAGTGCCGGAGATAAGGGACGCGCGCGGGAGTCTCTCTTTCCTGCAGGGGGGGGCGGGAGTGCCGTTCACCATAGAGCGGGTGTTCTGGATATGGGATGTCCCGCAGGGACAGACCAGGGGCGGGCATGCCCACAGGACGTGTGACGAGGTCGTGTTCCCCCTCAGTGGGGCATTCACGATGCATGTGGACGATGGTGCCGCCCAGGCCGATGTGGTGATGGACAGCCCCACCTGCGGCATACTGGTTCCCGCCGGCGTGTGGTGCAGCCTGGCGGACTTCCACGAAGGGACTGTTTGCCTGGCAGTGGCCTCGCAGCCTTATGACGCATCGGGCTATATCAACAATCACGAGGATTATATCGGGGAAGTCAAGGGGAAGCGATGACAGTCATACCATATTCAATCAACAAGCGCGAGGACTGGGACTCCTTCGTGCGCAGGTCAAAGAACGGGACATTCCTGCTTCAGCGCGGTTTCATGGATTATCATGCCGATCGCTTCTTCGACTGCTCGGTGATGGTATACGAGGGGATAACTCCCGCTGACGGTTATCAGGAGGAAGTTCCTGACAGCAGGGGACTGGTGGCTCTGTTCCCCGCCAACTGGGTCGAGGACGAGGCTTGCGTGTACTCGCACCAGGGCCTCACCTATGGCGGGCTGCTGGTGCTTCCCGAGGTCACGCAGGTCGAGGTGATGCGCATCCTGCAGGCTGTGCTGCTCTATTACCAGGGCTACCTGGGGGCACGCAGGGTGGTGGTAAAGCCTATACCTTATATATATAGTGGTGTGCCCAGTGGCGAGGAACTGTACGCGCTCTTCCGCGCGGGGGCTGACCTCAGGTGCCGCCAGGTGAGCACCGTGGTGAGCATGGCCCATCCCATGAAGATGCGCACTCTGCGCATGCGCCAGGCCAAGAAGGCCATCGAGCACGGGTTCTACATCGACCGCATGACCGAGGGGGACTATGGCACGCTGGAGGAATACTGGCACCTGCTCGATGAGGTGCTGCAGTCACACCACCATGTGCACCCCGTACACACGGCCGACGAGATGAGGCTGCTCATGCAGCGTTTTCCCAAGGAGATAAAGCTCTACCTCGTGAGGTGCGACCACGGGATAGTGGCAGGCACGGTGGTGTTCGAGACCGCGCGCGTGGCCCATGTGCAATATATAGCCTCGGGCGAAGAGGGGCGCGCCTTCGGCGCCCTCGACCTCCTGTTCCGCCATCTCATCAGCGAGCGTTACAAGCAGATGGAATATGTGGACTTTGGCATTTCCACCGAGAGGGGAGGGGCGTACCTCAACGAGGGACTGATTTTCCAGAAGGAAGGCTTCGGAGGCAGAGCCGTATGTTATGACGTGTATGACGTTCCGCTGGACCGCAGCAGGCTGACGGGCATGTGCGGCAAGCAGGCAGGGGGCGTGGAGGAGAGGATCCCTTACCTGGAGCTCAAGAAGGTGTCCGACTCCTTTGAGCCTGCACTTTCCGAGACTGTGGCGCGCGTGGTGCGCAGCGGATGGTACTTGCAGGGAAGCGAGAACAAGCGCTTCGCGCGCCTCTATGCCGAGTATTGCGGTGCTGGATTCTGCGTGCCCACGGGCAACGGACTGGACGCGCTGGCCAATGTGCTGCGCGCTTACCGCCAGTTGCTGGGGTGGCAGACGGGCGACGAGGTGATTGTACCTTCCAACACCTTCATTGCCACGATACTGGCTGTGACGCATGCGGGACTCACGCCAGTGCTGTGTGAGCCGTCGATGACAGACTATCTGATGGATGTCACGCTGATAGAGCCACTCATCACACCGCGCACGCGTGCCATCATCCCGGTGCATCTATATGGGCGCCTGTGCGATATGGACACCATCATGAGCATCGCGCGGGAGCATGGGCTCAAGGTGATTGACGACGCGGCACAGGCTCACGGAGCCAGCGTGGGAGGCCGGCGGGCAGGCTCTCTGGCCGATGCCACTGCCTTCAGTTTCTATCCGGGAAAGAACCTGGGCGCGCTGGGCGACGCGGGCTGTGTGACCACCAGTGACGAGCAACTGGCCCGTGTGGTGCAAGCCATGGGCAACTATGGCAGCGAGGAGAAGTATGTGCACCTGTACAAGGGTGTCAACAGCCGTATGGACGAGATACAGGCGGCCGTGCTGAGCTTGAAACTGGGACGGCTCGATGCTGACAATGAACGCAGGAGGGAGATTGCGCGCCTCTATGACGAGGGCATACAGAATCCCCTGCTGACACTCCCCCAGGTGGCAGATGAGGCGGAGAGCAACGTCTACCACATCTATCCCGTGCGCTGTCCTGCACGCGACCAGTTGCAGAGATACCTGTCCGGCCATGGCATACAGGCACTGATTCACTATCCGGTGCCGCCCCACAAGCAGGCCGCCTACGCAGAATGGGCAGACAGGAAATACCGGGTGTCGGAGCGCATACATGCCGAGGAACTCTCGCTCCCTATTTCCCCCATGCTTACCGACGAGCAGGCCAGGCGCGTGATAGATGCCGTCAACGCCTTCAATGTGGAGTTGTAGTCTGTCCTCAAGTGTGGTGAGCAAGCGGAGCATGCTTACTTCGACCAAGGAAAATGGGTAAAAGGATGTGGGCAAGCGGCTTCTCCCATAGTCTAGCCCAGGCTGGAGGGTGAATGAAAGCACATTGCTTTGCCAGGCCAGTTGTCTTCTGTGACTGTCCAGCCCAGGCTGGAGGGTCACAGAAGAGTTGCCTCCCACGCGGGACGGATGGTCCTGCGATGAATAAGAGCCTACTGGCATCCTTCATAGAGTCATAATCCCAGTGGGCGCGAAGCAGGACTATCGGTAATCCACACCCAGGCAGTTCCTCATGGAATTTGGACAGGGCTACGTTAGGCAAGTTTATTGCTTGGGAGGACTATGGGGCAATCTCGGCGGCATCAAAACATGCGATGCCACAACCGGTGCGTGTCACGAGAAGTCTGGTGCCAGGATGACCCTGGGCATATTCCAAGAAATCATAGACTGTGCTCCAGACGGCTCGATACCCCGGCGGTCATTTGACAGCCTTGTCAAGAGATGGAATGGCTGCTGTGGCACTGTTTGCCGGACAACTTTTGTGATGCGTGCCGTGCAGTCAATAGTTTGTGATGAGGAGGTGTGTGGCGTTCCTGTGATTCCTGTTCATAAAACTCACGAGATACTCCTTGTCGAAAGTGCGGATCCTGACGCCTTCCTTGTTGTAGAGGCTATAGATGAACTCCGTGTTCTTGATAATCATCATCCACTTGGCCTTGCACTCATTTATCATAAAACAGGCAAGCCTTTCCTGGTCAGCCCTGGTAAAGGCGTTCCGGGCATAGGTGCTGAACTCGCTGTCATACGGTGGGTCAAGGAACGCAAAGTCATTCTCGCTTGGCTGCGTCTCTCTGAGGAATGTCTCGAAATCCAGGTTATAGACATGAACTTTCCCGAAATGGTCAAGCACCGCTCTTGAGCGGTAGTAATTGAGTTTCTTGGCCATCTGCTTGCCGTTATAGGCTATCCCACCATAGGGCACGTTGAACTCACCTTTGCTGCTGTATCGGAACATCCCGCTGTAGGCATAGTTGCGCATGAAGAAGAACAGCGCACAATGCAAGGCCCTGTTGTCCCTGGCGATACTGCCGTCATTATAAATGTGCCTGTAATTCATATATACTGCGCTCTTGACCGCTGCCTCAATATTGTCAAGCAGGTCGCTCTCGGGCAGGATATGCCTCTCCATCTCAAGCATGTGCATCCGCGCCATCTTGCGGAAGAGGTTTGTCTCCATTTCCCTGACAAGCATGCTGGAATGGGAGCGTAGTTCGTCCCCGGCTACGATATCGAGGATGTCGTCCTGGTTGTCCTTGCAGAACTGGCGGACTTGAACTCTCAGCCCTTCCTTGCTGACCATGTCATTCCTGTAACCGAGATAAATGTCAACCAGAACCTTGTTTTCCCGAAAGAATGACAACGCGTTCTCCCAGGACTTGTCCATCAGTTCCACATAGTGGAAAAAATCCTTGTCTGACGAGGCTATATAGTTGTACAGGGCGATAAGTTCTGAGGAGAGGTCGTTTATATAGTACTCCCTTGCCCTGATAGCCATAAAGACAGAGCCGCCACCCACAAAAGGTTCAAAGAACCTGTCGAACTCCGGAATATTGGGCAATATATGCTTGAGTTCCTTTTCCTTTCCCCCAGGCCATTTTATGACAGGCTGCAATCCTGTAGGAACATTGCCGTCATGTTTTGGCACATTTGCCTTTGCAGCAAAGAATGTGTTGGTGTCAGAGAAGGCTGTCTGGTATGGCATGCGACTCTCGCATACTGCTGGAGTTGGTTCGTTGTCTGCTATATTATAAGTTTTCTTTGTTGGCATTTGGGGGTGTGGATTTTCTGGATTTAGCGCAGAGTCTATTCGTATGCGTGCCGCGTCAAAAAGACTTTCAATGAGTTCGACCCCTATAAACCTTCTGCCGAAATCCAGTGCGGCAATGCTTTCTTGTTTGTATTTGGTTGCCAAAATAGACAAATCTTTAAACAGGGCACAGACAGGCACTAACGTTTGTAGTCACGTGTTCATTTATTGGTTCACCATGGCGGTCACTTGAGTCTTTATCCCAAGGGCACAGGTGACCGCTGTGGTTTGTCCTACTCCACATCGTCTATAGCTCCACCACGGTGATGCCTGCACCGCCAAACTGCACGTGCTCGTCGTGTGCTGACTTCACGCCAGGATGGGCGTTCAAGTAGTCGCGGATAAGCTGGCGCAGGATGCCGGTGCCTGTGCCGTGCAGGATGCGCACACGCTTGGCTCCCACCAGAATGGCATCGTCGATGAAGTAGGTCACGGCCTGCAGGGCTTCCTCGCCCCGCATGCCCCGCACATCGATGTCCTGATGGAAGTGCAGGTGCTTCTCGCGTATCTGGTCCTGGGTCTCACGGCTTACATACGAGATGACTCCCTGCCCCTTGTCCTCCTTGGGCTTCTCGGCACGCACCAGCCTCTTGGTGTCTACCGTGGTCTTCATCATGCCGAAGGTCACCGATGCCTGTTTCCCGTCGATATGGTTTATCACTCCCACCGCAGTCTGCCCTTTCAACTTGACCGTGTCACCGGGTTTCAGTGGTTCCTCGGCCTGCGGGACAGATGTCTTTGACAGTTGTGGATCTGCCGCTTTCTCCCCGGCACGCTTGCGCTTGTTCTGTTCCCTGCGCTTTCTGCGTTCCTCTATCTGGCGCATTTTGCGCTCGATGGTCTCATCGCTGGTAGCCTTGCTATCGTCCAGCAGTTCCTCGGCGGCAGAGGCCATCTGCTGGCGTGCCATGCGTGTGCGTTCCTTCTCGGCCTGTGCCTCACGTATCTCGCGGATAGTGTTCTCGATGGTCGCATTGGCCTCTTTCAGGATTTGCTGTGCCTGTTGCCTGGCCTCGCGTATGATGTCGGCACGCTTGGCCTTCAGTTCGGCCACCTCCTGCTCATATCGTGCGATGGTCTGCTCCATCTGCTTCTCACGTGAGTGGATGGCCTGTCTCTTGGTCTCCCAGTAGCGTTTGTCCCGGGTGATGTCGAGCAGATACTTGTCGGCATTCACATAGTCCTGTCCCACCAGAGCCGTCGCATCGGCAATCACGTCTTCGGGTATGCCTGTCTTGCGTGCTATCTCCACAGCGAAACTGCTTCCCGGATTGCCCATCTGCAGTTGGAAGAGCGGCTCCATCCTTTGTCGGTCATAGAGCATCGCGCCGTTGATGACTCCAGGAGTGTCCTCGGCAAAGTGTTTCAGGTTCTGGTAGTGTGTGGTGATGACACCGAAGGCGCCTCGGGCAACGAAGCGTTTCAGCACCGCCTCGGCAATGGCTCCACCGATGGTGGGCTCAGTGCCCCCGCCAAACTCGTCAATGAGCAGCAGGGTGGCAGGGTCGGCCATGCGCATCATCTCCTTCATGTTCTGCAGGTGGCCGCTGTAGGTGCTCAGGTCGTTCTCGATGCTCTGCTCGTCACCTATATCTATCAGGATGTGGTGGAAGATGCCGCACCTGGAGTTCTCGCCCATGGTGACGGGCAGTCCGCATTGCAGCATATACTGCAGCAGTCCCACCGTCTTGAGGCACACGCTCTTGCCGCCTGCGTTGGGGCCGCTGATGATGAGGATGCGTTGCTTGCGGCTGAGTGCGATGTCCATGGGCACCACATGCTTGTCCTGCTTGCGCAGGGTAAGTTCCAGCAGGGGGTGCTTTGCCAGGGTCCAGTCGATGTGTGGCGCGTCCTGTATCTCTGGGCTGACGGCCTCCAGGTGGTCGGCAAGCAGAGCCTTCGCACGGCAAAACTCCACATCGGCCAGGAAGTCCATGGCACGGTGGAGTTCGCGTATGTTTGGGGTGAGCAGGGCGGTGAACTCACGCAGGATGCGTATCACCTCCCGCTTCTCTTCACCTTCCAGTTCGCGTATGCGGTTGTTGGCCTCCACCACCTCGGCAGGTTCGATGAAGACCGTTTTTCCCGTCGCGCTCTCATCGTGCACTATTCCCCGGAGTCTTCGCTTCATGGCCGGAGCCACAGGAAGCACCAGCCGTCCGTCGCGCAAGGTGGGCGACACGTCCTTGTCCACCAGTCCGTCTGCCTGGGCCGAGGCAAGTATGCGTGCCAGCGCGCGGTTCACGCTTCCCTCAGACTTGCGCAGTTCACCGCGTATAGAGGCCAGTTCGGGGCTGGCCTCATCCCTGACGCGTCCGTATTTGTCCAGTATCTGTTCGATGCGCTTTTCGATGCTGTGGAAGGTGAACACTCCATCTGCCATGTGGCAAAGTGTTGGGTAGAGTGGGATGCCACCCTCCTCTCTCCTCACGATGTCCACCCACTGGTGCAGTGTGCGTAGTGTGCGCAGGAGATTCCACAACTCCTGCTCGTCCAGGTAGGCACCTTCCATGCGTATGCGTTTCAAGGGTATGCGCAGGTCGAAGAAGTCCTGTTGCAGTTGGTCAGAAGCCACCTGCAGGATGCTTCGCAGTTCGTTGGTCTGCCTGTGCAGCATTCTCACCTCATCGGGCTTGTCCGCGAAGCACATGGCATCCACGCGCTCGTGCCCCAGGTCGCTCAGGCAGCGCTCGTGCAACAGAGCCCTTATCTCGTCAAATCCAATCTTCTGCTCGAAATTCTTTGGGTAAGTCATTTTCTTCAGTCGCTTCGCTTCAGGTCTGAGGGCTAGGCGGCTTGCGGGTGCGCGACAGTCCAACTTCCAGTGTGTGCTGGAGTCTCGTGACACGGCAAGCCCCGTGAGCCCCCACCGTTTTACTTCAGGTTCTTGGTCGGGTACATGCTCTCCCACCAGGTGGGGTCGTCCTGGAGATACTTGGCGAACCAAGCATAATAGGTGTGCACCCATTTGGCCTGTTTCTCATAGTCGAGTATGTGGTGGTTCTGACCCTCCACGGTCACGAAGGCGCATTCGCGCCCCAGAATCTTCAGCGCGTTGAACATCTGTGTACTCTCCACTATGGGGACATTCGTGTCAGAGCCGCCATGCAGGAACAGGATGGGTGTGTGTACCTTGTCGGCGTTGAAGAGCGGTGAACGTCCGCTCATCAGTTCGGGGTTGTTCCAGGGATAACTGTCGGCCGCGCTTACGGCACTGTAACTGTAGCCCCAGTAGCCATAGCCCCAGTAACTGGCAGGATTGCTGATTCCGGCATGCGCCATGGCTGCGGCAAAGATGTCGGTTACCGTCTGCAGGTACATGGTCATGAATCCACCATAGGATGCCCCCAGGCAGCCCACCTTCTTGTCATTGACATAGGGGTGTTCGGCACAGAACTTTTTGGTTCCCTCAATGATGTCATCGGCGGTGTATTTCCCGTAGGCATTCACATGCCGTGCCGCGAACTCCTGCCCGAAGCCTGTGCATCCACTGGGCTGTATCACATACACCACATAGCCCAAGGCCGCCCAGTTGTGGAAGTTGTAGTAACTGTCGAGATATCGTCCCACGGGCGAGCAACCACCATAGTAATAGACCAGCATCGGATATTTCCGGCTTGCGTCGAAGTGTGGTGGCAGGTAGTAACGGCCACAGATGGTGTCACCCCGGCTGCTCTGGAAGTTCCAGTCACCGAACTCTCCCAGTTCGATTTCTGTCATGCGTCCGGGGTTATAGTCGCGTATGAGTGTCTCCTTGCCGCTCTTGAGGTCAATCGTGTGGATGCGGTAAGTGCTCGAAGCCCCTTCGCCCGAATAGGACAGCAGGGGCTTGTCTCTGGCCAGCGAGAAACTGTTGACGAAGCACTCCGAGGTCTTGACCTGAGTCCATCGCTTGCTCTTCATGTCCAGGCGGAAGATACTCTGTAAGTCGCGGTTCTCGCACAGCGCGTAGAGGTTGCCGTCGGCATGGCTACATTCCACGTTGATGATGCTTGGGTCAAAGTCCTTTGTCAGCGGAGTTATTTCCCCCGTATGCGTGTCCATGAGGAAGAGTTCCTGCTGAATCATGCTGGGGGTCTTGCCCGTAGGGTCGTTCTTGCCTATGCCTCCCAAAGCCTCTGGGCTTCCCTGCAGCAATATGTGCCTGTTGTCGGGCATCCACTGGCATTGTCCCAGAAATCCGTTGTGCCTCACCAGGGTGTCCGCCTTCATTGTCTCCCTGTCGAGCAGCAACAGCGTGGTGAAGGTGAATGGACGCTCGGTGATGTCGTTCTCGCGCACCGAGAGCAGGATTTTCCCGCCATCGTCCGATATGGTGGCATAGGAGTCGTGCTGCCCTTGCGTGAGCACACTTACCAAACCCGTGGCTGGGTCGAGCAACTGCACGTTGTTCCTGTCGCGCCATCCAGCGATGCGGTCATCGGGCTGGAGTATCTGGTGAACTTGCGGGTCGTCCCTGGGGCCTTCCGTCTTCTTGCTGATGAGCATCAGCCTGTCTTGTGCTGTCCACCGCCCCCACAGTGCCAGGGCATCGGTATAGAGCGGTGTGCCCTGCCCGGTGGCAGGGTCGATGTATTCGTATATGGTTTCGCCCTGTCTTTCCTGCCGCCAGCCGATATATCGGTCACCCTGTGCGGCCCACTGGACAAAGTTGGCGGGGATGTACTCGTTTCCGGTCTTCAGGTCCAGGATGCGCTCGGTGGTGACACGCTCGCCCCCCTCCTTGGTGCGTCGCACCTGGTATTTCATAAAGCGGCCACCTGCGCTCAGACTGGTGCCTCCTGCCCAGAGCCCATTCTGGTAGTCCTCGAATGTATAAAGTCTCTTTCCCTTGGGGTTGAGGGTGATATACTTGTCCTGCCCTGTTTCTATTTGTATGGTCAGCGTGTCGGATTTTCCATGCTTTTGCAGCAGTTTCACCACCACGTCATGCCTGCCGGGCAGCAGTTGCCGCTCCTCGCCGTCACGGTATTCTTTCCCGTCGACAAAGGTCTTGTGCCGGGTAGTGCTTGTGACGCTCATGCGGTATTTGGCAAACATCGTGTTCTCTATTTGAAAGCCGGCCAGTCGCAATCCTCCCTGCTCGCTCGCCGGGATGACGCTGTCTGTCATGCATTCACCCGTACGCCACTGCTTGAGTGACACGGGTACCTCCATCATCAGGTTGTCCTGTTCGAATGGTTTGCCCCATACGTCTGTGCTGTCTGTGTGTATGGGCGTGGCCATACGGAACGGCCTGGTCAGCCGCAGGCTGTCCACGCGCAGGCTTGTGGATGATGCTGCGCTGCATCCTGCTGCCCACAGCATTCCAAACAGCAGGGTCTTAACTTCTTGATGCATTCTTTACTCCTTTTACGGTCTTGATTTTCTTGAGCAGTTTCTCCAGCCTGGCCGTGTCGTCGAGCATGACCGTCAGTGTGCCGCTGAAGAGCCCGTCGTGACTGTCGATGCTGATGCTGCGCAACTGGATTTTCTCCTCCTTGCTTATGATGCTTGTGATATTGTTGACGATGCCGATGTCATCGTTCCCCACCACATGCAGCGTGATGGGGTACTGCCCGGTGGCTCTGCCCGACCACATGGCCTTGACTATCCTGTAACCGAAACGCTCGCGTAGCTGCGGCGCGTTGGGACAGTTCTCACGGTGAATCTTGATGCCGCCTCCGCTGGTCACGAACCCAAAGACCTTGTCGCCATATACGGGCTGGCAGCATCTGGCCATTTGGAAGTCCAGCCCGCGTATGTTCGGGTCGATGACCAGCACATCCTCCTGTGGCGCGCTTGTCTTGCGCAGGTTTTCATCGGGCTGCATCACATATCGCACCGCGCTTTGCGCGGGCGTGGTCTTCTCGTCCTCGCCCCGGTCGCGTCGCAATTGCTGCGCGTAGGTTTCAAGCACGTCATTGGTCTCAATCCGTCCATTGGCCAGGGCCGTGTAGAAGTCTGTCACCACGCGGTATCCCAGCCTGGTCATTGTGTGCATCAGCGCGGGCTCATCGTAATCCAGTTTCCTGTTCCTCATCTTGCGCTCCAGTTCTTCCCGTGCCATGGAAGCCTGCCTGCTCTCCAGTTCCTTGAGGCTCTGCTTTATCTTGTTGCGTGCGCGGCTGGTGGTCACGATGCCCAGCCAGTCCCGCTTGGGGGTCTGGTTGCTGCTGGTAAGGATTTCCACCTGGTCACCGCTGGTGAGTTTCTGCCTGATGGTCACGTTGCGTCCGCCGATGCGTGCGCCCGTGCACAGGTTGCCCACCTTGGTGTGTATGGCGTAGGCGAAATCCAACACGGTGGATCCCGCAGGCAGTTTGAAGAGGTCGCCCTTTGGCGTGAACACGAACACCTCGTCTTCTGCCAGGTCCAGTCGGAACTGGTCCATCAGTTGGTGGTCGTCTCCGCTCTCCAGCGCGCTGCGCACTCCGGCCAGCCACTCTTCCACACTGCTTTGGCCTCCCTTGATGCCTTTGTAGCGCCAGTGCGCGGCCAGTCCGTGCTCGGCGATGTCATCCATCCGCTCGGTGCGTATCTGCACCTCCACCCATTTCTGCTCCGGCCCAAGCACGGTGATGTGCAGGCTCTCGTATCCGTTGCTTTTCGGAACAGACAGCCAGTCGCGCATGCGGGCAGGGTTGCTCTGGTACATGTCGGTGATGATGCTGAACACCTGCCAGCAGTCCTGCTTCTCGTGTTCGGGCGCGGAGTCCAGGATAATGCGGATGGCAAACAAGTCATAGACCCCGTCAATGTCCACCTTCTGCTTCTTCATCTTCTGCCAGATGGAGTGTATGCTCTTGGTGCGTCCCTTCATGTGGAAACGCAGTCCTGCCTGGGTGAGTTTCTCCTCGATGGGCTTCGTGAACCGTGCCACATATGCATCGCGGCTCTGCTTGGTGCTGTTGAGCCTTTCCTTTATATAATAGTAGGCGTCATGTTCCAGGTATTTCAGACTCAGGTCTTCCAGTTCGCTCTTCAGTTTGTACAACCCCAGTTTATGGGCCAGTGGTGCATACAGGTAGGCCGCCTCCATCGACACCCTGCGCCTTGCCTCATCGTTTGCCGCCTCCTTGATGCTGCGCATGAGACACACGCGGTTGGCTATCATAATCAGTATGACGCGTATGTCCTCGGCCATGGACACAAGCAGGTTGCGGAAGTTGTCGCTCTCGATGGTCGAGCTCTTGCCGTACAATTCGCGTATGCGCAGGAGTCCGTGCATGATGCTGGCCACCTCCTCGCCGAAGTCGCGTCGCACATCTTCCAGAGTCGCGTCGCCTCTCATCACCGCGCTGTCCAGCAGCACACCCAGCACGGCTCCTCGTGTGAGGCCCATTTCCCTGGTCACGATGATGGCCGTCTCCATGTCGGTGAGGATGTTGCACAGGCCGAAGTCATCACGTGCCACACCATGGTGCGTGTTTGACAGGCTCAGGTATTTGTGTACGAGTGCCCAGTCCTCGTCTGTCAGGACTTGCCTTGTCAGTTCCGCAAGTTCCTGCTCCAGCTTGTCCATGAGTTGGCGTTCCCCGGTGGTGAAGGTCTCTTTCCCGTCTGTCATAGCACTTCTCTTTTCTTGTTTTCCGTGTGCCTGTCGCGCCCTGTTTCCGGTGCGGTCGGCGGTTTCCTGCCAGGACGCGAAATGCCGCTGTATGCGTTATCGTTGGCAAAGTTACAGGAAAAATGGCTTTTTTCTTCGCTTTGACAGGCTTTTTCCACCACCGTCAGTGGGGTGCTCATTCTTTTTGGCTAACTTTGTGGGGAAATATAAGGAGAGCTGCCGGTATGGCCGCAGGCCGTGCGGTGGCGTGCCAATAAAACTTAATTATGCATACGACCAACACAATGACACTTACACCATCCGATGAGGCACAACTTCGTGCCCAGGGTATCACCCGGGAACAACTGATGGCTCAACTCGAGTGTTTCCGCAAGGGTTTCCCCTACATGAAGTTGCAGGCGGCGGCCTCGGTGCCCGATGATATCCTTTCCCTCACTTCCGAGAGCCAGGAGCAGTATGTGCAGAAGTGGGATGAGTACAAGGCCCAGGGGCACAAGATTACCAAGTTCGTGCCCGCAAGCGGGGCGGCCAGTCGCATGTTCAAGGACTTGTACGCGTTCTTGGAGTCAGGGCGCCAGGCCCCGTCGGGCGATGTGGAGAAGACATTCTTTGGCAACCTGCGCAAGTTTGCCTTCTATGATGCCCTCAACGATGCCTGTGTGCTGCTTTATGGCATGGGAGCCGAGTCGTTGGTCGAGGAGCAGCGTTGCCATGATGTGGCCGAGGCTCTGTTGGGTAACGAGGGCTTGGGATACGGAAGCCTGCCCAAGGGCTTGCTTCAGTTCCATTCCTATGCCGACTGTGCGCGCACGCCCGTGGAGGAGCATCTCACCGAGGCTGCCCTGTATGCCAGCAGCCAGGGCGAGGCCGACGTGCATTTCACCGTGAGCCATGAGCATAGGGAACTCTTTGAGGAACTCATCGACAGGGTGCTTCCCGAATACGAGGAGCGCTTCCGCGTCACTTATCATGTCTCGCTCAGCGAGCAGTTGCCCTCTACCGACACGGTGGCCGCCAACGAGGACGGCACCCCCTTCCGCACGGATGACGGGCGGCTCCTGTTCCGCCCCGGGGGCCATGGCGCGCTCATCCATAACCTGGATGCCCTGGACTCCGATGTGGTGTTCATCAAGAACATCGACAATGTGGTGCCCGATGTTCTCAAGGCCGACACCGTGCATTGGAAGCAAGTGCTGGCAGGTGTGCTTGTGAGTGTGCAGGAGCAGGCGTTCCGCTACATGCGCCTGCTGGACAGCGGCACTTACAGCCATGACGACCTGGAGGATATCATACGCTTTGTGCGCCACACCCTGCACACCGACATGCCGGGGCTCAAGCACATGGAGGACACCGAACTGAGCGTTTGGCTGCGCTCGCGCCTGAACCGTCCCATCCGCGTGTGTGGCATGGTGCGCAATGTGGGAGAGCCGGGAGGTGGCCCCTTCCTGGCTTACAACCCGGACGGAAGTGTCTCCCTGCAGATACTGGAAAGCAGCCAGATAGACCCCGAAAACGCAGAGACCCAGGCCATGTTCCGTCATGGGACGCACTTCAATCCGGTAGATCTTGTGTGTGCTGTCAGGGACTTGAACGGCAAGCACTTCTCCTTGCCCGACTTTGTCGATCCCGCCACGGGCTTCATTTCCCACAAGAGCAAAGACGGACGGCCGTTGCTGGCTCTTGAGTTGCCCGGACTGTGGAATGGCGCCATGAGCAACTGGAGCACCATAATGGTTGAGGTCCCCTTGAGCACCTTTAATCCCGTGAAGACGGTCAACGACCTGCTTCGCCCACAGCACCAGGCGAAGTCCGGTGTGCAGTGACCCAGGCATGCGCGTGTTCGGAATGTTAGTGCCATGACCATGTCACGGCGGCACAAGATAAGAGTGAGGGTTGCCAGACAGCACATTCAGGCATCCCTCACTTGCCGTTTTTCCCCATGACATCCGCCTGGTTGCGGGAGTCAGTGTGCCTGTTCCGCCTTTCTTCGCCTCTTTCGGGTTTCTTGCAGAGAGTGCTGTAGATGTCCGGATCCCCCTCTTCATGACCAGGCGGGGCTTTACGCTGGACCACTCTGGCTTTCCATGTAGTCCGGCCAGGTGGGATGCCGGCCAGGTCACATGGGCGTGCCTTGTCTTTTTTGGGCGGTTCACGCTGTGGGTTTAGGGGGGATAAAGAAATAATGGCATCCTTAAAAACAGAATGCCATTATGCTGACGTGTCCTTTTGTGCAGAGGTGCCTGGCGGATTCGAACCGCCGTACACGGTTTTGCAGACCGTTGACTAAGCCACTCATCCAAGGCACCATTCTGAAATGGTTGTGCAAAGGTACGCCTTTTATTTTGTTCTTCCAAACATTTTGGCGGAATTCTGTGTCTCCCGCTCCTTTGCGGCGTGGTCGGGGTGACCCGACTCGAACGGGCGACCACCTGGTCCCAAACCAGGTGCGCTACCAACTGCGCTACACCCCGTGCCCGCCAGGGATATTTCCCCGAAAAGCCTTGCAAAAGTAACGCATTTTGCCGAAATGGGCAAGACAAACGCCATGATTTTTTGCATCCAGTGGCTGCTGTGTATATTTTACTCGGTCTGTTGTACCCACTTGTGGCTAAAATGAGTAAATTTGTAGGTGGGTATAGAGGTGGGAAAGATTGTGAGGCGTAGTTTCGGCATCTGTCACACCATTAGATCACAATATTGTAGAAGAGATATAACAACAGAAGAAGTGATATGAAGAAGTACAATTTCAATGCGGGGCCAAGTATCCTTCCCCGCGAGGTGATAGAGGCCACTGCCTCTGCTTGCCTTGAGTTTGAGGGGTCTGGGCTCAGCCTGATGGAAATCAGCCACCGTGCCAAGAATTTCCAGCCGGTGATGGACGAGGCTGTGGCCTTGTTCAAGGAACTGCTGCAGATCCCCGATGGCTACTCGGTGCTGTTCCTTGGCGGCGGGGCAAGCCTTGAGTTCTGCATGGTTCCCTATAACCTGCTGGAGAGGAAGGCGGCCTACCTCAACACCGGTGTGTGGGCAACCAAGGCCGAGAAGGAGGCGCGCCTCTTTGGCGAGGTGGTGGAGGTGGCTTCCAGCAAGGACAGCAATTTCACCTATATTCCCAGGGACTTCGCCATTCCTGTGGATGCTGACTATCTGCATATCACGACCAACAACACAATATACGGGACAGAATTGCGCAAAGACCTGGACTCTCCCATACCTGTGGTTGCCGACATGTCAAGCGACATCTTCTCGCGTCCTGTGGATGTGAGCAAGTATGGAATCATCTACGGGGGCGCGCAGAAGAACTTGAGCATGGCGGGCGTGACCTTTGTCATTGTCAAGGAAGACCTGCTGGGGCATGTGAGCCGCCCCATCCCCACCATGCTGGACTACCGCACGCATGTGAAGAAAGGCAGCATGTTCAACACGCCTCCTGTAGTGCCCATCTACTGCGCGCTGCAGAACCTCAAGTGGATCAAGGCGCAGGGAGGAGTGGAGGCCATGGAGCGGCGTGCCATCGAGCGCTCGTGCATCGTGTATGACGAGATAGACCGCAACCGCCTCTTCGTGGGCACGGCCCAGGAGGACAGCCGCTCGAGGATGAACCTCACCTTCGTGCTCAAGCCCGAGTACCAGGACCTCCAGGATGAGTTCCTGGCCTTTGCCACACAGCAGGGCATGGTGGGTGTCAAGGGACACCGCGACGTAGGCGGTTTCCGTGCCAGTTGCTACAATGCCATGAGTGTCGAGGGGTGTCGGGCACTGGTGGAGTGCATGAGAGAGTTTGAGTCCAAGCATTGAACGGGTCGCGGGACGCGCCCCCGACGGCAATGCGCCTCCATGGGGCCGCGTTGCCGTCCGGGCGACTTCCATCACATATTTATATATACACAGCTATGAAAGTATTGGTAGCAACAGAGAAACCATTCAGCCAGGTGGCTGTGGATGGCATCAAGAAAGTAATCGGTGAGGCGGGAGGCCAGGTGGCCTTGCTGGAGAAATATGGCGACAAGGCTCAGTTGCTCAGAGCCGTGTCCGATGCCGACGCGCTCATTGTCCGTTCCGACAAAGTTGACAACGAAGTGCTGGACGCGGCCAAGCGGCTGAAGGTCGTGGTGCGTGCGGGCGCGGGCTATGACAATATTGACCTGGAGTCGGCCACAGCACACGGGGTGGTGGCCATGAACACCCCAGGGCAAAACGCCAACAGCGTGGCCGAGCTGGTCTTCGGGCTGCTCGTCTATGCCGTGCGCAATTTCTACAACGGCACGAGCGGCACAGAGCTCAAAGGCAAGAAACTCGGCATCCTCGCCTTCGGAAACGTGGGACGCAACGTCGCGCGCATCGCCAAGGGCTTCGACATGGATGTGTACGCTTATGACGCCTTCTGCCCCCGAGAGGCTATCGAGGCGGCCGGAGTGCACGCGGCGGCTTCCCGTGAGGAACTCTTCGAGCAGTGCGACATTGTATCGCTGCACATTCCCGCCACCCCCGAGACCAGGCAGAGCATCAACCACGACCTGGTGGGCAAGATGAAGAAGGGTGGCATACTGGTCAACACCGCACGCAAGGAGGTGATTGACGAGCAGGGGCTGATAAGCCTCATGCGGGAGCGTGCCGACCTGAAATACATCACCGACATCAAGCCTGACGGAGACGCGACATTCTCTGCCGAGTTTCCCGGCCGCTATTTCGCCACGCCCAAGAAGATGGGGGCGCAGACAGCCGAGGCCAATGTGAACGCGGGCATAGCGGCGGCGCGGCAGATAGTGGACTATATCCAGAAGGGAGTCACCAAGTTCCAGGTCAACAAATAGCAACAGGCTTACGGGGCGGATGGCCGTCGGGAACCCCGTTTCCCCATGCCGGTGACTGCCCTCCATGGCCATCAACCCTACAGAAAGAAATGGCAAGAGTAAAACCCTTCAGGGGATTGCGCCCACCACGAGACTTGGTGGAGCAGGTAGAGTGCCGTCCCTATGACGTGCTCGATTCCGATGAGGCGAGGGCCGAGGCTGGCCACAACGAGAAGTCACTATACCACATCATCAAGCCCGAGATAGACTTCCCTGCGGGCACCAGCGAGTATGACCCGCGCGTGTACCGGCGCGCAGCCGAGAACTTTGCCAAGTTCCAGCGCGAGGGATGGCTGGTGCAGGACAGCAAGGAAATGTATTATGTGTACGCGCAGACCATGAACGGGCACACGCAGTACGGGCTGGTTGTGGGCGCGGCCGTGGATGACTACATGAATGGAGTCATCCTCAGGCATGAACTCACCCGAAAGGACAAGGAGGAGGACCGCATGAGGCATGTGCGCGCGTGCGATGCCAACCTGGAGCCCGTCTTCCTGGCTTATCCCGATGACAGCGAGTTGGACACCATCGTGGCGCGCTATGCGGTTCAGGCACCTGTGTATGACTTCATCGCCCCTGTGGATGGCTTCCGCCACCAGTTCTGGCTGGTGGATGATGACGGTGACCAGGATGCCATCACCCGGTGCTTTGCGCGCATCCCTCATCTGTATATCGCCGACGGGCACCACCGCACGGCCGCCGCCGCCCTGGTGGGTGTCGAGAAGGCCAAGGCCAATCCCCACCACACGGGCAACGAGGAGTACAACTACCTGATGGCCGTATGTTTCCCTGCCAGCCAGCTTACCATCCTGGACTACAACCGGGTGGTGAAGGACTTGAACGGACACACACCCGAAGAGTTCCTTGCACTCCTTGGGCAGGACTTCACGGTGACCCCACAGGGCGTGGAGCCCTACCGGCCGGCCCGCCCGCATGAGTTCAGCCTCTATCTGCGGGGCATGTGGTACAGCCTGGCACTGAAGCCCGGACTGGCAGACGAGTCCGACCCCGTCGGAAGCCTGGATGTGAGCATCAGCAGCAAGCGTATTCTGGATGCCATCCTGGGCATCAGGGACCTCAGGTCTGACAAGCGCATTGACTTTGTGGGCGGTTTGCGCGGACTGGGTGAACTCAAGCGCAGGGTGGACAGTGGCGAGATGCAGATGGCTCTCGCGCTTTATCCCGTGAGCATGCAGCAGATTATCCGTATAGCCGACAGCGGCAAAATCATGCCTCCCAAGGCCACGTGGTTTGAACCGAAGCTGCGCAGCGGGCTGGTGGTGCACAAACTCTCTTAGCCGTCCTTTTCCCATGGTGGACGAATACAGGACAATCACAAAAGCGAGCCAGGGAACTTACTCCGAGTTGAGGAGCAGGTTCCTTGGCTTTGCGCATCATGTCACCACGCCCGAGGAGGCCCTGGCTCTGGTGTCCGACTGTCAGAAGAAATACTACGACGCGCGCCATGTGTGCTGGGCTTATATGCTGGGGGCCGAGCGGGAGGTGTTCCGCAGCAACGACAACGGTGAGCCGAGCGGAACGGCGGGCAAGCCGATACTCGGGCAAATCAACAGCCGGGAGTTGACAGATGTGATAGTGCTGGTGGTACGTTACTTCGGTGGTGTCAAACTGGGGACCGGCGGGCTGATAGAGGCTTACCGCACCACAGCAGCCACCACGCTCGACGCTGCCCAGGTGGAGACGCGCACGGTGGACGGCACATGCAGCGCCGACTTTGACTATGCCGACATGAATGCGGTGATGAGGGTGTCGCGTATGATGGGAGCTCGCATTGTGGAGCAAACCTGTGACCTGCAATGCCACATGACCTTCTCCATTCGCATGGGCAGGCTGGACGAACTGGAGCGCAGACTCGACTGTGCGCTACGCCACATTCCCTTCGAGTAACTACACCTTCAGAATGCTTGGGGGCGCATCCGTTAATCTTCCTGTGTGGGCGGATCCGATGGGGCTGGGCCGGCACAGCCCCCAAGGGAAATGTTCTCCGCGTTGAACTTGTGCGCGACGTTTGCGGTACTCGCGTGACTCATGCGGGGCGCATGCCGCTTGCTTGTTTCATATCTTTGTGCTCTCCCAGCATCTTCTCCATCCAGATGATGTCAAACCACCGCCCGAACTTGTAGCCAATCTTGTGGAAATGGGCGCATTGCTTGTATCCCAAGTGCTTGTGGAAGAGCGGGCTCTGGTGTGTGAGAAGCCTGTCGGGCTCGTCGGTCCATGCGATGCAGGCCGTGAGGTTGAGGAAACCGCGCTCCCTCAATTCCTTCTCCAACTCATTGTACAACTTCCCGCCCACTCCCTTGCGGTGCAGCGTGGCCTTCACATAGATGGAGACCTCCACGCTGCGGCTGTAGGCCGCGCGCTCATAGTATGCCCCCGCGTAGGTGTAACCCACTATTTGCCCCTCCTCGTCCTCGGCCACCAGGTAGGGATAATGTTCCAGCGTGCGGGCGATGCGCCGGGCAAACTCTTCCTCTGACGGCACTTCATACTCAAAGGTGACGGCCGTCTCGCGCACATATGGCGCGTATATTTCCCTTATCTGTCCTGCATCGGCAGGGGTGGCGGTACGCAGGGTGATGTGCTCGGGGCGTTTGTGGCCTTTCGTGTCTTGTGTTCCTTTTGCCGGCATGTTCGGTTCTTGTTTGTCGTTTATGCGTTTTTGCGGGCACTCCTCCGGGCATGCGGGCACGTGATGTGGTGCGGTGCGAGGCGGAAGGGGGCACGTCCTTGCCTGTTTTGCTGTTTCATGCAAAGTTATGACAAATTGGTGGTACTCGTGTCCCGGACGCGTGTCTTTCCTCGGACGGAAATTCCTCCGGGCGGCTGGAGCGGGTCTCGGGCGCGAGGCGATGTCGTGGGCAGTGAGACGCATGCCGCCGCGTTGGCCATCGCATGCGGCTGCGTTGGCCATCGCATGCGGCTGCGTTTGCCATCGCATGCGGCTGCGTTCGCCATCGCATGCGGCTGCGTTTTCTGGGGAGGTGCCGGAAAAAGGAAGTGCCCCGCCTTTTGTGGGCGGGGCACTGGATTATTGTTTGCTTGTGACGGCTGTGTCAAATGGTGCGGGGTGGCGCGCGGCGTGTCACAGGATGCCCTGTTCGTGGAACACCTTCTTGAGCCTCTTCACCGACTCGTCCACCTGTTCGTGTGTGTGTGTGGCCATCAGCGCGTATCTTACCAGCGTGTCCGAAGGGGCGCATGCGGGAGGAATCACGGGATTGATGAACACGCCCTCCTCAAACGCGCGTGCCACCACGATGAAGGTCTTCTTGAGGTCACGCACATAGAGCGGGATGATGGGGCTTTCGGTGTCGCCTATCTCGAAACCCTCCTCACGGAAACGCTTCAGGGCATAGTTGGTCACGTCCCACAGGGCGGCGATGCGTTCCGGCTCCGCCTGGATGATGCGCAAGGCCTCGCGCGCCGCCGCTGTGGCGGCGGGCGTGCAGCTCGCGCTGAAGATGTAGGTGCGCGCCGTGTGCCTCAGGGAGTCGATGATAACCTGGTTTGCGGCGATGAAGCCTCCGATGGAGGCCAGCGACTTGGAGAATGTGCCCATGATGAGGTCGATGTCCTTGGTGAGCCCGAAGTGGTCGCACACGCCTCGTCCCTGCCTGCCAAACACGCCGATGCCGTGTGCCTCGTCCACCATGATGCTGGCGTTGTACTTGTGCTTGAGGCGTACAATCTCGGGCAGGTTGGCCAGGTCGCCCTCCATGGAGAACACTCCGTCCACCACGATGAGTTTCACCTTGTCGGGCTCGCAGCGCTGGAGTACGCGCTCCAGGTCGGCCATGTCGTTGTGCTTGTAGTGCAGCTGTGTGGCAAAACTCAGGCGGCGGCCATCTACAATGCTCGCGTGGTCACGGTCATCGCAGATGACGTAGTCGTCCTTGCTCACCAGCTGGGGTATCACACCGCTGTTCACGGTGAACCCGGTGGCAAACACCAGGGCATCGTCCTTGCCCACAAACTCGGCGAGCTCCTTCTCCAGCTGCACGTGGATGTCCAGCGTGCCGTTGAGGAAACGGCTTCCTGCGCATCCGCTTCCGTACTTCTGCATGGCCGCGCACCCGGCGTCGATGACGCGCTGGTCGCCCGTGAGACCTGTATATGCGTTGGAACCGAACATCAACACGTGATGGCCGCCCATCTCAACTTCTGTTCCCTGCTTTCCCTCTATCTCTCGGAAGTAAGGATACACGCCTTTTTCTTTTACCTCCTTTGACAATGCGTAGAAGGGGTGCTTGGCGAGTTTCTCTTCTAATAGTCCCATCTTAATCGTTTGTTCTCCGTTCCACACAAGGAACGTAAATTTTTGCAAAGGTAGTGCTTTTCCGCTTTTTATGCCTAAGCCCTTGTGCAAAAAGTGCGTGCAAACTCCACATTTGCCCTTCTACTTGTCATGCAAATGTGCCTTTTTGCTTAATTTTGTGCCAGATTATGCAGGAAAAGACATCAGTACTCTTCATAGTGAATCCCATTTCGGGGACGGCGGACAAGAAACGGATAGTGTCGCTCATACCCAGGTATCTGGATGACGGACGCTTTGATGTGCGTGTGGCCTACACCAGGTATCCGGGGCACGCGGCGGATCTGGCGGGCGCGGCGGTGCACGCGGGTACGGATGTGGTGGCTGCCGTGGGCGGTGACGGTACAGTCAACGAGGTGGCGCGAAGCCTTGTCCACTCACGTACGGCCTTGGGCATTATTCCCTGTGGCAGCGGCAACGGACTCGCGCGCCATCTCTATATCCCCATGAACCCCGAGGGAGCCATGCAGGTGCTGGCCGATTGCAGGATACGCAGCCTGGACTACGGGATTATCAACGGCACCCCGTTCTTCTGTACTTGTGGCGTGGGCTTTGACGCCTTTGTCAGCAGCAAGTTTGCGCGGAGCGGGCGCAGGGGGCTTCTTTCCTATATTGAGAACACGCTGAAGGAGGGGCTGACATATCATCCCGACACATATGACGTGGAGATTGACGGAGAGAAGAAGCAGTTCAAGGCGTTTCTCATCGCCTGTGCCAATGCCAGCCAGTACGGCAACAATGTCTATATCGCCCCCCACGCGAGCATGAGCGACGGGCTGATGGATGTGACGGTGATGGAACCGTTCAATGTGATCGAGGCTCCCCAGATTGCCATACAGCTCTTCAACAAGACGATAACGCAGAACAGCAAGATACGCTGCTTCAAGTGCCGCGAGGTGAATATCCACCGCAAGGCTCCCGGCGTCATCCATTTTGACGGCGACCCCAAGGAGGAGGGGTGTGACATAAATGTGCGTGTGGTGCCCAAGGACATACGCATTGTGGTCAACACCAACGAGCAGCCTTACCTGCCTCCCCTGCTGCACACGTTCAGTGACATCTATAATAATATGAACGTGGAGTTCTCGTCCTTCAAGCGTGACTTGATGGAGGGGCAGACGCGCATACGCCGCATCAATCAGGAGTTGCTGCGCAAGTTGCGCAATTCGTGAGGTGGGGCAAGAATGCGGGCGCACCGCTGACGTGGCTTCATGCCTCCGTCAGCGGTGCGCTTGTGTTTCGACAGTGCCATTTATCCTTGGATGCCCAACGGGTAAGGCCCACAGCCCGGAACGGCCTTGTCCTGCAGGCCGGTGTGAGGTTTGCGCGCGTGGATTTCGTGCTTCTTGCGCACAGTCTTAATCATGGCCTGTACCTGTTCGCCTGGACGAAAGCAGACCAGGAGTCAAAGTGCGTGAAAACATGCAGGGCATGGGTGGCGGTTGTCACGTCCTGGCTCGGCGGCAGTTGGTGCAAAGCCTCCCTGAGGGGAATTGTTTGCCCGTCCTGCTGTGGCTGCGCACACGGCAATGATGTCCCTTTTGCTTAGCCGATTCTGCCTGGTGGTGGTGTCCAGTGTGGTGAGGCCCATACTGGTTTGCTTATCTGCGTCCGCGTGACACCGTCCCGCCGTCCGAGGCTCCGCCGCGTGTGGGTGAGCCTGTGTTTCCGCTGCGTGTCTGCGTGCCAGCCGAGCCACGGCTCATGCTTCCCCCGCGTGAGTGTCCAGCCTGGCCATTACTCTCCGAGGTGACACGCGAACTGTTGCGCGAGAATGAGCCGCCTCGCGTGCGGGGCTGGCTGTCGGATCCGGGTCGGGTGGCATTGCCGGTATTGCGGTTGGGGGTAGTGTTCGAGCGGTCGTTGGTGCGTGTGCCTGTGGCCTGTCCCTGTCGCGAGTGGCTGTCGCGGCCTGTGTGGGTGTAGCCGTCTTCCTTGTCCTGCGGCCTGTCAGTCCGGCCGGTGGTGTAGCCGTTGCGGGAGCCGCCTCTGGTATAATCACCCCTGCCAGGCCGGTCTCCCCTGCCAGGTGTGGCACTCTCGCCGCCCCGACCCGGACGGTTGTCGCGCCCGTTGGTCACACCATTGTCACCGCGTCCCGGGCGGTTGTCGCGTCCGGGATTGCGTCCGCCCTGTCCTGGAAGGTCAAAGTGGTATCCGTTGCCCCTGCCCGGGTTTACCCGTCCGGCTCCTCTGCCTGGCCCGCCCATGGGCTCCCTGCCGCGCATGCCGCCGTCCCAATGCGGCCGGCGGTCGGCGTAGAAACCTCCGTGGTAGTGGTGATGCCCGTGCCCGCCACGATACTCGAAGTACACACGCGGACGGTCATAGAAGAACATCCCCCTGCGGTAGTGCCCATAGACGGGGAACATCCAGCGGCCCCGGCTCCACAGGAGAGGGCGCACGAAGTAGTCTGCCTGGAGCATCAGGTCGAATTGCCAGCTGAGCAGAATATGCCTCAGGTCGGTGAGACGGTAGCTCAGATAGTCCCCGTAGAGGTCTCTCTCCGAGTTCATGCTCAGGAAGTAGTCCAGGTTGATCTCATATGCGTCGTTGTACTGCTGGTCGTTGAGGTTGAGCTCGTATGCCATCTTGTCGGTCAGATAGAGGGCTTCCTCACGGGCTTGTCTGTAACTCATGGCAGACGCTCCGGCCACTGTGGCCAGGACGGCTATAAGGGTCAGGATGTAGCGTTTCATAGTCTTCTCTTCTTTATTTGTTGTTTGTCTGCTGCAAAGGTAAGGCGGGCAGGGCGGCGGCGCGAGGGCATTTCCCTGCCGGGCGGGGGGGAAAGTCCTAAAGCTGTGCCCCGTACACAAACATGCCCTCGAACAGGCCGCTGGTGACGGGCTTCCCCTGGAAGAGTCCGAACACGCAGCTGCCGCTTCCGCTCATGCTGGCGTAGGCTGCCCCCATGGCATACAGTTGTTCCTTGATTTCCCTGATGACGGGATGGGCGGGGAATACGCTGCGCTCGAAGTCGTTGGATACCAGTTCCCGCCATTCTCCGATGGGGTGCCGCACGAGTTTGGCAAGCGGTGTTTCGGGCATGCGTGGCTGTGTCATGGCGTAAGCCTCGCGTGTGGAAACTGACTCTTGCGGCTTGACGAGCAGGATGTGCATCCCGCCCAGGTTCACGTTGGCTGGGCTGAACACGTTGCCCGTTCCCTCGGCATACACAGGCTTGCAGCGCACGAAGAAGGGGCAGTCGGCGCCCAGCGGCGCCACGGAACGCTCCATCTCCTCGTCGCTCATGCCCAGCGCGCAATGCCTGTTGAGTTCCCTCACCATGCCTGCGGCATCGCTGCTTCCGCCGCCCAGTCCGGCTCCATTGGGGATGTTCTTGTGCAGGCGGATGTGCAGGTGCGGGATGGCAAACCCCTTGTCGCGCAGCATCCGCAAAGCACGCAGCACCAGGTTGTCCCCGGGGATGCCCCCGACGGGGATGCCCGTAAGCGTCAGGATGTCGGTCTCGCTTTCCTCGACGGTGATGTCGTCACAAAGTGGGACGGGGTAGAGGATGGTCTGCAGGTTGTGGTAGCCGTCGGGGCGGCACCCGGTGACCTTCAGACCCAGGTTGATTTTGCAACAGGCTTGGAATGTGAACATTTGTGCGCGGTGTGTGTGGAGTAGAGTGTACACTTGCGGTGTGGACTTCACGCATAGCGGTCCGTCCTGCCGCGACAAGGCCAAAGCCCCATTTTGTGCAAAGATAAACTTTTGCGCGTTATCTGTCAAGACATGGTCGGGAAAACCGATTGGAATGGAAAAGTATGCGTGGGGAATGGCCGGTATGTGCGGGAAACTTCGTAACTTTGCGTGATTATTTAGGCGAGAGCCATATAGTTGATGAGAGAAACAATCCGGCATCAAGGAGTGGTGGAGCGGGTAGAGGCCACCACATGTGTTGTGCGCATCATACAGCAGACGGCCTGTGGGGGCTGTGCGGCGAGGCAGTTGTGCAAAATCAGTGATGGCAAGAGGAAGACCGTGGAGGCCAGCGTGGGCAGCGAGCCTGTGCGGGTGGGGCAGACCGTCGTGGTGGAGGGCTCGCTCGCCCAGGGCTACCGGGCCGTGTGGATAGCCTATGCCGTTCCGCTCGTGCTCATGGTGGCAGTGCTTTTCCTCGGTTGCACATTGTGGGGTGAAGGCGTGGGTGCTCTGGCCGCACTGGGAGTCCTGGCTCTCTACTATGGGACTCTTTACCTTTTTCGCGTGTGTCTCGACAGGCGTTTCCGTTTCAGCGTGCGTCCACTCGACGGGGAAACGGTAGGGCCGGAGAACGTGCGGAAAGTTTCTCCAGGACAGGCAAGCAAGTAACAAATCCAAATACCAATTAAATCTTCAATCAACGTATGAACGAAATCATGATTGCAGTGGTTGTGCTTGGAGCGATAGGACTTCTCTCAGCAGTGGTTCTGTATGTGGTCTCGCACAAGTTTTCTGTAAGCGAGGACCCTCGTGTGGACGAGGTGGCGGCGGTGCTGCCGCAGGCCAACTGTGGCGGGTGCGGCTATCCTGGCTGCTCGGGTTTTGCCGCTGCGTGTGTGAAGGCTGCAGATGGCGGCAGTCTGGAAGGCAAGTTCTGCCCTGTGGGCGGACTGCCGGTCATGGAGAAGGTGGCTTCAATCCTGGGGATGGCCGCTGTGGCCTCGGCTCCCAAGATAGCGGTAGTGCGCTGCAATGGAACCTGCGACAACCGCCCGCGTATTGCCGAGTTTGACGGTGTGCGCAGTTGCCGTGTGCAGAGCATGACGGGCATGGGCGAGACATCCTGTGCCTATGGATGCCTGGGATGTGGCGACTGTGTGGCCAAGTGCCAGTTCGGTGCCATCGTCATGAACACTGCCACCGGCCTGCCCGAAGTGGACGAGAACAGGTGCACGGGTTGCGGCGCGTGTGCCAAGGCTTGCCCTCGCGGTGTGATAGAAGTCCGCCTGAAGGGGCCCAAGGGACGCCGTGTGGTGGTGCTCTGCAACAACAAGGACAAGGGCGCGGTGGCTGTCAAGGCGTGCAAGGTATCCTGCATCGGCTGTGGCAAGTGCGTGAAGACCTGTGACAAGTTTGAGGCAATCACCTTGGCCAACAACCTGGCCTACATCGATGCCGAGAAGTGCAGGATGTGCCGCAAGTGCGAGGAGGTCTGCCCCAGGGGAGCCATTCACGCTTTCAACTTCCCCCCGCGCAGGCCCAAGGTTGAGCATCCGGAGGCAACAGCCGC
Organism: Prevotellaceae bacterium UBA1075; assembly: GCA_002316015.1. Taxonomy (GTDB): domain Bacteria; phylum Bacteroidota; class Bacteroidia; order Bacteroidales; family Bacteroidaceae; genus Physcousia. The sequence goes on from DCCS01000023.1 coordinate 53,708, forward strand.
CGTGGCCCAGCAGCCAGCCATGGCTTCCGCACAGCCAGAGGCTACAGAGAAACAACCAACCGAGAACAGAAAGGAGGAGCAGAAATGAAGACATTCAAGATAGGCGGAGTGCACCCCGCAGAGAACAAGTTGACGGCCGGCAGTCCCATCAGACAGGCAGCCCTGCCCAAGCAGGCCGTATTCAGCATGTTCCAGCATATCGGGGCTCCCGCAAGACCTGTAGTCCAGAGGGGCGATGAGGTGAAGGTGGGAACGCTGCTGGCCGAGGCAGGCGGCTTTGTGAGCGCGCCTGTTCACAGCAGCGTGAGCGGCAAGGTGGCCAAGATAGACGTGGCCTTGGATGCCAGCGGCACCCGACGCACGGCCATCTACGTCAATGTGGAGGGCGACGAGTGGGAGGAGAGCATCGACCGCACTGACACGCTGGTGAGGCTTGCCGACCACGGGGAACTGGACAGCAAGGCCATCGTGGAGAAAATAAAGAACGCGGGTGTTGTGGGTATGGGTGGAGCCACCTTCCCCAGCCATGTGAAGTTGACACCACCTCCCGGCTGCAAGGCCGAGTGCGTGATTATCAACGCTGTGGAGTGCGAACCTTATCTGACGGCAGACCACAGGCTCATGCTCGAGCATGCCGACGAGATACTGGAGGGAGTGGAAATCATCATGAAGGCCGTGAGCGTGGAGAAGGGGTACATCGGCATCGAGAACAACAAACCCGACGCCATCGCCCTGATGACCGATAGGGCCAAGGCTCATCCCCACATCGAGGTTGTCCCCCTGAAGGTGAAATACCCGCAGGGCGGCGAGAAGCAGCTGATAGATGCGATTATAGGCCGCCAGGTGCCTGCTCCTCCTGCCATCCCCATCCAGGTGGGAGCCGTGGTGCAGAACGTGGGCACAGCCTTTGCCATCTACCAGGCAGTTCTGAAGAACAAGCCCCTCCTTGACCGTGTCGTCACCGTGACGGGCAAGAGCGTGGCCAGGCCCGGCAATCTGCTCGCGCGGCTGGGCACCCCTCTCCAGCAGTTGATGGACGAGTGTGGCGGATTGCCCGAAGATGCAGGAAAGATCATCAGCGGCGGTCCCATGATGGGCAAGGCACTCCTCTCGCTGGAGGTGCCTGTGACCAAGGGAAGCAGTGGCCTGCTCGTCATGAGCGAGAAGGAGGCGCGTCGCACGGAGCCCAGCCCCTGCATACGCTGTGCCAAGTGCGTGGACGTCTGTCCCATGGGGCTTGAGCCTTATCTGCTCGCCACGCTGAGCGCCCACGGCAAGTGGGAAGAAGCAGAGAGGAACGAAGTGACAAGTTGTATCGAGTGCGGCTCGTGCCAGTACACATGTCCCAGCCACCGTCCCCTGCTCGACATGGTTCGTGTGGGCAAGAGCACAGTGATGGGAATTATCAAAGCCCGTGCCGCCAAGAAGTAATCACCCTCCACATAATCAAACACGAATATACAATGAAACCGGTAATATCACTCTCACCCCATGTGCATGGCGGTGATTCCGTACAGAAGAACATGTACGGAGTGTGCGTGGCGCTGTTGCCCGCACTACTGGCCAGTTTCTGGCTCTTTGGCATGGGCGCGGCAGTGGTCATGCTGACCTCGGTGCTCGCCTGTGTCTTCTTCGAATGGTTCATCACAAAGTTTGTGCTTGGACAGCCCCGCACGACAATCCTTGACGGCAGTGCCCTGCTCACGGGCATCCTGCTGGCATTCAACCTGCCCAGCAACCTGCCTGTGTGGATTGTGGTCATTGGAGCCCTGGTGGCCATAGGGGTGGGGAAACTCACCTTTGGCGGACTGGGATGCAACCCCTTCAATCCAGCCCTGGTGGGGCGCGTGTTCCTGCTCATCAGTTTTCCCGCGCAGATGACCACCTGGCCTGTTCCCCATGCCTCGTTTGTCGATGCCGAGACTGCGGCCACTCCCCTGAGTGTGATGAAGCAGGCCATCACCAGTGGCGACGCCTCTGTGCTGAGCAAACTGCCTTCATCGCTGGAGATGTTCCTGGGCACCACACCAGGTTCCATGGGCGAAGTGAGTGCCTTGCTGCTCCTGCTGGGCTGTCTCTTCATGATATGGAGGAAGATAATCACCTGGCACATTCCCGTGAGCATCCTGGGCACAGTGGCAGTCCTGTCGCTGGTGTGCCATGCGTGCGACCCCGTGTATGCCCCTGTTTCCAAGGTGCTCTGCAGCGGTGGACTGATGCTGGGAGCCTGCTTCATGGCCACCGACTATGTGACCTCGCCCATGAGCCACTGCGGCCAGATTATCTATGGGGTCAGCATTGGGGTGCTCACAGTCGTCATCCGCAACTGGGGGGCCTATCCCGAAGGCATGTCCTTTGCCATTCTCATCATGAATGCCTTCACGCCCCTCATCAACACTTATTGTAAACCAAAACGATTCGGGGAGGTAACCAAGAAATGAAGAAACTGGAATCCACATGGTACAATATGGTGGTCGTGCTCACCGTCATCTCCCTGATAGCGGGCGTGGCACTGGCTTCCGTGGACAGCATGACACGCGAGCCCATCGCCGCCATCAAGAAGCAGACGCTTGACAACGGCATCAAGGAGGTGCTCATGGACGAGAGCCTGAAGGTACAGAAGACAGACACGCTCAATGGGGGGGCTGTGGTCATCTATCGAACCACAAGCGGCAATGCCGTGCAAGTGACCGACCCCAAGGGCTTCGGAGGAGCACTGACCGTTCTGGTGGGCTTTGCCCAGGACGGGAGCATCAAGGGATACCGCGTCCTGCAGAGCAGCGAGACACCAGGGCTGGGAGCGAAGGCCGACACCTGGTTCCGCGAGGGTAAAGGCTCTATCCTGGGGCGCAATCCCGGCAAGGACAACCTTACCGTGAAGAAGGACGGAGGTGATGTGGACGCCATCACAGCGTCAACCATCACCAGCCGGGCCTTCCTGCGTTGTGTCAACAATGCCTACAAAGCCCTGCAGGAGGGATGGCAGGCCGATGGCGAGAGCGGGGCCTCACACCAGACGACGGCCGTCAGCCCCGAGCGGCAGGAACCCTCGGCACAGCCCGACAGCCTGCAGGACGACAGTACTGACAAATAAGGTATAGGAGAGAAAACGACATGAAATACTTGAAAATATTCTTCAACGGACTCGTCAAGGAGAATCCCACCTTCGTGCTCTTGCTGGGCATGTGTCCCACACTGGGCACCACGAGCAGCGCGCTCAACGGCATGTTCATGGGACTGGCCACCACTGCGGTGCTCATCTGCTCCAACTTCCTCATCTCGCTCATCAAGAACCTGGTGCCCGACATGGTGCGCATCCCCTCCTTCGTGGTGGTGATCGCGTCGCTGGTGACCGTGCTGCAGATGCTCATCCAGGCTTATGCCCCCGCCATCAATGACTCTTTGGGACTCTTCATCCCGCTGATTGTGGTCAACTGCATTATCCTTGGACGTGCCGAGGCTTTCGCCGCCAAGAACGGCCCTGTGGAGAGCGTCTTCGACGGCATAGGCATCGGGCTGGGCTTCACCTTCGCGCTCACACTGCTGGGCGCCGTGCGCGAGCTGCTGGGAACGGGCAAGGTTTTTTCCGTCACCCTCTTCCCCGAAAGTTACGGGGCACTCGTCTTCGTGCTGGCTCCAGGCGCGTTCATCGTGCTGGGCTACCTTATCGCACTCATCAACAAACTCAAGAAAGCATAATGTCATGGCATACATATTGATTTTCATCACAGCGATATTCGTCAACAATGTCGTACTTTCCCAATTCCTGGGAATATGTCCTTTCCTGGGGGTAAGCAAGAAGGTGGACTCTGCACTGGGCATGGGGGCCGCCGTGGCATTTGTGCTCACACTGGCCACCATCGTCACCTATCTGGTACAGAAGTTTGTGCTGGTGCCCTTCTCTCTTGAATATCTCCAGACCATTGCCTTCATCCTGGTCATTGCGGCCTTGGTGCAAATGGTGGAGATTGTGCTTAAGAAGACGGCTCCTGCCCTGTACCAGGCCCTGGGCGTGTTCCTTCCCCTCATCACCACCAACTGCTGCATCCTGGGTGTGGCCATCCTGGTGGCCAATGGCAACTATGCCACACAAGGGCAGGAGCCCAACTTGCTTACGGGCGTAGTCTATGCCTTCAGTACCGCGCTGGGCTTCGCGCTGGCGCTGGTGGTGTTTGCCGCCATCCGCGAGCAACTCGACCTCATGCCCATTCCCAAGGGGATGCGCGGCATGAGCATAGCCCTCGTGACAGCCGGGCTGCTGGCTATGGCTTTCATGGGTTTCAGCGGCGTGGACGGAGGGCTTGCCCGTCTGTTCGGCATCGCGCAGTGAAGACCAGTTGTTGTGTAACAACCTAAAATATAACAGATATGAAGATTCTTCTCACGGGTGGTGCCGGATACATCGGCAGCCACACCATCATCGAACTTGACAAGGCAGGCCACAGTGTGGCCGTTGTGGATAACCTCTACAACTCCAATCCCAAGGCCCTGGAGCGTGTGGGCGAAATTATCGGGAAGCAGATTCCCTTTTACAAGGCCGATGTACGCGATGCCGGGGCATTGGCCAAGGTGTTCGAGGCAGAGCACCCCCAGGCCGTCATCCACTTCGCAGGACTCAAGGCTGTGGGCGAGAGCGTGGCAAAGCCGCTGGAGTACTATCACAACAATATGACGGGAACATTCATCCTGCTGGATGTCATGCGCAAGCACGGATGCAAGAACATCATCTTCTCGTCCAGCGCCACCGTCTATGGCGACCCTGCCATCATCCCCATCACGGAGCAGTGCCCCAAGGGACATTGCACCAATCCCTATGGAAAGACCAAGTCAATGCTTGAGGAGGTGCTGATGGATGTGCAGAAGGCCGACCCCGAATGGAACGTGGTTCTCCTGCGCTATTTCAATCCCATCGGCGCGCACCCAAGCGGAAAGATAGGCGAGAACCCCAACGGCATCCCCAACAACCTGATGCCTTACATCACACAGGTGGCTATCGGCAAGCGTCCGGAACTGGGAGTCTTCGGAAACGATTACGACACCCATGACGGCACGGGCGTGCGTGACTATATCCATGTGTGCGACCTTGCCGCAGGGCACGTGTGTGCCCTGAAGGCCATCCAGGGCAAGTGCGGCCTGGGCATCTACAACCTGGGCACAGGCCATGGCTACAGTGTGCTGGACGTGGTGAAGGCTTTCGAGAAGGCCAATGGTGTCCGTGTGCCATACGTTATCAAGCCCCGACGTCCAGGAGACATTGCCACATGCTATTGTGATCCCTCCAAGGCCAAGAAGGAACTTGGCTGGGTGGCACAGTACGGCATCGAGGAGATGTGCCGCGACTCATGGAACTGGCAGAAGAACAACCCCAACGGTTACGGGGACTGACCATGGGGAATGGACAACGAACAGCAGGGGCTGCTATCCGGCACAAGGATGGCAGCCCCTGCTGCCTTGGCCTGTGTGCGGTGTCATCGCTTGGAGCATCAGCCAGGTATGGGCGCAATGACGAACTGTGGGCAGTCCGCTTGTGTGCGCATGTCGGGGATGTGGCGGCACTGGCTTGAATCCGGGGGGCTTCAGCGAAAGCCTCGTGCCGTACATCACATCACGATGCCCAGCAAGGGCGTGATGGCCGAGGTGCCTATCCACAGGAAGGGTGCTGGCACTGTCAGCGCGACATCAGTAACCGCCAGCACCACCAGGGTGATGTGGGCTGATATCCATGACGAAACCTTCTACAAATGCATTACTTTACTATGTGTTAGAGGCATGTTTGTGCATACGTGTTTGCATGCGCCTATTCGTCAATGGACATCGCTTGTGTCTAATGAGATGAATAGATGTTAGGAATAGGGTAGTACGAATTCAACTTGTTCATGTCGGATTAATGATACTTTCATAAAAGTAATCTAAAGTTTCCGAAAACAACAAAGTTTCTAGTCTTTTCAACTCTTCTAAAACTTCGCTTTTCGTTGTGTATTCTTTTTGAAGCCAATTCAAATCTTCTGTAGAAACTTCATCGTCTGTAAGAAAACGAAAAAGGATGTCACAAAGTAATACCCTATCATCCGAATAATATTTCGGATGGTGTTTCGCAATAAAATCCAGATATGAAAAATCGTAATCCATTCTATTTTTTTAAATATTTTTGATAATGATAGTCTAAAAAGTCTGGTTTTGGATAAAAGCGGTTAGGTAGAACCAACTTCTTATTTTGAAGTCCAAGAAGATATTCTTTGAATGTCTTGTCTTCGGTATTTTCTATCAGTTCTTCTGAAATGATGATGTTGTAGTCGGGTGTTATAGTTATAAGATAGTTGTCATATGCTTTATGGAATAATGGATTCAAACACAATCCATTCTCGGGATTGCTTCGATTCGTCGCATCTTCTTTCCAATCAATAATATGACATGCTTCTAACAATTCAGGGTTGCTTACGCCTGATATGCAACATCTATAATTATATGAACACATGACAGCGGAACGAAAGAAAGACTGGTTAACCCTTTGCTTGACTATGGCAAAACGCTCTTTGCCTTTGGGTAAATCACTAACATCTATTCCTGTAGTGCTTTCTATATCTTTCTTTGCGAATTTGGCTATTAGACATTCACTCTCGAAGGCAAGCCTGTCTGGATCTCTGTAAAATTCATCCCAAACTTCTTCCTCCATCTTCGCACCATGATCTAAACCTATAATCCCATTCTCTTTTAATTTCGGGTCAAGCCTTCCGAAATTTCCAATCTTCATGTTAAGCGCACTTGGGCTTCTACCTAAAATTTTTGCGTACTTTATAATAGTAGGATGTGTTTTGCCACTATCCTTAAATGGAATCTTGCAATACACATTGAATGCTATAATAGTTTCTTCTCTTGTCCATTTATTCAACATATCCTATGCATCTGGCGATTTGTCGTAAAATCCAATCTGTATGAAATTCTTTTAATTCGTATAATCTAAAAACCTGAATTTTGTTCGTTTGCCTTTTGCAGAAGTCAAACAAAGTAAATTTGCCGTCTGTTGTCATCCGATTTTGTGTTTGTGAGTTTTGTACTCTCAGCATTTATGTGTTATCTCGTCATAATACGAGTAGCCTTCTCCCAGTGCCTCGTAGTCATGCGTGGCCCAGAAGATGTGGTGGGTTGTCCCATCCTTCTTGTATTCCGTCACAGAATGGTCTGTGAGCAGGGTATCCGTCACCTCCAGCCCATAGTCTTCCAGGAGATTGTTCTCGTGGATGTCTGCCTCGTTTTCCATGTGCGTCTCTTGTCTTCGCGTGGAATGCAAAGGTAGTGAAAGAAAAGGTTATGGGGAAGGGCAAAGCCACTTTCTTTTGACGTTCCTGCCTAAAAGGCAGGCTCGCTCCAAGCCCTCCCGGCCTCAGAAGCGTTCCGGGCTTGAAGGCCCTCTCTGCCTTAGAACCTCCTGTACACATATCGGGCCAGCCCATACACATACCTGCGGAAGCCGGGGCGGTAGGCCAGCAGGCGGTCAAACCATCCCAGGCGCCGGCCCACGGCGCGCACCACCAGTCCCACGTACACCATGGCAAAGAGCGTGCCCATGCCCACTATCCGCCATTGCCATGAGCCCAGCAGCAGGATGCTGAGGAGCACGGCCAGCGCGACCAGTGTGGTGTCCGCCCATATCTTGGCTTTGTGGAACCTCATCCCCGTCACCTTGCTTATGGCGATGGTGATGCCCTCGCCAGGCATGGTCACCGAGCCGCACCTCACCTCCAGCGCGATGCCGATGCCCAGGATGGTGCACCCCGCCACCTGCACGAGGGCGTTCAAGGGGAGGCTGTCATACGCTATCCACCCCGTCAGCAGCATGTTCAGGTCTATCAGCATGCCGAAGAAGAAGCCCACGGCGAGCTGGAACAGTTGCACCCACTCAAAATACCCGCGCAGTATCGCCATCTGGGCCACCACAAAGAGCGCGTTCATCAGAATGGTGTAGGTGCCTATGGTCCATGCCGGGATGCGGCCTGTCACCATCCCTGCCGTGGACATCACGCAGGGGATGGTGGAGATGACGCTGGCCCCCAGTTGGCTGCGCACGCACACAGCCACGCCCAGTGTCATGATGTAAAGGGAGACGAGCAGCAGGATGTGCTGCCAGGTGAAGGAGATGAGCGTGGTCTTGCTGATGTGTGGCATGGGGTCTTTGTCGTTGTGCGTTTCTTGTCTTGCACGCATGTATGGTGGCATGCGTGCCAGGTGGCTGTTCCATATATCGCTGAGGTTGCTTGTATTCCTTTCCGGTTTATGTCAGTCCGGATTCCAGTCCACGATAACCCGGACTGCAGTCCAGGCGTGCTTGGACTGCAGTCCGGGAATGCGGTGGGACAAAAGGCGGATTTCCTGCCGTCTCTGGCTATTCGCTCCAGTCCATGGCCTCCTCGTATTGGTCAAACTGCAGTTCCTCGCTCACCCCCACCTGCTTGAGCACGTCCAGGATGAGTTCTTGCTCGCCTGGGGTGAGCGGGATGTCCCCTTTCCTGCGCTCGTAGTACTGGCTTCGCCCGAAGTGGCATTGCAGCAGGGTGGAGAACCTTTCGTACTGGTCGGGGTACATGCGCTTCTTGAAGTTGGCGAATCCTCGTGCAAAGCGCAGCGACTTGCCTTCCCTGTAGAACTCACATTGTCCGTCCTGGCTGCACTTCCGGGGGTTGACGAGTTTCAGATGAGTCCTTCCCTCCAGCATCCTGCCGTAGGCGATTTGCCTCAGGCAAGTCTTGGCTCTGGGGCAGTCAGCGTGCAGGCATGCCGCGTAGTTGTAGGGTATCTCGTTGCTTAGTTTCCTTCTTGGCATAGTGCAGTCTCTCCGTTTTGGTTTCGTGAGCCAAAGATATGGAAAAAGGGGCAGATGGCCCATCGTGGCAACATTCTTTTTTTGCGGCTCCTGGTGTGAAAATGGCATGGAGCGCTTCCCGCCTTGCCAGACACCGGTGTGCCAGGCCGTCCCGTCGCGCCTTGCAGTTGCTTGAATAATAGCCCATTTCTTGCCGCATCTGATTTTTCTGTGTAACTTTGTGGCCTCGAACAAGAACAATTGATAAAGTACGATGAACATACTGGAATTGAGCGACCAGGAGATTGTCAGGAGAAACAACCTGCAGCAGTTGCGCGACTTGGGCATTGACCCCTATCCCGCTGCAGAGTACCCTGTGGATGCCTGGAGCACAGAGATACGCGAGTCCTTTGTGGACCTTCCGGTCGATGAGTCGGCCGAGCCCGATGAGAATGGCGAGCGTCCCCACATTGCCGCCACAGCCGCGAACAGCCGCAACGTGAGCATCGCGGGACGCGTCATGGGCAAGCGTGTCATGGGCAAGGCCGGCTTTGCCGAACTGCAGGACAGCAAGGGGCGCATACAGTTGTATGTGCAGCGCGACTCCATTTGTCCCGGTGAGAACAAGGACCTGTACAACGTGGTCTTCAAGAAGTGCCTGGACCTTGGTGACTTCATCGGTGTGAAGGGCTATGTGTTCCGCACAAAGACGGGGGAGATAAGCGTGCATGTGACGGAGATGACCGTGCTGTGCAAGAGCCTTCGCCCCCTGCCTGTCGTGAAGACGGACGCCGAGGGCAATGTGTTCGACGCCTTTGACGACCCCGAGTTGCGCTACCGCCAGCGTTATGTGGACTTGATAGTCAACAAGGGCGTGAAGGACACCTTCCTCAAGCGGGCCGCCATCGTGCGTACCCTGCGCCGCATACTGGATGACGCGGGCTACACCGAGGTGGAGACCCCTGTCCTGCAGAGCATCGCGGGCGGTGCGAGCGCGCGTCCCTTTATCACGCACTTCAACGCGCTCAACCAGGACATGTACATGCGCATCGCCACCGAGCTTTACCTCAAGCGTCTGATCGTGGGCGGCTTCGAGGGCGTGTACGAGATAGGCAAGAACTTCCGCAACGAGGGCATGGACAAGACCCACAACCCCGAGTTCACCTGTATGGAGCTCTATGTGAGCTACAAGGACCTCAACTGGGGCATGGGGTTCACCGAGCGGATGCTGGAGGAGATATGCACGGCTGTCAACGGAAAGCCCGAGGTGGAGATAGACGGGAAGGTCATCTCCTTCAAGGCTCCCTTCCGCCGCCTGCCCATCCTGGAGGCCATCCGGGAGAAGACGGGCTATGACCTGTATCCCATGAGCGAGGACGAGATACGCGAGGCGGCCCGTAAGCTGGGCATCGAAGTCGATGACACCATGGGCAAGGGCAAACTGATAGACGAGATTTTCGGCGAGACCTGTGAGGGCACCTTCATACAGCCCACCTTCATCACCGACTACCCCGTGGAGATGTCCCCCCTGACCAAGATGCACCGCTCGAAGCCAGGACTGACCGAGCGTTTCGAACTGATGGTGAACGGCAAGGAACTGGCCAATGCCTACAGCGAGCTCAATGACCCCATCGATCAGGAACAGCGCTTCGTCGACCAGATGAAACTTGCCGACAAGGGTGATGACGAGGCCATGGTCATTGACCGCGACTTCCTGCGCGCCCTCCAGTATGGCATGCCTCCCACCTTTGGCATCGGCATCGGCATTGACCGCCTGGTGATGCTGCTCACGGGCAAGTTTGCCATCGGCGAGGTGATGCTCTTCCCACAGATGAAGCCCGAAGTGAAGGCTCCCCGTGACAAGGACGAGATGTTCCTGGAGAAGGGCGTGCCCGCCGAGTACATCCCCATCCTGCGCAAGGCAGGTTACAACCTGGCGGCTTCCCTGCAGGGCGTGGCCCCGGCCAAGGTGCAGCAGCAGATTGTCGAAATAGTGAAGAAATACAAACTCAATGTTGGGCGGCCCTCGCAGGAGGACATCGCGCAATGGACGGCATAGTGGGCAGCGTGGGGGTCATAGGCGGTGGCAGTTGGGCCACGGCCATAGCCAAGATATTGCTCGGGAGCGTGCCGCATATCCACTGGTACATGCGCAATGCAGGGCGCGTGGAGCAGTTCATGCATTCGGGGCACAATCCCGCTTACCTCCCGCAGGTGAGTTTCGACATGAGCCGGGTGACGCTCACCGATGACATCAACCAGGTGGCCGGGGCTTGCGACACGCTTGTACTGGTGCTTCCGTCACCCTTTCTCAAGGGGACGCTGGAGCATCTGCGGGTAAGGCTTCGCACCAAGTTTGTGGTGACGGCCATCAAAGGCATCGTGCCGGGCGAGAACCTCATCCCCACCGACTACCTCTCGCTCATGTACGGCATGCCGCAGGAGCAGTTGGCGGTCATAGGCGGCCCCAGCCATGCCGAGGAGGTGGCCATGAACCACCTCACCTATCTCACCGTGGGCTGTGCCGATGTGAGTCGCGCGGCAGAGTTCGCCTCGCTCCTGGCCAATGATTATGTGCGCACCAAGGTGAGCCAGGACGTGTCGGGCATCGAGTATGCCAGTGTGCTCAAGAATGTCTATGCCCTGGCAGCCGGCATATGCAGCGGCCTGAACTATGGCGACAACTTCCAGGCCGTGCTCATGAGCAATGCCATGCAGGAGATGCAGCGCTTCCTCACAGCCGTGTGCCCCATTGGCCGCAACATCTGTGACTCGGTCTATGCGGGTGACCTGCTGGTCACGGGCTACAGCCAGTTCAGCCGCAACCGCATGTTTGGCACCATGATAGGGCGTGGCTATAGCGTGCAGAGTGCTCAGGCCGAGATGCACATGATTGCCGAGGGGTACTTCGGTGCCAAGTGCATGGTAGAGGTCAACCGCCCGCTCAGGGTCAACTCGCCCATCCTGGACGCTGTGTTCAACATCCTGTACCGGCATGTCAGCCCGGCAATTGAAATCCGCCTGCTCAGCGGGACTTTACGGTAAAGAGGTGTGGGGATGACGTGGGCACGGCCTCTGTGTGGAGGCCATCCTGTGCGGGTCAAGGAGACGAGGAAGCAGAAGAGTAGAAACATATTTATTAATATAGAGTTTACTTATGATTAGGTTAGACATCAGCAAATCACTGGTTTCCCCCGAGGACGTGGCCGCCTACGAGGGTGCTGTGGCTTCGGCCCGGCAGGCATTGGAGAGCGCCACATGTCCTGGCCACGATTTCCTGGGATGGCTTCACCTTCCCGGCCAGGTTACTCCCGAGTTCCTGGAGCAGATCCAGAATTGTGCCGATACCCTGCGCGAGCTTTGCGACACGGTGGTGGTGGCAGGTATCGGTGGCTCATACCTGGGCGCGCGTGCCGTCATCGAGGCTCTGGGCAACAGTTTCCAGTGGCTGGAAAACAAGGGCGAGAACCCCAACATCCTTTTCGCGGGCAACAACATCAGCGAGGATTACCTGTATGAGCTCACCGAGTATCTGCGCGGTCGCAAGTTCGGGGTCATCAATATCAGCAAGAGCGGAACGACGACGGAGACGGCTCTTGCCTTCAGGCTGCTCAGAAAACAGTGCGAAGAGCAGCGTGGCGTGGACACGGCGCGCAAGGTGATTGTGGCTGTGACCGATGCCAAGAAGGGAGCCGCACGCGCCACGGCCGACCGTGAGGGCTATGCCTCATTTGTCATTCCCGACAATGTGGGCGGGCGCTTTAGCGTGCTCACCCCCGTAGGTTTGCTTCCCATTGCTGTCGCGGGCTTTGACATCGCGGCTCTCGTGCAGGGCGCGGCCGACATGGAAAGAGCCACCTCGGTGGAGACCCCCTTCGACCTGAACCCCAGCGCGCAGTATGCTGCCGTGCGCAACGCGCTTTACCGCAAGGGCAAGAAAATAGAGATACTGGTGAACTTCCAGCCCAAGCTCCATTACATGAACGAATGGTGGAAGCAGCTCTTTGGCGAGTCGGAGGGAAAAGACCATAAGGGCATCTTCCCCGCCGCCGTGGATTTCAGTACTGACCTGCACTCTATGGGGCAATGGATCCAGGAGGGCGAGCGCACAATCTTTGAGACCGTCGTGAGCATCGAGGAGCCAGAGTACAAACTGCTCTTCCCCCATGACGACGAGAACCTGGACGGGCTGAACTTCCTGGAAGGAAAGCGCGTGGACGAGGTCAACAAGATGGCCGAACTGGGCACACAACTTGCACATGTGGATGGGGGCGTGCCCAATATCCGCGTGAGTGTGCCTCGCCTGGACGCCTACAATCTGGGACAGCTCATCTATTTCTTCGAGAAGGCTTGCGGAATAAGCGGACTGGTGCTGGGCGTGAACCCGTTCAACCAGCCTGGTGTGGAGGCATACAAGAAGAACATGTTTGCTCTCCTGGGCAAGCCTGGCTACGAGAAGGAGACCAAGGCTATCAGAGAACGTTTGCAGAAGTAAGCACAAGTGACCTTGGACAGCAAGACAAACAACAGGGACGGCCGTGGGGCAGGGAGCCTCAAGGCCGTCCTTTTCGATATGGACGGAGTCCTCTTTGATTCCATGCCCAACCATGTAAAGGCCTGGTGTGAGGCCGTGGAGCGTTTTGGGTTGCACATGACCCCGCAAGAGGTATATATGAATGAGGGTCGTACCGGTGGCGGCACCATCGATATGCTGGCCATGCGCACATGGGGCAGGAGGGCCACACGGCAGGAGACAGAGGAAATCTACAGGGTGAAGAGTGACATCTTCAACGCTCTGCCAGAGGCGGCCCCGATGCCTTGCGCACGTGAGGTATTGGAATATGTGTGCGCGCGGGGACTTCGTGTCGTGCTTGTGACCGGCAGTGGGCAACGTTCCCTGCTCAGCCGCCTGGAGCATGCCTTTCCTGGCTGCTTTCGCGAGGACTGCATGGTTACGGCTTTTGACGTGTGCCACGGCAAGCCCAGTCCGGAACCATATCTGATAGGGTTGGACAAGGCGGGGGTATGCGCGGCGGAGGCCATTGTGGTGGAGAATGCTCCCCTGGGAGTACGGGCAGGACATGCGGCAGGTGTTTTCACGCTTGCGCTCAACACAGGCCCGCTTCCCGACTCTGTCCTGTGGGAAGCCGGGGCCGATTGTGTGCTGCCCGGCATGCGTGCTTTGGCAGAGCAGGCCAGACGCTTTTTCGGATAGGCAAGCGTTTCGCCGGACAGCGTGAGGGCAGGCTGGTTACTGATGCCTGTGACACAGGAAGTGCCGTTTGTCCACAGAACAGGCAGATGCGGTTCCCTTTCAAATGGCGAGTAGCCTCGGATGCTCCACCTTCCTCACCCCACAGCCTGAAAGCAAAGGGAAGCCCACGCAGAGAGAGAGCCGCATCGCCTTTGCTCTTCCCAATGTTTAAGGGAAGGGACGGACAGACTTGCGGGGGGGGGCCGCAGTGTTAAAAACTTACGAGGTTTTTGCGTGCAAACGAAAATATCCCTAACTTTGTAGAGCATAACAACAAGGGAATAACATGCAAGACCACGAGAGAATGACTCGTAAGCAACTGCCCATACTCATGTTCATAGTCATGCTGGCGGCCTCATGCGGGAAAAACAAGAATAAGGAAACCTTGGATTTGCTTCCCGTGGCGGAGCAGGACACAGCCACGCACAGCATGGCGGGCTGCGACTTCAGTGACAGCATTCAGGCATGGGGTGACCTGTTGGCATTCACCATACAACGCGATCCGTGCGACTCCTTGCCTGTTGTCGTAGACCAGTATGGCACGAAGTACAAGGACAACATCTTTGTGTTGACCATAGCGCGTGAGGGGAAGCCGTTCTTCAAGCGGGAGTTTACAAAGCGTGACTTCCTCGGCATGTTGAGTGAAGACTTCCGCAAGCATGGCGTGTTCGATGGATTCCGCTACGCGGGTTTCAAGGAAGGAAAGATGGTGTTTGGCACGTGTGTGAGTTATCCGGAGAGTGACATGAGCCAGCCTTTTCTGATTGGGATTTCAAAGGATGGCAGTTTTGGAATCGAGCCAGACAAGACACCAATCAATGAGAATCCAGCCGACAGTGCAACTGACGAGGACGGTGCGTAACTCCCTGGGTATATGAAGCGTGCGCTTGTTTATCTGGCTGCGGTGTCTCTTGTGCTTCTCCTGGCTTTAGGAGGCTTCAGGGGCTGCAAACAAAAGCCGGGCTCCATAGCGGGGGCAGGTGACTCTGTGCCTGTCGACACAGCGGGTGCCGTGATGAGGCTGCGCGCCCAAAGTCGTCTCTATACCTCGGAGTACCGCATACACAAGATTGTGACACATGACGACCTGCTTCGTTTTCAGGGCCAGTTCCTGGGGTATTCTTACGAGAAGATTTTCCACTTGGGCGACCGCAAGATAGCCATACCCATCAATGCTACCTTCAAGGCATACGTTGACTTCTCGGGTTTCTCGGAGAAAAATGTGGAGCGTTATGACTCGCTGATCCACATCATACTGCCAGACCCGCGCGTGATACTCACCTCGTCCAGCGTTGACCATGATGGCATACGCCAATACACCAGCATGTTTCGCAGCGGGTACTCAGACCGCGAGATGGCCGACCTCACAGCGCAAGGGGTGGAAAGCATCATAGCGGGGATGGGACAGACAGACATAATAGAGCGAGCGCGTGAGAGTGCCGCGCGGGTGATAATCCCATTGATGGTACAGTTGGGTTACAGGCCCGACCATGTGGTGGTGACCTTCCGCCAGGGGCTCGACCTCGGTGACCCGTCGGTGTATTATGACAGTGACCACTCTGTGGTGCGTTGGGAAGGAGGCAAGCGGTGAAGGCTCTTCGGCGTTGGTTTTTGGGGCTGGTTCTGCTGCTCATCCTTGCGTTGGCTGCATATTTCGTCATCGGCCGTGCGCGTCAAGGCCAGCCGTTCAGGCTGTTCGGATTTTCGGTGAGTCGTCCCCTCAAGGCGCAGCCCACCCCCATGCGGATAGAGGCCATACGCAGCATAGGCCAGTGGGAGTTTCTGAGTATTGATGACGAGGAGATTGTAGATACCATACGCAGGCACTGGCTCACCCCAGATGACCAACTTGTGCGGATTTACAGGGGTACGCTTCGTCTGGGCATTGACTTCCGTCAGTGCCAGGATGATTGGGCTCTCGCCTATTCCGACACCGTGAAGGTGCGCCTGCCCGAGGTGCGCCTGCTTGACAACCTTTTTGTCGATGAGGCGCGCGCACGCAGTTTCTACGAGAGCGGGAAGTGGGATGGCTCTGTACGCAAGGACATGAGAAAGCGTGCCGAGGATGCCATGCGCCGCCGCTGTCTCACTCCTGCCAACCTCGAGATTGCCCGGCAGTCGGCTATTGAACAGGTTCGACACTTCTTTCTTTCACTCGGTTATTCCCATGTCGTGTTCGTGGGTGAGGGAGAAAACGAATAGTGCGTGGCCTAAGGCGGTAGGAGGAAGTAATAAACCCAAGCGGGAGGACTTGTGCCGGACAGTGTCCGGATTGTGTGGGGAACCGCAGTAGATATGGTTTTCCTCCTCCTGCATGGCTTCGAAACTTTTCTGGCAAGCCCGTGGCAGAAATGACAACCCAATATCGGAATCCTGCCGAAGAGTACGTTGTGGCGCTTGCTTTTTGCAACAAAGGGAGTTCACGCGGGCTGAACATGTGCAAAGGGCTTGTCAAAGCAGAGCGAGAACCGAAAAAATGGAGGGCAAACGATTGCCGATAAATGAAAACACATTATCTTTGCATCAGTCATTCAATAAAAACAAAAGTTCATGATGAAAAAACTGTTGACTTTGGTGGTGCTTGCTCTGATGGGCACAACCATGGCGATGGCCCAGAAGGAGAAAGGACTTGGATGGGCAGTGGAAGGTGGCATCGGCAGCGAGCTGGAACTTGGAGGCCGTGCACAGTACGGCTTCAACCAGTACCTGGCATGGGATGTGCTCAACGTGAAGTATGCCTTCGACTACGGCAAGGACTTCAATGCCCATGAGTGGGAACTGACCACTGGTCTGCGCGGATTCAGCCCTTCTTTTGGCCCCAACCTCAAGGCTTTTGCGGCTCTTGACCTCGGTTATGGTGGTCAGAAGATAGCGACAGACGGCATAGATGCCGCACATTGCTTTGCCCTGGATTTCACTGTGGGCTTGCAGGTGTACAAGGGACTGTACTTGGGCTATGGCTTTGGCGGGTTGTTCAAGAACGGCAGCCATAAGGACCATCTGCTCCGTGTGGGCTACATGTTTTAAACATAAGGTCGTGCGAACAGAAACTTCGAAGGGCCGTCATTACGGCATATAATAAAACAAACTGGTGTGCGGGGAGAGTCATAAATGGGTTGGCTCTCCTCGCCCTTTCTCCCCTGTAGTGCAAACAGCGATGAAGACAGTAGCAGGCGTGCAGCCTGTTTCCCTTGACGAAAACGTGATTGCAGGGTGGGGGTAGGGAAGATGAGGTGGCACGAGACGTATGCCACGCGTCTGCGGGAAATCTTTGCGAGGGCACATGACCAGGAGTTTCTGTGCGTCAGTCGGCACAGAAACTTTCCGTTTCCGCCAGACGGTTTTATTCAGAGGTAGGTTTGCCGGTAGAATCGTCAGACGAACAGGGTGGTTCGGGATACTCTTTGTCCCCGCCTCCAGTCTTCTCTTGCCAGGGGTACACGGTGGCTGTCTCGCCGCTCTGGTCGTCCTTGCGTGTCCAGTAACTTGCCATGGTCTTTTCGGAATTTTAGGGTCATTGTGGAGTCAAAGTTACAAAGAAATATCCAAAGGCGTGTGCGCCCAGGAGCAGTAAACAGCGTACGGTGATGTATGGCGCAGGCTAAGATGTGGCACAAGAACGCGCATGCCGGGAAATTGTGCTGGCGGCAGACAGGTGAAACCTTTATGAAAGCGGCCTGTCTGCAACCCCAATTTAATCTCCAATACAAAACAATTGGTAAACAATAACAAACAAAAACAATGAAAGAAAAAGAAAGGGTGGTCTTTGTGGACTACATCCGTGTGGTGGCTCCATTGTTGGTGATGTTGGTACACGCGAGCGAGAACTTCTATGCGGCCGACTCTTCGGGGCTGGCAGGCAGTGTGGCCATGCTGGCCAACGAGAGCAACCGGTTTTGGGTGGCCTTTTGGGACGGCGGTGTGTCGCGCTATTGCGTGCCCCTCTTTATGATGGTTTCGGCATACCTGCTCGTGCCCATGCGTAGCGGTGAGACGATGACCTCGTTCTACAAGCGGAGGTTCACGCATATCCTGCCCCCGTTCCTGTTTTTCCTTGTCGCCTATTCCCTGCTGCCCCTGCTGTGGGGGGCGATGACCTGGGAGCAGTCGCTGGAGGACTTGAAGACCATCCCATGGAACTTCACTTCCATGAGCGGTATCCTGTGGTTCATGTATCCCCTCTTCAGTCTCTATCTCATTATCCCTGTGGTGTCACCCTGGCTGGAGCGCAGCAAGGCCCGTGAGGAACTCATCTTCATAGGGCTCTTTGCCGTGAGTACCTGCATGCCTTTCCTGCACCGGTATGTCCGCGCCGAACTGTGGGGCGAGTGTTTCTGGAACCAGTACCACATGCTGTGGTATTGTTCGGGATTCCTGGGTTACCTGGTGTTGGCTCACTATATCCGCGTGCATCTGTCCTGGTCTCGCGCCAGGCGTGCTTGGGTGGGGCTGGCCTGCCTGCTGGCAGGCAGTGCGTTCACCGCGTGGTCTTTCTGGTGGAAGGGTGTTCCCGGACAGGTGATAGACACCCCCGACCTGGAGTGGGCATGGGAGTTCTGCCTGCCCAACGTGCTCCTGAGCACCTTTGGCGCATTCCTCCTTTTCACCTGTATCCGTCAGACCCAGGCTCCGGGATGGGTCACCAGGGTGAGCAAGATGTCCTACGGGATGTATCTCATGCACATGTTCTTCCTGGCTCCTATAGCATCCTATATAGTAAACGGGGACCAGGCAAATCCCCTGATCCCCGTTGGGCTGGCCATTCCTGTGATAGCCGTATGCACTTACATTTGCTGCGTGGTGACCACGAGGCTTATCTCGTTTGTTCCGGGCAGCAAGTGGATTATCGGTTGTTGAGCCTCTTGAGGCCGTCCTCGATATAAATCTCGCCTGGCAGCGGCTGGCTGATTGCCTGTCCGCCCAGGTTATATGTTCCCTTGGTAGAGCGCATGCCACCCTGGTGGTGTGCGCTCTCCGCGTCGGGCGAGGAGATGCCCGTGCCCAGTTCGCCCGCCTTCAGTTTCTCGGTAAAGCACTTCATCCAATAGCCGCCCAGCACCGACCGTGCGCGGAACATCCACATGTTTCCACTGTCCGCGCGATGGTTGTCGCTCACGGGGACTCGTGACGTGGTCTCGTTGATGTATTTCCATATCGGGTTGGCCAGTTGGTAGAAGGTGGTCTGGCTCGGTGCCATGGCCGCTGTCCACATCACCCAGTCGCTCTTGCAGCCCGCTCCGCGGCTGTCGAGAGGCAGTCCGTACTTGAGTATCTTTCCCCGGTAATAGACGAGTTCGCGGGTGCGTACCTCCCCGAAGAGGTTCCAGTCCCATATCTGGTCCCAGATGAGGTTGTATTTTGTGCTCCATGTGGTTCCCGAAGCGCCGAAGTTGAGCAGGTAGTGCGCGCCCCCTGTGGTGGTGTAGGCGTTGGCTTTCCAGTACTCGGCCATCTCCTGGGACTTTTGTGAGTACTCTGATGCCGCGTCATCCAGTCCCAGCATGGTGGCCAGTTGGGCGTAGCTTCGTACGGCCAGTGTGGCTTTCACGGCCAGGTTGGCATTGCGCTCCGAGGTGCCCATGAAGTCATCGGTGCAGAGTTGGTTTTTGGGGTCCTTGCCGTGTGTGTAGCAGTAGTCGGCCCAACGCGTGAGTATCTGCCAGTACTTGCGCACATATTCGAGGTCTCCGTCAAGGCGTGTGATCAGGGCCAGCAGGGTAATCATGTTGCCCGCCTCCTCCACAGGCATACCGTCGCCGTAGGTCTGCCCGTTGGCATGCGGGTAGGCTCCCAAGTCGTGCGCGGCCCAGTCCTTGTTCCATCGTCCTGTGTAGGCATACTGCAGGATGGGAGTCAACATGGCCTTGGCCAGTGTGGGCGAGTATATCCAGAAGAGCGGCTGCGAGGGGTAGGTCACGTCCAGCGTGTTGATGAATCCGCCCGAGTCGTTCTCGCGTGACATGTACAGGAGGTTGCCTTCGCTGTCACTTACCAGTTTGTGTGCGGCGCACACCTGGCGATATACGGCACAGCACATCTCGGCGTATTTCTTGCCTCCGGTCTTGTAAGCGTCGTCATATATGCGCTCGTCCATCTGGCGGCATCGCGCCATGATGCTGGCATAGTTGGTGTGCAGGTCGCTGATGCGGCTGGTGAGCGTCACCTTTCCGTTCTGAGTCCAGTAAGCCTTGCGGTTGTTCTTGAAGAACTGGATGGAGAACACGTCGTCATAGGACAGCGAGATGAACGCGCTCACAGGCTCAGCACCCACCTGTCCCAGCGAGTCTGTGTAGGCAATGGAGTGGTAGGGGCTTCCCTTGTCCACGCGGAGGGCGTGCTCTTCCTCCACCCGTCCGGTTGCGAGGAACTGGCTCATGGCCTCGTCTCGTGGCAGTACGCTGAGCGTCTTCCCCTGTCCATGGGGCGTGCTTACATAATAATAGCCCCAGTCAATCAGTTCGCCCGTGTGCGAGAGCGGTGCCTGCTTGATGTTGCCGGCCCGTGCCACATCGAGTCCTGGACAGGTTTCGGATGACATGATGCGTGTCTGTGCCGTCTGGCTGCTGTTCTTGAGCGCCATGGCTGCCGAGGTCTCCACAAGCACGCTCACGTCATGCGTCGCGCCGTCGTTGCTGCGTGCCTGGTAGGAGATGTAGGTCAGGGGAGTGGTGAAGAGTTCCAGGTCGTCCATCACCAGTGGAGTGGTAAACACCACATCCAGGTCCACACCGCCGCACTTGAATGTGTAGTAGGTGCTTGTGGGCATCACCACGCATGACTTCTGGGTGACAGTCCGGAAATTGTCCTTGGCCAGTCCAAAGTCCACATAGGCGCCGCCCGTGGTGTTCTTGCAGTGGGCGGCAATCACATTCTCGCCCTCATGCAGCAGCGCGCGGTCTACTTTCACCGTCTGTCCGCTTATGTCCCAAGTGTATCCTGTGGATAGCACCTGCTGGCCGTTGACGTAAAGCTCAAAGGTGTCGTCGTGCCTGTAGGTGGCGTAGTAGCTGGCGGTCGTGTCGATGTCATCCAGTGTTACCTTGCGTCGAACCCAGATGTCAGTTCCTTCGCCTTCCCATTTCGTGCCGATGTTGGTGTAGGTGATTTCGCCTCCGCCCCATGCGGCTTTGCCTTGCTGCCACGAGGTGTCATCAAAGTCGGGGGCTGTCCATGTGGTGCCCGTGGGTGCGGAGGTGGTGTAGCGGCCTGTCCAGGCGGTCTCGTCGGCCATGGGTGCCAGTGTCTGCAGGGTCTGTCCAATGAACCGGTAGGCTTGTCCGTCCACGCGCACCACACCATTGAGCGGTTTCTGGGTGTTGTGCCAGTGCGTGGGCGAGCCTTGGCTGAGTTTGTTGTAGGGGCTCCAGATACTGAAGTAGGGATCCACGCTCACCAGCGGGACCGACGGCAGGCGCAGCGCGTTGTCCCGCACGGGTGAGAATATGCTGCTCTCTTGGGCCATGCCTTGCACACCCAGGAGCACGCCCAGCACTCCTGTGACGAACATTTTGTTTGTTCTCATAAGGTTGTTTTTGTTTATGGTTGATATGGTTGGTTATCTTGGTCGCTCTTTTCCTTCCGCCTGTTACCTTTCCGTCAGCGCGTCGATGATTTGCGTGGGTCGCCCGTTGCTGAGAAATGCCCCTTGCGTGTAGCCCATCCATCCGTCGTAGGCCTGGGGCTCGCGGTAGAAGACCCCCTGGCATGTGATGTTGGCATGGGCCTCGGACACCAGTTGGCGCATGTGCATGCTGCTGGCTGTCTCCTGGCTTACGGGCACTCCACATTCCACGATCATGCAGGGCTTCTTGTATCTGTTGTAGAGCATGTCCGTGGTCTGCATGGTGAATGCGATGGCATCATTCTCGTTCTGAACCACAGCGGAAGCGGATGTGCCCATGGGCTGGAACGTGGATCCTACGGCCAGGGTGGGGTAGAGTGTGAGCCCAATCTGGTCATAGAGCGTGCTTCGGATCCCGTCAATTGCGGCACACAAGGCCGGCTGATTGAGCGGGTCGCCCGCTGCCACGATAATCTGGGCCTGCGGGCAGATGCCCCGCGCGGCCTGGCATGCCTGGCTTACCAGCGTGGCATACTGGCTGGCGTGCCGCCTGATGTCGCCCTCGGGCCAGAGCACTCCGTTCTCCGTCTGGTTGCCTATCTGTATCCATCGGGGGTGTATGCCGTTGCTTGTGAGTGCGGTCAGGGTGCTGGCGACATGGTCACGCACGTCGGTGGCCAGTTGTTCAATGCCGTGCCCCTGCCAGTCCCGTGGCGTGCGCTGCAGTGTCGCTGTGGCTATGGTGTCGCTCAGATGCAGGCTCACCAGGAGGTCGAGCCCCAACTGGCTCACCCGCTCTGCCTTGCGCAGCACATCCTGTGTGCCGCAGTAGCCATCGCTGGGGTTCACCAGCAGGCGCAGGGCAATGGCATTCAGTCCCAGGTCGTGCATGACGGCCGGGCAGTCCATAGGCTCTCGGTGGTTCCACGAGTAGAACTTCTTGCCTTCGTCCTCCATCTGCGAGTACCAACTGATGTCGGCTCCTCGCGCAAAGTCGCGGGGCTTCACCTCGGGCAGCGTGTCCCTGCCCGTGGTGTCGGGCACAAGTGTGCTGTCACCAGGGGTGGGCGTGGGAGGCGTGGGTGGCGTGGCAGGGCCGTCCCCCCCGCAGGACGTCATGGCCAGCAGAAGCAGCAGTGCGGGCAGCAGGTGTTGTGTGCTCATGCCTCTTGCTTCCCTTGGGCGGTCAGGTGTATGCCGTCTCCGCAGATTTCGATGAGCCGCTGGCGGTACAGGTCGCCCACGGCCTTCTTGAACACCTTCTTGCTCACGCCGAACACGGCGTAAATCTCCTCTGCCGGGCTCTTGTCGCCCAGTGGGGTCTGCCCGCCGTTCGTCCTGAGGTGGCGAAGCAACACCGCGCTGAAGTCTTCCACGCCTCGCTGTCCGGGACGGTGCAGTGTGAGGTCGATTTTCCCATCGGGACGCACCTGGCTGATGTAGCCTGTCACGCGGTCGCCGGTGTGCAGGGTGCGGAACATCTGCGTGTCATAGAGCAGCCCTCCGTAGCGGTTGTCGACGATGGCCTTCAGCCCCAGGTCGGTTTTTTGCCATATGAGCAGTTCCACTTGGTCGCCTGTGTGGTAGGGCGGGAAGTCCTGTGCCAGGAAATTCTCCACTTTGGCACTGGCCATGATGCGGTACGTCTCGGGGTCAAGATGTACATGCACGATGTAGCCGCGTCCCTTCTGCATCTTCATCTTCTGTTCGCGGAAGGGCACGAAGAGGTCTTTCATCGGCCCCCAGTGCAGGAAGGCGCCGAAGTTGTTGACCCATGCCACTTCCAGGTAGGCGAAGTCCCCCACCTGTGCCAGCGGCATGTGTGTGGTGGCCACGACGCGCTCCTGGGGGTCAAGGTAGATAAACACCTCCAGCATGTCGCCCAGGCGCATGTCGATGTCGGGGCGTATCTCCCCGTTGGGCAGCAGCACCTCCCCGTACTGTTCTCCACCGTCCAGGTAGAATCCGAAATCCACCTGTCGGTTGACCCTGAGCAGGCAGGTGCGCCCTATCTGCAGTTCGTCTCTCTCTCTCATGCCTGTTTCTCTGTGTCGGTAGTTGTTGTGTCTGTCGTTGTGATGCTTCCGTCCAGCATGTGTATGGTGCGGTCGGTCTGGCTGGCCAGGCTGTTGTCATGTGTCACGATGACGAATGTCTGGCCCATGCGGTCGCGCAGGTCAAAGAAGAGCCGGTGCAACTCCTCCTTGTTGTGGGTGTCCAGCGAGCCGCTTGGCTCATCGGCAAACACCACGGCGGGATGGTTTGTCAGCGCCCTCGCCACGGCCACCCGTTGCTTCTCGCCGCCCGAGAGTTGGCTGGGCTTGTGCTCCGCGCGGTCGGCCAGTCCCATGAAGTCGAGCAGTTCCTGTGCTCTCTTCCGCGCCTCCCGCTTGCCCGTCCCTCGTATCAGGGCGGGTATCATCACGTTCTCCAGCGCGGTGAACTCTGGCAGGAGTTGGTGAAACTGGAACACAAAGCCGATGTTCTTGTTGCGGAAGTGTGCCAACTTGTTGGCCGAGAGCCGGCTCATGCTCTGCCCGTCGATGATGACCTCGCCCTTGTCGGGGCGGTCGAGTGTGCCCATGATTTGCAGCAGCGTGGTTTTTCCCGCTCCGCTGGGCCCCACGATGGCCACCACCTCTCCGCGGCTCACTTGCAGGTCGATGCCCTTGAGCACCTGCAGGGAGCCGAAACTCTTGGTGACTCCATGGACTTGTATCATGCTGTCTTCTTGCATACGATTTTGTTTATTCCTTGTTGTCGGGCCATGCCCTCCTGGCTTCCGTCTTGCCCCCTATTCCACAGGCACGAGTCCCCTCTGGTCTTCCCAGCGGAACAGGCGTGCCTCGCAGTATTGTCGCCCGGTGGCCTTGTCGCGCCCGCCCACCGACACATAGAAGCGTCCGTCGCCCAGCGAGACCAGTCCTGTACTTCCCCACTTGAAGTTCCACCCCCAGGTGTCATGCGCAGGGTCGTGCTCGCCCTGCATGAGAAGCGGCATCACCAGTCCGGTGGTCCTGGGTTCCACACCCTTCAGGACTTCCCTCGTGGGCTTTCCCTGCCCGTCGGCCACATAGAGCCCGAAGTTCTTCCATCCGGGTTTCTTGCCTGGGTACACGGCGGCCAGCATGTGCCCCGTGTGGCTGTCGTAGCACAGGTTCTGCACGCCCCAGCATGTGTTGCCCGTGTGTATGTAATAGGTGGCATCAGCTTTCTTGGGACCGCTGTGGTGCAGGTTCTGCGGGACGAGCGTCTGTTCGTGTTTCCTCAACTTGTCCACATCGTAGCACAGCAGCACCTGGTAGTCGTTGTCGGTGCGGTCGTTCTCCGAGTAGATGCCATAGGCCACATACAGCATCCTGCGCCCCCTGCCTTTTCCCCAGCGCGGAGCCAGCGTAAGTCCGTCAATCCCCGAGCATCCGAAGCGGTGGCGCAGCGTGCGTCCCTGGTTGGTGACCTCGGCGTTGAAGTCATCCACGGCAGGTCGCACATACACCGTGGTCATCACTTCCTGCGCGTTCATATGCTCGCGGTTGATGCGTGCCACATCGAAGACGGCTATATAGAACCCGTCCTCGTTGTCGTTCCTCACGCCTCCCATGCCGTCCATTATGCCCTGTCCGATTGCATCGTGCTTGTATTCCAGACTGCCATAGAGCCGCCCGTCGTCGGGATTGAGCGAGATGCAGCCCAGGTGACCCGTGAGCCCCTCCACGCTTCCCAGCACGCGTCCCTGCATGTCCACCTTGACCAGACTGGTGGTGAAGGACATGTACATGCAGTCGCGCTTGCGGTCGTAGGCTATTCCCTGCACGTGGAACTTGTCTTGCAGCCCCGTCCTTATGGTGAGCGGGAAGTTCTGCGCGCGGACTTGTGACACGCACGTGGCGGGCACGTCCAGTGCCAGGAAAAGCGCGGCAAGAGCCGAAAGTCTCAGTTTGTTCATTGGGTGAAGAATTGTCTGAGCCAGTTCTTGAGCGTGCGCGGCCTGCGTGTTACCGCAGATCCGTTGGGCGCAAACACGCACACGGAATCCTGCGGGTCGCCCCATTGGTCGGGGTACAGCAGCATGACGCTGGTGTGGCTGAAGTAAATGTGGATTTTGTATGGCAGGTCGTCAAACCCTGTCTGGTACGATATGAAGCCCGGGCGTGCGGTCACCACGACGAGCATGGTGTCCTTGCCTGTCTCGTTCCGCAGCGCGAGCCAGTCTTCCCAGTGCTCCATGGGTTTGTACCCGGCGCGCAGGCTGGGGTGCTTGTTCTGCATGTACCCGCGTATGTAGGGCAGTGTGTCGGCGTGGGCGTGGAAGTCCAGGTGGCAGTCCAACTGCTCGCCCATACGGCACACGTGCTCCAGCCATTTGTAAAAGCCCACCTCGTACTCGGCCTTTGGCGGTATTGTCACGATCACCCTGCGCAGTGTGCCGGGCGGCACGATGCCCCTGAGGGCCATCACCTCGCGGTGTGACCCGCGCAGCACGTTGTCTATCACCGGCCCCAGCGAGGATTTGGGCATGCTCGCGGTGCGGTCTGCCAGGCACATGATGACCTCTCCGCAGTCGAATTCCTTGATGGTGTGCAGGATGCCCCCGGCCAGGTTCGTGCTCAGACGGTTGAGCGTGCCCATGCGCACGTTGGCGGCCGCCGCCGTCTTCTGGGCACTCTCCAGCAGTTTCTGTCCGCGCCTGTGCCGGCCCGCGCCCTCGTTGCTGTCATCGTCGTAGGCCACCGAGAGCCCCATCAGGCTGTCGGGTATGTAGGGATTGCGGATGAGGATGGCCAGTTGGGTCATCACGCTCACCGTGTCCTCCTGGCTGTAGACCACCAGGCACTTTCCGTGGTAGGACCCGCGGTTCTCGTCGGGCGTGGTGTCGGTGAGGGCCAGCGCGCGCGCGCCCTTGCCGGTGGCGAGCCCGCTCACCAGGCAACTGCACAGGATGAGCAGCATCGTCCCGTTGAGCGTCTCTTCGCCCATCAGCCCCACATGCGGGTCGATGCCGATCATCACGATGGCCAGGGCGCCGGCCGCGTGTGCGTTGGTGAGCCCGAACATCAGCCACATGCCGTTGCGGTCGTATCCGCCTTGCCAGGCCATGATGGCCGAGGCCATCCACTTGGTGAGTATGCCCGTGGCCACCAGGATGAGCATCGGCCACAACGCGCTCACCCCTCCGGCGAGTGAGCGCACATTGATGATCATGCCCACGCCTATAAGGAAATAGGGAATGAAGAGGGCATTGCCCACAAACTCCAGGTGGTTCATGAGTGGGCTGGTGCGTGGCACCAGGCGGTTGATGACCAGCCCTGCCATGAACGCGCCCAGCAATCCTTCCAGACCCGCCAGTTTGGCCAGGGCCGCGCTCAGGAACACCAGGGCCATGATGAAGATATACTGCATCACCCCATCATCGTACCTGCGCAGGAACCCGCGCCCCAGCCTGGGGAACACAAGCAGCACAAAGGCCACATAGGCCGCGCATTTCACAGGAAACAGCACCCAGGTGAGAACTGAGGAGCCGGGCTGCTGCGCGCCCTCCACCAGGGCCACAATGAGCAGGGCCGCAAACGTGGTGAACGCCGTGGCCACCACGCTGATGACCACCACGCTGTTGCGGCTCATGCCATAGCGGCTTACGGTGGGGTAACTGACCAGGGTGTGCGAGGCGAATATGCAGGCCATGAGCACACTGGTGAGCGTGCTGTAATGCAGCAGGTATCTGCAGGAACACCAGCCCAGCACAAAGGGGATGGTGAATGTGAGCGCTCCGAACTTCAGCCCGCTGCGTCCGTATTGTGCCACACTGCCCATGTCCAGCTCGAGCGCGGCCAGGAACATGATGTAGTAGATGCCCACTTGCCCGAAGAGCTCAAACGAACTGTCGCGGCTCAGAAGGTTGAGGCCATGCTCGCCTACCAGCATGCCGGCCAGTATGAGCCCTATGATGTGGGGGACGCGCAGGCGGCCGAGCAGCAGCGGAGCAAGCAGGATGATGCCCAGCACCACAAAGAAAATCCAGGTGGGGTCGGTGATTAGAGCCTGTGCGGAAGCAAGGATTGCAAGTGTGGTTGGCATATCGAGGGCTGTCCTGATGTTCGTTTCTCACACAAAGATACGCCCTTTTGGCGAAATGTGCCCCCTTGTCCTCCCGTTATTGTGGGGAATTGAGTAATTTTGCAGTGGCAAACCAATTAGACGAACAAGTACATGAGAGTAGCAATCGTAGGTGCCAGCGGTGCCGTGGGACAGGAGTTCCTGAGAGTGCTGGAGGAGCGCAAGTTCCCCGCCGATGAGTTATTGTTGTTTGGCAGCCAGCGCAGTGCCGGGGCCAAGTACAACTTCCAGGGGAAGGAACTGGAGGTGAAACTGCTGCAGCATAACGATGACTTCAAGGGAGTGGACATTGCCTTCACCAGCGCGGGCGCGGGTGTGAGCCGTGAGTTTGCCGATACAATCACCAAGCATGGAGCCGTGATGATAGACAACTCCTCGGCATTCCGCATGGACGAGGATGTGCCCCTGGTGGTGCCCGAGTGCAACGCGCAGGACGTGCTCAATCGCCCGCGCGGCATCATCGCAAACCCCAACTGCACCACTATCATGATGGTGGTGGCACTGGAGTGCCTGGAGCGGTTGAGCCACATCAAGCGCATCCGCGTGGCATCCTACCAGGCCGCCAGTGGTGCCGGTGCCGCAGCCATGGCCGAGCTGGAGCAGCAATACCGTGAGGTGCTTGACGGAAAGCCTGTGACGGTCGACAAGTTTGCCTATCAGCTGGCCTACAATGTCATCCCCCAGATAGACGTGTTCACCGACAATGGCTATACCAAGGAGGAGATGAAGATGTTCAACGAGACACGCAAGATAATGCACAGCGATGTCCGTTGCTCGGCCACATGCGTGCGTGTGCCCAGCCTTCGCAGCCACTCCGAGGCCATATGGGCCGAGACGGAAGAGCCTGTGTCGCCCGAGGCTTTTGCCCAGGCCATACGTGAGGGCGAGGGTGTGCGGCTGATGGACGACCCTGCCCACAAGGTGTATCCCATGCCTCTGTTCCTGGCCGGCAAGGACGATGTGTATGTGGGACGCATACGCAAGGACCTTGCCTGCGAGAATGGCCTCACCTTCTGGCTGGTGGGTGACCAGATCAAGAAGGGCGCGGCTCTCAATGCCGTGCAGATTGCCGAGTACCTGGTCAGGGTGGGCAACGTGAAGCGGGCCTAATCCCTGCACTGGTATACTGCCAGGGCCATCCAGGCCAGCAGCAGCGCGGCCACAAGTGGCGACATGCCTCCGAAAATCATCAGGGAGGCTGTTGCCACTTGTGCGTTGGTCAGTTTGACAGCCTTGAGTGCGCTCACCTCCTCGCCCAGTATCGCGCTATAAAGGTTGGCCACGGCGGTGATGGCCTTGGACTCCAGTACCATTTGACGCAGTGTGCGCTGCTGCACGTTCTTCTTGCCGATGTAGATGGCTTCTGTTTTCATAACGCTTCCTTTCTCTTTTGGGTTAGTAATGTGGTCTTTTTTGTTAGACATTGCAAAGTTCGGCACACCATGTGACACTTACCGTCACAAGAATGTTTTGTTTGTTAAAGTTTGCTAATTCCTGGTGTCTATGGGTGCTTTTCATATCCTTTCCTATGCTTTTCCCATGCTGCGAGGAGTGCCGGGTGTCCAGGCGCATGGCACGCACATACAATATTATATAATGATGAAAAAGGGAGAGAGGAGGCTGCCTTCACCCCAGACTCTTCGAGGAGCAACTGGTTACCTTTTGCTCCGAGGTTTCTCTTGGGATGGAGAGTGGCATTCTTGGCATGCGGCTGCGTTTGGCATCGCATGCGGCTGCGTTTGGCATCGCATGCCGCTGCATTTGGCATCGCATGCCGCTGCGTCGGATGGTGCCCGTGTCCGCAATGGGCTTCTCTCCCTTTCGGAAGGGTGGGAGGGGCTTCTCCCTCATGCCTTCCAAATGGAAGAGGCGGCCATCCCCGTATGGTATGGCCGCCTCCCGGAAGTTGTCTGGCACCGCTGTCTCTTATTGCTTGAAGCGGCTGTAGATGACTTGCATGCTGATGGGGTTGTGCGGCCCGCCCAGCAGGCGCACGCTGTTCATGCTCATGTCGTGTGTCACACTCACCTGGTGCGTGTTGCCATAGGAATCCGTGGTGGTGCTTATGCTCACGGGCACCAGTACCACCCTGTTCCAGTCGGGATGCTTCTGCTCCCACGCCTCCTCGCTCAGGCGCTCCTGTCTCATGCCGTTTTCCTTCTCGCGCTGGCACAGGCTGATGAGGCGGCAGATGTTGCTGAAGGTGTATGTGTTGTAGGTGCTGCTGTACGAGGTGGTGTATGACGACTTGGAGTCGGACACTTTCCTCTTCTTGAAGAAGGAGTGCATCTCCTGCTTCCTGACCATCAGCAGTGACTGCGGGATGCCCAGGGCTTGGGTGGAGGCGCTGGTGTTGTTGTACCGCGTGAAGGTCAGTTGCGCGCGGCTCACGCTGTCGGTCTCGTGCCCTTTGTATATCTCGCTGATGGGCAGCCGCACCTCGGTGAGGATGCCTGCTGGGGTCTTCAGGTATGTGCAGCTGTCCTCGTTCACCAGCTCTTGCATGTTGTCATTGCTGAACTGTGTGCTCTGTATCACCTCGGGGGTGGCGGCGAACCTTGCCAGGGCGCTCAGGGTGGAGTCGCGCTTCTCCTTGTCGTGATAGGTGAAGTAGATGTTCAGCGTGCTGGCCTCTATGCTGAGCATGCTTCCGTTTCCGCTTTTGATCTTGAACAGGAAGCCGGGGAGCACCTTGCGGATAAAGGAGTAGGAGTCCTTGAAGTACTCCGGGTGGGTATAGTAGTCCCTCATGATCCGTGATCCCACCGAGTCGGGCAGCATGATGCGCACGTTGTCGGTGTGCGTGCTGCTGAGCCTCTCGGCGTCGGCCAGGTTGTAGTCCTCTGGCGTGAACACCTTGGTGGCCAGTGGCGCGCTTCCGGGCTGCACGAACTGCTCCAGGTCGGTGTCGGTGTAGTAGTCCTCTTCCTCGCTGAGCACGTGGGTTTTGTCCAGCGGGTAAATCTCCAGTTTCAGGGGCGCGTTCTTGGCACCGTAGTAACTGTCGAAATAGAGGCGCACCTCCACCGAGTCGCATCTTACGTTTCCGATGGGGTGCTCCTGCCCGTCATCGGGGAACATCTGTTCGAGCTTGGGGAACGAATAGTTCTCAAACGTGTGGAACTGTGCGGCAAAGCTTGCCTTGACGCGCGTGCCCGTTTCGGGGTCGTCGATGCTGCCCAGGTAACTTCTTGTGCTGCCCGCCAGCACAGAGTCCATGGCCCGGGAGTGCGTATATACCTGGAATGTGCCGTGGGAGGAATAAACCTCCTCGCCCTTCGGCGGGATGCCGACAAGGGACGTGCTGTCATCGCACCCCGCGACGAGTAGTGCGGCCAGTGCGGTGAGTGTGGCCAGTGTTCCGTTAATCTTCATTTTCTTCGGGGATTTCGTCTTTGCCCGCTGACCATATCTGGTCAAAGAACGCAGGGGCTGTGGCGCAGAAGTCTTCGGGCCTCTCGGCGGTGAGCAGTGGCTTTCCCGTCTGCTTGGCATATTCCACCAGGGGCGTGTCTGTGCTCAGGGCCATGATGCCATCGGCAAACTTCATGCCCAGGCGGTTGAGTGTCTGCATGTCCCGCGTGCCGTCCGTACCCTCCAGTGCCTTGGAGGCTGATATGCCGTTGAAGCCCAGTATGCCGTTGATGTTGTCGGGCAGCGGTGCCTTCAGTTCCTCATCGGCAGGTGTGAACACAATACGGCAGTCGCGGAAGGATGGCTCTTCACAGTAAGCCTCCTTCAAGTACACGGGGATGAAACTGGCCATCCATCCCTGGCAATGTATCACGTCGGGTGCCCAGCGCAGTTTCTTGACGGTCTCGAGAACACCGCGCGCGAAGAAGGCCGCACGCTCGGCGTTGTCCTTGTATTCCGCGCCCTTGTCGTCGCGCGCCATCTTTCTCTTGGTGAAGAAATCGTCGTTGTCAATGAAATAGACCTGCATGCGTGCCGAGGGGATGCTGGCCACCTTGATGACCAGGGTGTGGTCGGTGTCGTCCACCACCAGGTTCATGCCGCTCAGCCGGATCACTTCATGGAGCTGGTTGCGCCGCTCGTTGATGTGTCCCCATTTGGGCATGAACGTGCGTATCTCCCTCTTGTCCTCCTGTGTGGCCTGCGGGACTTTCCGTCCCAGGCTGGCCAGTGTGGACTCGGAAACGTATGGGGTCATCTCCTGAGTGACAAACAAGATTTTTTTTGCCTTAATCATTGTGCCTTTTTATTATTACATACAAAGGTACGCAGATTTTCGCACTTCGTGACGCTCTTTGCCAGGCGATTTTGCCAGGGAGGGTGAATATTTCGGGCAAACCCTTCCCTGTTTCTGTTTTTCTGTGTTACTTTGCATCGCCTTTTTGACATCATGTGGACATGCCGCGCTGCGCGTGGCCGTGAAGACCCTGCCTCGCGGTGGTGGTCGAGGCGGAAGCGGATGGTGGCGTGCCGAATGTAAATTGAGAAATGAAAGTAGTTCACACAATCGCCCGGTTGCAGGCGGAACTCCAGCAGTTGCGCTCCCGCGAGGGAGTCACCGTGGGACTGGTGCCCACCATGGGAGCCCTGCATGAGGGACATGCCTCGCTTGTGAGGCGAAGCGTGCGGGAGAATGATGCCACGGTGGTTAGCATCTTCCTAAATCCCACGCAGTTCAATGACAAGACAGACCTGGCCAAGTATCCCCGTACACTGGAGGCCGACTGCAGGCTGCTGGAGCAGTGCGGGGCCACCATAGCCTTTGCGCCCAGCGTGGAGGAAATTTACCCCGAGCCTGACACGCGCCACTTCAGTTATCCCCCCACCGACAGCGTGATGGAGGGAGCCATGCGCCCCGGGCACTTCAACGGGGTGTGCCAGATAGTGAGCAAGCTCTTCTCGTATGTGCAGCCCGACAGGGCGTACTTCGGTGAGAAGGACTACCAGCAGATTGCCGTCATACGGCGCATGGTGGATGACCTTGGCTTCAAGTTGCAGATGGTGCCCTGCCCTGTGGTGAGGGAAGAGAGCGGCCTGGCCATGAGCAGCCGCAACGCTCTGCTTACCGACAGCGAGCGGGCCGTCGCCGCCAACATCTACCGCGTCATGCAGGAGAGCAAGGCACAGGGGCTGGATGTTCCTGGCACACATGACTATGTGGTGAGCCACATCAACGCGGTGGACGGGCTGGAGGTGCAGTATTTCAGCATCGTGGATGGCGACACGCTGGCCGATGTGGCCTCGTGGGACGACAGCCGGAGCGTGGTGGGATGCATCACCGTGTTCTGTGGGTCGCAGCCCATACGCCTCATCGACCATATCCGCTACAAGTAAAACCGGGGCAGCCATGTTGATAGAAGTACTGAAGTCAAAGCTCCATTGCGTGAGGGTCACTGAGGCCAACCTGCATTACATGGGCAGCATCACCATCGACGAGGACTTGATGGACGCGGCCGGCATGATAGCGGGCGAGAAGGTGCAGGTAGTCGACAACAACAACGGGGAGCGCCTGGAGACCTACATCATCAAGGGTGAGCGGGGCTCGGGCTGTATCTGTCTCAACGGGGCGGCCGCCCGCAAGGTGCAGGTGGGCGACGAGGTGATTATCATCTCCTATGCCCTCATGGACTTCGAACAGGCCAAGACCTTCAAGCCCAGGGTGGTGTTTCCCGAGGGCAACAGGGTCAAGTGAGGATGTCCACTCCGCAGGCGGGCGCTTTGCGGAACAGACCATCAGGAAGCCTCCAGGCTTTGGCGGCAGACCAGGGACAGGAGGCTTGCCCTGTGAATAGTCATTGGAAGTCACCATGACGGCAGAGGCCGCGTGGTGACATATAGACGGGGAAGCCCCGCCATGTGGACAGCATGGCGGGGCTTCCCGTGCTTTTGTGGCCACTCCGGGCACCCGGAGTTCTCGGTGCAGTACGGCCCGTGCGGTCGTGTGGGCCCTGGCATGTGCCGGGGTATGTGGGCTCAGTACTGGAAGATGTAGGTGCCCTGTTGCAGTCCCAGCACGGTGCGCCCGTCCTCGCCGCCCTTCATGGTCACTCCAGTGGCCTCGCGCAGGGGCTTCCCGCCCTCGCTGATGTTGCCTTTCTGGGCGGTGGGCAGGTACAGCGTGGCGTGGCTTCCCACGGGGACGGTCACCTTGAGGGTGCTTCCCTCGGCGGCCTGCGTGAGGTCGGACATCACGGTGCCGTAGGGTGTGCGGTAACTGTAGTGCACGTTGCCGAGCCCTTCCACAGGGTAGGGGCGCAGGATGATGTGCCGGAAACCAGGCTCTGCGGGGTCGGCGCACACGCCTGCCAGACAGCGGTAGAACCACGTGAGCCCTCCACCGAACATCGGGTGGTTGTGCGAGTTCTGCCCGTCCCACTGCTCCCAGGTGGTGGTGGCGCCCTGCTTGATCCAGTGTCCGTAACTGGGGAAGTCCTCCTTGCGCATGGCACCCACCGCGATGTCGTGCAGTCCGTTGCGGGTCAGTGTCTCAAAGAAGAACTTGGTGGCGAGGAATCCCGTGTTGATGTGTCCGCCGTGGGTCTCGGCTATCTCCTTGCGCAGAGCCTCCACCACGCGCTTGTGCTGTGCCTCGGGCATGCCGCCCATCACCAGCGCAAAGATGTTGCAGCCGTTGTCGCCATAGGAGCCCGCCTCGGCGTTGTAGTACTTCCCGTGGAACGCGTCGCGGGTGCGGTTGGCCAGCGCGCGGAAGGTCTGCGCGTCGGCCTTCTCGCCCAAGACCTCTGCCGCGCGTGCGGTGTAGTCGCTGCAGAGCCACAGGAAGAAGGTGTGTACCAGTTCCTCCAGCGGTGTGGCATAGGGCGGACACCAGTCACCCAGGCATAGCCAGTAGTTGGGGTTGGGGTCGCCCAGGCTGCACAGCCGCTGCTTCATGGTGCCGTCGGGCTGCAGCCATGTGGTCATGTACTCCACCTGTCGCTTCATGGCCGGGAAGTTGTCCTCCAGCATCTTGCGGTCTCCATACTGCACGTAGAACTCCCAGGGCATGGTGTTCATGGCCGCGCCCCAGCCCACGCCTCCTCCAGCGGTCGGTTCCCAGGGGGCGGAGTTGGGCACATAGCCCGTCTCCCTGTTCTGTGCGTCGCGTATGTCGCGTATCCACTTCTGGTAGAAGGCGGC
Source organism: Prevotellaceae bacterium UBA1075 (assembly GCA_002316015.1). Classification (GTDB taxonomy): domain Bacteria; phylum Bacteroidota; class Bacteroidia; order Bacteroidales; family Bacteroidaceae; genus Physcousia. The sequence continues at coordinate 88,547 of DCCS01000023.1, forward strand.
GGCGTCAAAGTTGCACATCACCGTCTGGCAGGCCGCCTGGCCGTCGCCCGTGTAGGGCAGGCGCTCGCGGTGCGGGCAGTCGCTGGCTATCCCCCCGTGCATGTTGTCAAGTTGTGAGCGTTGCCATATCTCGTTGATGCGGTTGAAGAGCGTGTCTGTGGTGTGGAAGTCGGCCGCCCGCGCCACATCGGTGTTCACGGCCTCGGCGGTCAGGTTCTTGGTGGAAAGTTCCTTGATGCCCGATATCACGGCCTTGCTGAAGACAAACCAGGTGAAGCGTGGCGCGTATTCCTCCTTGCCGCTGCCGTCCATCACATAGCGCATGTTGCCCTGTACCGACTCGCTCACGTAATCGACCCTCAGGGTGTCGCCCTTCCCGCCTTTGAGTCCGCGCAGGTGCAGCCATCCGGCAATCTCCTTGCCGAAGTCCGCCACCCATGCCCCGTCCTCGCGACGGTGCAGGCTGATGGGCTTGAGCACCTCGGTGACCTTGTCGGTGGGGGCCGTGTGGGCGCACATCTCACCTGTGGGCCCGTCCACGCACTTCACGCCGTGCCACCCCTCGCTGGTGTCCTGCGTGGTGGCCCACAGCGGAGTCTCCAGGTTGGCGTTGTATATCTCGCCCCCGTGCACGCTGTTGTAGGTGATGGCCGATGGCTTGGTGAACCAGGTGCCGTCGCTCACCACGGTCTCCATGGTGCCGTCCTCATAGGTGAGTTGCAGTTGCAGCCGCAGGCATTTCTCGCCGAACCGCGACAGGGGAATGTTGAGGTTGACGGGGCTGTAGAATCCGTTTCCCAGTATCACGCCCAGCGTGTTCTGTCCCTTCCGCATCTGCCCCGTCACATCATGCGCGAGGTACAGCACGCGGTGACCTGCCATGTTCCCCTCGATGGCAATGGGGCCTTTGTCCAGGTCGTGCCGCTCGGTGTAGTCGGTCATGCCTGGCACCAGCAGGTCGTCTCCTATGCGCTGTCCGTTGACATACAGTTCAAAGTAGCCCAGCCCGCACACGAACACCTTTGCCTGGTGCACCTTGCCCCGTGTGCCGAACCGTTTGCGCAGGAGCGGTGCCCCGTTGCCTTCCTGTGACGGGGCTATCCACCTTGCCTTCCAGTCATTGGGGCGCAGCAGCCCCATGCCCCAATGGGCCGGCTTGCTCCACGCGGTGGGCTTCCCGTCCTGGTCCCACGTCCGTACCATCCAGTAGCAGTCCTGTGCAGGTTCCAGCGCCTTGCCCTGGTATGGGACGAGGATTGAGGTGTCTGACTCTCTCCTGCCGCTGTCCCACAGGTCATAGTTGCCCCGCTTGAGGTTCTTCAGGCTCGAGGCTACCACGACGCGGAATGCAGTCTGCCTGAGTCCGCGCGCCTTCGCGTCGCGCGGAGTGTTGGTCCATGAGAGACGTGGCGGTGTGGCATCCACCACCGGAGGGTTTTCCATGTGCTCCACTCTGAGGTTCTCCACTCTCATCTGTTGGCCGGCACACGGTATGGCCAGCATTGCCGCAGCCATGACGGCCAGGCGCAGTTTTTGTCCTTTATTCATATAAATCATGTCGTTCCCGGAAGCATGTATATGCAAAGTTACCTGTTTTTGCCAACATGTGCAAGTGTGTGTGGGGGTGGGTGCCATTCCCATGCCGCGCGGATGCCTTCCCGTGCCGCTCATGCTGGCCTGTGGGACATGTGTGAGCCGTCTGCCCTGGAGCCGGAAAGGCGGAGGCCGGGACATGCGTCGCATGTCCCGGCCTCCGGTGCGGGTGTCTTTTCTCGCCTGTCCGGCTGCGGAAGCAGGCAGCAGCGTGGGCTCAGAGCTCCTTCAGGTAGATGTCGCGGAAGTACACCTTGCTGCCATGAGCCTGCATCTCAATCTGCTCACGCGGGAAGATGGGCAGGCTGCGGTCCCAGTAGTTCTCCAGTGTCACGTTGTCCACGACGGTCACACCATTGAGCCTCACCGTGACCTTGTCGCCCACCATCCTGATGTGGAAGGTGTTCCACTCGCCCAGCCTGTTGTCCTCCACGCTGGTGGGTGTGCTGCGGTGCTTCTGGTTGTTGTATAGTCCGCCCGAGCCCACCTGTGCCCCGACGCTGGTGCGCCGTATGTCCCATATCTGCACCTGCGGTGTGCCGCGCAGGTACACGCCCGCGTCGGGCTCCTTCCCGTTGGGGTCCAGGCACCAGTCCACGGTCATCTCAAAGTCGCCGTATTCCTTCGCCGAGCACAGGTTGTCAAAGCCTTGGCCCACATACACGAGCAGTCCGTCCTCCACCTTCCAGTCGTTGCGCATGGCCTCGTCGGCCTTCTCTTGCTTCTGCCTCAGCTGTTCGGCTGTCATCTTGGATCGGGCGATGGGGTTCTCCACGAGTCCCTTCCATCCTGTGAGGTCCTTGCCGTTGAAGAGGCTCACGAACCCCTTCTCGTTGGGGTCAGCCTTCTTGAGCCATTGCTGTGCGCTTTTGCGCTCTCTCTTGTCCAGGTGCTTGAGCGACCGCTTCACCAGGCGGCGTGTCTCGTCGCCGTTGTATTCGGGATGCTTGAGCGCGATGTCCACGATGGCCTCGGCGGCCTCCTCGGCCACTTGCCTGTCCTGCAGGTATGTGCCGGCGTAGTACAGGGCCTGCAGGGTGCCCGTCTTCCCGATGAGTGTCATGGCCGCCTCCTTCTCGTTCTCGCCCCGGGCCTGCTCCATGATGTGCCGCAGGCTGATGAGCTGGTTTTCGGGGGTGAGCTTGCCCTGCGCGCTGGCCGTGTGTGTGCCGCCGGGCGTGCCGGCCCAGAGCATGGCCCCGGCCAGTGTGAGTGTCCTGGCTATTCCTCGCATAACTCGGTCAGTATGCCACATGTGCTCTTGGGATGCAGGAACGCGATGTGCAGGCCGTCGGCGCCCTGGCGCGGGGCCTTGTCTATGAGGCGTATGCCTTTCTCGTCACACATGGCCAGAGCCTCCTTGAGCCCGTCCTCGACCTTGAATGCCACATGGTGGACACCGCGCCCGCCGTTGTCCAGGTACTTCTGCACGGTGCTCTCGGGGCATGTCGGCTCCAGCAGCTCAAGTTTCACCTCGCCCACCTTCAGGAAGGCAGTCTTTACTTTCTGGTCCTCTACGACCTCCTCCTTGTACACTTCCAGTCCCAGTACGTCGCGGAAGTAGGGCAGCACGGCGTCAATACTCTGCACGGCGATGCCCAGGTGCTCAATGCGTGAAATCTTCATAGTTCTTTGTCTTTAGTTTGTTTGTTTGGTGTTTAGTGTGTCGTGCGCGGTGCCTGTGGGTGTGCCCGCCGGCCTGTTGCACTCCCACAAAGTTACAGAATAAAACCGCTTGTGGCAAGCGTGGAGGCGTGTTTTTCTAAAATTCCACCAGCACCCGTGCGTTGACCATGCGCCCTGTGAGGTAGTTGGGCACGGCATATTGGCGGTTGCTCACGTCGGTGACCCAGTAGTAGCCGCTGACGTTGTTGAGGCCGAAGATGTTGAAGCAGTCAAGTCCGAGCCATATGTTCCTCACCACATTGTGCCTCATGTGGCGGTCCTCGTTGTCCAGCAGGCGGTAGTTCATGCCGATGTCCACGCGCTTGTAGGCGGGGGCGCGGAACACGCTGCGCTCCAGTCCCGTGTGTGGGGGGCCGAAGGGCAAGCCGTCGGCAAAGCAGGCTTTCAGGTTCATCTTCCAGCGCGTGGTGCCGGGGAAATAGTCACTGAAGAAGAAGTTGATGTTGTAGCGCTGGTCGGTGGGCTGCGGTATGCTCTTGCCGTTGAGCCTCATCTGCGCCTTCATCAGCCCGAAGCTTATCCAGGAGTCCGTGCCCGGGACAAACTCGCCAAAGAGCTTGAAGTCGGCCCCCACCACATAGCCGCTGGCGCAGTTCCTGCCGTAGTAGACTATCTTGACGTTGTCCACGTTGTAGGGGTTGAGCCTGCTCTGGGCCTTGTAGTACAGTTCGGTGGAGAACTTGAAGGGGCGGCCTGCCAGCTTGAACCTGTATTCCATGGCCGCCAGCACCTGGAACGAGCGTTGCGACTTGATGCCCTTGTTGAGCCGCACGGTGGTGTTGCCGTTGGCGGTCAACGTGTCGCGCAGTTCCTTGTAGAAGGGTCGCTGGTAATAGAGGCCGGTGGCCAGGCGGAAGGTGAATGCCTCGTTGGCGGCGGGCACATAGCCCAGGCTGGCCCTGGGACTGAGCAGCCACTCGCCGTTCCATGACCAGTGGCTGAGCCGCGCGCCGTAGTTCACGCTCAGGGTGCCCACCTTGCCGGCGGTGCGGTAGGTGTCCTGGGCGTAGAGTTCGGTGTGGCTGGAGTTGACCCGGTTGCTGCCCTTCAGGTTGTAGATGACGTGCAGCCCGCTGCCTGTGTGCGGGACACTGTAGCCGCTGCTGTCCCTGTACTCCCACTCGCGGCTTTCCTCACTGACGCGCTCGTGCCGCCAGCCCAGTCCGGCCATCAGGTCGTGCTTGCCCGCCTTGTGCTCGTAGGTGGCCTTGGCCGTGGCCGAGTTGCTGCGCAGGAAGTTGCGCGCGTGCTCCATGTAGGTGCCCACGCCCAGTTGCTCGTTGCCGTTGGTCTCGTTGAGCCAGTACTGTCCCTGTATGTCGTAAGCCTCCTTCTCCCTGGTGCTGAATGCCGAGGCCGCCAGGCTCACGCGTCCTGCCCTGCCCGCCCTGCGCGACACCTTGAGTGTGCCGAAGAGTGTGCGGAAGAGGTCACGCTCCTGTCCGTCAAAGTACACCTTGAAGCTCTTCACATCCTCCAGTGTGCCAAACTTGGTCTCGCGGCTTGCCGGCTGGAAGTTGTACTTGTTCTGGCTGATGTAGGCTATGCCGTCGATGGTCCAGTCCTTGCCCGGTGTCCAGCATGCGTATGCCTGGTAATCGAGGAAGCGGGGCTTGTACTCGCCCTTGGTCTCCAGGCTTCCCAGCATGTACTGGTTGGTTTTGTAGCGCATGCCGTTGCTGAACGAGAAGCGCCTGTTGCCGTAGCCCGCATACACGTTTGTGCCCAGCAGGCTGGCCTGCACGCTGGCCTCGGCTCTCTTGGGCCGGGCATAGGTGATGTCGAGCACGCTGCTCATGCGGTCGCCGTACTTCGCCTCGAAGCCTCCCGCGCTGAAGTTCACCTTCTCCACCATGTCGCTGTTGATGACCGAGAGCCCCTCCTGCTGCCCGCTGCTGATGAGCAGCGGCCGGTACACCTCCACACCGTTGATATACACACAGTTCTCGTCAAACGAGCCTCCACGCACATTGTACTGGCTCGACAGCTCGCTGTGCGTGCTCACCCCTGCCTGTGTGGCCACCAATTCCTCCACCGCGTTGCCCGTGGTGCTGGGCATGCGCTTCAGGTCCTTGGTGCTGAGTTCCTGCGTGGAGCCCATTTGCCTGCGCGAGTCGCTCACCACCACCTCGGCCATCTCCTTGCTGCGGCTGCGCATGATGACGTTCAGCGTGAGCCTTCCTTGCGGCTTCCTGAGCACCCGCTTCTTCTCCTCGTAGCCCATCATGCGGTAGGTGATGACCACACTGTCGGCTGTGCGGAACGTGAGGGTATACTGCCCGTCCATGTTGGCCGTGGTGGCGCTTCCCCCTCCCGCGCTCACCATGCACAGCGACACGGGGACGCCGTCCTCGTCCACCACGCGTCCCTTCAGGTGCACGCGCGCCGTGTCGGCCTCCACAGCCTGTGCCAAGCCGGCGAGGGGGAAAATCATATATATATATAGGAGCAGGAGCTTGCGTGCCATTACTTAATAAACGCAAAAGCGCGCCCTTTTTGTATATCCCAGCCCAACTTTTTCATAACTTTGCGCAAGCAGACAGCAAGTTTGTGTCAGAAGTGTTTTATGGAAAGTATAAGCCAGTTGCTTGCCGTGCGGCGTTCGCACCGCAAGTTCACCGACGAGAGAGTGGGCACCGGCGAGGTGCGCCAGTTGATGCGTGCCGCCCTGATGGCTCCCAGCAGCAAGGGCATGCACAGTTATGAGTTTGTGGTGGTCGATGACCCCTCCACCATTCAGGCGCTGAGCCGCTGCAAGGCCATGGGGGCCGACTTTGTGGCCGGCGCGCCGCTGGTCATCGCCGTCCTGGCCGACCCCTCGCTCAGCGACGCATGGGTGGAGGACGCCTCTGTGGCGGCCACCTGCCTGCTCCTGCAGGCCGAGGACTTGGGGCTTGGAGCCTGCTGGGTACAGGTGCGGGGGCGCAAGACCCGGGACGGGCGGGACTCCGAGCAGGCCGTGCGTGACCTGCTGGGCGTTCCCCAGGGGCATGGCGTGTGCTGCCTGGTGGCCGTGGGGCACAAGGGCATGGAGCGCAAGCCACAGAACGAGGACAGGCTGAAATGGGACCGCGTGCATACCGGGCGGTACTGATAGGCCGGGGCAACGTGGCCACCCGCCTGGGACAGGCTCTGCGCGGGGCGGGGCATGAGGTCATCGCTGTGGGAGGCAGGACGCGTGTGGCTCCCGTTCCCCAGGATGCCGACATCTATATAATAGCGGTGTCGGACCGCTGCATCCCGCAGGTGGCCGCCGAGCTGGCCAGCGTGCAGGGCCTGGTGGTGCACACGGCGGGCAGTGTGCCTATGGACGTGTTGCCGCAGAGAAGGCGCGGAGTGCTCTATCCCCTGCAGACCCTCTCGCGCGCGAGGCAAATCGACTTTGCCCGCGTGCCGCTCTTCATCGAGAGTGACAGCGACCTGCCCCTGCTGCGCGAGGTGGCCTCGTCGGTGAGCGGGAGCGTGCGTGTGCTCGACTCCGCACGCAGGAGAAGCATACACCTGGCCGCCGTGTTCTGCTCCAACTTCACCAATGCCATGTACTCCATGGCTTACCGCCTGTTGCGGCGCGAGGGCATCCCGTTTGAGGCGCTGCTGCCCCTGATAGACGAGACGGCCGCCAAGGTGCACGACCTCGTGCCTCATGAGGCGCAAACGGGGCCTGCCGTGCGCTGGGACACAGAGGTCATGGACGCGCAGCGCGCCCTGCTGCCCGACGAGGAGATGCGGCAGGTATATACGCTCCTGAGCAACTATATTCACAATGATAAACTACGATTTAAGGAAAATCAAGGCACTGCTCTTTGACGTGGACGGCGTGCTGAGCGCCGAGACCGTCACGATGGATGCCCAGGGCATACCCCTGCGCACGGTCAACATCAAGGACGGCTATGCCCTGCAGTTGGCCGTCAAGAGCGGCCTGCTGGTGGGCATCATCACCGGGGCGGGCGTGGAGTCCATCAGGGTGCGCTACCAGGGACTGGGCGTGCGGGAGGTCCATCTGGGCTGCTCCGGCAAGACGGACACCTACCGCGACCTGCTTGCCCGCCATGGACTGGTGGACGACGAGGTGCTCTACATGGGCGACGATATCCCCGACTATCCCGTGATGCGCCTGTGCGGATGCCCTTGTTGCCCCGCCGACGCGGCTCCCGAGATACGCGAGGCGAGCCTCTATGTGAGCCACCTGCGCGGTGGCTACGGGTGTGCGAGGGACGTGGTGGAGCAGGTGCTGCGCGCCCAGGGAAAGTGGATGAGCGAGGCGCACGCCTTCGGATGGTGACATGGATGGCATGAAGACAAGCAAGAAGATAATATTGGCAAGCAACTCGCCCCGGAGGCGCGAGTTGCTGGGCGGACTGGACATCGACTTCGAGGTGCGCGTCAAGGACGGCATCCCCGAGGACTATCCCCAGGACTTGCCCATGGAGGAGATACCCAAGTACATCAGCCGGGAGAAGTCCAGGGCCTACACCCTGGCGCCCGACGAGCTGCTCATCACCGCCGACACCATCGTGTGGACAGCGGGGCGGGTGCTGGGCAAGCCCGCGTCGCCCGCCGGGGCGGAGGACATGCTCAGGCAGCTCTCGGGCAAGACACACCAGGTGGTGACCGGCGTGACCATCGCCACCACAGAGTGGAGCACCTCCTTTGCGGCCGTGACAGACGTCACCTTTGCCGCGCTCACCGACGAGGAGATACGCTACTATGTGCGCCGCTATGCCCCCCTTGACAAGGCGGGAGCCTATGGCGTGCAGGAGTGGATAGGCTATGTGGGCGTGACCGGCCTGCGCGGCTCGTATTACAACGTGATGGGACTCCCGGTGCAGAGGCTTTACTCCGAACTCAAAAAACATCATATCATATCAGATAATGAACAGTAAGACTATTGTCGCGGCCTTGAGTACGGCCGCGCTCCTGGCACTGGCATCGTGCAAGGACAAGGACTACACCGCCCACCCGCCCACATGGAAGGGCTTCAGGATAGAGCGCAACGGGAAAGTGGTGTCCGGCAGGGAGGTGTTTGCGGGCGGCGACTCCATGCGGGTCACCGCTGTGCAGGACCAGAAGGGACGCTACATCAACAGCACCTATTACACCTGGACGCTCACCTGCCAGGTGCGGGACACGAAGGGCGGACTCACCGACAGCACCCTCACCAAGCAGTACCGAACCAATTACGACGGCATCGACAATTCTGACCCTCGGCACACATTCGCCATTCCACAGCATGCTGAGGGACGTGCCACTGTGAGTTTCTCGGCTACCTACAACTATAGCTCAGATGGTGTGCAGGTGTGGGACGGCAGCATTGTGGGCGGGAACACGGGCTATTCGGGCACCATCCACTCCACATCAGCCTTGCTGAGCGGGGATGCCAAGGGCTCCTTCAGTTTCAACATTCAGTAGCGGAAAAACGAAGAAAGTTGGCCTGCCCCGCGATGGGGGCAGGCCAACTTTCTGTATGCAGTGCGGTGCGTTGGCAGATGCAGTGCGGTGCGTTGGCGTATGCAGTGCGGTGCGTTGGCGTATGCAGTGCGGTGCGCTTGCGTGATGGGCATGGCTTGGGGCTTGCCCCTTCCCCTTGGGCGGGCAAACCATGACTTCCGCTGGAGAGGGGCAGAGCCCGCTCAGTACCCCAGGTCTCTCACAATATGGCTGATGCGCTCCATGGTGGTCAGGCGCGTGGGCACCAGCGGCAGGCGCAGCACATTCTCTATCATGCCCATCTCGTGCAGCATCGCCTTGACCCCGGCGGGGTTGCCGTCCACAAAGAGGAGCTTGAAGAGTTCGGTAAACTTGTGGTGTATGGTGAGCGACGCGCTGTACTCACCCCTCAGGGCCAGGCGCACCATGCGGCTCACCTCGGCGGGCAGCGCGTTGCCTATCACGCTGATGACCCCCACGGCCCCAAGGGTGATGAGGGGGAATGTGATGCCGTCGTCACCACTGATGACATCGAAGTTGGCAGGCTTGTTCTTGATGATGTCGTCCATCTGCGTGATGTTTCCGCTGGCCTCCTTGATGGCCACGATGTTGTCGTGCTCACGCGCCAGGCGCAGGGTGGTGTCGGCCGCCATGTTCACCCCGGTGCGTCCGGGCACGTTGTAAAGCACCACGTTGACGGGGCTGGCACCGGCTATGGCCGAGAAGTGGCGGTAGAGCCCCTCCTGCGAGGGCTTGTTGTAGAAGGGGCACACGCTCAGCACACCGTCTATGCCGCTCCAGTCACTCTCCCGCAGCTCGCGCACCACACTGGCCGTGCAGTTGCCTCCACAGCCCATCAGCAGGGGCACACGCCCGGCCACCCTCTGCACCAGGCGCTGCTTGAGCATGCGCTTCTCCTCGGGCGTGAGTGTGGGTGTCTCGGCCGTGGTGCCCATGATGCACAGATAGTCCGCACCACCTTTCAACTGGTATTCCACCAGTCTGTCCAGGGCTTCCCAGTCGATTGTTCCGTCTGCCTTAAAAGGTGTGATGAGGGCAATGCCCAGTCCCTTGAATTTGTTCTGTGCCATGTGTGATGCTCCGTTAATGCTGATGCAAAAGTACTACAAAAGTCCTTTTCGGCCAAAAAAGCCCTGTCACAATTCGCCTCCCGTCATATTTTATGATTAATTTTGCGCGTATATCACCAAGGCTTCACAAGCGAGAAATGGACGAGAAAGACGAGATACTCGGGCTGAGGGAGGAACTGCACAGGCACAACTACAACTATTATGTGCTCAACGCGCCTGTCATCACCGACCGGGAGTTTGACATGAAGATGCACCGCCTGCAGGACTTGGAGCGGCTGCATCCCGAGATGGATGACCCCAACAGCCCCACCCGGCGCGTGGGGTCTGACCTCGCCGGAGGGTTTGTGACCGTGCCGCACAGGCGTCCGATGCTCAGCCTGGCCAACACCTACAACCGCCAGGAGGTGGCCGAGTTCTACCGCCGCGTGGGTGACGGGCTGCATGGCGCCCCGTTTGAGATATGCTGCGAACTGAAGTATGACGGACTGAGTATCAGTCTGCATTACGAGGAGGGGAGGCTTGTGAGGGCTGTGACGCGTGGTGACGGCATGCGCGGCGATGACGTGACCCGGAATGTGCGCGCCATCCCCAGCATACCGCTTGTCCTGCCCAAGGGCCTGTCCTGGCCCCGGGAGTTCGAGATAAGGGGCGAGGTGCTGATGCCCTGGGTGTCCTTTGACCGTCTCAACGCCGAGCGGGAGCGCGAGGGAGAGCCACTCTTCGCCAATCCGCGCAACGCGGCCAGCGGCACGCTCAAGAGCAAGAGCAGTGCCACCGTGGCACAGAGGGGGCTTGACGCCTACCTCTACTATCTGCTCGGAGACAGCCTTCCGGGCGACAGCCACTATGCCAACCTGCAGGCCGCGCGGGGCTGGGGGTTCCAGGTAAGCCGGCACATGAGGCTGGCACGGTCGCTGCAGGACATCTACGACTACATCGACGAGTGGGACACCGGGCGCAGGTCGCTGCCGGTGGCCACCGACGGCATTGTGCTCAAGGTGAACTCCCTGGAGCAGCAGCGCAGCCTGGGAATGACCGCCAAGTGCCCGCGATGGGCCATCGCCTACAAGTTCAAGGCCGAGCAGGAGGAGACCGTCCTGAGGCAGGTGGTGTTCCAGGTGGGGCGCACGGGAGCCGTGACACCCGTGGCCAACATGGATCCCGTGCGGCTGGCGGGCACGCAGGTGCGACGTGCCACCCTGCACAATGCCGATGTCATGGCGCAGCTCCACCTGCATGTGGGTGACCATGTGCTGGTGGAGAAGGGTGGGGAGATCATACCGAAGATAGTGGACAACGTGACTCCCGACCGCCCCGGGGCCATCCCCTTCATCTCGCGCTGCCCTGTGTGCGGCACGCCGCTTGTGCGCTACGAGGACGAGGCCGCGTGGTTCTGCCCAAACGACAGCGGCTGCCCGCCGCTCCTGCTGGGACGCATCGAGCATTTCATAAGCCGCAGGGCCATGAACATCAACTCGCTGGGGCCCGAGACGGTGGATGCCCTCTATGAGCGCGGACTCATACGCGACGCCTCTGACCTCTATCACCTCACCGAGGGTCAGCTGCTCAGCATCGAGGGCAGCGGGCGCGAGACGGCACGGCGCATCCTGCAGAGCATCCTGCAGAGCCGCAACGTGCCCTTTGAGCGGGTGCTCTTCGCCATAGGCATCAGGTTTGTGGGGGAGATAGCGGCAAAGGCGCTGGCGCGCGGCCTGGGCAGCATGGAGGCGGTGGCCGGCGCCTCCCTGGACGCCTTGCTTGCCATCAACGGCATTGGCGGGGTGATAGCCCGCAGCGTCATCACCTTCTTCCACGATGAGCGCAACAGGGCATTCGTGGAGCGGCTCAGGGAGGCGGGGCTGCAGATGAGCCTCTCCCGGGAGGAGCAGGAGGCGCACAGCGACATCCTGGCTGGGCAGAGCGTGGTCATCAGCGGGGTGTTCTGCCACCACAGCCGCGACGAGTACAAGGCGATCATCGAGCGTAACGGCGGACGCAACGTGGGCAGCATCAGTGCCAAGACCTCCTTCATCCTGGCAGGTGAGAACATGGGCCCGGCCAAGTTGGAGAAGGCTTCGCGCCTGGGCATCAGCATAGTCAGCGAGGATGAGTTCCTGCGGAGGATAGGGGACGCGGATGCTCCCCAGAGTCCGCAGGCCATCCCTTCCGGCCTCGCGTGACCCCATGGGACATCGTCCTCCTTGTGTCGGGTAGGGTGAGGCAGGAAAGCACGCAAGCCCGCG
>DCCS01000023.1:100648-127121 GCA_002316015.1 Prevotellaceae bacterium UBA1075
CGCGGGCTTGCGTGCTTTCCTGCGCAGGGGCTACCCCTCCCCGCCCTTGGGGAAGGACACCCCGGAGGTTTCCGTCAGCCACTGCACCAGTTCGCGCTCTGTGGTCATCACATAGCGGTACTGCTGCGCGCGGCTGGCATTGTAGGTGCTCTCGATGGCGCGCAGCACCTCATCGGTCTCGCCCTGTCGCAGATGGTCAAGTGTACGCTCCGAGATGACCAGCACATCGGTGCTGTCATCGATGTAGGGGTTGGCGTAGATGCCCCGGTCGCCCAGCAGTTGGTACAACTGTTCCTGTGGTGTCTCGGTGTCGGGGGCAATGTACAACTCGCGCATGTAGAGCGGGTTCATGCGTGCCGAGTAGTCCACCCGCGAACTCTGGTAATGCCTCAGGGTGAGGTGCAGGTGCTTCTCTATCTGCTGTGGCACCCGGTACTCCTCCCACTGCCCTTGCTGTATGGCGTCCCAGTCAGGCTGCCTGAGCACGCGCGGATGGTAGCCGTTGAAGGCCAGTGTGTCGAGGTAGTCGAGCTGGTCCTGGGGCGCCCCGCGCCCCACCAGCACATAGTGCACGTTGCGGCTCACGCGGGTCGAGGGCTTGTAGTCGGCCCCCTGCTCACGCAGTTTGCGCTGCATGGTGGCGCTGCTCTGGGCAAAGGAGCCGAGCATGCACACCACACGCCCGGCCAGCGGTGACTGGCTTTCCTGCGCGCTCTCGCCAAAGAGTTCTCCCTGCAATGCGTGTGCCATGGCCTGGTTTCCCTCTCCTTGCCGTCAGTCCTTGGCCTTGGGCTTCCCGTACTGGCGTATGGTGATTACGTTCTTCACCGTTCCGCTGGTCAGGACGGCCTTGGCCTCGCGTGCCAGCGTGTCGGGGTTCTGGTCCATGGTGAGCTTGACGCTGTGCTCTCCTGCGCTGCCCGAGGTTTTGCTCGCTGTCACCCACTGGCTGCCGCCGTCGGCACTCAGTTCCAGCGTCCAATCCTTCCGGGCTTTGAAGTAGATGGAGTCCAGGGTCACATTCGCGCTGTCGGCCAGGGTGAAGGTGACTTTTGTGGGCACGTTGGTGTTGCCGTAGTAACTCTTCACGCTGTACCTTGGATGTCTGATGTCAATGAAACCCAGTTGGATGTAGAGAGCGGCCGAGTTGTAGTACGAGGCCAGCTCGATGTGACCCACGCGCGTGCTGTCGGTGGTGTTCTCGTCAAACTCCACATAGTTTCGCAGCGTGTAGAGAGCCATCTCCTCCTTTATCTGCCCCTGTGTGTTGCCCTGGATGTGAATCCAGTCGAACGGGGTGGTCAGGCTCCAGTCATCGGATGTGCTGAAGATGATGGAGTCCTTTGTCTGGTCGGCATAAAGCAGGCCGTTGTAGGGATAGTCTATTCGTGTGGCATGGAAACTGCTGTCCTTGCTGCATGATGCCATTCCAAACAGAACCCCGGCCAGCAGAAGGGCTGAGGCGGCAAACTTCTTGTTCATGTGTTGTTTCCTTGTTGGTAAATATGAGGACAAAGGTAGGCAATTTGGCGAAGCCTGCCAAGTGCCCGCCTGTTTTCTTCATCCTTTTTAACATCAGCCTTCTTCCTGTGGCTGTGAAATGTCCGCTGCGCCTGCGGGCATGCTGAAGTCGCCCTGGCAGAAGCGTGCCTCAGGCACTTGCAGGTAGCCGCCACGGGCGCGTACGAAGTCCATCAGCTGGCGGAATGTGGTGTTGCGCGCGAGCAGGTGCGGGTTGCCCACCAGGGTGAGCTGAAGGCGCGCGCGGGTCATGGCCACGTTGAGCTTGCGGTCTATCCATGCCCCATCCTCCATGAAGGTGTTGCCGGCGAGGAAGTTGAGTTGCCAGTGTTGCTGGACGGTGAAACCATATATTATATAGTCCCTCTGGCTGCCCTGGAAACGCTCCACGGTGTCGATGCAGATGTCATGGAGCACGCTGATGCCATATTGGTCAACGGCATTGCGTATGGCGGAGATCTGGTTGCGGTAGGGCACGATGACCCCTATGCTCCGCTCCACATCGAAGTGCTTGCCGCAGAGCAGGTAGGCCTGGTGTACGATGGCGGCTATCATGCGTGCCTCCACGTCATTGGTCTTGGTCGAGGTGGACAGGGCGGGAGGCTCGGAGCACACAAACGCCAGGCGGTGGCTGGTGAGCATGCGGGCGATTCCGTTGTTGGAGGGACAGGCGTGAGGCTGCCCTCTCTGGTGGGACAGGGGCACGGGCTGGAGCCAGCCCGCGTAGAAGGCCAGGCTGGGGAATTCGGCTATCTGTTCGTGCATGCGCCCCTGGCGGGTGAGCACGTACACGAAGCGCGGGTCGTAGCCGCTGGCTGTGCGGAACCGGGTGAGCAGTCGCTCAAAGAGGGAATTGCGGCAGTCGGTGAGTCCGATGGCGCGCAGTCCCTCGTCGGTAACGGCGGCCTCGCGGGCCGTCTGCTGCACCACGGCGGGCAGTTGCTTGTGGTCGCCGATGAGCACCACCTTGCCGATGGAGGGCTCACCGTGCGTCTGCATACTGAGCAGGCCGATGATGTGTGGCTCCAGTATCTGCGAGGCTTCATCCACGATGGCCAGCGCGAAATGCTTCAGGGTGAGCAGCCAGGGGCATGCGTTCAGCGAGGCGGTGGTGCCGCAGAACACCCGCGTGCCCGCCACGACACCGCGCACCTGGCAGGCTGTCCTGCAGTCCTGTACCCTTGTGGCCAGCAGGTGCCGGCGGTAGAGCGGGGAGCAGGACAGTTCCGACCCGACGCGCAGGAAGTCGATGCCGTCCTCGGCCAGTTTGCCGCACATCTCGTCCACGGCTCGGTTGGTGTAGGAAAGCAGCAGGATATCCGTCCCCTCCTCCAGCAGTTGCTCCCTCACCAGGTTGAGCATCCCGAAGGAGGTCTTGCCTGTGCCAGGAGGCCCTATGATGAGAAACAGCTCCTGTGCCTGCCTGGCGCGCAAGACCAGGCTGTTGAAGTGGCCGTAGTCACCCTTGAGCGTCACGCCCGCATCGGTAAGTGGCTCTCTCTGTGAGAGCAGCAGGGCGCGTCGACCGGACGGTGCCGAGAGGAAACGGTGCAGCCCGGAGACAAGCGTGTCGGACGAGGAGTCGAACTGGTCGTGCTCGATGGCCCAGCACACGCCGGCTCCCCTGGCGAACACCTTGGGGTCGGTCTGTCCGTTGCGCAGTGCCAGGCGTATGCCCCCGGTGGTGATGTCCTCGATGCTGGCACGGCACACCATCTGCGCGCATGCCCTTGGCTCTGTGCCTTCCTTGTAGGGGTAGAGCAGCACGATGTCGCCACGGCGGAAGTTTGTGCTGTCGGTGCCGGCCTGCTTGGGCAAGCAGGCTGTGAGTCTTGTCACCGCGTGGTCTTCCATCTGGAAGTCCTTGAGCGCAAGCCCTTCGTAGATGCTTCCTGCCGTCCGCTTCTCCTCCAGGGACGAGAGCCATTTGGCCGCGAAGCCTGAGTCCTCCTTGGTCTTGCTGCCTACCTTGGCCAGCAGTTTCTCTTTCGCCAGGAACTGCATGAAGCGCAGGTAGTAGGCGCGCTCCAGTGGCGTGGCCGTATGGATGGGCATGAGCAGGCGTTCCAGTTCGGGGCGGGTGTACATCGTCCACAGTTTGCCGCCCGTGTGCTTGCGGTTGAGACTGTCGGGGGTGAGCGTCGAGAGGAACCCGTAGCCCTCGTGGGCGTGGTGTATGTCGCACCATGCGAGCAGGTTTCTCATGCGTATGGCGCGCAGCATCAGCGCGGGCATCTGCCCGACGGACACCAGTCCCCGCTTGTAGCGGGAGTAGAGCAGCAGGATGTGCCTCAGGCTCGCGGAGTGCATCTGGAACTCGTACACCAGCAGCGCGCGGTACAGGATGAGCTGCACCAGGTGCTTCTCCTGTGGCTTGGGCACGTTGGGGTCATATCCGGGAGCCGACTGCGGCACGAAGTCCCCCTTGCCCGACTTCTGCTCGATGATGACTGCCTCGCCCCTGCTGGTGTGCAGGAAGTCCATTCGCCCCTGTATGCCCAGCACCTCGCTGAAGAATGTGGGTTCCAGCGTGACGTGCCGCGTGTCGTATTCCCTGATGCTCTCCTTCAGGTCATGCCCTACCAGTTGCCTGATGTTGGCCTGCTGCGCGCGCGCGTTCTCGCAGAAGGCCTCGGTCTGCTGGCGGCTCTGCAGTCCCTCGCAGGCCAGCATCTCCAGCGCGTGGCGCTGGAAGAAACGGGTCACGCTCTCGGCAAAGGGAGTCTCCCTGCCGTGAACCGTGTCGTCCAGGAACTGTCCTGTGAGGTTTCCCAGGAGTATGTGCTCGGTGTTGGGCTGTGGCTTCAGGCGGTTGACGAGGCTCACGTAGGGCGACTCGGCATAGGTCTCGAAGCAGGATGCCACCGTGGTCACGTTCACCAGGTAGTCGGGCTCGTAGATGATGAGCTCGGGCATGCACAGGCTGTCCTGCATGCGCACACGCACCAGGTTGACCTGGGCTCCAGGGGTGAGAATCTGCCCCAGATAACTCCAGTCGCCCTGCCCGTCACGGGTGAGAAAGGTGTTTCGCTCGTCGTAGCACACGCTCAGCTGCTCGCCGTGCTGCTCCTCCCTGACCGTGATGATGTGCTTGTCCAGGCTTTGCACGATGCCCCGGACGAGGTGCAGGTCGTAGCCCTTCCAGCGGTCTTGCGGCGCCTTGCGGGGGAAGTGTGACTGCAGGCCGGGCGGGACAGGCGCGCCGCTGGTGAGCATGACCAGCGTGGCGGCTGCCTGCAGGTGCTGCGGGAGGTCCTCGCGCAGCTGGGCGGCCGGTGGCTCGTGCTCTGCCCCCATCCTGCGCAGGGCCTTGCGCGTGAGATGGAGCAGCGCGGCCTCTTCGCCGGTGACACCGCGTTGCTTGATGAGGTAGTCCAGTTTGGAGAACATGCCCGTGAAGGTGAGCGGGGCATGTGACACGTATTGCTCGATGGCCTGGCGGAACACCTCGCCGATGATGAGCATGCTCTGCCGTGTCTCAAGTTTGTCCGACAGGCTTTCGGCAAGCCTCCGGTAGAATTGCCCGGGCGGGCATTCCTCCTGTGGCATGGCTGTCCCGGTGGCGCGTGCGGATGCCGTGTGCTCCTCCTGCCGCGTGTCTGTGCCTGCTGTGGTGGTGTCTTGCGGGTTGTCGGATGGCCTCATGCAGCGGTTGTTTTTTTGTCTTTGATGTGTGTTCCCATAGGGTCTGGGGCGGTGGGTGGCGGCACCCGCCAGAGCCTCACGCCGGTGGGTGGGGCCATGTGCGGCCTTTCAGTACCAGTCCACATTGCTGCTGTAGGAACTCTGCTTCTTCCACTTGAGGGCGTCGGCAAGTGTCCCCGCCTTGCAGGCGAAGGTGAAGTTGTAGCTTGTGTAGGGCGATATCACCACGCTGCACGACATCTGGAAGCAGTGCAGGTCGCGCGAGAGCGAGGCTGTGGTCATGCTCAGTTTGTGCATGTTGAAGTCATAGCCCGAGGAGAAGTTCACGTTCCATCCCTCCGAGATGCGTATGTTGCCCGAGAAGTTCAGCGTGTGGGTGAGCTTGTAGGGGTAGCGCATGCGCCTGTCGTTGAAGCGTCCCCGCGTGTTCTCGCGCAGTGTCACTCCATAGCTCACATTGAAGCTCCAGGGCAGCGAGAACTTGAGGTATCCGTCCTCGTCCACGTCTCCGCTGGCTTCGCCCTTGGCCCCGGTCTGGCCTTTCTTGCGGTCGGGGTCCACGTTCTGCATGGTTGGGTCGGTCTCCTCGTCCTCGTCGGTCTCCTCGTCCTCGTCACTGTCCCCGGTGACGGTGCGGCCCTTCTTGCCGAAGAGCTTGCGGAATGTCTCGTTGCTAATCGAGTATGAGAAGTTCTGCGATGTCCCCTGGAACCGCCCGAAGCGTCCCCTTGACCACTCGGTGTGGTCGCCCACATACACGCGCCCGTTCTCGTCTTTCTCATAGGCGTAGGTGGCAAAGACGGCGTTCATCGAGTATGTGTATTTCTTCGTGATCTTGATGCGCGCCCGCAGGTTGAGGTCGCTCCAGGGCCGCGTCTTGGCCGCCATGTTGTAACTGAGCGATCCTCCGAGTTCGTCGATGAGGCTTATCTTGCGGTATCCCGTGGAGTCCTTGTCGCTGCGCACCTTCATCTCCACATTGTTGGCCACGTCCATCGTCACGCTTCCCGTCATGCCGCTGCCCACCGTCCCGTACATCATGCCGCTGAAGGGCGAGTAACTCACGGTGGACACATTGCCGTTGGCGTCGGTCTTGACGTATGAGTCGTAGAAGCCATAGCGCTGCTGGCTGAAGTCGGGGGCGTAACTGAAACTCACGGAGGGGGTGAACACGTGCCGGATGGCCTGTATCTTCTTGCCCCCAAACCAGGGAAGGGGGTGGTACATGCCGTAGAGCTTGGTGTTGGCGCTCACCGACATGTTGTAGTTGTACACGTTGTAGAAGCCATACACTGTGTCGCGCTGCACGGCCTGGCGGCCTGTGTCCCACGACTGCATCACCTTGTGGGTGTACATGCGGTCGGTGAAGGAGAAACTGGGAGTGACGTTGATGTAGTTGAGCACCGAGAAGGACGCGCTTATGGGCACCTGGTGCCGCATGCCGTTGCGCCAGTCCCTGACCAGGCTGCTGTGGAGGAGCTTGTCCTCCTTGGTGTTGATGCTGTTGGCCAGTGTGCCTGTATAGCTCATCGCGATTTTCTCGTACCAGCGTTCCTTGCCGGCGGCTTTCTTGCGCTTGAAGGGATTGAAGCGGCTCTGGGAGATGTTGAGCGTGGGGAGCGTCACGGAGATGCTGCTGTCGCGCATGTTCTGGCTGAGGTTGAAGGTGCCGCTCAGCGTGAGCCCCACCTTGCTGAAGGTCTTGCTGTACGACACACTGCTGGTGCGCGTGCTCTGCGTGTAGCTCTCGGGGTTGTACATGCTGGTGAGGTTGTTGCGCTCATAACTGCTTGTGGCAAAGTTCACGCTGGCCGAGAATGACTGCGTGGGGTTGGCCTTGCTGTCCTGCCTGTGGCTCCAGGTCACCTTGAAGCTCTTGCTCACGCTGTAGTCCGGCATGTTCTTCTCGCCCTCCTTGGTGTTCTGGTAGCTGAAGTAGAAGTTGCCGCTGAAGCGGTACCGCTTCTTGTAGTTGGTCTGTGCCGAGAGCCCCCACGAGCCTTTGGTGTAGAACTCGCCCAGCACCTTCAGGTCCACCTTGTCGTTGATGGCAAAGTAATATCCGCCGTCGCGCAGGTAGAAGCCGCGCGTTGACTCGTCGCCATAAGTGGGCATGATGAAGCCGCTGTGGTACTTGCTGCTGAAGGGGAAGAAGCCGTAGGGGATGGCCAGGGGCAGGGGCACGTCCTCGACCACCAGGTAGGCGGGGCCGAAGATGACGTTCTTGCCGGGGTGCATCTTCGCGCGTGTCAGGTTGAGGTAGAAGTGCGGGTGCTCGGCGTCACAGGTAGTGTATTTGCCGTGCTGCACATACATCACGCCACTGCTGTCGCGCTTGCCTTCCTGGCTCTGCATGAATCCCTCGCCCTCTTGCGTATATACGTTGGATATGAAGGCTTTGCGTGTCTTGAAATTGTAACTGATGCGGTCGGGCTCATACTCGTCCTCGCCCTGCTTGAACAGCGGCTTTCCCTGCACGGCCCCCGTGCTGTCGGGACGGCCCGAAGCGTGTACCAGGCTGCTGTCCAGGCTCAGGCTGATGTCGTCGGCCGTCAGCTGCAGGTTCTGGTAGTTGACTTGGCTGGAACCATAGAGGTGCGCGCGCGACTTCCCGTAGTCAAATGTGATGGAGTCCTTGGCCGAGTAGGTCACGGGGTCGTCCAGTGACGACTTGCTCTTCCTGGCGGTGTCCTTCTCCAGCGAGTCGCGCAGCGTGGTGTCGGGTATGATGGTGTAGGCATGCAGGGGGAGGCTGTCGGCATGTGCCTTCTGTGCCGTGGAGTCGTCCTGCCGTGGCAGGCTGGCGTTGGGAACAGCCTTCCGCGCGGACACGGAATCCAGCCTCCCCGGCATGGTGTCGCGCGGGGGCGGTGCGGTCAGTGTGTCTGCGGCGCGTGGCTCTGTCGGCATTATCCCTGTCACAGAGGCAGAGACCATGGGGAGCAGGGCACACAAGGCGATGGCCAGCGCCAGTATTCTTGTCTTCAAAATGTGCTTTCTCGAACAGTGTGCAAAAGTACGAAAATCGTCTGGAAAAAAAACTGCTTTGGCCTCTGTTTTATGCTTTTTCAGAAGGGGAAGCGGCTTGCGGCGGGGCATTCGCAACCATGTGCCGCCTCCGGCACGGGTGCCTCCCTGGTGTGGCACTATCCGAACATGCTCTGCCAACGCTCCATCTTGGCGGTACACTCCGGCCCGAATTTCCAAAGGCTCCGCACGGCCTCGTCAAAGGTCTTCTCGTGGTCGGGGTGGCTCTTGCTGAAGAATTTGTCGGCATAGCACACCACCTGCTCCTCCAGGGTCTCGGGCACATAGTCGGCCAGGGGCAGGGGCAGTTTCTGACGCTCTATCTCCTCGCGCGTGATGCCTGTGCCTGTGTGCCTCTCGGCCACCCTGGCGTGCCTGGGCAGCCCCTCCCGGCGCAGGATCATTCCGCCGAGCAGTCCGTGCCGTATGTATGGCTCTGAGCCGTGGCAGTATATTCCCGGCGCGTCAACCAGCACAATGCCGATGTCGTGCAGCATGGCGGCCTCTTCCAGGAACTTGCGGTCAAGGTGCAACTCGGGGTGGCGGTCGGCTATCGCCAGGGCTTTCCCGGCCACGTCCCTGCTGTGGCGCAGGAGCAGTTGCTCCAGTTTGCTGTTGTCCGCACAGTGGCGGTGTATAATCTCCAATGTGTCTGTCATTCCACAAAGGTACGGCTTTCGCGGGAATGGCGAATGGGACGGGCTGGAAAAAGAAAGCCCCCGAAGCAAACACGCTTCGGGGGCTCTTGCCTCAGGTGTGACTAGTGGGACTCGAACCCACGACATTCAGAACCACAATCTGACGCTCTAACCAACTGAACTATAGTCACCATGTTGAATCCTCGCGAGGTAGTTCCCACTACCGCTCCGATTGCGTGTGCAAAGTTATGCCAAATAATCCGTCCCCACAAGCAAACAGGCGAAAAAATCTGCTTTGCGCGGTGAAAAGGAACCAATGGCCGGGCGCATTGCCGGGGCGGTGAGGGTCAAGGTGCCTCTTGGGTGGCCTTGTGGCTTGTGCGGGCAGGGCGGGGGCAGGAGTCTTGCCGCATTGTCCAGGCCCACGCGCGGTGGTGGCTGTTGCGTGTGACCGCAGAAGGGCCGCCAACGCAGTGCGCTGCATCTGCCAACGCAGTGCGCTGCATCTGCCATCGCAGCGCGCTGCATCCGCCATCGCGGTGCGCTGCATCCGCCAACGCGGTGCGCTGCATCCGCCAACGCATGCCGCTGCATCCGCCAACGCATGCCGCTGCATCCTGGATGCTCCCATTTTCCCTGTGGCCTGTCGGGGTGCCTCCGTGTCTGCCGGCTCCTCGCTTCACGTCCTGGACTATGGCTCTCGGATGTATTCCCGGCTCACGTCGCCCGTGGCCAGTTTGCGCTTGCCCCGTATGGGATAAAGCAGCCGCCCGCTGCCTCCAGGCTCGCCCTTGAGTAGCGTGACGGTACCGCAGTCCTTGTGGAAGTCGGCCTGGAAACCTGTGGCGATGCCCGCGAAGGGGCCCTCGCACTCGATGGCGGTCTGGAAGGGGCACCCTGCCCCCCTGTACCAGTAGCAGTAGCAGTCGGTCATGTGCACCCTCGCGCCTTTGCCCAGGTGGAATCCGGTGCCCATCTGGTCGCTGTAGCAGTAGTATAGCCAGTTGCTTCCGAAGTCAATTCTGAAACCGCAACTGGTCTCGTACTTCTGTGTGTCGCGGTAGATGTAGAGCGGGTGGATGTTGCGCAGGGAGTTGCCCGCGCTCTTCAGCCATACGCCTGTGTTCACGTCGGCGATGCGCATGTTGGTGAATGTGTTGTCGAAGCCTTCCACCAGCAGACCCACCGACTGCTCGGTGCCGCAGCCTGTGATGTTCACGTCCATGATGTCGGCGTCGGACGATCCGCTGTTTGCCCCGCGCTTCACATGCAGCCCCACCACGGCGCGCTTGATGCTCACACCGCTCACGCGAGTCTCGCGGCCGCTGTCGATTGACACACCGTTGGCCACGTTGCTGCCGTCGATGATGCCTCCTGTGAGGCCATAGTTGCTGCCTGGGACATAGATGGTGTTGAAGGGATCCTTGCCTCCCAGCCGTATGACAGCCTCGTGCGCGGGCCACTCGCCTATGGCCCGTATGCAGGCATAGTTGGCCAGCACGAGCGACACGCTCTTCTGGGGGGCGGCGGGCGTGAGGATGGGGCGTGACACGCAGTAGGTGCCGTCGGGGAAGAACAGGGTGCGGTTTGGGTTGCGGTCTATCAAGTCCTGCAGCGCGTCTGCCACATCGGTCTTCCCGTCGGCCTTGACGTAGTCGGTGACGATTACATAGCCCCTGTCCTCGGGTTTCTTTCCTTTGGCCTGCGCTGATGGCTGCATGGGTGCCGTTAGCAGCATGGCGGCCAGCGTGAGTGCCGCCGCCAGGGTGGCCTGTGTGCGCGCGAAGCGGAATTTTGGTCGGGTTGTCTGTTTCATCTCAGAGTCTTTTGCCTGGTTGGTTGGTTTTATTGTCTCAGTGTTCTTTCTTCCTTGCCAGTGGCGTGCCGGCCTCGTTGGGCATCCGCAGGAATTGGCCTGTGCTCAGTCGGCATCGGCCAGTACGGGGAATTTCTGCCTGAACCGTCCGAGCCTCTCCATGTCAATCTCCACGCTCGCGCGCCCCTCCTCGCCGTCGGGCACCTGGGCGATGACATTGCCGTAGGGGTCGGCGCAGAGCGTGCCGCCCGCATAGGAGCATGCGGGGTCGTGCCCCACGCGGTTGACCCCGCAGGCGTAGCACTGGTTCTCGATGGCGCGTGCCACCAGCAGCGACCGCCATGCGGCGGCACGCGAGGCCGGCCACGACGCCACGTAGAGCAGCACGTCATAGAGGGGGCGTGAGGTGTCCTGCGGCGGTGTGGTGGCTGTGTCCTGCACGATGCGGGTGGGAGGGATGTCCCTGGGCGGCATGCTGTTGCGGCTCCAGGTGGGGAAGCGCAGGTCGTAGCACACCAGGGGCATGAGGCGCACACCGCGCCATTCCACCACCAGGCGCCGCTCCCCCGGGGTGTAGTGGAGGTGCTCCCCGCCATAGGTGAACAGGTGGTGCTTGTCGTAGAAGAGTGGTTCCCGGTGGGGGCGGACGAGGTGCAGGCGGTTGCGCCACTCGCCTTCGGCGGTGAGCGTGGCCATGCTGCCCGCCAGGGCGCAGTCCAGGGCATCGGCCATTGACTGCAGCCATTCAAGCGCCTGCTCCTGCTTGTGCGCCGTTTCGCTTGTGGGACGCGGGCAGAAGCCGGTGGGCCACATCTCGGGCAGCACGCACAGGTCGCTGCCCTCGCATGCGGAAAGGGTAGGCCCGATGGCCTGCATGTTGGCCATGGGGTCTGCCCATTGTATGTCGGTCTGAAGCAGGCTTATCCTCACTTCACGGCCACTTTCTGTCCGCGAATCACATAGACGCCTCGCGGCAATGACTGCAGCGCGCTGTTGATGTTGGCCTGCTTGAGCACCACGTGGCCCTGTGTGTCATACACGTCCTCGACGGCATTCTGTGCCTGCAGCCGCTCGATGCTGGTGGCAGTGCCGTCCAGCGAGGTGACGTGCCTGATGGCTATCCCCGTGGCCGATGCCGCCTGGCGGTCCCAGGTGAACCCGCACCGTGTGGGCAGGAAGGTCTTGTCGGCGTCGGTGCGCACCAGCACGCTCTGCAGGGGGTAGGCGTCCTGCTGGGCCGGGATGCCGTAGCGTCCCTCCACGCGCAGGCTCTCCCAACTGCTCCCGAAGGTCACACGGTTGCCGGCGTTGTCGGTCTTGGTCACATCGTGCAACTGCGTGCTCACTCCCACAGCCTGGGTGGAGGTGGCCTTCAAGACCTGCAGTTTGGGCGAGTAAATGAGGTAGGGGACACCGGCCTGTATGCCCTCGGCCGTGCAGTCAAGGAACACGAGGCTAAGTGTGTTGCCCTCCTGCTGTATCTTGGCCAGTCTCTCGAGCTGCACGCCGGGCGCGGCCTGCTGCAGCTGCTCGGCGTTCAGGGTCATGGGCAGGCAGATGCTGTTGTAGCCCGCCAGCAGTGTGCGGTGCAGCGTGGTGGCCTGTCCGGGCGTCTCCAGCGCATCCAGGTTCAGCACGCTGCCGCTCGTGTAGATGTTCTTGGCCTTCTGCTGTGCAAGCGCGGGCACGCACAGGGCGGCTGCGGTCATCAGTGCAAGGGTAATTTTCTTCATGTCCGTACTGTTTTTTGGTTGGTCTATATGTTATTTATGTGCAATATTACGGAAATTATTGGTTGCTTGTACCTGTGTGGGGTGACTTTTTTGCTTTTTTGCGGAAAATATCATGCGGGTTGCTGTGGCTGGGTGCAGGCTGGCCATTAGGCTTCATGCGCGCTTTCCCGCGAGGCGGCGCGGAGCCCGTGTGCTGCGGTTCCCGTGCGCGGCATGCGGCGCTCATTCGGGTGCCGCGGTGCCGAGCCTGTTCACAGCGAGTCGGCGGGAACCCATTCCTCGGCGCTCTTCACCAGTGAGTGGCGGTTGCCCCGGTGTGTGCCCCGCTGCGCCGGGACGGCCATGCCGCCGCCTGCGGCGGGGCGTGCCACCTGCCTGTAGCTGGCCCATCGCTCCATGATGAGGCGCACGTACTCGCTCGTCTCTGTCCCGCGCATGTACCCGTAGCGCACCACGGGGTCGCGGTAGTAGCGCGGATCGGAGAGCCTCAGGATGTAGGGCGCGACATGGTTCCACGAGCGGGGGTTGCCGCCGTGTTTCGAGGTCAGGGCCATGGCGTCGCGCACATGATTGGCTCCCCCGTTGTATGCGGCAAGCACATATCTTATGCGTTCTGTGCCTGCGGGGATGTCAGCAAACTGACGGTCGAGCATGGCCAGGTAGCGCGTGCCGGCTGATATGTTGGTTTCGGGGTCGTGTATCTGGCTTTGGCTTACTCCCAGTTGGGCGGCTGTCCCTGGCATAATCTGCATCAGGCCGCGGGCTCCTGCCCATGAGACGGCCTGCGGGTCGAAGCCCGACTCCTGGTAGCACAGGGCTGTCAGCAGCCTCCAGTCCCAGCGTATCCGCCGGCTGTGCCTGACAAACAGGCCGTCATAGGGTGATATGATGCCCCTGGCGCGGTCCTTCATCACCGGGCGCATGTGCCTGCGTGTCACATGGGTGGCGCTCTTGAGCGAGCGCAGGGCAGCCTCACGCGCGCCTCCTGTCCACCACTCGCTGATGGCTTGGGTGAGCAGCGGGGAGTCCTCCCGCGTGCTCCACCTGGGCATGTCGAGCGCTATGAAGTCGATGTCCCCACGGGCCAGTTGCTTGCGCAGTGTGGCCGTGTCGGGCGCGATGTCCATCTGCAGTCTCACGCCGATGCCGCGCGCGAACTCCTCGGCCAGCGCGAACTGCCGTCCCATGCCCTGCCCCCGGTACTCATAGT
Source organism: Prevotellaceae bacterium UBA1075 (assembly GCA_002316015.1). Lineage (GTDB taxonomy): Bacteria > Bacteroidota > Bacteroidia > Bacteroidales > Bacteroidaceae > Physcousia. The sequence continues at coordinate 114,239 of DCCS01000023.1, forward strand.
AGGTGTCGGGGCCGCTCAGCGTGCCGCCTATGAGCAGGGTGGACTCCTCGATGTCGGGCAGGTCATAGTGCTGTATGGTGTCGTCCGGGGCCTCTTCCCTGCTGAAGATGGGGGACGGCTCGGGCTGCTTCCCGCTCTCGCATGACCATGTGGCGGCGATGATGCACAGGCAGGCGCACAGGTGGGGGGCGGACAGCGCGTGGGTGGTCTTGCTCATGGTGTGCGGCTGGCCTTCAGGGTCTTTGGCGGTGGATGATGTAGGAACGCATGATGTCGATGGCCAAGCGGTTCGAACCGCCCATGGGTATGATGAGGTCAGCATAGCGCTTGGTGGGCTCGATAAACTCCTCGTGCATGGGTTTCAGCACCTTCAGGTAGCGGTCAATGACCATCTGGGCCGTGCGCCCGCGCTCCTGAGTGTCACGCTGGATGACCCTGATGAGTCTCTCGTCGGGGTCGGCGTCAACGAATAACTTCAGGTCCATGAGGTCGCGCAACCGCTTCTTCCACAACGCCATGATGCCCTCGATGATGATTACCTCGCAGGGCTCCACATGTATGGTCTCCTCCAGGCGGTTGCACAACAGGTAACTGTAGGTGGGCTGCTCGATGGCGTGCCCGCTCCTGAGTTCCTGTATCTGCCTGGTGAGCAGTTCCCAGTCGAAGGCGTCGGGATGGTCGAAGTTAATCTTCCTGCGCTCCTCCATGGCGAGGTGCGTGTTGTCGTTATAGTAGGAGTCCTGGGGGATGACTGCCAGGCACCCGGGCGGCAGGGCTTCGATGATTTTCTTCACTACAGTGGTCTTTCCCGACCCCGTTCCGCCAGCTATACCTATTATATACATGTTTCCAGTGTTCGTGTGCTGTTTGACTGTGGCCCTTGTGGCGTGCCGTGCCATGCGGCAGGGTGGCCTGGGGCTTCTATTCCTGCAAAGTTATCGCATTTTCCCCATACGTTGTGTGTCGTTGGAAGGGGAATTTCGCTTGTTCGTCGAACGTCAATGTTGATTTATATCAAGAAAACCGCGATATGGGGGAAAAACAGCCTCTGCCCTTGTTGCGGTTTGCCCATTTCGGCCTACATTTGCACTCGGAAATCACGAACGGAAGTTTCGGACTGCATGCAAAGCGCGCCGCCCGGCTTCTCGGATGAAAGATATAATAGTGTTGTTAGTTTTAGTTTAAGGTAAAAGATTATTTAGGGTATTTACTAGGTAAAAGATTGTTTCTTTTTATGATGCGAGGTCGGCCGTGAGGCTGGCCTTTTGTCTTTTATGGGAGAATGTACCGATGCAGGCGCAGCAGGGGTTTTCCGGAGTCTTCGCGCTGCGTGCGTTGTGGTTCGCCGCCGTGTCGCGGGGTGTGCGCACAGGGGGGTGGGTGTCTTTCTCCTTCGAGCATCCGCGAGTGCCCCAGAGGTGCGTGGCGGGGGCGCCGCCCCGCGCGCGTCCCGCAGGAATGGCTCTGTGGAGCGGCGTGCACGGCCTTGCCTTTGCTCATTATGGCCGCCCAAGGCAAGGAAATAGGAGCGCTTCCTACCTCCTTTCACGTTATTTTCTTAACTTTGCATGAGCGTTAGCCCGTATGTGCCAACCGCAGCCTTGTGGCAGCCCGGTAGGGGTGGACGGGAGCGCGTGGCAGGATATTCACGTTTACACAAAGTATAATGGAAAAGACATCAACGCTAAGGATAGCCGTACAGTCAAAGGGACGGCTCTATGAGGACACAATGGCGCTGCTTGCCGAGGCGGGCATCAAGGTGCCGCAGAGCCGGCGCACCCTGCTGGTGCAGAGCGGCAACTTTCCCATAGAGGTGCTCTTCCTGCGCGATGACGACATACCCCAGAGCGTGGCCACGGGCGTGGCCGACCTGGGCATAGTGGGCCAGAACGAGTATGAGGAGCGCGACGAGGCGGCCGATGTGGTGCGCCCCCTGGGCTTCAGCAAGTGCCGGCTGTCCCTGGCCATTCCCCGTGCCGAGGAATATACGGGGCTGCGGTGGTTCGAGGGGAAGAAGATAGCCACCTCGTATCCGGGCATCCTGCGCCGCTTCATGGAACGCAACCACATCGCTGCGGACATACATGTGATCACGGGCTCGGTGGAAATCAGTCCGGGCATCGGCCTGGCGGACGCCATCTTCGATATCGTGAGCAGCGGCAGCACGCTGGTGAGCAACAACCTGCGCGAGGTGGAGGTGGTGATGCAGAGCGAGGCGCTGCTGATAGCCCATCGTGGCCTCCCGGACGAGAAGAGGGCCGTGCTGGAAGAGTTGCTGTTCCGTATCGAGGCCGTAAAGAACGCCGAGGACAAGAAGTATGTGCTGATGAATGTGCCCACGGAGCGTGTGCAGGATGTGGTGGCGGTGCTCCCCGGGGCCAAGAGCCCCACGGTGATGCCCCTGGCCACCGAGGGATGGAGCAGCGTGCACACCGTCATCGACGAGCAGCGCTTCTGGCAGATCATACGCCAGTTGAAGGGGTTGGGCGCACAGGGTATACTGGTGGTGCCCATTGAGAAGATGATACTCTGACACCTTGGGGAAGGCTGGGGCGTGCCACGCGGGCAACCTTCTTCCTTCCTTAACGGAAAGTCTTCTTTCCCTGATTATATGCACGGGGGGCGTGCCATGCGGGCGCGTTCCCTTCCAAAAGCAAGAAACAACGCGGTAGAGCAAAGACATGAACGTATATGAATATCCCACAGCCGGGCAACTCGATGTCCTGCTGAGGCGTCCTGCGCACGATGCCGCCCACCTGGAGGCCACGGTGAGGAGTGTGCTTGAGGATGTGCGCGAGCACGGGGACGAGGCCGTGCTGCGTTACGAGAGACAGTTCGACCATGCTGAGATGTGCGCTCTGGCTGTCACGCCAGAGGAGATGGACGAGGCATGGAGCCAGGTTCCGCAGGACCTGCGGGACTCCATGCGGTTGGCACATGCCAACATCGGGAAGTTCCACGCCAGCCAGCGCTTCCATGCCGCCCATGTACAGGTGACCGACGGGGTGGAGTGCTGGCAGCAGGCCATACCCATCCAGCGTGTGGGACTCTATATACCAGGCGGCACGGCGCCCCTCTTCAGCACCGTGCTCATGCTGGCCACGCCGGCTGTGCTGGCCGGTTGCCCCGAGATTGTGCTGTGCACCCCACCCGATGCCAGCGGCAAGGTGAATGCCGCCGTGCTGGCTGCGGCGCGCGTGGCAGGGGTGAGCCGCGTGTTCAAGGCCGGGGGCGTGCAGGCCATCGGCGCGATGGCCTATGGCACGCAGAGCATTCCGCAGGTATATAAGATATTCGGTCCGGGCAACCAGTATGTGACGTGTGCCAAGCAGCAGGTGAGCATGCAGGGCGTGGCGATAGACATGCCCGCCGGGCCCAGCGAGGTGGCCGTGCTGGCCGACTCCACCTCGCGTCCCGATTTCGTGGCGGCCGACCTGCTGAGCCAGGCCGAGCACGGGGCCGACAGCCAGGTTGTGCTCATCACCACCAGCCGTCCTCTGCTGCAGGCCGTGCAGGCCGAGGTGAGGCGGCAACTGGCTCTCCTGCCACGGCGTGAACTGGCCGCGCGCTCGCTGGAGTACAGCAAACTGATACTCGTGAGGGATGATGACGAGATGATGAGGGTGGCCAACCAGTATGCGCCCGAGCATCTGATTATCGAGACATCCAATTATATGGAACTGGCAGGCAAGGTGGTCAATGCCGGGAGCGTGTTCCTGGGAAGCCTTACACCCGAGAGCGCGGGCGACTATGCCAGCGGTACCAACCACACCCTGCCTACAGCGGGATGGGCCAGAGCCTGCAGCGGGGTCAACCTGGACAGTTTCATCCGCAAGGTGACCTTCCAGCACATCACGCCCGCAGGGGTTCGCGCCATAGGCCCCGCCGTGGAGCGCATGGCCGCCGGCGAGGGACTGGATGCACACAAGAATGCCATGACACTCAGAATGAAGGAGGTGCAATGAGGAGGCTGGAAGAATTGGTGCGCGCCAACATACAGGCGCTGGAGCCATACAGTTGCGCCCGTGACGAGTTCAAGGGCAGACGGGCGCACGTGTTCCTCGATGCGAACGAGAGCCCCTACAACGCTCCCTATGACCGTTATCCCGCCCCTGTGCACGAGGACTTGAGGCAGATGCTCGCGCACATCAAGGGCGTGCGCCCCACACAGATATTCATGGGCAACGGGTCTGACGAGGCCATAGACCTTGTGTACCGCATCTTCTGCCGTCCGGGGGTGGACAATGTGGTGGCCATCGCCCCCACATACGGCATGTACCAGGTGTGCGCGGCCATCAATGATGTGGAATACCGCCCTGTGCTTCTGGGCGAGGATTTCAGCCTGGATGCGGACGCGCTGCTGCGGGCGGCCGACCGCCACACCAAGGTCATCTGGCTGTGCTCGCCCAACAATCCCACAGGCGCGTCCCTTGACAGGCAGCAGGTGGAGCGTGTGCTGAGGGAGTTTGAGGGTATCGTGGTGGTTGACGAGGCTTACTCTGACTTCTGCCGCCAGCGTCCCTTCCGCCTCGACCTTCACCTGTATCCCAATCTCATCGTCCTCAACACCATGAGCAAGGCGTGGGCCAGCGCGGCCATCCGCCTGGGTATGGCCTTCGCGAGCGAGGAGATAGTGGGGCTTTTCAACAAGGTCAAGTATCCCTACAACGTCAACATGCTCACCTGCGAGCAGGCCAAGCGCGTCCTCGCCCAGGCCGGTACCGTGGCCCGCTGGGTGGGCAGCATCATTGTCGAACGTGACAGAATGGCTCCTGCGCTGTGCGAGTTGCCATTCTGCCTCAAGGTGTATCCCAGCGACGCCAATTTCCTGCTCATGCGCGTGACCGATGCCGACGCGCTCTACCACTATCTGGTGGACAAGGGCATCATTGTGAGAAACCGCAACCGCGTGCAACTCTGCGGCAACTGCCTGCGCGTCACGGTGGGCACCTCTGCCGAGAACAGCGAGTTGCTGCGCGCGCTACGTTGCTATAAATGACGTATGACATGAGGAAAGCACTCTTCATTGACCGTGACGGGACCATCCTGGTGGAGCCTGCCGACGAGCAGATTGACAGTTTCCGGAAGTTCCGCTTTGTGCCAGGAGCCATCAGCGCACTGCGCTTCCTGCGCAGGCACACCGACTATGAGTTTGTCATGGTGTCCAATCAGGATGGGCTTGGCACGGACTCCTATCCCGAAAGCGACTTCCTGCCCACTCACCAGCTCATGCTTGACATCCTGCATGGCGAGGGCGTGGACTTCGACGCGATATACATCGACCGCAGTTTCCCGGCCGACAACCTCCCCACCCGCAAACCTGGAACAGGCATGCTCACGGCTTACATGCGGGGGGGCTACGACCTGGCGCGCAGTTGGGTCATTGGCGACCGCGAGACCGACCTCATGCTGGCCCGAAACCTGGGTGCGCGGGGAGTGATGCTGGGCGAGACCTGCACATGGGACAAGGTGTGCCAGATGGTGTATGCCGGGCAGCGTACAGCCATGGTCAGGCGCACGACTCGCGAGACGGACATCGAGGTACGCCTCAACCTTGACGGGAACGGAAAGAGTGACATACAGACGGGCCTCGGATTCCTGGACCACATGCTGGAGCAACTCCCCCATCACGGCATGATGGATCTGCATGTGCGCTGCAAGGGCGACCTCAACGTGGACGAGCACCATACGGTGGAGGACACTGCGCTCGCCCTGGGGCAATGCATACGGGAGGCCCTGGGAGACAAGCGGGGCATCGGGCGCTATGGGTTCTGCCTGCCGATGGACGACAGCCTGTGCCAGGTGGCACTGGACTTCGGCGGACGGCCCTGGCTCGTGTGGGGCGTGCAGTTCCACCGTGAGCGCATCGGTGACGTGCCCACAGAGATGTTCAAGCATTTCTTCAAGAGCCTGTCTGACTCCGCGCTGATGAACATCAATGTGCAGGCACGCGGGGAGAACGAGCACCACATTATCGAAGGCATCTTCAAAGCCTTTGCCCGCAGCATACGCATGGCTGTGCAGCGTGACGTGAACCACTACCAGTTGCCCTCAAGCAAGGGAATGCTATGAAAGGGAGGACACCACAGGACGCTATGCCAACTGACCACCAGTATCCCTCGCTGCTCCTGCAGCGCGCCGTGGGCGAGATAAGCCGCCTGCCCGGCATCGGCACGAAGACCGCTCTCAGACTGGCCCTCCACCTGCTGGCCCAAGACACCGGCGAGGTGGACCGCATGGCGCAGAGCATCGTTGACTTGTGTCACGGCGTGAGGCGCTGCCGCGTGTGCCGCAACATCTGTGATGGCGAATTGTGCACCATCTGCTCCAACCCCGCCCGTGACGCGTCGCTCATCTGCGTGGTGGAGAACGTGCAGGACGTGATGGCCATCGAGCGGACTATGCAGTACCATGGACTGTACCATGTGCTGGGCGGTGTGATAAGCCCCATGGATGGTGTCGGGCCCTCAGACCTCGAGATTGAGAGCCTGGTGAAGAGGGTGCGCCAGGGAGATGTGTGCGAGGTGATACTCGCGCTCAGCCCCACCATGGAGGGCGACACCACAGGCTTCTACATCTACCGGAAACTGCAGGACACGCAGGTGCCGGTCACCACACTGGCGCGGGGCGTGGCGCAGAACGATGAGTTGCAATATACCGACGAGGCCACCCTGGGACGCGCGCTCACGGCGCGTGTGCCCTTTGCCAGATGAGCGGCCCGCGCGCGCAACCGCGATGGGAGACCAGCCGGAGCGCGGACGGTGGAGGTGCTGTGCCAGCCTTCCACATTTTATCCAATCAAGACAAATCTTGCTTTATCCAATATAATATGAGTGTCAGACAATGGCAATGGGTGTGGGCGGCCACGGTGCTGCTGGTGTGTTGCCTCGGCATATTCTTTGAGACGGGACTTCTGCCCCAGGGTGTCTGTGCTGGAATGGACACCCTGCAGTATGTGATGGACTGTGGCGCCATGGCCCTCACGCTGGCCGGCATAGTACTGGGCATGAGGGCCGCTGGCCGCCCGTGGCTGAGGTATGTGTGCTTCAGTGTGCCTCTCGTCGTGTCACTGCTGGTGTACTTTCTCTTTTACAGTTCCACCACGCTGGCGTGCGCCGCAGCGGTAGCCGTGGCGATGTTGCTCCAATGGCCGCGTGCCAATACCCCGCAGATATGATCCGGTTGAGCATCGTCATAGTCAGTTACAACGTCAAGTACTATCTGGAGCAGTGCCTGGGGAGCGTGGCGCGTGCCACGGAATCACTCCAGGCCGATGTGTGGGTGGTGGACAACGCAAGCACCGACGGCACTTTGGAATACCTGCGTCCCCGATTTCCGGGTGTCCATTTCGTGGCAAATGCCTGCAACAGGGGCTTCTCTGCCGCCAACAACCAGGCCATACGCATGTCTCGTGGCGAGTATGTGCTGCTGCTCAACCCCGACACTGTCGTGGGCGAGGATGTGCTCGCGGGCTGCGTGGACTTTCTCGACCGGCACGAGCGGGCGGGAGCGGTGGGTGTGAGGATGCTCAACGCCGATGGCTCGTTCGCCCCCGAGAGCCGCAGGGGCGTGCCAACTCCCTTCACCGCCTTCTGCAAGATGAGTGGCCTGTGCAATCTTTTCCCGACAAGCAGAGTCTTCGGGCGTTACTATATGCGTTATCTGGACACGTCCGAGCCAGCCCGGATAGAGATCGTGTCGGGGGCGTTCTGCATGCTGCGGCGCAAGGCACTCGACCAAGTGGGACTGCTCGATGAGCGTTTCTTCATGTACGGTGAGGACGTGGATCTCAGTTTCCGCCTTCTGCAGGCAGGCTGGCAGAACTGGTATCTGCCCTTGAGCATCCTGCACTACAAGGGAGAGAGCACCGTCAGGAGCAGTTTCAGGTATGTGCACATCTTCTACAACGCCATGCTGCTCTTCTTCAACAAGCACTATGGGAAACGTCACCGCCTGCTGGGTGTGCTGGTGAGGCTGGCCGTCTATGGACGTGCCTGTCTCGACTCGCTGTCGTGCCTGTGGCAGCGTGTGCTGCGCCTGCTCCACCGCGAGGGAGTTCCCGGGGAGATTGAGTATGTGACGTGCGACCTGGATTCCCAGCCGGCCAGTGCCGTGCTGGAACGTCTGCGTACCCAGCCCGCGCCCCGACGCACGCTGCGCACCGTGTCGCACGTCACCGGCATGGCCATTTGTCCCAGCGGTGTGGCTCCCCTTGGCAGAGAAGGGGGGGCTGCCGTATATGGAAAGGAGGGCCGTACACAATGACCTTGTTGCGTGATGACGTGGTGATGTTGAGGGCTGTGGAGCCTGAGGACCTGGAGGTGATGAGCCTGCTGGAGAACGATGCGAGCCTGTGGGATAGCGCATGCACCACAGTGCCTTACTCCTCACATGTGCTCAGGGAGTATATCAAGCAGTGCTCGTATGACTTTTACGCTGACCGATCCGTGCGTCTGGCCATAGCCTTGGGCGGGGGTGTCGCCGTGGGGTTCATTGACTTGCAGAACTACGCCCCGCAGCACCAGAGAGCCGAAGTGGGCATCGTGCTCATGCGTGAGTTCCAGCGCCGTGGACTGGCAAGGCGCGCCCTGGCGCTCTTGGTTGAGTATGCCCGCGACGTGCTTCACCTGTACCAGGTATATGCGTATGTGCAGTGCGCCAATCTTCCCGCCCTGCGCCTTTTCCAGTCGGCGGGCTTCGAGCGCACGGCCACCCTGGCGCAATGGGTGCGCTGTGCCGACGGGTGGAGCGATGTGGCTGTGTTCCAGTTGCGGCTCGGATAGATTTTCCCGGTCGCGTCAGGGTAAAGTAAAAGCCGGCAGACTTGTTCCTGCCGGCTTTTACTTGTACATGTGGCTATGTGGCGAATGGCTGTTCAGTTCGCGCTCTGGAACTCATCCAGGAAGCGCACATCGTTCTCGCTGAACATGCGCAAGTCCTTTACCTGGTACTTGAGGTTCGTGATGCGCTCGATGCCCATGCCGAAGGCGTATCCTGTGTATATGTTGCTGTTGATTCCGTTGGCTTCCAGCACGGCGGGGTCAACCATTCCGCAGCCCAGAATCTCCACCCAGCCTGTGTGTTTGCAGAATGCACACCCCTTGCCGCCACATATGTTACAGCTGATGTCCATCTCGGCGCTTGGCTCTGTGAAGGGGAAGTAGCTGGGGCGCAGGCGTATCTTTGTTCCGGTGCCGAACATCTCCTGGGCAAACAGCAGAAGCACCTGCTTCAGGTCCTTGAACGACACGTCCTTGTCAACGTATAGGCCCTCCACCTGGTGGAAGAAGCAGTGGGCACGGGCAGAGATGGCCTCGTTCCTATACACCCGACCGGGGCAGACGATGCGGATGGGGGGCTGTGACCTCTCCATCACGCGTGCCTGCACACTGCTGGTGTGCGAGCGCAGGATGATGTCGGGGTGCGACTCCACAAAGAAGGTGTCCTGCATGTCGCGCGCGGGATGGTCGTCCGCGAAGTTCATGCTGCTATACACATGCCAGTCGTCTTCCACTTCCGGCCCCTCGGCCAGGACGAATCCCAGACGGCTGAAGATATCGACAATCTCGTTCTTCACGATGGTGAGCGGATGGCGTGTGCCCAGCGCGATGGGGTAGGGCGTGCGGGTGAGGTCAACCTGTGTTCCTGCAGCCTCCTCGCCGGCGGCGCTGCCCTTGAGGGCGTTTATCTTGTCAAGCGCGGCGTTCTTGAGCTCGTTGAGCCTCATGCCCAGTTCCTTCTTCATGTCGGCAGGCACGCTGCGGAAGTCTGCCATCAGTGCCGAAATCTCGCCCTTCTTGCCCAGATACTTGATGCGGAGCGCCTCCACCTCCTCGCTGTTGTGCGCCTGCAGCGTGGAGATTTCGGCCATCATCTTCTGTATTTTCTCTATCATCACTTGGTTGTAATGTTATGCAATTTCCGTGCAAAGGTACGCTTTTCTTGAGTAAATCAGCGCGCGATGTGGAAAAATAAGTGTACTTTTGCCCCGTTTATCAAGCAGACGTTTCTGTATGATTAGTAGAACATGGGTCTGTGTGACGCTTGTGCTGGTGCTGATGACCTCCTGTGGGGGGGGCCGCACGGGCACGGAGACAGGCATGCAGGATAGCATGAGGGTGCGGGACACCCTGGTGACGGACAGCGTGGCCGAGGTGGAAGAGGAGATGGACGAGGCTGTGGAGGAGAACAGGGTGGATGGGCTGTTTGACGACTTCATCTTCACTTTCACACGTTTGCCGCACTTGCAGGCACAACGGACCGACATGCCCCTTCCCTTCACCAGGCACGACGGGACACAGACTACCATAAGCGACAGGCGCGCGGTGGGTGACTTCGACTTCCTGAGAGGCGATTACTATACGGTGTTTTACGGCTCGATGCGTGAGCTCGAGGCGGAGCACGACGAGACAGACTCGCTGGTGATGGTGGACAGGGTTGACTTGGGCGCGCAGAGCATACGCTCCTACACCTTCGAGCGGATTGCCGGCAAATGGAGGCTCACGCGCATGGCCGACCAAGACTTTGCCAACGATGTGCTCTCTGAATTCTACCGTTTCTATGCCCGCTTCTCCTCCGACAGCCTGTTCCAGGCGCATTCCCTGTCCCCGACACTGCATGTGAGCATCCATGACACAGAGGACGAGTTCAGCGTCATTGACGGAACCATAGAGGCGAGCCAGTGGACGAGCTTCTGCCCGGAGGTGCCCTCGGGGGTCATCTCCAATATGCGCTGCAGGCAGCATTACGGCCCCCAGCGTGTCGTCATGCAGAAGTGTGGCATGGGCACAGGCCTGCAGGAGGTGTTCACCTTCCGTCACGACGGGGGCGGATGGCGGCTGAGCAGTTATGAGGACTGACCCCTTCCCTTTCCACAAATAAACTATTGTGACATGGAGATACACGACCACTGTTCCTTGCTTCCCTACAACACATTCGGCATCCAGGCGAAGGCCAGGGTGCTGGTCTCGTATGACAGTGTGAGGGAGCTGTGCCAGGCACTCGACCTTCACCGCACGGCCTATGCCGGCCTGCCTCTCCTGCATATAGGCGCGGGCAGCAACCTGCTCTTCCTCACCGACTATCCTGGCATGATTCTTCATTCCCGCATAGGCGGGGTGACGCTCCTGGATTGCCAGGGCGACGATGTGCTGGTGCGTGTGGGAGCGGGAGTGGTGCACGACACGTGGGTGGCGCGGGCTGTGGCCAGCGGATGGCACGGACTGGAGAACCTCTCTCTCATCCCGGGTCAGGTGGGCGCGTCGGCGGTACAGAACATAGGCGCGTATGGCGTGGAGGCACAGAGCGTCATCGAGCGCGTGGACGGTGTGAGCCTCGGCACGGGCGAGCCACGCACATGGACATGCGCCCAGTGCGGGTACGGCTATCGCAGCAGCGTGTTCAAGGGCGCGTTGCGCGGGCAGTATGCCATCACGCATGTTACTTACCGCCTGCACCGCACCTTCGTCCCCCATCTCGACTATGGGGCTCTCAGGAGCACGCTCCAGGCCCGGGGCATAAGTGCCGGGCAGGTCACGGCCGCGCAGTTGCGGCAGGCCATTATCGCGGTGCGGCAGTCCAAGTTGCCCGACCCATGTGTGCAGGGAAACGCCGGCAGTTTCTTCATGAATCCCGTGGTGAGCCGTGCGCAGTGGGACAGGTTGCGCGCCGAATACCCCGGAGCGCCCCATTACGATGTGGACGACTCGCACGTCAAGGTGCCCGCAGGCTGGCTCATAGAGCAGGCCGGATGGAAAGGGCGGGCACTCGGCCGCGCTGCGGTGCATGACCGCCAGGCCCTGGTGCTGGTGAACCGTGGCGGGGCCACGGGAGCCGACATCCTGGCCCTGTGCGACGCCGTGCGTGATGCCGTGCGCTCGCGTTTTGGCATCGACCTGCGCCCCGAGGTCAACATCATCCGAGGCTGAGCCATGGGGCAGGACAGCAGGATGAAGGTCACCTTCCTGGGCACAGGCACCAGCACGGGCGTGCCTCGCATCGGCTGCCGGTGCGAGGTGTGCACCAGTCTCGACCCCAGGGACAAGAGGCTGCGGTGCTCGGCACTCTTCCAGAGCCGGGGCACGAATATCCTGCTTGACTGCGGCCCCGACTTCCGGTACCAGATGTTGCGCGAGCGGTTCTGGTCGCCCCTCCATGCGGTGCTCGTCACCCACGAGCATTATGACCATGTGGGCGGGATCGATGACTTGCGCCCCTTCAGTTATCTGCAGGATGTGCCGCTCTATGCCGATGCTCTCGCGGCGGGCAATCTGCGTGACCGCCTTCCCTATTGCCTGGTGCGGCACGTCTATCCCGGCATTCCGCAACTGGACTTGCGTGTCCTGGATCCCGGCGAGACGGTATGGGTGCAGGGTGTGCCGGTCACAGCCATCAGGGTCATGCACGGGCGGTTGCCCATCCTGGGGTACCGGGTGGGCAATGTGGCCTACATCACCGACATGACCAGCGTGCCGCCAGAGTCCCTGCCGCTGCTTGACGGCATCAGCCTGCTGGTGGTCAACGCGCTCAGGCACACGCCCCATCCCACCCACCAGACACTTGAGGAGGCCATCGCGTTCCGCCGCTCATTGCCTGGCGGCTTTCCCACCTATTTCACACACATGGCCGACCAGATGGGGCTTCATGCCCGGCAAGAGGCACTCTTGCCCGACGGTTTCCATTTCGCCTACGACGGACTTGTGCTCGAAGTCTGACTCCCAGGGACACGTCCGTGTGCCCCCTTGACATACCAGCATGACGCGGGCGGGGCGTGGATGCCCCATGGAGTGCTTGCTTGCTGTGGCTTCCCGGCTCACGCAGGCCAATGCCGGAGCCTCAGCCGTGTGTCCGGTCTTGTACGGACAACGCCCCGAAGGGGGCAAAG
>DCCS01000023.1:127170-128517 GCA_002316015.1 Prevotellaceae bacterium UBA1075
CTTTGCCCCCTTCGGGGCGTTGTGGTGTATGCAGAGCGCGGGATCCCGGCGCGAGTCCGGCCTGTGTGCCAGCCTCTCCCGGAACACGCGGGGTCAGAACATCTTGTCGGGGTACTGGCCTTTCTCGTGCAGGGCTGCCAGTTTGGCTACCACTCCGGGGCGGTCTTCAGGATAGGTCACGCCAAACCACTTGCTGGTCGTGTCCAGTACCTCGCAGGTGGCCTTTCCCTGCTTGATGAGGCTGTCAACCATCAGAGGGATGAAGAACTCGCTCTTCAGGTTGGCCTGGTTCTTGGGGTCAGCGAGGAACTGGCGGAAGTATGCCTTGCTGTACTCGAAGTAGTCAGGGGTGAATCCCCAGAAGTTCATGCTCACGGGAGTTGTGTCGGGGATGCTCACCCATTGGCCATTGTCGTCCAGGTACTGCACGGTGTCGCCGTGGCGCTCGATTTTTGTGCGCTCCACCACGCTCTTGAGCAGGTGGGTCTGGTCATCGTTCTCGCACACGCCACGGCTCACTGTCCCGCTCTCACTCAGCGTGTTGCCCACACGGAACCCCACCATGGCATACCTGCCCGTACTGCCTTCGGGCAGTTCGGAGAGGAACTTGCCCATCACGCGGAACGCGTCGCGGTCGTAAAAGTCATCGCAATTGAGCACGGCGAAAGGCTCGTGGATGATCTTCTCACCCATCATCACCGCATGGTTGGTGCCCCATGGCTTTGTGCGCCCCTTGGGCACGGTGAAGCCCTCGGGCAGCGCGTCCAGGCTCTGGAAGCACAACTCGCAGGGCACATGACCCTCGTACTTGCTCAAGATCTGGTCGCGGAACTGCTGCTCGAAGTCGCGCCTGATGACCCATACAATCTTTCCAAATCCGGAATGGATAGCGTCATAGATGCTGTAGTCCATGATACTCTGGCCCTGGGGGCCCAGGGTGTCCAACTGTTTGAGACCGCCGTAGCGGCTTCCCATCCCTGCTGCCAGCAGGAACAATGTAGGTTTCATGTCTGTTTTCTTCTTAATTATTTGGATATTTCTTCTTGTCTCTTTTTATGACGGAGTGTTCTGCTCCTAATCCACGACAAAAGTAATAATTTTATTTTATCCAGCATTCACCAAGCCCTATTTTGTTGTGAAAAAGCGCAAGGTGTGCCCTGTATCCGGGCAGGGCGTGCGGCGCGTGGAAGCCTTTCCCTGCCTTCTCCATTGGGTGTGGATGTCTTCCCAGCCCCGAATGGGCGGGGACGAGGGGCAGGTGAGACCGTGAGAGACGAGAAGTGGAAAGCCTTGTGGGGGGAAACCAAGTGCGGCAGGGTATATCATGCAGCGCGGTGCGTTGGCGGA
>DCCS01000023.1:128562-151835 GCA_002316015.1 Prevotellaceae bacterium UBA1075
GCGTTGGCGGATGCAGCGCGCTGCGTTGGCGAATCCAGTGCGGTGCGTTGGCGGATGCGGTGCGGTGCGTTGTGGCCTCCTCCCCCCTGGGGGAGGTCGGGTGGAAGTCTCAGAAGGGGTAGCCGATGGCCAGGTGGTAGCCCAGCGAGCGTGGAAAACTCGTCATATTGTAATAGCCGTGACGCCCCGTGTCGTAGGGTGCGTGCAGCCCCACGCCCACATCGAAGCGTATGACCAGGAAGTCGAGGTCGTACCTCAGCCCCGCCCCTGTGCCCAGCGCGATGTCGCGCCCCAGGCGGGCCAGGCTGAACTGCCCGTCCTGCATGCCCTCCGTGCGGCGCAGCAGCCACACGTTGCCCGCGTCAAGGAAGGCCGCCCCGTAGAGTTTCCCCACGATGGGGAAACGGTACTCCACATTGGCCTCGAGTTTCATGTCACCCGCCTGGTCAACATACGAATACTGGCTCTCTCCGGGATGGTGGCGGCCGGGGCCTATGCTGCGTACGCCGAAGGCGCGCACGCTGCACGCCCCGCCCACCGTGAAGAGGTCGGAGTAGGGCGGGATGACGGCGTTTCCGTAACTGTAGGCGACACCTCCCATTACCCTGGCCGCCAGGCAGCTGCGGCGCGTGAGCGGGAACCGGTGGGTGTACTGGGCGGTGGCGCGCAGGTATTGCGCAAAGGGGACACCCATCATGCGCTTGCCTTTCTCGTGCACGCTCTGCCCACATGCGGCATAGACCAGCGAGGTGAGGTTGCCCGCCTCCTTCACACTCACGCGCAGCGAGCGCGGGTGATGGCGCTTGCTGGTCCAGGTGTAGGTGTATTCCATGCTGGGAACCAACTGGTCGCGCATGGAGACGTACAGAGCCTGGTTGGCGCTTGTGATGCTGTCGAAGCGTGCTGTGGTGTGCTGCAGGGACTGATACTCCAGGGACAGGAGCGTGAACTCATGGCGCTCGTTGGTGCCGTTCTGTATGCTGTAGGAGAGTGAAGCGCTGAGCGACACGCGCCCGAAGTAACCGGCCCGGTTCATGCTGCGCGCGTCCAGCTGCACGTCGGTCGAAGTGGTCCGGCGGCGCATCCTGCGTTCCAGGAAGAAGGGCATCAGCCTGGGCCACGACACCGACAGGCTGGCCCCGTACTCGTAGGAGTTGAGCAGCGAGCGGTCGCTGGGCACGTCGGCGCCTGTCTGCCACTCATAGGAGCCCCATGCCTTCAGCCCAAGGGTCTCCCCGCCACGGAACGCGTTGTGCTTCTTCATGCCAAAGGTAGCCCCCGGGCCCACCTGCCCGTTGCTCTTCCCCGTGACCCCGGCCTGGAATTCCCCATCGTAGGGCTTGGCAAGCATTGCCTGTATCTCCACGTCCAGAGTGTCGCCGCCGGAGGCCGTGTCGCGTGGCACATACTGGATGTTGAGGGCGGAAAACAGGCTTGTCGAGACCAGTTTCTGCCGCATCTGCTCCTCGGTCTGCTGGTTGAAGAGGTCTCCGCGCCGTATCGTGCAGTGGCGCAGAATGGCTCCGGGATGCAGGGGGGCGCGCTTGCCCGAGGTGCTGTAGCGGTAGGTGAACCCCCTGTGTGCCATGCTGTCGGTCGGCACCGGGAGCCCGTTCTGCAGGACGGTGAGCCGCAGGGTGCCTATGTGGTAGGGTCGCAGGGCGCGCTGTGGCGCGCTTCCCGAGGGCTCCACCCTGAGTGCCACGCGCAGCGGCGCCTGCAGGGTGTCGGCGCGGAAGGTGATGTAGGCTGGCCGGAAATAGTAATATCCGGCGTTTCTGAAGGCATTCGCGAGCCTCGTGCGCTCCTTGTCGAGCATGGCCACGCTGAAAGGGTCGCCGCGCGAGAGCAGCCGGTGCCTGGGCATGGTGGCGCGTATGATGCTGTCGGCGCGCTGCGGGAAGTGCAGGTAGGCGACGCTGTCGAGATGGAAGAGCGGCCCGGTCTCCACGTGGTACGAAAGTTTGGCCTTGCGGGGGTGGCTCATGGGTATGGTGTCGTGGCTTACGCGTGCCTGGAAGTAGCCTCTGCCGCGCAGCGTGTTCTGTGCCACGGTGCAGCGCGTCCTGGGATTCACGGTGCTCACATACACCGGGGTGGCCGCGAAATGGCGGAACATCCACCGTCCGAAGCGGTGGCGGCAGCCGACATAGCGGTTGTAAATCCACAGCCTCACGGGGAATGGGTGTGTCACGCGGCTGCTGCCCATGAGCGATCCGTTGGGCGCGTAGGACAGCACGGCCTCCACCTCCTCCCTGGCCTCGGCGCTTGCCTGCGTGTCGGCGCGTCCCGCGCGCTTCAGGCTGTCGCGCCTCTCCTGTTCGTCCCGCACATTCGGGGTGGCTCGCGCGTCGCCTGTCAGCAGTCCCTCGACCTTGGTGTAGGCATTGGCCAGTGCCGTGATGACTCCCTCGCGGGTCGTGTCGGCCGGCTGTGTGTCAGGCTGGTTGTACTCCAGTTCCTTGATGCCCCGGTACAGGGTCTCGCCCTCCAGCAGATGGCTGGTGGTGGAGCATGCCGCGAGGCAGAGCGCCGCCAGGGCAAGCGTGATTGTGTGTGTGCCCTTCCTCATGGAGTCTTCCGGTATGTAGTGGTGGTGTCCCGGGTGGTGGCTTGCGGAGTGTCGGACTGCTGTGGATGCCTGGGCACGGGAATCCCGGTGGCCGGCTTGCCGAAGCGGAACAGGTCGCGCAGCCTGTTGGTGCGCCTTCTCAGCACCAGAGCCGCTCCCATCTCGGTGAGTTCCCCCTCAATCATCGACTGGTAGTTGCGGTCGTAGTACAGGCGCACATAGCGGCTTGCCCCATTGTCCAGCATGTACTCCAGTGACACGTTGTCGATGATGGTCTGCCCGTTGTTCTGCGCCTCACTGCCCGAACTCACCTTGCCGCCCACCACCAGGCTGATGCGGTTGCCCCAGAAACGCTTGCGGAAGCTGAAGCTGTAGTCGGTGGTCGTGCCGCCCGTGGCGGTGGTGCTGTTCTCGATGCCGAAACTGACATCAATGGTGGAGAGTGCCTGCCCCGCTATGTTGTTGATGGCACTCTGCAGGTAGGCGTTCAGGGTGTTGGCATAGCTGAAGCCGTTCTTGACGTTGAAGCCCTCGGACATGTACATGCCCGTCACCAGCATCGTCACGGCCACACGTCCGCGCTCCTCGGGCGACATGGCCGAGAGTTCGTTCTGCACAGTCATGTCCTCGGGGGCTTCCAGGGTGAATGTGAGCCCCATGTCGGCCAGTGTCTGGCTCAGGGAAAGTCCCACGTCGAAGGCCACGTTGCGCGGCACGCTGTTCTCCGTGACGCTTGCCTTTACCCTTTCGCTTGCGCTGATTGCCAGGGTGGGATTGCCTGTGTCACCCGTGAATTCCACATAGCTTCCGCTCTGTATCCTGAAGTCGTTGAGCGGGATGGCCATTATGGAGTAGCGCATGACACCCTGGCCGATGGTGTAGCGCCCATATAGGCGGAGGTCGTTTTCGGGGTCATAGGTGAGGGTCAGTTCGCCTCCTCCCTGCAGGTTGATGTAGTCGGAGCCGTCCTCGCTGAGCAGGCAGTGCACTTGTGCCGCCTCTTCCACCGAGAACAGGAGCACGGCGTCCACGCTTTGTCCGCGCCCCGGTGTGGGCTTGACCTGTGTGGTGTCGGAGAAGTCGCCGAATGTGACAATGTCCGAGAGCTGGTCGTGTATGGTGACGGGCGAGTCGCGCAGCACATAGGTCACGTCGGTGTTGCCCAGTACGGCCAGCCGCCCGCGCACCCTCAGGTTGTCAAGCGTGCCCCAGGCGCGCGCGTTCATGTCCACATACACTTTGCCGTAGGCCAGCGCGGTGTGGCTTTGCGGCGCGTCGATGAGCTTGTAGTCCTTGGCCGCGATGTCCAGTGACAGGCTGACCCTCTGCAGGTCGCTGAAGTCCAGCGAGCCGTTGAGGGTGAGTGGCGAGTTGCCGGCGGCGTATGCCTTGATGTGGTCGAGGTCGAGGCGGCTGCCCTTGATGCGCAGCGTGTCGTCGGGAATGCTCAGGTCTATGTTGTAGTCCTCGGCCGTCACGTGCATGGACTCGGTGGTGAGGGTGCCTGTTAGGATAGGGTTCGAGGCCCGTCCCGTGACAGACACCTGCCCCGAGGCTGCTCCGCTCAGGCTCACGGCCCCCTGGGGCAGGAAGGCGTTGGCCAGGCTGAGCGGCAGGCTCTCCAGTGTGGCCTCGGCTTCCATCCTGCCCTCGTCTTCCTGCGTCAGGTAGGTTCCTGCCAGCGTGGCAATCTCCTTCTCGTCCTGTGTGAGCGCCGCGTCCACATGGTGGCTTCCGTCGCTGTTGGGGAAATAGGCGGCTTGCAGTCCCATGTCGCCCATGGGTGTGTCCTCGTAGGTCATGCCGTGTATGCCGATGCCCGCCGACACGGTGGTGGCACTGTCGGCCTGCATGTAGTGTACGTCGCCATGCAGCAGTCCGCCCAGCCGGGGAGCGTATGGCATGACGCTGGTCAGTTCGGCCATGTTGATGTTGTTCATGCTGAGTGACAGGTCTTGCAGCGCGTCCTCGTTGGGGGTGGAGTAGAGCTTGAGTCCGGTGCCGTCGTCGGCCAGCAGGCTGACCTTTGCCAGCAGCCTGCCTTGCCTGGAGACCTCCACATAATTGTCCTTGTTGAGCGTGAAGCGGCGGTAGGCTATGATGGGATTGAGGGGTGTCATGTGCGCCCGCACCCCGTCGGGTGTCACGTTGGCCTCCAGTCCCATGTCCACTCCTTTCTTTCCCTTGGCGTCGATGAAGTCCAGGTGGATGGTGGCGCCCGTGGCCGTCAGGCGTGCCTGCAGGGTGGACTGGAAGGACACCACGCGGTTCTTCTGCCCGTTGCTGACGCGTGACTTGATAGCCGTGCCTTCGTGGTCTTGTGCGATGTCCCACTGGATGGTGTCCAGCAGGATGGCGCCTGTGCTGAGCGTGTAGATGTGGCCCGAACCTCTCAGCCCGGCCCCGGGACTGGTGTCCAGGTCGATGTTGAGCCTGTCAAACGAGTAGCCGGCCGCGCTTCGCAGAATGTTGTTGACGGGGTTGCGCGTGCCGCACATCAGGTGAACTTGCAGGGTGGGCAGCAGTGCGCGCAGCCGCTCCTGGTCGATGTGCAGGCTATCGGCCTGAGTGTGTATCTCCCGAAGCAGCCTTTTGCCGTAGAGTGTGAGTGAGTCCAGCCCGTGCGGCGAGCGCACGTCCATCTGCAGGTCGCCCGCCGACACCATGGCCAGGATGCTGTCGGGAGCCAGCCGCAGGCGTGCCCCCAGGTTCACGGGATGGAATGTGGTGTCCTTCAGGGAAAGTGTGATGTGGTCGGCCTGCGCGTCCATGGCGTGGGTCTGGCGCAGGTCGGAGCTGCCCTCGACACGCATCTTCATGCTTGCCCTCATCGTGTCCTTGGCCAGGCGGAGCGCGTGGAGGTCGATGCTGTTGAGTTCCATGGAGAAGGTTGAGGACTCCAGTTTGCGTCCGCGCAGGCGCACCTTGGCCAGTGCCAGCATGTCGAGCAACTGGTTACCGCTGGTCACCCGCACTTGTCCCACGCCCTTGTGCAGCCTGGCGTCCATCCCCATATTGCCCAGCCTCCATGTCCTGTAGCCTATGGAGTCGATGCACACCTGTCCCTCCATGCTGGTCCTGTCCGAGAGGAAGTCCGTTCCCCGCCCCCTGGCCGACACCTGTGCCGTGAGGTGGTGCAGTCCGCTCTGTGGAAGCCAGTCCTCCAGCCTCCAGCCGCGTATGCCCAGTTTCAGTCTGTAGGCCATGTCGCGCGTGTGTGCCAGGAGCGTCATGCGTGCGCGCCCTCTGCCCTGGGTCATCAGCGCGTCCACGCTGAGGTGTCCTCCCGTCCGCATTTCGGTGGCGGCGTGCAGTGTGGTCGCGGGCAGGCAGGCCTCCCTGGCCCCGAGCCAGCGGCGCACGCACGAGAGGTTCATCGTGCGCATGTCCCACAGCACGCGTCCCGCAAGGCTGTCGGCCGAAAGCAAGTGGGCCAGGTGCCCCTTGGCCCTCAGGTCTGCCACCGAGGGCACGGTCAGTGCCAGCGTGTCCACATGCATCGCGTCCATGTTGCCTGACGCGTCCAGCCGGAAGTGCGCTCCCAGGGACGAGAAGGCGCGGCGCGCGTCCTCAGGCACGAGGGAGCCTGCGGCGGCCACGATGTCCCGCATGGCTATGTGCCCCCGGATGCGGAGTCCCAGTTGCCCGTCCGTGTGGGGCGCGAAGGCCGAGTAGTCCATGTGCAGGTCGCTTGCCACGCGGCTTGCGGGTGTGGCCATCCTCAGGCGGGAGAGCGTGAGCCTCTTTCCCGTGCAGCGCACTTGCGCGGCCAGCGAGTCGAGCCTCAGTCCGCAACGCTCTCTCGCCTGTCCCTGCGCCAGGTCGCACTCCAGCAGCATCGGGGACTGCCTGAGGCGGATGCGCTCCGCGCGCAGTCCTATGTTGTCAAGCCTGATGTGCGAGGGGTCGATGCCGCCTGTGCCAAGGGGTGGTGTGTGCGGCAGGTCGTACAGGGCCGAGTCGGCGCGAAGCGTGAAATCCTGTGCCGTGTAGGTCCCACGCCGCAGGTCGGCGGTCCCGTTCCGCAGGACAGCCCTCCCGACACCCGCCCCGATTCTCATGCTGTCGCCGGGAAGGCGCACGAGCAGGCGGCTATTGCAGACCTCTGCCTTGCGTATTCCGATGCTCCACAGTGGCGTGGCGGACGTGGTGGTGTCCACCTCCCCGCTGCTTCCGCGCAGTGTGACCTCGATGTCGGAGTCGTGCAGGAGGGCCGTGGCCGCGTGTACCCTGTGCTCTCTCACGCTCACGGCATCGGCGTCCAGGTGCAGCAGCCCTATCTTGCCATCGATGCTTACCGAGGGTATCCACTGTCCTGTGTGTGCCCGTACACCGCTGAGCTCCACGGCATCCACGCCTACGCTCATGTGCAGCAGGCGGCCCAGGTCAAGGTCAACAAGCAGGCGGCCCACGACGAGCAGCGTGTCACCGTCCTGCACGGCATGCACGTCGCCCAGGCTCAGGTCAAGGGGGAAGGCCAGCCGCGCGCTGCCAACCGTCACATCGACACCCGTCTGTGCGGACAGGTAGTCGGCCGCCTGCCGCACCGCCCATCTCTGTATGGGAGGAAGGTAGAGCAGCATGCCGAGCAGCGTGACCGTCACAAGCGGGGTGGCCAGCAACGCCAGCATCACACGTGTTGTCCTCTTGCGTGTCTTCGTCATGCGGTCAGCGGGGGGAATTTATAATGATGTGGGGACAAAATTAGCAAAAAGCAGGCATTGCCGCATTGCGTTGGGCGCAAAAAAGCGTAAGTTTGCATCGCGAGAAAGGATATGACATGAAGAAAAGTACATTTGGGACAGTCCTGGCCATCGCGCTGGTGACGCTTTTGGGGTGCTCTGACAGGAAGCGCGACGCGATAGGCCACACCGAGGTGGTGCTGGAGACCAGCATGGGAAAGATAACCCTGCGGCTGTATGACGACACACCGCTGCACCGTGACAATTTTGTGCGCATGGCACGCATGGGAGCCTATGACGGCATCTTGTGGAACCGCGTTGTGGAAGGGTCCACCATACAGAGCGGAGACCCGCTCCTGCGTGCAGACGGGGGGGGGCCTGCGGTTGACCCCGCGCTGGCAGACAAGACCATCAGGGCCGAGATACACTACCCACGCCATTTCCACAAGCCGGGCGCGCTGGCCATGGCACGCCAGCCCGATGATGTCAATCCCGCCAGGGAGAGCAGCGCGACCCAGTTCTACATCGTCACGGGCAAGGTGTACAGCATAGGCAAGCTGGCCGAGTTGCACCAGTATATGATGGACACCGATACCCTGCACACCATTCCACCCATTCCCGCGCCGCTGAAGAAGGTTTACACCACACGAGGGGGGGCGCCCCACCTGGATGGCGCCTACACCGTGTTTGGCGAGGTGGTGGATGGCATGAAGGTGGTGGAGGCCATAGGCAAGGTGCCCTGCGACGAGCATGAGCGCCCGACCAGGCCGGTGGTGCTCGAGCGTGTGACGGTCAGGGACTGACGTTGTCCAGCGCAGGCTGGAAACTCTGCCACAGGCGGTCGTGGGGCAGGGGTGCCGTGAAGTCAAGAGCCTGGTGGCTCACGGGATGCTCCAACTGGAGTCTGTAGGCGTGCAGGCTGATGTTTCCGTCGGGGTTGCTGCGTGGCGCGCCGTACTTCAGGTCGCCCTTGATGGGGCATCCCATGGCCGAGAGCTGGCACCTGATCTGGTGGTGGCGGCCTGTGTGCAGGTGCACCTCAAGCAGGAAGTAACGGTCGGAGCAGGCCGCCAGGCGGTAGTCCAGCACGGCCTTTTTCGACCCAGGCACCTCCCTGTCATAGGCCCGGGCTGTGTTTGACTTCTCGTTCCGGGTGAGCCAGTGGGTAAGTGTCCCCGCATCCTGTGCGGGGCGCGAGCACACAATGGCCAGGTAGGTCTTCCGCACCTGGCCGTGGGCGGCGAACATCTGGTTGAGCCGTGGAAGAGCCTTGCTGGTCCTGGCAAACAGCACGACTCCGCTCACGGGGCGGTCCAGGCGGTGCGCCACGCCCAGGTACACGTTGCCCGGCTTGGCGTATTTCTCCTTCAGATAGCGCTTGACCGTCTCGCTGAGGGGCTCGTCGCCCGTCTTGTCTCCCTGCACGATTTCGCCCGGCCTCTTGTTCACCACGATGATGTGGTTGTCTTCGTATAGGACTTCCATCCGCTTTCTTGGTATAAAGAATATCGCCCGGCACACAGTATGATGTGTGCCGGGCGAATGGTGTATATGGCTTACATGTTCATTCCGCCGTCAACCTGGATGACCTGCCCCGACACATAACCGCTCATGTCGCTGGCGAGGAAGGTGGCCACATTGGCGATGTCCTCCACCTGTCCGCCGCGCCGCAGGGGTATCTTCTTCTTCCACTCCTGGCGCACCTCGTCGGGCAGGGCGGCGGTCATGGCCGTCTCGATGAATCCCGGGGCGATGGCGTTGGCGCGTATGCCCTTGGGACCCATCTCCTGTGCGACACTCTTGGCCTGCGCTATCAGTCCGGCCTTGCTGGCCGCGTAGTTGGCCTGCCCGGCATTTCCGTGCACGCCCACCACGCTGGCCATGTTGATGATGGAGCCGCCGCGCTGGCGCATCATGACGGGCAGGCACGCGTGGATGAAGTTGAAGGCGCTCTTGAGGTTCACGTTGATGACGGTGTCCCATTGTGCCTCGCTCATGCGCAGCATGAGCCCGTCCCTGGTGATGCCCGCGTTGTTGACCAGTATGTCGATGCTTCCGAAGTCCTCGCGTATCTGCCCCACCACGTTCTCGGTCTCGCTGAAGTCGGCGGCGTTTCCGGCGTATGCGCGGCAGGTCACGCCCACGGCCTCTATCTCCCGGCGTGTGGCTTCCAGTCCTGCGGCCATGTCGTCATTGAGCACCAGGTCGGTGAATGCGATGTCGGCGCCCTCTGAGGCGAATTTCAAGGCGATGGCCTTGCCGATTCCTCGTGCCGCGCCTGTTATCAGCGCGGTCTTTCCTGTCAGTAATCCCATACTTTGTGTGTGTTGTGTGTATATGATGTGTGTTTAGTGAATGTCCCTGCTTGCGGCGCCTGTGGCGGAAGCGTGGGCTGTGGGCGTGTGCCGCTTTCCGTGGAGCCTGGCCTCACAGGTAGTAATTGGTGTGCTGCCTGTCGGGCTTTCCCAAGGCCTTGTGGATGAGCTTCTGCACGATGCCCCGGCTCATGCCGCTGGGCAGCCCCTGTGCCAGGCGGCCGTAGATGTAGGGTATCTCCAGTCCCTTGATGCTGAAGTGCAGGATGTTGGCGCACAATGGTATGCTGTCTATCTCAAACTTCCCGCTGCGCACGCCCTCGGCCATGATGGCGTTGAAGAGTTTCAACTCGGTCATGTCGAAGTTCTTTCTCACCTTCTCCACCATGATGATGTTGCGGAAGAATTCGGCTCTGAGGTTTCCGTTGCGCTGTACCGCCTCCTTGATCATGTTGAGGTGTGTATATACGATCTCCACCAGTTTGTCCTCGGGTTCCATGCTCTGCCTGGCCACCTCGTTCATGCGTTCCGAGAGTCTCTCCAGTTCGCCCTCTATCACAGCCCAGTAGATTTCCTCCTTGTTCTTGAAATAGGTGTACAGTGTGCGCCGTCCCTTGCCTGAAGCCACCGCGATGTCATTCATGGTGGTGTCTTCCAGCCCTTGCTTGGCAAAGAGCTGCCTGGCCACGTCCACCAGTTTCTCCCTGGTCTTGGTTGCTGCCATCTTTACCTTTTTTGAATAGTTTGCTTTCTTGTACAGTTCACCGGATGAGTATGCGTGGACTGTCGTCCAGCCCGCAAGCACATGTTTCACATGCAAAGTTAGCACAAATTGCCATTATTGTGCAATCAAGTCCCACGAAAAATGCACAAGGACTCCCCTCATGTGCCAAAAGTCCGTGTGATGGAGTGAAAAATGGAAAAAAGTTGGCGAGACGCTTGTCCGGTATCGCGAAATGCCGTACCTTTGCAATCGCAAACAGGAGATAACATCGCGGGGTGGAGCAGTTGGTAGCTCGCCAGGCTCATAACCTGGAGGTCGCCCGTTCGAGTCGGACCCCCGCAACACGGCAAAGAGATGGACAATGAGGTTCATCTCTTCTTTTTTTGTCCTCGGCGGCGTGGGGTTACGCAAGCCACTTCCTGATATCGTGCGGTTGTGTGAATGTCCCTGTGCAGTGCGCTGCGTTTGCCTGTGCAGTGCGCTGCGTTTGCCTGTGCAGTGCGCTGCGTTTGCCTGTGCGGTGCGCTGCGTTTGCCTGTGCGGTGCGCTGCGTTTGCCTGTGCGGTGCGCTGCGTTTGCCCTCCATGGTAGTGTCGTTTCTCAACTCACAGGAGTTTCACTTCTTCTTGTCCTCTTTTCGCTAACGTGACGCAAGGCTTTGCGTGGCAATCGAAGGGCGGGTTTTTCCCCTGTGCGGTCGTGCCGCTTCGCATGGGGGAGCTGGACGGGCGTTCCTCTTCCTCTCTTCAGGGGAGGGCTGGGGATGTTTTCAGTCTCCTGTGGACGCGCGCGTACGCGCATATTATATATAATGAGTGCGAAGTGAGGTGGGTTCGGGCAACTCGATGGGGGCGGCTGAGGGCAAAAACACGGCGTACCGTGACGCTCCATGCCTGCTTCCGCCCGGTTGCGGAAAGGCCATCCGGGTGGCCCGTGAAAAAGCAATGAGGCCGCGTCTCACGACGTGACCTCACTAAATTGATACTAGTTTCTAAGGTAAAAAGATTGTTTGTCAGAATAACTGGATGCAAAATACGTTAATTTTTCCAACGTGGCAAAACAATCCGGCATGTTTTATAACACATTTTAATAAAAGGCTTTCTTTTTTGTGCTTTTCGTGGCTTGGTACACATTAAAGTGCTACTTTTGTAACGTGTTAGTTCTCTTAAAACAAGTAATCCATGGCAGAAGCAGTTATCAGAGAGAGGGACGGGGAAAAGAAAAGTTATAACTTCATCGAGCAAAAGGTGAGGAAGGACCTGGAGGAGGGAAAGAACGGGGGACGCATACAGACGCGTTTCCCGCCCGAGCCCAACGGCTATCTGCACATCGGGCACGCCAAGGCCATCGCCCTCGATTTCGGCATTGCGGAAAAGTACGGCGGCACGTGCAACCTGCGCTTCGACGACACCAATCCTGTCAAGGAGGACACAGAGTACATCGACAGTATCGAGAACGACATACGCTGGCTGGGTTTCCGGTGGAACCACATATATTACGCCAGCGACTATTTCCAGGAACTGTGGGACTTTGCCGTGTGGCTCATCCGCCAGGGACGCGCCTATGTGGACGAGCAGAGCGCCGAGGTCATCGCGCAGCAGAAGGGCACCACCACGCAGGCGGGCACCAACAGCCCTTACCGCGACCGTCCTGTGGAGGAGAGCCTGCGCCTATTTGAGCACATGAACAGCGGCCAGGCCACGCCAGGCACGATGGTGCTGCGCGCCAAGATAGACATGGCACACCCCAACATGCTCTTCCGCGACCCCCTGCTTTACCGGGTGATGAACATCCCTCATCTGCGCACGGGAAACAAATGGAACGCCTATCCGATGTACGACTTCACGCACGGGCAGTGCGACTACCTGGAAGGGGTGACCCACAGCCTGTGCACCCTCGAGTTTGTCGAGCACCGCCCCCTCTATGACCTGTTCGTCACATGGATGAAGGAATACAAGGGAGACACCGGGGACATCGAGGACAACCGTCCCAGGCAGACCGAGTTCAACAAACTCAATCTCTCATATACCCTCATGAGCAAGCGCAACCTGCTGGCACTGGTCAAGGAAGGGCTGGTGCAGGGATGGGACGACCCGCGCATGCCCACCCTGTGCGGTTACCGGCGCAGGGGATATAGCCCCGAGAGCATACTGAAGTTCATCGACAAGATAGGCTACACCACCTATGACGCACTCAACGAGGTCGCGCTCATGGAGAGTGCCGTGCGTGAGGACTTGAACGCCCGCGCGATACGCGTGAGTGCCGTGCTTGACCCCGTGAAAGTGGTCATCACCAACTATCCAGAAGGGAAGACCGAGACGCTCACGGCCGTCAACAACCCCGAGAACGAGGCCGACGGCACCCACGAGGTGGCTTTCGGACGCGAAATATGGATAGAGCGGGACGACTTCATGGATGTGCCCGACAAGAAGTTCATGCGCATGGCGCCGGGCAAGGAGGTGCGGCTGAAGAACGCCTACATCGTGCAGTGTACAGGATGCAGGAAGGACAACGAGGGACGGGTGGCTGAGATATACTGCACCTACGACCCCGAAAGCAGGAGCGGCATGCCTGGCGCTGACCGCAGGATAAAGGGCAAGACACTGCACTGGGTGAGTTGCGCGCATGCCCTCAAGGCAGAGGTGCGCCTCTATGACCGCCTCTGGAAGGTCGAGAACCCGCGCGACGAGATGGCGGCCATACGTGAAGCCAGGCAGTGTGACGCCGTGGAAGCCATGAGGCAGATCATCAATCCCGACAGCCTGCATGTGCTCACGGGATGCTATGTGGAGGAGTATGCCGGAACAATGAAGCCACTGAGTTACCTGCAGTTCCAGCGCATAGGGTATTTCAATGTGGATACTGACAGCACTCCGCAGCACCTCGTCTTCAACAAGACGGTGGGGCTGAGGGATGCCTATTCCAAGGCAAACAAATAGGAGAGACTCCCATGAACGAGGAGGACGAGGAGTATTTCCGCAGTCCAGAGTTCCGTGAACTGCTGGGACGCTACGAGCATGCGGTGGCCAGGAGAGAGCCTGTGTACATGGAGGCAGATGAACTCACCGACATCGCCGAGTACTACATGGCCATGGAGCGCGGGCAGGATGCTGACCGCGTCATCGCGCTTGCGCAGGCTCTGCACCCCGGCAGCGTTGACCCGCAGGTGTTCCTGGCACGCAGGCAACTCTTTGCAGGCAACACCGGCGAGGCGTGGCGGATAAGCCGGGCCATACCTGACCAGGAGGACAGGGAGGTGAAGTTTCTCAATGCCGAGATACTCATCAAGGAGGGACGGTGCCGCGAGGCGACGGTCTATCTCCTGCATGAGTGGCGCGGACTGGACGATGAGCGCGACCTTTTCCTCTATGACTCGGCCGGTGTCTTCATGGATTACAACATGTGGGAATATGCCCTGATGTGGGTCGGCAGGCTGGAAAGGCTCTACCCGCAGTTCCCCAAGACAAGGCGCATGAAGGCAGAGTTGCTGGTGTGCCTTGGCCGCTACGAAGAGGCTATGCCGATGCTAGAAAGCATTCTTGACGATGACCCTTACAGCAAGGATGTGTGGAACATGCTGGCCGAGTCGCAGGGAGCCACAGAACAATATGCCGAGGCACTCAATTCGGCAGAGTTCGTGCTGGCCATCGAAAAGGACAATCTGCGGGCCATGGTCACCAAGGCCACCTGCCTCTTCCACATGAACCAGCAGCAGGAGGCGCACTCGATTTACCAGGCCTGCCTCAGGCGCGACCCGGATGACAACAATGTCCTTTACCTGGATGCCGTGTGCCTGGCGGCCCTGGAGCGTTATGGCGAGGCTCTCGCGTTGGTCGTGCGCGCCCTTTCCGCCTTCGGGACTGACCTTTCCCAGGCGGTGTATCTGCTGGTCGAGAAGGCTTATCTGCAGAGTAAGATGCACCATGCCGACGAGGCTTTGGAGACTATCTCCTTGGCCGAAAAGGCGAGAGGGGAAGGTGTGGATGGCAGTGAGTATTGCATGCTCAGAGGGCAGATCCAGCTGGAGAATGGGCGTGAGGACGGGGCACTGAGGAGTTTCGGCGATGCTCTGCGCGCGAGTTCAGCCAAGCGCGACACGCTCATGGCAATAGGTATGGCATATGGGGACGCAGAATATTATGCTGACGCCATACAGGTGATGCTTACCGTGATGCGCCATTTCCCAGACTCCGGGGAGGGCATGTCGCCCATTCCTTATTTGGCTTACTATTATTATCGTGCACATGACCTGGAGTCCAGCCTGCAGTATTTGAGGCAGGCTGCGGAAACGGACAGGCAGAGTACCGAGCGTCTGTTCGGCAGCATTTATCCTGGCGTAACACCGGACGAATACTATGATTATGCTTTCCGTGATGTGTACGGGCACTTTCCCGGTGATGGGAAGTAGGTGCTGTTTCCAGTCGGTCGGGATGATTCTGCGGAAGGGGAGAACTGTTTTACCATGAAAAAGAACTAACTTTGCAGTATGAAGACGGATGCATGATGTCCGGCTCCATTGACCTGTTCTAAACTAAACATTTTCTCACATATGAGCATCAACTCTATCAGGCGTTTTGTGCCTGTTTTTCTTGTCTTTATTGCCCAGGTCGCACGGGCGCAGTTCAACACGGTCGGGGAGGATTACACGGCTCCCGACAGCTCGCTCATCACACACGCTACCGTGAAGGAGTTTCCCATGGAGGGTGAACCTCTCTTCCAAGTGACTGTCAATGGCCGTAAGGTTGGGCTCTACAACGACCGCAGCCATTGGGGCGGGCTGGTGCATTTTGGCAGTTTTGAATTTGCGAACGGAAAGGAAATCACTATCCGCATCACTTACGCGAAGCCGTTGGAGTCCTTCGAGGTGCTTCCCGGAAAGAAACTTGACCTGCTCTCGGTGAGCCGCAAGGGCAAGCGCACCGTGGAGATAAGGACGGCGCGGGCTGACCAGAACATAACCCTGCTGGTGAACGGCGAGCCCCGCAAGGACGCCCTGCACCTCTTCTGCAACAGCGTGGACGCGGCGGCTCCTAAGGTTCCGGACAGCAAGGGCTATCACCGCTACGAGCAGGAGAAGCTGCACTACTTCGGCCCCGGATTCTATGACCTGGAGAAAGTGCTTGGCGGCAAGGACATGCTTGTGCTTGAGGATGGCTGGAAAGTGTATGTGGCAGGCGGGGCGGTGCTCTATGGGCGCATTGGCCTCTGGGGCACGCACAAGGGCACGAAGGTCTGCGGAAGAGGCATGATATACAACGACACGCACAATCCGCGCGTGCTCTTCGAGGCCAACGAGTGTGAGGGGGCCGATGTGGAGGGCGTGCTCTTTCATGCCCATCGTCCGGGCGTATGGCAAGTGGTGGTCAACCATTGCAGGAATGTGGAGTTCAAGGGCGTGAAGATACTTTCCACACGGTATGCCTCCACGGACGGCCTGGATATCGTCAACAGCCAGCAGTGTGCCTTCCTCAACACCTTCATCCGCGCCAATGATGATGCCATAGCCATCAAGGGACTCGACAGCAGGGCACCGGCGGAGTGTCCTCCCACGCGCAACCTCACCTTCTGCGGCATGCAGCTCTGGAACGACTGCAACTGTGCCATGGGCATCGGGGCAGAGAACCACTGCAGCCTTTACGAGAACATACGTTTCATGAACAGCAGCATCCTCTTCAGTTATGACGACCCCGACTATCACGAGGCACTGGACGAGCGCGCGGCACTTGCCATCTGCTGTATTCACGGAACCTACTTCCGCAACATCTCCTATGAGAACATTGACGTGTATCACTGTGAGAGACTTATAGCGGCAGGCTTTCAGCCATCGTTCTGGTTCGGGTTCCTGCCCGGCGACCAGAGCACTCCCGGCGGCATGTCGAACATACGCTATGTAAACGTCCAGTCCTATAGCAACAGCGGCAGCAACATAGCCAACCAGATACACATCTATGGCTGGCAGCGGGAGGGTACGCCTTCCAAGAGTGTTGACGGTGTGCTGCTCGATCGTGTGTGCATAGAGGGGAAGCCTGTCACCTCGGCCTCCGACCCTCATCTCGTACTGGGGCCCAATGTGGTGAACATGACTTTCAAGTGAAAGTCCCCGCGCCTCTCGTGTCCCCACTATGCCACGGGGATACGTGACCGCTGTGGACAATGGGGATATTTACAATCAGGGCATGCGGGCGGAAGCCTGGCCCAGGCCCGTCCGCATGCCCGTTTCTTGTATGGCGCGTGCTTTCTCGGTGGCTTTATGAGCGGCTTGTCTGCAGTCCCGTGCGGCTCAAGGTCATTTCCACAAAGCGTGCCTTGGCGTTGGGGCGGTGCTCGGAGAGCACGCTCTTGATGCGTGCGGCGGCCTCGGGGTCCTTGGCCATCATGTACAGGTAGCCTCCTCCGCCCGCTCCGGGAAGTTTGTAGCCTGTGCACAGGTCGTCAACGAGTTGTGTGATGGAACTTATGGCTGGGGGGTTGGTGCCGCTGTCCAGCAACTGGTTCTGCTGCCAGGTACGGCGTACCAGTCTGCCCACCTGGTCATAGTCGCACCGCTGGAATGCCTCATACACATCCATGGCATGCTCTTTCATCTCGGCCAAGAGTTCCATGTGACGTGTCTCAAGCAGGAACATCGAGCGCACGATTTCAGCCAGGATTTTCTTCGCCGTGCGTGTGACGCCTGTGTAGTAGAGCAGGTGGCAGCCGCTGTATTGTGGGTCGGTGTAGAGCGTTTCGTTCAGCCACCGCACTTCGGGTATTTGCGTGAGACCGCTCCCTGTCACCAGCAGTTTCACTCCGGGCAGCACCCCGCCATACTGGTCTTGCCATCCCCCGCCGGTGGTGAGCAGTTGCTCAAGCACCAGCGTGCGGTTGGAAATCTCGCACTTGTCCCAGTTAAGGCCGCAGAAGTCGCTCAGTGCGCCCAACACGGTGGCAGACAGGATGCTGCTTGTGCCCAGTCCGCTTCCGGCGGGTATGGCGCTCAGGATTGTAAGTTCAATGCCGCAACCGAAGTCCTGCAATTGCTCCTTAAGTGAAGCAAAACGGGCCTTGCAGTACTCTGGAAGGAATCCTGCCAGGGAAAGTGCGGCCTTGGGGATGGAGAAGGGAGAGCCCACCAGCGCGCAGTGCCGCAGTTGGTCGTAAGTCCCGATGTGCTCCTCGGCTCCCAGGTCTATGCTGCGCAGCGTAATCTCCCACTTGGTGGATGGCTTCACATAGACCTGCAGGGGCGGTTGCCCGTTCAGTTCGATGGCCAGGTTGACCACGTTGCCCCCGTTCACCAGGCAGTAGGGAGGCGTGTCGGTCCATCCTCCGGCCAGGTCGATGCGCACGGGACTTCGTCCCCACACGATCTGGTCGGCCAGCACGTTCATGCGTGGCATCTGCTTGTCTTTCTTCGCCTGGCTCACCAGTCCTTCCCTCAGCAGGGCGAACGCGGCCTGTTCATGCCTGGTCTCCTGCTGTCCCAGCAGCGTGAGTGTGCGGTGCCGGAACATTTGGTCGCCGGCGCGTGTCAGCAAGGGGGTATCCTCGTCCGGTTCATCGGGCAAGGGCAGATGGTGCTTGGCAAACTCGTGCGCCATATTGTCCAGGTTGGTCTGGTAGAACACGCTGTGGTGGTAGTTGGCGGCCAGTTCCATGAGGTTGTGGCTGCGGAACTGCTCGCGCTGTGCCTGCAGCCGGCACAGGTTGGCTTGGTCGGACAGGTAGTTGGCACACACCTTGTGCGACTTGCGCCACAGTTCCCGTCCCTCCTTGTCCCCGGCGCTGTCCACCATCCACCGCAGCATGCGCTCCAGGGCACTCAAGTCCTGGCTTACAGGGAAGATGCGGGCGGCCTGCAGGTCGGCCGGTGGCTGTATCTCCTCCAGGCCAAGTCCCCTTTGCGATGCCCATTCAGCCACGCTCATGCCCAGGTAAGTTGTCCCGGGAAGTGTTATGTCCCCACGGAAGGCATCGTTCATCCCATAGGGCCGCAGCGCATAGGCGTTGGGCAGGGGAGAGTCAATGGGCACCATGTCCACGCACACACCTTGTGGCAGGTCAATGTGCCAGTCATTCTCAGGCACGCCTGTGATGATGTTGCTTCCATGCAGGTTCCATTGTTCTCCCACGCATGAGTTCTCGATCCAGGTGTTGCGATTGTGCTCGGTGAGAGCAGTCATGCACCTGGCGTTCTGTATGAATATGGAGGGGTGTGGCTTGACACCCAGGTGCATGATGAGCCGCTGGTCATACACCAGGTTCTGTATGCTCAAGGTACTGCTTATCATCTCACGGCTGGTGCCGTAATGGTAGAACTCGCCGTCCTGCAGCGGCAGGATGGCGGTTGTGAGTCCGTCAAGCAGGCTGTCGGGGCGGGATGGGTGCTCGCCCAGGGCGCATCCGAAGTCGCTGTAGAGGTCGTAGGAGCAGATGGAGCCTCCGGCTGTGCGGCACTTCTTGTCAAGGAGGCTCACGGCACGGTCGCTGAGCAGCCATATACCGACATCCATCAGAAAGAGGTGTGAGCGTGACAGTGTGCCCAGCCGCTCCACGCTGGGTTTCTGCAGCATGAAGTCCAGACTCCCCGGAGTGTCACGCCTGGACAGGAACACACCATGGTTCCGGGCGAGCGAGGGGTCGGCCCACAGCCCGTAGCACACCACGTCGGCCTGTGGGATGGGTTGCAGTTTGCCGGCCCTTATATACACGTCCCCGCTGGCTATGAGCGTGTTCAGCCCCACGGGCGCGGCCTGCATGATGCGCTCATGCAGGGGCAGTTGCAGTTGCAGGAGGTTTTGTGAGATGCGCTGTCCGCGGCTCCATCTGAAGACGGGGATGGGCGTGAGGATTTTCCCGCTGGGCGCGTATGACGGCAGGCGCCTGCTCTGGCCGCCCGCGTGCAGCAGGATCCGTTTCTCTCTGGGGAGCCATTCTTCCAGTGTGGCATTGTGGTCTTCGGCCTGCCTGCATGCCTCCAGCAGCCAGGCGGTGCCGCCTCCACTGCCCAGTTTCTGCCCGGTGGGGTCACTGGTGCAGAAGAACTCTTCGTGTGACACTCCCTCGATTTCGTGGAAGCGGCTGGCCAGGTTTTGGGGGAGTGAAAGCAGTTTCTTTGTCATGTGTCGTGCGCCAGTCTTGGCCGTTGGGAAGCGCGGCCCGCTGCTTCCGTGTGGCAGGGTGCGGGCTACGGCCTCCTGTTGCGTCTTGGGTGTTTTCGTCTCAGTGTCAGTCCTATGCCTTGGGCTCCTCCTTGTGGTTGATGCAGATGCCCTTGCGGTACCACTCATACAAGCGGTGTATGCCCTCGTCTATCTCGATGGTATGGTGCCATCCCAGGCGGTGCAGTTTGCTCACATCGGTGAGCTTGAGCATAGTGCCGTCGGGCTTGGTGCTGTCCCAGCGCAGGTCGCCCTGGAATCCTGTCTCGTTTGCAATCTTCTCGGCGCACTCGCGTATGCTGATCTGCTTGCCTGTGCCGATATTGATGTGGCAGTTGCGTATCTCGCGTATTCCGTCGCGGTTGACCTTCATGGGGGTGTTCTCGGCCACATCCCTGAAGTCCACATGCAGCAGGCAGTGTACGCTGGCGTCGGCCATCTCCTCGCTCCAGAGGAACTCTCTCATGGGCGATCCCGTGCCCCACAGGGTCACGCTTCCCTTCTCGATACCATAGGAGGCCAGCACCATGAGTATGTCCCTGTCGCCCGACGTGGCATCCACGCGCAGGCGTGTGCCTTTCATGGTCACCGGGCGCAGGCCGATGTCCTTGCGCACCGCGTCCCAGTCATCCTCGTCCAGGCACTTGGCCAGGTATATCTTGCGGATCATCGCGGGCAGCACGTGGCTGTTCTCCAGGTGGAAGTTGTCGTTGGGCCCATACAGGTTGGTGGGCATCACGGCGATGTAGTTGGTGCCGTACTGGAGGTTGAATGACTCGCACATCTTCAGTCCGGCTATTTTGGCGATGGCGTAGGGCTCGTTGGTGTACTCCAGTGTGCCGGTCAGCAGGCAGTCCTCGGGCATGGGCTGGGGAGCCTCGCCGGGATAGATGCATGTGCTGCCCAGGAAGAGCAGCTTCTCCACGCCGTGCTTCCAGCTCTCGCCAATCACGTTCTGCTGTATCTGCAGGTTCTGGTAGATGAAGTCCGCGCGGTACTTCAGATTGGCCATGATGCCTCCCACGTGTGCGGCGGCCAGCACCACGGCCTGTGGCCGCTCCTGGTCGAAGAAGTCCCTCACGGCCACGGGATCCAGCAAGTCCAGTTCGTGGTGGCTGCGTCCTGTCAGGTTGTCATAGCCCCTCTGTCTCAGGTTGTTCCAGATGGCAGAGCCCACCAGTCCGTGGTGTCCTGCCACAAATATCTTGGTGTTCTTGTCCAGCATAGTGTGTCCCTCCGTGCTATTTGACCACTCCCTTCTCCAGGTATTCGGCCAGGTTCACGCGCATCACCTGTGCCACATGGTCGGCGGCCACCTGTTCCATGTCGTGCTTGACCATGATGGCCACCAGTTGCTCAAAGGATGTCTTCTGCATGGGGTCCCATCCCAGTTTCTCCTTGGCCTTGGTGGGGTCTCCCCACAGGTTCACCACGTCGGTGGGACGGTAGAAGTCCTCGCTCACCTCCACCAGCACGCGGCCTGTGGCCTTGTCTATCCCCTTCTCGTCCAAGCCCTTTCCCCGGAACTCCAGTTCGATGCCGGCATGCTTGAAGGCGTAGTGGCAGAACTCCCTCACACTGTGCTGCACTCCTGTGGCTATCACGAAATCCTCGGGTTTCTCCTGCTGCAGGATGAGCCACATGCATTCCACATAGTCCTTGGCGTAGCCCCAGTCGCGCAGCGAGGAGAGGTTTCCCAGGTACAGCTTGTCCTGCTTTCCCTGCGCGATGCGCGCGGCGGCCAGGGTGATCTTGCGTGTCACGAAGGTCTCGCCGCGCCGCTCGCTCTCGTGGTTGAACAGGATGCCCGAGCAGCAGAACATGCCATAGGCGTCGCGGTATTCCTTTACTATCCAGTAGCCGTAGAGTTTGGCCACGGCATAGGGGCTGTAGGGGTGGAACGGCGTGTCCTCGTTCTGCGGCACCTCCTCCACCTTCCCGTAGAGCTCGCTGGTGGATGCCTGGTAGATGCGGCATGTGTCCTCCAGGTGGTTGGTGCGCACGGCCTCCAGGACGCGCAGCACTCCCACGGCATCCACATCGGCTGTGAACTCTGGGGTGTCGAAACTCACCTGCACATGGCTCTGCGCGGCCAGGTTGTATATCTCGGTTGGCTTCACCTTGCCCACCAGTTTCACGAGCGACATCGAGTCGCTCATGTCGGCATAGTGGAGGTGGAAGTGTGGCTTGCCTTCGAGGTGCGCGATGCGCTGTCGGTAGTCAACCGACGAGCGGCGTATGATGCCGTGTACCTCGTAGCCCTTCTCCAGGAGGAACTCGCTCAGGTAGGAGCCGTCCTGTCCCGTCACCCCTGTGATGAGTGCGATGTTTTTCTTTTCCAAGTCGTATGCTGAATGTGTGTGTTCTGATGTTGTCCCCTGTCCTTTGCCTCACTCGTTGCAGAACTCCCGTATGCGCTGTTCCTCGCTCAGTTTGCACACCAGCAGGTTGCCGTCGCGCTCGGCCACGATGTAGCCCTCCAGCCCCTGGATGACCACCTTCTTCTCCTGGGGTGTGTGCACGATGCAGTCCGAGGTCTCGTGCAGGTGCACCGACGGTCCCACGCAGGCGTTTCCGTGGGCGTCGCGCTGGCTGTTGAGCAGGAGCGAACCCCAGGTGCCCAGGTCGCTCCAGCCGAACTGGGCCGGGCACACGAATATCTCCTCGGCCTTCTCCAGTATGGCGTAGTCCACCGAGATGCTCTCGCAGCGGGGGAAAGCCTTGTCGATGGCCTCCTGTTCCCGCGCTGTCCCGTACACGGGCAGCAGTTCCTCGAATATCTGCGATATGGCAGGCTGATAGACGCGGAAGGCGTTGACGATGGTGCTCACGTTCCAGATGAAGATGCCGGAGTTCCAGTAGAAGTTGCCCTGGCTGATGTATTTCCGCGCCGTGTCCAGGTCGGGTTTCTCACGGAAGGAGTCCACGCGGAACATCTCGCGGTTGCGTGCCGAGGGCACCGAGAGGTCGGCCTGGATGTAGCCGTAGCCCGTCTCGGGACGTGTGGGCTTCATGCCCAGGGTCACTATGGCATCGGTCTCTGACACGAAACGCAGGCTTGATCCGATGACCCTGCGGAACTCCACGGGGTCGGTCACCAGGTGGTCACTGGGTGACACCACGATGTTGGCCCTGGGGTTCCTGGCCTTGATGTGCCAGCACACATAGGCGATGCAGGGGGCCGTGTTCCTGCGGCATGGCTCGCAAAGAATGTTCTCCTGGGGTATCTCGGGCAGTTGGGCTTTGACCAGGGGGGCGTAGTCCTTGCTTGTGGCCACCCACACGTTGGACGGGCCCACCACTCCCTCGAATCGGTCAAAGGTGAGCTGCAGCAGCGTTCTGCCGCATCCCAGGACATCAACAAACTGCTTAGGCGTGTCGCTCGTGCTCAGCGGCCAAAAGCGGCTTCCCACTCCGCCCGCCATGATAACCAGGTGATTATTATGATCCATGCTGATAGATTTATGTCGTTTGCCGTTTTTTACATGTTACAGAACCTGCAAGCGGGCAAGTGGAGCTCATGCTTCTTGGACGCCTGGATTGCTCGTCTGCGCAATGGTGATGCGTGAGCGTGCCCCCGCCCAACCGGATGGTGAAACATGCCTACAGCATCTCATATGCAAAAGTATGCAAAAAAAGTCAAAATCCCTCCACAATCCTTTGACTTTTCTATACAAGGTGAAGAAATCTTTCCAACTTCCTCCCAAGTGGAAGCCTCCTCACCGCTTGGGGGAAGTCCCCTCCATGC
Source organism: Prevotellaceae bacterium UBA1075 (assembly GCA_002316015.1). Lineage (GTDB taxonomy): Bacteria > Bacteroidota > Bacteroidia > Bacteroidales > Bacteroidaceae > Physcousia. The sequence goes on from DCCS01000023.1 coordinate 151,744, forward strand.
CACCCCCAAGGGGGAGGGGAGTGGCATATGCCTCATTACTGGCTCTCACAGAGGGGCGTATGGAAAGAGTGGCGATTGCAGTGCGCTGCGTT
>DCCS01000023.1:151926-169503 GCA_002316015.1 Prevotellaceae bacterium UBA1075
GCGCTGCGTTGGCGATTGCGGCGCGCTGCGTTGGCGATTGCGGCGCGTTGCGTTTGGGAGGGATTGGGGATGGCCATAGGGAAACAACGAAATACGCGGAACAGGCGGTCGCCCTCCCCCGCATGGGAAGGCAGTCCGCAAGTTCCGCGTGTATGGGTATCTATAAGTCCCCTTTCCCCTTTGGGGAGGCCGGGAGGGGGATTCCCGCAAGGGCGGGAGGGGCTTTCACCGCCACTTCCTCAAAGTCTGATGCTGAACGCTACCCCGTTCCAGCGTGGCACCTTGGCCTGCAGTGGGGTTGTGGCCATGAAGTCAACCTGCGTGGTGTCTCCGCTGAGCAATTCCTGGGCGCGCGCGTTGGCCTGTCCCTTCATCCCCAGGAAATCAAAGAGTTCCCGGGGAAGACTGAGTGTCACCTGTGCTTCCTGGTCATCAAAGTTGGCGATGACCACCACCACCTCGTGCCCCAGGGAGCGCACGAAGGCATATTGGCGGTGCAGGTGGGGGTTGGCGTACATGAGGTCGTAGAAGCGCCCCGAGCGTAGCGCAGGCATCGTCTCGCGCAAGGTCAGCACGCGCTTGTAGAATGCCCTCAGCCGCTGCTCATCGCCCGTAAGCAAGCCGCAGTCGTATTTCCCGCCGTTTCTCCAGCGCCGTATGGTGTCCAGCGTCCAGTAGTCGTAGATGGTGGTGCGTCCGTCGCGTCCGCTGTAGCCCTCGGCGTCCATGCCCTTCTCGCCCAGTTCCTGGCCGAAGTAAATCATCATGGGGCTGGCGTCCATCATCGCGATTACCAGCAGGGGCGCCCGTCCACGGCGCGGGTCGGAAGCAAAGAAGTCGCTTGCCACGCGCTGCTCGTCGTGGTTCTCCAGGAAGCGCAGCATGTGTGCCCTGATGTCATCGACTTGCTGCCAGCATCCTGTGAGCCGTTGGGCCGAGGTCTCATGGCGGGTCACAGCGCGCAGGGTGTCGTAGAGCCCGACCTTGTCGTACAGGTAGTCGAAGCCCCCATGGTGCACATACTCGCGGTACAGGGCAGGATTATAGACTTCGGCGATAAACAGCAAGTCGGGGTAGAGCCCCTTCACCCTGGCGATGGCCCACTGCCAGAACTCCACAGGTACCATCTCGGCCATGTCGCACCGGAACGCGTCCACGCCCTTGGATGCCCAGAAGAGCAGGATGGCCAGCATCTTGTCCCATGTGGGCGGGCGGGGTGTGAAGTGGCGCCGGAAGCCGTTCTGGTAGTCGACGCCGTAGTTGAGTTTCACGGTCTCGTACCAGTCGTTGCCCGAGGGCCATGCGCTGAAACAGTCGTTGCCCGTAGCCCGTGCCGGAAATTCGGAATAGCGCGCGCGTCCTCCCGTGATGTTCTCCAGGTGGAGCGGCTCGCCCGGCAGGTAATAGAAGTTGTTGCGCGGCGAGAAGGCCACGGTGCGGTCGTCCCCCTCTCCCAGGTCTTCCGTCCCCTTGGGGCAGGAGTCGGAGTGATACTGGCGCGCCACGTGGTTGGGCACGAAGTCCATGATGAAGCCCAGTCCCGCCTGGTGGGTGCGGCGCACCAGGCTTTCCATCTCGCGCATGCGTTGCGGGACGCGGGTGGCCAGGTCGGGGTCTATGTCGTAATAGTCCTTGATGGCGTAGGGGCTTCCCGCCTTTCCCTTTACCACATCGGGGCAGTCGGCGGCGATGCCGTATGCCGAGTAGTCGGTCTGTGTGGCATGCTCTATCAGTCCGGTAAACCAAACATGGGTGGCCCCCATGCCGCGTATCTCGTCCAGCACCTTGCCGCTGAAGTCCGCCAGCGTCCCGCACCCGTTCTGTTCGCGGGTGCCGCCGGGGACACGGCAAGTGAGGTCGTTACCGAAGAGGCGGGGCAGTACCTGGTATATGGTCATGCCTCAGATGCCCTTGACGGTGACAGCGTCATTGCCCTTGGCAATCTTGGCGATCATGCCCTGCAGAGCCTTTCCGGGGCCGCACTCGGTGAAGTCGGTGGCACCGGCTTCAATCATGTTGTTCACCTCCTGTGTCCACCGCACGCTGGCTGTGAGCTGTGCCATGAGGTTCTTCTTGATTTCATCGGCGTCGGTGTGCGCCTTGGCATCCACGTTCTGATAGATGGGGCAGCGTGGGGCGCGGAACTCCACCTGCCCGATGGCCTGCTGGAGTTCTTCGGCCGCTGGCTGCATGAGTGGGCTGTGGAAGGCACCGCCCACGGGCAACAACAGCGCGCGCTTGGCGCCTGCGGCCTTGAGTTTATCGCATGCGGCCTGCACGGCCTCCACGTTCCCGCTGATAACCAGTTGTCCGGGGCAGTTATAGTTGGCGGGCACCACCACGCCCTTTCCCTCGCCCGACACCTCGGCACAGGTGGCCTCGATGGTTTCATCGGGCAGGGCGATGATGGCCGCCATGGTGCCGGGTGTCACCTCGCAGGCCTTCTGCATGGCCAGCGCGCGGGCATGGACCAGACGCAGGCCATCCTCGAAGTCCAGTGCCCCGGCAGCCACCAGTGCGCTGAACTCGCCCAGTGAGTGGCCGCCCACCATGTCGGGCTGGAACTCGTCGCCCATGCATATGGCGCTGATGACGCTGTGCAGGAACACGGCAGGCTGCGTCACGCGGGTCTGCTTCAGCTCGTCGGCGGTTCCCTCGAACATGATGTCGGTGATGCGGAAGCCCAATATCTCGTTTGCCTTCTCAAAGAGCCGCTTGGCTGTCTCGTTGCTCTCATACAGATTCTTGCCCATTCCTGTGAACTGGGCACCCTGTCCGGGGAATACAAATGCTTTCATTTACCTTAGTGTCTTTATATGTTTGTCTGTTTCAGGCTGCAAAGGTACGCACTTTTCACCTAACGGAGAAGCGTGTGGGGGAAAATACCCTTCCACCTGCCCGAAGCCCTGCGGCGGCCTGTGTGCGGGCCACCGCAGGGCTTCGGCACACCGCCGGGGGCATGCGCGCCGCTGGGGCTCATTTGCAGTTGCGCTCCTCCAGCCCGTAATGCTTCTTGCGGTCGAGCCGGAGCAAGGCCATCGACAGCAGGATGGAAGCCAGCCCGAAGAACGCGAAGATGGTCATGGTCTCGGTGTAGTCGGTCACTCCATCCGCGCCCGTGTTCATCTGGTTGACACGTCCTATGCCCATGGGGATGAGGCTCAGGCCGATGTTCTGGATGAAAAAGATGATGGCAAAGGCACTTCCCAACTGCTTCATGGGGATAATCTTGGGCACAGAGGGCCACATGGCGCTGGGCACCAGCGAGAAGGCGACACCCAGGAGCACCATGCACGCGATGGCCATCCACCACTCATCGAGCATGGGCAGGGCAAAGAGCGCATGCACCAGGGTGAGCAACAGGCTGCCCAGCAACATCAGTATCACACCATGTCCCTTGCGGTCATAGATGCCGCCAAACACGGGGGTGAGGATGATGGTGCCGAAGGGGAGCATGCCGGGGATGCTTCCTGCCCATTCGGCGGGAACGCTGTACTTGTCTATCATCAGCTTGGTGGCAAACTTCAGGAACGGGAACACGCCGCCGTAGAACATGAGGCAGAGCAGGCATATGACCCAGAAGCCGGGGTTGGAGAAGATGGCTCCCAGGTCGCTCAGGTGGAACTGCTCGTCCTCGTTGCTGCTGCCCGGTGCGCCGGCCTCGTTGCTCTCCCTGATGCTCTCGTCCAGTTTCCTGTCCATCACGCAATAGTACAGGAAGGCAAGGAGGGCTACACAGAGCAGCACGCAGCCCAGGGCTATGCTGGCAGAGACGCTGCCCCAGCGCTGGGCTATGGGCAGGGAGAAGAAGAGGGCTGCCGCCGTGCCAAAGCGCGCGGTGGCAACCTGCAGTCCCATGGCAAGTGCCAGCTCGTGGCCGGTAAACCACTTGGTGATGACCTTGCTCACGGTAATGCCCGCCGTTTCGGCTCCCACACCGAAGATCCCGAAGCCCAGGGCGGCCAGCAGGTTGCTCATGTGCGGATTGTCGATCTGCACGATGAACAGGTCCATGTGGAAGCCTTCGACCACGGCATCCACGTCCACCCGGCTCACGGCATACCACTTGATGACGGCGCCCACGAGCATCAGGATGCAACTGAGCATGCCGGTGAAGCGGATGCCCATGCGGTCAAGGATGATACCGCCAAAGAAGAGCATGAGCAGGAACACGTTGATGAGCCCGTAGGATCCCGAGAAGAAGCCGTACTCGTTGGCGTTCCAGCCAAGGCTGTCATTGAGTATGGCCTCCAGCGGGGACATCACGTCGGTAAAGAAATAAGCGAACATCATGGTCGCGCTTACTATGACGAGTGCCAGCCAGCGGGCTGCCGCGCTGTCACTGAGTCTTGCTCTCACAGTTTTTTCCATTGGTCTACCTCCTTATTTTGATGAGTGTATGTTCTGAATAAAGCCCGTTACGTTCCGCCCGCGCTGGTTTCCATTTCCTTGCCGGAGGCTGGAGCACAGCAGGACGCAAGCCGGTTGGGGCGTGGGAATAGGGTTGCCGTCAGGGACGGAAGATGATGGCGAAACGAGAAGGAACACGCGCCTTGTTGGTTGTGCCATTTGGTCTTGGAAGCCCGCTCGGGTTGCCTGGCGGGTTCCGGGGCTGTGGCATCCTGTGGCGGGCAGGTTGTCGTGGCTCTCGTCTTCCTCCCGCCATTCATTGGCCCCAGGCGCGTGGCGCGCGGGCTGTCAGGGTTTCCCTGCAGGTCATGGGGCGGGAACTCTGGCGCGGCTTTGTCCCTTCCCCTTTCACCTCTTCAGCCAGCGGTCAAGCCAGCGGAAATAAGTGCGTTGCCACAGGATGGCATTCTGGGGTTTGAGCACCCAGTGGTTTTCGTCGGGATAGAGCAGCAGTTCGGCGGGAATGCCGTGCATGCGCGCCGCGCTGAAGGCACTCTGTCCCTGGCTGTGCAGGATTCGGTAGTCCTTCTCGCCGTGGATGCACAGGATGGGGGTGTCCCACTTGTCGACATACAGGTGCGGGCTCTCGGTGTAGGCCTTCGCGTTGGGGTCGCGGTCGGGGGAACCTCCCAAGTCCCAGTTGGGGAACCACATTTCCTCGGTCTCGTAATACTGCTGTGTGGTGTTGAATATTCCATCGTGGGCGATGAAGGCCTTGAAGCGCTTGTTGTGGTGACCGGCCAGCCAATAGACGCTGTATCCACCGAAGCTTGCGCCCACACAGCCCAGCCGCTCCTTGTCCACGTACGGCTCCTTGCACAGGTCGTCAATGGCCGACAGATAGTCCCGCATGCACTGCCCGCTGTAGTCACCGCTTATCTGCTCCAGCCATTCCATGCCGAAACCAGGCAGGCCGCGGCGGTTGGGGGCGATGATGATATAGCCATTGGCCGCCATTATCTGGAAGTTCCACCGGTAACTCCAGAACTGGCTGACGGGGCTTTGCGGCCCTCCTTCGCAGAAGAGCAGGGCGGGGTACTTCTTTTCGGGGTCGAAGTGGGGGGGATAGATGACCCAGCACAACTCCTTCTTTCCGTCGGTAGTGCTTACCCACCATTCCTTCACATCACCCATTGTGAGTGTGGAGAGTATCTCGCGGTTCTCGTAGGTTATCTGCTTGGCTATGATTCCCTTGCGCTTGACAGGGGTGAGCAGGTACAGGTCATCGGGAGCCGAGATGCTGTGGCGGTTGGCCAGCAGTTGCCTGGTGCCTGGCACGGGCACTGCTGTGCCGTAGTCGAAGTCACCGCTGGTGAGGACTTCCACCTTGCCGTTCAGGTTGGTCTGGTACACCATTGTCCGTGCTTGCCACACTCCGGTGAAGTAGAGCGTCCTGCTGTCTTCGCCCCATGAGAAGGCATCCACTCCGCTCTGGAACTTCTCGGTGACGTAAGTCTTCCTTCCGCTGCTCAAGTCCAGCACGCACAGGCGTGTGCGGTCGCTTTCGTATCCATCGCGCTCCATGCTCTTCCACGCCAGCAGTTTGCCATTGGGGCTGAACTGCGGGTCCTGGTCATATCCGGCGTTGATGTCCCCTGGAGTCTGGTTCTTGGCCTGCCTCTCCAGGCTCCTCAGGGCATCGGCCTCGGGCTCGGTGTATCCCTCGGGCTTGCATACATTGGTGGTCTTTCCAGTGGATACATTATATATGTAAATGTCTGTGTCGGTGCTGGTGGCATAGGCCACTCCTGTCTTCTTGCGGCTGGTGTAGGCAACCAGTTTGCCGTCGGGACTCCAGCAGAACTGCTCCGGGCCTCCGAATGGCAGTACCGGGCACTCGTAAGGTTCCCCTTCCAGCAGGTCTTTCATCCCGCTGAGCCCTCCCTCGCCCACCCGGGCCAGGAAGATGTGGGGGATGGTGCGCACATACCGGTCCCAGTGCCGGTAGTTCATGTCGGTGATGACCAGCCCCGTGGCAAGCGGGAGATCCTTCTCCTGTGGCCGGATGCTGGCCGTGCTCTCCACCTGTCGGATGACAATCACTTGGCTGCCGTCGGGCGAGAACCTGAATCCCTCGATGTCCCCCTCTTGGCTCAGTTGCTTCCTGTCCGTGCCGTCGCACTTCATTGTCCACAGGTTTCCCCCGTGCAGGAAGGCGATGCGTTCGCCGCCCGCGATGAATGCCGGCTCCACTTCGCTCTCATCGCCTTTGGTCAGCCGGGCACGCCCAGTACCGTCGGTGTTGATGAGGCAGATGGCCGTGCGGTTCTTGTTGGCCTGGATGTCGGGCGTGGTGAGCGTGTAGGCCACACGGTCGCCCTTGGGTGATATGGTGAAGCTCCCCAGGCGGTGCATGCTCCACAGTTTTTCTGGCGTCATCAGGTCGTTGGCTGACATACTGTGTGAAACGGACAGGACAGCCCCCGTGAGGGCTGCCGCCATGATGGTTCTTGTCTTCATGATGGTCTGTGGGTTACTTCTTTGTGCGCCGTGCCTGCTCCTCCTGCATCTTTTGCAGGGCTTCCAGGCGCGCGGCCATGCCCGACATCTTCTTCGGGTCATTCTTGTGCTGCTGTTTGTAAGCCTCCAGTTTAGCCAGCAGTTTGCTGTCGTCGGTGGTTTTGCGCAGATACCACATGATGAGCACGCTGGTCAGCCCCGAGAGGAAGTAATAATAGCAGAGTCCGCTGCTGTAGTTGTTGAACATGAAGAAGAACACCACTGGCATGACGAGCATCATGTACTGCATGGTCTTCATCTGTGCGGCTTGCTCTCCGCTCATCTGGTCTTTCTGCTGGCGCATGCTTATCCAGGTGTTGATGATGCTGGTGACGCAGAACAGCAGGCAGAATATGCTCAAGTGGTCACCGATGAGCCACACGTCCTTGTTCCAGCGCAGCACATCGTCGTAGGCGCTGAGGTCGTCGGCCCACAGGAAACTCTCTCCGCGCAGTTCGATGGCGTTTGGCACGAAGTTGAAGAGAGCCACCCAGATGGGCATCTGTATGAGCATGGGCAGGCATCCACCCATGGGGCTCACCCCGTACTGGCTGTATATCTGCATCATCTCCTGCTGCTTCTTCATCGCGTCATCGGGATTGGGGTATTTGGCGGAGAGCGCGTCAATCTGTGGTTTGAGCACCCGCATCTTGGCACTGCTTATGTAGCTCTTGCGCGTGGTGGGATATACCAGAGCCTTCACAATCACGGTGAGCAGCAGCAGAACCACGCCCATGGGCAGGCCAAAGGAGGTGAGCCAGTCAAAGAGATTGAGGATAAACCAGCGGTTGATCCACTTCAGGATGGGCCAGCCCAGGTTTACCAGGTCCTCCAGTTCCAGGTCTTCCTTCCCGGATGACAGCTTGTCATGGTGCTGCAGGGTGTGGTACCTGTTAGGGCCAAGGTACATCTGCAGGCGGGTGGGCTCCTTGCCTGTGGGGTCAAGGAAGGTCTCGGCCTTTGCCTCGTAGGTCTTCAGGTACCCGTTCTTCTTGTCCTCGTCGGGTGTGCTCTTGAGGTCTGCCCCCGTGAAGTCCTGCTGGGCAATGAGCACAGCGCTGAAGAATTGGTTTTTGAATGCAATCCAGTCCAGGGGCTCTTCGGGCTTCTTCTCGTCCTCGCTTGTCTCGCTCAGACTCTTTGTCCCCTTCCCCTTGCGTTTGTAGGTGAGGCTGCTGTAATGGTTTTCAAAGTCATACCCCTTCTCCTGCTGCATGAGATGGTCAGTCCATCTTACCGAGAATGCGTTCTGGTTCGGGGCAAAGAATCCTTCCATTCCGCTGGCCTTGACCTCCATGTCCAACATGTAACTTTCGGGGTGCAGCCTGTAGCTGATGGCCAGCCGCTTGCCGTCCTGCTCCAGTGACATGTCCACGGTGCTGTCGGTCAGTGCGCTGGGGGTGAAGCAGTAGTCGTCAGTGTTGATGTTCTCGCCCTTTCCTGCCAGCGAGAATATCATCTGCGCAGTCTCTGGGGTGAGTATCTCCACGTCGCCGTTGCGCCTGCGGCTCTTGTAGCCCAGGATTTCGGCGCGCCGCACCATTCCTCCCCTGGTAGAGAGAGTCAGCCTCACCTTGCTGTTCTTCAGGACGATGTCCTTTCCCTCTCCTCCTTTCTGGGAGAAGAAGAGGGCTGTGCTGTCCTTGGCTTGCGCGCTGGCCTGCTGTTCGGCCTGCCGGCGGGCAGCCTGCGCTTGTGCCTCCACTTGTTTCTGCTGTACCTCGGCTATGCTGTCCTGGCGTGCCATCATGGCCAGTTCCTCCTGCGACGGCCTGCTGAACCAGTTGAAGCCAATCAGCACGAGGGCAATCAGCACGAAGCCTGTAATTGTGTTCTTGTCCATTACCTTGTTGGGCTTGTTATTGTTTCTTGTTGTCAATGCATGCCTTCACGAAACTCATGAAGAGGGGATGCGGCTTGAGTACGGTGCTGCTGTATTCGGGATGGAACTGTGTGCCGATATACCACTTCAGGGTGGGCACCTCCACTATCTCCACCAGGTTGCTGTCGGGGTTGATGCCCACGCACTGCATGCCCTTGGCCTCGTACTCCTTGATGTAGTCGTTGTTGAACTCATAGCGGTGGCGGTGGCGTTCCTTCACGCAGTCCTGGTGGTTGTATGCCTCCCAGGTACGGCTGCCCTTTCTGAGCTGGCAGTCGTAGGCTCCCAGACGCATGGTCCCGCCCATGTTGGTGATGTTCTTCTGCTCTTCCATGATGTCAATCACATTGTGGGGGGTCTTGATGTCCATCTCGCGGCTGTTGGCGTCGGGGTAGCCAAGCACATCGCGCGCGAACTCTATCACCATCATCTGCATGCCCAGGCATATGCCAAAGGTGGGTATGTCGTGCTCGCGCGTGTATTTGGCGGCTGTGATCTTTCCCTCAATGCCTCGCTGGCCGAATCCGGGGCAGATGACGATGCCGTCCATGCCCGCGAGCTTCTCGCCCACGTTGTCGGGTGTGATGTGCTCGCTGTTGATGAAGTGCGTCTCCACCTTGTGCTCGTTGTAGGTGCCGGCATGGGCGAGGCTCTCCAGTATGCTCTTGTAGGCGTCCTGCAGGTCGTATTTGCCCACCAGGCCGATGTTGACCACCTCGGTGGCCTTGCGCCTGAGCTCCAGGAAACTGCGCCACGGGCCCAGTTGGGGCTTTTCGCCCACTGGGATGTCCAGCTTGCGCAGGATGGCGGCATCGAGTCCCTGGTCTTGCATGGCCACGGGCACTTCGTAGATGCTGGGCATGTCCTCGCTCTGTATCACGCACTCCAGCTCTACGTTGCAGAAGTGTGCCACTTTCTTGCGCATGTCGTCACTCAGGTGGTGCTCGGTGCGCAGCACCAGTATGTCGGGCTGTATGCCCTGGCTCTGCAGCTGCTTCACGCTGCTCTGCGTGGGCTTGGTCTTCAGTTCGCCCGCAGCATGCAGGTAAGGCACGTAGGTCAGGTGCACGTTCACGGCGTTCTTGCCCAGTTCCCACCTCAGTTGCCGTATGGCCTCCAGGAAGGGCGCGCTCTCGATGTCTCCAATGGTTCCGCCTATCTCGGTGATGACAAAGTCGAATTTCTTGTCTCGCCCCAGGAGCTGTATGTTGCGCTTGATCTCGTCGGTGATGTGCGGCACCACCTGTATTGTCTTGCCCAGATAGTCGCCACGGCGCTCCTTTTCTATCACGTTCTGGTAGATGCGCCCCGTTGTGATGTTGTTGGCCTTGGTGGTCTGTATGCCCGTGAACCGCTCGTAATGTCCCAGGTCAAGGTCGGTCTCCAGCCCGTCCACGGTCACATAGCACTCACCGTGCTCGTAGGGGTTGAGTGTCCCAGGGTCGATATTGATGTACGGGTCAAACTTCTGGATGGTGATGTTGTACCCCCTGGCCTGGAGCAGTTTGCCTATAGAAGAGGAGATGATACCCTTGCCCAGCGAGGAAACTACGCCGCCAGTCACGAAAATGTACTTTGTCTCAGCCACGTCAGTAAATAATTAAATCAAATTCCTTTACGGAATGCAAAATTACTAAAAATCCGCCAAAAGGCTTTCCTCTCTGCTTCGATTTTGACTACCTTTGCAGGAAAATAGAGCCAAGGATGAAGATTTTGCTTACGCTTCTGCTACCCCTTATACCCCTGTTTCCGCTCTCTGCCAGGAGGGTGCACTTGGAGAGCAAGGAGAAGGAGGTGAAGCCTGACACCATCGTTATCATGGCCCGGCAGTACATGTGCAGGCTGAACGATATAGCCCGGGAGCGTGACTCGCTTGACAGAGCCGCACCGCAGCCGCTTCCTGATGCCTATTATTGGCATGTGCTGACCGTGCCCACCTTGTACTCCTCGGTGCTCGAACAGATGATGGCGGGGGTGGATTCGGCCAGGGTGATGTCCGACAGCCAGTTGCGCAGGGTGTATGCTACGAACGAGGTGTTGGCCAAGATGTATGTGCAGGCTCCATGGCTTGTGACACAGACCGAAGACGCCATCAGGAAACAGGGCACTTTCCGCGAGGACATAACGGAGAAACTGAAGACCGACGACCGCCTCTCCGACAAGGTGCGGGGGGGGACGCTCACGCCCACTGTGGACGACAACATCGTGGTGGTCACGCGCAGGCCGAACTTCTGGAAGGTTACGGGAAACACCCAACTGCATTTCACACAGTCACATTTCTCCGACAACTGGTCGGGGGGAGGCGAGAACGCCTACACCGGACTGGCCACGCTGACGCTCAACTTCAATTTCAACAACCAGAAGAAGATAACCTGGAACAACCAGCTGGAGGCCAAACTGGGATTTACCACCAAGAAGTCGGACAAGAGACGCGTGTTCCGCCCAAACACCAACACACTCAGATACACCACCAACTGGGGATACCAGGCGGTGAAGAACCTGTATTATTCGGGGCAGATCAACATGTCCACTCAACTGGTGCCCAACTACAGGGAGAATTCCGACGTGGTGCAGTCGGACTTCCTCTCGCCCCTGGACATCACCATCGCCCCCGGTATCCGCTACTCCATCGCCTGGGGAAAGAAGAAGAAGTTCACCGGCAGTCTCAACGTGGCACCCCTGGCCTATAATATAAGGTATGTGGACAGGGACTTGCTGGTGACCAACTATGGAGTGAGGGCAGGGCACAACTCGAAGCACAGTTTTGGACCCAATGTCACGCTTAACACCGGATGGCAGGTATTCAGTGCCATGCGCTGGTCGCAGCGGCTCTTCTGGTACAGCAACCTGCACATGACGCGCATTGAGTGGGAACACAACTTCAACTTCAGCATCAACAAACTGATGAACGCCTCACTGAATGTGTACCCGCGCATAGATGACAGTTCTCGGAACAACAAGAACGACAAAGGGCGTTACTTCATGTTCAAGGAGTACTTCAGCCTGGGCTTCAACTACAACTTCTGACCACGACCAACCGTGAGCCGCGCCACGGACAGGCGCGCGGACAATCATACACCAGTCCAGTCCCCGATAGAGGGAGGACAACATACACAAGATGACAGACATGCAGATAAAGTCGGCAGAATACATCATCAGCAGCGCGCTTGTAAGCCAGTGCCCCAAGAGCGACCTGCCCGAGTACGCGTTCATCGGGCGAAGCAACGTGGGCAAGTCAAGCCTTATCAACATGCTCACTGGCTACAGCAAACTGGCCAAGACATCGGCCACACCAGGAAAGACCACGCTCATCAATCATTTTCTAATCAACAACGAGTGGTACCTGGTGGACCTTCCAGGGTATGGCTATGCCAAGCGCAGCCAGAAGGAACAGGACAAGTTTGAGCGCATGATTGACGGTTATATCCTGCAGAGGGAACAGATGTACAACCTCTTCCTGCTCATCGACATCCGTCATCCTGCACAGGCCGTCGACTTGGAGTTTATGACCTGGCTCGGAGAGAACGGCGTGCCATTCAGTATCGTGTTTACCAAGGCCGACAAACTGGCAAAGACCAAGGTGCAGGCACAGGCAAGAGCCTATATGGATCAGCTGCGCGAACAGTGGGAGGAGTTGCCTCCCTACTTCGTGACCAGTGCCGAGGCCCGGCTGGGGCGTGAGGAGGTGCTTGACTATATCGCCTCCATCAACCGTGGAATCTGATTCTGCCCGCGTGACGGCATGGCCAGGCCATGGGCGTGCCTTGGCCGTCCTGTCCCCCTGGGCTGTGGGGGCAGGCTGCTTGGGGCAGGCTTGCTTTTGTCTCGCGCGTGGAGTCAGAGCAACTGGCTCAAGCGGGCCAGGTACTTGCCCAGGATGTCAAACTCGATGTTGACCACGCTGCCTGGCTTGATGGTATGGAAATTGGTGTGCTCCCAGGTGTAGGGGATGATGCACACCTGGAAGGTGTCCTTTGTGGGGCGGCACACGGTGAGGCTCACGCCGTTGACGGTCACGCTGCCCTTGTCGACACAGAAGTAGCCCTGGCGTATCATGTCGGGCGATGTGTGGTATTGGAAGGTGAACTGGTGGCTTCCCTCCTGGTCCTCGATATCGACGCAGGTGGCCGTCTGGTCCACATGCCCTTGCACTATATGTCCGTCCAGCCGTCCGTTGAGCATCATGCTGCGCTCCACGTTCACCAGGTCGCCCACCTTCAGCAGCCCCAGGTTGGTACAGTTGAGCGTCTCACGCATGGCAGTCACCGTGTATTGGTTGTCCTTGATGTCCACCACGGTCAGGCACACACCGTTATGAGCCACACTTTGGTCCAGTTTGAGTTCGTGCGTGAATGGGCATGACAGGGTAAAGTGTGTGTTGTCCCGCTCTTGTCTTATGGCTTCCACGCGAGCCATATCTTCGATAATACCTGAAAACATTGTCGTTCCTTTTTCCGTTTGCCGTAATTTGTTCCTTGCCTCTGCCGCTGTGTGTCGGGCAACCTGGGCAAAGTTATCACCTTTTTGTGGAAAAACGAAGAGGATATGGATGAAAATCAGTATTGGCAGGAACACAAACAGAAATGAGCCATGGGAGTGTAAACGCCTGGGCAAGAAAACTTATTATTTGCTGCAATACTCCTTAAAATCCTTCCTTGTCATGGCAATACCCTTGGATGCGTTGCCGTCAAGTCCATAGACGAAAGGAGTTGGTAACTGAGTATATTTGCCCAATTTCAAGCAAATGCGGATAGGCTTATCGTATCCTCCGTATTTCAAAGCCGCGCCTTTGGCTTCCATTTTTTCTTTCGCCAGCACTTCGCTCATATCCATCGCTTCCACCGAGAGCACCTGATAATAGCCTTTCACCAAATGGTTATCTACAGGAGCAAAGTACTTTATCTTCTGGAAATCAACACCCGAAAGAATGGACTTATAACCCGAAAAGAATATTTTGCCCTGACCGTTCAACACCAATTCCCTGTCGGCATTCACATGCCCATCTACTGACGCAATGTAAAAGGTACCTTTATTAACAGGCTCATCCGAGTATTCCAACCCTTTTTGAGGTATGCTTTCTTCCAGCAACCGCTCCCGTCCGTTGCCATCTTCCAGCCAATGGCGTATTTGTCTGCGCAAGGCTTGCTCTGAGCTGTTTGCATTTATGATGATGCTTCCGTCACCAGCGTGCTGCTCTTGGTCAGGACGCAAGGGGAATGCGCCAATGCCAATCAGGCGGTTCGACTGCTGGTAATAGTAGTCACCATCCTCGGCATCAAGAGCTTCTAATGGTATGCGGCCAGGGAACAGCACATAACCTGCTATGATTTCTTTCTTCAAGTGCCCATGGTCACGCCCTTCTTCCGTATAGTATATGGCATCACGATAGCGGTGCATCTGGTCGATGGCATCAGCTGGCGGCACATCATAGCGCCTGTCGTATCTGCTGCCGTTCTCGTCTGTGTCGGCTATGCGGTATTTGGCATCAAACAGATAGGTGAACTTCATGTTGCCTTCTGCCTGTTTGCTCAACCGAAGCACAATGTCGGGACGCTGCATGGTGGTCATGGTGCTTGTCCCGCTTATGGCCGAATTGGATTTGCCTTTATGCACCTCGGCATTGTAGCATACGCTTGCCAACTCAATACCGTCTTGGTTGATGAAACTCACCGAACCGCCATGCACAAGCCCGGGAATAAAGTCGTTGGTAATGTCCCTGCCGTTCACCTTTGGCTTGGCATCCTTGCCCAACTCCTTCATCACATCCAGCACAATGTTCTTCACCTTGATGAAGCACCATATCTCATACAGGTCGCAGATGTCCTTCACCTCCAGTCTCCTCATGCCGTCCTCCAGTTCATAGCCCTGTTGCAGTTCCACCCATTTCTCCATGATGGTCTTGTAGCCCTGTGCCTGCTTCATCACGAGGTTGTCTTGCGTGAAGCCCTTGAACTGTCCTATGCCACGGAAAAAGCCGTTGTTGGAGAGTTGCATCAGTTCGTTCTCCATTTCTTCGAGCGAAGTGTCTATGTGCTTCGGGTCGTCCAGGTGCATGGCGGTCATGATATGTTCCTTCACCACAGCAAAACGGCGTGTCATTTCCCCGATGGCATATTTCAGGAAGCGGTTCTCTATCGTGTCGTGGCTCGGCGTAAGTTCCTCTGTGCGGTAAAGATGGGCTGGATTGTCCTTGTGCGTCTGGTATTCATTTTCAAGTTCTCTTGGTATATACGCCATGCGCCCGGCTCTCTCATACTTGGCTACGGAGCGCAGCCGTCGTTTGGGGCGGTCAATGATCTGCCGTGCAGCCGCCATGATGTCTTTATAGCACGACTTGAATATCTGCCACCATATCAGCGGGTTGTTCTCGCCTGTGCCTTGGCGCATACTGAGATAGGTATCCTTTAGGAACGATGTGCTCAGCATGGCATATTCATGCTCTATGTCAGAGATGATGGTTTTCAAGTCGGAGCGGTAATCCAACTTATAGCTCAGCACCTCGGTCATGAACTTCAGTTCCTTGGTTTGCTCTTCGCCTTTCACCCTGTAGGTGATGCAGAAGTCCGTCATGCCCACTTGGTTGTGGAAGTTCAGCGAGCCGTATAGTTCATCGCCTGTGCTGATGATGGTGCTTTTGTCCTTGCCGTCTGTGCGCAGATGGTCGTTGATGGCAAGTGACAAATCCTGCAACTCCTTTCCTTTGCCGCGCACGATAAGCGGATATTCCGTATTCTCGAAGAACACGGCTTCGTGCCGGATGTCATTCCCCTCCTGTGTATTTCCGTCAAAAGAGAACTTGACATCTTGCGTTTCCGACGTGTAGCGGCACAGCAATTTCGCGGCACTGTCCTGACTGTCAGTGCCGATACAGAGATTGCGGATAGTCTCGGCTATTCTCTGCTCATGGTTAGGACACGAGAATCTGACCAACAAGTCCTCGTTCGTCACTTCAAAGTTGAACACGCTTGCCATGTGTGTTAGTTCTCGTCTGTATTGTCAAAGGACAATTCGTTGAGTCTGTCAAAGTCAGAACGGAACAATCTGTCTTGTATAATACGATACTTCTCAAATTCCGACCCTGCAAAACTTTTAGCATACTCAGCCGAAATCTTGCCTGCATCTTGCAGTACTGCATCGCCTCCTGCTTCCAAAATTATGTCTATACGTTTTGCCCAATCTTCCATGGTCATAGGCAGATGACGCTTGGCCATACGTTCTGCCAAATCAAGCACCGAGTTGACGAGTTTTCCCATATCTTCAAGCTCCGCCTGTTTCAGGTAATTCTTGGCAACACTCACATCTGGTTTGACAATCTTGCCGTCAGGCGCATTTTCCCAAGTGGTTAGTCCCATGTGTTCTTTTTCTGCATTGGCTCGCTCTACAATCAGTTCCGATGCCGTACGCCCATGTACTGCATAATGCACCTTATTCTGCACTTTTTTGTAGAACAGGCGTGTAGTGGGTGCTTCCTTATTATAGTCAATGGCTGTTGCGTATATGTCCGTGAGCTTTTGGTAGAACCGGCGTTCGCTCAATCTTATCTCACGTATTTCGGCCAACAGATGTTCAAAAT
Organism: Prevotellaceae bacterium UBA1075; assembly: GCA_002316015.1. Classification (GTDB taxonomy): domain Bacteria; phylum Bacteroidota; class Bacteroidia; order Bacteroidales; family Bacteroidaceae; genus Physcousia. Next base: position 168,291 of record DCCS01000023.1, read on the forward strand.
AGTCTTCTCCTATAAACGAACCATTCTCCATGCGCTTTTTGTCTATAATATAGCCACGCAAAGAGAACTGGCGAATGACATAGGTACACCACTGGCGGAATTGAGTGGCACGGATAGAGTTGACACGATAGCCTACGGAAATGATGGCATCAAGGTTGTAAAACGACGTGTTACGTTGCACCTCCCTTGTTCCCTCTTGCTGAACTACCGAAATTTTCTCGGTAGTTGATTTCTTGTCCAACTCATGTGTGTCATATATATTCCTCAAATGTACTCCGATATTGTCGGTTGAGCAATCAAAGAGCATAGCCATCGCCTTTTGGGTTGCCCATACTGTTTCGTTCTTATACAACACCTGTATCCCTTGTTCTTTTCCTTCTGCCACAAAGGTAAGGAACTCGGCCGTACTATTCTTTATTTCATATTTCTTTGCCATCGTACACCAATATAATGTTTAGTTCCAATAGGAAACGAAATGGTCACGCTTGAGATGGCTGAGCATGCTGTCAATCTTCTTGATGGACTGCAATTCTTTCTTTTTCTGCTTTGTTGAACCAATTTCCTCACCACTATCTGTTGTCGTTTCTTCGGTAACATTGCCCTCTGCATCGGTATTTTCCGGTTCGCCCAACATTTGCGTGATGATATTCCGCAATGCCGTGAGTATGTTCAGTTCGCCATATTGCTTGGCGGCATCTACGTTCACACCGGCATTGGCTACGCGCTCCTTGTCGGCTTCTGAGTCTGTGATTTTCAGTTTCGTTTCATCGCCCTCTATGCGTGAGAGTATCTTCATCAGCGTAAAGTTGTCAAGCGCTGCTATGCGGTCGGTCTGCCCGAACTCCTGCGATGCTTGCAGATATATCAACGCTTCGTTGGCGGCACGATAGCCCAGTTTGAATGGGGTGCCTTCAAGCAGGGCATTGGTGCGCTTCAGATAGTCTATGGCAAACTTTGCGTCCTCGCCCAGCTCGTCAATGATTTCCCTTGCTTCTATGTGTCGGTCTACAAGCAATGTGTTCAAGTCGGCATCACCATTTTCCTCAAATGCCTTTACTATGGCTTTGAGGTCATCATCCGTAGTGCCGGTCAAGAAACTGTCGTAGTTCACCTCGTTCATTTCCACAGACATGGCTCTGTCAAGCACTTTGCGTGAGAAGGAGAAGGTTGTCTCGTCCATATTCACCGTGCCTATGACTATGAGGTTCTTGGG
>DCCS01000035.1 GCA_002316015.1 Prevotellaceae bacterium UBA1075
TCACCATGGTAGTCCCAGTACATCACCCCGCGCAGGTGGTGCTTGCGGGCAAACTTGCACTTGCCCCTGAGCGAGCGCGCATCATCGTAGCCCAGCACTACCCTGCCTTCGCGGTCGGTGAGATAGGGCACCCGGGCATGCCTGTCCCAGTGGCTGGTGTAGTCCCTGAGGCCAGCCACGGCATGGAAGTCGCAAAAGTTGCCCACGTCCTGCGTGCCCCGGCCATAGAAGGGCAAGCCCAGCACGAGTTTGTCCGCAGGCACGCCCTGGGCCAAGTGCGCCTGCATGGCCTGCTCGCAGGAACTGCCCTGGAAGCGGGCCGAACTGTGGAGGGGAGCGTGATGCCCAGGGGCTGAGGCCATGTCATAGGTCATCATGCAGACAAAATCCACCTCGTCCACAAAGGCCGGGAAGTCATAGAAGCCGCCCATGGCAGCGGTGGCCAGGGTAAGCAGCCGCCCGCTGCCCAACACCTTGCGCAAGTCCCGCATGAGCACTGTAAAATGGTCCCTGTCGGCAGGAGAAGAGGCAATGCCCGCCGCGTCGCTGCCGGGATATTCCCAGTCGATGTCGATGCCGTCGAGCCCGTACAGGCTGGCCACGCTGTCGCACGCGGCACAGAACCTGCGGCGCGTGCTCTCCTGCGAGGCCATCTCGCTGAAGCCGCCCGCACCCCAGCCGCCCACCGAGAGCAAGACCTTGAGGCTGGGATTCTGCCGCTTGAGCGCAACGATGTCGCGCAACCGCTGGGGATTATCCACCGAGAGGCCATCGTGCGAGGCCGTCACCTTGCCAAAGGCATAGTTGATGTGGGTCATCACCGTGGGGTCAGGAAACCCCTGGCTCCAGGATGTGACATAGGCCACCACCACCCTGCCCTGCCCACTCTCCCGGCGCGCCTGGCACGGGGAGGCGAGGCAGAGCAGCGTGGCGACGGCCACGGATGCTATTTTTCCCCAAGCCGCCGGCATAACCTGCCTCCCAGCATACAATAAAGGCCCAGCAGCACAAAGGGAACACTGAGCAACTGACCCATGTTGAAGGGCATCCCGTCCTCGAAGCCCACCTGGTTCTCCTTGGTGTACTCGATGAGGATGCGGCTTGTGAAGATGAGCACAAGGCACAGCCCGAAGAAGAAGCCCGTGCCCACACGCTCGGGCTTGTGCCTGTAGAACCACCAGCCGATGAAGAAGAAGCAGGCGTAGCACAGGGCCTCGTAGAGCTGTCCGGGATGGCGTGGCTGCATGTCCACACGCTCAAAGATGAACGCCCAGGGCACATCGGTGACCTTGCCGACAATCTCGGAGTTCATCAGATTGCCGATGCGTATGGCACAGGCGCATATCGGCGTCACGATGGCCACGTTGTCCAGAACCCGCATGATGTTGATCTTCTGGTTCCTGGAATACAGTACCAGAGCCAGCATGAGCCCAAGCGTGCCGCCGTGGCTGGCGAGCCCCTCGTAGCCGGTAAACGCCCAGTGGGTGCCCGCGTGGCCCGTGGGCAGCCATTGCAGCAGGCCGCTCCACTGCTCGGGGTTGGGGGTCTCGCGTATGGGAAGCAGCATCTCGGTGATGTGGTGCAGGAAGTATCCGGGCTCGTAGAACAGGCAGTGGCCCAGGCGGGCGCCTATGAGGATGCCCAGGAAGCAGTAAAGGAACATGGGGTCAAACTGCTCGTCGCTCAGCCTCTGCTGGCGGAAGAGCCTGTGCATGAGCAGATACACGCACACCAGCCCCGCACACCAGCACAGCGAATACCAGCGCACGGCCAGAGGCCCCAGCTCAAAGGCCACGGTGGAGGGGTTCCAATGGATGAAGAGAGTGGTCATACGTTGAACCTGAAGTGCATGATGTCGCCGTCCTGTACCGCATAGTCCTTGCCCTCGACACCCATCTTGCCTGCCTCGCGGACGGCTGCCTCGGAGCCATAATGGATGTAGTCGTCATACTTGATGACCTCGGCACGGATGAATCCCTTCTCAAAGTCGGTGTGGATGACGCCAGCGCACTGGGGAGCCTTCCAGCCACGGCGGAAGGTCCATGCCTTCACCTCCATCTCGCCGGCCGTGATGAAGGTCTGCAGGGTGAGCAGGTGGTAGATGGCCTTGATGAGCCGGTTGCACCCGCTTTCCTTGAGTCCCATGTCCTCGAGGAACATCTGTTTCTCCTCGTAGCTCTCCAGCTCGGCGATGTCGGCCTCGGTCTGCGCGCTGATGATGAGCATCTCGGCATCCTCGCCACCGATAGCCCGGGCCACAGCCTGGGTGTAGGCATTGCCTGTCGAGGCGCTGGCGTCGTCCACGTTGCACACATACAGGACTGGCTTGGCCGTGAGCAGGAACATGCCCTTGGCGGCGGCCTTCTCATCCTCCGTGTCAAAGGACACCGTGCGTGCGCTCTCGCCCTTGAGCAGAGCCTCACGATAAGCCTCCAGAACGTCAAGCTCGACGCGTGCCTGCTTGTCGCCTCCCACCTTGGCAGCCTTCTCCACCTTCTTCATACGGCTCTCCACCGTCTCCAGGTCCTTGAGCTGCAGCTCGGTGTCAATGATTTCCTTGTCCCGCACAGGGTTGACGCTGCCATCCACATGCACGATGTTGCCGTTGTCGAAGCAGCGCAGCACATGGATGATGGCGTCACACTCGCGTATGTTGGCCAGGAACTGGTTGCCCAGCCCCTCGCCCTTGCTGGCTCCCTTGACCAGCCCGGCGATGTCCACGATGTCACACACGGCGGGCACGATACGGCCAGGGTGGACCAGTTCGGCCAACTTGGTGAGCCGCTCGTCGGGCACGGACACCTGGCCCAACTGCGCGTCGATGGTGCAGAAGGGGAAATTGGCCGCCTGTGCCTTGGCGCTGGACAGGCAGTTGAAAAGGGTTGACTTGCCCACGTTGGGCAGCCCCACTATACCGGCTTTCATAATCGGAATGTCTTACTTTTGCTTATTTCCCGCAAAGGTAAGGATTTTCGGTGAGGTGGGGGAGTGTGGGGCGAAAGAATATGGGGCGGCATGCCACCGGGCGGGAGCACACAGGGCCAACCCGGCTTCTGCCACCGGACATCCGCTTTGCGGGACGGAAGCAGGGGATGTACGGCTTTTTGTTGTACCTTTGCCGTGGGGTTCTTCCCCGGGGAAGGTCTGCCCGCTGGATGCCCCGGGGACAGACAGGCACAAGCCCACCCTACGGACTACGAACTTTTCTAATGAGAAAACTGAAGGTTACAGAGATGGACAGGCTGAACGTGGAGGGCTTCCGCTCGGCCAGCAAGTTCCCGCTGGTGGTGGTGCTCGACCATGTGCGCAGCCTCTACAACGTGGGCAGCATGTTCCGCACGGCGGATGCCTTCCGCCTGGCGGGGCTGTGCCTGTGCGGGATAACCGCCACGCCACCGCACACGGAAATTCACAAGACGGCCCTGGGAGCCGAGGAGAGCATGGACTGGAAATACTTCGGGCGCACCGAGGATGCCGTCACATGGCTCAAGCGGCAGGGCTACACGGTGCTTGCCGTGGAACAATGCGAGGGAAGCACCATGCTGCAGGACTTCCACACAGAGGAGGGAAAGAAATACGCCATCGTGCTGGGCAATGAGGTGAAGGGCGTACAGCAGGCTGTGGTGGACATGTGCGACGGATGCCTGGAGATACCCCAGTACGGCACCAAGCACAGCATGAACGTGAGTGTGACGGCCGGAATGGTCATCTGGACTATATTTGCCCGCTCTCTACCTGGTGCACGACACGCTCGATAAGGCGGTCGTCGGTGTCGGGCTTGTACTCTTTCTTGAGGCTGGCACGGAAAGTCCAGGCAAAGACCTGGTAGAACGCGGCCTTGGCCGGACCGAAGAAGGCCTTCACTATCTCGTAGGATGACTGGTTGCACTCACGGTCAACCAACTTGATGAGGAGCTTGCCCTGCGAGTAGGTGAGCTTCTTCATCTCGGGCGTGTAGGTCTGCTTGATTTCCTTCTCCACTGCCTTCATGTGAGCCTCCTTGCTCTTTTTGTCGGGCAGTTGCTCCAGCACCAGATAGGTCTCCGATATCATGGCATTCACACGTTGGGCCAGCGGCAGGACTTTCTTGACGTTATACACCAGCCTGTTGTAGGCTCTGCGCTGCTTCTCGTTCTTGAATTTCAGGGGCGGATACACCCATACCTCGGGCAAGAGATAGCACCACACCGTGTCGCCGCGCTCCACCACGGGCTTGGGGTAACGGTAGATGACTGTCTTGAGCCTGTAGCCGAAAGTCTCGGGACCGCCCATGCTCTCCAGGTCATCCACATCCTCCTGTGCCCAAGCACATGCGGCTGAGAGGAAAGCCACTGATATGAACAGAATACGCCTCATGCTTAAATGCTGCAAAAATACAAAGTTTTATGTTAGTGTATGAGTCGGGAGCGGGAAAAAGCGAAACGTTATATTTGTTTAGGGAAAGTTAGCACATTTTTCATATTTACCGCTAACTTTGCAAGGGAAAGGCGGCACACGGGCATACCGCAGTCACGCCACCTTGTCCGTCACGCCACACCGGCTCATCCCGTAGGGTAGGGGAGGCACACGTCCCGGAACGGGAAGCCAAGCACAGGCTGCATGACAGAACAAGGCCAGCGACCGCAGTGGCTCACGGCCTCCAAGACACAGAAGCACGAGAAGATGAGCACCGTCATATATCCTTCGCCCATATTCGGGCCCATTCACAGCCGGCGCCTGGGCATTTCCTTAGGTATCAACCTGCTGCCCAAGGCTGGCAAGGTATGCAGTTTTGACTGCGTCTATTGCGAGTGTGGGTTCAACAGGGACCACCGCACACACAATCCCATGCCCTCCACAGAGGAAGTGGAAATGGCTCTGAGAAGCAAACTCTCAGAACTGGGGCGGCAGGGTGTCACGCCCGATGTGATTACCTTCGCGGGCAACGGCGAGCCCACGCTCAACCCCCACTTCCCCGATACGGTGAGGCGTGTGAGACAGGTGCGTGACGAGTTGTGTCCCACTGCGCGCATGAGTATACTGAGCAACGCCACCCAGATAAGCCGGCCTGAGGTGAGGGAGGCTCTAATGCTCTTTGACAACAACATCCTCAAACTTGACACGGTGGATGCCGCCTACATCAGCCGCATCGACCGTCCAGAGGGCCACTACAGCGTGGAGGAGCAAGTGGAGCAGATGGCCGCCTTCCAGGGACATTGCGTCATCCAGACAATGTTCATGCGCGGCGAGACCAACGGCGAGAGTGTGGACAACACGGGAGAGGAGTATGTCGCGCCCTATATCAAGGCTCTCATGCGCATTCGTCCATGCCGGGTGATGATATACACCATCGACCGCGAGACTCCCGCCAGTGGCCTCCAGAAAGCCCCGCCCGCCATACTCGACGCAATAGGAGAGCGCATCCGCGCCCTGGGCATTCCCTGCTCTGTAGGCTACTGAGCGGTCAGAAGTTCCAGACCCATAGCCGCGCGACAGAAAGCGTGCGGCCATTCCTGTGGCATCGCATCCGTCCTGCTTTTTCCCGTCCCCTGCCTGCGCATCCTCGCTTTTGCGCCTTCCTTCTTCAGCCCTGCCACGCGGCCCAAAGTTCTTTTGCGCGAGGTGTCCCCATGTTACCTCATCACCACGATGCGTGTGACTATGGCGTTCTTGCCCTGCGCGTTGTTGGCCACCACATGGTAGATGCCCGATGCCACACGCTTGCCGCGCCTGTTGCAGCCGTTCCATGTGAATGTGCCGCCTGCCGATGTGCCGCTCCACACCAGCTGTCCGCTGCTGGAGAGTATCTTTACCTCAGAATCCCTTGCCAGTCCGCGCACGGCTATGGGGCCCGTGTAGTCGGCTGTCACAGGATTGGGAAACACGAGGACACCATCGGAGTCCATATTGTCGGTTCCCTGGGTGGCGTCCGACGCATAGCTGCACAGCCCCTTGTCGGTGGCTATCATCACCATGCCCGTGGCGGGATGCACGGCCAGGGACTGGATTGTGTTGCTCAGAATGGGGGAGTCATCGGTGGTGAAGTGGTGCAGCATCTCCTGCCCGTCGGCACTGACGAGGTAAAGCCCGTCGCTGTGCGTGCCTATCCACTTGCGGTTGGCTCCGTCCACTGCGATGCAGCTGATGCTGACCCCATTGAGCAGATAGTCGGCCAATCCGCTCCCGTCGTTGCGGTTAATCTTCACCTGCTCAAAGTGGAAATCGCTGTCAAAGAGCGCGGTGGGATCGGGGATGAGGAACAGACCCAGGTTGGTGCCAGCCCACACCTGCCCGTCCAAGTCCTCGCTGAGGCAGTAGAACTCGTCTGGGCTGTATTTCGTGCCGTCCTGGTTGGTGATGGTATGGTGCAGTACATGCTGGTCATCAGCGCGCTTCTCAAGCGTGCCCTTGTAGTCCAGACAAAAGATTCCTGCCTTGTCCAGGCGCCTGCTCACCATCATAACCAGCCCGCTGGAGTGCATCAGATAGTCGTCACAGAGCGATGCGCCCGCTATCTCAGAGTAATAAAGGGCGCGCCATGATCCGTTGGGCTTGCGTATGCGTATGATTGTGTCGGTCTCGCTGTTGAGCATCCACAGATTGCGGTCCTCGTCGAAAGTGAGTCCGCTGCAGGAGACGAAGTTGAAGTAGCTCGCGTTGTCGGGCAGGATGCTGCGCAAGGGAGAGTTGTCGCAGTTGTACAGACGCACAAACTTTCCGTCCCTGTACTCACAGAGCCCCGTGCGGTAGGGGCTGGCGTAGTGGTGTGCGGGGTCGTCGGGATCCTGCACCAAGTGGGTGGTGTTGTAGAGGCGGAAGTTGGCATACCCCTCTGGCGCGCCCTCCATTTCCTGGAAGTTGACCCACTTTCCGTCCTCGTAGTACATGGCGGTGGCTGGATGGTAGTCGGCCGCCACGGTGTTCACTCCGCCTGCAACGAGCAACCGGTCGCCTGCCCAGCTTATTCTGTAGGCAAGGTCGTTCTTGGGACTGTTGGGCTGTATGGGGCCTGCCGCCTGGGCAAACTGCCCATCTTTGAGTGTGTAGCCCCGCAGTCCTTTCTCGCCCTCGCTCACCCAGAAGGTTCCGCCCGCGTATGAGACGTCGTTCCAGCTGTTGTCATAAGACATCTTGGTCACCTTGCCTGTGTTCTGGCAAAGGTTTATCTGCGTACTGTTTCCCCACACGAGCATTCCTCCGGAAACACTCATAAAGGTGAAGTGCCCGCTGGAGAACCTGGACGAGGAGCCGTCGCCCGCGATGCGGTACACGTCCCACTCGCGCCTGCCCACCAGTTCGCCATCCACGACAGCCAGCTGGACATAAATGTCTGTGGAGACACGCGTCCAGAGCGACTTGTCCTGCAGATGGTCTGTGAGCCGTCCCTTGTAGACACCCTGTGTGGTGGCAGCATAGATGCATCCGTCCAGGATGGCTACAGACTGCACGTCCAGGCCCATTGTGTAAGTGCTTCCGAAGACCCCCTCCCGCACATCCACCTCCACAATGCCGAAACTCATGGCCAAATAAGCCTTGTCGCCCTCCACACACACGCTGTTGAGCGTCTTCGAGGTCATGCTCTTGTCGCGCAGTGCGGGCAGGTTCTGCACGTTCCCTGCCACATCCATCAGGTCGATGTTGCAGTCGTCATATGCGATCACGAGACGCCTGGCAGTGGCCGAGTATGCTATCTGGCCCACCCTTATGCCGTTGAGCTGTGTCAGGCAGTCAAAGGTGCGCACTTCGCCGTCCTCGGTGTCGTAGGCCATCAGATTGCCATTGGTAAGCGAGTAAATGGTGGTTCCCGCCACCACGTTGCGCGTTGCATTCCAGTAACTGGGGTACACATTCCATGTGCCTATCTGCTGTGCCTGTGCCGCAAAAGGCCGCGGAACGGCCAGCGAAACCAGCAGACCCACCATTGCCAGCGTGATTCTTCTCATCCTTGATTGCTTTTGTTATTCCCGCCCGGCCAGGAAGGCCGCCAGCGCGGCTATGGCCCTGCCCCTGTGACTGATGGTATTCTTGGACTTCATGTCCATCTGTGCGAATGAAAGTCCGCCTGCCTCCTCGGGCGCGAAGACGGGATCATAGCCAAACCCTTCCACGCCCGTGGGCTCCGGCAGTATCTCTCCCTTTACAATGCCATGGAACAGATGCTCCCGGCCATCCAGGCTCAGCGCCACCACGGTGTGGAACTGCGCGCGCCTGCCGGGCGCGTCCCTCAGGCGATCCAGCAGGCAGCGTATGTTGGCCTGCGCGTCATGGCTCTCCCCGTAGCCGTTCATCATGCCGAAGCGTGCGGTATATACTCCTGGCGCACCGCCCAGTGCCTCTACCTCCAGGCCCGTGTCGTCGGCAAAGCAGTCCATGCCGTAGCGTTCCTTCACATAGCGCATCTTCTGCAGGGCATTGCCCTCCAGCGTGCCGGCGGTCTCGGGAATGTCCTCGTGACAACCTATCTCGTCCAGGGAGCATACCTCGTACCTCCCCTCCAGGATTTCTCTCACCTCACGCAGTTTGTTGGCGTTGTTGGTGGCCATTATCAGTTTCCTCATGCGGTCATGCGGTTTTATGGGGGCACGGGGTTTACGGGCGTGCGGGGCGTCGAGCCCGTCTGTCTTGCCCTTATTTCTTTATCACATCAAACCCCTCACCAAACACACCCTCCACATTGCTCATGGACACGAAGGCGTTGCCGTCCAGTTGCTTGATGAGGGCGAATATCTGCCGGCTCTCATACTTCTTGGCCAGGATGAGCAGCACCTGGCGCTTCTCCTTGGTGTAGAACCCCTCGCCGTAGAGCACGGTCACTCCCCGGTTGAGGCGTACGTTTATCTCATGGGCTATCTCATCGGGCTTGCTGCTCACGATGATAAACTGCACGCTCTGCCTGGCTCCGTTGATGACAAAGTCCAGGAAGTTCATGCTTATGAACATGGTGAGGTATCCCACCACCATAATCTCCAGGTTGCGGAACAGCAGGTAACTGCCTGCAATGATGACCACGTCTATGAAGATCAGCAGTCGCCCCAGGGAGATGTTGCGGTACTTGTTGATGCTGCTGGCGATGATGTCCGTCCCCCCGGTGCTTCCGCCCGCCAGGAACACGATGGCCAGTCCCAGTCCCTCCATGATGCCGCCTATCACACAGGCCATGAACTTCTGGTCGCCTATGATGAGGCGCAGGTGTTCCTTGCCGTCAGGACCGATGGTCGTGAGGTAACTCTGCATGATGTCGATGAATAGCGAGATGACAAACGTGGCTATCAGTGTGCGTACCATATACCTCCATCCCATGATGCGTCCGGCCAGCAGCAGGAGCGCGCCGTTGACACAGAAGTAGGTGATGTTTGGATGGATGCCCACCAGATAGTAGATGATGGTCGATACACCGCTCAGCCCGCCCGTGATAATCTGGTAGGGGAGCAGGAAGCAGGTATAGCCCAACGAGTATATGAAGATGCCAAGAATCATCTGGGCATAGTCGCGCAGCAGTATGCGCGGGTTCTCTCCCAACAGTTTTGCAGTAGTCATATAGGTTTGTAGTTGCCTGTCCTTATAAGCGCGCGTGTTATGCGAAGCCTCGCGGGTCAAGCCCTGATGGCCTTGAAGCCGTTGCCGTACACGCCCTCGGCCCGGCTCTGTGACACGAAGGCGGCGGGGTCAATCTCCTGTATCATGCGCAGGATATGTATCTGCTCCGACTTGTGCACAATGGTTATCAGCACCTTGATGTCCTGGTGGCTATAGTAGCCCTCGCCGTTCATGACGGTCACCGAGTGCACCGTCTCGCTTATGATGCGGTCACATATCTCCTTGCTCTTGCGTGTGAAGATGATGAACTGCGTGTCCTGCCTTGTGCTGTTGACCAGCTGGTCCAGGGCATAGGTATATACTGCCAGCGTGACATAGCCGAACACCACCATCCTCCAGTCATGGAAGATGGGCCAGCAGGAGCCTATCACCACCAGGTCCAGATACAGCAGCACACGTCCCAGAGACACATTGCGGTACTTGTTCACCAGAGCCGCTATCACGTCCCATCCGCCTGTGCTTCCGCCGGCCAGGAACACGATGCCGATGCCCAGCCCGTTGAGCGTGGCTCCCAGCACGCAAGCCATGGAGTCCTGCCCCTTGCCCAGGATTTGCACGAGCTGTCCCTGCTCGTCGGTCATCATGCCCTGTCCCAGGCTCAGGAAGGCAGAGAGAGCCAGCACGGCATAGGCTGTCTTCAGGACGAAATTCCACCCCAGCGGCCTGAACGCTACCAGGAGCAGCAGCCCGTTGATTATGAGCAGAGCCGCGCTGATAGGGAATCCCGTCACATAGTACACGATGGCGAGCAGGCCGGCCAGCCCTCCTGTGGTGATATGATAGGGCAGCAGGAAGACGGCCCATCCCAGTGAGTAGACGGCCATGCCCAGGTTGATGGACAAGAAGTCCTTGGCAAACTCCCACGCGCGCTGCTGCTTGTTGGTCATTGTCCCGTTCTGTTCCGTCTCAAGCCTTGGGCTTCATCACGATGTTCACGATACGCCCCGGAATGGCGATGGTCTTCACCACCTGCATCCCGTCAAGGTACTTCTGTGCCTCGGGCGCGCCGGTGGCCATCGCCACCATCTCCCCGGGAGTCGCGCTGGCGGGGAAGTCCATGGCAAAGCGCACCTTGCCGTTGAACTGCACGCCCAGTCTCACGCTACTCTCGACCAGGTACTTCTCGTCACAGGCAGGCCACTGGGCATCGCACACGCTGGTGTCGTGCCCCATGGCCTCCCACAGCTCCTCGGCGATGTGCGGGGCAAATGGCGCGAGCAGCACGGTGAGCGGCTCCAGGATGGCGCGCGCGCGGCACTTCTGCTGGTAGAGCTCGTTGCAAGCCACCATGAAGGCCGATATGCTGGTGTTGTATGAGAATTCCTCGACGTCGGCGCTTACCTTCTTGATTACCTTGTGCAGGCTCTTCAGACTGTCGGCCGTGGGTTCGCTGTCGTCCACCTGCAAGGCTCCGTCCTTGCCCCAGAAGAGCGACCATAACTTCTTCAGGAAGCGGTGGCAACCATCGATGCCGTTGGTGTCCCAGGGCTTCGACTGCTCCACGGGACCCAGGAACATTTCGTAGAGCCGCAGCGTGTCGGCGCCGTACTTCTCCACTATCATGTCGGGGTTGACCACGTTGTACATGCTCTTCGACATCTTCTCGATGGCCCACCCGCACACATACTTCCCGTCCTCAAGCACAAACTCGGCTGTCCGGTACTCGGGTCTCCAGGCGCGGAAAGCCTCCGTGTCGAGCACATCGTTCTTCACGATGTTCACGTCCACATGGATGGGTGTGGTGTCGTACTGGTCCTTCAGCCCCAGGGAGACGAAGGTGTTGGTGTCCTTGATGCGGTAGACAAAGTTGGAGCGTCCCTGTATCATGCCCTGGTTGACAAGTTTCTGGAACGGCTCTTCCATGCAGGACACGCCCAGGTCATGCAGGAACTTGTTCCAGAAGCGGCTGTAGATGAGGTGTCCTGTGGCGTGCTCGCTTCCTCCCACATAGAGGTCCACGTTCCGCCAGTACTCATCGGCCTCGCGGCTCACCAGTTCCTTGTCGTTGTGCGGGTCCATGTAACGCAGGTAGTAGGCCGACGAGCCTGCGAATCCGGGCATGGTGCACAGTTCGATGGGGAACACCGTCTCGTCGTCGATGAGCGCCTTGTCCACTATCTTGCGGCTCTTCTCGTCCCATGCCCACACCTGTGCGTTGCCCAGTGGAGGCTCGCCCGTCTCGGTGGGCAGGAAGTTCTCCACCTGTGGCAACTCCACCGGCAGGCACTCCTCAGGTATCATCTGTGGCATCCCGTGCTTGTAATATACGGGGAATGGTTCGCCCCAATAACGCTGGCGGCTGAAGATGGCGTCGCGCAGGCGGTAGTTCACCTTCACGCGGCCCAGGTGATGGCTCTGCACATACTCCTTGGTGGCGGCGATGGCCTGCTTGACCGTGAGTCCGTTCAGCACCAGGTCACAATAGGGGGCCTTCCCCCTGGCGGGGCTGTTGCACACGATGCCCTCCTTGGCGTCGTAGCTCTCCTGGCTCACGTCGGCTCCCTCTATCAAGGGGACGATGGGCAGGCCGAAGTGGCGCGCGAAGGCGTAGTCGCGGCTGTCGTGGGCAGGCACGGCCATGATGGCTCCCGTGCCATAGCCTGCCAGCACATACTCGCTTATCCATATGGGGTTCTTCTCCCCGGTGAAGGGGTTGATGGCGTATGAGCCCGAGAACACGCCTGTCACGCGGTGGTCAATCTGCCGCTCGCGCTCGGTGCGTCCCTTCACATAGGCCAGGTACTGCTCCACCTGGGCCTTCTGGGCCTCGGTGGTCACCTTCCCCACCAGTTCGCTCTCGGGGGCGAGCACCATGAAGGTCACGCCGAACATCGTGTCGGCACGGGTGGTGAAGATGGTAAACTTCTCCTGCGATCCGGCTATCCGGAACTCCACCTCGGTGCCCTCGCTACGTCCTATCCAGTTGCGCTGTGTCTCCTTGATGGAGTCGCTCCACTGGATGGTGTCCAGCCCGTCGAGCAGCCTCTGCGCGTACGCGCTCACCCTCAGGCACCACTGGCGCATCTTCTTCTGCTCCACAGGGTATCCGCCACGCACGCTCACGCCCTCGACCACCTCGTCGTTGGCCAGCACGGTGCCCAGTTTCGGGCACCAGTTCACCATGGTCTCGCCCAGGAAGGCGATGCGGTAGTTCATCAGCGTCTGGCTCTTCTGCCGCTCGTCCATGGCCTTCCACTCCCCGGCGGTAAGAGACAGTTCCTCGGTGCAGGCGACATCCAGCCCCTCGGTCCCGTGCTTGTCCAGGTGTCTGATGAGGTCTGCTATAGGCTGCGCCTTCTGGCACCTGTTGCAGAAGTAGGAGTTGAACATCCTCTCGAACGTCCATTGTGTCCAGTGGTAATAGTCGGGCGAGCAGGTGCGCACCTCGCGGCTCCAGTCAAAGGAGAAGCCTATCTTGTCCAGTTGCTCGCGGTAGCGGTCGATGTTCTGGAAGGTAGTCTTCTCGGGGTGCTGCCCCGTCTGTATGGCATATTGCTCGGCGGGCAGTCCATAGGAGTCGTATCCCATGGGGTTGAGAACGTTGTATCCGTTGAGCCGCTTGTAGCGCGCGTAGATGTCGCTTGCTATATATCCGAGCGGATGACCCACATGCAGCCCGGCCCCGCTGGGGTAGGGGAACATGTTGAGGACGTAGTATTTCCTCTTGCCGGTGTCCTCCGTCACCCGATAGGTGTGGTTGGCCTCCCAGCGCCGGTGCCATTTCTGCTCAATCTCACGGAAGTTGTATTCTCTTGCCATTGTCTTGTGTGTTGTGTTCCTCGCTTGCGCGCATTTGGATGCAAAGGTACGACTTAGCCCGCGATAGACCAAGGATAATGCCTTGCAAATCTATTATACAAAGCCCCCTCCGGGTCTTCCGGGGAGCGGGGAAGCGGCCTGCCTGTGCGGCACTCGCCTTCGCTTCTCACGCCCGTCAGGCCGGGAGGGGGCTTCGCTTCCTACTCTGCCGCCTTCTGCACGTCGTATGCCTTCTGCACGTCGAGCGCGTCAGCGGGACTGTCGGTGGTGACGAAGTCAACGCCCGCGTTGGTCATCTCGGCCATGGTGGGCGTGTCGCTGATGGTCCACACGTTGGTGGTCATGCCGCCGGCTTTTGCCTCGCTTGTCCATGTGGGGTTGCTGCGGTACCTGTCTGCCGTGTAGTCGAGCCCCATGATTCCCAGTGCCTTCAGCTGGGCGGGGCTGCGGTCGCCATTGAGGTAGGCCACATGGGCGGTGGGGTCCAGCCTCACCAGTTCCTTGCACAGGTTGAGGCTGAAGGCGATGTACTCCACCTTGTCCTGCACGCCACGGCTCTTCACCATGTCCAGCACGGCGGCCACGCACGCCTTGCCCCGTGCCTCGTCGGTGTGTGTCTTTATCTCGATGATGAGCTTGGTGTCCCCCTCGCCCTCCAGGATGTCCAGGAGGTCAGAGAGCCGGGGTATCTTCTCGCCGTTGGACAGGGTGAGCCCCTTCACCTGCTCATAGGTGCTGGTCTCCAGGCGCACCCCTTGCAGCGTCGCGTCGTGGTTGGCCATGACCTGCCCGTCGGTGGTGATCCACACGTCGGTCTCCGAGCCATAGCAGCCCAGGCTGATGGCGTTCCTGAGCGAGGCGCGCGAGTTCTGCGCCGCCCCTGCGGTGTTCCAGTGTCCCCGGTGGGCTATCACCCTCATGCCCGTGGGCTTCCGGTCAAGCACGACCAGGTTGGTCACGCCCAGTTCCTGGCTCTTGGAGCCGCGCTCCAGGGTCATCCTGTACTGGCCGCTCACCAGGGTGGCGGGCAGGCGCATCAGCGCCCCGCCGTCCTGTGCGGTGAGCGCGCAGGCACTGGCCTGGCTCTTGTCGGACACCAGGCTGAGCGTCACCTGGTCGCCCTGGGCAAACCCCTCGCCCCTTATCATGTAGGTGCTTCCGGCCTTCACGCCCATTCCGCTCAGGAAGCCGACGTTCTTCACCAGTTCGGCGTCCATCTCGTCGGGGTTCACGTCCACGCTCTTCCACAGCAGCGACACGTCCTCCTGCGTGAGCGGGTCGTCATAGATGCGTGCCAGCACTATGTTGCCCAGCCATCCGTTGGCAGCCTGGGATTTCCCGTTGGGGTCGCCCCCCACGCAGAACCAGTTGCTCCCGCTGCTGGCGAAGTTGAGGTTGCCCGGGGCGGCGATGGTGTTCCTGAGCTCACCGTTGACATATATGCGTGCCTTCTGCTCCTCCTTGTTCCACACGCCCACCACATGGTAGTACTGCTTGGGCTGTGGCACGATGCCGCTGGTGGCCCACCGCCAGGTGCTCTTGCCGTTGGCCGAGGTGTTGGGCAGGAAGCATATCTCGTTCTTGCGCGAACTGGTGGTGGTGGTCACCAGGAAGCCCGTGCCGCCCGCCTGCATGGCCGAGAAGGGCTTGCACTCCTGGTTGGGGATGCTGCCCTGGTAGTTGGGCATGAAGAGCACCTCCAGCGTGTGCCCGTCGGCAAGCTTGTCCCTGAACTCCTGGTTCTGCTCAAAGTCGACGCGGTAATAGCCGGTGGCCGTGCCTGCCCAGGGGTTGCTGAAGGTGGCTATGTGGCGGTTGTATGCCTTGCTGAAGCGTGTGTAGCTGGTGCTGCCCACCAGTTGCACCTCGTTCCTCATGGGCGAGATGTCCTCGGCCGTCCCGTCCTCGTGGAACACCACGTCCAGCACATCGGCCGTGGGCACTGGCTCGGCAAACACGATACTGTCAATCTCGCTGGTCTTCATGGAGCACAGCACTTTCTTGTCCTTGCCGTACACGGTGACTTTCTTCTCCGTGGATGGGGCGGGCGCGCCCTGTGCCCGCAGGCTCCCCTCCGTGCTGAGCATTGTGCCCCAAGCGAGGCACAGTGCCATGGCAAATTGTTTTCTCATACGCTTGCGGTGTGTAGTTTTTAGTACGTTGTCATTAGTGTGTGGCCCGGGGCGTGCCGCCCCGGAAACGCTCAGGCCAGCATGGCCTGGGCCAGGAGTTCCAGCCGTGGCAGGTCGGCCTCCTTCATGCGGCTGCGTATGGTCACCATTGGCTCCGCTATCTCGCAGTCCTTCATCTGCTCTATCATCGCCCTCATCACGCGCCCGGCGGTGGGTGCCCAGCTGCCGTTCTCCACGATGCCCAGGCGCCGCTTCTGGTAGTTCTTGATCTGCAGATGGTACAGGAAGTCGTGCATCACGGGGAACACGCCCGCGTCATAGCTCGATGCTGCCACCACCAGTGCGGGATAGCGGAAGGCGTCCTCGATGACCTCGGCCATGTCCGCGCGGGCCAGGTCGGCCAGCACCACCCGGTCGGTGCCCTTCTCCCGCAGCATCTCGGCCAGCCGCTCGGCCGCCTCCTTGGTGCCGCCGTGTATGCTGGCATAGGCCACCACCACGCCGCTGCTCTCGGGCTCATATCGGCTCCAGGTGTCGTAGAGGCTGAGCGCGCTCTCCCGGGCATCCCCCCGGAGCACGGGCCCGTGCAGCGGGCAGATGGCCTGGATGTCGAGTGCCAGGGCCTTCTTGAGCACGCTCTGCACCTGTGTTCCGTACTTGCCGCAGATGTTGAAGTAGTAGCGGCGTGCCTCGCAGGCCCAGTCGTCGGTCTCATCCTGCAGCGCGCCAAACTTGCCAAAGGCATCAGCGCTGAACAGCGTGCCCGTCTGCTCCTCGTAGCTCATCATCACCTCGGGCCAGTGCACCATGGGCGCGGCGATGAAGCGGAGCGTGTGTGTGCCCAGCGCGAGGGTGTCGCCCTCCTTCACCACGCGCACGCGCCCCTCCAGCGCGATGCCCTCAAAGAACTGGGGCAGCATCTTCAGTGCCTGCGCGCTGCACACGACCTGCATCGCGGGATACTTCCCCACCAGTTCCCCCACCAGCGAGGCGTGGTCGGGCTCCATGTGGTGCACCACCAGATAATCGGGCTGGCGGCCCTGCAGGGCGGTGGTGATGTTGTGCCTCCACTCGGCGGCCTTGCGCGCGTCGGCGGTGTCCAGGATGGCCACCCGGCTGTCCAGGACGACCCAACTGTTGTAACTCATGCCCTTGGGCACAATATACTGGTTCTCAAACAGGTCTATATCCAGGTCATCCACACCTGTATATCGGATGTCCTGCGAAATGTTCATGTCTTCCATTTTGCCGTCTTTTTCTTGCATGGGCAAAGTTAACTCTTTTTTGCCTTACGCGCATCCCCAGGACACGCAAATGTGCCTTTCCGCCGGTATGGAAATATTGTGGTGCGCGGTGGGGCGGGACACGGGAATGTCCCATTCGTACTGATTTGTGCCCCATACTGCGGTTTGAGTCCCGACCCGGACAACAAACCTTCCCGGCGAAGGCATGCCGGTGGGTAAAAAGGAATACCTTTGCATCAACTTAAACCTACAATTCCTAAGCGTATGAAAAAGTTTATGATCCTCGTCCTGGCCGCCCTCATGTGTGCCGGCAGTGCCAAGGCCCTGGAGTATGTGCCCGAACCAGGCTTCTCGGTGCAGGGCCTCTTCGGCATGAACATCAGCAATTTCCGCTACACAGGCTCGGGTGCGAACAGCCTCACCGACCCCAAGGCGGGCTTCAACATCGGGCTGCGCGGCGAGTACATGCTGCCCTCGTGCTACGGTGTGTTTGTCAATCTGGGTGTGGGCTACACCATGAAGGGAGCCAAGTTTGACGCTCTTAATAGCGATGCCAATCTCCCCATGACGGTGAAGTACCGCCCCTACTACATCGAGATTCCCCTGCATGTGGGCTACCGCTACAATGTGCTGGAGAACCTGGGCGTGTATGCCGACTTCGGGCCATACTTCGCCATCGGCGTGAACGGCAAGACGAAGTACGACTTCGACAGCGATGCCATGGAGGACTTCTCGCACAAGTTCTTCCGCAACGACGAGAATGAGCTGGGCAGCATCCAGCGCTACGACTTCGGGCTGGGCTTCCGCGTGGGTGCCGAGTATGCCGACCACCACTCGCTCACATTCTCATTCGACTGGGGCCTGACCGACATGTACCGCGACAACTACCGCCGCAGGCACTTCCAGGAGGCGGGCTTCGAACTTCCCAAGTTGAAGAACTTCAACGCCGGCATCACCTACGGCTACCGCTTCTGAGGCTCACGCTGTAGCGGGAGCACCATGCAGCAAGGGGCACACCGGCGGCACGACGGCCGTGGGTGTGCCCCTTGTGTGTCCGTGCTACATGCTGCTGTTCAGCACCAGGGCGATGCGCTCCACAATGCCGGTGACCAGTGCGTTGCCCATTAGGAAAGCCCTTCGCAGGTCACTTGCACCCTGCGTGTGATTGTCGGGGAACATGTTCAGCCGCTCCAGTTCCACGGGCACGAGACGGCGGTAACGTCCACTCCTGGCTCTGATGATATGCTTGAAGCGTGATGGGGCAGCCCCTCCCTCGCCTGTGATGATGGTGCGCGAGGCGCGGTCTTGCCGGTCGGGGAAGGCCATCGCGCCCTCGCTATAGTTGTACTCGTGGCCAGTGGCCTTGCTGAAGCGCCTCAGTGTCTTGTGCCCCTTGAGGTATTCCCACCTGGGCAGGTCGGCATCTGGCACAAAGAACTCTTCGGGCACCAGGCTCTCATCAATCAGTATGTCGCCCAGTGTGATGTATCTTCCATGATAGTCGGGCTGCGTGTCCATGGTGAACACGGTGCCGTCACGCATCACTCCCGAATTCCCGAATGGGCTGGCGGCCTTGCCCTTGTTGAACTCATCGGACACTTGTGCGATGTCCCCCCCGATGCCGAACGAACCGGCCTTTCCTTCCTTGGGCAGGCAGGGAAAGGCTTGTGCCAGGACTCCCTTGTGCAGGAGCCACCCCTCCGCGCCCTGGCCCTGGCTCTCCTGCCGGGCGATATGGCAGTCCTGGCGGTAGGCCATGATGTAGGTGCGCTTGCGTCGCTGCGGCATGCCATATTCGGCGGCATTGATTACGCGCCACTCCACCAGATAGCCCAGCCGGGCCAGTGAGGCGAGGATGATGGCGAAGTCACGCCCGCGCTGCTTGGCCGGCGAGCAGAGCAGGCGGTCCACATTCTCCAGCATGAGGCAGGCGGGACGGCGGTTGCCCTTCTCCTCCAAGATACGGTAAATCTGCCACCAGAGCACGCCCTTCTTGCCCTCGATGCCACCAGAGCGCGTCAGCGTGGTGGCCACAGAGTAGTCCTGGCACGGAAATCCCCCACAGAGCAAGTCGCAGTCGGGTACCTCACTGGTGGGCACGGTGGTGATGTCCTGGTTGGAGTGCCCCTCCGGGCCAAACTGCCTGCAATAGATGACGCTCGCGTCCTGCCGCTTGGTGGACGGCTCCCACTGGTTGCTCCATATGGTCTTGAAGCGGCCGGATGCCCTCTCCAGCCCGATGCGGAAGCCTCCCACTCCCGCAAAGAGTTCTACCACACGGATGTCTTCGGGGCGGGTCTCCTTGCACGCGCTCTCGAAGAGGCCCATCTGTATGGCTTCCCGATGTGCCTCGCGCGAGTAGGCCGAGACAGGTTCGCACAGCAGATGGCTGCCGTATGCCTCGCTGCCTGGCGTAATGGTGTTATATTTCATTTTCGACGATTTCCCTAATGTATCCCGCATTGAACCAGTAGCAATACTTCTGAGCCCTTCCCCCATTGGGGTTGGCTGTTGTGTCGCTGGCTTTGCTTGCCTTGGGACGGACGTGAAATTTCCGGTTGTCAGATATGCTCCAGAAGTATCTTGGGGATATCCTGTCAGCCAGTACGTTCTCCCGAATGTTTTCCCAGTACTCCCTGGCAACGGCAAGGTCATGCGGTGGCATGGTCCACAGGGCCACCTTCCCCAGTCTGTACTCTGGCTCCGTGTTCCCATTGGGCAGGCATAAGGAGCGGCCAGTCTCACGGAAGATGACAAACAGGAAACGGCTGGTGAACAGTTCATACAGGCGCGATTCTGTCCACTCGTCGCAGTCGTGGATTTCCTGGTAGTCGATGTTCTCAAAGGACATGCTCTCCTTGACGACCCCATTCTGCCGTATGCGTATGGTCTTCATGGTCAGTCCCGACTTCTCGAACTCCTCTGTCCTGTTGACATTTGCGGTCTTGCCCAGCCCGGCAATCCTGTTGGCCAGGATGAAATATTTGGACTTGGCTGTAGAGGGAGCGACATGAAGCCTGTGACACAGCTCGGTGAGAGTGAGTCCAAGGTAGGGCGCAAAGCGTTCTGCAAGCAGTTCGTCCACACTGTGTGCCGAGAGTTCCCCGGGGCTGAAGAGAGAGTTGCGGGGTGCGAGGAGAATGCTGGCATTGCAGTATGCTCCGTTGCTATGGTGCTCTTTGACCTCCTGCAAGAGCGTGCGCATATAGGAGGCTTTCAGGCTCCATGCTCTCCGTGGTGCGCCCGTTACACTGTTATGCTGCGCCACGAGGCGGTCACCCTTCTGTCCCTTGCGGCATGCTCCCAGGTACATGGTGTCCCCCTCTGACAATGTGTGGGCCTGTCCTGCCCGTATCTTGCCGATGATGGTGTCATAGTCCCGCCTTATGACCAGCAAGTCTTTTGCGGGCAGTTGCCACAGGACAGTAAAGAGGAAGTGAAGGTCAAGCCTTGGCACACCGGGCTGGTGCAGATAGAACATGATGAGCATCGTGAGGCACTTCTTGTAAAAATGCGACTCCTCGAATGTCTTGTCCCAGTCCTCGGCATAGTTAATCATGCCGCACACGAGCCGCTCCTTGATGAGCAACTCGCCTGATGCCGCCTCCTTCAGTGGTGTGCATTTCAGTTCAGCATGGGCGAGGGCAAAGTCTGCCTCAGGCCGGCTGTTTGTGCCGTATCGGAAAAAGAGTTCCTCTACCAGTTGGCCCAAGCCACCCTTGCCCCGTTGGTCTTTCCCTTCGGGAGCGAAATCCCTCAGACAGTGGTGGAGCAACTGCTTGCTGTAGTTGAAAATCGAGGATAAATCCTGTGGGTCGTAAGGTAGAGTCCGCATCAGCATGTTCCCGTTAAGTCCCCAAAGGTACGAAATAAAGAGTGAAACACGAGCATCTGGAAAAAGAAAGATGGCACAAGTCTGCCCATGGGAGTGGCCTGCCCGGAAAAACGCACTACGCCGCGATGGCCAACGCAGCGCACTGCATCGGCCAACGCAGCGCGCTGCATCGGCCAACGCACCGCGCTGCATAAGCCAACGCACCGCGCTGCATCGGGACATGCAGTGCGGTGCGCGGAAAATGGCAAGCAGGCGAGGGGGATCACAGGGGGTACTCCTCGAAGGCGTAGAGCTGCGTGCTCAGGTAGCGCTCGCCCGTGTCGGGCAGCAGGGTCACGATGCGCTTGCCCTTGTTCTCGGGACACCGGGCCAGCTGCAGGGCCGCGTAGGCGGCGGCTCCCGAACTGATTCCCACGATGAGTCCCTCGTAGAGCGAGAGTTCGCGACCCGTGAGGATGGCGTTGTCGTTGCTCACCTGGATAATCTCATCGACCACCTTGCTGTCATAGGTCTGCGGCACAAAGCCCGCGCCTATGCCCTGTATCTTGTGCGCGCCGGGCTTTCCGCCGCTCAGCACGGGGCTGCTCTCGGGCTCCACGGCCACAATCTTGACGTTGGGGTTGTGCTTCTTGAGCGCACGTCCCACGCCGGTCACGGTGCCTCCCGTGCCCACGCCGGCCACGAAGATGTCCACCTGCCCGTCGGTGTCCTGCCAGATTTCCTCACCCGTGGTACGCTCGTGCATGTCGGGGTTGGCGGGGTTGACAAACTGTCCCAGGATGACTGCTCCGGGGGTCTCGTCCCTGAGTCGGTTGGCCTCCTCGATGGCGCCCTTCATGCCCTTTGCGCCCGAAGTGAGCACCAGTTTCGCGCCGGCGGCGCGCAACAGGCTCTGCCGCTCACGGCTCATGGTCTCGGGCATCACGATGATGGCCTCGTAGCCCTTGACGCGGCTTATCCATGCCAGCCCCACGCCGGTGTTGCCGCTTGTGGGCTCGATGATGACGCTTCCGGGCTTCAGGATGCCCTTCTTTTCTGCGTCCTCTATCATGTTGAGGGCGATGCGGTCCTTCACGCTTCCGCCGGGGTTGAAGTACTCCACCTTGGCCACCACCTGTGCCTGCGCATTCTTCTTGGCTGCCAGACGCTGCAGGTCCAGCAGGGGGGTGCGACCAATCAGTTCGGTCAGTTTCTCATGAATCTTTGCCATAATCGTATGTGTTTGGTTAAGTTTTGTGTCTTGCTTGCAGGGGTGAGGGCCTGGGGCGCGCGCCTGCGGCTTTTCCTCCTGTTGACACTGCAAAGGTACGGGTGTGCGACGGAAACCGCAATACCACATACGGGGTATATTGGAGTCCCACACACCGGGCACCGGGGATTCGCGCACGCGTGTGTATATATAATGAGAGGACGGGGAAAGCCGCACGTGACCGTGTCACCCATGCGTCTTTCCCCGTCCTGCCTGTGGCCTGCGCGGGCCGTGGCTGTCAGCGCGCGTTCCCGTCCTTGCCGCCGGTGCGCGACATGACGTGGTCGCGCACCATCTTGCGTGCGGCGGCCTTCTGCTCGCGTGCCTTGCGCGCGCTGGCCTGGGAGATTCCGGCCGAGTCCCGCAGGCCGTCCACCTGCGAGTGTGCCTTGTCCAGGTCGGCATTGGCCTTGTCCAGGTTCTGGCGTGCCGCCTCAAGTTTCTGCGCGGCCGCTGCCACCTTCCTCTCGGCGGCGGCGGCTTTCTTCTGCGCCTTGACGAGCGATGCCTGTGCCTTGGCTTTCCTCTGCTGCAGCCTGGCCCCTTCCTTCATGGCTTTCTTCATGGCCTTGTCGGCCTCCTTCTCGCTCTTGAGGGCTTTCTTGGCCACCTTCAGGTTGCTCTTGGCGGCCTTCAGGTCGGCCTGCTTCTCCTTGAGTTGCTGCTTGAGCCGCCTGGAGCCCTCCACCTTCATCCTGGCCTTGAGCGAGGACACCTCGGCCCGCAGGGCCTCTGCCTCGCCCGTGAGCTGGCTTACCCACTCGGCACAACTCTTCCCGGTGTCCCCGTAACCATAGTCGTCCCCGTAATCTTGTGCTGCCGCGCCGAGCGTTACACCCAGCACGGCGATGAGAAACAGTATCCTCATAATATAACTTGTTGGTTGTGTGTTGTTGCCTTTCGTGCCCCGTGCCCCGTGCCGGCCCGTCCCGCGCTGTGCTCACCGGCTGAGCAGCAGGCACACCTGGTCTTGGAAACGCTGGCCGGTGCGCGTGCGTGCCACACCCTGGTTGATGATGCTGAAGGAGAGGGTGTGCCCGTTGGCGGCGGTCAGGTAACCGCTCAGCGAGGACACGCCCTCCACGGTGCCCGTCTTGGCGCGCACGTTGCCCTGGGCGGCGGTGCCCGCCATGCGCCTGCGCAGGGTGCCGTCGACACCCGCTATGGGCAGGCAGGGCATGAGCCTCTGGCGTATGGCCTCGTCCCGGTAGGCGTGGTTGAGCAGGGCGACCAGCAACTGAGGCGTGACATAGTTGTAGAGCGAAAGGCCGCTGCCATCGGCTATCAGGTAGTCGCGGGGGTGCAACCCCAGGCGGGTGATGAGGCTGTCCACCACCGAGGCAGCCTGCAGGCGCGCTGTCTTGCGGTGCCCGCCCATGGAGGCCAGGCGGTAGAAGAGGCACTCGGCATATATGTTGTCACTGCGCTTGAGCACCGGCCGCATCACCTCGTCGACGGGATGCTCCAGCGCAAAGGCCACCAGGACTTCTCCCTCGAGCCCCTTCACCTCGGAGACATACTCGCCCCGCAGCCTGACACCCGCACGCGCGAGCGCCTCGGGCCAGAGCGTGGCCATGCCCTCGGCCCCGCCCACCAGGTGGGCGGCCAGGGGGCCGTAGTCGTCATCCCAGCACCATCCCCAGCCGTAGGGGGGCACCTCGTAGGGCGGCATCAACTCGCACACCCTGCCTGCCACGCTGTCAATGCCCGCCTGGCGCAGGGCGCAGGCCAGGGTGTCGAGGTTGGCCCGGGTGAGCAGGGGATCCATGTCGCCCCTCAAGTACAGGTCGCCCTGGAGCACGCCGCCGGCGAGCCGGCCTGTGGCGATGACCTCGGTGGTGAGTGGCCTGAGGCCAGCCTCGCGGTCAAGCAGGGTGATGCAGGTGACCAACTTCTCGCACGAGGCCGGGCGCATGCGGTGCAGCGCGTTGTGGGCATAGACGGGGCGCCCGTCGGTGAGGTCGTAGATGTACAGCCCCAGCTGGGAGGTCTCGCTGATGGGAGAGCCGCACAGGGAGTCCAGGCTCTGCTGCACCCGTCCCAGCCACGACTGCCCGTCGGCACGCTCCACCACAAGCCCCCGCTGCCCGTCCCGGATTTCCTCGCCATCGTCCCCGGGCGTGTCCGCCTGGGGGAGCGGCGCGGGCGTCACCGCCGTGACAGGACTCCCGGCGGCATCCTGGACGCGCGTGTCCCTGATGGCATGCCGCCCGGTCCCGCACGCGGGGAGGCACAGGAGCAACAGGGCGACCGCTGTCATGTGAACTTGTCTCGTGTATGGTATCATCCTCTCAGTCCTCCTCCTGTTAGAAGCCACAAAGTTAAAGAAAAAAAGGATAACGTCTCGCGCTGTGAGAGAATTTCAGTATTTTTGCGCTGACAAACAGTTAAAACCCCATTAGCGACATGATACGCAAGTTTGATTTCCTCATCATAGGAAGCGGCGTGGCAGGGATGAGCTACGCCCTGAAAGTGGCCGAAGCGGGCAAGGGAAAGGTGGCACTGGTGTGCAAGACCTCACTCGAGGAGGCCAACACCGCCAAGGCACAGGGAGGCATCGCCTCGGTGACCAACCTGCTTGTCGACAACTTTGAGAAGCACATACAGGACACCATGATAGCGGGCGACTACATCAGCGACCCCGCAGCCGTGGAGCAGGTGGTGCGCAACGCGCCCGCAGGCATCCGCGACCTGCTCAGGTGGGGGGTGAACTTCGACAAGAAGGAGGACGGGGAGTTTGACCTGCACCGCGAGGGAGGGCACTCGGAGTTCCGCATCCTGCACCATGCCGACGACACG
This sequence comes from Prevotellaceae bacterium UBA1075, assembly GCA_002316015.1. GTDB lineage: Bacteria > Bacteroidota > Bacteroidia > Bacteroidales > Bacteroidaceae > Physcousia. The sequence goes on from DCCS01000035.1 coordinate 24,595, forward strand.
GGAGCCGAGATACAGCGCGGACTCATGGAGGCGGTGCGCCGCCATCCCAACATCGAGATACTCGAGAACCACTTTGCCGTGGAGATCATCACGCAGCACCACCTGGGGGTGCGCGTCACCAGGCGCACCCCCGACATAGAGTGCTACGGGGCCTACATACTGAACCCCGACACAGGCAAGGTGGACACCTACCTGAGCCGCATCACCCTGATGGCCACAGGAGGCACGGGCGCCGTGTACGCGGCGACCTCGAACCCCAACATCGCCACGGGCGACGGCATCGCCATGGTGTACCGCGCCAAGGGCAAGGTGAAGGACATGGAGTTTGTGCAGTTCCACCCCACCGTGCTCTACAATCCCAAGGAGACCCACCCCGCCTACCTCATCACCGAGGCCATGCGCGGCTACGGAGGCGTGCTACGGCTGCCCAACGGCGAGGAGTTCATGCACAAGTATGACGAGCGCGGAAGCCTGGCCCCGCGCGACATAGTGGCACGCGCCATCGACCGCGAGATGAAGATACACGGCCTGGACCACGTGTGCCTGGACGTGACACACAAGAACGCCGAGGAGACCAAGCGCCACTTCCCCAACATCTACGCCAAGTGCCTGTCCATCGGGATAGACATCACACGGGAGTACATACCCGTGGCCCCCAGCGCGCACTACATGTGCGGGGGGATACAGGTGGACCTCGACGGGCAGAGCAGCATACACCGCCTCTATGCGGTGGGGGAATGCTCGTGCACAGGGCTGCACGGAGGCAACCGCCTGGCCAGCAACTCGCTCATCGAGGCCGTGGTCTATGCCGACGCAGCAGCGCGCCACTCGCTGGAGAACATCGGACGGTATGGCTTCAACGAGAACGTTCCCGAATGGAACGACGAGGGCACCATGACCAACGAGGAGAAAGTGCTGATAGCACAGGACGTGAAGGAGGTCAACCAGGTGATGAGCACCTATGTGGGCATCGTGCGCAGCGACCTGCGCCTGCACCGCGCATGGGAACGCCTGGACTTGCTCTACGAGGAGACCGAGCACCTCTTCAAGCGCGTGAAGCCCACACGGGACATCTGTGAACTGAGAAACATGATCAACGTGGGCTACCTCATCACGCGCCAGGCCCTGGAGCGCAAGGAGAGCCGGGGACTGCACTACACCATCGACTATCCCTGGCATGCCCTGGACAAGAAGGCCTGACCGGGAAGAGACGCACACCCGGATGCAGCGCGACCTGCAGCCGGCCTGAACGGGCAGGACGAAGCCCCTGCCCGGAGGCACGGCCCTGCCCGCGCCCCGGATAGAGGCGGGCCGCCAAAAGGTCACCACGCAAGAAACGGAAATGAAGAAAAGCATCTTCGGCATACTTATCATGATGGAGAGCCTGCTGCTGGCCTTGTGCTCCATCGTGTCGGCCTGCTACCGGGAGGGGCACTGGCAAGTGTTTCTGCTGACAGCCGCAGGGGCACTCGTCACGGGACTCGTATGCAAAATGGCGGGCGAGCGCGAGAAGGTGAAGAGGCTCACACGCGCCGACAGTTTCCTGGTGGTCACACTCTCGTGGGTGGTGTTCTCCGTCATCGGCTCCCTGCCCTACATGTTCATCGCGGGCATGGACGTGCACAGCGCCTTCTTTGAGTCCATGAGCGGGTTCACGACCACGGGGGCCACCTGTATCGACGATGTGGACGCCATGCCGCGCGACCTGCTTTTCTGGAGGAGCCTGACGCACTGGATAGGCGGACTGGGGCTCGTGGTGTTCTCCTTTGCCCTCGTCCCGACATACGAGATGAGGAGCAGCAACGTGTTCTCGGCCGAGGTGACGGGGCTGGAGGTGGACAAGCTGAGGCCAAAGATAGGAGACACGGCGCGCCGGCTGCTCTTCATCTATCTGTCTCTCACGGCCGTGTGCGCCCTGTGCTACTGGCTGGGGCCCATGGACACCTATGACTCCGTGTGCCATGCCATGAGCACGATAGCCACGGGGGGGTTCAGCACGCACACAGCCAGCATAGGCTATTACCACAGCCGGTACCTGGAGTATGTGTGCCCCTTCTTTATGATGCTCAGCAGCGTGAACTTCAGCCTGTTCTACTACGCGAGCATAGGCCGCCCGCGCACACTGTGGCGCAACGAGGAGACCAAGGCGTTCCTGGGCATACTCGCAGGCTCGGTGCTGTTGTTCACACTGCTGTTCATGTTTTTCCCCGCACGGGACTGCCCGCCAGGCCAGATGCCGGACGGACTGGAGGAAACATTCCGCACATCCCTCTTCCACGCGTCATCCATCATGAGCAGCACGGGCTTTGCCGCACAGAAGTTTGACTACGTGAGCTGGGGCTCCGCATTCTGGGGGCCCACTGTGACCATCATGGCCATGGGAGCCTGCGCGGGAAGCACGGCGGGCGGAATCAAGATACTGAGGGTGCTCATAGCCATGAAGTGCCTCTTCAACGAACTGGTGCTGCAGCTGCATCCGCGCGCGGTACTGAGTGTGAGGGTCAACGGCCACGCCGTCAGCGAGGAGATGGTGCGCCGCACGCTCACCTTCGTCTTCGTGTACCTGCTTTTCGTGGCCCTGGGAGCAGCCTGCCATGGACTGATGGGAGCCGACGTGGACACATGCATAGGAGCCAGCGTCTGCACGCTGAGCAACGTGGGGCCGGGCACGGGCAGTGTGGGGCCCGCGTGCAGTTTCGCCGGCATACTGCCAGCCGGCAAGTGGCTCATGAGCTTCTACATGCTTGTGGGGCGCCTGGAAATCTTCACCGTGCTGTTCCTCTTCATGCCAAACTACTGGAAGGAACGCAAATGACCGTCCCGCCCCCTGCCACCACCCGCCCGCTGTAATGCCAACGTCACAAAAGAGGAATGGCAACAGCCTCACGGAAAGGAAATAATAGCACACGATGAAAAAAACACTCTCTTTATGCCTCTTGTTTGTTCCAATCCACTAACTTTGCATATGTAACATACAGGACAGTACCATACTAATATCTGTTTAATCATCTTTAACCAATCATTATTATGAGGAGAAACATTACCAGAATCATGCTCTCCGCCGCCTTGCTGGCAGCATCGGGCGTACCCCTGATGGCACAGGAGACAGAGAAGCCTGTGGCCGACATGCTGGACGTCAAGTTCAACGCCGACGGTACGGCCGAGGACGTGTCGCCCATGAAGAACGCTGTGGAGACAGTGGGAGAAAACATGAGCACCTACTACAACGACGGGTTCGGGTTTGTCGTGGCCAACTTTGCCAACACATGGGGCGCGGGAAACAGCAGCGGCTACCGCGTGGACTACGAGCAGAACGAGGACTTCAAGAGCAAACTCGCCGACGGGCACACCCTGGAGGTGGTGCTCATGGCCGACTATCCGACGGGGGCAGATGTCGATGAGGTCAAGCCCTTCTCCAGCATGGAGAGAGGAGGCACCGGCTTCCTGATAAAAAGAAGCCGTGGCAGCGTGATGACCTTCCTGCCCAATGTGTCGGCCAACGGAAGCAGCAAATGGAACTGGTGCACGAGCAGCATCAGCCCCAGGCAGAAAATATACTACCACTTCGTGGGCGTGTGGAACCAGGAGGAAGGAAAGGCATATATCTACGGAAACGGCAAACTGATGAACACCATCGCCACCGACAAGGTGTTCTGCTTTGCCGCTGACGGCAGCAAGTGGTTCTGCATAGGCGGCGACCCGGGCGGCTCCAGCGTACAGGCCGGCTGGCGCGGTGACGTTGCCGTGGCGCGCGTGTACAGCGACCCGCTCACGGGCGAGCAGGCCGAGGCTCTGTGGGAGGATGCCAAAGGGGGCGTGAACAGCGCCAACACACTCGTCTACAGGAAAGGTGTGGAGGAGGCGCGCGCCTATGTGGAGGCCGACGGCTTCATCGCCTACGCCAACGACATCGCGGCATTCAAGGCACAACTGGACGAGATGGACAGGCTCATTGACGCGGGCGACTTCGAAGCCCTGGAGGCCGGACAGGACTCGCTGGCCATCCTGCGCGCAGCCCTGGAAACCAGTGCCGCCGCCTACAACGCCTACCGCGATGAGGTGAACAGCACGCGCGAGTACCTGGACAACAACAAGGACTTCGAGGGTGAGGCACGCGACTACCTCGAGGATTACCTGGAGAGCGACGAGACCCCCGGCGAAACTTACACCAATGGAGGCGCGCTCTATATCCTGGGGAACATGCAGCTCAACGTGGAGCAGATAAAGGCAGAGACCGAGTCTGTCAAGCAGATGCTCAAGAACGCCATTGAGAACAGCGTGAAGTCAGGCGTCGAGGTGACCAACCTGTTCACCAACGCTGACTTCACCGACGGATTCAAAGGCTGGGAGGGAAAGGCCATGACCAAGGCCATGAAGAGCTCCACCACCGGATTCACAGCCGCAGAGTGCTGGGCCAAGAATTGTGACATGCACCAGACACTCACCAAGCGCAACAACGGCGTGTATGTGCTGGCCGTCAACGGAGCCTACAGGCCCTATGACGACCGCTACAGCACCTACTATGCCGCACAGGTGTATCTCAACGGCAACAGCCTCTACCTGCCCACCGCTTACGAGACCTACATCCCACTGGCCGAGGCCAAGGACGGCGAGAACTGCTACATCACCGACACGGGAAAGGATGACGGCGCCGTTGACTACGAGATCTTTGACGGGCAGGGAGCCAGCACCGACCTGATAGGATACGCCATACACGGATGCACCAGTATGGCCAACGCGGCAGCCGCAGGGCGCGCGCAGAACTACCTGGTGACCCTGGTGAACGACAGCACACTCACGCTGGGCGTGAGGAACGAGAACACGGTGCCCGGACAAGACTGGGTGGGCATCTCCAACATCCACGTCACTTACTACGAGACACTCAAGGATGCCGAGGCATACATCGACAAGACACTGGAGTGCATGGCCGCACGCGCACAGGGCATCATCAACTTCCTGCCCAGCACGGGAGCCGACTACGCGCAGCATCCCGGATGCCCCCAGGAGCTGAAGGACAAACTGGAGGAGGCCGTGAAAGCCATCGCCACCAGCACCACACCCGAGCAGAAATACGCGCTGGTGCAGACCTTCAGCACACTCTTTGAGCAGGTGCTCGAGGCACGCAAGGCATACGTGAGCATGGTGGACGAGGCCATGGTCATCTACAACATCGCACAGAAACTGGACGAGGCCAAACTGCTGACACCCGAGGAATACAACACGGCCATGGACAAGTACAACACGGTGCTCACCATCTATGAGAACGGATCGTACACCACAGAGCAGGCACGGAACCTGAGCATATTCAAGGACTCCGGCTTCTATCCCGAACTGGTGGACGGCGAATACCAGATTTCCACCAACGCCCAGCTGCTCTACTTTGCCGAGAAGGCCACCAAGGGTGTGAAGGGCAAGCTGCTGGCCGATATCGCCAACTTCACCGGCGCGCAGATGATAGGTCAATTCCGCGGCATTCTGAACGGCAACGGGCACAAGGTGACACTCAACATAGAGCGCACCGAGGACAACGCGGCGTTCATCGCCAGCATGGAGGCCGGGGCAGAGGTACACAACCTCGTCATTGAGGGAACCGTCAAGACCACCAAGAAGTACGCGGCCTCTGTCGCCTCCGCCGCACAGGAGAACACCCTCATCAGCCAGGTAAGCAGCAGTGTGGACATCGTGACGGAAACGCCTGGGGACGGCACGCAAGGCGGACTGGTGGGCTTTGTGAACGGCTACACCCGCATCGAGAACTGCCTCTTCAGCGGCTCCATCAAGGGCACAGGCACCAGCGATGTCGGCGGACTGGTAGGCTGGAGCGACAAGGCATCCAAGATTTCCAACTGCCTGCAGATAGCCACCTTTGACCTGGATACCAAGGGATGCAACACCATCGCACGTAATCCTGGAAAGTCGGCGGCAATCAACACCTACTTCAAGAACGCCCTGGGCGACATCGCCGGCACACAGGTTACAGACGAGCAACTGGCAAGCGGCGAGATCTGCTACCTGCTCAACCATGGCGACACAGAGAACCCCGTATGGCACCAGACCATAGGCACCGACCCCCATCCTGTGCTTGACGCCACCCACCAGACGGTGGGCAAGACCAAGGACGGCGCCTTCACCAACGACAAGGCATCCTTCCACACCGAGGAAGAGCCCGCCGAGCCCAAGGCCGACCTGCTGGACGTGGTGTTCGACACAGACGGCACAGCCAGGGATATCTCTCCCATGCAGAACGAGGTAATCCTGCTGGGCGAAGCACCCACCGTGGCCTACAACGAGACCTACAAGCGCAACGTGGCCACCTTCGACAACGAGTTGTCAGGCAATGGAAAAAGCGCGTACAAGATAGACTACGAGAACAACCAGAAGATGAAGGATGCCTTGACAGACGGGCACAGCCTGGAGGCCATCGTCATGGTTCGCTACGAGGGAACTATCAAGAGCGCCGAGATGAAGCCCTTCTCCAGCATGGAGGCAGGAGGCACAGGCTTCCTCATTGGCAAAAAGGACAAAGGCAGCATGCTGACCTTCCTGCCCAACGTGTCCACCAGCGGCGGCAACACCTGGCGCTGGGCCACCAGCGGTGTCGTGCCCGAGTCCGGCAAGTACTACCACATCATCGGTGTGTACGATGAGGCAAACGCCAAGGCACGCGTCTATCTGGACGGCAAACTCTGCAACGAGATTGCTGCGCCCGGCATCTTCCGCCTGGCCAACAGCGGATGCCGCTGGTTTGCCATCGGTGGCGACCCTGGAGCAAAAGACGCGATACAGGCCGCATGGAACGGTGACGTGGTACTGGCACGCATCTACAGCAAGGCACTCACCGACGAGGACGTGCAGGCTCTCTGCAAGCGGCTGGAGGAGGAGACTCCCGTGGAAGGCATTTCCGCAACAGAGACCAGAGCCAAGGACGGCATCTACACCATCAATGGCATCCGTGTGCAGAAGACCACCAAGGGACTCTACATCATCAACGGCAAGAAGGTGATGGTCAAGTAAGGGAGCCAGGGGACTCCCCGAAACCCACAAACAAGGGCGGGGGACACAGGCAGCGAAAGCCTGTGCCCTCCGCCTTTCTTTTGCCCGCCCCGGACACGGGGAAGGACGCAACAGGGCAGGACACAAGCGCGCCGCCTGCGGGAACCCGTGCCTCCCATCCAACCCGCCCGCCCAGAGAGAAATGCGCGGGAGGGGAAAGGGCGTTTGGGAGATTTGTCGTAACTTTGTCCTTACAGGCTCATGCCTGCGGTGACAACGTAATCACAGGAGACACACTATATGGCAAAGGACGGGTTGACCCCCATGATGAAGCAGTTCTATGACCTGAAGGCCAAACATCCCGACGCACTTCTGCTCTTCCGCTGCGGCGACTTCTACGAGACCTATGCGCAGGACGCGGTGGAGGCGGCGGCCATCCTGGGCATCACGCTCACGCGCCGCAACAACGGCAAGGAGCACATGCCCCCCACCGAGATGGCCGGATTTCCCCACCACGCGCTGGACACCTACCTGCCCAAGCTGGTGCGCGCCGGGCGGCGCGTGGCCATCTGCGACCAGCTCGAAGACCCCAAGCTCACCAAGACCCTGGTGAAGCGCGGCATCACCGAACTGGTCACCCCGGGCGTGGCCATGACCGAGAACGTGCTCAACAGCGGCGAGAACAACTTCCTCGCTGCCGTCCACTTCGGCAAGTCCACCTGCGGCCTCGCACTCCTGGACATCAGCACGGGCGAGTTCCTCACCGCCGAGGGAACCGCCGACCACATAGACAAACTGATGGAGAACTTCGCCCCCAAGGAGGTCCTGTACGAGCGCGGGAAGCGGGCGATGTTCGAAGGGTCATTCGGCACGAGGCACACCACCTTTGAGATGGACGACTGGGCCTTTACCGAGAGCACCGCGCGAGAGAGGCTCTACAAGCACTTCGGGGTCAAGAACCTCAAGGGGTTCGGCGTTGACCACCTGCACAGCGGCATCGTGGCAGCGGGAGTCATCATGCTCTACCTGGAGCAGACACAGCACACGCAGGTGAGCCACATCACCGCCCTGCGCCGTATCGAGGAGGACCGCTATGTACGGCTTGACAAGTTCACCGTGCGCAACCTGGAACTCGTGGACCCGATGAACGAGGACGGCATCTCGCTGCTCGATGTCATCGGCCGCACCGTGACTCCCATGGGGGCGCGCATGCTGCGCCGGTGGATGCTGTTCCCGCTCAAGGACGTGTCCCGGATCAACCGCCGGCTGGACGTGGTCGACTGCTTCTTCCGCTATCCCGGCCTGCGCGGACATGTGGAGGAGCAACTGCGGCGCATGGGCGACCTGGAGCGCATCATAGGCAGGGTGAGCGCCGGACGGGTGTCCCCCCGCGACGTCATGCAACTCTGCACCGCCCTGCAGGCCCTGGTGGGCGTGAAGCAGGAGTGCATGCAGGCCGATGACGAGACACTGAGGCAGACGGGTGACAGGCTGGACCTGTGCGAGCGGATACGCGACCGCATCCTGCGCGAGGTGAGCCCCGACGCGCCCCTCGCGGTCAACCGGGGAGGTGTGATACAGCCCGGAGTGAGCCAGGAACTGGACGACCTGCGCCAGATAGCCTACAACGGCAAGGAGTACCTGCTGCACATCCAGCAGCGCGAGGCCGAGGCCACGGGCATCCAGAGCCTGAAGATAGGCTACAACAACGTCTTCGGCTACTACCTGGAGGTGCGCAACACCTACAAGGACATGGTGCCGCCCGAATGGATCAGGAAGCAGACACTCACCCAGGCAGAACGCTACATCACCCAGGAACTCAAGGAATACGAGGAGAAGATAACGGGCGCGCAGGACCGCATACTGGTACTGGAGACCCAGCTCTTCGCCTCGCTGGTGGCCGACCTGGCAGGCTATGTGGGCACCATACAGGCCAACGCCTCGCTGGTGGCACAGCTTGACTGCCTGCTCTCCTTTGCCCTGTGCGCCCAGGAGAACCATTATGTGCGCCCCGTGGTGGACGTGTCGGAGGTGCTGGACATAAGGCAGGGGAGGCATCCCGTCATCGAGAGACAGCTCCCGCCGGGCGAGCGCTATGTGGCCAATGACGTGTATCTCGACACCGGGAAGCAGCAGATCATCATCATCACAGGCCCCAACATGGCGGGCAAGAGCGCGCTCCTCAGGCAGACTGCCCTCATCACCCTCATGGCACAGATGGGCTGCTTCGTGCCGGCCGAGAGCGCGCGCGTCGGATATGTCGACAAGATATTCACCCGCGTGGGCGCGAGTGACAACATCTCCATAGGCGAGAGCACCTTCATGGTCGAGATGAGCGAGGCCGCCAACATCATGAACAACCTCTCGCAGCGCTCGCTCGTGCTCTTTGACGAGCTGGGGCGCGGCACCAGCACCTACGACGGCATCAGCATCGCCTGGGCTATCGTGGAGTACATCCACGAGAACCGCACGGGGCATCCGCGCACGCTCTTTGCCACACACTACCACGAGCTGAACGAGATGGAAGGGAAGTTCGCGCGCATCAAGAACTTCAACGTGAGCGTGAGGGAAATGGACGGCAAGGTCATCTTCCTGCGCCGCCTCGAGCCCGGAGGCAGCGCGCACAGCTTCGGCATCCATGTGGCACGGCTGGCGGGAATGCCCGCCGGCATCGTGAAGCGCGCCGACGAGGTGCTGCACCAACTGGAGCAGACCATGGACCACGACGCCCTGGGCAAGGGCATAGCCGCGCACACCGAGGCCTCCGGCGGCGTGCAGATGAGCATCTTCCAGCTCGACGACCCCGTGCTGTGCCAGATCCGGGACGAGATTCTCAACACCGACATCAACACCCTCACGCCCCTGGAGGCTCTCAACAGGCTCAACGATATCAAGCGGCTGGTGGGCGGGAAGTGAGACCCGCACGTATGCCCATTCACGCTTGTAGCCACCCCGATGGGGGTGGCTACAAGCGTTTCTTGTGCCATGAGCCCGCGACACGGGCACTGGCCATCACGCTTGCTTTTATATTTTGAACTTTGGCACGTTTGTTTCAAAGTTTAGTATGAATGTTTCAAAGTTTGAAACATTCGTGCCAAAGTTGGAAACATGCGGGCATCAAGGCCGCGAACAGGAAGGGAAGCGGAACGAAAAACTGAGCATTGCGCTTTTTTGGCTCTAAGGAAAAGCGTGTTCGCCCAAAAGTTGCTAATTTTGCACATTGACACATGGAGTGTTGAAAAACTCACAACCTGCACCCGCCAAGTGGCTATAAGTTAGCGTGAAAGCCAACCTCTGGCCGTGTGGATAAAGAGCAGGAGCCGTGTTGACAACACAAGAAGAGGGTGTGGATAACCCCACAGGAAACTGTGGATAACCCGCATGGGCTCTGTGGATAACCCGTATGGGGATTGTGGACAACCCCGCGTGACAGGGCGGACAGCCACCACGGGCACGCCGGACAGCCCTTGAAAGGCAGCACGGACAACCCGGAGGACGGCACGCGACGCGGCCCGGGACATGCCGCACACCATGCCCCACACAAGCCCCGCACGACCGTCAACCCCGTCCCACACACAAGGAAACAAACAGAACACTACGACATGAGCAAGGAAAAATGGCAGGAAAAGGGATACGCCGACGAGCCGATTCCCGCAGGAACAGACCTCAAGGCTGAGATACGCCGCATGTGCAAGGAGAAGAACGCGGTCATCATGGCGCACTACTACACGCAGGGGGAGATACAGGACATCGCCGACTTTGTGGGCGACAGCCTGGCCCTGGCACAGAAGGCCGCCAAGACGGACGCCGACATCATCGTGATGTGCGGCGTGCACTTCATGGGCGAGACCAACAAGATTCTGTGTCCCGACAAGGTCGTGCTGGTGCCCGACCTGAACGCCAGGTGCTCGCTGGCCGAGAGCTGTCCCGCCGATGCCTTCGGGAAGTTTGTGAGGGAGCACCCCGACCACACCGTGATAAGCTACGTCAACACCACCGCCGCCGTCAAGGCCCTGACCGACGTGGTGGTCACAAGCAGCAACGCCAGGCAGATAGTGGAGTCGTTCCCCAAGGACGAGAAGATCATCTTCGCGCCCGACCAGAACCTGGGAGGCTACATCAACAGCATCACCGGCCGCGACATGCTCCTGTGGAACGGTGCCTGCCATGTGCACGAGAAGTTCTCGCTGGAGAAGATCCTGCAACTGAAGCGTGAGCACCCCGGCGCCAAGATACTGGCGCACCCCGAGTGCAAGGGCCCTGTGGTGAAGGTGGCCGACAAGGTGGGGTCCACCGCCGCGCTGCTCAAGTTCAGCATCTCAGACCCCGCCACCGAGTTTATCGTGGCCACCGAGAGCGGCATCCTGCACGAGATGCAGAAGGCCTGCCCGCAGAAGACCTTCATCCCCGCCCCGCCCAACGACAGCACCTGCGCCTGCAACGAGTGCAACTACATGAAGCTCATCACGATGGAGAAACTGTACAACTGCCTCAAGTACGAGTGGCCACAGGTGGAGGTGGACTCCGAGACCGCACGCGAGGCCGTGAAACCCATACAGCGCATGCTGGACATATCGTCCCGCCTGGGACTGTGAGCGCGCCCTGCGGTGACGCTTCCGCCATAATGCGGTGACTGACAGAGGACAAAGAAAAAGAGGACACACATGGGAGAATTGCCACCACTGGTAAGCGACCTGGCCTACATACTCATCGTGGCCGGCGCAGTGACAATCGTGTTCAAACGGCTGCGCCAGCCCCTGGTGCTGGGCTATATAGTGGCCGGCTTCCTGGCCGGGCCGCACATGCCCTACACCCCCAGCGTGAACGACCACACGGGCATCGGGGACTGGAGCCAGATAGGGGTCATCTTCATGATGTTCTCCCTGGGGCTGGAGTTCTCGGTCAAGAAGATTGCGAGGATGGGGCTGAAGCCCATAGCCTCGGCCCTGCTCATCATGGCATGCATGGTGAGCGTGGGCAGCGCGGTGGGGCTCGCCTTCGGCTGGGGCAGCATGGACCGCATGTTCCTGGGTGGCATGCTGGCCATGAGCAGCACCACCATCATCTACAAGGTGTTCGGCGACCTGGGGCTGAGCAACAGGAAATTCGCCTCGTCGGTGCTCTCGGTGCTCGTCCTCGAGGACATCCTGGGCATCCTGCTCATGGTGATACTGAGCACAATGGCTGTGAGCAACGGCGTGAGCGGCAACCAGTTGCTGGGCTGCATCCTGCGCCTGGCCTTCTTCCTCGTGCTGTGGTTTATCGTGGGCGTGTGGCTGGTGCCCGTGTTCCTGCGCCGCGCGCGCAGGTACATCAACGCCGAGACGCTGGTGGTGGTGTGCGTGGGACTGTGCTTCCTGATGGTGGTCATAGCGGCAGGCGTGGGCTACAGCGCGGCCTTCGGGGCCTTCATGATGGGAAGCATCCTGGCCGAGACCCTGGAGGCCGAGCGCATCGACCACGCCGTGACACCGCTCAAGGATCTCTTTGGCGCCATCTTCTTCGTGTCGGTGGGCATGCTGGTTGACCCCATGGTACTCCTCCAGTACTGGCTTCCCATACTGGTCATCTCGCTGGCTGTGGTGGTGGGGCAGATGGTGTTTGGGAGCCTGAGTTTCCTGGTCACCGGCAACTCCCTGCACGACAGCATCTGGGGCGGTTTCTCGCTGACGCAGATAGGCGAGTTCGCGTTCATCATCGCCGCCCTTGGGCAGAGCCTGCATGTGACCAGCCCCTTCCTGTACCCGGTGGTGGTGGCGGTGAGCATCCTCACCACATTCATCACCCCCTATGCCATCCGGCTGGCCGACCCCGCCTGCCGGCTGGTGCAGAGGCTGCTGCCCGCCGACATGACAGAGCGCATGGCAGAGCGCGGACGCAGCATGCGCGAGGCCATCCCCACGCTGAGCGGGGTGGGCGCGGCCTGGAACGGCTATCTGCGTGCCATACTGGTACAGTCGGGAGCCTACCTCACCCTGTGCGTGGCGTTCATCCTGTTCAGTTTCGCCACCCTGCTTCCGCTCGCGCGCCATCTGCTCACCCACTGGCCCGGCAACATTGCGTGCGGCCTTGTGACCCTGCTGCTGGTGTCGCCGTGCGTGCGCCCCATCGTGATGCGCCGCAGCCACTCGGCCTTTGCCCAGGAGATCCTGGGCACCGGCAGGATGCATGCCCTGTGCTTCCGTGTGGTGGGCCTGGCCAGGTTTGCCCTGGGCTGCGCCATTATCTATTATATCCTCAATTTCCTGTCACCCTTCTGGTGGGTGTGGCACATCATGGCCAGTGTCGCGATCACGCTGGCCATCATGTCCAGCAGGTGGGTCAAATGGCTCAGCATCAAGCTTGAGCGCACCTTCATGCAGAACCTCAGGAGCCGCGAGCAGAACAGCGCCACCGAATACGGACGCTGCCTCATGGGGCACGACCTGCACATCGCGCGCGTGGAGGTGCCCCACAACACACGCTGGGGAGGGCGCACACTGGCCCAGCTCAGCCTGGGCAGCAGCGAGCACATCAATGTGGTGGCCGTCATCAGGGGGCACCTGCGCATCAACATCCCCAGCGCCAACAACTGCATCTATCCCGGTGACATCATCGAGGTGGCGGGCGACGACACATCGATAGGCCATCTTCAGAGCCGCCTGTCACAGGAAGTATATGACCCAGGAGGCGAGGACATCCCACACAACACACTGTCGCTCAAGAGGATCAAACTTGGAGAGGAGAGCACGCTGTGCGGGCACACCCTGGCCGAGACCAACTTCCGCACACGCTACTCCTGCATGGTGATAGGCCGCGAGATGGAAAACGGCGAACTGGCCATCGTGGAGCCGCAACGGCCCTTCGAGGCCGGCGACATCCTGTGGGTGGCAGGCGAGGACGAATACCTGAGGCTACTGCGCACGGTCATGTGCAACGAATGAGCGGCACGTGCGCCAGGACTGACACCTGGAGCACATTTCCCCGCACGATTATCTTACAACACTAACCCTAAAGCAATGAAGAGATTTCCCAACACCAGAAGGATGTGGACGCTCACACTCGCCACCATCCTGTGGGCAGGCACACTATGGGCCGGGGTGAACCCCAAGCCCTTTGTGGTGCCCGAACTGAAAGAGTGGACGGGCAGCGAAGGCTCCACCGCCCTCACAGGCCGCATAATCGTCAAGAGCGGCAAGCTGCGCGACGTGGCACAGACGCTGGCAAGCGACTACGGACAACTGACGGGCAAGCCCCTCGCCGTGGCCACAGGAACGGCAAAGGCCGGCGACATCGTGCTCGCCCTCAAGAACGACAAGGCCCTGGGCCAGGAGGGCTACCGCATGGACATCGGCAGCACGGTCACACTCACCGCCGCCACGCCCCTGGGCATCCTGTGGGCCACACGCACGCTGCTGCAGATGTGCGAGCAGTCCGGCGGCAAGGGCCTGCCCAGGGGCAGGGTGGCCGACGCGCCCGACTATCGCCTGCGCGGTTTCATGATTGACTGCGGGCGCAAGTTCATTCCCATGTCGTATCTGCGCAACCTGGCCAAGGTGATGTCATACTACAAGATGAACACGCTGCAGATCCACCTTAACGACAATGGGTTCCGCAAATACTTCGGTGACGACTGGAGCCGCACGCAGGCGGGCTTCCGCATGGAGTGCGACACCTATCCGGGCTTGACCTCGAAGGACGGCCACTACACCAAGCGGGAGTTTGTCGCCCTGCAGGAACTGGCTGCGCAATATGGGGTAGAGGTTATCCCCGAAATAGACGCTCCCGCCCACGCCCTGGCCTTCACCCAGTACAGGCCCTCGCTGGGCAGCAAGGAGTATGGCATGGATCACCTGGACCTCTTCAACCCCGATGTGTATGACTTCATGGACGGCCTGTGGCGGGAGTACCTGGGCGGCAAGGAGCCTGTGTTCCGCGGGCCGCGCGTGCACATAGGCACCGACGAGTACTCGAATGCCAAGAAGGAAGTGGTGGAGAAGTTCCGCGCGTTCACCGACCGTTACATACGCCTGGTGGAGAGTTACGGCAAGCAGGCCGTGGTGTGGGGCGCGCTCACACATGCCAAGGGGGACACGCCCGTAAAGCACGACAACGTGCTGATGGACATCTGGTACAACGGGTATGCCGACCCTGCGGAGATGAAGGAGCAGGGATACAAACTGGTGTGCATCCCCGATGGCCTCACGTACATTGTGCCGGCGGCCGGCTACTACTATGACTACCTCAACTGCCAGTACCTGTATGAGCACTGGACACCGGCCGTGATAGGCAACCGCACCTTTGACGAGAAAGACCCGGCCATCGAGGGGGGCATGTTTGCCGTGTGGAACGACATCGCCGGCAACGGCATCACGGTCAAGGACATACACCACCGCGCGTTTCCCGCCATTCAGACCATCGCGCTGAAGTGCTGGACAGGCAAGCACACAACCCTCCCCTATGCCGACTATGACCGGCTGCGCAAGACCCTGGGCGAGGCACCGGGCGTGAACGAGCTGGGACGGCTGGGGACGAAGGGCAGTGTGGTGCTGGAGAAGAGCGGCCTGGCCCCGGGCGAGCAGCTGGAGGCCGAGGAGATAGGATATGACTATGCCGTGACATTCACCATCAACGGAAAGCAGGAGGAGAAGGGCACCGAGCTGCTGCGCTCCCAAAACGCGGTGGTGTACCTCTCTGACCCCAGGCAGGGCAAGCTGGGATTCGAGCGCGAGGGCTACCTCAACACCTTCAACTACCGCATCCCCGCAGGCGAGAGACACACGCTCACCATCGAGGGCACCAACAGGGCGACACGCTTGCTGGTGGACGGCAAACTGAGGGAGGAACTGGGCCCCAAGCCGCTCTACATAGTGCGTCCGCAGGACAGGGCACACTACCAGGTGGAGGGAACCTTCACCTATGAGCCCGAGGTATATGAGCCCTCTGGACAGATATCATACCAGCGCACCCTGGTATTCCCCCTGCGCAAGGCAGGCCAGTTCAAGAGCACCATCAGCGACCTCAAGGTGGAGGTGAGGTAACGAAAAGAAGCCCCCTCCCCGCCTCCTCCCGGGAGGGGCATTATATGCAGCGCGCCGCATTGGCTGTCGCACCGTGGTGTGATGGACAACGCAGCGCGCTGCATTGGCTGCCGCACCGTGGCGCGTTTCACAACAGACATTGGAACACGCGGGACAAGACGTACTGTATTCGTCTGCGTAGGCAGGGCATGTCCGCCTTGTCCCGCGCGTTCCTGTGTTCTTGCCATATACGCAAAGGCCGTGCCCAAGTACAGCAACGTGGCACCAGAAAGGCAACCCCACCCTCCTGGGGTGGGGCAAGAGGGAGGCTTGGGCTTGCCCTCACCCTGCCCTCAGTTATGCACCAGGGTGCCTATCTCCTCGCCCCCGATGACCTTCTTCAGATTGCCGGGGATGTCCATGTTGAACACATAGATGGGCAGGTCGTTCTGCATGCACATGGCCGTGGCGGTGATGTCCATCACCTTGAGCCCGCACTGTATGACCTCGCTGTAGGTGATGTCGTGGAACTTGGTGGCGGTGGGGTCTTTCTCGGGGTCGGCCGTGTAGATGCCGTCCACACGCGTGCCCTTGAGCATCACGTCGGCCTCTATCTCTATGCCGCGCAGGGACGAGCCGGTGTCGGTGGTGAAGTAGGGGTTGCCTGTGCCGCCGCTCATGATGGCCACGGCACCCTGCTCCATGGCCTCGATAGCCTTCCACTTGCTGTAGAACTCGCCTATGGGCTCCATGCGTATGGCTGTGAGCACACGGTTCTTTTGCCCCGCTGCATCGAGCGCGCTGCTCAGGGCCAGCGAGTTGATGACGGTGGCGCACATGCCCATCTGGTCACCCTTCACGCGGTCGAAGCCCTTTCCTGCCCCGCTCAGCCCCCGGAATATGTTGCCGCCGCCTATCACGATGCCTATCTGCACGCCCATGTCGGCAATCTCCTTGATTTGCGAGGCATACTCTTTGAGTCTCTGCGTGTCGATACCATACCCTTGCCGTCCCATCAGGCTCTCGCCCGAGAGTTTCAGCAGTATTCTCCGGAACTTCTTCATTTTCTCTCTCCTTATATTATATATATAATGTGTCAGATGATGTACTTGACCTCGCCGAAGGCATACTTGCGCTCCGTGCCCATGCGGTCGGCCAGGACCAGGTGGCCGTCGGGCTGTATGTCCCGTATCATGCCCTCGAAGGTGCCGCCTTGGCCGGCATACCTGTGCCATTCCCGCAGGCGATAGACGCGGCTCATGTACTGCTCGTGCAGGATGTCATATTCTCCATGCTCCAGCCAGTACAGGCAGTTGCGGAAGCATGACAGCACCCTGGCGAGCACCTCCACACGCGGAAAGTCCCGCCCCGCGACCAGGCTCAGCGAGGTAGGGTTGGGCGCGTCACTCAGGAAACGGGTCTGTCTCACATTGATCCCCACACCTATCACCGAGCGTTCCACCAGCCGTCCGCTCAGGTCATTCTCGATGAGCATCCCGCATATCTTGCCGTCCTGGTGATAGATGTCATTGGGCCACTTGACGGTAAAGGCTGCGTCAGTGCTGTCCGCCAAGTCCCTCACGGCCTGCTCCAGCCCTATGGCCACACCCAGCGACATGGCTTCGGAAAGCGCGAACATGCGGTTGGCACGCAGCCCCATAGGGTGCAGGCACAGGCTGAATGTGAGGTTGCACCCGTCCTGCGACTCCCAGTGATTGGTACCCGAACCGCGCCCTGCCGTCTGCCGGTCGGTGATGACCAGGGTAGTGTGTCCGCTGAGAGCATCACGATGCTCACGCGCCCAAGTGTTGGTGGACGCGGTACTTGCTATGGCCTGCACCTCCAGGCCTGGCCACATGGTGGCGAGCAGGGGCTGCCACTGGCTGATGTCCTCGGTCATCTGTACCATATGGGGGAGCGGAATGCGTCGACAATGTGGTTGACCCGGCGGTTCTGGCCCAGCACGGTGATGATGTCAAAGCGCACGGGAAGGTCGATGCGGTTGAGCCTCACATAGGCGTCGGCGGCCAGCACTATGCGCCGTATCTTGGGCATGGAGACGGCATCCTCGGGCTTGCCGAAGCGCGCGTCGCGGCGGGTCTTCACCTCCACGATGACCAGCACACCGTCCCGCTCGGCCACAATGTCGAGTTCCTTGTGCCCGCTGCGCCAGTTGCGGTCAATGATGCGGTAGCCCTCGCGCACGAGATAGTCGGCCGCGTCATCCTCGCCGGTACGCCCCAAGTCGTTGTGCTCTGCCATTTCACTTAATCTTTATATTTGCAAAATTAGGGAAAAAACGTAACTTTGCCAGCCGACACAGCACGAAAAGCGATGAACGAGGACGAGATATACATGCGCCAGGCACTGGCCGAGGCACGGGCGGCCGAGCGCGAGGGAGAGATTCCCATAGGGGCAGTCATCGTGTGCCGGGGACGCGTCATAGCCCGCGCGCACAATCTCACCGAGCGGCTCCATGACGTGACTGCCCATGCCGAGATGCAGGCCATCACAGCCGCAGCCGAGTATCTGGGCGGGAAATATCTGACGGACTGCACGCTGTACGTCACCGTGGAGCCGTGTCCCATGTGCGCCGGGGCACTGGGATGGACACAGTTGAGCCGGGTGGTATATGGCACGGGCGACGAGAAGCGCGGCTTCCTGCTCTATGCCCCGCGCGTGCTGCACCCAAAGACGGTGCTCCAGGGCGGCGTGCTCGAGCAGGAGTGCAAGGCCATCATGCAGGGCTTCTTCCGCAAGAGAAGGTAAAAGGCACCCCTGCAAGTTCCCGCCGGATGGGGTGGGGGAGAGGGGGTGAGAGGCTGCCTCGCCTTCATGGAATTGCTTTCTTGAGGAAACAGAAAACACATGTCCCTGGCATGATTTAAGGGGGTTTCCCAAAATGTATTTGTGATTTCCTGTAGTCTTTAGCCTTACTTTGCGTCTAATGGTCAGAACATGCTTAACGAAACGAAGTAGAAAATAACGCATACCAAGACAATGGACACAACAGAACAGCAATTCGCCGAGACCATCCGCCGGCACAAGAGCACCATATACACCGTGTGCTACATGTTCTCGAAAGACAACGACGAAGTGGGCGACATGTTCCAGGAGGTGCTCGTCAACCTGTGGAAAGGCTTCCCGGGTTTTCATGGAGAGAGCGACATAAAGACGTGGATCTACCGCATAGCCCTGAACACCTGCATCTCACTCGACCGCAAGAAGAAGAGGCGCTGGAAGACCGTCTCGCTGCCGATGAACATCAACCTCTACCACGACAACGACCACGACACCCGTCAGGTGAAGATGCTCTATGACCGCATCACCCGGCTCGGCCTTTTCGACAGGCCCATCATCCTGCTTTGGCTTGATGCCGTTCCCTACGATGAGATAGCCAGGATAGTGGGCTTGACCACAAAGAACGTGTCAGTAAGGCTTGTCCGAATACGCGAGGAACTGAAGAAAATGAATGACAAACAAAACGACTGAGCATTATGGAAACGAAGATAAACAGCAACGAATTGGAGCAGATGCGCTCACAGTACGACACTCTGAAGCGGAAACTCGACAGCCAGAAGATAGTGGACGACCAGATTATACGCTCGGCAATGAAGCAGAAAATGTCATGGATACACCATTATGTGTGGCTGCAGTTGGTGGTCTTGTTCCCTTTGGTATGTTTACTTTGGTTGGCTTTGGTCCCCTCTTTCCACCTTTCATGGGCATTTTACGTTTTCATGGTGCTGACAATGGGAGTGTCCTCTGTGTTTGACTATCTCATCAACAAGATGAGTGACAGTGACTGGAAACATGAGAACCTTGTCGAAACCGGAAAGAAACTCGCCAGGATGAACAGACTAAGAATAAAGGAAATATGGACAAGCACACTGATGATACTTGTTTTCGTAACATGGTTTTTCATGGAAATATGGGACATGTCAGAGGACAGGGGTGAGGTAGCCGTTGTCGCCACGGGTGCAGCCATTGGTGCAATCGTAGGTTTGATAATCGGATACAGGCTGTTTTCAAAAATGCAGCGCACCAACAGGGAGATAATACGTCAAATCAAAGAGATTACGACCGACACAGACCAAGAAACCAATGTATAACCTATCATACATTTTTGCGTGGCTTTTAGTGTGGTTCTTTCCGTGGCAGGAAACCTTCTTCATTCTCCCCCGTCCATCCTCCATGGGCGGGGGAAAATCCTCTGTACTGTCCCTCGTTTATAAGTGTTGGCAACTGGAACTTCTGCATTTTTTTTCTTCATTATAGTCTTTGTCATTATTGCCTCCTTCATCCGTACCAGAACCACTCCATTCATCTGACCCCGTACTGAAGTAATCAACAGATCCACATACTTCGCTGCCTGACCCGCTGCCGCTGTAGCTCTGTACCATCACTGACTTCATCACATAACTCACTTTGCTGGTATCATCCCCCACATAGCCGCCTGGCCATGTGCCCGCGTCAAGCATCCTCTCACACTCGCTCATTGAATAGGGATTATCTATCGTCCCCTTCGCTGCTGTCTTTGCCATAGTCTTCTTTTTTACATTATATGTTCATTTTATTGCTTATTCAATTGCAGTCTCTCTATCTTGACAGGTGCGGTTTCTCTATCAGCACATCATATCCTCGCTGGTCGGTTTTTCACTCATATGTATAAAAGACTTCTGCTTTCCTCATCCATGACCATAAAGCATGTGCATCATATTTTCTGATAACGAATTTTCTGTCTATGCTTAAGTTGCCTGGAATATAAAGCCAGTTACCGACACGGGCAAAAATTGTCGCGGGCATCACTACACCCCACACCTGTTCACTCATTGATGTCGCAGCTGTTGTGGATGGCATCCCATAGAACCTAACCTCACGGATAGTGTCCCTTGAGGCTGACCTCACATAAATGGGATAATAGTCAAAATCATTACCCAATAGAACATCACCACCCTTGCCTCCTCCATACATACGCAAACGTTTATCATGCCTAAAATCAACCTTGCGATTCTCCAACTCTCTCACCATACCTTCAAAACACACATCAAGCGTAACCAGGCGAGCTGTGAAATCGCTCTCATTTCCCATCTCCCGCTTGTGACCTACCTGCAGGCGGAAACGGTCAGCATAAACGCATCCCCATGCCAACGAGTCATTGCCCAAAACGTCAATTTTAGCACATGCCACCTTTCCATGGCCATCCCGATGTATGCGTCTCATACAAAATCTCTGCTCATCAAAGAAATAGATGGAGTCGCCACTCACCTTCATAAGGGCATAGAGAGAATGTGTGAGCGGAATGCCTAATTCCCGTCTCCACACCTGCCGCTCACCCTCATAGCAGGCAATGCTCACTGTAGGGTCTCCTCCCAGTATATAGAAACGCTCACGCTCATCCACAGTAAACCCTTTAACCACACACTCATTCTCTATGCAGTCATCACTATATAGCTCACAGGGGAAACTCTTGTCAATATATCTCATACTCCATGTCCTCACTGGCCACAAAGTGTCTATTCGCTCCGCATGCACTTGTTTTTCTTTTGCTTCCGCTGATGCACTCACCACATGTCCTATGCCAGCAATTACGGCAAGCAACAATACTATATACTTTCTCATTTTCTATATACTTTAGGTTCCTTTTTATGTTCTATCCACCACATTAAATCTTTCGTGTATCCTGTAGGAGTCCCCGCTTTCCCATGCGCATGGAATATCGTGTATCCATCTACATATATAACGGTGTGCCCACCCCAACTTCCATTCTTATTTTTCCATCTCCATACCAGCACGTCTCCCTTTTGCAAATTTTCAACACTTGTGAATTCTATCTTCTCCATACCTGGTATGTCTCCCGCCCCCGTTGACCACCTTTTCTTCAAGCCAAGAGCCACAGAAACAAGCCCGCTACAATCTATGCCGTCCATACCAAGGCCACCATATTTATATGGAACACCCTTATATTTCAGAGCTCTTTCCAAAATCACCTCTCCTGTATCAGCCAGGGGAATTGTTTTAGCCTCAGCATGCCACGAGGGAATATATCCATCACCTTTCACATAACCACCTTGCCATGTGCCTTTATTCATCATAGCCTCAATCTCTTCATAGGTATAATATTGAACATCGCTCTCCTGCCCCTCTCCTGCATTCGGTTCTATATTTCCACCAGAAGGAGAACCTCCTCCCCATCCGCCAGTGCCTCCACCAGCATTTCCACCAGTGCCACTGCCAGAGGGAGTGTCCTTGCCGTCCTCGTCACAGCCCTTGGTGTCCGTATCTGGCTCATGCCACTCATAGGAGCCTGTGCAGAACTCATAGTCCGACCCATGCCAGCCGCTGCCCGACCCGATCCCGCTGTAGCCATACACCACAGCCTGCCCTTTGGGAGTATAAATTACACTGCCGTCATCACACCTCACATAGCCGCCCGGCCATGTGCCCGCATCGAGCATGCTGTCACACTCACTCAATGAGTAGGGATTTCCTATCGTCCCCTTCGCTGCTGTCTTTACATAGTTTTTATTTTTAATTTTTCATACATTATATATTACTTTTTACCTCGCAACCTCTCATGGAAGAGTAACATTCCTTATCTATCCGAAAATATCCACTTCCTCAAATCAGAGCATCCAATGACAAGTTTCCGTCCTTTAAAAGTTTGGTCAAACAGGCGGAAAGCCTCACATTGCATCCGGTGTTCATTTACCATTTTGTGAGACTGACACTGCACAAAGAACTGCCTCCAAACGAAGTAGTCCAACTTTCCCAAGGACTTTTCCATACTCCCTTGGTGGTCATCCAACTTTGCCACAGTGAGCCTGGCCAGTTGCTGATGGTCACTTTCCTCATCGACAAGGTAAGTCATCAATGAGTCGGTCAGTCCCGCCTGGTTGTACCGTGCCACATGCCACACACGTGAGTCAAAACCCATATAAGGAGCGTCATCATACGAGAGCCCCACTACCTGCACCTTTCCTTTCCCTTTTTGGTTATGGGCAAGGATGCATTTCAAGGCGTATCGCAACAGTTCCGCATACGTCCCTGCATTGTCACAAGGTGACGGCAACTCATGAACCGGCACCAGGTGTCCTGGGGCTTTCATAAGGTTGCTCAAGGCGGCATTACCCAGGACATACAGGTTGTTATACATCATGTCTATGGCATTCGCCTCAATGCATACGTACACATATTGGCCAGACTCAACACAGGTACGCAGGCTGTCCTTCCACCAATCCACACTGGTCTGACTCCCTGCCGGCAGGGACAGAAAGGTGTTTTCCTGTAGAGCCTGCGCCTCGCAATTAAGCACACCCGAACCCATCAAACAGACCCCAACAAGCAGACTTCTCGTTATACTCATTCTCATTGTTTCTCTTGTTTATATGAAAGCGTATGTATGAGCCAGTCATATCCTATGATGATTTTCCCTCCTGGCAATTCCTTGTCTATATATTCGAAATCCTCCTGTAATTGCCTCTTCCGTGCGTTTTGTAAAAGTTTTCTCTTTGAGGACTGGCACTCAGCATAACGCATGAAAAAGTGCCACCACAGAATATAATACTCCCGCCCTATGGCCCTCGTAAGTTCCTCCTTGCGTGCATTCATCATCCTCAGTGTGTTTCCCGCCACAGCCTGGGAGTTCCACCATTTGTCGGTCAAGGTCATCAGTGAGTCGGTGAGCGTGGACTGGTTGAAGGAAACAATCCGTCTGTTGACAGGATACACGAGCCAGGTGGCATGGGCTTCCTTGTCCTCCAGGTCGGGCAGGAAGTCAAGTCCCAGTACGCCCACAGGACTTGGGGACTTCTCATTGTACACCCTCAAGGTGTTCAGCAAGGAGGTCATCAATATATTGTAGTTGGCGGGCGATTCGCTGTCAGCACAGACAGGACTACAGAATGCCGCATAATAGTCCAGCAGATGCGCCAGTCGCGGATTGCCCTTAACATACTGGTCCACGAACATCCACTCTACCGCAGACTGGTCAGCGCACACATATCTGTACGCTCCTTTCTCCAACTTTCCTTTCAACTGACCGGACAGGCTCTGCAGATAGGCAGAATCCTCACGGGCTGCATCCAATGTGAGAAACCAGTGCCGATGCGACCTCTCCTGCCCATCTGTTACCACACACGACAAGAGGAACATAATCCATGTCAATAATACATTGTTTTTCATTTTCCTCGCTTGTATGCGTCAAAGTAACTTTTGTCATGTATAGTCCTGGACACCTTGTTACTCCAATTCCCATGAATTACTGTAAGGTGACTATATACGACAATACCCCTTATCCATAATTCAACTCTGTTTCAATTTCGTAAATAATATCTTTTAATGACTTGTTTGGATATTCTTTTACAATCTCCTTCAAAACTTGAATCTGTGCTGTCTTTTTGAATCTTTCTAATGGTTCCATAATTTTTTTACTTTTTAATTATACATTCTCGTTTACAAAGTTTAACTATCTCTCAATAACGATTGATACACTGGTAGTTGCGTATTTACAAAGGCTAAAATCGCAAGGTTTTAGCCCTTTTCTTGCTCAACGCAAAATCTTACTAAAGTTTATAGTATAAGCCGCACCTGCCTAAACATATTGACAATCCTGATTTTCTTCCCAACCTAAGATTTTGAAGAAAGGAGGTGTTGCTATATGAAGCCAAAGGACAATTCTTGTTTTGAGTGGTTAAGGTACGAACTTATCTTACCCTCATTAACAGTGAATACGCTTTTGAAACTCTCTACAAGAAAGTGTATCACTAAACAAACTGAATGACCTCTGTGGCGGTGCGGCTTTTCTATTTCTCCAAGACTTTACTCACTGGAGTTTATATATCAAAAAGGATTATGGCAATGAGGGAAATAATAACATTCAACACATCGTGAAATATCATCTTGAATTTAAGTACAGCTATTTCGCCTATATACCGAACCAAGGCTGGGCAATGATAGCTGTATATCATAAAGTGTTTGAATAGTTAATTCTCTCATTCGCCATATCCTCTTTTTATAAAACTCTGTTTATCACTTATCTCATCTTAGCATTCCCCAAAGTTTTTGTTGCCAAAGTTAATGTAACCAAGCACCAAAATGTTTGGATTATGAAAACGATTAACTTTGACAATTTCAACTCCGCATTCACGCTTATGCAAGTGTTCAATACAGAGAAGAAATGTATCCGTTACCTTGAAAGTAAACTTTGGAAGAATGGCAAGCCAGTATCTCCATACGACCCAACTTCAAAAGTTTACAGAAGGGGTGACGGTCTGTATCGTTGCAAGAACACAGGCAAGAACTTCAACATACGGATAGGTACGTTGTTTGAAGGCTCTAAAATCTCTTTGCGTAAGTGGTTCTATGCCGTCTATATGGTAACTTGTCACACAAAGGGTATATCTTCTGTGCAATTATCTAAGGATATTCACGTCACTCAGAAAACCGCTTGGTTTATGACGCACCGCATACGTGAAGCCTTCAAACAAGACTACAAGGAAAAGTTTGACGGTGAAGTAGAACTTGATGAAACATTCGTTGGGGGCAAGAATAAAAACCGTCATTGGAATAAGAAAGCAAAGAAATGTCAAGGCAGAGCATTCGTTGATAAAGTTCCCGTAATGGGCATATTGCAGCGTGGTGGTAAGGTATTCTGTAAAGTAGTAGAGAATACGAGTTACAAGCAGCTAACACCACCTATATTGTGTAAAGTTAAGCACTCTGCCACTATATATTCTGATGAGTGGCACGGATATAGGCTTATATGGAATACTTATAAAAGCTATATTGTTGACCACGGACACGGTATCTATGTTAGTGGTGGCGCATATACGAACACGATTGAAGGATTTTGGGGAAATTATTGCAAGCGTGCTATCAACGGCATATACAACTGGGTTAGCCGTAAACACATGCAACGGTATTTTGATGAGTTCTGTTTCCGCTATAATACTCGCAACGTTTCTATTAATGAACGCTTTGCGGAGGCTATTCTGCATTGCAAGAGTAGATTAACATATAACAAACTCACATCATTATGAAAGATAGAACGAAATTACCTGACTTTCTTCAAGATATGTCCGAAGAACGGCTGAAAGAAATTATGGAGGCTGATGATAGGGCATCCAACTTTGGTAGAGCTTTGAATAAGGTGCTCCATGCAATCAAGAAGAAAGGCAGAAAGAAAGACAAGAACTAAATCCTGCCTTGCTATTCCGTTACGCTTCTGTGTATTGAATTAACTCTTCATCTTCAGAATATACGGCTCCAACCGCATGAACTCCATAGACTTTTCAATAGCTGAGTTTAAGCGTTCCATATAAACATCAGCTATAATACTTAACATAAGATTTTCGTATCTCATAATATCTTGTATTGATTTATATTGTGGAAGATATGAACAGTCGTCAAGCGGTAACTTGACGATGCAAAAGTACAAAGATTTTATGAGAATAAAGAATGCGAGCAATCCGTGAGGACGCTCGCATTTGCTATATTCCCAAGTAAAATACTGGGTTAAGTCGGGGTGCTAAAAATATATAAATCTTTACTTTGGGACAAGCTTACTTCATTATTTCGGGCAGATTGTCAAATTCTTCTTCAACAGCAGACAGCCAACCTTTTTCTGCAAGTCCAATGAACGCATTAACAAGATTATCTATTGGAACTAAACTATATGGCTCTCCAATATATTCATAGTTTCCGTCACTATCAACATAAGTAATACCCTTATCTTTATCAATTTTCAAATTCCATAATTTCCATTCGTCTGTATCCTCATTTACCAATAAGTTGAGGTAAGGCGGTAACATTTGATACAATCTTAATAGTGACCACGCTGGTAGAATATCGTATGAGTCAGTTGGATAATTCTCAGCGTTCTCTTTTTCTTGTAGAATAGATGATGTGCAATAATGATGCTGTTTTATCCATACCATATCAGCCGTATTTATGGCATAGCCAACTTCAAGCAATCTTCTTGATTGTTTAGGTGATGTAACGGAAAGTTGTTTCCTAATTTTGCTTTTCATTTTCTTCTTGGAGTTTCTTTTTAAGATACTCACGCATGAGTTCGTCTGTTTCTTCACGCTCACGTTTTCTGCGACCAATCCAAGCAAATAGACTAAACACGCACCCAAAAACCAAACCTGTTATTCCGATAGTCTCAATGAGTGAAATGGTTTTCAGAGGACTATTGGTCATCTTTGCAATAGCAACACTTGGCGACATTCCTTCGATAAAAAGAGGAATAAGGACTAATAAGAGTGCTGCAAACACCGCTCCTATTAGAAATGCTTTCCAAAAAACTTTCATAATGGCGATTTTTACGAGTTCTCCGCAGACAACCAATCGGAGTTATTCTACAATGTTTATAGATATAGAAAGTGGGCTGCCATCCATGCCACTCGTGAGCATCGCCAAACGCTCGTATAAACACACGGATAGGCAGCCCACGTATATGAGCTGCTCCGTGCCTTGTTTATACTTTTTAAGATTGGCGATTTCAACGAGTGTTAAGGCACTTTCTTTTATTCCACAAAACTTTGCCACCGAAATGGCTCTGCAAAGGTACGACTTTTTGAGCATAACTTTCTATGTTTCACTGAAAATGTGTACCTTCGCTATTAAATTCTGCTGATTTTAAATGGATTATAGTTCCCTTCTAAGTTCTTCTATTCTATGTTCCGAATTTTTAATCCTTCTTTTGTAATACTCCATCAGTTTACTCTCACAGAAAATAGGGTCATACTCACCTACATAATAGTCACCGTTCAACAGGTTCTTCACATAGATGCGGATAACCTCCTGTGACCATTTGTCTATGAAAAGGTAATAATTGCCATTATTGGGGTGTACGGACAAGTATTCATAAAAATTTATCTCATCATTCTTTATATAGGTTATGCAACTATTTTTAGTAAGTTGAGAAATGCATTTTAGTTCTTCCATAATCATTACTTGTTAATCCAGTTCCAAAAATACTCCTTAAACTCTCTGCGGTTATGGAACTTACTCCAATCAAATTCATAGCCAATAATCTCTTGGAATTTTTCTATGATGGGCAAATCCTTGATTTGCGACTTCAAATCTATCTCATTCTGAGTGTATGCCTTTCCATCCGTCTTTATACCTTTACTGATTAGTTCTGTAAGATTAGAAAGAATTTGCTCAGAGCCTGCTTTTCCAGGCATTTCCCCATTGATAATTTTCCGTTCGATAAGATGTACCCCTAATGGTTTTTCGGCACTGTAGAATGCTTCCGTAAAGATAGGCTTGTAATCTCTTTCTGCCGTGACCTTGATAATGGTGCAATCTTCACCATGGTCTTCGCAGTTGATTGTAATTCGTGTATCTGCCATAATTCTAATGTTTTCTTCGATTAACCTTGGAATGTCAAGAAGGCAGAACTGACAGACAAAATGTCGTTAAATGTCTTCAACAAAGGATAATTTCTATTGGCATAGCATTTGTATATGCTATATTGGTGCTTTGGGCACTCACGAGCCTACGATTTTATCGGGATAACGTGACAGGGCTTCTTTAGACGCTTCCCCCATGAAAAACTGAAGATAAGTGTTAGTCCACATTGTTTAACGATTAGGAAAAGTATATGTCCAATAGAGATACTCGCAAATATGTACTTCGTGACAGTTCGGGAAAAGATTTGTATTACGGCATAACAAACGACCTTGATAGACGTAAAGAAGAGCATCTTGGCAGTGGAAAGAAGTTCGCTGAAATGGTTCAGATAGGACGTGCTACCACACGTGACGCTGCTTCTGAATGGGAAAAAGTGGCTATCCAAGATTATAAGGATAGCCACCGTGGTCGTCGTCCAAGATACAATCAAACCGATTGGGGATAATGGATTTAATCCTTGAACATTTCTCACATCGTGTTGCAGCACGATAAAGAGTCATATCAAAGCAGTCGTCATTTAAGCACCGTGACGACTGCTTTTCTTTATTAACTTTGATATTATAACGGACTAATACTGGATTTATTGTGTAATCTTACAAAGTTTACACGCTCGGCTACCCTATGTTAGGGGTATTGTCGTATATAGTCACCTACTGTAATATTATTACCATCTACCGCTGTCACTATTCCTATATGACTCATATTGGGGAAGAATACCACATCTCCAACTTTTGGTTCTTTTACATACTCGCCATAATTGGCTCTCCATTGCTTCACTGAAGCTGATTTATATCCTTCATATCCTGCTTCTTGAAACATATTGTAAGCAAAAGCAGCACACCAAGGTGTACTATTAGTAGGATTTGGAAATCCTGCATTTCGCAACCACATTTTTATTAGTTCTATATCATCAGTTTCATTACGTCCCATGTATTTTGTAGCAGCATTTACAATCTGCTCACGACCAACAGAAGAACCACTACCACTCCAATGTCCACCACCACCCGTGCCTCCACCAGCATTTCCACC
>DCCS01000025.1 GCA_002316015.1 Prevotellaceae bacterium UBA1075
GACCCTCTGCTTGTAAGGCAGACGCTCTGAACCAGCTGAGCTAAGCGTCCAATCTTCGTTTCGCGGACTGACCTGCCTCGCCAGGCAGCGTTTGTTTCCGTTTTCGATTGCAAAGGTAGGGCGATTTGGCGTTCCCGCAAAGCGCAGCGGACTTTTTTTTGCACAAAACTCCTTTTTTGTTTCTCACTCCTTATATAATATTATGCGTGCGCCAGGCGACTGATAGTCTCTGCCTCCCCTGGACTGGGGAGAAGGCAGCGGTCCGGGGACGGTGCGGGTCATGGCGCAGGCTGCTTCGGGCTCCAGGCACTTGCCGGGGGGACGTGAGGGGCGCTCCTGTGCCGCTCCCCGTCCTTTGGCACATGGCTCACACCGCAGGCCCCGGCCCGTGGCCATGGCCTCCCGTTGGCGTGGGGATGGGGGAGGGGGCGGCGACACACGGGGCGTGCCCTGGTCTCCATGACAGGAACCGGGGGGGGACAGAGGCCGCGCGTGGCGCACCGCAGAGAAAAACGGGGCACGATGCGTTGCCTGTAGGATAAATTTCGTACTTTTGCAGTACCAAATCGGGAATGGCGGAGGGGAGCATTGGACAATGTCTGTCTGGCCGACCTTCCGGCGGCGAATAATCAGTCGAGAATGTCTACAACCATATCGGACGTGTTGGTATTCATCCTTCACGTGGTGAGTCCAAAGTTCTTCTTCTTCCTGTTTTTCACTCCTGCCCTGTCGGCAATGGAGGGTCGGCCCTCCCGCGTGGACAGCTTGGCAGGACATGGCGGGGTGTCCTGTGACTTTTCGCAGGCCAGTGGAGCGCAAGTCGCGGGCTGTACTGTGGGCGCGGCATTGGCGGACGGTGACACGGCCTGTGTGCCCGGCGCGCCCATCCGCAGGCGGTTGCTGGCCAACACACGGGGATACAGGCTGTTGGGCGTGGGGCTTCCGCTGACCATGGGCGGACTGGTGGCCATGAAGGGGGACAAGAGATTCCGCCAGTTGCGGAACGATTATTTTCCGCGCTACAAGCACACCGCCGACGACTACCTGCAGTATTCGCCCGCTGTGGTGATGGTGGGGCTGAAGGCGGCGGGAGTGCGCGGCCGTTCCTCGTGGGGCAGGATGCTCGTGTCCGACGCTTTCTCTGTGGCCGTGATGGCGGCCGTCACCAACGGGCTGAAGGAGAGCGTGCAGGTGCGCCGCCCCGACGGCTCCAACACCCGGTCGTTCCCCTCGGGGCACACTGCCACTGCCTTTATGACCGCCACAATGCTCACCAAGGAGTATGGCTACAAGAGCAAGTGGGTGGGCTTCGGCTCCTATGCGGTGGCCTCCGGTGTGGGACTGATGCGCATGGCCAACAACCGCCACTGGCTGAGCGACGTGATGGTGGGTGCGGGCATCGGCGTCATGTCCACCGAGCTGGGCTACTTCCTCGCCGACCTCATCTTCAAGGACAAGGGCATCAACCGCCCTGTGGTGGAGCGGGAGGAGTTCCACCGCTGGGACAAGCCCTCGTTTCTGGGACTGCGGCTGGGCGGCTACATCCCCCTGCACCACTATGACCTGGGCACAGGCCAGAGGGTGGATGCTGCGGCGGGCTGTGCCGCAGGGGTCGAGGGGGCGTGGTTTGCCAACAGCTGGATAGGCGTGGGCGGGCAGGTGATGGGCACCAGTTACCGTGTGCTTGTCGAGGGTTCTCCCAGCCGCACCGCCCGTGCCCTGACGGTGATGGGCGGCCCCTACTTCTCGTATCCGCTCACCTCCAGGTGCTCGCTGGGCAGTAAGTTGGTCGCGGGATATGTGCGCCTGTGCTCCATGACCCTGCCCGACCAGACTGTCCCGGCGCGCAACGGGGCCGACTTCGGCACGGGGCTCTCCTGCACCTACAAGTTGAGGCAGAACTACACGATGGGGTTGCATGCCGAGTATCACCTGCTTCCGCCGCAGGCCACATACGACCGCCGGCTCCAGCACATGCTGTGGGCGGGCACCTCGTTCAATATTGTCTTTTGAGAAACAGCGGCTTCTATGGGCAAAAGCAGAAAAGTATATGTGTGCGAGAATTGCGGGCAGGAGAGCCTGCAATGGGTGGGGCGTTGCCCCTCGTGCCAGCAGTGGAACACGATGAGGGAGTTTGTCATACACGAGGACAAGCCCTCGCCGGGGGCGGCGAGAGCCGCCCTAAGGGCAGCGGGGCATGACAGCGCGCCCAAGGCACGCCCTGTGCCCGTGTCCGAGATACACGCCGACGAGGAGCCGCGCATGGACATGGGCGACCGTGAGCTCAACCGCGTGCTGGGCGGAGGGCTGGTGCCGGGGAGCCTGGTGCTGCTGGGCGGCGAGCCCGGCATAGGCAAGAGCACGCTGGTGCTGCAGACTGTCCTGCGCCTTCGCGGCCGCCGCGTGCTGTACGTGAGCGGGGAGGAGAGCGCGCGCCAGCTCAAGCTCCGTGCCGACCGCCTGCTGCCTGCGCGGGACGGGCAGGGCGGTGGCCAGCCTGCCGGTGACCTGCTCGTGCTCACCGAGACCTCGCTCGAGCAGATATTCACGCAGATTGAGCAGACACACCCCGACCTGGTGGTCATCGACTCCATACAGACCATACAGACCGGGACAGTGGACAGCGGCCCAGGCAGTCTCGCGCAGATACGCGAGTGTGCGGCCAGCCTGCTCAAGTATGCCAAGTGCGGCGGGGCCAGCATCCTGCTCATCGGGCACATCAACAAGGAGGGCACCCTGGCAGGCCCCAAGGTGCTGGAGCATATTGTGGACACCGTACTGCAGTTCGAGGGCGACCAGCACCACATGTACCGCATCCTGCGCAGTATCAAGAACCGCTTCGGAAGCACCAGTGAACTGGGCATCTACGAGATGCGCCACGACGGCCTGCGACAG
This sequence comes from Prevotellaceae bacterium UBA1075, assembly GCA_002316015.1. Lineage (GTDB taxonomy): Bacteria > Bacteroidota > Bacteroidia > Bacteroidales > Bacteroidaceae > Physcousia. The sequence goes on from DCCS01000025.1 coordinate 2,896, forward strand.
GTGGCCAATCCCAGCGAACTGCTGCTCACCGACAACCGCGACGGGCTCTCGGGCGTGGCCATAGCCTGCACGGTGGAGGGCGTGCGCCCCTTCATGATAGAGACCCAGGCCCTGGTGAGCACGGCGGCCTATGGCACGGCCCAGCGCAGCACCACGGGGTTTGACGGACGCAGGCTCAACATGCTGCTGGCTGTGCTGGAGAAGCGGGTGGGATTCAAACTGGCCGCCAAGGACGTGTTCCTCAACATCGCGGGCGGCCTCAGGGTCACCGACCCCGCCATTGACCTGGGAGTCATCGCGGCGGTGCTGAGCAGCAATGTCGATACCCCCATCGATGTGGACACCTGCGTGGCGGGCGAGGTGGGGCTAAGCGGCGAGATACGCCCTGTTTCGCGCATAGAGCAAAGAATAGCGGAAGCCCAGAAGTTGGGCTTCCGCCGCATGCTGCTGCCGGCACACAACATGAACGGGATAGACCCGCGACAGTTCGATATCGGACTGGTGCCCGTGAGGCGAGTGGCCGAGGCCGTGCGCGAACTATTCGGATAGCCACTCGGCGCAGGCCTCGGCACACCTTTCCCCGTCCACTCCTGCGCTCACGATGCCGCCCGCGTAGCCTGCCCCCTCGCCGCAGGGGAACAGTCCCTGCAGGCTTACGTGCTGCAGGGTGTCGGCCTGCCTGGTGATGCGCACGGGGCTGCTCGTGCGCGTCTCCACGCCCATCACCGTGGCCTCGGCGGTCAGAAACCCCCTCTTCTGCTTTCCCCAGATGGCGAAAACCTCCCGCAGGCGGCCCGACACTCCCTGCGGGAGCCACTCGTGCAGCGGGCTGGATTGCAGTCCGGGCGCGTAGGACGAGGCGGGCAAGGAGGCCGAGAGCCGTCCGCCCACGAAGTCGGTCATCCTCTGGGCGGGGGCTGTCTGGCTGCGGTGGGCCTGCAGCCAGCACGCGCGCTCCAGCCTTTCCTGCCATCGCATCATGGCCAGCGGGTCGTCGCCGGCCCCGATGTCCTCGGGCCGCAGTTCCACCACCATGCCGCTGTTGCTCCACGCGCCCCCCCGTCCGCTGGGGCTCATGCCGTTGACCACCAGTTGCTCCGGGCCGCTCGCGGCGGGCACCACAACCCCTCCGGGGCACATGCAGAAGCTGTACACCCCTCTGCCGTCCACCTGTCTTGCCATACTGTATTCGGCGGCGGGCAGCCATTTGCCGCGCCCCTGGCGGCTGTGGTACTGTATCTGGTCAATCAGGCGCGCGGGATGTTCCAGCCGCACGCCCACGGCCAGCCCCTTGCACTCGATGTGCAGCCGCCTTCCGGCCAGGCACCGGTACACATCCCTGGCCGAGTGGCCGGTGGCCAGGATGACGGCCTCGCCCCTGAATTCCCTTTGCTTCCCGCTCACGGCATCCGTGGCCACGAGCCCCTCCACGCGGCCGTCGCGTGTGAGCAGGTCGGTCATGCGCGTCTGGAAATGCACCTCGCCCCCGCAGCGCAGGATGGTCAGGCGCATGTTCTCGATGACGCGGGGCAGGCGGTCGGTGCCGATGTGCGGGTGCGCGTCAGCGAGGATGCACTCCCTGGCCCCGTGCTGCACGAAGATGCGCAGGATGCGGTCGGTGTCCCCGCGCTTCTTGCTGCGCGTGAAGAGCTTGCCGTCGCTGTAGGCGCCCGCCCCGCCCTCGCCAAAGGCGTAGTTGCTCTCGGCGTTCACCTGCTGGTCGATGCGTATGCGTGCCACGTCCCTCTTCCTTTCCCTCACGTCCTTGCCCCGCTCGATGACCACCGGGTGCAGCCCCAACTCGATGAGCCGCAGGGCCGCAAAGAGCCCGCCGGGCCCGGCCCCCACCACCAGCACCCGCCTGGCCTGGCTCACGTCCCGGTAGGCGACGGGCGTGAAGAGGGGCTCCTCGGGCTGCCCGTCCATGTAGGCGCGCACGGTGAGGTTGACATACACGGTTCGCTGCCGCGCGTCGATGCTTCGCCTCAGCACCCTCACGGCCTGTGGCTCGATGCCCCTGTCCCGCCTCAGGAAGGCGATGACGCTCTGCTCGTCGTAGGCGTCCTGGGGCAGTATTCTCAGATTAAGTTCCTGTGTCATCATGTAGAAATGCCCCGCAAAGTTATCTCCTTTCCCCGTTTCCCGCAAGTTCCTCCCGCGCTTTGTGGGTGCAGGCGTAGGGCGCGGTCGTGCCGGCGGGCGGGACACGCGCGGGTGCCCGGCGGCGGCATACCGTGGCAAAATGCGCCGTGGGGCGCGCAAAACACCTGCATTTTGCCTGCCATTCGGGAAAATCTTGTTACTTTTGCGGTGCGAACAAAGGCAAGTACAACAAGAAAGACAAAGGGATGAAAGTACTAAAGTTTGGCGGGACATCTGTAGGTTCCGTGGACAGTATCCTGAGTGTGAAGCGCATCGTGGAGGCCCAGCGGGAGCCCGTCATCGTGGTGGTGAGCGCGCTGGGCGGAATCACCGACCAGCTGATACGCACCGGCATGATGGCCGTGGAGGGCGACCCGCTGTACCAGAAGTCCTTTTGGGAGATAGCCCAGAGGCACGAGGACATGATAAACGCGGTCATCACCGACAGCCACGCGAGGCAGGCCCTGCTGGGCATCGTGCATGACCTGCTGGAGGAGCTGCGCAGCATCTACCAGGGAGTCTATCTCATCCATGACCTCAGCCCGAAGACGCAGGCAGCCATCGTGTCCTACGGCGAGCGCATCAGCAGCCGCATCGTGGCCGCGCTGGTCAGCGGTGCCGAGTGGTATGACAGCCGCGCGTTTATCAAGACCGAGGTCAAGGGCGGCAAGAACTGCCTGGCCACGGAGCTCACCAGCCAACTGGTGAGGGAGAACTGGGCGACGCTGCCCCAGGTGAGCCTGGTGGGCGGTTTCATCAGCAGCGACGCCGTGAGCGGCGAGGTGACCAACCTGGGGCGGGGCGGCAGCGACTACACGGCCAGCATCATCGCCGCCGTGCTGGATGCCAGCGTGCTGGAGATATGGACTGATGTGGACGGCTTCATGACGGCCGACCCCCGCGTCATCAGTACCGCCTATGTGATACCCGAGCTCAGTTATGTGGAGGCCATGGAGCTCTGCAACTTCGGCGCCAAGGTCGTGTATCCCCCCACCATCTATCCCGTGTGCGTCAAGCACATCCCCATCCTCATCAAGAACACGTTCAACCCCGGGGCGCCCGGCTCCATCATCAAGGACGAGGTGAAGGCCGACTCGCGCGTCATCAAGGGCATATCCAGCATCAAGGGCACCTCGCTCATCACCGTGTCGGGACTGTCCATGGTGGGCGTGATAGGCGTGAACCGCCGCATCTTCACCTGCCTGGCCGACAATGGCATCAGCGTGTTCCTGGTGAGCCAGGCATCGTCCGAGAACAGCACCAGCATAGGTGTGCGGGACGAGGATGCCGGGGAGGCGTGCCGCGTGCTCAACGACGAGTTTTCCAAGGAGATAGAGGACGGGGCCATGTTTCCCATGCGTGCCGAGCAAGGTCTGGCCACCGTGGCCATCGTGGGAGAGAACATGAAGCACACGCCCGGCATCGCGGGCAAGCTCTTCAACGCCCTGGGACGCAGCGGCATCAGCGTGATAGCCTGCGCGCAGGGAGCCAGCGAGACCAACATCTCATTCGTCATCAGCGCCGCCTACTTGCGCAAGGCGCTCAACGTCATCCACGATTCTTTTTTCCTGAGTGAGTACCAGGTGCTCAACCTCTTCATCTGCGGGGTGGGCACTGTGGGCGGATCCCTGATAGAGCAGATACGCCACCAGCAGGCCAAGCTCATGCGCGAGCTTCGCCTCAAGCTGAATGTCGTGGGCATTGCCAGTGGGCACTATGCGCTGTTTGACCGCCGTGGCATCTCACTCGACAACTACAGGGAGCAACTGCAGAATGCCGAGCCAAGCAACATCCGGAGGCTGCATGACGAGGTGATAGGCATGAACATCTTCAACAGCGTCTTTGTCGATTGCACCGCCAGCCCCAGTGTGGCAGGGCTTTACCGCGACTTCCTGGACCACAACATCAATGTGGTGGCTGCCAACAAGATAGCCGCCAGCGGTGACTATGCCGACTACCGCGAGCTGAAGACGACGGCCCAGCGGCGTGGGGTGAAGTTCCTCTTCGAGACCAACGTGGGGGCGGGGCTGCCCATCATACGCACCATCAATGACCTGCGCAACAGCGGCGACCGCATCCTGCGCATCGAGGCCGTGCTCAGCGGCACGCTCAACTTCATCTTCAACACCATCTCGGCACGGGTGCCCTTCAGCCGCACCGTGGCAATGGCCAAGGAGGAGGGCTACAGCGAGCCCGACCCGCGCATAGACCTGAGCGGCAAGGACGTGGTGCGCAAACTGGTGATCCTGGCCCGCGAGGCGGGCTACGAGGTGAGCCAGGAGGACGTGGAGGTGCACCCGCTCCTGCCCAAGGAGTTCTTCGAGGGCTCGCTCGAGGACTTCTGGAAGAACCTCCCCTCGCTCGACGCGGACTTCGAGCGCCGCCGGCAGAAGCTGGAGCGGGAGCACAAGGTGTGGCGTTTCGTGGCCAAGTTCGAGAACGGGCACGCCAGCGTGTCGCTTGAGGAGTTCAACAAGGAGCACTCCTTCTACGTGCTCGAGGGCTCCAACAACATCGTCATGCTCACCACCGAGCGCTACCACAAGTATCCCATGCTCATCCAGGGCTATGGGGCAGGAGCCTCGGTGACGGCGGCGGGCGTGTTTGCCGACATCATGTCGCTGGCTTGAGCGAGGACGGCCGGGCCCGCGTGGGCTTGGCTTTTCTTTATGTCTGTTATGAAACATCTCATCATACTGGGCGACGGCATGGCCGACTGGCCGTGCGACGAACTGGGCGGCAAGACGCTGCTCCAGCATGCCCACACCCCGCACTTCGACTGGCTTGCGCGCCACGGGCGCAACGGCCTGCTCAAGACCGTGCCCGACGGTTTCCACCCCGGCAGCGAGGTGGCCAACAGCAGCATCCTGGGCTATGACCAGCACCTCGTGTATGAGGGGCGCGGCCCCCTGGAGGCGGCCAGCATAGGCGTGGAACTGGCTCCCGATGACCTGGCCATGCGCTGCAACCTGGTGAGCCTGGACGGCAGCCTGCTCAAGAACCACTCCTGCGGACGCCTGGAGACCGGGGAGGGCGATGTGCTCATACGCTACCTGCAGGAGCACCTGGGCAATGAGCGCGTACACTTCTACACAGGCGTGCAGTACCGCCATCTGCTGGTCATCCGTGGCGGATGCAAGAACCTCCAGTGCACCCCCCCCCACGACATCCCCGGCAAGCCCTGGCGCGAGCACCTGCCCAAGGCCGCCACGCCCGACGCGCGGGACACGGCCACGCTGCTCCGGCACCTGGTGCAGGAGAGCCAGAGGCTGCTCGCCACCCATCCGCTCAACCTTGGGCGTGTGGCCGCAGGCCAAGACCCCGCCAACAGCATCTGGCCGTGGGGTGGTGGCTACCGCCCCATGATGACTCCCCTTACCCGCACGTATCCGCAAATCAGGCGCGGGGCGGTGATTACCGCCGTAGACCTCATTCGCGGCATCGGACGCTATGCCGGCTTGCGTGTCGTCGATGTGCCGGGAGCCACGGGCTTGTGGGACACCAACTACGAGGGCAAGGCCCGGGCGGCTGTGGATGCCCTGCAGACCGATGACTTCGTGTACCTGCATGTGGAGGCCAGCGACGAGGCAGGCCACGATGGCAGCATCCCCCTCAAGCTGGACACCATACGCTCGCTCGACAGCCGTCTGCTCGCTCCCATCCTCGCGGCCCTGGACCCCCAGGGCACGGGCCAGTTGCAGGCCGCAGGCGAACCGGTGGCCATCGCCCTGCTGCCCGACCATCCCACGCCCTGCCACTTGCGCACCCACACCGGCGATCCCGTCCCCTTTGCCATCTACGCCCCGGGCATGGAGCCCGACCAGGTGACGGCGTTTGACGAGGAGGCCGCCAGGCAAGGCGCGTACGGCCTGCTGCAGGGCGAGGAGTTCATCAGGACGTTCATGGGAGTGTGAGGAGGCGGGAGCCCCCTCCCAACCTCCCCCAGGGGGGAGGGAGACCCGTCTCCTCTGCCCCCTCCTGCGATGATGGTTGCCTGGGGAAGCGCATCTCAGGAGTCACCGCAAGGGTGTCGCTTCGGCCACATGCCTGTCTGCCCATAGAATTGCACGTCCGCCCCCCATACATAACCATGCAACCGTAGAACCGCAAAACCATACAACCATAGAACCGCATAACCGTACAACCGTAAACCATAGAACCGCAGAACCATAGAACCGCAAAACCGTAAACCATAGAACCGCAAAACCATAAAACCGCATGAAATACTACAGCACAAACGGCAAAGCACCCCTGGCCTCACTGGAGAAGGCCGTGGTGCGGGGACTGGCCGAAGACCGTGGCCTCTATATGCCAGAGCGCATCGTGCCCCTGGATGCCGAGTTTGTCGCACACCTTGAGGACTACTCCTTCCAGGACATAGCCTGCCGCGTGGCCGACTGCTTCTTTGGCGAGGACGTTCCCCGGGACGAGTTGCACGCGCTGGTGCGTGACACCCTCAGTTTTGACGTTCCCCTGGTGGAGGTGGCCCCGCGCGTCTATTCGCTGGAGCTCTTCCACGGCCCCACACTCGCCTTCAAGGACGTGGGCGCGCGCTTCATGGCCCGCCTGCTGGGCCACTTCATCCGCAAGGGCGGCAGGCACGAGGTGGTGAACGTGCTTGTGGCCACCTCGGGCGACACAGGGTCGGCCGTGGCCAACGGCTTCCTGGGCGTGCCCGGCATCCATGTGTATGTGCTCTATCCCAAGGGCAAGGTGAGCCCCATACAGGAGTGCCAGTTTACCACCCTGGGACAGAACATCACCGCGCTGGAGGTCGATGGCGTGTTTGACGACTGCCAGGCACTGGTCAAGAGTGCCTTCATGGACGCGGAACTCGCCTCGCACATGCGCCTCACCAGTGCCAACAGCATCAATGTGGCGCGCTTCCTGCCCCAGAGTTTCTATTACTTCCATGCCTGTGCGCAGCTTCGCCGCCGGGGCTGGCAGGGCAGGGTGGTGGCCAGTGTGCCCAGCGGCAACTTCGGCAACCTCTGCTCGGCCCTCATCGGCAAGCGCATGGGACTGCCCGTTGACCGCTTCATCGCAGCCAACAATGCCAACGATGTCTTCTACAAGTATCTCCTCACGGGCCAGTACACACCCATGGCCAGCCGGCAGACCATAGCCAATGCCATGGACGTGGGCGACCCCAGCAACTTTGCGCGCATCCTGGACCTCTATGGCCACAGCGTGGAGGCCGTGCGCCGGGACATCAGCGGCGCCGCCTACACCGATGCCCAGATAGCCGACACCCTGCGTGACTGCCTGCGCGAGACGGGCTACCTGCTCGACCCCCACGGGGCCTGCGGCTACCGCTCCTTGCGGGAGCAGTTGCGCGAGGGCGAGGCCGGATTCTTCCTCGAGACCGCCCACCCGGCCAAGTTCCAGAGCGTGGTGGAGGGCATCACGGGCCAGAGCGTGGAGATTCCCGCCCGCCTGGCTGCCTTCATGCGGGGCGAGAAGCAGAGCGTGCCCATGAGCAAGGACTTCCGGGACTTCAAGCAGTTCCTGCTCGCCCGCTGACCTCCGGGAAGTCCCGTCCGGGGCACTTCGGGACTTTCGCCCCGTGCTTGCGCGATACCCATTACAGGGCTGCGTCATGTGAGTCATGGCGCAGCCCTTTTTTATGCATGCCGCCGCGTTGGCGATTGCATGCCGCCGCGTTGGCGATTGCATGCGGCTGCGTTGGCGATTGCATGCCGCCGCGTTGGCGATTGCATGCGGCCGCATGACACCGTCCTTGGTTTTCCCCACAGAGTCACGCCATTCTTTTTTCCCCACAGGAGAAAAAAAAGTTTCTCCTACAGGGGAAAAAAGTGGGTTTTTTGTTGCGGGCAAGTAATAATTTTGTAACTTTGGGGGGTAAAGGAATAAAAGGCAAAAACAAGGAGGGGAAAACGTCCCCTCGACGACGGCATGAGGGATGTGCCGTGCATGCAAGCCCGCCGGGGAGTCCCAGGGATGGGAAACGTGCCGGGGGCGTGACGCGGAAGCAGATGCTTGACATGTTAAATACCTAATCTTAAACCAAACGTAAACTATGAGAAAACAGTTACTCACGGCGGTGCTCGGACTCACGTCCGCTGCCTCGCTCACGGTGCCCGCCTCGGCAGAAGGCCTGGTGGTGGTGGGGGCCAACATCGTAATCGCTCCCTCGTCGCGCTATGACGGCGACAAGGAGTGGAAAGCCACCACTTGGGTGTACAATCCGGGCAACAGCTACAACGAGGCCTTCTTCAACATCATCTGCGGCGAGCCCGCCGAGGACGCCAATGGCCACAAGTGGTACGAGGCACCCTACGACACGGCCACGGCGGGGTTCAACGAGGAGAAGAACGAGCCCATCAAGTGGGAGGACCACTCCGCGCCCTTCAGCAGCAGCGAGAACTACAACGGGCGTCCCTCTTACCAGTGGACCACGGGCGAGGTGATGGCCGACATCTACTTGCGCCGCTTCTTCACCACCGACCGCATGCTCTCGGGTGACGTGTACCTGGCGTGCGGACACGACGACGCTCCCTGTGAGTATTACATCAACGGTGTGCTGGTTTACCAGCGCACAGGCTGGGAGGTGAGCCACTGGAACTACACCAAGGACCCCGAGACGGGCGAGATCATCGACTCCACAGCGTCCTATGTGAACGGATGGGACTATGAGGCCTATGTCAAGCTCACCGACGAGCAGAAGGCACTCATCAAGCTCAATGGCGAGCCGAACCTGCTGGCCGTGCATGTGCACCAGAACTGGGGCGGCGCCTTTGCCGACTGCGGCCTCTACACCAAGGTCGAGGGCGGCCTGCCCATGGGCTACGAGCAGTCCTGGACCGGCAAGGTGCTCTTCAACTCGTGGGGCGGCTACAATACCGGCGGCCTGCACGCCTGGGAGAAACTCTACGAGGCACAGGCCGATGACCAGTACACCATCCACCTGCAGGGCAGGAACCCCGGCGAGTGGGGGCAGCAGGTGCACTTCAAGACACCCATCAAGCTGAGCGCCGACAAGGAATATACCCTGAAGTTCAAACTGTCAGGCAACAAGACCCTGGAGGACGTGACCGTGAAGGTGTCCGAGAACGACAATGACGCAGTGGAGGCCGCACTGGAGCACGTGCGCATAGACAGCGCGGAGCCCACCGAGTGCGAGATACCCATGACGGGCACGGATGTCAACAACATGAAGCTCGTGTTCAACTTCGCCAACGAGGAGAAGGGCACCGATGTGACCATCAGCAATGTCACCCTCACCAACGAGACCGACGAGAAGGAAATGTGGGTGGGCACCTCTTACTTCAACTACTGCTATGTGACCGACATCGACACCATCCGCAATGAGGAGGACCTGAGCGAGACCTACCAGGTGCGCCAGATCAAGGACCCCGTGATTGACGGACGAGTGGAGACCAAGAGCTGGATAGAGGCCGACTTTGACGACTCCATGTGGAGTGACCAGGAGATGCCCATGGGCAACGCGGGCTACATGCCCGAGCTCAAGAGCATCTGGCCCGGCCAGATGGGACACCTCGATTACCAGGGTGACGGAGTCGAGGGCAACAACACCAACTACTGGGTGCGCCGCACCTTCACGCTCGACAAGATCAACGAGCGCCTGAGCTACGCGCTGAACGTGTGCCACGATGACAGCTATGAGACTTACGTCAACGGACACCTGCTGCAGAAGTATGACGGGTGGACTGACGGCAAGAACCCCAAGCAGGTGCACATCCCCGCCAAGTATCTGCGCGTGGGCAAGAACGTGATTGCCACCTACATACAGCAGGGCTTCGGAGGACGCTTCTATGACTGCGGCATCAACGTGGAGGAGGTGAACTACGACGAGTGCGCCGAGGAGCTGAAGGCCGCCATCGCGCTGGCCGACACCACCGTGAACATCACCAAGGCCATGCAGGCCAGTCTGGACAGCCTGGTGACCGCAGGCAAGAAGGAACTGGAGACCAACAAGGACGCCGCCGAGGTGAAGGAGTACGCCAAGAACCTCGCCAGCAGCATCAAGACCATCCTGGGCTACGCGGGTGACGTGACCATCCTGACTCAGACTATCGCCATCTGCGAGAAGACCGAGGACAAGGGCTACCTCAAGGAGACCCTCGATGCCGTGAAGGTGGGCATCGACACCTGCAAGACCAATGGCGAGACCAACACCCTGCTCGCAAGCCTGCGCCTGGCGCGCAAGCGCAACGCCATCGAGCGCCACACCGAGAACTTCGTGGGCAGCCAGCCAGAGGCATATGTGGCCGAGACGGCCGACCCCGACTATCCGGTGGGCTCCTATTATATATATAATGTGGGAGAGCGGCTCTTCCTCGCCGGTGGGGAGAACTGGGGCGCGCACACAGTCTTGGCCTATGCGAGCAACGCCTTCCGCCTGATTGCCACGGACAGTGACGGCAATCCCCTGGAGAAGGGATTCCGCATCCAGACCATGCGTCCCAACGGTACCGAGGGCATAAATGACTTCATAAACTACGGTAGCTATGTGGATTGCAACACCAATGACGCGTGGGAGTTTGTGCCTGTGGAGGGCAAGACCAACGTGTTCAACATCGTGCGCGCTGGAGGCAATGCCGAGGACGGCTATGTGATGTTGGGCTACCGCGACGGTAAGGACAATGCCTTCACCCTCTCCTACAATGTGGTTGACACCGACATGAAGACCGCCACGAGCGAGGCCAACCAGTGGATGCTCATCAGCAAGAAGGAACTGGACGAGATGATGGCCAAGGCCACCAGCGACAAACCTGTGGCTGCCACTCACCTGATCGTGAACCCGGGCTTCGACCAGCGCCTTACCATTGAGAATTGGAGCACGGACATCGTGGGCGGCACAGACGAGAATCCCGGCTTCGGCCTGGGGGTATGGGATCGTAACGCCAATCACCCCGATTTCGCATACGAGGCGTGGAACTGCCAGACAGGCTCCACGACGCAGACCATCTTTGATGATGCCATCCAGCCCGGATGGTATGCCTTGACAGCCCAGATTTATTACCGCGAGGGAAGGTTTGAGGACCATGCCGCCAAGTATGTCGCAGGCGAGCCCCTGGCGCGCAACGCCTTCCTCACCATAGGCGATGGCGATGAGAACGTGAACGGGGAAATCCCCCTCATCACCGACTATGCCAACCAGGTTCCCGGCCTGGGACGCCTGGACGCCACAGGCACGGTGCGCTTCTCTGACGGGTGCGCGTGCACCACAGAGGACTACTTCCAGAGTGGTTGCTATTGGTCAAAGCCCGTCTTCTTCGAGGTGACGGAGGCCAACAAGGGGATGCTTGTCATCGGGTTCACCAAGACGGCCTCGGTCAACTATGACTGGGTGGTGGCCGACAACTTCCGCCTCACCTATTACGGGGCGCAGCCGCCCACGGCCATTGAGGGCGTGCAGGAGAGCGTGGCTCCCTGGCAGCAGGGCGGCACGGCCATCTACAACCTGCAGGGCCAGCGCCTGAGCGGCACCCAGAAGGGCGTGAACATCATCAACGGCCGCAAGGTGATGGTTAAGTGAGCGGAGCGGGCCAAGTGCCCGAAGGCATTTGAGGCCGTTTCCGAACGCGAATCACCCCGGACATAGGCCAAGGTGATGGTTAAGTGGGCGGAGCGGGGCAGGTGCCCGAAGGCTTCGAGGCCGCATGAATACAAGAGGGGGGGCGAGCCGCCATGTGGCCCGCCCCCCATTCTGTGTGTGGGTGGAAGCCTGCTTTCCCCGTTCCCTTGCCCGACATGGTGACCGGCGCGGCAGACTGACGAACACCTGCCCATCCGTCCGTTAAATAGAGTTAAACAGACAAGAGGCAGGCAAGGAAAGCGTGGATTTGCTGTTTCATAAGAAAACAAAGTAAACAAAAAAACAGGTATGAAAAGAACGATGAAGGCGTTTGCCTTGCTGGGAGTGGCGGCCGTGGCTCCCTCGGCATGCCGCTCGGCACGGATGGAGAAGGCGGACAAGGATGGTGGGGAAAACTGGAGCGTGAGCGAAGGGGCGGGGGACACCCGTCTGGTCCTCTCGGATGCGCAGCGTGAGATGGTGAGCCAGAACAACGGTTTTGCCTTCAACCTCTTCCGCAAGACCATGGGCATGGACTCCCGTGTGGTTTCCCCCCTGAGTGTCACATGCCTCATGAGCATGCTGGCCAACGGCGCCGACGGGGACACGCGGGAGCAGATAGTGGGGACATTGGGCTGGACAGGCCAGGGCGGGGAGTGCCCCACCCTGCAGGACATCAATGACTACTTGCGCACGGTGATGGAGAAGGCCGGACGCATGGACAAGTCCGTGACCATCGACGTGGCCAACTACATCGCCGTGAACAGCCGGTTCAAGGTCAACTCCAAGTTCCGGAAGAGCGTGGAGCAGAACTACCGGGCGGGTGTGGAGAGCCTGGACTTCACATCCCCCAAGACCCTCGGGCGCATCAACGACTGGTGCGCCGACCACACGCGCGGCATGATACCCCGGATCATCGACCAGGTGAATGCCCAGGCGGTCTCCTATCTGATGAATGCCATCTGCTTCAAGGGGGCGTGGGCCGACAAGTTTGACAAGGAGCAGACCCGCCTGGAGCCTTTCCGTGGCTACACGCGTGACATCAAGCGGGTCAACATGATGCACCGGCGCGGCGAGTACTTCTATGCCGAGGGCGAGGGCTTCCAGGCCGTGCGGATTCCCTATGGCAACGGGGCCTTCCACATGACCGTGCTGCTGCCCGCCGAGGGCAAGGCCGTAAGCGAGATGATGGCCACGATGGACGGGGAGAAGTTCCGGCGGTTGCAGCAGGGCATGGAGGAGTGTGATGTAGACCTCAAGCTGCCCCGCTTCACCACCGAGGCCGAGCAGCCGCTCAATGAGGTCATCTCGGCCCTGGGCGCACCACTCATCTTCACGCCGCAGGCCAACTTCAGCCAGTTCGCCAGCGGCAGTCTCTTCGTGTCCAAGATGTTCCAGAAGGCCAAGATAGAGGTCAGCGAAGAAGGGACAAAAGCAGCCGCCGTCACCGCCGCCATCATGGTGATGAGTGCCTTGCCTTCCGACACGCGGCGCGAGGTGGTGTTCCATGCCGACCATCCCTTTGCCTACATCATCAGCGAGCGCGGCACCGGGAGCATCTTCTTCATGGGACAGTACACGGGCGAATAAAGCCGGCATGGCCAGCCAGGCCTCCTTTTCCACGGATTTCTCCCTGGGTAAGCAGCCCAAGCCACCTTTCCCCCGCTTTTTTCGGGTGGCTGCCCCGCTTTTTTCGGGTGGGTGCCCCGCCTTTTTCAGGTGGGAGACCTGCCTTTCTTGAGTGGGGAGAAGTGTATGCCTTGCCAGGATGTGTCCCTGGGTGCAGGGGCTTGTCCTTGTCCGGAAGAGGGCAGGGCAAGCCCCCATCTCTTTGCTTTCCATCCATTCCCAGGTGTCAGAGGCGGTGCCTGAGGCTGGTTCTGCAATGCTTGGCAACGCTCTGGGAAAGGCAAATGCCCACACTCTCCCCATGCCTTTACCCTTTAGGGACGTTTCTCTCAGGGAAGAGTGGTCGCGAGAATTTTGCGCCTTCATCCGTGTCATTGCCCCTTCCTGTGTCTCTCTTTTTCTGAAGTGTCCACGGGAGCCTTATGTCACCCCACACATGCCTTTGCCCCTTCGGGGCGTTCCGCCTCCTGCACTTGTTGTCCCTGGTGACACTATGGGTTGTGAGGGTATATGGTTTTTCCCCCATTTCATAGGGTTCACTCCTTGGTTTCTCTGTATGGCAATTTCTCCCCTCTCTCCTTGGGGGAGGCTTGCAGGTGGGGGCTGGTAGGTGGGGGAGGCTTCTTGGTAGGTAGGGATGGGGCTTTCCATCTTCAATTTCAGGTTCATACAAGTCCATTTGCCCTCAACACACAGTTTTGTTTGTCGCTAATTCTCCGCAGTTGTCATGCTCGCCTTTTTGAGGATGCGCAAGAGCAGAGTGTGGAAGCCAAGTAGGCAAAAATAGGAAAACAAATGGTAAATATGAGCATTTTGGTATTGAAAGCCAATTGATTGTGTGGCTGTTTGAAGGAAATGTAATAACTTTGCAACATCCTGCGAGTTGGTTTTGCGAGTGCTCTACAGGACGGATTGTACAGAATAACGTTGCGAAGGTGTTTGTGACATGTGAGGATTTTATCAACAAAAGAATATATGGAAGTAATTTACCCCAATTCCATCCAGAGGGTAGTGCTGCAGGCAATGCAGTTTGCCACGAAGTGCATTATTCTAGTGCCGCTTAGCGTGTGTGCACAGGACAACAGTGTTCTGGGCACAGCAGTATCGGCAGTTCCCCAAAAGGTGGAAGAATTGCCAGGACTGGACATCAAGGGTACCAATCCCGACAGTTATGTGACTCTGGGCCGCCCCGAGGACAATTCCAAGAAGTTTGTGTTGTATAATGTGGGAACAGGCAAGTTCCTCAATGTGGGCAGTTACTGGGGCGCGCATGCCGCACTGAGCATGGTGCCCCGGGTTTTCTGGCTGCAGAACAGGAGTGACAACGAGGTGGAGTCCTACCCCATGTTTGCCCGTTATCCCGAAAGTGCGAAGGCCGATGCCGGCAGTTTCGCCTACCAGTTCTTCCACATGAGTGAGTTTTCGGTGGGCAGCAGGGAAGGCAATGGCCGCAGTTATGTGAAGTACAATAGGCTGGTGGTTGTGAGCAAGGGAGAGGAGACACCCGTGTGCGAGGCTGGCTATGAGCCCAAGGGCGCGACATTTGAGAAGAAGTTCACAGGCTTTGACTTCTTGGACGACGAGAGCTACATCGAGGCAGAGATTGACATCGCGGGCAACAACTGGAAGGAGAATTCGTACCAGAACATCCTGTCGGTGGGCACGGACATCTCCACATGGAACAAGGGTGTGCTTGACCTGCACATCTATGGCTACAAGGAGGCCGGCAAGAACCGCCTGCGCGTGGAGTGCCTGAATACCGACTGGAACGAGAGCACACACCGCTTCGGAGGTTCGGCCAACCCTATACCCGTGGAGGGGAACATCGTCACGGTGAGAATCTACAACAACCACATTATTGTCAATGGCACCAACTGCATACCTGGCTCGTCCAGCATCTACAGGAACCTCAGGACGCTTGTGGCACAGAACTCCTTCCTCTTCAGCCAGGGAGGCAGCGAGGAGAGCAAGAGCAACTCCACATGCAAGTCTCTCGCAAGGGTAGCCAAGGAAAGTCAGGGTAAGGACACCACAGAGACGGTCACCTTCAGTCCTGATGCGGACAGGACGTTTGTGCGGCAGTTCCCCGGTCACCTGGTGAAGTTCGAGACGGAGATAGATGTAACCAATTGTAGCGGGAAAAACGAGAACATCATCTCCATAGGAAGCAACACTGCAGTGTGGTACAAGGACAACTCGCAGAACATACATCTGTATTATACGAAGAGTGAGAAGAAACTGGAAGTGGATGCAGTGAGCAAAGATGATCCAAGTGGGACAAAGAATAAAGTGTTATTGACAGACATCGACGGTAAGGTGAAGGTTTCGCTGGATGCCACAGATGGACTCAAGGTGAACGGCCAGGTGATACGGGGCACCGATGCGCAAGTGGTGAGGTATCTGCTCAATGATGCCCATGGCTTCCAGGTGGGCAGCCAGGAGGGCAATAGCCGAAGCAATGCCACCTATGGCGCAGCCAGCGTGACCTACAACACATCCGAGATAGTGGAAGCGCCGACTTCCCTGCTGCAGGACGGATCGTTCCCCGTGGATGCTGTTGCTCTCAACTTCCAGAACGAGGAGATCCTGAAGGGCGAGTTCGACATCAACGGATGCACCACACAGGGTGAGGGTATCATGCAGATGACCGTCAACACCACCAGCGACAAGGCAAAGTATTCGCTCGCGCTCACTTACCTGGGCTCGGATGGTAGCCATCGCTACATTCAGGCACTCTATGACGAACGCGTCACGGGCAAGGACGGATACGCGCGCACGGTGGCTGTGGGCAAGGAGGGAACCTTCAGCCTGGAGGTCAACAGCGGCGGGCTCCTGATTGACGGGCAGAACGTGTACCCTGAGTCTGACCTCATGCCCGTCCTGGCCTATGATGCGGTCAAGGCTGGTGACCTCATCTATTTCCAGGTGGACTCGTATGGCAATTACAAACTGGGTGAGGACGGCAAGCTTATCGTGGGCAACAGCACGAATGGCAAGTGCCTGCGCAACGCCCTTTCGGGCGGACACATGTATGCCAGCGATGGGCTCGCCGATGACTCTCATCCTCTGTTCATCTCCTCCAGCTTCCGCAAGCGCAGCGACGCTTCCAAGAAGGAAGGATCCTTCCTGGCATGGAATCCCGTGGCCGAGGATGCCACGAAGTATGGCGACGTGGGCGTGTTTGCTGACCGCTCGCTCAGCCCCAAGTTTGAAAGCAATGACACCCAGGATGAGAAGAATGCGAAGATAGACGCGGCAGTGTGCAATTCCCGTTGGTACTTCGACGAAGTGTCTGGCCACACAACCACGACAGGCGAGGCAGAGCATATATATAAGATATATCTCCAGATGACCGACCAGACCGTGCGTGAACTGGATGGCAACCGCAGGCCGGCTGACAGAGTGGTGTCAGGACCCCAGAAGTTTTACCTGCAGGCAGACAAGGACTTCGTGCTGGGAAACAGCAACGAGGATTACCAGAACAAGGTGGACGAGGACCAGGAAGACCTAACCATGGTGGAGGCTCTGGAGGCAGCACCGTCCGACGACAAGGGCTACTGGAAACTGGTGAGCATCGAGGACTACTACAACCTCTTCGAGGGTGTCGAGAGCGACTTCGCCTCCATGCTTGACCTCTCCTACATCCTTGCCGACCCCGACTTCACGCGCGAGAATTCCAATTTGTATGGATGGCAGATGGACGAGACTATCCATGGCACGGAAAAACCGACAACATACACCGACCTGGATGACTCGTCGGTCACCTACACCTATAGCGTGGGCCAACTGCGCATCGGATATGACCACTACAGCAAGAAGAGCCTGGACGATGCCGACTACACCGATGAGCAAGGCGTGAGGAACATCAGTGGCCCCAGCAAGGCCGACGCAAGCAAGTATGTGGACAAGACCCGAGGTTCTGATGCTTACCAGGCCGCCCGCAACCGCGAGAACAACCATGGGCGCTACATGGGCGTGGAGGTGCGCGAGGACGGTTATGGACGCTTCTACCAGGAGATTACGGTGCGCAGTTTCGGCTGGTACTCACTCTCCTGCAAGGGGTTCAGCACAGCGGGTGCAGAACTCTTTATCCAGAAGGGAAGTGACAAGGAAGGCACATGGGTGAGCAAGAGGCTCCATGAACTTACCGCTTCCGAGTGGGATTTCTTCCGCAGCACAGAGCGCAAGCGGTGGCCCTACGACTGCATCAGCGACACGGTGGGCATGCCCATGTACAATGCACTGGTGGCCATGAATGATGATAATGTGCTCACCGACATCAAGGGCGATGGCACGCGCGAGAACGTGAGCCAGCGGTTTGATAACCAGATTGTGTTCTATGTGGATCAGAAGGATGTGGATGCCAGCGGGCACTTCACCCTGCGATTGGGCATCAATATTCCCGAGGACGATGGCTTTGAGATTATGTCGCAGAATAGTGATGGCTTCAGCGCGGACTTGGATGAAGAACTGGCCAAGGGCTACAAGTGGACGGTGTTTGACAACTTCCACCTCTACTTCGGTGGCAATGCCCCCGACCCGCACCTGGTGCTTGACGAAGACAGCACCAGCCTGGACTATCTGGACCAGAGCATACACCGCTTCGAGGAGCGTCCCATGCATCTTCACCGCACCTTCACGAGCGGAAAGTGGAACACACTCATCCTGCCCGTGAGCCTGGGCAAGGCAGACTTCTGCCAACTCTTCGGCGAGACGGCCCGCCTGGCCAAACTCGACCATCTGACAGCCACCACGGTGGAGTTCATGAGCGAGACGGAGGCCGACAGCGTGTTCCTCAAGGCGTACCAGCCCTATATCATCATGGTGGATGCCCAGCACACAAAGGGCAGGGGAGAGGCATGGGAGGGAAGCCTCTACGCTTGCCCGGACAATGGCAGCGTGCCCAGCAGCACCTCCACCAAGATTCCTGTGAAAGCCGAGGCTGGCAACTTCTACCTGGAGCGCGCCACACTGGCCACCAACAGCGTTGATGCCACCACAGGTCAGCGTCGCTACAACTTCAAGGAGGATGGCACAGGCGGCTACCTCTATGCCTATAAGGATGCCACCCTGGCCGAGGGCGGCGGCAACACGCCCCTGCGTGCCTATGGCACCCTGTGCAAGACTTATGGGACGGACAGCGAAGGCAAGAATGCCATTCTGGATGGCCGTCCCATGCTGCAGGGAGGCTATGTGATGGCTGGTGGATACATGCGCCTGATACAGAATCAGTATGGAACCAAGGGCTTCCGCTGTTGGTTCATGCCCGAAAGCACCAGCACAGAGACTGCCGACATGAGTGCCGTGAAGGTGGTGGTTGATGGTGAGCAGACGGCCACGGGCATAGGTGACCTGGTGGATGCCGATGGCGGAGTGTTCATAGGCCAGTATGCCGATGGCGTGTATAGCCTCAGCGGCCAGAAGGTGCGCCAGAGCAACTCGCTGGATGGCTTGCCATCAGGCATCTATATCGTGAATGGAGTGAAGTACATAGTAAAGTAAAGGAAAGAAAGGAATGGCAATGAGCAAGAAGAAAACATACATAACCCCCGCCATGCAGGTGATGGGCGTAGAGCCCGAGTTGCCCATGGCTTACTCTGGTTACAATGTGGATAACAAGTATGGTGGAGGCATCAAGGGCAGCCGTAAGGATGAAGACTGGGACGAGGACAGCTGGGGGCTGAACGACTGAGCCCGTCCTCCTGGGCTGGCCTGCGCTTATCTGCGGCCAGACAATGCAATCCCGCTTCTGTGGCATGCGCAGGGGCGGGATTGCTGCCTCTTGACTGTTGCAGCCTGCCAGTAGTTTCCATGCCGGGATGAAATTGTGGGCGATTACGCGCTGGAAACTACTTGCCAAGCCTCTCTGGCCTTGTCTGTGGGACGCAGGCAAGCAACTGTTCTTCTCGTCCAGCCCAGGCTGGACGGTAAAGTCAGGCATATTACTTTGCGGGGTCAAGGGACTCCTTTGACCGCCCAGACCAGGCTGAACGAAAGAGGGAATGCAGCGCGGGAAGCTGGCAGGGTAGCCTCGCGACAAAAGCAAGCCTGCTGCCCCGGAACTTAAAGCCTGTATGGCAGACGGGTATATGGACAGCCTTGAAGAGCGGGTCCTGCCACTGCGGTTCCCTCAGTCTGTAAGGGGGAACCTGTTTTCTCGTGACTTCTGCCTTTTCTCAATCCTCAATCGGCCATTGGATTTCGCGCCAGGTTGCTGTTTGTGTTGTGCCAGGTTGCTGCGGGACGTGTTGAAGGCATAGCGGGGCTATGGTGAAGCGCTTGCGGCGGCAAGATGCCAAAGAGGGGCATTGCCTCACGGCAACGCCCCTCGGGTTGTTTGTTTGGAAAAAGTCTAATTGAAATAATGGTTTGTGATTGATTGCTTAGGCCTCGGCGGGAGTTTTTGTTTCACCCTCGGTTGCCTGTGCGCCCTCAGCCTCAGCGTTGGCTGCTGCCTCGGCTTCTGCTTTTGCGGCGGCCTCTGCGGCCTTCTTCTCGGCTACCTTCTTTGCGATCTCCTCGTTGACCTTCTTCTCTGCCTCCAGTCGGGCTGCCTCGGCAGTCTTCTTTTCAGCAGCCTTCTTGGCCTCGAAAGCCTCCAGGCCCTTCTGCTTGTCGGCCTTCCATGCGGCGAACTTCGCCTCACAGGTGGCCTCGTCAAAAGCGCCCTTCTTCACACCACCACGAAGATGCTTCATCAAATAAACACCCTCGTCGGACAGAATGTTGCGAACCGTGTCGGTGGGCTGTGCGCCTACCTCCACCCAATAAAGGGCACGGTCGAATTTCAAATCTACAGTGGCAGGATTGGTGTTGGGGTTGTACGTGCCAATCTTCTCTGTAAACTTACCATCGCGTGGAGCTCTTACGTCAGCGATTACGATGCTGTAAAAGGCATAGCCCTTACGCCCGTGGCGCTGCAATCTGATTTTTGTTGCCATAATTTAATTAAACTTTTAATATAGGTTTGAAATATGCCGCCAACTCGTGACAGCGCGGCAAAGGTACGACTTTTCTGCTGATAAGGTCGTCCCTTGCCGCGCTTTTTTGTCCGAACGGGCTGTATCTCGCCCTTTTAGGTCAGGCTTTTGCCCTCATCGCATGCCTGATGAGGAAGATGCAGAGCATGAGGTACATGCCCAGTGAGAGCAGTTCGCTCATGGGGTTGGCCCACCAGGCATCATAGGCGAACTCCACACCTCCGAAGCGCATGGCCGCACTCACCACGCCCATCAGCGCGCCGCCTGCGATAAATCCGCTGGACAGGAGCGTACCGCGCTCGTTGCGGGCATTGTTGAGCGGGGCATCCTGGCTGCGCGAGGACACAAACCACTGGATGGATCCGCCTGCCAGCAGGGGCAGGTTGAGCTCCAAGGGGATGAACATGCCCAGCGCGAAGGCCAGTGCCGACACGCCGCAGGCATTGAGCAGCAGGGCGATGGCGGCTCCGATGCCGTACAGCAGCCAGGGTGCCCCACTGCCGTTCATCAGTGGCTCGATGACGGCGGCCATCGCGTTGGCCTGTGGCGCGGCCAACTGGCCGTCCTGGAACCCGTAGGTCTTGTTCAGTATCATAATCACGCCAGCCACGGTGGCCGCACTTACCAGCGTGCCCAGGAACTTCCAGGTCTCCTGTTTCTGTGGCGTGGCCCCCAGCCAGTAGCCTATCTTCAGGTCGGTGACGAAGCCGCCCGCCATGCTGAGTGCCGTGCACACCACGCCGCCCATGATGAGTGCGGCCACCATGCCGGTGGTGCCGCTCAGTCCCACGGCCACCATGATCACCGAGGCCAGGATGAGTGTCATGAGCGTCATCCCGCTCACGGGGTTGGAGCCCACGATGGCGATGGCGTTGGCCGCCACGGTGGTGAAGAGGAAGGTGATGACAGCCACCAGCAGGATGGCCACCAGGCTGAAGCGCAGCACGCCGCCCATCACGTCCCACTGGAAGAAGAGGAAGGTGGCGATGAGGGCGACGATTGTGCCCATGGCCACGCTCTTCATGGGGATGTCCCTCTGGGTGCGCTCTACGCGGTCGGTGCCGCTCCTCTTGCTGCCCATCTCCGATGCGGCCAGCCGCACGGCTCCCACTATCAGCCTCCAGCTCTTCACGATGCCTATCACGCCGGCCATGGCTATGCCGCCGATGCCGATGCTCTTGGCGTAGCGGAACAGCTCTTCGGGCGATGCGGCCGTGGCTGTGAGCCCGTCGGAAATTTCCAGGCTGGGGAAGAAGAACGCGATGGCAGGCACTATCACCCACCATACCAGTGCCGAGCCGCAGCAGATGATGAAGGCGTACTTGAACCCCACGATGTAGCCCATGCCCAGCACGGCTGCGCTCGTGTTGCACTTGAACACCGGTTTGGCCTTCTGGGCCACGGTGTCGCCCCACAGGATGGCGCGGCTGGTGAAGTTCTCGTTCCACAGGCCGAAGGTGGCCACGCAGAAGTCATACAGTCCCCCCAGCAGCCCGGCGATGAGCAGGGGTTTGGCCTGTGAGCCTCCCTGCTCGCCGCTCACCAGCACCTGTGTGCTGGCCGTAGCCTCGGGAA
Source organism: Prevotellaceae bacterium UBA1075 (assembly GCA_002316015.1). Taxonomy (GTDB): domain Bacteria; phylum Bacteroidota; class Bacteroidia; order Bacteroidales; family Bacteroidaceae; genus Physcousia. The sequence goes on from DCCS01000025.1 coordinate 24,784, forward strand.
ACGGGTACTTGCCGTGCATCTCCTTGACAAAGTACTTGCGGAAGGGGATGAGGAACAGGATGCCCAGGATGCCTCCCAGCAGGCTGGAGAGGAACACCTCCAGGAAGTTGGCGGTCATCTCGGGGTACTTGGCCTGCAGGATGTATAGCGCGGGCAGCGTGAAGATGGCTCCCGCCACGATGACTCCGCTGCAGGCGCCTATGCTCTGGATGATGACGTTCTCGCCCAGTGCGTTGCGCCTGTGGGTGGCTCCGCTCACGCCCACGGCGATGATGGTGATGGGGATGGCGGCCTCGAACACCTGTCCCACCTTGAGCCCCAGGTAGGCCGCTGCCGCACTGAAGACCACAGCCATGAGTATGCCCCAGCCCACCGACCATGCCGTGACCTCGCGCGGCTGAGTGTCCTTGGGCATCAGGGGCGTGTACTGCTCGCCCTCCTTGAGTTCTCTGAATGCGTTCTCGGGGAGCGCCACCCGTTTCTGATTGTCCATATTTTCTGTGATTTGAAAGTTGTTGAGTCGTGTGTGGGAAGCCTGCGGGCCTATTAAACGAGTGCGGGAGACCCGTCTCTCATGACAAGTCTCCCGCCTGGATTGTGGTGGAGAATATCGGGTTCGAACCGATGACCTCTTGCATGCCATGCAAGCGCTCTAGCCAGCTGAGCTAATCCCCCGTTGCCTATTTGCTTTGCAAATGTAGGCACTTTTCCCCTTGTGCGCAAATGTTTGGTGCTTTTTTTTGCCCCGCGCCCCAAAATCCGTACCTTTGCACCCACATACACGTTATATATTATATATGGGTACACCTTTTTCCTGGAGACGGCTTGCCAGCCTTGCTCTCCTGGCAATGTTGTCTTGTGCAACGGCACAGCGCGCGTGTGCCGCTCCGTCGGAGCGGCTGCGCATGAGCGTCACGCTGGCAGACGGGACTGTCATAGAGGTCACACGCATGGGTGACGAGTTCTTCTCCTATTATCTGACCGACGATGGGGACATGGTGGTGCGTGACTCGCTGGGATACCATATGGTGGAGCGTGCCGGGGAGCGGCAGTCGCTCCTGGACGAAGTGGCCACCCGCCGCAGAGCCGCCCGCCGCAAGGTGGGCTCGGCCAAGAACGCGCCCCTGGGGCAGCACGGCGCAAAACGTGTGCCCGTGGTGCTGGTGTCCTTTGCAGACAAGGATTTCTCGGTGGGAGATGATGCCGGGGCAGTGCGGCAGTACTATCACCTCTACTGCAACGGGAATGCCGACGGCACACCCTACACGGGTCATGGAAGTTCGGGCAGCCTGCGTGAGTACTTCATCGACCAGAGCGGAGGGGCTTTCCTGCCTGAGTTTACGGCCATAGGGCCTGTCAAGCTCGACAAGGGCTATGCCTACTATGGGGCAAACTCGGCCGATGGAAAGCGTAAAGACGTTAACTACAGCGAGTTCTGTGCCGAGGCAGTCACCAAGGCCACTGCCGCAGGCACTGACTGGAGCCTGTATGACAACGATGGCGACGGGGCTGTGGACTTGGTGATGTTCGTCTTCGCGGGACTGGGCGAGAGCAACAGTTACGACGAGAATGCCATCTGGCCAAAAGAGGTGGGTGGCTCGGGAACCATCGCTGGCATCAGGTTCGCCGCCAACTCCTCGGTGTGCGAAAGCCGCCTCAGGCGTGACAACGGAGGGGATTACTACGAGGTGCCCGACGGCATCGGTGTCTTCGTGCACGAGTTGAGCCATGCCTTGGGCCTGCCCGATTTCTATGACACACGCGGTGTGAGTTTCGGCATGGACTACTGGAGTGTGATGGATTATGGCGAGTACGCCAACAATGGCTACACCCCCGTGGGCTACACCGCCTATGAGCGTGACTTCATGGGCTGGCAGTCCCTGCGCGAGGTCACAGGCCCCGCCACTCTGCACATCCCCTCGTTCCCGTCGGGAGGATGCGGCTGGAAGGTGGTGAGCGACTTCAACCCCAATGAGTACTATATCCTGGAGAACCGCCAGGCCGACGGCTGGGACGTGAAGATGTGCGGTTCGCGCGGACACGGGCTCATGGTGACCCATGTGGATTACTCGTCGGCGGCATGGACTAACAACACGGTCAATGTGCAGGCTGACCATCAGCGCATGACCATCATACCGGCCAACAACTCCTTCATTGGAAGCAACAACGCCAAGACCGTCAGCGAGTGGGTGGAGAGCCTCAGGGGCAACCTGTGGCCGGGAACCAGTGACAACCACGAGTTGACCGACAACACCACGCCTGCCAGTGTGCTCTATACAGGCGGGTACATGAGCAAGCCCATCGTGGACATACAGGAGCACTCGGACGGCATGGTGACCGTCAAGGTCATGCCGCGCGGGACACTGGGCACCGTCACCGCACAGGAGGCGCGGGACTTGGGCGAGACAACCGTCACGCTGGCATGGCAGGAAGTGCCAGGAGCCCAGTGCTATAACCTGAGGGTAATGGAAGGGACAGACACCGTGTGCGAGGCTGACAGCCTGGCCAGCTTGAGCCATAAGGTGGAAGGCTTGCGGGAGAACCATGTCTATACCTTCCAGGTGCAGCCCCTGGCCCATGACTTCCTGGACGGCGAGTGGTCGGTGCCTGCCACCTTCACCACGCTGCCCACCGGCATCGGCGACAAGGCCAAGAGCGAGGGTATCGTGCGTGTCTTCGGCACCGATGGCCTGTTTGTCACCGAGTGCCGGGCCGACATGGTGGGGCGGAAGTCCCTGTGCCCCGGCATTTATCTGCTGCGCTACCCCGACTCCTCGGTGAGAAAGGTGCTCGTGGGGCAGTAAGGCCTTGTGGCCCCGCTTCCACGTGCGTCCGCCTGGCCGTGTGGCAGGGCGGGAAGCCTTGGTGGCTTGACAGGAAAAACAGTAGAGGCAATGATGACAATGACGACGAAGACGAAGATGATAATGACGAAGAAGATGACGAAGAAGAGAAGTGTACTGATGGCAATCGTACTGACGCTTGCCTTGACGGCCAGTGCCATTCCGGCCAGGCATGTGCAGCGCACCCTGACTTTGGCCGACGGTACACAGGTGACCGCCACCTTGTGCGGTGACGAACACTTCCACTACTGGAAGACCCGTGACGGGCGTGCCTTTGTGGCAGGCGGGCAGGGGACTGTAACCGAGATGAGCCTGAGCCAGGCACGGCAGAAGATGGCGGAACGTGTGCAGGCCAGCAACGCGCGCAGGAGGGCACGCGCCTCCAGGCGCAAGTCGGCCTGGGGAGCCGAGACCAATCCTGTGTCGGGCGAGCGCAAGGGGCTGGTGATCCTGGCCAACTTCAAGGACACGGCTCTTGTGCACTCCCGTGCCGACTATGAGGACTACTTCAACAAGGAAGGTTATTCGGCCAACGGATGCACGGGCTCGGTGCGTGACTATTTCCTGAGCCAGAGTTACGGGAAATTCTCTCTCGACTTTGATGTCATGGGGCCTGTGACGCTGAGCAAAGACCTCTCCTATTATGGGCAGAACGACAGTGGCGGGAACGACAGCCATGTGGGCGAGATGGTGGCCGAGGCCGTGAGACTGGCCGTGCAGGGCATCGACCTCAAGAAATATGACTGGGATGGGGATGGGTATGTGGACCAGGTGTATGTGGTGTACGCGGGCTATGGCGAACATGCCGGCGCGCCAGACCACAGCGTGTGGCCGCACGAGTATGAACTCTCGTCGGCTGCCTATTATGGTGACGGTCCGGGCGCGCTCACATTCAATGGCGTGACCATCGACACCTACGCATGCTCCTGCGAGTTGCGCGGCTCATCGGGCAGTACCATGGACGGCATCGGCACCGCCTGCCACGAGTTCAGCCACTGTCTGGCCATCCCCGACATGTATGACACCGAAGGGGGCAATTTCGGCATGGACGTGTGGGACCTCATGGACTATGGCTCCTACAATGGTGCCGGAGGGTATGGCGAGACCCCCGCGCCCTTCACCAGTTACGAGCGCATGTACTGCGGATGGCTCACTCCCATAGAGTTGACCAGTGCCTGCACGGTGAGCGCGATGCCTGCCCTCACGGATGAGCCGGTGGCCTACCTGGTCAGGAATGACAATCCCGCCTATCCAGGCGAATATTATCTGCTGGAGAACCACCAGCAGCGGGGATGGGATGCCTATGCCCCCGCCAGTGGGCTGCTTGTGCTGCATGTTGACTTTGACAGCAATGTGTGGGCGAAAAACACGGTCAACACCGTGGCAAGCCAGCAGCGCATGACCATCATCCCCGCTGACAACAAACTTTCGCATTACGACACAGAGGGTGACACCTGGCCAGGCACCAGCCGCAAGACCGCCCTCACCGACACCAGCATACCCGCTGCCACCCTGTACCACCCCAACAGCAAGGGACGCAAGTACATGGGACGGCCCATCGAACACATTGCCGAGGCAGACGGGAAGATAAGTTTCACCTTTGATGGCGGAATCCCCTTGCCACAGTTGGCCGCTCCTGTCATGCTGCCTGTAGCGCAGGTGACCGACGGTGGTTTCACGGCACGGTGGCAGAGGGTGGAGGGGGCCACCTCGTATGAGGTGCTGCTTACAGCCAAGAGCACGGGCAGCGCAGACATAGAGGAGAGTGTCCTGCTGGACGAGAACTTCTCGAAATTCAACAATGGGAAGAGTACCGACGGCACGGTCGACCTTGCGGGAAAACTTGACGAGTACACCCTTATGGCGGGATGGACAGGCGAGAAACTATATGCCACGCCTGGTGATGAGGTGAAGATGGGTTCTGGAAAGGCCAACGGGCGACTCGCCACTCCGGCACTTTCCCCTTCGGGACACAACCTTACCGCAGTGGTGCAGGCCCGGCAGTATGGCAGTGCCAGTTGCAAACTGCAGATGGACTATGTGGATGCTGATGGCCAGACCGAGACCTTGGGCGAAGTGGACCTTGAGAGGGAAGAGGTATATATAGTGGCTGACCTGCAGGGTGTGGAGAGCCTGTGCCGCCTGCAGGTGAAGTCGAAGAAGCGTGCCTATGTGTCCCGCATTGTCGTGCTCGATGGTACTTTTGGTGACGACGAGCTTGACGAACTGCTCAAGGTTCCTGTGAAGAGTATGGGCAGGAGGCTAACCAGAAAAGCCGCCGCGACCTCCACCGTGACCACTTCCGCGCTGAACTATACCTTTACAGGGCTTTCTTCCGGACGCATCTACACATGCCGGGTGCGTGCCCTGGCCGACGGCTATGCGCCCAGCGAGTGGAGCGAGGCCGTGGAGGTGGATTTCTCCACAGGCATAGAGGGCATGCCCGTCATGGCGGATGGAAAGGGTGTGCCCGCTGTGTATGACCTGCAAGGCCGGCGGGTGGCGAAGCCAGGCCGTGGCATTTATATCAAGGGCGGGCGCAAATGCCTGGCGCGCTGATGAAGGTGTGGATGGCCCATGTGGGGGCGGTGGCGGTGGTGGCAGTGTGGGGCGCTACATTTGTGAGCAGCAAGGTGCTGCTGGGATACGGCCTCACGCCTGCCGACATCTTTCTGTACCGCTTCTTCATGGCCTGGCTGTGCATGCTGGCGGTGTCGCACCGGCGGCTGTGGTCGAGCAGCCTGAGTGACGAGGTCACGCTCGTGGGGCTGGGTGTCATGGGCGGCTCGCTCTATTTCCTTACCGAGAATATGGCTTTGGTGTATTCCACCTCGGCCAACGTGAGCATCCTGGTGAGCACCACGCCCATGGTGACCGCACTGCTGGTGTCACTCTTCTACCGCAGTGACCGCATGACGCGCCTGCAGACTGTGGGCTCGTTCTGTGCTTTTCTGGGAGTGGTGCTGGTGGTGCTCAACGGCCAGATTTATCTGCATCTCAATCCCCGTGGTGATGTGCTTGCCCTGTGTGCCTCGTGCACCTGGGCTTGCTATTCCCTGTTGATGCGCAGGGTAATGCTGCGGTATGGGGCCGCCTTCATCACCCGCAAGGTCTTTGGATACGGAGTGCTTACCATCCTGCCATGGTTTGCTGTGGTGCATCCGCTGGAGTCCTCGCGGGAGGTGCTCATGCGGGTGCCCGTCCTGGGCAACTTGCTGTTCCTGGGAATAGTGGCGTCCGCAGGCGGCTTCCTGGTTTGGAACAGGGTGATGAAGGCACTCGGGCCCGTGCGTGTCACCAACTATGTGTATTTCCAGAGCCTGGTGACCATGGTAGTGGGTGCGGCGGTGCTTGGCGAGCGCGTGACCTGGATGGGCCTGCTGGGCTGTGCGGTGCTCATCGCCGGGATGCTGTTGGCTTTGCGTTCCCGGAAGCCCGGCTGCCTGTAGCCCCGTCGCGTGCGGCACAAAGGCTTTCCCTTGTTGCGGGGACGCGGTGCCTCTTGCCGGTGCCGCATGTCTCCAGGACGGTGCTCAGGACTGCCGCCGTCCACAGGAAACGGGTTGGCGCGCCTGGACGCAGCAGAGACACAGAGCTTGTGCTGTGACGGGGGGGATGGCGGACGAGAGAAGGCCGTGAACCCCAACTTGTCTTTTGGGCGGTGGGGGAAGGCCTGGTAGGGTAAATGTGAATAACTTCCCATGGAACAATAGTGAGGATGAGGATTCTTCTGCTTGGTGAATATAGTAATGTGCATGCCACGCTGGCAGACGGCTTGCGTGCCATAGGGCATGAGGTGACGGTAGCCTCCAATGGGGACTTCTGGAAGGACTATCCCCGTGATGTGGACTTGTCACGCAAACCTGGATTCTTGGGCGGCGCGTCCCTCATGGCACGTCTGGCTTTGCTGCTGCCGCGCATGGTGGGGTATGATATAGTGCAATTCATCAATCCCATGTTCCTGGAGCTCAAGGCGGGGAACATTCTGCCTGTATATCGGTTTCTGCGCAGGCACAACCGCTGTGTGGTGCTTTGCGCCATGGGTATGGATTATTATTGGGTGCATGAGTGCTGTACGCGCAAGCCTCTGCGGTATAGCGATTTCAATATCGGTGCGGAACTCCGCACCAATGCCGATGCCTTGCGTGAGCGAAGGGATTGGCTGGACACCGGCAAGGGGCGGCTCAACCGCCTCATGGCTGCGGAGTGCGATGCCATTGTGGCAGGGCTCTATGAGTACTGGGCTTGCTATCATCCGCTTTTTCCGCAGAAGACGCGCTTCATCCCCTTGCCCATCCGGTGCAAAGCAGCGGGGGAGTGTGTGGTGCGGGAGCGTAAGCCAGGCCAGCCCGTGAGGGTGTTTATCGGTGTCAACCGCCAGCGCAGCGAGTACAAGGGCACCGATATCATGCTGCGTGCCGCCCGCGCTGTGGAGGCGCGGCATCCTGGACAGATGGAACTGTTGGTGGCCGAAAGCGTGCCTTTCAGTCAGTATGTGACGATGATGCATGGGAGCGACGCCATCCTGGACCAGCTCTACAGTTACACGCCTTCGATGAATCCCCTGGAGGCCATGTCGCGTGGCATTGTCTGCATCGGTGGAGGTGAACCGGAGAACTACGATATCCTGGGTGAGCGGGACCTTCGTCCCATCATCAATGTGGCTCCCACCTGTGGGAGCGTGGAGCATGCCTTGGAGCACCTTGTGCGGCATCCTGGGGACATCATCCGCCTTCAGCGTGAGAGTGTGGAGTATATCGCCCGCCACCATGACCACATGAGAGTGGCGCGGGAGTACGAGCGGCTGTATCGGGAGATACTTTGCCAGTAGTGGATGGAGGAACGGGCGGCGTGATTCCCTTGGCGAGTAGGGGGGTGCCTATCGGGATGCCGTCCTCGTCCGTTCTCAGTGTCAGTACAGAGACTGAGAACCAGGAGGCTTAACTTGCCGGTCCAAGTAACCTGAGGTGCTTGCACAAGTGTGTTGAGATACTTTCCGGTTGTCCCTTGGGCATCTTCTCCACCGTTCAGCCTTGGGCTGAACTGTGAGGCGCACCGCTGTGGACAGCAAATGAGCAGATTACACAGCACACATCTGCATACAATCCCCGTGTCAACAGCATGGAATTGTAGTCATGGCTGGCCTCCTGTTGTGGAATGCCGCCTTGCATGACATGCTCCTCTATACTTTGACACCTCTGACAGATATAATTTGTAGCACAGATTGCGGATGGAATTTCACTTTTAAATGGTGATTGTCACTGTCTCTGCGCGTTTTATACCAACTAAGCAATGGAAGGTGAGATCCTGCGGAAAGGTGTTAAAACAGGATAGGTGGAAAAACAATCTGTAGTTTGGTTAATGCCTGTTTCATATAATGTCTCTATCTTTGACTACGAATCCGGGAATGCAGTCAAGGCAAAGCGGGCAAGTTGCGTGCCATTGGTGTGAGCAGCTTCAATGCCGGCCGCTGACAGACCTCGCTTCCAACGTGGAGATTGCACCGATGGTGAACCAAGTGGAGACCCACATATACTCTTGCTATCATAAATTATCCCTTTGACATCACAAATTAAACGCTACAGATAAATGAAATATATCTGGTTGATAATGTTCCTGATATTGCCCCTAATGGGTGCTGCCTATACAGCATGGCGCATTTGGCACGTGCTGCCCTTTGCCCACAGTTGGCGATGGGCGGCAATTGCCTTGTTTGCGGTTTTGTTCTGTTCCATGTTCATAGGCTTTTCTGGAGCGATAGAAAAGATGTCGCTCAATATGGCTACTGTCGCATATGAGGTGGGAAACTCCTTTGTCTTTATCCTCCTCTACTTGGTGATGATATTCCTTGCGCTCGATTTGGGACGATTCTTGCATCTTGTTCCAAAATCATGGCTTGTGAGTAACGGCAATACATCCTTAGGCATACTTGCCGTGATGTTGGTCGTATTTGTATATGGCAACATACACTATAATAATAAGGTGAGGAAGCAAATTGACATCAAGACAAACAAGGAAGCGGCATTGCACGACAAGCCTACAGCAAAAATTGTTCTTCTCAGCGACCTTCACTTGGGCTACCACAACCGCCGCTCTGAGTTCAAGCGGTGGGTGGACATGATAAATGCAGAACACCCCGACCTCGTGCTTATAGCCGGTGACATCATAGACATCAGTGTGCGGCCATTGCTGGAGGAGCGTGTGGCAGAGGAGTTTCACCGGTTGAAAGCTCCCGTATATGCATGTCTTGGCAACCACGAGTATTATAGTGGCGAACAGCATGCGCTACAGTTTTACCATAAGGCAGGCATAACCCTTCTCCGTGACAGCGTGGCTAAGATAGGCAATATCGTCGTAATAGGCAGGGATGACAGGACCAATGCGCACCGTCATTCGCTCCGAGAGATAATGAGGCAAGCAAAGCTGATGGCAGACAGTAATGGCAGAGTAAAAGAATTTGCCATTCTTCTCGACCACCAGCCTTATCATTTGGAGGAGGCTGAGCATAATGGCATCGACTTCCAGTTCAGCGGTCACACCCACCATGGTCAGGTGTGGCCGGCATCATGGATAACAGATGCCCTGTATGAGAAAGCCTATGGTGTGCTGAGGAAAGGCAATACGCAATACTGCGTCAGTTCCGGCATGGGCATATGGGGTGGGAAATTCCGTATAGGCACACAGTCAGAGTATGTGGTGTTGACGGTAGGCCGATAGATGTTTGGGGGCTTGTTGGCGTTATTGGGCATGTGGGAAGATAAGCCCCTCGTGCCCCCTCGCGGACAAACTGGTCGAGTGTTTCCATA
>DCCS01000042.1 GCA_002316015.1 Prevotellaceae bacterium UBA1075
TAGCCACCCTCGCCCTGGGGGCGTGGCTGGTAACCGCCCTCGCGGGCCGCTCCCGGCTGATAGGGTCTGGACTGCGGGGCGCGGGATGTGTTGCTGCTATATGCAGGACGGCTGATGCGCGGACGCAAGACACGCCCATTTGCTCCTGTTTTTCTCTCGCCCGTGTTGTTTTCACCATTGGAAGGACGATTGCCCTCGTGGCTCGTCCCTTCTGTGCCTTCGGAGAACTTCTCCTTCCAGCTTTCGTCTTCAATACTCATAGTGTTTTCAGTGCTTTCGCGTTTCTCCAATAATTACGCCTTATCTCTCTTGTCTGTCTTATATACCGGTATAGGTATGTGGAGTGATGGCGCGCAACTCGTCCTTCACAGACTCGCTGACACCCAACTCGTTGATGAAATTCTGTATCGTCTCGCGGCTGATGCCCTTGCCTGTGCGGGTCAGGGCTTTCAGAGCCTCATAGGGATGAGGGTATGCCTCGCGCCGCAGGATAGTCTGTATGGCCTCGGCCACCACCGCCCAACAATTGTCGAGGTCGCGGCTGACCGCATCGGCATTGAGCACCAACTTGCGCAAGCCTTTCAGTGTGCTCTGGAGGCTGATGAGCATGTGAGCCACAGGCACACCCACATTGCGCAGCACCGTACTGTCGGTCAGGTCACGCTGCAGGCGGCTCACCGGGAGTTTGCCTGACAGGTGGGCGAGCAGCGCATTGGCCACGCCCAGGTTGCCCTCGCTGTTCTCGAAGTCGATGGGGTTGACCTTGTGGGGCATCGCGCTGGAGCCCACCTCGCCGGCCTTCACCTGCTGGCGGAAGTACTCCATGGACACGTACTGCCAGAAGTCGCGGTCAAGGTCGATGATGATGGTGTTGACACGCCTCATGGCATCAAAGATGGCGGCCAGGCAATCATAGTTGCTTATCTGGGTGGTGTACTGCTCGCGCTCCAGGCCAAGCCGCTCAGCGACGAACCGATTGGCAAAGGCGCGCCAGTCGTACTGGGGATAAGCCACGTGATGCGCGTTGAAGTTCCCTGTGGCTCCCCCGAACTTGGCAGTCACGGGGCACTGGCGCAGCATCTCGTATTGGCACCGGAGGCGATAGGCAAAGACCTTGACCTCCTTGCCCAAACGGGTGGGGCTGGCCGGCTGTCCGTGCGTCCTGGCCAGCATGGGCACGTCCTTCCATGCCTCGGCATACTGCTCCAGCTGGCTTATCAGTTCCTCGAGCAAGGGGTAATAGACCTCGGACAATGCCTCCTTGATGCTCAGGGGTACACTGGTGTTGTTGATGTCCTGGGACGTGAGACCGAAATGGATGAACTCCTTGAACGCATCAAGTCCGCCTATGGAGTCAAACTGCTCCTTGATGAAATACTCGACAGCCTTCACATCGTGATTGGTCACCTGCTCGATGGACTTGACCCTGGCAGCGTCATGCTCGCTGAAGTCACGGTATATGGCGCGCAACCGGGGGAAGAGGGCATGCGGGAAGGATTCCAGCTGGGGAAGGGGCATCTCACACAACGCGATGAAGTACTCAACCTCTACCCTCACGCGATAACGTATCAGCGCATACTCTGAGAAATAAGCGGCCAGAGGCTCGGTCTTTTCACGGTAACGGCCATCTACGGGCGATATCGCTGTCAACACATCCAACTTCATAAGACAGACTAACTAATATGTTCCAATGCTTTTTCCGCCGCAAAGGTACGGTTTTTTCACTTCACAGGCCACACGGACAGCAAGGAAATAAAGTGGGAACAAACAGATTGGCCTTTATGAGAACGCCCAAGCCATGCCAGGCCATACCCACGGAACACGGGAACAGGCCACGACGGGCAAGGCGACAGACACGCCTGGACAAAGTGAAGGCAGGCAGGAAAGGAGCGTGTAAGGCTGGCCCGTATCCCCACACAAGAAGAAACAGGCAGGCGCCACATACCGCGCTCCACGGTACGCACCGCCTGCCTGCACAGGTGCCCCCAGCCCTACAAGCCACGCCCCATGCGGGACACTGGAGCGAAAGGAGTGCCGAGAACTATTTCCCCGCGAAACGCTCAGCCTGCGAACGGATGAGCGTGGCATCCTCGAAGTAGTTGAGTCTCATGGCGCGACGTACCTCATCCATCGTCCCCACGGCAGCCTCACGGGCCTGCTCGCATCCATGCTTCAGGATGTCATAGACGGCAGGGATGTCACGCTCGAACTCCGCACGGCGGCGGCGTATGGGCTCAAGAACGTCCTGCAGCACACTCATCAGCAATTTCTTGCACTTCATGTCGCCCAGGCCGCCACGCGTGTAGTGGTCCTTCATCTCCTGCAACGTCGCGTATTCCCCCATATAGTTGTGAACCTGCTCGTCGGTGGCAAAGGCATCCAGGTAGGTGAACACGGCATTGCCCTCCAGGTGACCAGGGTCACTCACCTGCAGATGAGCGGGGTCGGTGTACATGCTCTTCACCTTGCGGCACACCTCATCGGCAGAGTCGCTCAGGTAGATGCAGTTCCCCAGGCTCTTGCTCATCTTGGCCTTGCCGTCAATGCCAGGCAGGCGCATGCAGGCCGAGTTCCCGGGAAGCAGGATCTGAGGCTCGACCAGCGTGTCACCATAGATGTTGTTGAAGCGGCGCACAATCTCGCGACATTGTTCGAGCATGGGCTCCTGGTCCTCGCCCACAGGGACTGTGGTGGCCTTGAACAGCGCGATGTCAGCCGCCTGGCTGATGGGATAGGTGAAAAAGCCCACCGGGATGCTGTCGCCCGTGAAGCCACGCATCTTCACCTCTGTCTTCACGGTGGGATTCCGCTGCAGACGACTCACACTCACCATATCCATGAAGTAGAACGAGAGTTCGCACAACTCGGGTATCTGACTCTGTATGAACAGGGTGCTGCGGGCCGGGTCGAGACCTGCGGCAAGATAGTCGAGCGCCACCTCTATCACATTCTGCCGCACCTTCTCGGGATTGTCTATATTGTCGGTCAACGCCTGGGCATCGGCCTCGAAGACGTAAATCTTGTCATACTCGCCGCTGTCCTGCAGTTCCACACGACGGCGGAGTGACCCCACATAGTGCCCTATGTGCAACTTCCCTGTGGGACGGTCGCCCGTGAGGATGATTTTTTGTTTTGCTTCCATTACCTTATTGTTTTTATTCTCATTGTCTTCCTACCCAAACAGGCGGTCTATCTGTTCCTGCCGCACTATGGAGATGATGGTCTTGCCCGTGGGGGTCATGTTGGGGTTGGCACACAGGAAAAGGTCATTAATAAGGGCATCCATCTCCTGGACCGACAACACCTGGCCGATGGCAATGGCAGTGCTTCGCGCCATGACCAACGCGAGGCGATGGCGCATCTCCTGCTCCATGCCAGCGTCTTTCTCCTTTGCGGTCTCCAGCATCAGCGTCAGCACGGGCACGGGGTTCATCCCGTCCAGGTCGGCGGGCACCGCCTGTACAGAGAACGACCCGCCTCCCAAATCGGTCACATCGAACCCCAAACGCGAAAGGTCATCATTAATATGCCGCATGATGACACCGTCGGAGGGCGACACGGTCATCATCTCGGGGAAGAGAAGCCGCTGGCCGGTGGCTCTCCGGCTCTCCATCTGGCTCATGTATTTGTCGTAGAGCACACGCACGTGCGCTCTATGCTGGTCCACAATCATCAGCCCCGACTGCACCGTGGTGAGTATGTACTGCCCACGGAACTGGAAGTGCTCCATGCTCCGCTCCTCCGTGGCTGAGTCTTCCCCCTCAAAGAGGTCTTCCGTTCCCGGCTCGTCCCGGGATTCTGGCACCGACACGCCAGCCGAGCGTTCAAGCCCCTCATAAATGGTTTGCCAGTCAACCGGGGGCTGCTGACGGGGCTTGCTGTGGAACGGATTGTAGGTCACATCCACCTGCACCTGCGGCACCCGCACCGAGGAAAGGCCGGCCGCGTCAAAGGCGGGGATATCAGGACGGCCCTCCACATCGAAATCAATGGTAGGAACAGCGTTGAAGCGACCCAGCGTGTCTCGCACTGCCGCCACGACAATCTGCCAGATGGCCGACTCATTCTCGAATTTCACCTCGGTCTTGGTGGGATGAATGTTCACATCCACATTGGCCGGGTCTATATCGAAATAGAGGAAATAGGGTATCTGGTCACCCTCGGGGATAAGGTGCCGGAAGGCTTCCATGACGGCTTTGTGGAAATAGGGGTGGCGCATGTACCGCCCGTTGACAAAGAAATATTGCGCCGCATTCTTCTTCCTGGCCGCCTCTGGCTTGCCGACAAACCCCTTCAGATTGACCAGCGAGGTCTCGACACGCACGTCAAGCAACTGGCTGTCGAGCCGCTTCCCAAACACCGAGACCACCCTGTGGCGCAGGCTTCCCCGCTCCAGCCGGGACAGGAGTGTGTCGCCGTGTGTGAGCGAGAAGGCCACATCGGGATTGACCAGCGCCACACGCTCATACTCCTGTACGATATTGTTCATCTCGGTCTGGTTGCTCTTGAGGAATTTCCTGCGCGCAGGCACATTGTAGAAGAGGTTGCGAACCTCAAAGTTGGATCCCACGGGACATGAGCACATCTCTTGGGAAACGACCTCAGAGCCGTCAATGTTGAGCGAAACGCCCAAGTCGCTTTCAGGCACACGGGTCTTGAGGCGAACCTGCGACACCGCCGCTATAGAGGGCAGCGCCTCGCCCCTGAAGCCCATGGTGTGCAGGGTGAAGAGGTCCTCCACCTTGCGTATCTTGGAAGTGGCATGACGCTCAAAGGCAAGCCTGGCGTCGGTAGGGCTCATGCCCTTGCCGTCATCTATGACCTGTATCGAGGTGCGTCCTGCGTCCGTTATCACCACATCTATACGGGAGGCTCCCGCGTCCACCGCATTCTCCATCAGTTCCTTGATGACTGAGGACGGACGCTGGACGACCTCCCCGGCCGCAATCTGGTTGGCCACAGAGTCGGGAAGAAGATGTATGATGTCCATCGGTTGTTCTCCTGTTCCTGTTCCTTAACACTTTCAACTATCACAAAATCGCACGGGGCGCGGGGGTGTCAATAGGTTGACCCCGAAAGCAGGAACCTCCACACGAGTGCGAGTGCCAGCAGCAGCACGATGACCACAGGCCATCCCAGGCGGCTGCCCGATTCCTTGTGCCGCTGGGCACGAGGCGTATACTGCCCAAACTTGCCCTTGAACTTTGCGGGGTCATAGGGTTGGCTGTCCGGTTCCAACTGGCCCTGATCGCGCTTCACATCGTTGACCAGCCGCTCCAGTCTCTCTCGGCTCTCGTCGGTATAGATATGCACAGGACGGAACCTGCGCGGCTTTCTTGTGCTGAACATCCCCATGGTTTATTTCTTTTTGATGTCTGAAAGTTTCTGTCGTGGTGCCTCCTTGCGACTTATCTTCTTCAACTCGGACCCGGCCTTCTTGGGTCGCCAATGGAATATGTCGTCCTTATCTACAGGACGCATGTAGTCGAACCACGCGAAGTTCTCCACATACAGCATATCCGCAGGGATGAGCGGAATGGGATAGAACATGCCCGTGGCCGCCGGCATCCATATCTTGTCAACCTTGCGGTTCTTGAGGTAAATCTTAAGAAACGTGGTCTCGGTGTGGTTCATATCGGCCAGGATACTGTCTTCGCCCACATGGAAGTAGTTGACATACACATTGCCGGCCGAGGTGGTGAGGTATATCTCGCCGTCACGGAAATATGAGTGCATCTCGTTGCCTGTGACCTGGTTGTAGTGGATGCTGTCTATCCGCTCCACCGAGAGTGCCTGGCGCAGCACCTGCACACTGTCGATGGTGCTGTCGTTGAAGAAAGCCTTAATCTCCTCGCCCAGCAACTGCTGCCCCTCTTGCCACAGAACAGGGTCGTGATACATGGTCATCACAGAGTCCCTGCCGTCATACACCAGGGAGTCACATACCGCCTGGATGTCCCTGCGATAGGCCCGCAAATGGTGGTAAGCATGCATCACGCGATAGACGCTGTCAGTACGCAGGTTGTAGGAGAAGACCTTGAAGGTGTCGGCATGCGCATAGAGGGTGTCCTTCTGCGAGAAGTCAATGACCACGGCGCTGTCTGCGGCCTCGGAATAACCTGTGCTGTCGTTGTAGAGGCAGTAGTTGCCCGTGAACATGTTCTTGTTTGCGGCATCGGTATAGACGATGTTCCCGAAAGCCTTTCCCACCTTCTGCTCACCGTCCCACACCACACTGTCGCCCACCATGCGCTTGCCATCGTTGGTGAGGATGCTGCGGTTGAGCAGATAGGACTCGTCCGTCTTGGAATTGTAATACCCGAGTTCGGAATAGATGTGGCTGGTGCCATGCTCGATGTTGGAGGGCCCCACCACGTGCGCGATGCCTGTGCCCGTGTTGTAGTGCAGGGTGTCAGACACGAGGGTGGTCTTTGCCTTCCGGGGAGGGGCAGGATTGACCAGGCGCACATTGTAATTGAACACCGCCTCACGTGTGGATGGGGTGTACTCGCCCCAGTCGCTTGTGAGTTCATTGTCCTGGTCAACAAGCCTTCCGCCCTCGAAGAAATAGCCCCTGCCATAGAGCTTGTCATAGTCGAGGCTGTCGGTGTAGAGGGTGCTCTGCCTGTGCTTGAGCACCACATGATGGCGCACCTCCGCTATCTGGTCCAGTCCGTTGTAAAAGAGCACATCGCCCTTGAGCGAGAGCGTGTCGCCTTGCACCATGCGCACATGCCCGTAAGCATCAAAGGAGTTCGAGCCCTCAAAAAACAAGGCACTGTCGCAGTACATAAGCACATCATCATGTCTGAAAGCCACATTGCCCACAAGAAACTGCGCATCGGGACGGATGTGGTCGTCAAAGTACAACTTGTCGGCATGCAGCAGGAACACCCGGCTGTCGGAGGTCTTCCTGTCCCGACGGTCTGCTGGAGTACGTTTGACGGGAGTCATGGCTCCAAGCAAACATACACCAAACAATGCTATCAGACACACGGCACCAAATCTGCGGCTCATCTCACTTCACCCATCCAGGATACTGAAAGTCGCAGTCGCGCCAATCGGGGTTGATGCGGATATAGGTACTCCGCTGTTTCTCCTTGATCCAACCGAGTATGCGCTCTTGGCTCCGTTGGTTTTCCACCACCCCCTTGAGCACCTGGAAGTCCTCGGCGATATTCGCGCGATGCGCCTTGATGCGGCTCTTCAGCCGCACGAGAGCGCACATGGTGATTCCCTTGGAGTTGACCATGGTGAATGGTTTGGATATTTCACCTGTCTGCATTCCCTCCACCACACGCGCCAGTTCAGGCGAAACGGCCGAGAGTTCGGCCATCTCAAAACGGGTGGTACGTTCACCGTTTTCCTTCGTGTTGGTCATGATTCCATGGTTGTTGCGCGTGTCCTTGTCATCTGAGGCATAGAGCACGGCATTCTCGAAACTGACCTTTCCCGTGCGTATGTCCTCGGCAATGGAGTCAAGGTGCGCCATTGCTGTGTCGATGTCGGCCTGCGCAACTTCGGGACGCATGAGGATATGCCTGCACTTCAGTTTGTCGCCACGCTTCTCTATCAGTTGTATGATATGGTAGCCAAAGTCGCTTTTCACTATCTTGCTCACCTTGGAGGGGTCTGTAAGCGAGAAGGCCACATTGGCGAAGGCTGGATCCAGTTCTCCCCTCCCCATGAAGGGAAGTTCTCCACCCTGCCGCGCGCTTCCCGGATCCTCGGAATAGAGACGCGCCAAGGTGCTGAAGGAGGTAGAGCCATTGCTCACTCTTTCGGCATACCCGCGCAACACATCCTTCACGCGGTCGATTTCTTCCTGTCTGATGCGGGGCTGCAAGGCCAGCACCTGCACCTCCACCTGGGTGGGTATGAGCGGCAGGCTGTCTTCGGGCATGTCCTTGAAGTATCTGCGCACCTCGGCTGGAGTCACCTTGATGTCCGAGGTCAACCTTTCGCGCATCTTGCGCGCTGTGAGTTCGTTCTTGTACTGGTCAAAGAGTTCCTCGCGTATCTGTCTCATGTTCATCTGCATGTATTCCTCCAGTTTCTCCTTGGAGCCCGCCATGAGCACTTTCTCGTTGATGTCCTGCTCGACATATGGATTGACTTCCGCATCAGTAACCTCTACACTGTCAATAGCGGCCTGATGCAAAAAGAGTTTCTGTATGGCCAGCTGCTCTGGTATCACGCAGTAAGGATTGCCCGTCATTGAGTTTCCGTACTCGTTGCGCCGTTTCTCCACATCGGAGCGCAGAATGGCCTCATCGCCCACCACCCATACGATTTCGTCCACCACATTTGTCTGTGCCAGAGAAGCCACAGCCCACAGAAAAGCGGCCATGAGCACAAGATACTTGTTACCTATTCTCATACAATTTCCCCTCAATGATTGTTCACCGTCTTAAGTACTTCAGTGTCAATCTCCACTTTGTAACGCTTCCTCAGGTCGCTCACGAAACTCCGCTCACGGTGACGCTGGTAGTCGCTCACCACCTGGTTGCCAACGTCTGTCCACAGTGCAGGCCCCTTCTTGAGCACCTTTCCTAGCACCGCCACATGGGGATAACCCTTCATCTCTTTCACTTCGGCCTTCTTGTCCTTAAATGCAAGGCGATCCACCTGGCCATTCTCACCCTTTACAAACATGCGCCGCTCCATGCGTACGGTCACGCTGTCCTTGTTGAAAAGGTCGCGCACGGTGGCTGTCCACTGGCTCTCATCCACTTTCCTCAAGGCTTTTCTCACGGCCTTGACATCCTGGGATCTCTGGCAGTAATAGAGCATTCCACGGAAATGTGGTTCCTTCCAAGCATATTGTTTTTTGTGGGTCTTGAAGAACTTCTGAATGCCCGCCGTATCGGTCTTGGCCGGCTCCCACACCTCCCGCGAACACTCCTCAAAGAGAAGCAAGCCCTCGTAGTACTCCTGCACCAGATATTTTAGGTTGCGATCCTGGGCACAGAGGCGTTCCGTCTCCTCGTCCAATATCTGCTCCACGGTTTTGTGCGTGCCCGCATGCTGTGCCATGGAGTCAAGCACACTGGCCGACAACTGGTTCTCCAGCCCTTGGCTCTCCAGGTAACGCTGTATGTTAGGCTTTAGCTCCTCATAACTCTCAAGCGGTTTTTTGGCCAGGAGCTTTATCACATGGTATCCCACGGGAGAGAGGAATGGCTGGGAATACTGCCCCACTTCAAGCGAATAGGCCACGTCCTCAAACTCTTTGAGTGTCTGGTTGGGGCCTATCCAGGGAAGCACGCCCCCATTGATGGCGGTCTGCCTTTCCTGCGACACTCGCTTGGCCAACTCGCCAAAGTCAGCTCCAGCCTGTAGTGCGGCATACACCGAATCCATCCTCACCTTTACCGCCTGCTGCTCTTGAGGGGTCGCATTCTGCGGCACGCGCAGAAAGATGTGGGCTGTCTGGAGCAACTCCTTGCCGTCCAGGCTGGCCAGGATACGGTCATAATAACTGCGGCACTCGCTGTCAACCGCACCTGCGGGAATGAGCAGGGGGCGTATCTGCTGGTCGCGGTACATGCGGAACTCTTTGAGAAAACTGCTTAGCGTATCAAGATGGGCATCCTTTGCCGCCTGCACTTTGAGTTTGTAGTCGGCATAAAGTTCAGCATACTCTTCTATGCTCTTTTTGTCAACCACGCCCTCGGAGTTGTTCTTGTTATAGTTATACTCGAACTCGCTACGTGTCACAGGCTGTCCGTTCACACGCATTACCACGGGGTCATCCTGTGCATATGCGCTTGCGCCACATGCCAGGAAGAGCAGGAGTAGCAGGGTCTTCTTCATCTATGCTTGGTTCTTGTTGGTGTTACTGAGGGCGGCTGTAGTTGGGTGCCTCGCTGGTGATGGTCACATCGTGGGGATGGCTCTCCAGCACTCCGGCGTTGGTTATGCGCACGAACTTGGCATTATGCAGGGACTCGATAGTCTGCGCCCCGCAATACCCCATGCCACTGCGCAGTCCACCTATCAGTTGGTAGATGACCTCTTGTACAGAGCCCTTGTAGGGTACGCGGCCAGCGATGCCCTCGGGCACAAGTTTCTTCACGTCCTTGACACCGGACTGGAAATAACGGTCCTTGCTTCCGCACTCCATAGCCTCGAGCGACCCCATGCCGCGGTAGCTCTTGAATTTGCGCCCATTGTAAATGATGGTATCGCCAGGGCTCTCCTCGGTGCCGGCCACCAGCGAACCTATCATCACACAATAGCCTCCAGCGGCCAGTGCCTTGACCACATCACCGCTGTAGCGCAGCCCGCCATCCGCGATAATAGGCACACCCGTGCCCTCCAGTGCCTTGGCCGCGTCATAGATTGCGCTCAACTGGGGAACACCCACGCCGGCCACCACACGGGTGGTGCAGATGCTGCCCGGCCCGATGCCCACCTTAACCCCGTCGGCTCCAGCCTCCACAAGCATGCGCGCGGCCTCACCGGTTGCCACGTTGCCCACCACGATGTCCACCTTGGGAAAGTTCTTCTTGGCCTCTTTGAGTTTTTCCACCACATACTTGCTGTGTCCGTGCGCGGTGTCTATCACAATGGCATCCACCCCGGCATCCACCAGAGCCCGCATGCGGTCCAGAGTGTCGGCGGTGACTCCCACGCCAGCCGCAACACGCAGGCGTCCCAAACTGTCCTTGCATGCCATCGGCTTGTCCTTTGCCTTTGTAATATCCTTGTATGTGATAAGCCCTACGAGCTTGTTTTCCTCGTCCACCACCGGCAGTTTCTCGATTTTGTTCTCCTGCAGGATTTTCGCGGCGGCAGAAAGGTCGGTCTTGGCGTGCGTGGTCACCAGGTTTTCGCTGGTCATCACTTCGACAATGGGACGGCACATGTTCTGTTCGAACCGCAGGTCACGATTGGTCACAATCCCCACCAGATGCCGCTCGTCATCCACCACAGGTATGCCTCCTATGTGATATTCGGCCATCAGTGCGAGTGCATCCTCCACCTTGCCGTTACGCCGGATGGTCACGGGATCATATATCATACCATTCTCGGCTCTCTTCACTATAGCCACTTGACGCGCCTGTTCCTCGATACTCATATTCTTGTGTATCACGCCGATGCCACCCTCGCGAGCGATTGCAATGGCCATGGTCGACTCGGTGACGGTATCCATTGCGGCTGTCACAAAAGGGATTTTGAGTTCAATGTTGCGCGAGAATCGCGTGGTCAGTTGCACCGTGCGTGGAAGCACATCCGAGTAAGCGGGAATCAGCAGGACGTCATCGTAGGTGAGACCGTCCATCACAATCTTGTCTGCAATAAATGAAGCCATAACCTTTAGTTTATATTGCGTGCAAAGATATGAAATTTTGTCGAGGGCGGAAGCCACTTGCGCCATTTGATTTAGCGCGCCCTTCCTTTTTATGATATTTTATAAAAGGGTCTCCCATCCCTTATCTATCCCTTGGGGAGAGGGACAACACAGAGGATGGCGGCAGGGTATGTCGCTCCA
>DCCS01000014.1 GCA_002316015.1 Prevotellaceae bacterium UBA1075
TTTGTTGCTGATGAATTAACGAGCAACAAAATAACAACAAAATAACGACAAAGCCAAAGGTAAGACTGCAAAAATGGAGTCATGAAGTGGTGTTCGCTACATATATGATAATCAGAGCGGTTTTTTGCAGTCTTTACCCTGCCTTTGCCCTGCGCTTCACTTTCCAAAAAACCGCCTCACTTGCCCACGCAGAACTTGCTGAAGATGGATTGTAGGACATCTTCTGAGGCAATGGCGGTGCCAGTGATTTCGGCAAGGTGGCGGATGCAGTCACGCAGGTCCTGTGCCACGAGGTCAGAGGGGACAGCATGCCCGATGCCTTCTATCACACGGCAGATGGACTCCTGGGCTTTGGACAACGCCTGGTAATGGCGCACATTGGAGACTATGGTCTCGTTCTCTTGTATCTCGGGGATGGCCGCCTCACGCACAAGGGCTTCCTTGAGCAAGGGCATCCCGTCGCCTGTTATGGCCGAGATGTGGAACTGCATGCCCACGTTGCGCTTGTGGTAGAGGAAGGACGAACTGGGCAGTGAGGTGTCACACTTGTTGATGACCCGGAGCACCTTCTGGTCAGCACGGAAGCGCACGTCGGGGAATGGCACGCCATCCTCGGTGAGCAGGATGACGATACGCGCGCGCCCGGCGGCCTTGAGCGTGCGCTCGATGCCCAGTTTCTCTATCTGGTCGCGCGTCTTGCGGATGCCCGCCGTGTCGATGAAGCGGAATGTGATGCCCTGTATCTGCACCACGTCCTCTATCAGGTCGCGCGTGGTGCCCTGTATGTTGGACACGATGGCCTTCTCGTCCCCCAGCAGGTTGTTGAGCAGGGTGCTCTTGCCCACGTTGGGCGCGCCTATGATGGCCACGGGCACCCCGGTCTTCAGCGCGTTGCCCGTCTGGAAAGAGTCGGTGAGCGACTTGATGCGGTCTCTTACCTCGATGGCCGCGCTTGTGAGTTCGTCCCGGTTGGCAAACTCCACTTCCTGGTCGGCGAAGTCCAGTTCCAGTTCCAGCAGCGAGGCCAGGTGCAGCAGTTTGCTGTTGAGGCGGTTCAGTTCTCCGCTGAAGTGTCCGCGCATCTGGCTCATGGCCATCTGGTGTGTGGCCTTGTTGGTGGAGGCGATGAGGTCGGCCACGGCCTCGGCCTGTGACAGGTCTATCTTCCCGTTGAGGAAGGCGCGCTGGGTGAACTCCCCCGGCAAGGCTTGCCTTGCCCCTTTCTCTATCAGGAGTTCCAGGATGCCCTGGATGATATATGGGCTTCCGTGGCAACTGATTTCCGTGCTGTCTTCGCCCGTATAGCTGTGCGGTGCCCTGAACAGGGACACCAGTACGTCGTCCACGTCGCCAGCCCCGTTGCTTATCTTTCCATAGTGCAGGGTGTGCGAGGGCTTGCCCTCCAGGCTTTGGCTGAACACCGACCCGGTGATGGCGATGGCGTCTTGCCCGCTTACTCTTATTGTTGCAATGGCTCCGCCTGGTGCTGTGGCCAGGGCGCATATTGTGTCTTTCTCGTTCATTATGTTCTGTTTTGTGGTTCTGATGTGGTTCTTCGGTCTTGCTGTCATGCGGTTCTGGGAGTTGTGCCTCGTTATGATTTTGTGTGCTTGCACAATCTCCGTATAAGCGCGGGAGCGTGTGTTTGCCCCGGGGCTGCTCATCCTTCCCCGTAGTTTGTCTCGTGTGACAGCATCCTGTAGGCTATGATGGCCTCGCGTGTCTTTCTCTGTCCGTAGCGTATGATGCGTTCCGCCTGGTCATAGTCGGCGTCAAACCTGTTGACAGGAATCTCCACCAGGATGTCAGGCTTCTGCCTTTCCAGTGCCAGTTGGCTCAGTTGCACGATGGACATGGAGAAGGCGTCGGCCAGTAGGCTGATGTGGTTGTTCTCCAGCCCCTGCATGCTGGGCAGGTACCTTTGCAGCCCCTTTTCCCGTTCGGCGAGCAGGATTCTCTCGGCCCTTTCTCTCACCGCCTCTATCTGGCTTGACGCGGGCGCGTTCACGTTCACGGCCACCAGCAGGTCTCCCTCGTGCCGCTTCACGCGGTTGAGCGGCAGCGGGTTCACCAGTCCTCCGTCCATCAGGACGCGCCCATCGTCCATTACGGGCTTGAAGAGGGACGGCAGCGAGATGGACGCGCGTATGGCCTCGTACAGGCTTCCGTGGTCAAACACCACTTCCCTCTGGTTCTTGATGTCGGCGGCCACCGCGCAGTAGGGGACAGGCAGGTGCTCGATGCGCACATCGGGCACTATCTGTCTCATGGCGTCCAGCACCCTGTCGGCATTGGCCAGGTGTGTGCGGCTCAGCGTGATGTCGGCCAGTGAGAGCACTTGCCACTTGGTGAGTGTCTTCAGCCATCTGCTCACCTCATGCAGGTGGCCTGCTGCATACATCCCTCCCACCAGCGCGCCCATGGATGTTCCTGCCACAGAGGTGACCTTGATTCCCTGGTGCTCCAGTTCCTCAATGGCTCCTATGTGGGCGTAGCCCCGGGCTCCCCCGCTTGAGAGCACCAGTGCCGCCTGCCTTTTCCTTCTGTGAATCATGCGATGCTTGTGAGATTCTTGCCGTGTGGCTGTCTTGTGACAAGCCGGGGTCGTGTCAGCAGTCCTGCAGCAGAATATTTTCCACGGCGGCGGCCACCCCGTCCTCGTCGTTGCCCAGGGTCACGTGATCGGCAGCCTCCCGCACTTCCTTCTGTGCATTGGCCATGGCCACCCCCATTCCCGCATAGCGTATCATCCCCAGGTCATTGTATCCGTCGCCGCAGGCCATCAAGTCCCCACGGCAGTGGCCCATCCTCTTCAGTAGCGTGTCCAGGCAGCCGGCCTTGTCGATGCCCAGGGGCAGCAGCTCCAGGAAGAAGGGCTCGCTGCGGTACACGCTCATCCGTCCCTCCATGTGGCCGGCAATTTCCCGCTCCAGCACAGCCAGTCTCGCGGGGTCGCCCACGATGAGGAACTTCGGTTCGGGAAAATTTATCTCCTCCAGGAAGTTGCCCACCTTGCGCAGCCCCATGCCGTTGAGCCGTGCCTCGTAGCGCACATACTCGTCCCCGGTGTCCTCGCAGGCGATGTCGTCGCCCAGGTAACTCAGAATATTGAAACCGCCCGCCTTTGCCTTGGAGTAGAGGTAGGGATATAGACTCATGTCCAGCACGCGCTGCATGACGGTCTCGCCTGTGGAGCAATCGATGACCGCCCCTCCGTTGAAGGCCAGGATGTATCCGCCATATTTCCGCAGTTCCAGCTGTTCGGCGATGGGCTTGATGCCAAAGGGCGGGCGTCCGCTCGCCAGGACAATCTTCAGCCCCTGTGCCTGTGCCCGCAGGAGTGTCTCGCGTGTGCGGGGTGTCATCACCTTCTTGCTGTTGGTCAGCGTGCCGTCCAGATCCAGTGCCAAGACCTTGTATCTTAGTGCCATTCTCCTTGTGTGTGTTGTAACGATGTGCAAAATTAAGCATTTTCAGCGAAAATCTCCTGCCTGTTGCCTGTCTGTGCCGCATGGAATGTACATCTGGGGGTGGGGGAGTTCCTGCTCCAGGGGCAGGATGCTGGTGCATGCGGGAGAGAAGTCCGCCTTTCCACAATGAACTTACCCGGACTGCAGTCCAAGCATGCTTGGACTGCAGTCCGGGTAATGTTGGACGGGATTCCGGACTGGCATAAACTGCAAGGCAATAAGGCTTGCTCTGGGAGTCCATGAGTCCAGCCTTTCTTTGATGAAGCACAAGTCCCTATCTCCTCAGCACAGGCATCCCGTCCTCAAACGTGATGGGAATCCACAGGTGACGGCTCTCGCTCAGGTGGCCGGGATTCCAGATGTCGGCCATGAACACATAGTCTGCTCCCCGGAACAGCCGCTTCTCGGCTTTCGACTCTACCTTGTATATATAGGTTCCCTGCGCGCCAAAAGTCTTGTCGGCCCCATCCCCCCTGCATGGATTGGGCAGTTGTTCCCAGGGGCCGAAGATATTCTTTGCCCGGAACATGCGCGCTGCATTGGGCGCCCAGCCCGTGCATCCGCTGGTGATCATCCAGTAGGTGCCATCCTGCTTGAAGATGGTGGGAGCCTCGTTCATGCCTCCCGCAGCCACACGCACATAGGAGCCATTGTGCTCCAGGTAGTCATCCGTAAGCTGGGCTATCTGTATTGTGAGATTGTCTTCGGAGGAGTAGATGTGGTAAGCCTTGCCGTCATCGTCCACAAAGACGGTCATGTCGCGCGCCATCTGTCCGCCCTGCAGGTCGCGCATGGTGAACATGCCTCGCTCTATCTGCCTGCGCCACTCTGGTGTCCACCATTTCCTGGTTTCTGGCGCATGCAGGTGCTGGCGCAGGTCGGTGCTGTCGGTCTGTGCAAACCCTATGGGGTATCTGCCCGCGTTGACACGGCCCGACCGGATGAAGCGGAAGGGCCCAAGCGGGCTGTCGCCCACAGCCACTGCCGCGCGTGCAGCCCCATAGCCCTGTCCCTTCAGCTCCAGGTGCATCCACATGACGAATTTCCCGCTAAGCGCATTGTACAGCACTTTAGGCCGCTCAATGATGCAGCCGCCCTCGATGTCGCTGCCTGGCTCGTTGCTTACGGGCAGCACCAGGCCGTGATTGGTCCAGTCGCGCAAGTTCTTCGAGGTGAGGCAACTCACCCCAAGCGAACTGTAAGGTTTGCCATCCACCGAGCGGCTCTCACCATACCAGTAGTAGGTGCCTTTATGATGGATGATGTTGCCCCCATGGGCATTGATGTGCTTGCCCGTGTTGTCTTTCCATAATCCCCCGTCCATGGGAGCCGCCATGCTCACGTCGGGCTTTCCAAATGCTTTCACAAGCCGCTTGTACTCCTTGGACGAAATCTGGATTACCGTACCGTGGCGCGGAGTGAATGCCCCCGATGTCCTGGTATCGGACGCCCAGTGGAATGAACGCAGGTCGTCAGAGCGTGTGAACTGGTAATGTCCTGCCGTGTAGCAGTCGTACATCAGGCACCAGCCACCACTTGTGAGAGGGAACACGCCGGCGCCCTCCACATTGTCCTTGGTCTGCTCGCAGAAGCCGTCGAGCAGTGTCCATGACCGTGGATCGTGCAGGTCGCGGAACACATATTGGCGTATGCCCTTGTGCGCCCCGTCCTGCTCGGTCTTGAAGAAGAGGTGGTACTCACCGTCATTGTCCCGCACGATGTCTGCGTCAATGGCAGGGGCGTGGAAGTCGAAAAGCACTTGCGGGTTGCCTTCCAGGTCGGTGAAGTCAGCATTGGCGTAGGCCCAATACACCCGGTCATAGGGGATGCTGCCGTCATTGCTGAGCAGCGAGAAATACACCATGTACCTGCCAGCCTGCTCATCGTAGATGGTTTGCGGAGCCCATACGCGTGTGACATTGGCAAAGTGCGTGCCGGCATACTTCTGCGGGAAGTGTACCGTGTGGTGCTGCCAGTGTATGAGGTCGCGTGACTTCAAGAGCACGATACCCCTGTTGCTGTCCCAGCCCATGGAGGAGCGCATGTCGGTGGCTACCATCAGAAACTCGCCGCCTGGCGTGCGCAGGATATGAGGGTCACGCACACATCCCGTGCGTGCAATGGAGTCGGAGGCCAGCACGGGTTTCCCGCCATTGAGCGGGGAGTAGCAGAAGCCGTCATCGCTCACGGCATACATGATTTGCTCCTGCTCGGGATTGTTGCCGGTGAAGTAGGCAAAGAGGTACTTGCCTCTGGCACTGGTCACCAGTGCTGCCGCAAGCAGCACTGCGATTGTCAGCGGGCGTTTGGAAAGCATTCCGTTTGATTTCTTAAAGGTGTTCCTGTATTCTTTTCTGTCATTCACTTGTCAGTCTTCTGATGGTGTCAGCCTCAAGTCCAGTGGCCGCAGCTATCATCTCTATGCTTGCCCCAATGGAAACCATGCGACGTACCGTGTTGGCTCTCTCCTGTTCTACACCTTCGGCACGTCCTTCGGCAC
>DCCS01000027.1 GCA_002316015.1 Prevotellaceae bacterium UBA1075
CTCATTGTCCACCGTGATGTCCATGTGGGCATAGCAGTTCTTGATACTGGTGGGGCCGCCCACATTGCCGAACAGGCCGCCGCAGTAGCCCGAGGCCACATGCAGCTTGCCTGTCACCCACACGTTCTCCACGGTGGTTGTCAGTGCCTTGCCGGCGGCGTCGGTGAAGTTGCCATGGCCCACATATCCGCCCAGCGCTCCGCTGCCGGTCTCGGTGCAGTCGACATCGATATTCTCGAAGCCCACGTTGCGCAGGCTTCCGCACAGCACGCCGAACACGCCCGCGTAGCGGTACCCCTTGCTGCTGAGGTTGCTTATCACATGCCCGCGTCCGTCCAGGTCAATCCAGCTCATGAAGTACTTCCCGTCGGCGATGTTCTTGTCACTGCCCCAGTTGAGGGGTTCCCAGTTCTCGCCGGCCATGTCGATGTTCTCGTCCAGGATGGCGTAGGTCACCTGGCCGGTGTGCATCATGCTGCCCAAGGCCATCAACTCCATGGGGCTGGAGATGGGATAGGGGTCATCCTGGGTGCCCTTGTGGTCGTCGAGGTCATAGCCGTTGAAGTTGCGGGGCGTGCCACTGATGGGGATCAGTTTGTCATACACGGCATCCTCGCCAAGCGTGCGGTAGCCATACTTCATGTAGGCGGAGCCTGCCTCGGTGGCGGTGGTCACGTTGTCGGCATCGACGGCCTTGGCCTCGGTGGCGCCTATCCACACCATCCCTCCCTCGAGCAGTGTGCGGGTGAACACGCCGGTGAGTCCGTTTCTGGCACCGGGCCTGGTGACAATCTCGGCTCCCGGGGTGACGCGCACATCCTCGATGCTCTCGCCGTCATAGTCCCCGTCGGCAATCAGGAAGAAGGGCTGTCCTGCCTTGATGGGCATCTCGGCCTCGCTGAGGGCGATATACTTGGCGCCGTCTTGCTCCAGGGTGCCGCCGGCGGTGTAGGCGGTCAAGCCGTCAATGGCCTCAATCTCGGTGGCAAAGCACAGGGGAGTAAGGTCGCCGGTGAGCCGGCTCATGGTGAATGAGGGGGCGTAGGCGGCCTCGTCCACGGTCCCCACGGGCTCGATGATGAACAGGCAGTTGTCAGGTATCGTGGTGCTCACATCGCTCCATGTGCCCAATATGTTGGCAACCGCGTGCCCCTGTCCGTTGAGGTAGTGGTAGGTGCCCAGCGACGCTCCCGTGATGTCGCGCAGGTCAATGGCGCACTGCCCGTAGCCCAGGGGGATGACGGTGGCCTGCGAGGGGGTCAGCTCCATGCTGACGGAGGATGACCCTGTGCCAGAGTGGATGAAGAGTCCGCTCTGGCGGTTCTGCAGGGCATATTTGCCCTTGCCCACTTCCACGAAACGCCATTGGGCGGCTTCGGGATAGCTCTCCACATCCTCCGGGTTGAAGTAATAGACGCGGTCGCCAGCCGCCACATCCTCGGAGGTCAGTATCTCGGCGGCATCCTCGGTGCGCAGCCCGGGAACGATGCACTGGTCATAGTAGGGGTTGCTTGTCACCCAATATCCGGGCTCGCTCCATCCCCGGCTCTCGTAGTATTCCCTGCTGGGGTACTTGAGGGTGTACCAGGTGTGGGTGTCCACGCCAATCCGTGCGGACAGGAATGTGGCCTTGGCCTCGTTGAGCAGTGTGGTGGCCGCCTCGAATGCCTTGCGGTCCACCTTGTCGTAGTTCACCATGCCGTTGGCCTTGTCGAGCGCGCCTTTGAGTGTCTCCACCGCGCTTGCGGGGTACTGGCCCACACACTGGCCCACGTTGAAGGTGTCGGACATCAGCTGGGCCACATCGCTTGTCAGGGATCTGTACTCGGTGGGATCATACACCAGGGCCTTCACGGCTGCCGTGGCTGCGCTGATGGCGGCTGTGTCGCTCAGGTCCACGGCCGTGCCCTTGTTCACCTTCTCCTGCACACGGTCAATCACGGCCTTCAGGTTGTCGGCGGCGTCCTTCAGCCCCTCCACATAGTAGTACTGGGACTTCTCTGTGTTGGGGGTGGTGCTGTGGAACTGCAGTTCGGCCATGTTGAATTTGAAGTCGTCGGTGTCGGTGCCCAGGGGGTAGAGACGGATGAAGCGGTAGGGGGTGCCCAGGTTGATGTCGGGGCTCACATAGTGCGCGTTGGGCTTGTTGGTGTCGAAGCCCTCGGTCAGTCCTTTGAACCGCTTCCAGCTGCTCTCGTCATCGGCCTGGTTGGACACATAGATGTCCAGCTTGTTGGGGTTTATCCAGTTCTTTGTGGTGCCGTAGAACTCAAAGTTGATTTCGCTCAGGTCATCGCGGCCCAGGTCAACCTGCAGATACACGCTGCTCTTGTTCAAGTTCGTGCTCTGTGCGCTCTGGAAGTAGGTGTCCAGGTTGTTGTCAATCAGCCAGGCATAGTCCGTGTCGCTGTTGGGGGCGTTGCTTATGATCTGGCTGGCCTCGGTGAGCAGGTTGTCGTAACTGAAGGTGCCCTTGTAGGTAGTTGTGGCGGTGGCCAGATAGTTGCTGAGCACCTTGTTGATGCTTGTGCGGTCCACATACAGGGCGTTGATCTGCCGTGCCAGCTCGTTGAGGATGGCGGTGTCGCCCTTCTCGGCAGTCAGGTTCTCCACCTTCTCCTTGGCCTTGGCCAGCTCGGTGTCCATCCGGTCGCACACTTCCTTCATGCCCTTCACCGTGTAGTACTCCGATGACTGGGTGGGCGTGGTGCCGTACATCTGGAACTCGCTCATGTTGAAGTATCCGGGGCCGCCCAGCGTGTTGATCACCACGAAGCGCACATACTGGTATGAGCCGCCCATGTTCACGACGGGCGAGGTGTAGTACTCGTGGCTGCTTTGGGCGGGGAACCCGCTGTTGAGGTGTGCCACCTTCTTCCATGCCGAGGCAGCGGCCTCGGCATCGCTGGTGGGAGTGGGATCCTCCACGGCGCTTGCGTCATTGGTCACCCACACCTCGATGTCGCTGGGGAGCTGGTTCCAGCTGTCGCGCCATCCTCCGTCGCCACGGCGCAGCATCTTGAAGATGAACTCATTGATGTCCGTCCGCTTGAGGTCAACCTGCAGGTAGTGGTAGCCTGCCACGGTACTGGCTGGATGGCGTGAGTGGAAGTAGGTGTCGCTGCTGCCGTCGATGAGGTTGGCATAGGCACCCTGCCCGCCTGAGGCAGCGTCCTTGTAGGTCCAGCGTGCGTTGCTGGAGAACTGGTTGTGCTCGTCGTCCTCGTCGTTGGCCTCATAGATGAGTGCCTCGTAGTCGTTGGCCTTCTTGCGCACGGCCTCGGCTTTCTCTATGGCCTGGGCGAGCAGACTGGCGTTGGTGGTCTTCATGCCCTCCTGGCCCAGAGCCTCGGCGGTGGCATCGTCCACGCGGCGCATGTACCAGTAGTTACAAGCATCGTAACCCACGCCGGCCGCGCACAGGTAGCCGCTTTCTCCAGAGCCATTATCATGGGAGTACATGTGGTAGGTGCTGCTGTTCTTCTCATTGTACAGGGCAAACCATGGTTTGAAGTACGCAGTGTCGGGAAGGATAATCTGGCCCGTCTTCTGCTCGTCGGTGATGGCCAGGTTGCAGGCCGACACGTCGTAGCGGGCATCGCCAGCCACCCAGTCGATGTACTTCTGGTTGCCCACGCACTGGATGCTGTAGGTGCCGCCAGGCAGTGCCGTCACCTTGAACACCTGGTAGGGACTGCTCTCGTCCAGGTTGCCCCATGCCATGCGCTTTTCCAGGGTGTTGGAGATGATGGCCTTCTCCACGCCCTGCTTCTCCACGAACCCCGCGTAGGAGCTCACGAAGCGGTAGTAGCCGTCGGTCACAGGGATGCGGCTGGCCTTCACTTCCTCAAGTGCCTGGCGCAGCGACTTCTCGGCGGCTTCGAGCTGGTCGTGGGTGGCCGATGAGTTGTTGGATAGGTTGTATGCCTTAGTCCATTCATCATCGAAGACTTTCACCTTGTCCTCGGCATAGTAGCCAGGGTCGGTGCCCCCCTCGAAGGCTCCCGGATCGGTTCTGTCGAGCAAGTAGATTAGTTTGGTGAGGGGGTCAGTCACTTCCACGGCAGGATACATCTGGAACTCGCTCATGCACCAGTATGTATGGCCATCGGAATACCTGGCATAGAAGCGCAGGTATCTGTAGGCCTGGGGCATATCCACCCTGGGAGCCGTGTAAGGCCAGGTGACATTTTCGTTTGTTTCCGAGGGAAGGCCCTCGTGCAGGGCCACCGTCACCCACGAGCTGTTGTCCTCGGGCGTGTTGGTGCCCTTTATCTCAATCTTCGTCCACAGGACTCCCCGGCGCACACTGCCATTGTACACATCGCCTCGGCGGTTGTACGTATAGTAGAACTGCTGGATGTCGGTTCGCTTCAGGTCCACCTGGATGTAGAGGTCCTGCGTGTTCAGGTTGGGGCCTTTGGGGTCGGAGTGCCAGTAGGTGGTCTCGTCGTTGTCAATCAGAGCCCCCAGCTCGTTGCCGGACTCGATGTACTCCTGGTTGAAGGAGTAGTTGTCGTTGTTCGGGTCGGTGATTTTCCACGTGCAGTTGCTCGTGAGCTGGCTCTCCGACGGGTCGGCCACCACATTGGTGATGAGCGGGTGCTCCTCGTCGGGCTCATAGAGTTGCGCCAGGGCAGGCTGCACATTCCACACCATGCTGAGCAACAGCGGCAGCATGGAAGAAAAAATCTTTCTTTTCATTCGCATTTGTTTTAGGTTAGGGATTATGTTTGTTTGAACTCTCATTGCTTGATAAATTTGCAGGTGTGCATGGTGCCGCCGAACTTCCAGCTGACAATGTACAGCCCCCTGGGCAGGGCGGCTGTGCTGTAGGTGCCTGTCGAGGGCACCTGGCCCACGAGCCTGCCCGAGGCATCGTGCAGGCTGGCGGTGAAGTTGACCACCTCGCGACTGGCTGGGGCACTCAGGAAGTGCAGAGTCTGTGCTTCGGCACTGTAGGCCAGGGCATAGTCGGTCTGTGCCTCGATGGCCTCCACAGGAGTGAGCTCGCTCTTGCCCACGGTCATCAGTTGCCATTGCCGGTTTCCGCTGGTGGAGTCGCGGCTGTCGCTCGGCGTGCCACAGACGGGGTTGCCCTCCATGGCCATCCCGTCCTGGTTGCAGGCCAGGCGGCCAGTGTGGGCATTCACAATATTGTAGTATCCGCCCACACCCTGTGGCACGAGCCGCCACAGTTGCCTGTCGTCTGTGCTGTCGGGCTCGGTGGCGTGGAGCAGGTCACCCTCTGAGTCTCCCGGGTCGGCCAGGGCCAGCCCCGTGTGGGCATTTGTCATCATGAAGCAGCCGCCTGTGGCATGTATGTTCCACTTCTGCGACTCGTCGCGCTCGTCCCTCACCCTGGTGATGCCCACGCCCTCTCCCGCTGGCTCAATGGCCATGTAGGGGAAAGCCTTGCTGTATATCTTGTAGGAGTATTCCTCCCGGGCCTGGAACTCCCGGGTGGGTATCTGTTCACGCCTGCGGGCAAACTCGCTGGCGAGGTACTTGTTGTGGGCCAGGATGAAGGACTTGATGTTCTGCACATACTCGTCATAGGTGTTGAACAGGTATATCTCATCGTAGGTCTTGCTGTTGAGGCTCCACCGCCTGTAGTTTTCGATGCGCGAGGGGCGTATCACCTGGGACATGGAGTCAACGAAGGCGAGCATGCGGCTGTCGAGCCCCTGCGCTCTCAGTTGCTCGTATCGGTGGCACACGGCCTGCTTGAACCAGGGGTCTTCCCACATGCGGGTGTACCAGCCCTTGATGGTGTAGTTGCTGCCGTAGCCAAACTGTATGGCGAGCCTCTTGGTCACGTCACCCATGCGTGAGCAGTTGTTCCAGCAGATGTCAAAGTCCCAAATGGGGCCGAAGTACAGATGCTCGTCGTCACGCTCCTTATATATATAAGAGCACCAGAAGCCATCGGGGTTGGCGCTTATCTCCTGCACCAGATACCAGTCGATGAGCGAGGCGGTGTCGGTGTACTGCCTGTAGCCGCGCTTCTCGTGGGCAAAGTCGGTACCATAGAGCGCGGTCTCAAACTTGTTGATATAAGCCGCGATATATTTCTTCTGCCTGGTGTTGATGACATCGGGCTTGGGGTCGTGTATGCGTATGTGACAGCCTTGCCTGCTGGTGAAGTAGAGTCCGTCGCTCGCGGTATTGCCTTCGGGCTCCAGGAAATACCCGCCGCTGATGTCGGTGCGCGGGTCTGTCACGGCCGTGTCCTGGCGCGCGATTTCCACACGTTTCTTGTGCACCTCCATATGGTCGGTCACCTGGTAGTTGCCGTCATAGCGTCCGTTCAGGTAAAGGTCCACAAACTGGTAGCAGGGGGTGAAGGTCATGCCCATCAGTTCGCCCACCCGCGCGGCCAGGGCATTGCGGAGCAGCAGTTTGTCGCCCGCGTTGGCCAGCAGCACCCAGTCCTTGGCCTTGGCTTCCCGCTTGCCCAGCAGGCGCGTCTTCTTGGGGAACTTGATGCGGTAGGGCTTCTTGGGCAGAGTCCAGGTGGTGTTGCCGCGCCCGCGTATCTTCACCGAGTCGTAGCGGGTGGTGTCCGTGCCATTGACCATCACGATGCGGCAGTATTTATAGTGGTCATGGTCAGTGACCTCCTGGTGGTCCAGGGTCTCGATGTAGAGGGTGGGCAGCGTGGTCAGTTGCTTGTATGTGCCCTGGGCTGCGGCTTTCGGCATTCCGGGGCACAGGCACAGGATGGCCAGGCACAGCAGTGTGCCTGGTCTTCGCGCCGGTGTGGGGCGTGCTGTTCTGTGTGCTTCCCTCGTCATGCTTTTTGCGTATTGGTCTGGTTTGCTGTCCCGTGAGTTTTCCTGCCATCCCTGTCATGTGCCCGGTGGCGCTTACCAGATGTCCTCGGGGGTCTCGGGGTTGTCATACACCTCCTTGGGGCAGTACTCCAGGTAGTCCATGTAGAACTCGCGCGTCTGGTCGTCCAGTACACTCTTGAAGCGCAGGTAGTAGGTCTTGTCGGCCTTCATGGGCTCGCGCACGATAATTCTCCGCACGATGACAGGATCAGCCCGCGCCATGACCGAGAGGCCCTGGCCGCCGTCGCAGTATATCTCGGCTCCTTTCATAAAGCCGTTGTTGCGCATCTTCTTGTCCACCTCGGCATTGTAGTCGTCATCCTGGGTGTCCTTCTCCCAACCCACATTGCTGGGGAACGTGCCGCTGGTGGTGCGCCGCTCGAGCCCGCTCATGCGTATGTCCAGGGGGATGCCCATGGGTGCGAGATTGTCCTTGTTCTCGCCCCAGTAGAACTGCACCATGCCACGGTTGTAGCCCTCGCTTTGGACGTTGAAGCGTATCTCGTAGATGCCGTCGGCGGGGACGGGGGGCAGGCGGAAGGTCACGTCCAGGAAGCCCCGCACGTTCAGTTCGTCGCCCTGGTAATTCTTCATCGTCTCGTTGTAGCCGTTGTAGTAGAAGAACCAGCTCTCATCGGCAATATACACATCGTCAAAGTAGGGGTACTGGCTGGTGAAGGGGAAACCCCACCGCTGGCCCAGCGAGTAGTACTGGAGGCGGATGTCGTTGTTCATCATCTCGGGCATGGCCGAGACGATGTCGAAGCGGATGCGCTCCTTGTGCAGGTTGTCCCTCACCTGGTCGGTGTAGGCCATTATCTGGTCGATGGGGTAGATGATGCCGTTGCGCACGTTGAACTCACCGTCGGTCTCGGGCACGGGCACCTTGATGCCTGCCTTGTCGGCATCGCAACTTATCTCATGGTAGGTGCCACGGCGGGCATTGTCAATCGTCGGGAAGCGGTTGATGCATACGCCGCCGCTCTCGGCGCTCTCCAGGAACTTCACCAGCCTGCGTTTGCCCATGCAGGTGTAGTACTCGTACTGGACCACGGTGGGCTGCTTCCTCTGGGACGAGTAGCCCTTCTCGTTCCAGTGCAGTACCAGGCGGTCTGAGGCAAGCCGCATGGGCAGGAAGTGGTAGGTGACAAACTGGTTGAGGATGTTGTCCTCGCTCTTGTAGTTGCCGTCTGTCTTGGCCGTGGAGTAGTAGCCGTTGCTCTTCAGCCAGTCCACCACATCATCCACGGTGATGTCGAAGCGGTTCTTGCCTATCTCCTTCTCCCACACCTCGTCAGTCTCTGCAAAGAACGTGAAGCCTATGTACCTGTGCTCCGGAAGCCTGCCTGTGGTGTAGCCCACGCCCGACTCATGGGCAATCATCTTGGGCACCTGCCCCGTCTGGTAGGCAGCCTCGTAAGCCTCGTCACGGTATGCCTGCAGTGTGTCAAGCAGCCCCACCGCATGCACCAGCATGGCGGACACATAATAGCCCGACTGCTTCTCGGTGAAGATGGTGTTGAGCAGGGTGCCCAGTGTGTTGTTGGTGGGTGCCACCACAGAGTGCACGTTGTGGATGAAGCCGTTGAGCACGCGGATGTTGTTGTTGCGCTCGTCCATCAGCGCACCGTTGATGGTGATGCTGTCGGGGTCATCAAAGTAGTTGACTATCAACTTGCGGTCATACATGTTGTTCAGCGGGAACTCTCCCCCGTCGTTGATGGGGAACTGGGCCACATCGTAGGCTGCCAGGTGGTCGCCTCCGTTGATGATGCTGTTATACACGATGACTTTGCGGATGGAGTCGAGCGAGGAACTGTCCCTGAACCCTTCCCAGCAGGGGGCATCGATGATGCCCTTGCTTGCCAGGGTGTCCAGGTATTGCTGGATGGCGTCGTTGTCGGGGGCGAATACGGTGAAATTGCCCCGTGCGGAAAGCAGCGAGCCCACATTTGATGAGGACAGGCGGCTCACGGGCACTTTCTGCAGCAAGTCCACATAGCCGCTGTAGCGGTCGTGCTTGCACAGATAACTGTAGGCCGTCTCTTCCTTCATGACATAGCGGGCACCCATGTCGATGTGTTCCTTGCATGCCACCAGTGTGATGGCGGCGAGCAACGTGCACATCACGTTAGTTTTAGTAAGTCCCATTTTGCTTTTGTCTTGGTTTGTCTTAACTGTTGTTCAGGGTTCACCAGAAGGCGTAAAAACGCTCTCTTTCCTGTTTACCCCCCCCCGAAGTTACGCGAAAATTATGTTATAGCAAAGCATGGAGAGGGAAAAAGTGTGATAAGGTGTGTTTTTTGCCATAGGTAAGTCATATTTGCAACATACGGCAATCTATATCACGCGCGAAGTGGGCGTTTGTTGTGGCAGTTCGGCAGCCTGCGCCCCTCCTGTGGCTCCCCACGCCCCGGGGCAGTCTCAAAAGCCCTTCCCGACATTTCCGGATCCCTGGCTCACATGGCAGCCCTTTCCGCAGATTCCTCCGGCCAGCCCTCTTGCATGGTCATCGCCTATTTGCTTCCATATTTTATAATAGGAGTATGGCATGTTTGCGCGTGCCGATTTTTCTTGTTAATTTTGTGGGACTCGTCGCGTGCGGGGCTTCTTCGGGCCTTTCCGAAAGGCAAGACGGCACGCGGCAGGGCAGGCAAGATGACAAACGACGTGACAATGACCGATGGCATCACCCATCACCTCAACCGCATGTACCAGGACTGGTTCCTGGACTATGCCTCATATGTGATCCTGGAGCGGGCCGTGCCGCACATAGGGGACGGGTTCAAGCCCGTGCAAAGGCGTATCATGCACAGCATGAAGCGCATGGATGACGGCAGGTACAACAAGGTGGCCAACATCGTGGGCCACACCATGCAGTTCCACCCCCATGGAGATGCCAGCATCAAGGACGCGCTGGTGCAGTTGGGACAGAAGGACTTGCTGGTTGACTGCCAGGGCAACTGGGGCAACATCATCACAGGAGACGATGCCGCCGCAGGCCGGTACATCGAGGCCCGGCTGAGCAACTTTGCCCTGGATGTGGTGTTCAACCCCAAGACCACCGAGTGGAAACTCTCCTATGACGGACGGAACAAGGAGCCGGTCGCGCTGCCTGTGAAGTTCCCCCTGCTGCTTGCCCAGGGAGCCGAGGGCATCGCCGTGGGACTGAACTGCAAGATACTGCCCCACAACCTGGGCGAGATATGCGACGCGGCCATCGCCTACCTGCGTGGCCAGGAGTTCCATCTGTACCCCGACTTCCCCACAGGCGGCAGCATCGACGTGAGCAAATACAATGACGGGCAGCGCGGAGGCGTGGTGCGCGTGCGTGCCAAGATAGAGAAGCGTGACAGCAAGACGCTTGCCATCACCGAGATACCCTACGGCAAGACCACGGGCACGGCCAGCAAGCCCAGCACCTTTATCGACAGCATACTGAAGGCCAACGAGAAGGGGAAGATAAAGATACGCAATGTGGAGGACCTCACAGCCGCCAGGGCCGAGATACTCATCCACCTCACACCGGGCGCGAGCAGCGACAAGACCATCGACGCCTTGTATGCCTGCACCGACTGCGAGATATCCATCTCGCCCAACTGCTGTGTCATCGATGACCGCAAGCCCCAGTTCCTCACCGTGAGCGATGTGCTACGCAACAATGTGGACACCACGCTGGAGCTGCTGCGCAAGGAGCGTCTCATACGCCGGGGAGAGTTGCTGGAAAGCCTGCTGTTTGCCTCGCTCGAACAGATATTCATTGAGGAGCGCATCTATAAGGACCGCCAGTTTGAGAATGCCAAGGACATGGACACGGCGGTAGCGTGGATTGACAGCCGCCTGCAGCCCTGGTATCCCCGGCTGGTGAGGGAGGTGACGCGCGATGATATCCTGCGCCTGATGGAAATCAAGATGGGGCGCATACTGAAGTTCAACAAGGACAAGGCCGAGGAGAACATTGCCCGCATGAAGGCCGAAGTGGAACAGATTGACCGCGAACTGGCCAATATGGTGGAGGTCACCTGCCAGTGGTTTGAGTTCATCAAGGGCAAGTATGGCAAGCAGCACCCGCGCCAGACCGAAATCAAGAACTTCGACACCATTTCCGCCGCCAAGGTGGTGGAGGCCAACGAGAAGCTCTACATCAACCGCGAGGAGGGCTTCATAGGCACCTCGCTGAAGAAGGACGAGTTTGTGTGCAACTGTTCCGACATTGATGACGTGATTATCTTCTACCGCGACGGCACCTACAAGGTGGTGCGCATTGCCGAGAAACTCTTTGTGGGAGAGACCGAGCGCAGCAAGGCCGAGAAGAAGAAGGCCGAGATTATCCATCTTGCGGTGTTCCGCAAGGGCGACTCCCGCACCATCTACAACGTCATCTACCGCGACGGCAAGGCGGGCACCTCCTATATGAAACGCTTCAGCGTGACCAGCATCACACGCGACCGCGAGTATGACCTCACGCAAGGCAAGCCCGGAAGCCGGGTGCTCTATTTCACTGCCAACCCCAATGGCGAGGCCGAGGTGGTCAAGGTGGTGCTCAAGCCTACCCCGAAGCTCAAGAAGATATTCTTCGACCGCGACTTCAGCCAGCTGGCCATCAAGGGACGCCAGAGCATGGGAAACCTGCTCACCAAACTGGACGTGAGCCGCATCACGCTCAAGAGCCATGGCGGAAGCACGCTGGGCGGCAGGAAGGTGTGGTTTGACTTCGATGTGCACCGACTCAACTATGACGAGCAGGGCACTTACCTGGGCGAGTTCAACAATGACGACAAGATACTGGTGGTGCTGGACAATGCCGACTTCTACATCACCAACTTCGATGCCAACAACCACTACGAGGACAATATCGCACGCATCGAGAAGTACGACCCCGACAAGGTGTGGACGGCCGCGCTGCTTGACGCTGAGCAGGGGGGCTACCTCTACGTCAAGCGGTTCAAGATGGAAGCCACCGCGCGCCACCAGAATTACCTGGGCGAGAATCCCGGAAACAGGTTGCTCCTGCTTACCGACACGCCTTATCCCCACCTGCTTGTCACGATGGGTGGAACCGACAGTTTCCGCGCGCCCATCGACATGGAGGCCGAGGAGTTTGTGGGGGTCAAGAGCTTCAAGGCGCGTGGCAAGCGCGTGACCACCTTTGCCGTGGAGCGCGTGGAGGAACTGGATCCCACGCGACAGCCTGAGTCTGACGCGGATGCATCCACGCCTGCCGATGCCGAGGAGCCTGCTCCTGGGGATGCAGACGAAGGCCAGTCTGATACCGACCAGGAGGAGAGCCAGCAGGACGTGCTGGACGAGATGACCGGACAACTGCACATGTTTGATGAGTAAGGCTCTGCGCATCCTGGTTCTCAGTGGCTTCCTCGCCCTCGTGCATCCTCTCCTGCCCATGGGGATGGCATGTCGCCTGTGTGGGCAGAATACAGTCCTGCCTGTGGAATATACGCCCACGGGCAGGCAGTTGAGCCGCTCCATCCTGTTGGGCGTAGGGCGTTCCAGCCAGTTGGACACCTATCTCTCGCCCATGGAATACAGCGGTCTCCAGCTATCCTTCCTCACCCAGAGGGAGCGTATGACAGGGATGGCAGGCGATCACATAGCCTTTCAAGGTATGGCGCAGGGCGCATTCTCCTACACCGAGAACCCTGCGGGGAATGCCAACGAGCTGGGTGGCAGGATAGGCTATGACGCTGGCTGGCACTATGTGTGGCAACCTGCTGCTGGCCTCAAACTGAAGGGTGGCGGTCTGCTGGGTGCTGATGTGGGCTTCCTCTACAATCCCCGCAACGGGAACAATCCAGCCCAGGCCCGCGCCAGTGTGGATGTGTCGCTCTCGGTGGGAGGCTCCTATGAGTTCCGCATCCGCAGAATGCCCTTTACGTTGCGTTACCAGGGCGACCTCCCTGTGCTTGGGTGCATGTTCTCGCCCCATTATGGCGAGAGCTACTATGAGATATACCAGGGCTACGGAGGCCATCATGTGTGCTTCACCCACCCTGCCAACGCGCTGAGCCTGCGCCAGCTGCTTGCCGTGGATTTCTGTTTTCCGCGCACCACCATGCGCGTGGGCTACTTGAGTGACATCCGCCAGAGCCACGTCCGTGGCATACGGGCGCATGACATCAGCCGCTCCTTCATGCTGGGCTATGTGCGGCACTTCCAAACCTTAAAGAGAAAGAGATGATGAGGACGCGCCTTTTCCTGTGCCTGCTTGTTGGGCTGTGCCTTCTGTTGGGATGCCAGCGTGGGGTGGATGAGTATGACAGTTCGCCCCGGGCAAACGTGGAGGCTCTGTGGCGGATGATAGACGAGCATTACTGCTTCCTCGACTACAAGGAGCAGTCCCTGGGCTTCTCCTGGGCACAGAAGCGGGAGGAGTACCTGGGGATGGTACGTCCGGGGATGAGCAACGCCCAACTCTTCGAGGTGCTCTGCCGCATGCTCTCCACACTCAGGGACGGGCATGTGAACATCGTGTGCAGTGGGGATGTGGGACGCAACTGGGCTTGGAAGGAGGACTATCCCGAAAACCTTGACCGTGAGTTGCAGGACCAGTACCTGGGCACCGACTATCACATCGCCAGCGGACTCAAGTACCGCATCCTGGACGATAATGTAGCCTATGTCGTATGTGAGAGTTTCTCCGATGCCATAGGCGAGGGAAACCTCGATGAGATGCTCTACTACCTGCGCCTGTGCAACGGCCTTATCCTGGACATCCGTGGCAACACAGGCGGAATGCTCACCAACGCAGAACGGCTGGCCGCACGCTTCACCAACGAGCGTACACTGGTGGGCTACATCTGTCACAAGACGGGCCCGGGGCACAATGACTTCTCGCAGCCCCAGGCAGAATATATCACCCCCGACCTCAAGCGGGTGCGCTGGCAGAAGCCGGCCATCGTGCTCACCAACCGTTCCTGCTACAGTGCCGCCAACACCTTTGTGCGTGACATGAGGGAGATGCCTCAGGTGACCATCATGGGCGACAGCACAGGCGGTGGCAGCGGCATGCCCTTCAGCAGCGAGTTGCCCATCGGATGGTCGGTACGCTTCAGTGCCTGTCCATCCTATGATGCACGCATGCAGCAGATAGAGGCAGGCATAGCCCCCGATGTGGAGTGTGCGCTCGACGGCACGTTGGCTCTGCGGGGCAAAGACAGCATGATAGAGGCTGCACGGGCACGTCTGCGGAGGTAGAATCTTCTGGCGTGGGGCAGAATCTATGACTGACAGGTGTGGTGTCCGGTCTGTCTGTACCGGTGGGTTTCCGTGATTATCACACGCCAGTCACTTTTCTCCTGTTGTCACCTTGATCTCTTTGCTGGAGATGTCTGATTGCCCGAAGCGGTTTTCTCTTTCAGCAGAAAAACGTTATTGACCAAATCTTATATATAATATATAATGTGTATTTGTGAAAGTTCCGTTCGTTGTGCTGAAAAGTGCGTTGTTCCCTTGCTTGTGGGTGAAAGTCATCGTACCTTTGCATCCGCAAACAG
>DCCS01000002.1:0-6882 GCA_002316015.1 Prevotellaceae bacterium UBA1075
ATGAGTGAGGCGAGTCGCTTTCCGTCTACGCGGTCGACGTCGCCCACGAATCCGTAGTCCACGCCGTTGCGCAGCGGACGTCGGTGGGAGCGAATCACGTCGATGTCGGCACCTGTGAGTCCGAGTGCATTCACACCATGAGCTTGGAGCTGGGCGACGAGGTTTTTATTGACCAGTCCGCCGTAGACCATTGTTACGACGCGGAGCATCGAGTCGTCGGTGATGCGTCGGCCGTCGACCATGTGGGTCTCGATGCCGAGCTGGGCTGCCACGTCGGTAGCGGTGCGTCCGCCTCCGTGTACTAATACCTTTTCGCCTTCGAGAGCAGAGAAGTCCTGCAGCAGGCGATTGAGCGATTCGGGCGTCTCAACGATCTTGCCGCCCACTTTTACGATAGTGATGTTACGTTTCATGTTGCAAAGATAACTTATATTTTTCTTACCCAATCACAATCTCAGCCTTTTTCCCAAATAGGGGGGAGAGTTGTCGGTGTCGGAGGCCTATTTAGTGTAGAGAAAGTGTCTCTGAAATAGTATGAATTGAAAATCTTGGGAATTTTGTCTTGAAAGTCTTGGGATTTTGTAATTTTGCGAGAATGAAAGGTTATATGGAAACCGCTCTAAATAAAGACGAATTGTAATTACGAATGAAAGAATTGATAAATGCAAATGATGATTCCTATCAGAATTTGATAGACAACATAGCTACATTGTGGGGTGAGGCAAGAGCCAAAGCTATAACGGCGGTCAATACAGAATTGCTTGATGCCAACTGGCAAACGGGCAAATATATTGTAGAATATGAGCAAGGAGGCAAACAAAGAGCTGCGTATGGCAAGCGTTTACTCGTAAACCTTGCTAAAGACTTGACGGCAAGAAATGGTAAAGGCTTCAATCGCACCAATCTTACCTATATGCGTAAGTTATATTTAGCTTTTCCAAAATGTGGGACGCTGTCCCACAAATTGACATGGAGTCATTACTATGAACTGCTGAAGTGTGATAATACATTGGAAATGCAGTTCTATTACAAAGAGTGCATTAAAGAAAGTTGGAAAGTTAGGGAATTAAAAAGACAAATGAAGAGTTGTCTATTTCAAAGGCTTGCACTAAGTACAGATAAAGCTGGCGTGCTGGCCTTAGCTAACGAAGGGCATCTGGTGCAAACTCCACAAGATATAATCAGAGATCCCTTTATACTTGAATTTGCTGGTCTCCCCAAACAGAAGCGTTATAAAGAAAGCGATTTGGAAAAGGCTTTGAAAGACCATATGGAGCAATTCCTCTTGGAGATGGGGCGTGGCTTTGCTTTTGTAGGCAGACAGTATGCTATGCAGATAGGTAGTCGACAGTTTAAAGTAGACTTGGTGTTTTATCATTGTATATTGAAATGCTTTGTGTTGATAGACCTCAAGCGTGCAGAGATAAAACATGCCGACGTCGGTCAGATGAATCTTTACCTAAGCTATTTCAAAACGGAGGTGAATCAGCCAGATGATAATCCACCTATTGGCATAGTTTTAGGGGCAAGGAAAGACGAACTTCTGATGGAATATGCCTTAGAGGGAATTACTAACCAACTTTTTGTGGCACGCTATCAACTCTATCTACCCAAACGAGAAGAACTGCAAGCACAACTTGACAAATTGTTGGATGAAACAGCAGACTGATCAGAAACTTCAGTTTCTTACAATAGCCAAAAAGGGCTATCCCTTCTCATAAAGTAGAGAGGGGGT
This sequence comes from Prevotellaceae bacterium UBA1075, assembly GCA_002316015.1. Lineage (GTDB taxonomy): Bacteria > Bacteroidota > Bacteroidia > Bacteroidales > Bacteroidaceae > Physcousia. The sequence continues at coordinate 1,736 of DCCS01000002.1, forward strand.
AGCCCTATATATAAATATATTTGTCAGTGCGAAGAGTGGCGTTAGTCTTCCGCGCTCCACTCGAAGCGGTTGCTCTGGAAGGAACCGTCGTATTCTTCGTCAGACGGTTTGATCTGCACGTTGTCGCTGCCGTCCGTGCTCAATTCACCAGAGAGAGATAGGATGGCATCCTCGGTCATCAAGTTGATGACGATCGACTGGGGAGCTATATAATTGCGTTTCATGTGTGTTGTAAGTCTTTAGAATAATTGATGTGTGAATGTTTTACTTCACGACGAACTTCTTGCCGCCCTTGATGTATACGCCCTTTTGGAGGTGGCTTACGCGTACGCCTTGAAGATTGTAGATAGGAGCGTCTTCGGCAGCGCCGTCCTTATTGAGTTCGGCAGAGGTGATGCCTGTGGTCTGACCATCGAAGCTGATGAGCATACCGTTGGCAAGGACATTGTCGGCAATGAAGTAGGCACGGCAGGGACCGAGAGTAGCGTTAGTGCCACCGCTCATGATTCTCTGTACGCCGTCTTGATCTGCCACGCCATAGTAGCCATTCATGGGGAAGTCATGCTTGTAGTTGCCAATCATTGTGATGCCACCAGAGGTAATGGTGTTCAATGTTTCAGAGCTAACCACGTCGCCTGTGTAGACGAAGGGATTATCGCTTGTGAAGGGTTTCTCTTCAGCGAAGTAGATGAGGTAAGGTGTGTTCTCAAGCATATCGCCATCAAAGCTTGTGAAGTTGAGCATGCCATCAGAGCAATTCTGCATCATCTGTACCTTAGTAGCTCCGAGAGCTTCTGCCGTGGTGCTGAAGGGGAGGCAGATGGTGTTCCATCCCTTCTTGAAGGTGCGGGTGAGGATGACTTTTGCGTTGTTGTCTTCAGTGGTTACGACGCTCTGATCATCTGAGATGGTGATGGGCTTCTTAAACTGTACCTTATAGATGGTGTAGTTCTGAGCGTTTTCAGAGATGTCGTTGGCTTCTACCTTGATGGTGAGGATGGCGGTGTTGGGGGCGTAGGTCTGTTCGGTGATGTTGGCGCCTTGTCCTCTCTTTTCGAATGCTACCTGGCTTGCGTCGTAGAAGAGGTTTGATGCATCGATATTTACTACATTATTCACTGCATCGCTAGCTTTGGCGAGGAGGTCGGTTGTGCCGTAGGTGAGGGTTTTGAGGTCGTTATAGTAGACCATGGCAATGTCGTCTACGTAGAGACGGTCGCCAGCTGAACCTCCACCGGGAGTCTTGTTGGTCGTAAATGATACCAAGATGTAGGCAGGAACGTTGCCTTCAGTGCCTACGGAGTAGTCGAAATCAATTTCGAGTTTCTGCCAATTGTTGTAGTTGGTAATGGCATCATTCTTGGCTGCTGCTACCTTTACTGCTTTGTAATTATCAGCCTCTTCGGGGTCTTGGTAGCGAGCATTCGTGTGGATTACTGCATTTACGCTAGCACAATCTCCTTCATTTATATTCTTCGGGCAGAAATTCACCCATACAGTGAATTTGTCGGGCTTTCCCGTGAATGTTTGAGCGAAGCTGCGGTTGTTGGGGTATGTTACTTTGTTCTTTTCTTCAGAAGATATGTCAAAGGTTGGGTCTGATTCATTGTAATTACTAGCTGCGTCCTCAGCACTAATACTTTTATTATAAATACGCCCAGTTGTCATTACACCATTGGCGGTAACTCCTGCCACAGAGTTAGATGTGATACATACGCAATGCTTGCTCCCTGTCGTGTTGTTCTCCGTGCGAACATCCGTAGAGGTTGTAAGTTTGTCCCCTGTTCTTGCTAGGCTCTCAAAGGTACTACTCATCAAGGTGGCATAGCCGTGCCAATAGGAAGGCTCTTTATAAGTAGTAGTGCTAAACGTTCCTTTCTTTTTATATGCCTCTACAAAGTCCGACTCAAAGTCCGAGTTAGGCAGCTGGTACTGCGCCAAGGCAGGAATAGAACCCGCTGCGAGGAGTGCGAACGCAAGTAATTGTCGTTTCATGCTTTTTATTTGTTATAGTAAGAGCCACCCCACTAACGATAAGAGTGGCTCTTACAGATATGTGACAATATTAAAAGTTTACTTGATTACTTTCTTACCGCCGATGATGTTTACGCCCTTTACGGGAGCAGCAGCGCGGCGACCATCGAGCGTGTAGATGCTCTGCTTAGTTGCGGGAGCGGTCTCAGCCTTGACATCGTTGATAGCTTCAGGAATGAGAGCGAACTGGATGGTGTAAGTAGTTACGGCTTCGGGATTGAAACGGAAGTCTTGAGCTTCTACGCGGATGGTGAGCAAGCCAGTCTCTTCGTTGTAGCTCTTCACGATGGTTGCGCCTTCGCCCACCTTGGTGAGTTGAAGTTCATCAGCGTGGTAGGGTGAAGTGAGCGTAGCAGAGTTGTCGTCAGAGAATGTTACGGCTTTGCCTTCGTAAGTGACGTCCTTGATGTCGTGGTAGTAGAGGAGTTTCACGTTGTTGATGGTGAGATCGTTTTCAAGACCAATCTTTGTACGGTCGCCGAAGTAGTCGTTGGCAGCGAAGATGATGTTGAGCGAGTCGGGCTGAACGTCAGTGCCAGCGAATTCGCCATAGTTGAGGTCTACGGTCATGGTCTTGAAAGTCTCCTGATCGCCTTCGATGCTCTTCACTACGGAAGCAATGCAAGCAGCGTCGTCGCTTTTGGTCACCTTGCCACCCACGGTGGTCTTCAAGCCGAGGATGTTGCGGTCACGGCCATACATGGTTACGGCTGTGGTGGCACCAAGGTTAGTGTTGCCAGGCACTTCTTCCTGCTTGTACTGGCCCTTCCAGAGGTAAGCTACTACTGTGGCAGGCTCTGTGGGGATGCTGCTTCCATGACTGCGCTGATAGTCGAACTGGATAGCGTCGGGCTTACCCTTGAATGCAATACCGCCGAATGCGCCACCATCAGAAGTAGTCTCAAGCTTCATGGCATTGGCTGTAGCCCAACTTGTGCCGAGGGTCATGTAGCCCGGTACTACCTGAGTGGTCATCATGGGATTGGCTGTGTTACAAAGGAAAGCAGCGTATTGGGGATCGTCTTCATTATCATTGGTCATGGTGGGACCACCTACTACGGTTGCACCCAGGCCCTTGATACCCGTCACTTGGGCGATGCACCAGCCCTTAGGAGTATAGTAGTCTTCGAGCTCGAAGGTTGAAGCATTCCAGAAGTTGTCGCTCTCATCGAGTGCAGAGAGGTCGAAATAGCCGTTTACGCTATCCCATGGCTTGCTATATTCCCATTTTGCGGCAGATGTGAAGTCGCCATTCTCGAGTGCAAGGTCGTTAGCTACCTTGCCCTTGAAGAGCACGTAGATAGGAGTGTTGCGTGAAGTCTGAACCCACTGTACGGGGATGTAGGCCACGATGCTGTCGCCCTTGATGTAGCTCTTCTGCTCGTTGAGGTGAGCGTCGGCTACGATTTCGCTAGGTGTGCCAGCGAGGAAGTTGAAGCGAACGTCGGGGTTCTCGCCGAAGGTGTAGATGCCATCTTCCTGTGTCACGCTGATACCTGGCAAGAATATATCGCCGAGGGATGTACCCGCAAAGGCGAAATTGGGCAGAGAGAAGTCCACCTTGCCTGCCTCTGACGAAGCAGAAACGAAGACCTTGGCGTCCATCTTGTTGTCCTCATCATAATTTTCAGTGAAGAGGTTGATGTAGAGGTCGCCGCTGTACTTGTTGACCACGGGGGTCACGTCGGTCTGGGCAAAAGCCGTGAAGCTACTTGCCACAGCTACGCATGTGAGTAAAAATTTGTTCATATCGTTGATGTTTGTGTCTTATGGTTGTAAAATGCTTTTTTTACTTTTGCCCTTTCAGGGCGACTATTCAGTGCCATCGGTGAACCCAGGGCGTTGCCCTGGGCTATGTAGGGCATTGGGCTTTCAGCCCGTCTTTTGTTAGGGCCTGTGTATTTATCTGTCCGGAACGTGATTCGTCGGGCTTTCAGCCCGTCTTTTGTTAGGGTTTGTGTATTTATTTGTCCAGAATGGGATTCGTCGGCCTTTCAGTCTTCTCCTTTTGTTAGGGCTTGTGTATTTATCTGTCCGGAACGTGATTCGTCGGGCTTTCAGCCCGTCTTTTGTTAGGGGTTGTGTATTTATTTGTCCAGAATGGGATTCGTCGGCCTTTCAGCCCGTCTTTTGTTAGGACTTGTGTATTTATCTGTCCGGAATGGGATTCGTCGGGCTTTCAGCCCGTCTTTTGTTAGGGCTTGTGTATTTATCTGTCCAGAATGGGATTCGTCGGCCTTTCAGTCTTCTCCTTTTGTTAGGGTTTGTGTATTTATTTGTCCGGAATGGGATTCGTCGGGCTTTCAGCCCGTCTTTTGTTAGGACTTGTGTATTTATCTGTCCGGAATGGGATTCGCTATATACGTTATCGCGGGCTGAAAGCCCAATGTGTGTACATAGCCCAGGGCAACGCCCTGGGGTTCCCGTAAGCAGCAACGTTTCGCCCTGAAAGGGCAAAAGTAAAATACTACTTTAATCCTTAAAAACGTATTCTTTATCGTATTCAATGCCATACGACTCAAGGAAACGCTGGTATTCTTCTTTGAAAGAGTATCTTTTATGGTGTTCGCGTTGTTGCTTGATGTATTGCAATGTTTTGTCTGCCACAGACTGGCTCACTGAGAACGCTGCGTATCCGCCTTGCCATGTAAAGAGCTTATAGGTGTCCGACAGGCCTTTTATCCATCTGCTGCTATTGCGTTTTACCTCTTCTGCCACATGTGAGATTGTAACTTCTCGTGATAGGAGGAACAGAATGTGAGCGTGATCCTCTACTCCTCCGACCCAAATATTTTTGCATCCAGTCAGATTGACGAGTTGCCCCATATAGGAGTGGACGCGCTCCCAATCTTTTTCTAAGATATTAGGACTCGTTGTTTTTATATGGAATATGAGGTGGATGTATATTTTGCTGAGGGATTGTGGCATTCGTTATCTTTTACTTTTGCCCTTTCAGGGCGACTCGTCAGTGTAATCTGTGAACCCAGGGCGTTGCCCTGGGCTATGTAGGGCATTGGGCTTTCAGCCCGTCTTAGGTTGGGAATCCTATATTATCCGTTTGGATTATGTTGATATTCTTGTGGCTTCAAAGCAGTCAATTCCTCAGTTTCTTT
>DCCS01000002.1:6954-22589 GCA_002316015.1 Prevotellaceae bacterium UBA1075
CAGTTGCTCAGTTTCTTTGCAGTTATTGCTCAGTTTCTTTGTTTCTTTGCAGTCATTGCTCAGTTGCTCGGTTTCTTTGCAGTCAGTGTACAACTTTTATTTTATTCTGTAAAAGCGGGCTGAAAGCCCAATGTGTGTACATAGCCCAGGGCAACGCCCTGGGGTCCCCGTAAGCAGCAATGTTTCGCCCTGAAAGGGCAAAAGTAGTACACTGTGTCTTAGAACAAATAGTTGAAGCCCAGTGTGCCGTAGATGGGGAAGAGGCTGAAGGTGACGCTTTCGAAGTCGGAGGGGAAGATGCTGTTGAGCCCCCAGCTGAGGTTGGCGGATACGGAGAGGTGCTTGTAGGCCTTAAACTCTCCGCCTACCTGCAGCCCCCAAGCGAAGCGTCGCAGATTGTCTGAAAAGTCGTAGTGTGCGCTGCTTACTTCTGCCTTCTGTCCTGTGGGGTCGATGTTGCGGATGTAGCCATCGTAGGCTTCTCCGCTGAAGTCGCCGTTGATAAGGTAGGAGAAGTAAGGTCCGGCTTGCACTTGCCATCGATCGTTGAAAGCGTAGGTGGCGAGCACGGGGAAAGTGAGGTATTTATTGTTCACCTCCGTCTTGACCTTACCCGTCCAGGCACCGTTGATCTTGCCTGTACCATCGTCGTTGACCGCCTCCATGTGGTAATTCTTTACCGTAGCGTCGGTCTTCATGCCTTTGTTTTCGAAGCGTATGCCGATCATGGTGCCCCAATGTTGGGTGAACTTGCGTTGCACGGCTCCTTCGAGCTGGATGCAGAGTGTGGGGTTGTAGCTATTGATCTTGCGAATCTCGGCGGGCAGGGGAATGGGCGATGTGCCACCCACGCTCACGCCTGCACCGAGGCGTACGTGCCACCCGCGCAGAGCGGCTTTGATGAGGTTGGTGTCGGTCTCTTTGGCCTCCTTGACTTTTTGAGCCTGCATGGTACAGCAAGCGAGTGCAAGAGCGAGAAGGGAAAATATCTTTTTCATAAAGTGGAATATCGTGCTTGGGGAGGGGTAGGGGTTATTGTTCGTTGATAATCTTGATCTCGTCTACATAGAGCGTAGAACCTACGGCTCCCTTGAAGTAGGCGCCCTCACGGCTTGAGGTCATCACAACGGCAATGGCATAACCGTTGTCTGCCATACGCTCGAGCGAGAACTCTTTGCCGTTCATGGGTTTGAACTCTTCCGAGAAGTGAATCCACTCCGAGGCTTCGAGGTCTTCTATTGAGCCTTGGAACTCTATGGGCTTATCAATGCGAGCTATCAACACGATACGATTGGAGGTGAGCACGTCCTTACCATTAAGTGCTACGAACTTCTTCGTGGGGTCGGCTTCCATCTCCGATTTGCTTGCTATCTCGTAGACCACGGCATAGATGTCGGCTGTATCGTGGAGTGTGGGTTGCACCTTAAAGTTGGCATTGGTAAATTTTTCGCCAGCCTTGTATTTATAGTAGCCTTCCATGCGGAGGGGCTTCTTTGTCACGAGTGGCAGACCAAACTGTGTGGCTTGCAGGGCTTGAGTCTGTCCCATGGCAGCCTTGTTGGCATTGAACGTACCGATAAAGAGGTTACCCGCAGCGATAGGCATCTTCATCAGGTTCCATCCAGTAGCACGTGTGGTGAGTTTCAGTCCTTTTCCTTGGAAACCCTCATCAATGGCCACGGTGGGATATTCTTGTATTCCGATATTGTCGCGAGTGAGGTCGTAGCCAGGGTTGCCCGACGACCATATATTGTTTCTTTCGCCCGTAGCGGCATCCATCTCAAACCATTCGTAGAATCGGTGAGAGGGGTCGAGCTCGAAGTTTTCAAATCCTAAGTTCCACTCTTCGGTGATGATGGGTGGATAGCTGAACATTACTTCATAATCCTTCTTCCATGCGCCATCTTGCGAGTGTGTGGTGTAGGTCTGTGGGGTATTGAAGTCGCGCATGATGCCATTGCCGTCCACTTCCTGTCCATCTACGTTGGCTGTGATGTGAGCGCCGGGGGTAAGTGTAAATTTCGGGTCGAACGCGCTGCGGTCGATGTTTCTGTTGGCAAGTGTAAAGGTGACGCGTTGATTTTCGATATTGGGATCGGTCGACAGGATGCTCCTGTGCTCTTGTAGCCACGTCTCGTCTACTCCCGTGATGTCACACTCCGCGTTGAGCGGTTCGTCCTGTATGCAGGAGTTGAGGGTGCTGAGGGAGAGGGCTGCGATGAGGAGGGGATGTATGAGTTTCATATAAATGGGTTTGCTGATTTTTTTGGGGGGGCTTCACGCGGGTGGCGGGGTTTAGTTCTTGTGGGAGGAGAAATGATGTCGTGGAGAATGCCGTTAGGTTGGCCTGAATGGTTCGTATATCTTTAGATTCAAAGGCATTAACCGAATATATCGGAATGGGATCCTGTGTTTGTTAAGAGAAGAATCAACTCGTCATCGTGTTGCTCCCACACAAGTAGCCAGTCAGGCTTTATATGGCATTCCCATTTGCCAGCATAGTTTCCTGTAAGCCTATGTTGATGATATTGAAATGGAAGTTGACCCTCGTTGTCAATTAGCAAGTCAATAACTTTAGTCAGTTCTCGCAGTGGCAGGCCTCGCTTTTCACAACGTTTTAAATCCTTCTTAAACTTTGAGGTGCTTTGATTTTATACATGCTTTACCCCCATGTCCTTAAGCATTTCTTCCGCGTTGGTGTAGGGGCCATATACTCTGCCTTGCTTGATGTCGTCTATGGCTTCTTCAATTCCCGTCTTTTTTATGCGAGAAAGTTTCCAACCGAATTTCTTCGCTAAGTCTTTTACGAGCTTAAGATCGTCTGCAGGAAATGAAAGGGAGAGCGTTTCTAACGTTGCATCCATATATCTTAGAGTTTTTCGTATCTGTTTTATCGCCTGCAAAGGTACGAAAAAATATGTCAACTCTTCCGGTTTTCTTGATATTCAAGTGATTTGTACCGGTATTTCTTGGGAATACCAGTAATAAGTTTTTGAGTAATAAGTAATACATTCTTGCAATATTCAAGTATTAAGTATAAAGTATTAAGTATTACATTCTTGCTGAAAGGCTTCTCAATTAGTTCTGTGGGCGACGCGTCTCGCGTTGGTTTGTCACGCGAGGCTCGATGCCGAAGTGGGGCAAAAGCATTCATTGTCTCTTGCGGTGGCATGGGGCATTGAGCCCCTCGCCACCGCGCCGAAGCGAGACACTTCGCCCCCACTGCCTATGGGATCACTGTCTGATTAGTGGTGGAGCCGACGCAGGACGCGTCGCCCACAGAACTAATTGGGGGGCTTCTCTTATTGAGCCGACGCGGGACGCGTCGCCCACAGTAGGCTCTGAAATGACTGGCTGAAAGCTATCTGCAAGAATGTATTACTTATTACTTATTACTTGAATTTTGCAAGAATGTAATACTTAATACTTTATACTTAATACTTAAAACAAAAAAAACTCCCCGCAGACCTATAGTCTGCGAGGAGAAAATGTATTCCAGTTTCTAATGAAAACTATATATAAGTATGGCGAAATACTTATTCTTTTACGGGTTCTGCTTCACCCTTTTTCTTGCGGCTCAAGGTGCGGTAAGCGATAGGAGCGGCAAGGAAGATAGATGAGCAGGTACCGAAGATCACACCCAGGATCATTGCGAAGGCGAATGATCGGATGCTATCACCACCGAGGATGAAGATGCAGAGGAGCACCAGGAGGGTGGTGGTAGAGGTGATTACGGTACGGGTCAGTGTGCTGTTGAGCGACTCGTTGAAGAGTTCCCATACGTTCTGCTTCGGGTGGAGCTGGAGGTTTTCACGCATACGGTCGAATACTACCACCTTATCGTTGATAGAGTAACCGATTACGGTCAGGATAGCTCCGATGAAGGTCTGGTCTACTTCGAGCGAGAAGCCGATCCAGCCCCAGCAGATGGAGAATACGCCCATTACGAGCAGTGTGTCGAAGAAGAGCGCTACTACGCTACCTACGGAGAATGCGATGTTGCGGAAACGCACGAGGATGTAGATGAAGATGGCTACGAGCGAGAGCAACACGGCGATTACTGCACCGCGGGTCATGTCGGCTGCTACGGTAGGTCCTACCTTCTGTGCCGAGATGATGGAGCCACCGGTGTGGTTGTCGCGGTCCTTGAAGGTTGCCTCGTCAGCCTTGATGAGCTTAGCGTCGTGCAGGGCGTCGTAGATGAAGTGTTCTACTTCTTGATCGATATTTTCGCTGTCGTCGTCAATGCGGTAGTTGGTCGAGAGGCGTACGGCGTCGTTGCTTGCCGTTGAGATGGCGATAGCGGTTACTACGGCGTTGGGATCCTTGGCATTTACCTTGGCCGAAACGGCTTGTTGTACCTGTTCGGGGGTTACGCCCTTCTGTTCGAATTCGATCACGTAGTTGCGACCACCGGTGAAGTCGATACCGCTGCTCAGTCCGCGAGTGAAGAGGAAGCCGAGGGCTACCACTGCTGCTACGATGAACACGATGATAGACTTCTTGCCCTTCTTCATGAAGTCGATGTGCTTGCCTACGAGGAAGTTTTTCGACATCGGTGTGGTGAAGGTCAGTCCGAGCCACTTATCCTTGTTGAGGAAGTGTTCGAACACGATGCGGCTCACCCATACTGCGGTGAAGAATGAACATACGATACCGATACCCAGTGTCATGGCGAAACCGCGGATGGGGCCTGTACCGAAGTTGTAGAGGATTACGGCAGTGATGATAGAGGTGAGGTTGGAGTCGAAGATGGCGGAGAATGCGTTGCCGTAGCCTTCAGCCAGGGCGGTCTTGAGCATCTTGCCAGCCTTGAGTTCTTCCTTTGTACGTTCGTAGATCAGCACGTTGGCATCCACTGCCATACCGAGCGAGAGCACCATACCGGCGATACCGCTCATGGTCAGAGCTGCCTGGAATGAGGTGAGGATACCGAAGGTGAAGAAGAAGTTGAGGATCAATGCCAGATTGGCCACCATACCGGGTATGAAGCCATAGAAGCAGCACATGAAGATCATCAGCAGCACGAAGGCTACTACGCAGGCGGTGAAGCCGGCCTGGATTGATGCGGCACCGAGGCTCGGACCTACGGTCTCTTCCTGTACGATCTTGGTGGGTGCGGGCATCTTACCGCTCTTGAGCACGTTGGCGAGGTCGCGCGTGTCTTCTACGGTGAAGTGGCCAGAGATCTGTGAGTTACCACCAGAGATCTCGTTCTGCACCACGGGTGCGCTGTATACGTAGCCATCGAGCACGATTGCCACGCATCGCTTCAGGTTTTTCTTAGTGAGCGAAGCCCAGTCGCGTGCGCCGTTGGTAGTCATCGTCATGCTCACGATGGGCTGATGGTTTTGGTCGAAGTCGTCTTTAGCGTCGGCTATCACGTCGCCCTGCATAGAGGGCTGTCCGTTTACGGAGCGGAGGGCATAGAGTTCGAACACGTTGGCCTGCATGCCAGCGGGAGCTTTCACGCCCCATGCCAGATGGAGGTCGGCGGGCAGTACGGCTTTAGCCTCTGCGCTCTGCAGCATAGCGTTGATGGCTGCTGTGTCGCGAGCGGTGGCATAGCCTACTACGCAGTTTGTGGGGCTCATGCCTTGTATCTGAGCGAGCTTAGAGAAGAGGGGGTGCTGCTCTTTAGTGCCCTGCTTCTTAGCGGCTTCTGCCTTTGCTGTAGCGGCTTTGGCAGAGTCGGTAGTGGTGGTGTCGGTGCTTCCTCCCTTGCTCAGACGGGTGTCGAGTGCTTGGAGGCTTGACTGTACTTCCTGCAGGCTGTAGGTCTCCCAGAATTCGAGGTTGGCGCTACCCTGGAGGAGTTTACGCACACGTTCGGGCTCTTTGATACCCGGCATTTCCACCATGATCTGTCCGATCTGGCCTTTGCCACGAAGGATTTGGATGTTGGGCTGTGCCACACCGAAGCGGTCGATACGTGAGCGCACCACCTTGTTGGAGTTTTCCACGGCGGTGTTTACCTCTTCGTTGAGTACCTTCTTTACGTCGGCGTCGGTCGAGTTGTACGAGATGTTTTTCTCGCCGAGTTTAGCAGCGAAGATGCCGCCGAGCTTGTTTTTGCCAGCCACCTGCTGATAGCTTTCTACGAAGGCGTCTACGAAGTCTACGTCGCCCTTCTTAGCCTGGGCTTTAGCTTTGGCATAGGCATCCTTGAACTGAGGGTCGTTAGCGCTTTCGCCAGCGAGGTTTTTCACCACGTCGGGTACGCTCACCTCGAGCACCACGTTCATACCGCCCTTAAGGTCGAGGCCGAGACCGATCTGCAGTGTTTCGCAGTCTTTGAGGGTCTTGCCCAGCCATACGGTCTGGTTGCGCATGGAGTCAAGGTAGGCTGCGCCGTCCTTGCCCTGTGCTGTGAGTCGCTCTGCTTCTGATTCGTACTTATGCGTAGGGATCGAGAAGCTGAGATACATCAAGCAAATCAAGGAGAGCAACACAGCGATTACTTTAACAAATCCTTTGTTTTGCATTGTTTGATTGTGTATTTATTGTTTTGTTTTGATATTATTTTTCGTCTCCTGCGGAGTGCTAATGTGGTTAACTTCAGGGTATAGTTCACCCATGTTCACATTGTTTAGCGTGCAAATATACACGATTTTTTTTGAAACTTAGGGCTTTTCCCGTGCTTTTCTCTTTTTCGCGTGTTTTTTAGGGAGAAAAGGGGGAAATTTGGATTAAGTATTAAGTATAAAGTATTAAGTATTACATTGTGGGGCAAGGGGGTTTCTCAGAGTCTACTGGGGGCGACGCGTCCTCGCGTCGGCATGAGCAAGAAAGCCTCTATTTACTATTGTGGGGCATTCCCTCTCTCGCCGACGCGGGGACGCGTCGCCCCCAGTATAGGCTGAAAATCTCTTGACCGCTCGATGCGCCGACGCGGGACGCGTCGCCCCCAGAACTAAGTGAAACGCGCCAGGCTGTAATACTTAATACTTTAATACTTAATACTTAAAAATTACAGGGCTGAATCCCACACATGGGATTCAGCCCTGTAATTTAAAGTTCCGTCTTCACATTGAAGCAAGGGCAGGCCTTTGCAGCGAAGTTGTTATGTCCGAAGGTGTGAGCTTTTGGGTAGAGGGCTTCGAATAGGCCCACCACCTGTCGTAGTGCTGTGCGTTGGGCGGGGGTGCGTGTGTCCTTGGGCTTAACGCCTGTGGAGTCGAGTCCGCCCACGTAGCATATACCGATGCTTTGTGCGTTGTGGCCTCGGCAGTGTGCTCCCACTTGGTCTATTGGGCGTCCGGGGTGGATGGTGCCGTCGCGGTAGACTATCACGTGGTAGCCCACGTCCGCAAAGCCCTGTTCCTTGTGCCAGCGGCGGATATCCTCTACGGTGAAATCCTTGCCTTCGGGTGTTGCTGTGCAGTGTACGATGATTTCATTGATCCGTCGCATTACTCTTGGCCCTCCTCTGCCGGGGTCGATGCCACACGCTTGAAGTGGAGGCGGTCCTTACTGAGGGTCTTTCTAAATGCCGCGCTTGGGGTGAAGCGGCAGCGTACGCGCTTGATGTCGCTTGCCTTTACTTCTTCTCGGCTTGAGCGCGTTTGCTTGGCGGCGATGGTGGGTCGGAACGATCCGAGGTAGCCCAGGCGTACGGAGTGGCCTTGTGAGAGATGGCTTACGATGGAACTTTCGAGTGCGGTCACCACGGAGATGATATCGGGCACGGTGAGCATGCAGTACTTTTCGATTTCTTCAGCCACATCTTGGAGCGTGAGGGGAGAGGTTACGACGGCTACGGGGTAGTAGACGGGGCTTTCCATACGGGGGAACTTTGCTGAGCGAACTTTGTAATTAATCATGGTAGTAAAATGTTTTAAAATGGGTTAGTAATATAATGTATGAATGGTTGGTATGCGTTCGTGGAGTTTCACCGTCGTGAATGGGCTTCTCGAGCCTTGCTTGCGGCTTTCCTCCCGATTGCAATGCAAAGATACGACGTCGCACCCCTCTGCTCCAAAAAGAGTGAACAAACTGTTCACTTTTTCTGCGTTTGCGCACGATTTTTGTGGTTTTTGGGGGGATTTTAGTTAGTTCTGTGGGGGGCAGCCTCTTTCATCCAGTTCTGTGGGCGACGCGTCTCGCGTCGGCATCAATATGAGAGAAGTATAAAGTAATACATACTTGCAGAATTCAGCCCCCCTACAGGTGCATTCATGCTCATGCCGCGGGACGCGTCGCTCTAAGTATCGGCTGAAAAGCCTCTTGCCCGCTCGATGCGCCGACGCGAGGACGCGTCGCCCACAGTATCGGCTGAAAAGCTTCTATAATATAATAAGGTCATAAAGCCTCCCAGCCTGTCGGAGAGTGACTTTATAACCTTATAACCTTTAAACTTTTAAACTGCGCTGGGCGCTGTGCGCGCAGCGCTACAGGAACTTCCTGCTCAAATACTTCACCGGGTACCATACGGAGCTCCATCCCACCACGATCACCGTGACGAGTACGAGCAGCACGTCGGTGGCATGAATGCTCACGGGGTAAGCATTGATGATGAAGCTATCTGCCGAACCGCCGAGCTTCACCAGTCCAAACTCCATCTGGAGCCAGCAGAGCACAGCTCCAAGGGCGATGCCCAGCACGGCACCGAGCAACGTAATGAGTCGGCCCTCGCAGAGGAAGATGCGGAATACCATCTGCTCCGTTGCTCCGAGGTGGCGCAGCGTCATCACGTCCTGTCGCTTGTCGATGATCAGCATCGATACCGACCCTATGATGTTGAAGCAAGCCACCAAGAGTATGAATGTCAGGAAGAAGTAAGCCATCATCTTCTCGATGTTCATCACGTTGAACACCTCCTGCTGCTGTTCCAGCTGGTCCATCACGCGGAATTTCGTGCCTGCTACCTGCTGCATCCGCTTCTTCACCGCATCGAGGTCGGTCCCCGGGCGGAGACGAAGTTCCAGTCCTGTGACGCATCCCGGCTGTTCGAAGAGCGTCTGTGCAAACTGTAGGGAGGTGATCATATAGTTCTCGTCGTACTTCCGTTGGTTCACGTTGAAGCAAATCCCTGGCGAGGTCAGATCCTCCGCATTGAAGCTCTCTGCGGGGTTAGTAAGGTTCACCTTTTCGCCCCTTCGTGGAGCACAGATCTGTAGCGTACCGTAGTCTATTCCGCCCATTGTGGCAGCCAGTCCGATGCCCGGAATGCCATAGTTGAGCGTAGCGCGATGAAGTTCGTAGCGCCCTTTTCCGTAGAGAATCGAGCGAATGCCCGTCACGTGGTCGTACTGATCGTCCACGCCCTTGAGCACGATCACCGTGGGCCTTCCTTGGAAGAGAATCAGTGCATTGTCTTCCAGGCAGAAGCTTGCAGCCTCCACCTCCTTCATGCTTTTGATGCTCTGCAGTGCGGGGTCGTCCATGGGTGTGAGCTTCGTCTGTGCCGGTACCACTTCTATCTGTGGGTCGAAGGCCGTGTAGAGGCTCCCTATCAAGTCGCGAAAGCCATTGAACACGCTCAGCGTGACCAGCAGAGCCGCTGTGCCGAAAGTCACTCCAGCCACCGAGATGCCCGATATCACGTTGATAGCCCCCACGCGTTTGCGTGAGAAGAGATATCGTCGTGCCATGAATAGGGGCAACCTCAGCCTTTCCTTTAGGAAGTTCATTCTGCAGCAGGTTTGTCGTCGTTGTCACCTTCGCCCTCGGTGCGCTTGAGCAGCGAGTCGATATGGTCGAGATAGTCGAGTGAGTCGTCGAGGAAGAACTTCAGTTCGGGGATGATTCTCAGCTGGTGGCGCACGCGCGTGCCCAGTTCGTAGCGCACTTGTCGAGCATTGGCATTGATATTTTGCAGGATCTCTTGAGCCTTTTCTGAGGGGAATATGCTCAAGTAGCCGCGAGCGATGCTCAGATCGGGACTAATGCGTACGGCGCTCACGCTCACGAGCACACCATGAGTGCCCTGCGTCTGTCGCTGGAAGATGTCGCTCAGTTCTTTCTGAATGAGGCGAGATATTTTCTGTTGTCTTGTTGTTTCCATGAGTTTCTTATTTAATGTGATTGTGTGCTAATGTGTTGGGAGTAAGAGGGTGCTAAGAGGTGAGTTCATAGGCAGTGGGGGCGAAGCGTCTCGCTTCGGCTTGTCACGCGAGGCTCGATGCCGAAGCGGGGCAAAAGCATTCATTGCCTTTTGCGCTGGCATGGGGCATTGAGCCCCTCGCCACCGCGCCGAAGCGAGACGCTTCGCCCCCACTGCCTATGAGAACTTCTTGAGAAGCCTTTCTGCAAGAATGTAATACTTAATACTTAATACTTAATACTTTTAAATGATGACACTTGATAGATTTATAAACCGTCCGGTACTCTCTACCGTGATATCTATTGTGATTGTCATATTGGGTGTATTGGGTCTGACTTCGCTCCCAATCGTCCAATACCCTGACATCGCACCACCTACTGTGCAGGTGAGCACCACTTATACCGGTGCTAATGCGCAGACCGTGTTGAACTCCGTGATTGCTCCGCTTGAAGAGCAAATCAATGGTGTAGAAAACATGGACTACATGACATCTACCGCTACCAATACCGGTGCCGCTACTATCCAGATCACCTTTAAGATGGGTACCGACCCTGATATGGCTGCCGTGAACGTGCAGAACCGTGTGAGCCGCGTGCAGGGACTCCTGCCCTCAGAGGTCACCAAGATAGGTGTGACGACGACCAAGCGTCAGACCTCCTTCCTGCAGATTGACGCCCTGATAGACACCGAGGACAAGTACAGCGAGGACTTCATCGCCAACTACCTCGACATCAACGTCATCCCGCAACTCAAGCGCATCAAGGGCGTGGGCGATGTGATGGAGCTGGGCGGAACATACTCGCTCCGTATCTGGCTCAAGCCTGACGTGATGGCCCAGTACAACCTTGTCCCCAGTGACATTACCTACGCACTGGCCGAGCAGAACCTGGAGGCTCCCGCCGGACAGCTGGGCGAGAAGCCCGTCAACGGCAACCATGGTAAGGGCATCAGCAATGTGTACCAGTACACGCTCAAATACACAGGACGCCTGGAGACTCTGGAACAGTACGAGAACATCGTGCTGCAGGCTCTGCCCGACGGGAATGTGCTGCGCCTGAAGGACGTGGCCGACGTGGAGCTGGGCGCCCAGTCCTACGCTTACCACGGCGAGGCCAACGGCCACCCTGCCACCTGCTTCATGTCATTCCAGGTGGCGGGAGCCAACGCCAAGGAGACCAACGACGCCATCAGCGCCAAGCTGAAGGAACTGAGCGAAGACCTGCCCTCCGGATTGAAGTTCATCGAGATGCAGAGTTCCAACGACTTCCTGCTGGCCTCCATCAGCAATGTGGAGGAGACCCTGGTGGTTGCCATCATCCTGGTGATACTGGTGGTGTACTTCTTCCTGCAGGACTTCCGGGCCACACTTATCCCCTCCATATCCATCATAGTGTCCCTGGTAGGAACCTTCGCCTGCATGTCGGCCGCAGGGTTCTCGCTCAACCTGCTCACCCTGTTTGCCCTCGTGCTGGCCATCGGTACGGTGGTGGATGACGCCATCGTGGTGGTGGAGGCCGTGCAGGCAAAGTTCGACGCCGGCTACACCAGCCCCTACCTGGCCACCAAGGACGCCATGAGCGACGTGACCATGGCGGTGATATCGTGCACCTTCGTGTTCATGGCCGTGTTCATCCCCGTGTCCTTCACGGGCGGTACCTCGGGCATCTTCTACACACAGTTCGGTGTCACCCTGGCCACATCCGTGGGCATCTCATGCGTGAGCGCCCTGGTGCTCTGCCCCGCCCTGTGCGCCATGCTCATGCGTCCCGCGAGCGAGGAGCGTCGCAGGGGATTCTTCGGCGCCATAAACTACCGCACACGCCAGGCTTATGAGGCCAGCTATACAGTCATGATGGGCAAGTACACGTCCGCGTTGAGGCGTTGCGTGAACCGCAAGGTGCGCTTCCTCTCCTTTGTCTCGGTGGCTCTCTGCTTCGTGGGCATTGTGTTCTTTGCCAGCCATCTGAGCTCGGGGCTCGTGCCACAGGAGGACCAGGGCACCTGCATGATGGTGGTCAACGGAGTCCCCGGCAACAACCTGGCCACGACAAACGAGATCATGGACCGCGTGGAGAACATCATCAAGGACACCAAGGAAATCAGGGACTACCAGCGCGTGGCCGGCTACAGCTTCATGGCCGGGCAGGGTACCGCCTATGGCATGTTCATCCTCAAGCTGAAGCCCTGGGGCGAGCGCCGATATGGCTTCTGGTCATTGATTGACAACTTCAAGAGCACCAGCTCCGTTGTGAGCGGACTGCTCAACAAACGGCTGATGGAGGAGATTCCCGACGCGCAGTGCCTGGTCTTCGAGCCCGGCATGATTCCCGGCTATGGCATGGGCTCCATCGAGTTGAACCTGCAGGACACCAAGGGCGGCGACAAGGCGCAGTTCCTGGAATACACCAACAAGTTCCTGACAGCCATGAACCAGCACCCCGAGGTATCGCGCGCCATGACCTCCTACGCCCGCAACTTCCCCCAGTACAAGGTGGAGGTGGACGCGGCCCAGTGCAAGCGCGCCGGCATCAGCCCCTCTGACGTGCTGGCCGCGCTGGGCAGCTACTGCGGAGGCTCGTATGTGAGCAACATGAACCAGTACGGCAAGGTGTACCGCGTGATGCTGCAGGCCCACGAGGCTACCCGCCTGACCACCGAGGACCTCAACAACATGTTTGTGCGCAACGGCACGGAGATGGCTCCCCTGAGCCAGTTCGTGAAGCTGACCAAGATACTCGGCCCCGAGGTGGACACCCGGTTCAACCTGTTCAGCTCCATCACCTGCAACCTTGTTCCTGCGGCCGGCTACAGCAGCACCGATGTGATGAACATCGTGGAGGAGGAATTTGCCAAGGTGTTCCCCCGTGGCTACTCATTCGAGTACGGAGGCATGAGCCGAGAGGAGAACCAGACCAAGGACAGCATGGACACCTACCTTATCTATGGGGTGTGCGTGGTGCTCATCTTCCTCATCCTGTCCATGCTGTATGAGAGTTTCCTTATCCCGTTCTCGGTCATCCTGTCGGTGCCCGCCGGCATCATGGGCTCGTTTGCCTTCGCATGGCTGTGGAACCAGGGGTACAGCGCGCTTCCATTCCTGTTCATGGGAAAGATTGACAACAACATATACCTGCAGACGGCCATCATCATGCTGATTGGCCTGCTGGCCAAGACCGCCATCCTGATTACCGAGTTTGCCCTGGAGCGCAGGCGGAAGGGCATGGGCATCGTGGAGGCCGCCTATGCGGCTGCCGAGGCACGACTGCGCCCCATCCTGATGACCGTGCTCACCATGGTGTTCGGAATGATTCCCCTGATGTTCGCCACAGGAGCGGGAGCCAACGGGAACCGCACCATCGGCATCGGTGTAATCGGCGGACTGCTCGTCGGCACACTGGCCATCCTGTTCACGGTACCTGTCTTCTTCATCTTCTTCGAGTGGGTTCAGGAGAAGGTGCGTCCCGTAATGGTGGAGGAGGCTGACCAGCAGTTCGTCATGGAGAAGGAGCGCAGCGAGAGGCAGAAAGCCGAAGCCCAGAAAGATTAAACAACTCACACATCAAGCAATGAAAGCATACAAGATATTGGCTATCACCCTGGCAACTGCACTCCTTGGCAGTTGCGGGGTTTACAAGAGCTACGAGCGGCCGGCCTCCATCAGTGCCGACGGCATCTATGGCGATGCCCAGAGCGGTGACTCCACCGGGTTGGGCGACATCGAGTGGCGCCAGGTCTTCACCGACCCCACACTACAGGCACTCATCGAGAAGACGCTTGCCCAGAACACCAACATGAAGCAGACCGACCTGCGCATACAGGAGATGCAGAACAACCTCAAGGCTTCGCGTCTCGCCTTCGCGCCCAGTTTCGCGTTTGCTCCCAGCGGTACCATCAGTGGCATAGTGGACCCCTACAACCGCTCAGAGTACAAGGATGTCATGGGCAATGGCGCCAGCAAGACCTACTCGTTCCCCCTCACGATGAGCTGGCAGATAGACTGCTTCGCCTCGCTGCGCAATGCCAAGAAGAAGGCCGAGGTGGCACTGGAGAACCAGAAGTGGGTGCGCCAGAGCGTGAAGGCCTCCCTCATCGCCAATGTGGCCAACCTCTACTACTCCCTGGCCATGCTGGACGAGCAGTTGCGCATCGCCAAGGAAACCTCGGAGACGTGGAAGAAGAACGTGGAAATGACCAAGATGCTGTTCGAGGCCGGGCAGGCCAACCAGGCCTCAGTGGCAAGCACCGAGGCCAACTACTGGTCCATCAGCGCCAATGTGCTGGACTTGGAGAACAACATCAAGCAGGTGGAGAACGCGCTGAGCACGCTGTGCGGTGAAAGGCCGTCGCACATCGAGCGGGGCACACTGGCCTCCTTCCGCACTCCCGGCGTGTGCACCACGGGATTACCGGTGGGATTGCTGAGCCGCCGTCCCGACGTGAAGCAGGCCGAACTTGCCCTCGCGAGCGCGTTCTACAACAAGAACATCGCCAAGGCGGCCTTCTACCCCAACCTGAACATCTCGGCGAGCGGACAGTATGCCAACAGCCTGGGAACCATGGTGGTGAACCCGGGAGGCATCATCATGTCGGCAGTGGCCAGCCTCACCCAGCCTATCTTCCAGAACGGGAAACTCCGCGCGGCCTACAGGAACAGCAAGGCCGAGCTCGAGATTGCCACTCTGGGATTCCAGCAGACGCTGCTCGATGCGGGATCAGAGGTGAACAACGCCATGTCGGCCATTCACACCGCACAGGCAAAGAAGACCCACCTGGCCAAACAGGTGCAGAGCATGCAGGACGCCGTGGACGCGACACAGAAACTGTGGGACTTGACAAGCATCAACTATCTGCAGATTCTGACCGCGCAGAGCAACCTGCTGAGCGCGCAGCTCACGCAAGTGGCCAACGACTACAGCATCATCTCCAACACCATCAACCTGTACCAGGCTCTGGGTGGAGGGACTGACCTGCAGAAGTAACACTCATTCTCATTCAACCGCGCGAGGAGGACGTGCCCTGGACCACAGCGGCACGCCCTCCTCCTTTTTGCCCCAATCCGCCCTGCCGACCCGCTCCCCGCCCACACAGCACCAAGGCATGTGCCTGCGGGAGTGTATGCCCATACCACCACGACGACCCCAAGTCCCGGAAGCCAGGCCATGGCGGCAATCCTGGGCCACACGGGCGGACGACCCCAAAAAGCGGGCAGAGGCGGGGCGCATGGCAAAGTCCTTTGTAACTTTGCATGGAATCCTGTTCGTGTAAGGCCACGCCACACATTACGGATTAAGGAAGCAAGCGCAAAAATCCGTACCTTTGCAGCGGAAAGCCCTCCCGTGCCCGCATCTCGCCAGAGAGCCATACACAGCCAAGTGCCTCTGCGGCACAATCCGCACGCTGGCCCGTTGCAGGTGAGGGGAGCAAACGACTGTACAGACATGAGAGCCACACTCATAGCCACACTCACAATCCTCGCAGCCATCCACCCGATGGCAAAGGACAGGACTGGACACCCACCTGCCGTCACGCACCCGATGGCGAAGGACAGGGCTGGACACCCACCTGCCGTCACCCACCCGACGGCAAGGGA
>DCCS01000002.1:22784-25884 GCA_002316015.1 Prevotellaceae bacterium UBA1075
ACCGACCTGCAAAACCTCTCGACCAGTTCCGTGGCCGATGCGCTCAAGTACTTCTCGGGGGTGCAGATAAAGGACTATGGCGGACTGGGCGGGCTGAAAACGGTGAACGTGCGCTCGCTGGGCTCACAGCATGTGGGCGTGTATCTCGACGGCATACGCATCACCAATGCCCAGAACGGGCAGGTGGACCTGGGCCGCTACTCCCTGTCCAACATGGAGTCGGTCTCACTCTACAATGCCAACAGGAACGAGCGCCTGCAGTCGGCCTCGGAATATGCCTCGGCAGCCACTGTCTATATGCGCACCAAGCGGCCGGAGAAGACCTCGCTGCAGGCCGAGTATGGCAACGGATCATTCGGGCTCAACAAGGCCAAGGCTTACTTCTCCTACCGGGACTGGCTCTTTGTCGATGCGGAATACCAGCACACCGACGGGGACTACAAGTTCCGCTTCCACTCGGAGTCGGAGGACACGGTGGGGCGAAGGCGCAACTCCGACATCTCCTTCTACCGCCTGGAGGCCGCCGGCTTCTATGAGGGACTTCGCCTGCATGCCTACTACTACAACTCCGAGCGCGGACTCCCTGGCCCGGTCATCCGCCGCCTGAGCGACCAATGGGCTTCCACCGACCGCCAGTGGGACGAGAACTTCTTCGCCCAGGCTTCCTACGAGAGGACGCTGGGAGACTTTGCCGTGAAGGGCAACCTCAAGTATGCCCACGATTACCTGCATTACCTGCAGGACCCAAGCACCAATGCCGCCACCATGTACTGCAACAACCACTACACCCAGCAGGACGTATATGCTTCGGTGGCAGGCTCCTACAACACACGACACCTGTCACTGACGGCCAGCACCGACCTCCGCTGGTCTGACCTCGACTGCGACGTGTACCGCTTCAGCTACGTCTATCGGCTCGACTCCAAGTCTCTGCTCTCGGCCATAGCCTCTTACCGGGGGCTTGAGGCCAACGTGGCCTTGCTCTACACCCACATCCAGGACCACACCGCAGGCAGCGCGGATCCACTGAGCAAGCTGGCTCCCATGTACCTGCTCTCCTATCACAAGGGCAGGTGGACGGCCCGCGCCTTCCACAAGAGGATATTCCGCGCGCCCACGCTCAACGACCTGTACTACACACTGGTGGGCAGCACCAGCCTGCGACCCGAATATACGGTGCAGTGGGATGCGGGCCTCGACTACCGCGACAGCCACCTGCACCTGGCCGTGGACGGCTACTACAACCGCATCGAGGACAAGATCGTGGCCATCCCCATGAAGTGCCAGTTCCGCTGGTCGATGGTCAACTTCGGGCTGGTCAAGTCGCTGGGCCTGTCGCTCTCGGGCGGCTACAAGGGACAGTGGGGCAAGTTCTCGCTCTCGGCAAACGCCAACTACACCTGCCAGCGCGACCTCGACTGCTCCTCGCCGGGCTCCCCCGAGTACAGGCACTATGTGCCCTACTCACCCCTGCACTCGGCCTCGGCCATCCTCGACCTCGGATATGACTCCTACTCGCTGTGCGCCTCCACGCTCATCACGGGCGACCGCTTCGCGCTGGTCTCCAACAACCGCGACGACATGCTGGGCAGATGGCAGACCATCGATGTGAAGCTCAACAAGCGCTTCACCATCAAGGAGAGGTATGTGCTGCAGGCCACCATCGAGTGCAACAACCTGACCAACAGCCGCCACGAGGTGGTTAAGCGATATCCCATGCCAGGCAGGAACTGGAAATGTACCGTGAAGTTTGAACTGTGACCCCCCGAAGCCCGCACTATGAGAAAGGACACACACAAAAGCACAGCCCGCACAGCGGCACAGTATCTGGCCACCCAAGTCACAGCACTGGCCATGTGCCTGCTGATGGCAGCCTGCACGCTGCAGCCTGCCGATGATGTCCTGCCCACTGACCCAAGCAAGTCAGAGGACAGGCTGATAGTGCTGTGCGAAGGACTCTGGGGCATGAACAACTCGGTGATGGCATACCTGGACAAGGGGGTGGTGACCAACAACTGGTTCCGCCTGCATAATCCGGGGCAGCGGCTGGGCGACACGGGCAACGACATCTTGCTGGTCAACGACACATTGATAGCCATATCGGTAAACTGGTCAAACATCATCCAATACGTCCGCCCCGACGGCACTGCCATCTCCGCAACCGAGAATATCCCCAACAACAGGCGGCTGGCCACCGATGGCAAGGGCCACCTGTACTGCACCTCTTATGCCTACCATGGCTATGTGGCCAAGGTGGACATCGCCACCAAGCAGATTGTGGACACCTGCCAGGTGGGCTACGAGCCCGAAGGCATCGCCTACTACGACGGGCGGCTCTACATTGCCAACACCGGGGGATACGCTGGGCAGGAGCCGCACGACTACGAGAGCACCATCTCGGTTGTGGATGCTCAGACGATGCGCGAGCTCAAGCGCATCGACACAGGCTGCATCAACCTCTACGGCGATGTGACGCAATGTGGGCAGTACCTCTGTGTCAACTCGGCAGGAGACGGCTACGGGGTGCCGTCCAAGTGTGTGGTGCTCAACATGGCCAGCGACGAGTTTCGCGTGCTGGACTTCCCCGCCACCTACAGCACGGCCTATGGCAACCGGATTTATGTCATAGGCTCCGGATTCTCGCACCTCACCGGTGAATATACCATCAGTACCCACACCATCTCACTGCCCCACATGACCGTCGAGGAAGGACTCTCCGGCTATCAGCCTGCCGTGGATGTGGTGGCACAGATGCAGTCGCCCTACGGCATCTACATATCGCCCTATTCGGGTCACCTGTACATTCCCGATGCCCGCGCCTACACCACGAATGCCTTCCTGTACGAGTTTGACCGCGACGGCCAGCCACTCAACAAGTACCTCATCAAGGGCATCAACCCCGGTCATCTCCTGGCCCTGCCTTGAGGGGCAAGCCACCTCCCAGCCAAGGCAAGCCCCCTCCCAGCCTCCCCCAAGGGGGAGGAGCCGAAACAGCACCGCACCGCATCCGTCAACGCGGCGCACCGTATCCGCCAACGCACCGCACTGCATCTGCCAACGCACCGCACCGCATCCGTCAACGCGGCGCACTGCATCCGCC
>DCCS01000002.1:25941-64464 GCA_002316015.1 Prevotellaceae bacterium UBA1075
GCATCTGCCAACGCGGCGCGCTGAGTTTTTTTCGCCATCACTTTGATGAAACTTTTGATATTGGCTGAAAACTATGAAATGCCGTAGCCCAGTAGAAAGTCCGGGGAGAACGAACGGCATGGCATGATGCCCTTGAAGGACAAAAACACAACTGACCACCCCCACACAAACCTGTTCCCAACCTCACGCAGGGCGGGCGAAAAGTTGCCTCATTCGTCACGTTGTCCCCGGGACATCATTCTGTACCATGTGGCCACTGGGCTTTCCGCCTGTTTCCCAGAGCTCAGAAACTGCACTTAGAGTTGACCCCTTCCACACGGGGGAGGCTGGGAGGGGGCTCGCTCCGGCTCCCTGACGGTCACGGACACACGAGATGTATGCTCCTCCCCCTGGGGAAAGGGAGAGAAAGGAATCTGCGAAGGGGCTTGGAAAGGAAAGCGCAGGATGCCCCGTCACTTGCCCACGAACTTCCGGCCGTTCCTTATATATATGCCCTTGCCAGGCTGCACCAGCCTGCGTCCCGTCAGGTCGTAGCAGCCGCCGGAAGCCTCTGCCGCGCCCTTGGCCGACTCAATGCCCGATGGGATGGGACGCGTGGGAATGACGATGGGGTTGCTGTCATAGCCGTCCACAAGGTGCAAGTCCTGAAACCCGCTCACCTCTGTGGAGGTCTCCCCTATCCACCCGCAGTACTGGAACATCGCGCTCACCACCCGCACGAAGTTCACCTCCTGGAGGTCCACATGCCGTCCCAGGCTATCTACGGCCCAGTCAATGTCGAAGGTGGAATAGATGTCATCATTGAGCGACGCGTCCACATAGCCATAGGAATCAGCGGCATAACGGTAGAGGAACCAGTTGGTGCCCTTGCCCGAATAGTCAATGGCATTGTTGGGCAGGCGTCCGGCTGTGAAGGTCAGGGTCTCCCCCTCCTCCCACGCGGGCCAGTACGACTGCTTGTGGTACACGTTCTTCATGTGGGAGCCCGCCGAGTCGCGCCGCACTCCATCACGGTATGTCCAGGTGGCCTCCCACTTGAGATAGTCGTCATAGGAGGAGAAGGGCCTCTGGTGCGGGCCGCTCTCTGCCGTGGGCTTGTGGTAAGTGACCGTGAAGCCGTGCGTCTCAGTGGTATAGTACTCGCTGCCCGCCAGCTCATACCACCGGCATGTGGACACGTCGCTGCCAACGCCCACATACACGATGCCTGGCTCAAAAGTCCCGCCAAGAGTCTGCTTGCCATACACAGGGTCGTTCTTGGCGTAATAGCCGTTGCCCATGATGCGCAGGTCGGAGCCCTTGCGGTTGGGCACAGGATGGTCAAACTGCACCGTGACATATCCGCCAAAGGATCCCAGATGCACCAGTCCCTCCTCCTGCAGGGCTTCCGTCGCGCGCTGGCACATCTGCTCGTGGGTCGCGCCCGTCTCTGCCTCGGGATAAACGTTGACAAACTGTCCTGGCGCCGGGTGATACTCCACCACGGTCACATTCTGCGTCTGGGCAAAGGCCCGCGCGCACAGGAGTGAGAGGATCAGGGTTAGGGAAAGTCTCCGCATATGCCTTGCTGTTTGGTAATCAGTTGTGTAAATCCTGCCAGGGAAACGCGCCCCCACACGGCCCATGTTTGCAAAGGTACGAAATTCCGGGATACCTGCGGACTTTACGTTGACGAAAGCGCGCCGCCGGCATGTGCCTTGCGGTACTGGCTTGGGGAGATCCCCACGGCCGAGACGAAGACGCGCGTGAAGGTCGAGAGGCTGTTGAACCCCGACCTCAGGGCCACTGCCTCCATTGTTGATTCCTGCGAGACAAGCAGCCGCTTGGCGTACTCCACGCGGTAGCGGTTGACATAGTCGTAGAAGGTGGTGTGGAGACCCTGGTTGATGTAGGCGCTCAGATAGGTGCGGTTGGTGTGCAGCCTCTCGGCCAGAAGTGTCAACGTGAGGCGTGGGGTGAGGAAGACTTGCCCCTCGTCAAACGCCCTCCTGAACTCCTCGGTGAAATGGCGGGCAGGCGGCATGCCGCAGGCGGATGCCTCTGCCTGCGCGTCATCTTCCACGCCATCGGCGCACATTACCACCTCGTGCGTCCTCAGGCACCAGGCGACAAAGACAAAGATGGCCGAGCAACAGAAGTTGTAAAGCGCGTTGACCCACCTCAAACCATGGTAACTGGCAAGCAGCCACACCACATAGAGCAGGGCAAAGGAGGCCAGGACATAGAACACCCAACTGACGTCGACTCCCTCGGTGTAGGAGCACCACTGGCGTATGCCACGGTTGTATCGGCGCAGCGCGTCTCCTGCCCACAGCATCCCCGCAAGACCATAGCAGGCCAGCAGGCTCATGCACACGACATACAAAGTGTGGTTGGGGAAGAGGGCGTAAAGAGCCAGCGGCACCAGGGCGGGCACGATGTGCGCCGAGAGAGCGCGCAGCGTGAGGAATCCAGGACGGGCGAGCCCGTACAGCAGGCACACGCACATGGGGATGCAGGTGGCCTGGTACAGGTTGGTCACCGCCTCAAAGTGCGTCCCCAGCACATTCCTGACATAAATGAGCGCAAAGAGCACCACGTTCATCAGCACAAGCCAGGCAAACATGGCCGCCGCCACGGCATGCAGCCTCGACCGCCCACGCGCCATATAGAGTATGGCTCCAGAGACCAGCAGCGAGGCGAAAAAGCAGCCGGCCGAAAAGTCGGCCAGGGCATCCAGGGCATTTCTTTCCATTGTCAATCCTAATAGTAAACACGCCGCACGTGCCGCGCCGGGCAGGACGCGCACACGCTGAACCGCAGTTCAAAATTAAGCAAAAAAAACTGTTTCCTTGCATTTTCCCCGGACAAAATGATGTGTCAATTGTTCAATTGGCACGTCTCTTTCCTGTTCTGTACAAGAAGCAAACTTACACACTATGGGCAATCCATCCGCCCATTCCGGCTCTTTCAGCATGCCTCCGGAATGGCTCGAAGGCCACTGCACATGCGGATTATGCGCTTAAGCACAAGTACCTGCAGGCACTCCACGACCCAGGCACGGACAGGTTACAGCCCGGCACACGCGCCATGCATGTCAAGGCAAAATGCTTTACATGGTGGCAAAAGCAGAAAAAATTCGGTAACAAGACCTTTATAAGAGAAAACATACCGACATTTTTGGCTTCATTTGCAAGATTTAACATATCTTTGCATGCAAAGTTCATCGAACTGTCCGCAGCGGTGCCCCACCACACGCCCGCCACCACACACGGCAGCGGAAAGGCGCAAGGGAGGAGGCACGAACCAGAGCACACAACATAACAACATACCAAATGCTATCCGAAAACAAATTCACCAATGGCACCCGGTGCCATCTGTCAACCTTCACACACGCCCGCTGCACATCGCGCGGCATGCTGAGAGGGAAAAGCCTGTCGCGCGGCATATTGTGCGCGGCGGCAGCCTGCATGCTCACAGGATGCATCGACAACTCGTATGACGTGAGCGACGTTGACGTGACCATAGGCCTGCAGGCCGACGGACTCAAGGTCAAGCTGGGCAATACAGAGAAAATTTACCTCCATGACATCATCGACACCGACGGCAACACCAAGATTGACGCGGACAACGTGTTCTACCTGACAGAACAGGGAAGCACGGAGATAGACTACAACGTGCGCAAGGTGACCTCCAACATACAGAAGCTGGTCACCGTGAACACCACATTCCGCGTGCTGAGCTGGGGCGACGACCTGCTTGCCCAGCTTGGCCTGCCTCAGGGAACAAGCGAGATAGACGTGCCCGCCAACCTCAGCCTGCACGGCCATGCCGAGGGCGAGGACAAAGCCGACTTCACCACCGGCGACATAGGCAAAGAGATAGTGCGCATCACACGCGTGTACCCAAAAGACTTCAGCGCGAGCCTCGTGGTGAGCCAGAAGACCAGCAAGAACGTGGACTTCGGGCTGGACAGGCTGGAGAATTTCTCGGTCACGCTGCCCCGCTATGTGCACCTGCGCGAGGTGCCCAAAGGCTGGACACTGGACGGATCCACACTCACCCGACAGGGAGCCATCACCTTCACGACCGCCTCGCAGGAGATATGCGCCGTGAAGATCGACTACATCGACCTGCAGGGTCACGGCACGCCCAGGGACGGCAAGATCACCCTGGACAAGAGCATGACGCGGGTGGCCATGAGCGGCACAGCCTGCTTCAGCAGCAAGAGCAAATTCACCATGAGGGAAGGGGACTACGCCGACATCGAGCTGGACATCAAGTTCCCCGGTGACGGCAACATTGTGGTGGACAGCATACGGGGCATCTTCGACCCCAGCATCAGCCCGAATGTGGACCCCATCAACATATCATCCGAACTGCCCGACTTCCTCAAGGACGAGTCCACAAGGATCAAGGTGTCCAACCCCACGCTGAAGTTCAACGTGGACATGGGCTCCCTGCCCACCAGCGTGAACGTGAGCGCCACGCTCACCTCGGTGAAGGACGGACGCCAGGGATGGCAACAGAGCGTGGGCCTGCCGCAGGTCACGGTGAAGGGGGGGCGCACAAACACCATCTACTACCATGGGAACAGCAGCAAGCCATACGACCCACAGGACAAGGTGGGGACGGACGCCATCATACAGCGCGTGGACAACCTGGGCAGCCTGATAGAGCGCCTGCCCGACCGCATAGAGGTGGACATGAAGGGAGGCAAGGTGGCGCTGGCACAGCAGGAAGCCACCGTGACCACGGGACGTGCCTACAGGGCAAAGGCCCGGTACAGCGTGTATGTGCCGCTGGAAGTGGAGGACGGATTCACCATATTATACAAGGACTCCACGGAGAGCCTGGGCGATGACCTGGAGGACTACACCGCCGAGGGCCTGGAACTGAGTGCCGTGGCCGAGAGCACCATACCCCTGGGGCTCGAGCTCACCATCGAGGCCCGCGACAGAAACAACAGGCCCATGCCCGGAATCGTGTTCACCAAGGGCGAGGCCAAAGCCGGACAGGGCGAGGGGAAGGCTCCCGAGAAGTCGGAGATGACCATGAAGGCCAGCCTCGGCAACCCCAAGGACCTGCAGCGGGTGGACCACTTCGTGTTTGCCGTCAAGGCCGTGAGCGCCAAGGGAAGCCAGGCACAGCCCCTCTCGTCCAAGCAGTACATACGCCTGGCCGACATACGCCTGCGGCTCAAGGGAAAAGTGACAGCCGACCTGAACTGACACGCAAGGGCCGCCGCGCATCCCGCACACAAAGAGAACCACACACAGGAGAAACCACACCACAACAGCATAATTCATGAGATACAAGATAATGGCAGCGGCCGCCATGATGGCCACTGCGATGAACACCGCCGCACAGGAACTGCGCACCACCTACTTCATGCAGACCTCTGACCTGCGGCACGAGATGAACCCAGCCCTGCTCGACCACAGTTATGTGTCCATGCCGTTCCTGGGCAACATGAACGTAGGTACGACAGGCAACTTCGGCGCCAAGACATTCATCTTCGACATGCAGCCCACCTGGGAGGGATACGGCGTGGACGGACGCACGCGCACCACCTTCATGCACCCCAATGTGGACGCCGACGAGTTTCTGGGAGGGCTGAAGGACAACAACCGCCTGGGCGTAAGCCTCAAATACCAGATATTCGGCTTTGCGTTCAAGGCTTTCGGGGGCTTCAACTCCGTGGACATGAGCCTGCGTTCCAACACCAACATCAGCATGCCCAAGTCGCTCTTCGAGTTCATGAAGACCACGGGAAACAAGACCGACTACAGCATCACCGACCTGGGGGCACGCACCGAGAACTTCGTGGAGCTGGGACTGGGTCACTCGCACAAGGTGAACGAGAAGTGGACCGTGGGCGGCAAACTGAAGTTCCTCTTCGGCGTCGGCTACGCGAACCTGAACACAGAGCGCGTTGACCTGCACCTGGATGACGACTACTGGCGCGTGAGCGGCAAGATAACAGCCGAGATGTCCGCCCTTGGCGTGGATGTCAAGCAGAGCGACAAGGTAGACCCCGAAAACCCGGACCGCCACCGCGTGGACGGCCTCGATGACAACATAGGGGGACTGGGCGGCTTTGGCGCGGCAGTTGACCTGGGAGCCACATGGAAGCCCATCGACCACCTGACCGTGAGCGCCGCACTCACCGACCTGGGGGCCATCAGATGGAGGAAGGCACACCGGATGACATCCACGGGCGAGTGGACGTTCGAGGGTTTCAAGCAAGACATCTACGCGGGCGGAAGCAAGGAGAACGGCAAGGAACTGGGCGACCAGCTGGAGGACATAGGCGATGACCTGGGAGACATGTTCGCGCTCTACTACGACGGGGCGAAAAGCAGGAGCCACGCGCTCTCGGCCAACCTGCACCTGGGCGCCGAGTATGCCCTGCCCTCATACGACAAGTTGCGCTTCGGCTTCCTCTACACAAGCCGCATGGCCGGACAATTCGCATGGCACCAGGGCATGCTCTCGGTCAACATACGGCCGGTAAAGGCCATCGAGTTCTCGCTGAGCGGCTCGGCGTCCACCTCGGGGGTGAGCGGCGGCATGGTGCTCGACCTGCACGCCAAGCGCTTCAACTTCTTCGTGGGCACCGACTGCTTCCTGAGCAAGATGGGCAAGTACGGGGTGCCGCTCAAACGTGCCAACAACAGCGTGTCCTTCGGCTTCGGCTTCCCCCTGTCGGATGTGTGACACGCAGTTGGCGAGCCCACACCGGCCCACAGGGGAAAAATCGTCACGACAACGCGAAAAAACGGGAAAAGCCTTGGCCGGGACGCGACAAAAGCCTAACTTTGTAAACGAGTCTTACATTAATACAATTCCCTAAGGTAAAAAGACCGGGGACTGCATCCTGCAGTCCCCTTTTCCTTGTATGCCGCGAGACACCGGCCAAAGGCATGCGGCGACAGGAGCGGAGGCATGCCCGCAGCGCCATACCGTCAAGGCAGGCACAGAAATGAACCCAAGATGAGGAGAGCAGAACTATACCGCAAGGTTACAGAATACTTCCAAAAGGCCATGCCCGGCGTGCAGACCGAACTGCATTACGACACCCCCTTCGGCCTGCTTGTGGCCGTGATGCTCAGTGCGCAATGCACCGACAGGCGCGTGAACACGGTCACACCAGCCCTGCTGCACGACTATCCCAACGCCGAGGCCATGTCCCAGGCCACCCCCGAGACCATCAGAGAATACATCAAGAGCGTGTCCTACCCCAACAGCAAGGCGCGCCACCTGGTGGGAATGGCCGCCATGCTGCAGCGCGAGTACGGCGGCGAGGTGCCCTCCACCCTGCAGGAGCTCACACGCCTGCCAGGCGTGGGGCGAAAGACGGCCAACGTGGTGCTCAGCGTCATCTTCAAGCAGCCGGCCATGGCCGTGGACACACACGTGTTCAGGGTGAGCCACCGCATCGGTCTCGTGCCCCCGTCATGCACCACCCCGCTCAGCGTGGAGCGCGTGCTCACCCGCCACTTCGCGCCCGGCGTG
This sequence comes from Prevotellaceae bacterium UBA1075, assembly GCA_002316015.1. Classification (GTDB taxonomy): domain Bacteria; phylum Bacteroidota; class Bacteroidia; order Bacteroidales; family Bacteroidaceae; genus Physcousia. The sequence continues at coordinate 33,439 of DCCS01000002.1, forward strand.
CTGCGCGACGCCCACCACTGGCTCATCCTGCACGGCCGGCATGTGTGTACCGCACTCAGCCCCGACTGCCCGCACTGCGGGCTAAACGACATTTGCCAGGGAAAATTGGCTTGGTTCGGGAAAAATGGCATAACTTTGCAAAAACAAGAGAACAGACACAAACGAACTGTAAACACACATCAATTATGACTATCAACGAGTACAATTTCGCCGGCAAGAAGGCCATTGTCCGCGTGGACTTCAATGTGCCCCTGGACGAGAACGGCCACATCACAGACGACACGCGCATCCGAGGCGCGATGCCCACACTGAAGAGAATCATCGCAGACGGAGGCGCATGCATCATCATGAGCCACATGGGCAAACCCAAGGGCAAGGTCAACCCCAAGCTCTCACTGAGCCAGATACGCGAGGCCGTGGAGAAGGAACTGGGTGCGCCAGTGGCGTTCGCACCCGACTGCGCCAATGCCGACGAGGCTGTGAAAGCCCTCCCCATGGGCCAGGCGCTGCTGCTGGAAAACCTGCGCTTCTACCCCGAGGAGGAAGGAAAGCCCGTGGGCATCGACAAGGACGACCCCGCATATGACGCGGCCAAGAAGGAGATGAAAGCCCGCCAGAAGGACTTTGCCAAGAAACTCGCCTCGTATGCCGACTGCTATGTGATGGACGCCTTTGGCACCGCACACCGCAAGCACGCCTCGACTGCCGTAATCGCCGACTACTTCGACACGAACAACAAGATGCTGGGCTACCTGATGGAGAAGGAGGTGAAGGCTGTGGACAATGTGCTGAGCAACATCAAGCGCCCCTTTGTGGCCATCATGGGCGGCTCCAAGGTGTCATCGAAGATAGGGATCATCCAGAACCTGCTGGGCAAGGTGGACAGGCTCATCCTGTGCGGAGGCATGACATACACCTTCGCCAAGGCACACGGAGGCGAGATAGGACAGTCCATCGTGGAGCTGGACAAGCTGGACGTGGCTCTGGACGTGGAGAAGAAGGCCAAGGAGAACGGCGTGGAGCTCGTGCTGGGCATTGACTCCGTGTGCTGCACCGACTACGACTTCGCCAACTTCTGTGTGAGGAAGGGCGCCAAGATAGACGTGTTCCCGTCAAACGCCATACCCGCCGAGTACGAGGGGCTTGATGCCGGCCCCCTGAGCCGCGAGAAGTTTGCCAAGGCCATCGAGGGAGCCAAGACCATCCTGTGGAACGGCCCCGCCGGCTGCTTCGAGTGTGACGAGTTCACAGCGGGAAGCCGCGCCATCGGAGAGGCCGTGGCCAAGGCAACGGCCGAGGGAGCCTTCTCGCTCATCGGCGGCGGCGACTCTGTGGCATGCTGCAACAAGTTCGGACTGGCCGACAAGGTGTCTTACATCTCCACAGGTGGCGGCGCGCTGCTCGAGGCTATCGAGGGCAAGGTGCTCCCCGGAGTGGCTGCCATCAAGGGCGAATGAGACCGACCGGCACTGTGCTGCTGGCCACGATACTGGCTATGGCCTCCTGTACCAAGCGACAGGAGGCCTTGCCGTATGTGGACAAACCGCAAGAGGCCGACAGCGCGGCGCTCAACGTGGCCGTGCTGCCCACACTCGGCTGCCTGCCGGTCTATTATGCGCAGCGCACGGGAATGTTCGACTCGGCGGGAGTGAGCGTGCGCCTGTGGCGGTACCAGGCACAGATGGACGTGGACACCAGCGTGCTGCGCGGCCATGTGCAGATAGCAGCCTCTGACCCCTTCCGTGCCATCAGGATGCAGAGCGACAGCCTGCACATATCACCGCTCATGGCCATCAACGAGCCGCTCTCGCTGGTGGCACTCAAAGGGAAGCGCGTGAGGCAGATGAGGCAGATGAAGGAGAAGACCGTGGCCGTGTGCCGCCTCTCGTGCAGTGACTACTGGTGCCAGCGGATGGCAGCCGATACGGGACTTGACTTGAGCACGATATACCGCCCGCAGATCAACGACATCTACCTGCGCGCCGACATGCTGCGCAACGGGCTCTTGGATGCGGCCATGCTGCCCGAGCCGTATGCCACATGGGCCGCGGCCGAGGGGAACAAACGCATCAGGCGCACAGGCGACAAGAGCATATGCAACACCCTCTGGATTGTTTCTCAGCGCGAGAAAGGCCGCAGCGCACATGAAGCCCAGGCCAGAGTCTTCGCACATGTCTATGAAGAAGCGGCCAGACGGATGACAGCAGCCGTGCAGGCCGACACCATACGCAAGATACTGACAAGCGAGTACAGGCTTCCGCCGCTGCTGGCCGACACCATGCGGATTCCCGAAACACCCAGGCCACGCGCCATCACCAGGGAAGAGATAGACAAGGCCGCCGAATGGCTGCGCGGCCAGAACCGCCTGCCCAAGAATTTCAACACCGACGAATTCCTCTTACAGCAAATCAAATGAACCACGTCATCGACCACTCCACAGCGAGACAACTGAGCGACTCGGTCCGCAAAGACCTGTACGCGAAACGCATCAGTGAGGCGCAGGACAAATTGAGCCTGCTTGTGCAATGCAGCCAGGACAGCCAGTTAAATGCCGAGTTCGGAGAACTTAGAGCCAACTACAACGCCATGCTCACGTTCCTGACACAGGGTGGGCACGATGACAACAGGTTTGACGTTCAACAAGACATGGCAAGGAAGACCTGGACACTGCTCACCCGCGCACGCCGTGCCGTACGCCTGCTCTCGCGCGACGACACCTACAGCCGCACCTCTGACAGGCTGGCACGGGCAGGAGCAAGCGCACAGTCGCTCACGAGCCAATGGGCGCACACCTTCCCCTCCAGGGAACGTTACGACCTGCAGGACACCCTCTTCGACTTCCTGTGGACTTCACCCATGTGGAGCGAAGCGGACACTGCCCTGTGGTACGACTTCATCCAACGGCAGGACTCCCTGGTGCAGCAGCACATGCTGGGAGCCGTGTTCCTGGCCATGTGGGAGTTCCCCGACCCGGAGAAACTGCGGTTAACCACCCTCATGGCACAATGCGGTGACAGACTCACGAGCCTGACGGCAATCACCGCACTGGTACTCGTCGAGCAGGCCGACGGGCACGAACTGGAGTCACTCGCGGCACACAAGCCCGGCGTATTGCAGTCCACCCTACTGCCCCAGGCCACATCTGTACAGGTGGAGATGGCACTCGTCCTGGCATCCAAGGCGGACACGGAACTGGAGCAGAACGAGATAAACCATATCCAGCATACCGACCCGGCACAAGCCATCAAGGCTGCCATGCAAATCAAGCTGAAATATGTGAGAAAGAGACTGGCGATGGGCTATGACCCCAACCTCACAAGGATGGGCACGCTGCACAGCAGCAAGTTCCTGGCCACATGCTCGCACTGGTTTCTCCCCTTCGACACCACCCACCCCCTGGCACAATCACTGGCAGTAAGCGCCGACGGCACGGAGAACAAGGCACTGGGCAAGATGACCCAGGTGAGTGCCGACTGCGACATCGACAAATACACCATGTGTGAACTGATAAACAACAACAAGAAACTGGCACAGAGCGTGACGGAACATCTGGAGCAGGCTGGCATAACCCCTAACGAGGTCGAACTTCCCGACATGACGCTGCGGCACATCGTGCAGAACCTGTACCGTTTCTTCACTCAGTCACCTGTGTGCCATGACGTGCGCAACCCATTCGACCCACTCCACCTGCTCATTGAGCAGGAGAGATTCCGACCCGCTGACAGCGAGGAGGAATGCCTGGACTGCACAAGCATATTGTTGGAGGCGGCAGAGACAGGAGCGGCCGCACGCATTCTGGACAGCATGGCCACACAATACGGAGAAAGCGTAAGGATGCTGAGGCTCAGAGGCAGATGCCACGAAAGCATGAGGCAGTACCAAAAAGCCTACCACTGCTACACGCAGGCTACATTCCTGGGTGAGCCAGACCTGGAACTTGCCCTGCACCTGTTCCATTGCTGTGAGAAGTTGGGCAAGCGGAAAGAGATGTACACATGGCTCGACAAAATCATGGAGATCAAGCCCGACAACACCACATACCTCAACCTCAAGGCTACCAACCTGGAGCAGGATGGCATGTGGGCAGACGCACTGAAACTGTATTACAGGCTCGTCTATGACGACCCCGCCAACGAAGCCGCCACAGAGTCCATCGCGCGGTGCGAACTCATGCTTGGCAACCTGGAATCTGCCCGGAAATACCTGGAGAAACGGATGGAAATGCCAGGCAAGACAGACTGGAGCGCGCGTCTGCTGTGCGCACACTTGTGCCTAATCAAGGGAAACTGGCAAAAGGCCAAGACTTACTATGTGACTGCGGCCGAGGGTTTCATCAGAGAAGAGAACGGCACCTATGCGGACTTCCTGGAGAGGGTTGACGGGGACAGAAAACTGCTCGCGGCAAACAACATCAGCCAGAACGACGCGTGCCTGATGCACGACACCCTGTGGATGGCCTTCATACACGGACTCTGACATGCGGCCCCGATGGAAAGCCATGAAACGCACGACATGCCCCGGACGACGACCAATCTGCCTTGTGGCCGCCATGGCCGGGTTGATGCTCGCCATGCTTGCACTCGGATTATGCACAAGCAACGGGCGCGTGCTGACGCATGAACAGGCATCCGACCACCATACACGCGCACCGAAGGAGGAATGGGAACTGTCGGACAGACGGCTCACGCCTGGCTCCTACGCACCGCTGGTGCGCCTCCCTTTCCTGTTCGCGAAGGATGGGGACACCACACACCTGCTTGACTCCATCAACCGGCATGCCCACGTAATACTGTTCTGGGCATCATGGTGCACCGACTGCCGCGAGGAGACACACGCACTGGTCGCACTGCAAAAGGAGTTCCCACAACTGCCCTGGCTCACAGTCTCGCTTGACAACGAGGCCAGCAAGGCACGACAATACATACACGCACATGCACTCGGAGGCATCCATCTGTTTGACGGACGCGGATGGCGAGGAAGCGCGTGCAACGACTATGCTGTGGCATTGCACGGCATCCCCTTCATGGCCTTGATTGACAGGTACGGGAAACTGTACTGGACAGGCCAGCAAACCGACAGCCTGCACTTGGCCATTCTGCGCGCCACCACCACCTCGTCCGCCTGCGGGACAAAGAAGTAGCCGCCATACCCCTACACACACGCCCCTGCAATCGCCAAAGCATGCCGCTTAAAGTCACAAGGGGCACCTCTGCACCCGTCCCACCGGACAGCCAGTCAGACCCATACACCGCATAAGTGCCGTGTGGCAATCTTTCCAACACAACCCCATCGGATGCAAAAACAGGGCTCTGCTTCGCAGCATAGCCCTGTCACTTTCTAAGTATCAGCCTCTGTCTAAGGCGAAAGATTGTCTTCAGGATTTCTTTGGCAAAGTTACTATTATATTTAACACTTCGCAAGGTTTCAGTGTATGTTATTTAACATATTTTGGTAAAATGTTCCGTTTGTCTCGCTTGTCGGGGCTCTGGGTTGTGATATGAAGCCAATTCCTGTATGGGTCTGCGAAGAATTTTTCCCACCGACATACCCTCGGCATGCGCCGCATCTTCCAACTCACGGGCGAAGGCGGAAGCGACACCGCCGACAAAGTTAACAGGCATTTCGGGATGCGCATACGCGCGCACATTCCTGGAAAAGAACAGGCGGAAAGATTCCTCAAGCATCGCGTGCACGCACCCTTCATCGCGATGACGCGCGACAAACGGGACAAGTGAGGCCAGGAAGCGGTTGGGCTGCGGCTGGTGATAGACACGGTCAATGATTTCGGCCTCCGTCAGTTTGTGCTCATACAGAAAGACCTCGCACATTTCCCTCGGAAAGATGCCCTTGAGCACGTTGCCTAAAAGCGTTTTGCCCAGGAACGCCCCGCTACCCTCATCACCAAGTATATAGCCCAAGGGAGGGACATGAGCCAAGATGGCATGTCCGTCATACAGGCAACTGTTTGCTCCCGTTCCCAATATGCACGCCACACCAGGGCGGTTTCCACACAGCGCGCGCGCCGCTCCTAACAGGTCACTCTCGACATGCGCCCGCGCAACGGGGAACACGCTGCCCAGCACTTGGAGCACGGTGTGCGAATAGGGCTGCATGCAGCCTGCACCATAGAAGTATATTACGCTGGGCTTACAGCCCGATGGAAGCCGTGGCACAAGTTCCTCCGTTATGACATGAAATATGGCATCTCGGGAGTCGCGGACTGGATTGATGCCCGATGTCCGCACTTCCGCGATGCCATACTCTTGACTGGACATTATCCAGTCTGTCTTTGTGGAGCCACTGTCAGCCACAAGAACAATGTCCTCCTTGCTCATGACTCCAGATATAGAACTCCCCCCTTACTTATGAGCGGGAGTGCTGGGCACACTTCCGTCAGGTGCTTTAGCCGGTTCCTGCTGAGTGGCAGAGGGCTGCTCCATGGCGGGGACATTTCCAGGATTGGTGGCCTGCTGCTCGGTGGCCTGCTGCTTGACCACAGAATCAACGTTGCCCTGCTGAGGCAGGAAAGCGACACTCAACACACTGAGGACAATCATTGCCGCAGCAAGCCCCCATGTTGCCTTCTCAATGAAATTGGTGGTCTTGGGTGCTCCCGCCATTTGGTTGAAGCTTGAGTAGTCGGCCGCGAGACCGCCTCCCTTGGACTCCTGGACAAGTACGATCAGGCACATCAGCACGGATGCGAGCACTGCCAGGATTACGATAGATGTGTACATGTGTTATGCTGTTTATTTGTTCTTCTCGTTTATTATCAGTTTCTCGAGGAACCGTAACTGGTCTGCAAAGTAACGGTTTTTTTTTGGATATTTCAAGGAAAGCTGTCTGATAATTTTGGCTGCGCTCTCATATTTCCCTTGCTTGATGTATATGCCGGCCATAATCTCGGTAAAGATTTCCTTTCCCTCGGTCTTCCTCTCAGGCTTCTCGGCAGCGCCGTCGCCTTTCGTCGCAGTATCAGCGGGCAGGGGTATGCGTCCGTCCCCTTGTTCAAGAAACTGTTCCACCACACCACCACCGTTCATGGGGGTGGTGTCGATATGGGTGCTGTCATGCTCAGTCTGCAGCATATAGGAGATGTAGTCCTTGGTGGCATCGGCCGGCACTCCTGGATCCGGTTCCTGGGCATGCGGCAGCGTTCCCAGGAAGTCGTCAATGAGTTGGCCTGTGCTTTGACGCGCGCCGTCGGACTGCGCGCCACTGTCATAGCGTTTGCGCTCCTCCTTGACCTTGTAATGAGCCTCCTCGGTAAGGTGGAAGATAGAGTTCCTGCAGGGAACCATCACCGCATTTCTCCGCAACTCTTGGTCATAAAGGGGCGAATGCTGCTTGTGCAGCGCCTGCAGGAGCAGGATGCGCGCCGCGTGGAAATAGGGGTATTCCTCTATTTGTGCCGTCAGTTGGTCAACGGCTTGCCAGTCCATGCTGTCGGGGCGGCGTATGAAGTCAATCAATGGTCTGTATGACATTTTGTCCGTCAATGCTCTCCCCATGTCCCGTGGCACTCGAGACGCAAGTCGGGACAGGGAGTGTGTCTATACATTATATATATGTTGGCCTGGCGCACAACATGCTTACCAATTGGCCACGGTGGCGTTGAATATCTGGTCAGTTATGTCCTTCACCATCTGTGTCACCAGTTCCTCCTGAACAGAGGTCAACTGCTGCGTGGCATCGTACTCGGTGGTCGCCGTAAACTGCCGCTCGAAGTCCTCGGCATGGTTATTGTTGTTGACAAACCGCACATTGACGGTCATCTTCAACTGCACCTGACTGCTGTAGCCGCTACTGCTTATCCCCTTGTTGTACTGGTCAAATCCGGTAATCTCCCCGGCGAGTTGCAGGTCGCCATTCCTCTTTACTTGGCGGAGTTTGGTCTGCGACGCGAAAATGTCGGTGAGCCTGTTCTGGAAGATGCTCTGCATGGGCGCCCACACATACGCGCTCCGTATGGGGAAATTGTCAATCTGTATGGTCTTGGTCTTGGTATAGTCTATACTGGCCCCGTTGAACTTGTAGGAGACCTTGCAAGCGCATAAGGCCACACATGCCACGAGGCATGACACGCACAGGCCGGTGTGCCACCCTGTCAGTCTATTCGTCAATGCCATAGGCTTTTATCTTTCTGTACAGGGTGCGCTCGCTGATCCCGAGTTCGTCGGCTGCTGCCTTGCGCCTGTAATGGTTACGCTGGAGTGCCTTCAGGATATTGCGCTTCTCCATGTTGTTGATGTTGAGCGTCTCGCCCTCCACCACTTCCTCAGGAGTCTGTATGTCATTGTCGGCACCTGCCTCGTGGCCATAGGGCAGAGGCGAGGATGCGCTCACCACAGTAGTCCTGCCAGAGGCACTGGCGTGGGACAGTGCGGGAAGCCCCACCCGTACAGGCTCTGCCATGGCTCCCACCTTCTGCTTCAGTTCGTTGACCTCCTGCGTGAGCACCTGCACGGCGTTGGCCAGGAACTGTATCTCCTGGCCATAGTCATGGGTACCTGGGCGCGCCGAACCGCCCACCGACACCATCGAGGTCTCGTCGCTGGAATTGGGCACGATGCCGTACTTGGCAAGCATGCCGGGCGTGACGAGGCGTTCCTGCGAGAGGATGCTGAGCTGCTCGGTGATGTTCCTGAGTTGGCGCACGTTGCCGGGCCACTTGTAACTCTGCAGCACTTGCTGGGCCTCGGGGGTGAGCCGGATGGGCTCGGGGATATTGTACTTGTCCGCAGTGTCGATGGCGAACTTCTTGAAGAGCAGCACCACATCGCCCTTGCGATCCCTGAGCGGAGGAATCTGGATGTTGATGGTACACAAGCGGTAGTACAAGTCCTCGCGGAAACGTCCCTGGCGGATGGCGTTCGGAATGTTCACATTGGTGGCAGCCACAATGCGCGCGTTGGTTTTCCGGGGTGTGTTGCTCCCAACACGGATGTACTCGCCAGTCTCCAGCACGCGCAGCAGACGCGCCTGCGTGCTCATGGGCAACTCGCCCACCTCGTCCAGGAAGAGCGTCCCGCCATCGGCCGCGCCGAAGTAACCCTCGTGCTCACCTATGGCGCTGGTGAACGCGCCCTTCTCGTGCCCGAAGAGTTCACTGTCTATCGTTCCCTCGGGAATAGAGCCGCAGTTGATGGCAATGTACTTTTTCCCCTTGCGCTGGCTGTTGTCATGTATGATGCGCGGAATGACTTCCTTGCCCACCCCACTCTCTCCCTGGATGAGGACAGAGAGGTCGGTGGGAGCCACTTGCACGGCAGTTCGCAGAGCCTCGTCCAGTGCCTCGTCCCTGCCAACTATGCCATATCTGTTCTTTAGACTCTGTAAATCCGATGACTGTATCATAATACTTCGGCATTAGAATGATGAGTAACAGGCACGGCCTGCGGGTTTCCTGCCTTGAGCAGGCACATGCCTATGGTGATCCACACGATTTCCCTGATTCTGACAATAAGACTCGTAAGCACGCCGTAGCCTCCGTTGAGGAGGCTGAAGTTGGCGAAGAGAGCCATGCCCGCCTCGCGCACTCCCACCTGCATGGGAATGAAAAAGACGATATTGGCAAGCAAACTGGTAAACCCTTGCATCATAACGCAGTCGGCCAGCAAAACTCTGTCGGTAAACACGAAGAGGATGAACTGCAGTTCCATGCAACTGAGCAGACGGGCGAAGAACTCCAGAAAGAGCGTGGCGAAAAAGACGCGCGGGCTTTGGCTGCGCAATGCCGTAATCTGCGCGTCGATGTTCCGCAATGTCTCCTGGTGCGCACACATCCACCGCCCAAGATGCCCTCCCACCCAAGGGACTCGGGCGAGCCAACCCAGGCTCTTCTCTGCCACCCCCCTGCGATAGGCACACACAAACGCGTAGATGCCCAAAGCCACAAAGACCATGACCAGCGCCAGCAACGTTCCGGTGGTCCAGGTCAGGCTGGACGAATGGTAAAGGAGGAAGAGGGCGATGCAGAACGCCCAAAAGCAGAAATGACTGAATATGTGCATCATGCTGTTCAGCAGCACACAACTGACGGCCCGTTCAGTACCCAAATACGGCCTCAGTTCCAGAATACGGTAAGGCTCGCCTCCAAGCACACCCGCCGGAGTGACATAGTTGAGCGCGTAACCGGAGACCGTGTATTTGAATATCCTCCAGAAACCGATGTTCCGCTGCACACTCTCTTGTTGTCCCGCACCAATGATAAGGCTCCATGCCCAAGCGTTCACCAGATAGATGACAAGCCACAGCAGCAGGCACGCGGGCAGCCACATGCCCGCCCTGCGCGCGGCGACCGCCGCCTCGTCCCAAGTGACATCCAGGTTGCGCACCATGAGCAGCACCGCCACAATGCCCAGCGCAAGAAAGAGATTACGGTATGACAGTTTCATGTGACCCTTCTCTGCTTGACCCTCACTCCAGATTGTTGTTCCCTCTTCGCTCGTCCTTCTTCTCGAAGAACAGTTTGGGCAATGGCGACGCGTGTCCCTCGTCATAGCGCTCACGGTTGCGCAGCACATCCACAGCCGCGTATATCGCACGGTTGAGGCTGACAGAGTTGAAACTGGCGGCATCCTCGCCCATGGGCTGCGTGTTGTAGGCCGGATACAGCATCACCTTGCCCCCAGTGTCCTCTGCCAGGCACACGCCCCAGGCATGTGCGGCCTCGCGGAAGCACCTGCGTGCGGTGGCGTGGTCGAATGCGAGCATCACGTCGTAATACATCTGCTGCTCCTCGTCGAAGAATGTCTCGGTGAGAAAGGGGCCATAGAGGAAGGCTCCTAGTTCCTCGTCCTTTTCCTCCCACTCCTCCTTCTGCCTGTCCGTGTCGGCCACCACGGCCGCACGGGGCTTGCTGAGGTCGAAGTCCCTCGCCAGCACGCGTGTCACCTTTTTCAATTCCTCGGCAATACGCTCCCTGCCCACCAGCGCCATGCAGTCTGACTCTGAGAGGTAGACCACGACTCCGGCCCCGGCGGTGCAGGCATCAATGTCGGCGTCCCCCACATATACCAAGGCATCCACGAGTCCGTTCCGCAAGTCGCTCTGCCACACAGGCTCGCCGGGCGTGCCGCTTCCCTCATCTCCATCCTGCCCACCCGTCCGGGCTTCCACTATGCACACGCACTCGTCCCCAGTATGCTCCGCGCTCTGCTGGAACACGAATCGCGTGTCGGACTCGCGGCCCTGCCTCATGCGCTCCACGCGCTCCCTGCTGTCATACAGCACCGGAACAAACAGGTCGGTCATCTGTGGCTCCTCCAGCGAGGCTATGGCCATCAGGCTTGCCGCATCGTCATCGGCACTCGGCACAATGCCTATCTTGTATTTATTCATCTGCTGACGTTATTATAGTTCATGCAGGGAGAGCCATCGCTCAAAGTGCATGTCCCCGCGCTTCATGTTCTATCTCCCTTGTCCCTTTCCGTGCTTTGTCTCCTCCCCTTTCACGGCGGCAGAGTCGGCCTTGTCCTCCTCCACGCCCGTGTCGATGAGCGAGTACTGCTCCTCGGGCAGGAGAAGGGTGTAGAGCGACCCCTCCAGGCGGCGTATCAGCCCGCGCTTCAGTTTCTCGGGCGCATACACGAAACCCTCGACGACCACCACCCGGTTGGTCTCGGTGTCCACACGGCTGTGGCTCACGAAGGGGCCTCCCATGCTGTCCCACAGGTTTTCGGGCTTGTCTTCTCTCATCATCCACAGGCCGCGTATTTCCAAGGCATACTTTCCATGGACGCTTATGGGTCTCACTTCGGTGTGAAGCGTGTCGGTCTGCATGAACATGCCCGGATGCTCGCCTGGCAGATTTGCCCTCATCACAGAGTCGCGCTTGTGCAGGACATACTGCTTGTTGAAGGTCTTCGGGCCCTCGTAGGGATAACTGTACATGCAGATGTTCACCATGCCCTGTGCCGTGTTGTTGCTTGCCCAGAAGAACTGCTTGCCCTTCTTGTACGCCTTGATTTCCTTGGGCGCATACAGTTTGCACTCAAACTCATTCCACGCCAGGTCGTAGATGACCTTGGAGTAATGCACCTGGAGTTCCTTTATCAGCCGGTTCATCTCGGTGCGCGTGAGAAAATCCACCACCTCCTGGCGGTGTTCCTTGCAGAACGCTCTGAAGTTCTCGGCATCGGGCGTGTTGAATGTCAGCACAATCTGCCCCATGGCATACTTGTCCCTGGCGAAGCGCATGCGCGTTTGCGTGAACTGGGCCGCATCCATGTTCACTTGTATGATGTTGCGGAATATCTTCATCCCGTCGCTCAGATGCCTGGGCTCCACCTGCGAGATGCGGAACGACCGCTCCGGCTGCGGGAGTCCCGGCACATCCGTGTCAAGCACGTCAAAGAGCGCGCGTCCTGCGGGCGCGTTCCACATGTCATCGTCCATGACCACCAGCACCTCATAAGGCCGTCCGCTCGCCTGGGGCAGGATGGCTTCCTTGGTGCACCCTTCCAGCAGCATGGCCACGGCCACCAGTACGGACCCCAGCATGGGCATTCCAGCAATTCTCATATTGTTGTCTCCTTGTATTTTACGTTCTTTTGCCTGCACTTGTTCACCGCGCGCGCTTTTGCGCGTCCTTGCCAAGTCTTCCCTCACGCCTCGGCTACGCTCTTGCGCGCATGGAGCAGCCCGCATGCGGCGTATATGTCCTGCCCGCGGCTTGCCCTTATGGTAGTGGTCACGCCATGCCGGGTGAGATAGTCGCGCAGCCAGACCATTGTGCTCTCGCCGGCTCCGCGATAGGGCGTGTCGGGTATCTCGTGGAAGCGGATGAGGTTCACGCGGCACTCCATCCCGTCCAGCAGCCGCACCAGTGCCCGCGCATGGGCGGGTGTGTCGTTCAGGCCGCCAAACACGATATACTCGAAACTGAGCCTGCGCTGGTGAGTCCAGTCACGCTTGCGCAGTGCCTCAACCAGTTCCGCAGCGGGACAGGCACTCTCGGCGGGCATCATGGACAGGCGCTCCTCGGGGAATGGGCTGTGCAGGCTCACCGCCAGGTGACACTCGCTCTCATCCAGGAAACGCTCGACCTTCTGCCTCACGCCCACGGTGGAGACGGTGACGCGCCTGGGGCTCCACGCCCAGCCATACGCGGCCGTGAGCACCCGCGTGGCCTTGACCATATGGTCATAGTTGTCCATCGGCTCCCCCTGACCCATGAAGACCACATTGGTCAGCCGCTCACGCTCGGGCAGGGAGTATATCTGATTGAGGATATCGGCCACCTCCAGGTTTCCATGGAACCCCTGCCTGCCCGTCATGCAGAAGCGGCATCCCATGCGGCAGCCCACCTGGCTGCTCACACACAGCGTGGCGCGGTCGCCATCGGGAATGTACACCGACTCCACCATCTGCCCGCCAGCGGTGGGGAACAGGTACTTCACCGTGCCGTCCGCACTGCGCTGGCAGTCGGCGGGCGGCTGGCATCCTATCGTGTAATGCTCGGCCAGAAGCCCACGCATGCGCAGGGATATGTCCGTCATGTCCCCTATGCCTTGCACATGACGCTTGTATATCCAGCGCGCCATCTGCCCCGCCGTGAACGCGGGCATGCCCAGTCCGTCGGCCACCGACCGCAACTCGTCAAGGCTCATTCCCAAGAGTGCCTTCTTTCCCATGATAGCTACAACATGCAAAGATACGCCTTTCCTGAAAGAAATCACGACTCCAAACCGAAAATCCACACGCAACGCCCACCTTTTCCCATCCGTACGCACACGTTACAGCAATATTTTCATATCTTTGTGCGCGTACAGAAAAGTAATCTACCAACACTTACCTAACACATGAAGAAGAGTTTTCTGAGAATTTTACTGGCGGCACTCGTTTCCGTCCCTGCCTGTTTGAGCGCAGGCGCGCAGAGCCTCAGCCCCAGCACCAGGTGGCACTGGGACAAGGGCACCATCGTGGTCGAGACCCCCGCACGGCCCTCGGGCCAGCAGAACGTGCTCGGCCTCACCGCCCCCAAGATGAGCACCGTGAGGGTGGGTTTCGTGGGTCTCGGCATGCGCGGCCCCGGTGCTGTGGCACGCTTTTGCCACATTCCCGGCGTGCAGATAGTGGCCCTGTGCGACTATGAGGAAGCACGCGCCGAGGCTTGCCAGAAGTATCTGCGCGACGCGGGGCTGCCTCCTGCCGTCATCTACAGCGGCGCAAAGGGATATGAGGACTTGTGCAGGCGCGCCGACATCGACCTGGTGTATGTGGCCACCGACTGGGACCACCACGTCCCCGTGGCCGTGTGCGCGCTGAAGAACGGCAAGCACACCGCCATCGAGGTGCCCAGCGCCATGAACCTGGAGCAGTGCTGGGAGCTCATCAATCTCTCGGAGCAGACGCGCAAGCACTGCATGATACTGGAGAACTGTTGCTACGACTGGTACGAGATGAACGCGCTCAACATGGCCCAGCATGGCGTGTTCGGTGAGATTGTGAGCGCAGAGGGCGCCTACATCCACAACCTGCAGCCCTTCTGGGACGCCTACTGGAAGAACCCCGACGGAAGCGATGCCGACCGACTTGGGTGGCGCATGAAGTACAACATGGAGAACCGTGGCGACGTGTATGCCACGCACGGACTGGGCCCCGTGGCGCAGGCCCTGGACATACACCGGGGCGACAGGTTCAAGACCCTGGTGGCCATGGACACCAAGAGCGTCGTGGGACGCGAGTATGTGAAGAAGCACACGGGCAAGGACTGTCCCGAATACCGAAACGGTGACCAGACCACCACGCTGATGCGCACAGAGAACGGGAAGATGGTGCAGATACAGCACAATGTGATGACATACCAGCCCTACAACCGCCTGTACAAGCTCATCGGCACCCACGGCTATGCCACCAAGTACCCCGAGGAGCACTTTGCCCTGGACGGCGGCGCCATCAAGGAGAGCGGCGTGCCACAGGTGGACAAGCTGGACACACACACATTCATGAGCAAGGAGCAGCAGGACGCGCTGACGGCCAAGTACCAGCACCCCATCCTGAAGAAATACGGCGAGATGGCCAAGGAGGTGGGCGGACACGGAGGCATGGACTTCATCATGGACTCACGCCTCGTGTATTGCCTGCAGAACGGGCTTCCACTGGACATGGACGTGTATGACCTGGCCGAGTGGTGCTGCCTGGCCGAACTGGGCACGCTGAGCATGGACAACAACTGCGCGGCCGTATCCTTCCCCGACTTCACCCGTGGCTACTGGAACGTGCAGAAAGGTTTCCGCCACGCCTATGCCGCCCCTGCGGACGAGGCACATGCCGTAGCCGCCGCCAAGGCGAGCACCGAGGCACAGAAGGCACTGACGCTGAAAAAGAAACTCTGGGAGAAATACGACAAGGAAAAGGCCAGGAAAGCCAAGAAGGCGGCCAAGAAGCAACAGCCCTGAGGATGCTCTCGAAAAATGAGCTGCGCGCGCTGGTGCGGCAGAGGAAAGCGGCACACCCGCCTGCAGAACTCCGGGAAATGTCGGAGCAAGCGTGCAGGGGAGTGTGCCGCTCCCCATTCTGGATGGCTGCCAGGAGCGTGCTGCTCTACCATCCCCTGCCTGACGAGGTGGACGTGACACCGCTCCTGGACAAGGCTTTCCGCGCGGGCAAACGGGTGTATCTGCCCGTGGTCACCGGGGCATGTGCCATCGAGGTGCGCCGCTGGGCTCCAGGGACTCAGATGCGAACAGGCGCGTTTGGCATACAGGAACCCACGGGAGCGGACATCAGCACGGAGGAGTGCGGGCGGATTGACCTCGCCATCGTGCCGGGAATGGGCTTCGACCATGAGGGTCATCGCCTGGGGCGTGGAAAAGGCTATTACGACCGCTTGCTCGCACGCACCCCGCACGCTCACCTCATGGGCGTGTGCCTCCCTTTCCAACTGCTGCGGGAGATTCCCCACGAGGCGCATGACATCGACATGGACAGCCTCGTGTACAGCGAGATGCCTTGACAAGAGCAGGGCACGCGGGGCGGTTTCCTTACAGCAAATCCTTTATCTGTTCCAGCCCACTCACCATGTGGTCGGCCTGGGCGGGTGGCTCTCCTCCCGCTCCTGGACGGCGGAAATAGATGGAGCGCAGCCCCGCGTCATGCGCCCCCCGGATGTCTGTCTCGGGGTTGTCCCCTATCATCACCGTGGAGCCAGGGCTGGCGCCTGCCACACGCAGGGCGTAGTCAAAGAACAGGGGGCTCGGCTTGTTGGCTCCCGCATCCTCGCTCAGTATGACATGGTCAAAGTAATGGATGAGTCCGCTTGCCCTCAGTTTGCTGTATTGCACCTCATGGAAACCGTTGCTGCAGATGCTCATCCTGTAACCGCGCGACCTCAGATAGTCCAGCAGGCTGTGCGCCCCGTCCACCACCCCACTCTTCACGGCGCACAACGACAGGAAGTAGTCGCTCACCTCCAGACAGAACTCGCGGGTGGGCTCAAGCCCGTCCCCCAGGGAAAGCGGCCTGCGGAAACGCTCTACCATGAGGCAGTCGCGGCTGATGTCGCCACGGGCATATTGCTCCCACAATTCGACGTTGGCTTGCCAGTAAGGGATTGTGAAATCGCTCTCACGGGCAAAGTACCTGCCGAGCGCGAAGTGGTCATACAACTCGCCCAGGGCTATGACGGCATTTCCATGCGTGTCATAGAGGGTATCATCAAAGTCAAAGAAGAGATGGGTCACATGTTCCATAGTTGTCTTGTCGCATCGGACGCGTGCGCCAAAAGAGCCATACTACCCCGCACACGCGCGCGTATTTATTTATATAATGTGCGGGCAAAGCGCCAACCGGCCTTGATCCGCCTGCCGGGGTGCCTCGCCACACGGATGTATCCTGCCACGCCCCGCAGTCTCATATCTTGCCCAGGATGCGGTCCATGACCCAGTTGACACTGGTGGCGCTCACGCTGTCGGCCGAGCAGGAACCCTGGTGCTGCAGATGCCTCACCACTTGCTCAATGAGCGGCATCTGCACATGCGGAGGGTTGGGAACCACTATCTCCTGGCGGCCTTGCGCATTGTGAAGCACGATGGGGTCGTAGGTGAAGACCGAGAAGCACAATTGTCCCTGGTTTCCTATCAGCTCGATGCGGTCCTGGCGCGCACTCTCGTGGCTCACGAAGCACCATGAGCCGCTGCCGGGAAGACCGTCCTGGAACTGGAAACAGGCACTCACCGAATCTTCGGTCTCGTACAGCCCGCCCCTGTTTGTCCAATAGCCCTTGGCTTGCACTATGGGGCCGAAGATTTCCTGCAGCAGGTCTATCTGGTGCGGAGCCAGGTCATAGAAATATCCCCCGCCCGCGATGTCACGCTGCACACGCCATGGAAGATTGGTGCTGTTGTAGTCCAGGTCACGTGGCGGGACCGCGAAACGCACCTGCACATTGATGACCCTGCCTATCGCCCCCTGCCGCACCAGTTCCTTGACCTTGAGGAAATAAGGGAGACAACGGCGGTAATAGGCCACGAAACAGGGCACCTGGGTCTGCTCGCTCACGCGGTTGACCCGCTGGCAGTCGAGGTAACTGCTTGCCAAGGGCTTCTCCACATACACCGGCTTGCCTGCCTTCATGCTCATGATGGCATAGGTGGCATGCGACGAGGGCGGTGTGGCTATATACACGGCATTCACATCGGGGTCATCGACAAGTTGCTGGGCGTCAGTGTACCAGCGCTCCACATTATGCCTCTTGGCATAGGACTGCGCCTTTTCCTTGCTGCGGCTCATCACCGCGCTTATCCTGGAGCCCGGTATCATGGCAAAGGCGGGGCCGCTCTTCTTCTCCGTGACCTCGCCACAGCCTATGAAGCCCCACCTTATCTCACGCGTGAAACTGGTATGTGTTTGCATTGGCACACTCTCCTTCTTGGTATTGCAAAATTACATGAATTTGGCAAGAGAGCCAAACGGCACGAGCACATTTTGCCCGCCCTGTGTACAGCGAAAGGCGGAAAAGCAGTAACTTTGCTCCAGACAAACGACACATGCAATGGAGACAAACGCAGAAAAGCATATCAAGGTGTGCGAGGCACGATCTTACGCAAGGTGCATCGCGCTCGGTCTCAGCACGGCCGCCGACCATGCCGGTGTTGTGCTGTGCCACATTTGGCCATCGGTGCTGCTGAGCATACTTCTGCCTTTCCCTGGCCTCATAATCTTCGCGGGGCAACTGAACAGGCTGCTGGGCGAGTGGCGCGAACTGGATTACGTGCCCCGGCGCAAGGCACTGGACGGCTGGAGGCGGGACCTCGCCTGCACGGGCAGGGCACTGGCAAGCTGCATGCTGGCTGTGGTGGCCATCGCCCTGGTTGCGGGATGTGCGTGGCTGGCGTGGCAGTTGCTCCCGCACGGGAAATGGGCAGGACTGGCCACACTGGCCATCCTCACACTGGCCTTGCTGCCCCTGGCCATGACCCAGATGGAGATTGAGTATTCGGACAAGCGGATTGGGCTTTGCCTGCCGGGCTGCCTCAAGGGCTACAGGCACTACGGCAGTGTGCTCGCATACGAGCTGTTGCTGTGCATGCTCACCGCCCTTGTAATACTGTTGGGGGCGCTCCCGTCGGAGACAATCGCCCTGGCCATGTACAAGGCATGGGAAGCCACACGGGCTGGCGACAATGTCACGATGACTCCCGCGCTGCAGCTTGCCGCCGTGGCCGCATACATCATCGCAATACTCGCCACACTGTTGGCAATAGCCGTCACCGCCTTCTGCGACATCCTATTCTGGGGCAGCATACAGGCAAGGGAAGAGGAGAAGAGGGAAGACAGACAGGGATAAGAGTACCCAACTTGCACCCGGGGAAGAAGGCTCTCCGGCTCCCGCTGGCAATCGCGGCGGCATGCGTTGACAACCGCATGCCGCCGCGATTGCGTATGCATGCCGCCGCAATCGCCAACGCAGCACGCCGCGATCGCCAACGCAGCGCACCGCGATTGCCAACGCAGCGCACCGCGATCGCCAACGCAGCGCACCGCAATCGCCAACGCAGCGCACCGCGATGACCGTCCAGCCCAGGCTGGACGGATGGTGAAAGGCAATGCCACATCTGTCACATGCCGGCGGAGGAATGGTGGCCGGGCAAATGCGGGCCCGTTGGCAGGCCCACGCGTACGCACACGCGCCACGCCCCCCACCCCGGCCTCCGCCAGCGGGAAAGGCCGAGAGGGGAAACGGGCAGCAAGCCTCAGTTGAAGAAGTTCCAACTGAGACCGAAGTGGAATGTGCGGGGATTGATGGGATAATGAGGTGCCCAGAAGGCATGGCCCGAACCTTGATTGACGTGGTTCATGGCCACATACAGGCGGCAATGCTTCAGGTGAAGGTTGACATAGGCATTCACAATGGGATAGTTGCCTATCTCGACACGCGGCGAATGGTCGTCCTGCACGGCAAACTGCCCCACCGATGTCGAGTAGTCGGGCGCATAATAAGAGGTGAAATAGCGCAGGTCGCCGCCAAGCTGCACCCTCAAGACCTTGGCTATGCGGAACAGAAGATACACATTGGTGTAAAGCGTGACATCGGGCAAGGGCAGGGACACCTGGTCGGAAGACTTCTGGTAAGTGACCTCGCTGTCCCAATGAACAGGCCCGAACCTGAGGTCTTGTGCCAGCGTGGCGCTGAACACCCGCACACTGCCTCCCGCTTGCCTTACCGAGACGGCTCTTGTGTAGTCCACGGGGATGACGCTTCCCACGTTTGCACTGTCCTTCAGGGTGTTCCTCATGCCGAAGTAGGTGTAGTTGACGATATTCTCAAAACCCACACTCAGGCGTGTGCCCAGTTTGCGCAAGCGCAGGGTGCCATCCACCCGCGTGCGCAGTTCGCGGCCAAGACTGTTGTCCCACCAGGCACTCTGGGAGTGGTAGTGGCGGAAGTAGAAGTCAGGAGTCCTGTGCTTGGCATAGGCATGCACATTGAGAGCCAGGCTGTCACGCCGTCCCAGGCGCACGTCCAGGTCAATGTTGCCATCCACGCTAAAGTCTCCACTCTTCTGCCCCACGAGCCACACCTCGCCCGTGGCATTGTAGTGGATGAGTTTTCCCTGCGTGCGCGCAAGTTCCCCGCCCACGGATATGTCGTTCTCCACATACTTCCGGTTGCCCACCGTATCACGCTCCGCTGTCCAGTCCGGCATGCGGTAGTTGCGCAACTCGTGTGTGCCAAAGAGCGTTATGCCCATCTGCGCCCACTTGTTGAAGCCCTCGCGCAAGGCCACGCCCACAGTGTTGCGCACGGCCAGGGAGCGTGTCTTGTCGTACACGTCAGACCACTGCCCAAAGTAATGGTGGGTATAGTAGTCATCAGGGGTGCTGTGTGCCACATTATTATGATTGAGCCTGCGCACGTCAAACGTGTGTATGAGGCTGGTGACGGGCACAAACTCCTGTGGTGTCACCTGCTGGCTGCGCCACTGCCTCATGAGCGAGTCCACCATGGCCTGGCGCGCGACACTGTCCACATGCAGCACTTGCCTGAGGCTGTCGGGCAGTGACGACAGGAGTTCTCCCTCAGATGGAGGGGTGGGCTTGAGCGAGTCAGGCACCTCTATGTCACGGTGAAAGCCAAGGTTATACTTGTGCGTGAGATAGAAGTTCTGCTCATGGTTGCGGTTCCACGTCTGGCTCAGCATGACCGGGATGTCCTTGCTGGAGTACTTCTGCTGGAAACTTTGCGGGTTCTCGATGTAGGCGTCATTCTCGATGCCGCCGTTCTCTCCCATCTTCAGGTCGTTGATGTTGACGTAAGCATGTATATTGTACCGCTCGCCACGGTGGTATCCGTAGAAGGTGCTGCCAAACATGCTGTTGGCCTGGCTGTTGTAATACCCGCGCCCGTAAAGGTAGTCCAGCTTGAACCCCAGCCCCGAAATCTTGTTGATGTTCGAGGCAAAATAGGCCCTCACTCTGTCCTCGCCGTTTTGGCTGTTGCCGCACTTGTGGTAGGCAAGGTTGGTAATGGGGCTCAGGGTGTTGGTGAACCGGAAATCCTGGAGTGCCGTGCGGAAGAAGCTGAAGGGCTTCAGGAACAGGAAATCATCGCTCTGCTCCCGTTCCATGAACACGCGGCTCAGGCGCGGCGAGCCAACGTTTCCCAGGAAGTTGTAATGTCCCGTGTAGCCGTCTGTATTATTGAAGTTCTGGAAATTATGTACCACGGTGTCGTTGTTTTCCGCATCAATGACCGTACCTAGCCTGCGGTCCACACGCCATTGGAACTGTCCCACAGGTGTGGGCTTTGTCTTCTTGTGCTTGGTCGTGTCTCGCCCCCACGTTGTGCTTGCGCCATCCTCGGTTCTGCGTTCCGTGACGGATGTTCCTGTACCCTCCATCCCGTTTGCCTTGCGCATGGCCACTTGTGCGCGCATGACGGGGACAAGTGTGGCCATGAACCAGACCAGAGCAAGCGAGCGCTTGGATTTCACCAATATTCGCATAGTTCTCCCTTACATAAAGAAGCGGACAAAGAACTCGCCCACCTTCGTAAGCATGCCCACACCTATTATGGCGATGGCCGCCATGTGATAATTGTCGGAACAGAAATAGAGTGCCAGGCCCACAGCGGCCAGGAGCAGGAATATCATGTTGAGAGCCTGCCTCAGCCGCTGGCGGTCATCAGTCCCACGTCTCTTTCTGCGTATGCGCTCCAGTTCCTCCTCGTGCCTCCGCAGTCTGTCCTGTGCCCCGGCATCCCCGGCGCGCGATTCCTGCCGGGGCATCACTTCGGGGTCTTGCCCTGTGTCTGTATGCTTCATGTGCTTCTGCTGTTAAGTTGCCGTTCTGGTTTTAATGATGCGTTCTATACAGGCGGGCGTTTTCTCTTGCCCCGCCATCATCTTCCGCCCACGCGGCGGTCCTGTCCCCATGTCCCGCAGGTCATACAGTCCGCCACGCCCCGGCCTCTGACATGAAGGAGAATCGTGCGGCCCGGACGAAAAGACGACAGCGCTTGACTGTGAGCGCCTGCCTGATTGGCGTATGGCCACTACTCGCTCACCACCACGCCCGAGCGCACCTCCACCATACGCCTCTCCTCAAACTTTTCTATGGCTTTCGCGAAGATTTCCCCCGCGCGGTCTATAGTCTTGATGCGGAACTTCCCGCTGCGCGGGTAGAGCCTTGTGCCTGCCTTGTTGATTGCCTCCCTGTCGGTAATCCATTCCTCGGCCTTGTAACTCTCCCCCTTGGTGCCGTCGGTCTGCTCGCCATAATAATAGGAGATTTGCGATATCTCCATATCCACCTTGTCGCCAGTAACCTTTGCGGTAAACAGATAGCGGAAGCGGGTGCGGTCGAGATAGGCCGGCTTTTTCTTGAACACCATCCACTCCTCCACACGTGCCGCTATCACGCCGCTGTCCTTCCCGTCGGAAAGCAGCCGTGTGCGCAGATCCTGGATGGCAGGCGCCATCAGTTCACCAGTCACGAAGTCTCTCATGCGCGCCAGGATATCCTCCTGTCCTTTTCCTGGCACACGGAAAGACTTGCGGAACACAACCATCCCGTTCTCCTCGGGCACTGCGCCGGCCATGTACTTGGGATCCACATTCGACTTTGCGCTTGCTGTGATAGACAGCAAGGCGAGCATTGCTAATAGCACTTTTTTCATAACATCTGTTGTTTTGTTTGTTTGCTGTAAAGGCTCCTTGAGGTCAGAGCAGGTGATTGGAGACGAACTTCTGCAGGTCTTCCTTGTATCCGTCGCTTACCGGCAATTGTTCCGACGCGACGCAGAGCGCGCCCTTGTTGATACTGGTGACCTTGCTCATCTGCACCATATAGGACCTGTGTATGCGCATGAACCTGGGATGGGGTAATTTCTCCTCAAGCAGTTTCATGCTCATCAGTGTCAATACGGGACGGCTGTCCTCAAGGTAAATCTTCAGGTAGTCCTTGAGCCCTTCCACATAGAGAATCTTGTCCAGGAGTATCCGCACAAGCTTATAGTCGCTCTTCACATAGATGAAGCCGTCTGTGCCCGTGCAGTTTCCCGAATCCCCACCGGGGTCTTGTTCCATAGCGTCGGACTGCGAGAAGCATGCCATGGCCTTGTTGACGCTTTCGAGGAACTCGCTGTAGTTTATCGGCTTCTTCAGGTAATCGAGGGCGTTGACGCGGAACCCCTCTACCGCATACTCGCTGAACGCGGTGGTGAAGATGACCCGTGTGCGACTGGGCAGCATACGGCTGAACTGCATGCCGTCGAGGTCGGGCATCTGTATGTCAAGGAACGCAACATCCACAGGGTCGGACACGAGGTCGCGCAGTGCAGACGAGGCACTGTCATACTGCCCCTTCAGCGTGAGGAAAGGGGCCTTCTGCACATAACTCTCGAGCAGAGTTCTTGCAAGGGGCTCATCGTCAACGATGGCACATGTAATCTGGTTCATCTTGTGTGAATGGTTAACAATGAATAATATTCGTTGTGCTCCCGGTCAACTCCATGCCTCCAACTGAACCTGCCAGGATAAAGCAGTTCGAGGCGGCGTCGAACCAGTTGAAGGCCCACGCCATGCCCGCTCTTGTCGTCAGGTGACTTGGGATGGTTGCTGTTGCGTATGTCGGCCTGGATGATACCGGTCTCCAGCGACCCTGTGATGCGAATGCCGACATGCCCCTCGTTGCCGCCCGTCCCGTGTTTGAAGGCATTCTCCACCAGCGAGATATAGATGAGCGGGGCTATGGGAAGCGTGCCGCAGTCCCGCACATTGTCCACAAACTCAACCTTTACCGCAGGCGAGATGCGCAGGCGCATGAGGTCAACGTAACGGTGCAGGAAATCAATCTCACGCTCCAGGGTCGTGCAGGTGTCACGGTTCTGATAGAGCATGTGGCTGAGCAGACGGCTGAGGTTGATTATGGCCTCCTGGGCCTGTTCCCGGTCGATGGCCACCAGGGCATATATATTGTTAAGCGTGTTGAGCAGGAAATGGGGGCTCACCTGGTTCCTGAGGCTCTGCAGCTCGGTCTCGGTATGACGCAACTCAGCCTGTTTACGCGCCATCTCGGCCTTGCGGAAGCGGAAACTCATGTGCAGTACGACAGCCAGCACCACCAAAAGGAGATAGATGAAGAAATCCCGCACCAGTACCAGCAGGGCAGTCAGCCCGTCCGCCTTGGGAGGCACAGGATGGCCAAATGCGCGCTTGCCGACCGCCGGGGGAATTCTGCTTCCGTAACCATCCCGACCACAGAGGGGAACAATTTCCAGGGCATGCCCCTCACTGCCATGCTGCATGGAAGAGGGCGACGAGCCACGCGCAAGGCTGCTGTCGGCAATCCCGTGCGGCAACCGGTACAGGAAAAGGAGGGAGTCGGGCATCCCCTCGTTCTCCCACCGCGTAATCTCGCTGCGCTCGGCACTGAGCCTGTAGGAATATTTCCAGACTCCGTTGGCAGCCTGGATGAGAACGATGAGCAGGACATTAAGAAAGGCAAACCGTTGGAAATTGCGGTTGACAAGCAAGCGCGGCACAAGCCAGAGATAATTGGCATAGAACACAACGGCCAGGCACACAGGCCATATAAGCAGGGGCAGCGAATGCGAGAAGGTACTGAAAAAGCCTTCTTCCCGCACGAATATCATCTGCGGGAAGAAGAAAACCACCATCCACACCATCAGGTGGATCATGATTTCCAGTACACGATGGCGATGACGGTCATCCTTGACCATTCCGCGCCTGGCCCTCTCCTTTTTTCCTTTTCATTGTCTCATATATATAACTCCGTGTCCTCACGAGCAGACCACGTCCCCCCACCATGTCCATCACTCATATCTGATGGCTTCAATGGGATCCATGCGCGCGGCCTTGCGTGCGGGTACATATCCAAAGAACACCCCGATGAAGGCGCACACGCAGAAACTGACACCCACACTCCAGAAAGGAACACTGCTGGGAAGTCCAAAGAATGTGGAGGCAACCCAACTGCCCCCGTAGCCCAGCGCGACTCCCAGGATTGCCCCCGTGAGTGAAATCATGATGCTCTCGATGAGGAACTGGCTCAGGATGTCCACACCACGCGCGCCCACCGACATGCGCAGCCCAATCTCCTTGGTCCGCTCGGTCACGCTCACCAGCATGATGTTCATGATGCCAATGCCGGCCACCAGCAGCGAGAAGGCGGCGGCCACCACCAGGATGATGGTGATGGTGTCCATGGTACTGCTCATGGTCTCCATCATCTCCTGCTGCGAGCGTATGGTGAAGTCATCCTCCTCACCGTCCTTCAGTTTGTGGTTGTGGCGGATGATGGCCGTTATCTCTTCAATGGCCGCGTCACTGAGGTCCTCGCTCAAGGCACTCATGTTGATGCTGTTGAAGTAAGTCTGCGCGGAAATGCGCTTCATCACCGTGGTATAGGGCGCGATAATCACATTGTCCTGGTCCATTCCCCATGAGTTGTAGCCTTTGGACTTCAACACGCCCACGATACGGAACGGTATGCTCTTGAAACGTATGGTCTTGCCCACACATGGAGCGTTCTTGTCACCGAAGAGTTCCTCTACTATGGTGCGCCCCACCACACACACTTTGGCACTCTTCTTCACGTCCTCGTCATTGAAGCAGTCACCTTCCTCGACCGTCCACAGTTTGATTTCGAGATATTCGGGTGACTCGCCATAAAGAGAGGTGTTGGTGTTGTTTGCCCCATAAATGGCCTGTCCGCTGCTTGTCACCTCGGGACTGATATGCGTGACGAGCGTGGCGTCGGTAAGCAGGCTCTGGTAGTCGGCCATCTTGAGTGTCTGCATCGAGCTGGGGTCTCGGCGCACTCCCCCGCGCATGTCTGCTCCCGGCCTGAGCGTGAGCAGGTTGGTGCCCATCTTGCTCAACTCGGCTCTCACGCTCTGCTTGGACCCCTGGCCTATTGCCATCATGATGATGACAGCAGCCACTCCAATGATGATGCCCAGCATGCTCAAGAAGGAGCGGAACTTGTTGCTCAATATCGCGTTGATGGCAACCTTCAGAAGATTCGTTAAACTCATGTGTCGCAGTATGTCTTATTTATAATGAGTTGGGGAATTGGCGGCGTGGTGTCCGCTTCCCGCCCCCACTCAGTCATCCACGGGCTTAGGCAGCGCGGCCAAAGCCTTGGCCGCGTCCAGGATGTTGGTGTTCAACTTGTCGTCGCGTATCTTTCCGTCACGCAGCATGATATTGCGGCTGCTGTACTGCGCTATCTCGGGGTTGTGTGTCACAAAGATGATGGTGCGTCCCTCGCGGTAGAGTTGCTGGAAGAGCACGAGTATCTCAAAACTCGTGCGTGTGTCCAGGTTTCCCGTAGCCTCGTCTGCCAGTATCACGGCGGGGTTGTTCACCAGCGCGCGCGCAATAGCCACGCGCTGCATCTGTCCGCCTGACATCTGGTTGCTCTTGTGGTCAAGCCTGTCCCCCAATCCCACGGCCTGCAGGGCTTCCACAGCCGCCTCACGGCGCTGGCGCGCGTTGTAGCGTCTGTTATACATCAGAGGCAGCTCCACGTTCTCCACAGCCGTTGTCTTTGCAAGCAGGTTGTAGTTCTGGAAGATGAAGCCAATCTTCCTGTTCCTGAGCACGGCACGTTCTGACCGTTTCATGGTGCGTACCGAGACACCGTCGAGGATATACTCCCCGCTGGTGGGCGTGTCGAGGCATCCGAGTTGGTTGAGCAGCGTGCTCTTGCCCGAACCGGACGTGCCCATGATGGTGACAAACTCCCCCTCGTAAATCTTGAAACTCACGCCACGGAGAGCCTTCACCGTCTCGCTGCCCACATGAAACTCACGCCGCACATTCTGCAGCTCAATCACTACTTTACGGCCTTCCTGCTCCATCACTTCTTGTCCTTGTTTGCGTCTTTCTTCCCACGGGGTCTGGGCATGAACGGGTTGCTGTTCTGCTGCTCGTCCTCTGTCTCGGACGCCACTATCGTCACATCCGTCAGCACGTGTGTCCCTGGTTTCAGTCCCTTGGTAATCTGTGTCAGAGTTCCGTTGGTCATGCCCGTCTCCACTGCCACAGCCTTCAGGTTGGAGCCATCCTTCACCCACACTTTTTCCTTTGCGTCTGTGTCCGAGATAGTCTCGCCGCTGTTGAGCATCGCCTCATGCGGGGTAAACCGCAGAGCCTTGCTGGGTACTGCCAGCACGTCCTTGGCCTCCATGGTATATATGACCACATTGGCCGTGAGTCCGGGCTTCAGCTTCAGGTCCTCGTTGGGCGCGCTGATGACCACCTCATATGTGACCACGTTGCTCTCGGTGGTGGCTTCCTGCCGTACCTGGGTCACCTGTCCATGGAAAGTGTCATCGGGGAAAGCGTCAACGGTAAAGGTAACCCTCTGGCCCTCCTTCACCTCACCTATGTCGGCCTCGTCCACATCGGCTATAACGCGCATGTCTGTAAGGTCGCGTGCAATCTTGAAGAGAGTAGGCGTGCTGAAGCTCGAGGCCACCGTCTGGCCCTCCTCCACCTCCTTGCTGAGCACCACACCGTCAATGGGGCTTGTGATGGTGGCATAGCCCAGGTTGGTCTGCGCCTTTTTCACATTCTCGCGCTGCTGCTGTGCCTGCTGTTGCGCCTGCACATAAGAAAGGCGTGCCTGCTCGAAGTCGTTGGCGCTTATCAGCCCCTTGTCATACAGGTTCTTGTAACGCCCGTAATTGGTCTTCTGGTAATTCAGGTTGCTCAGGGCACTCTTGAGACTGGCCTGGGCACTGTTCAGCTCGCTCGTCAGATTTGTCCTGTCCAGTTCGGCAATGACATCGCCAGCCTTCACCACACTGTTGTAATCCACATACAATTTGCTGATGACGCCGCTCACCTGCGTACCGACATCCACGCTGGTCACTGGTTCAATGGTGCCTGTCGCCGTTACGCTGGCCACGATGTCCTGCTTGGCCGCCTCTGCCTCACTGTAGGTGAAACTGGACTTCTTGGAACATCCCGTCACGATTGTCGCTCCAAGCAGCACCACTGCCCCAAGAGCCATGCACGTTCTTGCCCTCTTCATATTTCGCTTCATTCTTTTGTTTCCGGTTATTTTCGCATGCTATAGGTTTATCTTCTCGCCTGTATAGAACTTCAACAACTGCACGTTCAGCAGCGTGGTGTACTTGCTTTGCAGCAGATCCTGGGCCGCGCTAATCACGTTGTCACGCCCCTGCAGCACATCCACCGTATTCTTCAGCCCGTTTTGGAACTGTTCGTTGAGCAGTTCGTAACTGGCTTCCTGGCTCTTCACGCGGTCACGTGCGGCAAGGAAATTCTGCTGGTTGCTGTTTGCGTTCAGCCAGTACTGCTCGATAGTGCTGCTCAGGGTGTTCTTCTTGTCCTGCAGGTCAAGCTTGCTGGTGACCTGGCTCAGCCGGGCCGACTTCACGTTCGAGCGGTTGCGCCTGTTGTCAAACACAGGCACGCTTATGGTCACGCCCGCGCTGATGTTGAGGTTTTCCTTCATTTGGTTACCCACTCCGTCCCTGCTGGCGCTGTAGTGGCTGTCTCCCATGCTGGCCGCGATTCCTATGGTGGGATAGAAACCGCGTCTGGCAATGTCCAGCTGCATGTCGGCCGCGTCTATGGCCAGTTGCGCGCTCTTTATCTCGGGGCGCACCTCAAGGGCCTTGGCATAGGCATCCTGCGCGCTGGGCACCAAGGCCAGCACCTGCTCGTCGGTGGGGATGTCGCCGCTCACGTCAAACTCGGTGTTCAAGTCAAGCTCCAGCAGCGCCTTCAGCTGGCGCTTGTAGTTGAGCAGCAGGGTCCGGCTGCTGGTCACATCATAGCGTGCGCTGCTCAACTGGGCTTCCAGCTGAGCCACATCGGCCTTTGCCAACTGCCCCTGGTTCATCATCTCCAGCCCGCGCTCGTACTGGCTCTGCGCTGTCTTCTGCAATTTCTCGTTGACCAGGATGGCCTCCTTGGTGTACATGATCTGCACATAGAGTTGCGCTATCTGCTCCTGGATCGTCAACTCGCTCTGCTCGGTGTTCAGCCTGGTGATTTCGTTCTGCACCTCCTGCTTCTTGATGTTCTTCTGGTTCACCCCTCCGTTCCACAACGTCCACTGGGCATTCAGGCCATAACTGCCCTGGTAGGTAACCTTGTTCTTGGTGTTGGTCACCTGCCCGTTCTGCACGATATTGGTCCCTTCCTCAAAGGGACGGTAGCCCATGCTGTGGCTGGTGCTGAAACTCAGGCTGGGGAACAAGGCTCCCTTGTCCTGCCAGAGAGCCACTTCACCCTCCTGCTCGCTGACGCGGTTCTTCTGAATCTGAATGTTGTTCTCCAACGCGTAGTTGATGCATCGCTCCAGGTTCCACGCCTCTTGTGCCCTTGCCGCCATCATGCAGCAGAGTGCCAGCGCGCAGGTTGTCAAAGTCTGTCTCCTCATAATAAACTGTATCTTCCGGTTACCTCGTTTACCTGTACGGCCGAGCCTGTGGCCGCCGGTTTAACCGTCACAAAATTATTTCCTTTTGCCGACACAGCCAACAGCCGCTCCTCCTTTTTAAGCAATATTAGGAGTAAAGTTCCGACGTAACGTGCATATATGACGAACTTTTGCATTTGCACATCGGGCCGTCCCGTGTTTTTGAGCCTGCAATGGGCGTAGTACTTCAGGCGCAGACGAAATATAACCTCGGCAGGCTATGCAGTACTACTTCTATGGCAAATGAAGTACTACTTCTATGGCAAACGAAGTACTACTGCAATGGCGTGTGCAGTACTATGGCAATGCGCAATTTAAGCAGAAGCAACGAAATGAGAAGAAGAGAAGAATCAACTGCAAGTGGTCGGGAATGAGTGACATCCCATAATTGTGCCAAATGGTAATAAAGCAAGGCTGAACAGGGTATTCCCGTTAAGTTCTGATGTGGGTACTTGCAGTCAATCAACGTTTTCTTTTTCTTCTTCCGTCATAGCCTCACTTCTTTTGTTTCTGATATTCCGTCTTGGTCATAATACCTTCTCTGGCTTTATCCATATTCTCGGCATCTTTGTAGAATATCCAATGTATCACAGACTTTCCGCCATAGGCTGAAGAGTAGGCTTGTTGGAAGTTCCACCCCTTATCAACCATGTAATTTGCAGCATCAACCATGCTGTTGAACTTGATTTCTTCACCATTTTCATCCACAAATTTCAATTTGCCGCTGAGGTCTCCCCAAATATTGTATGAAGCCTTTGTGCCGAAATCGAAGATGATTTTCAGACCAGAAGACAGTTCTTTTTCGATACCCTTTACCTCACAATAATAACGATGTTGTGCAAACGCATTGCCAACATTACAAATAAGGCATAAAGCCAACAAATATTTTGTAATAGTTTTGTTCATTTCTTTCTTGTTTTATAGTCCTTGTGATACTTTGTTGTACACTTGTCGGAAAACCCTTTCATTGATGGCATTTTGGAAGTTCTTGTTGTCTAGGTATTGACGGCAGAACTCGGTACTTTCACCCATCATCTTGATGACAATGCCCATCATGGAAGTGAATCCTTGCTTTTGTGCGGTCTCCTTATTGCTGTTCTTCGCAGCATTGACAAAGTTCTGGTCAGCTTGCAAGCGTTCTGGAAGACTGTCTATCTGAACTTTCACCGCTTCAATGTTTTGCCAGTGAATGTCGTTGAACTGTTCAAGAATATCGCTTAGTTTCGCCATTTCAGGCTCTTTCTTGCCTCCTTTGCCTGTTCCCATAGGCATAGGGTCAACCTCCGTGTCCTTGTTTTCCAATTCAATCTTCCGCTCGTTCATTTTCGTCACTTGCAGCTGGTCAAGGTCAATGCACTCCTCCAAGCCGTCAGTGAAGTCCTCGCCTTTCAGTTTTGGCAGTTTATGCACCAACAACATATAATAGGTGTTGAGCATTTCCCATTCCTTACTGCAATATGGGGCGACGGATGCTATAAACGGATAATAGCGCAAGAAGCCCTTAATGCTGCTCTTGCACTTGATTCGCGAGTTCTCGTCCAACAGCTTGAAACGCTCCACCGACTTGTTTATAATCGGGTCAAGCTGTTCACGCTC
>DCCS01000028.1 GCA_002316015.1 Prevotellaceae bacterium UBA1075
TAGTCGATATTCTCGTTCAAGACGGAAATATAATCACGCACGGAGGACACATTGATTTCCTCATTGACCTCCAGTACATCCTCGAAAAACTTCTGATATACGTCCTCCATCTCCAGACAGTCCCCCGTGTCACGTATCACCCCATTCTCTATCAAGAAGCGAATGCGTTCCTCCTTATACTCTGTCATCTCCAGGGCATAGTCATATCGAAACTGGAGGGAATGTCGCTTCGCAAACATCTCCTTCAGCAGCACTTTCTCCCTGTCGAGAGCTCTCACCAATTCATCTATCGAACGGAATGTTCCCATTGTCCGTGAATGTTTGGGGTGAAGTAATGCGGCCTGTGTTTTCCTCTGTTGCCACTTCTGGCGTTATGTTGAGACGTATGAGAAGGACACCAGACACAGAGTTGTTTTAGGCTGTAAAGTTACATGAATTGTGCGAGACGACAAGCCCAATATGGTGGCTTTTTCTGTTCGGGTGCTCTTCGGGAGGGAGAAAGGGAGCAGGCTGGCCCTTCGGACATTGTGCCGAAGAGCCAGCCTGCGGAATGTGGGGCAAGCGAGTGCTCAGAACTCGAAGCCGAACTTAAAGCCTATGTTGTGGAGGGACTCTCGCTTGTGCAGTTCCAGGTATGAATTGATCCAATAGGACTCCTTGTGAGTGTACAGGATGTACACGAAAGAGAAATTGATTGCGAACCTGTTGGCCACCGGCATGCTCACACCGATAGATGGCTCTACATAGCCACCCTTGAAGTCTCCCACGCTGCCACCGCCTTTGAAGTCAAGATAGGGGCTGATGGGCTTGTTGAGAAAATTGATGCGTGCCTGGCCGAAGATGGGGGCAATGGCAGTTGCACCACCAGAGTAGGAGTTAGAACTCAGCTCAACTCCTATACCAGCACCAACAAAAAAAGTCGGATTGATTTGCACGCCATGTGAGGTGGTGAAGGAGAAGGATGTACTGCTTTCATCATCGTAGAATGCAGACCCCAGTCCGATGTTGGCAAATCCCTTGTAGGCCATGTGGCGGTCGCGGAACTCGCTCTGCGCCATGGACGAGATGCCGAGACATGCAGCAATGGCAAGTGTGATCAGTTTCTTCATTGTGTGAATTGTTTGTGGTGAATAGCCTCTGCTGTCCCTGAGGCAGGGTGATGATGTTGCAAAGATAGATGTTTTCCGCTTGCTGTGGAAATATGTGAAGAAAAAAGATAGGGCATGCGTGTGGGGCAGGCCGGTCATTCTGCCTCGGGGAGGCTTCGGCTTCTCCTCAGCGTAAGGTCGGGTAGCAGCACGGCGGCCTCTTCTTCCCCTTTGGGGGCATCCTTGGGTTTCCATGCCACGATGAAGCGCACTGAGGCCGAGGTCACCTGGTAGCCCTTGCCTTGCCAGTCCAGCAGCGTGGCCTGCATCCTCTGGGCGAGCTGGGCCACAGGAGTGCCCGCTTGGGTATATAGGAAGAAGTCCCTGCAGGCCAGCTCATCCCCACTCTTGAGGGAGAGGACCTCACGCTTGCGGGACTTGAAGAAACCCAGGTTCACATCCTTGTGGCTGAGTTGCAGCACAATCTCGTCGGGCAGCGAGTACTCGTGGCGGTCGTAGGTCTGCTGGTCGGGCTTGATGCAGTCAAATGTCGTGCCGTCGGTGTGTATGGACAACCTTTTCTTTGCCCGTGTGATACCCACATAGAATTTCCTGCATTGCTCTTCTGTCAGCGCGACTCTGCCTGTGACCACCATATACACATTGTCGTATTCGCGTCCCTTGGACTTGTGTATGGTGGAGACGATGACCTCGTGGCCCCTGCCCGATGCGTCGCAGAAGTCTTCAGCCGATGACTCGAAGAGAAACTCTTGCAGGTCGCTGAGGTATTTGCTCCTGTTGGTCTTCTCGAAAAGTGCCATGCAACGCTTGATATATGGCAGGCTGTTGCTTGTGGCATAACGGCTGTACGTCCTCTCCTTGGCCATCTCCCATGCCTCGTCGGGGATTATGGCCCGGTTGCGTGATGGGTCCTTTCCCTGTTTCAGCTGCTTGAGGAAGTAGCGCACCTCGGCCAGGTTCCAGAAGTGGAATCCGTCGGTGGCCTGCACCAGACGGCTCTTGATGCCATGCCTGCGCAGCAGGGCCACCATGATGACCGCTTCCTCGTTGGTTTGTGTCAGCACGCAGGTGGTGCCCTCATCCAGGTGCGTCTGGATGCAGCGAGCCAGTGGCCTGTAAATGCAAGAGGAGGCATAGCGCGTAATCTCCACGCTCCCATCGCCCTGGCTCATGGACAGGATGGGCGTGCGCTTCATCCTGTGCCGGATGAGACGGGCAAAGGAGTTGGCGGCATCTACGATGTGGCGCATGCTCCTGTAGTTTTCGGTCATCTCGATGAACCTGGCTCCTGGCTCCTGCGTGAGCCTGAACATGTACTGTGAGCTGGAGCCTCGGAACTCATAGATGTTCTGGTCATCATCGCCCACGGCTATCACCCTCATGTCCTCGTTGGCATCCATCAGAGCCTTTAGCAGGGCATACTCGTCCTCTCCCATGTCCTGTGCCTCGTCGATGACCACCACCAGTTTGCCTATCTTGCTGGGCTCCACCTCGCCCTGCATGATGAGCCCTGTGGCCTTGCCTACCACATTGTCCATTTCCTCAGGGTTTCCGGTGCGTCCCAGGAGGTCGAAGCAATAGGAGTGGAAAGTCTTTATCTCCACGAAGTTGGCTGCGTTGCCTATGAGTTCCATCAGCCGTTGCTTGAACTCGGTGGCGGATGCGCGTGAGAATGTGAGCATCAGCAGCTGTTCATGCTTCACATCCTCCAGGATGAGCAGGGAGGCCAGCTTGTGCACCAGCACGCGCGTCTTTCCGCTGCCAGGCCCAGCCGCTACCACGATGCAGCGTGACTCCTTGTCCGAGATGACCTCCATCTGCTTCTTGGACAGTTGTGCCATCAGTTGCCGGTACTTCCTGGGCGACAGGTTGCGCTGTATCTCCTCCAGCCTTTCTCCCTTGAAGTACTTGGCGATGAACTTGCGGTAGTCCATCTGGAAATAGTCGTGCACATACTGCAGCGCGGCATCATAGTCCCTGACCATCAGGTTGGCATATTCGCCCACGATGTGTATCTGCTGCATCTTCGTCTTGTAGAAGTTGTCGAGCAGGCGGTAGTCCTCTTGCTTGTATCTGAACTGGCTTCCCTTGATCCGGTGTATGTCCATGCGGTTGTATATCACCAGGAAGCCTCCTTCCAGCTTCAGCGCGTCTATCTTGTCCAGGTAGAGCAATGCCTCCTCCACATCCTCCAGTGTCGCGCTATCCGCGTCCTGGAAGATTGACTGGGCACTCTGTCCCTCCATCTCTCTCAGCAACTCCACCACCGAGAACTGGATGCAGGTTCTTTCGGTGTCGCTTGTGGCTGTCTCGCTTACCTTCCCATACAGCCATTCCACGGCAAAGCGGCAGATGGCCTGCCTCTTCTCATATCGTGCGAGAGTCTGTTCCTGGCCGTGCTTCCTCTCGATGGACACGCCCTGTGTGCCCTCTCCATTCTTCCTGCAGCGCATATATCCCTTGATGGTGAGGAAGTAGAGCAAGGTCTTCACGTCCTTTTCACTTGCCGAGGAGATGCCGCTGCTGGTGGCCTCTTCATTGATTTGCTTGTAGGTGGTGCATAGTGTTTCGTCGGGCACATGACTTAGGATATACTGCTCCAGCCTGGCACAGCGTTCCAGGCGCAACCTGCTCTTGTGCTCTGTGGCATCCTTGTCCAGCAGGTAGGCCGACATGTCCTTGCTGTCGGCCAGGATGCCCTCCTGCTTCATGCGCTCCACAGCCGACACCACCTCCCTCTTGGTCAGTCCCAGGATGTCGGCCAGATAGTCAATCCGCGACTCTGCCTGTTCCTCGTCGGCCGAGGTGTATTTCTTGGAGATGAGGGACTTGATGATTCTTGCCGCATTCTCGCTCTCCTTGCTGTCAAAGAAGCGCGAGGACTCCAGCCTCCTCCTGGCCTCGTCCATGTTCCTCACTGTGATGCCTGTGGCATACACATGTGGCACGTTGTCTCCTCGCTCGATGTAGCCAGCCTGTTCCAGTGCCGCCAGTGCCGTGCGCACTCTCGTCTCTATATCTGTTACCGAGTCGTCCCAGTGGGCCTTCCGCGCTATCTCCAGTGCCGACTTGCAGAACCTCTCCCTGTCCTTGGTAAAGAATTTGATGGCCGTCCACACCTGATTGATTTCCTTAATGCTCAGCTTCGTCTGGTTGAGCAGGATGAAGTGCTTGTCCAGGTCGTCATCCCCATATAAGACAACGCACTTCGCGCTCAGGTGCTGGTCTCGTCCTGCGCGTCCTGCCTCCTGCACATAATTCTCCAGGGAGTCAGATATGTCATAGTGGATCACCAGTCCCACATCCTTCTTGTCCACCCCCATCCCGAAGGCCGATGTGGCCACGATGATGCGCACGCTGGTGGTCATGAAGGCCTCCTGGTTGGCAATCTTCTTATCGGAACTCATGCGCCCGTTGAATGGAAGGGCATGGAAGCCATCTCGGCTCAGTCGTGATGCCAGTTCGCGGGTGCGCTTGGTGCGTGACACATACACGATGGTGGGGCAGTCGCTGGCCGATACCAGTGCCCTGAGCTTGTCGTATTTGTCCTCATCCGACTCGGCGTGTATTACCGAGTAGTGGAGGTTGGTGCGCGAGGCAGAGGAGGCCAGGAGCGTGAGATTGAGGCCGAGGTTCTGCTTGAAGTAGTCACAGATGTCCTGTATGACCTTCTGCTTGGCGGTGGCCGTGAAGCAAGATACGGGTATGGGACTGATGCACCCCTTCTGCTCCTGTAGCTTCTTGATGAAGTGTGCGATGTACATGTAGTCCACACGGAAGTCCTGTCCCCAGGCCGAGAAGCAATGTGCCTCGTCGATGACAAACCGCACCACATGCCTTGCCATGAGGATGCGCTCGACAGTCTTGGAGCGAAGCATCTCGGGTGCGATATACAGCAGGGACACAGCGCCGTCGCGCACCCGCTGTATGCTGTTGGCCCTTGTGATGGGGTCCAGCAGTCCATTGATGGTGGCCACCTCGGTAATGCCGTGCTCGGCCAGTTTGTCCACCTGGTCTTTCATCAGGGAGAGCAGGGGAGAGATGACCACCGTGAGGCCATGCGCAGCCTGCCCCTCTATCAGGGCTGGTAACTGGAACGTGAGCGACTTTCCGCCTCCTGTGGGGAAGATGGCAAGCAGCGATTTTCCCTCGATGGCAGCCTGGCAGGCTTGCTCCTGCAATGGCTCGCCCTCGTAGGCGCGGAACTCGGTGTGGCCGAAGAACTTCTTGAGGTTGCGGTGTATGTCCAGTTTCTGGTCACAATAGGCACAGCCCTTCCTGCAAGGTGTTTCCCTCAGGAGAGCCATCACATGCTCGACGGCCGGAAATTGGTGAAGCACCCAGCCAGGAGTGGCCGAGCAATGGTCGGTGGTCTCTGTCAGAGCCAGGGCATAGGCCAGTTCGCGGGGATATCTCCTGGTCATCATGGCCATGTCGGCATGGGAGCAGACGAGCCCCTTGTAAACGTCCGCTATGAGTCTTGGCAAGTTCCTGACCCTTCCGCTTGCGTTCACCATGTCCAGGAAGCCCTGGAACTCAGGTTGGCGGGTCAGCAGTCCTGCATATATCTGCCTCTTCTCCTGGGGAAGTCCGGCCCACTTGTCAATCTCCTCTTGCAGTAGGTCCAGGTCTTTTTCGCAGTCATTCACGGGATTGTTGGCCTGTTCTGAGAGCAGTTTGTCATCCTTCGTCAGCCTGTGGCAGGAATGCTGGGGGAAGAGTAGGGGGGATATGTACAGGGTGTCCACCAGTGCCCATTGCCTTTGCCCATTGGGAAACAGGTACTTGGCATCGTGGTGAACAATGTTGTGCCCGCACAGATAGTCGCAGTCCTTGACAAAGTGGATGGCCTCGGTGAGCGAGGCGGAGTGGTAGATGCCCCTGTCATGGCGCAGGATGCCGATGTCGTGTATCCTGTGGTCTTTCATGCCGACCTCGGTGTCGATGACGGCATAGCGCAGGGAATTGAGGTCGGGGATTGGGGCGTTTTCCTCGACTTCCTCTATTCCCATAAGCCTATTCCATATCGACGGCATAGTAGGTCAGTGGCGTGTCCTCAGCTTTGGTCTTGTCTCTTGTCGCCTGTAAAGGTAGGCAATTTGGACGAGACGGGTATGGGTGGGACTCCCTTTCCTCACAGCCCCTTGAGCCATTCCTCCATCAGTTTGGGCCACTTGGATGCGGCCTCGGCCAGGTTGGTGCGCAGGCCGTAGCCGTGCTTGCCCTTCGCATATATGTGCAGTTCCACGGGTATCTTGTGGTCTCGCAGGGCATGTGAGATGACAAAGGCGCTGTTGCCGTAGGGGTCTTCCTCGGTCTGGAACACGAAGAAGGGGGGAGTCTGCCCGGTGATGGTCAGTTCGGGGGTGAGTGTGTGGTTCTCGCCCTCGTCCATGTAGGCAGGGTAGATGAGCGCGGCGAAGTCGGGTCTGGCCGACAGCGTGTCGATGTCGTCCGTGGCCGTGTAACTGGGAGTCTGGAATCGGGTGGCGGCCCGGGCACTCAGGCTGGCCCCTGCCGAGAAGCCCATCACGCCCACCTGCTTGCCCGGGTTCTCGGCCCTGGCCAGGCGTATGGCACGCTGCACGTCCTGCAGGGCACCCTCGCGGTTGCCGGGCACGCGGTAGCGGAGCACGTAGGCCGTGTGGCCCAGTGCATTGAGCCATTGTGCCACCTCCGTTCCCTCGTGGTTCACGGCCAGGATGCTGTACCCTCCGCCGGGGCACACGATGATGACCTTCCCCCTGGGGGAGTTCACCACGGGAAACTCCTGCAACGTGGGCACCGGCATCTGTTCGATGCGCAGGATGCCGTCCTTGCCCATGGTCTGTTTCATCTTCCCGTCCTGCAGGACCACCTCGGCGGGATGCTTGGGTGGCCAGATGTTCCTCTCGCTCTCCTGTGCCCATGTGGGTGCTGCCAGCATCAGGACCGATGCCATCATCATGGCTTTTGTCTTGTTCATGGGTTCTGCGTTGTCGTTGTCCTGTTCCATGTTTGTCCTATCTCGCGATCTCTATCACTTCCAGGTCTTTGAAGGTTCCCGCGTCAATGGTCAGCCGCACCAGTGTGCGTACCTGGTGCCAGCCCTGTAGCCCTGCGGCCCCGGGGTTGATGTGCAGCAAGCCCAGCGCGGGGTCGCGCTCTACCTTCAGTATGTGGCTGTGTCCGCTTATGAAGAGTGTGGGCGGATGAGCGTAGAGCGTGCGGCGGATGTGCGCGTCATAGTGCCCGGGGTAGCCGCCGGTATGTGTCATCAGCACGTCGGCCCCCTCGCAGGTGAAGCGCAGGTCGGCGGTGAGTTCCCTCCGCAGTTCCCCCCCGTCGGCATTGCCGTATACCGCCCTCACGGGACGGAACTCCCGCAGGCGGTTGATGATCTCCATTCCCCCGATGTCTCCCGCGTGCCATATCTCGTCACATGGCCCGAAGTAGCGCAGGTAGCGGTCGTCCCAGTATCCGTGCGTGTCACTTATGAGTCCTATCCTCTTCATGCTTGCGCAGCCTTATGACCAGGTACCACATCATTCCGCAGGCTGTGAAGAAACTGACGGTGTCGCTCACGGGCATGCTTATCCACACCCCGTCCAGTCCCCACCAGCGTGGCAGCAGGGCCAGCATGGGCACCAGGAAGAGGAGTTGCCGGGTGACGCTCAGGAAGATGCTCTTGGCCGCGTGCCCGATGCTCTGGAAGAAGTTGCCCATGACCATCTGCGCGCCCACCAGCGGGAACATCGCCACTATGATGCGGTAGGCCCGCACGGCCTTGGCTGTCAGCTCTTCGCCCGCACCGAAGATGTGTATCACCTGTGCGGGCAGGAACTCGCCGATGAGCGTGGCCGAGAGCGTGACCAGCGTGGCCCAGGCTATGGTGAGCCGCAGCACGGCCCACACGCGCTGGTCCTGGCGCGCCCCCCAGTTGTAGCCCACGATGGGCTGCATGCCCTGCACCAGCCCCAGCACGACGGTCACGAAGAGGAACACCACGCGGTTGACGATGCCGTAGGCGCCGATGGCCATGTCGCCGCCCATGCCCAGCAGGCGGCGGTTGATGATGAGCACCACCAGGCACGCGCAGCAGTTCATCAGGAAGGGGCTCATGCCTATGGCTATGCACTGGCGCACGATGTCCGTCCTGAGCCGGTAGATGCCCCGGCGCAGGTGCAGCAGTTCGGTGGGGCGGCAGAACAGGCGCAGTTGCATGGCGAGGGCTATCACCTGTGACAGGATGGTGGCCCACGCCGCTCCCTCGATGCCCCAGT
Organism: Prevotellaceae bacterium UBA1075; assembly: GCA_002316015.1. GTDB lineage: Bacteria > Bacteroidota > Bacteroidia > Bacteroidales > Bacteroidaceae > Physcousia. Next base: position 8,372 of record DCCS01000028.1, read on the forward strand.
GGAACACGAAGATGAAGAGCGGGTCGAGTACCACGTTGGCCAGGATGGCGACAAACGTGCAGTTCATGGCCAGCCGGGGGTGTCCCGCGCTGCGCAGGATGGCGTTGAGGCCAAAGTAGCAGTGTGTCACCACATTGCCCAGCATGATGATGCGCATGTAGTCGCGGGCGTAGGGCAGTGTGGCCCCACTGGCCCCGAAGAGGTACAGGATGCTGTCCAGGAACGGCCAGCACACGATGGTGAGGGCGATGCCCAGGATGATGTTGAGTGTGATCGTGTTGCCCAGGATGTGCTGTGCGGTCTCGTATTTCCCCTGTCCCAGCCGCACGCTGATGACGGTGCTCGCGCCCACGCCCACCATGGCCCCGAAGGCAGCGGCCAGGTTCATGAACGGGCTTGCCACGGCCATGCCGCTGATGCCGATGTCGCCCACGCCCTGTCCCACGAAGATGCTGTCCACGATGTTGTACACCGACGAGGCCACCATCGCCACGATGGCGGGCAGGGCATAGCCGGCCAGCAGCCGCCCGACGGGCAGTTCGCCCAGTTCGGTGGGTACGTATTGCTTTGCTTCCCGGCTCATTCTGTGAGTGTGAGAATCTTCAAGTGTGCGTCATTATTGTCCTGGTGCAGGCTCATGCGCAGCCGTCCCTGCAGGTCGCGGAAGAGCATCTGGTGCCCGCCGCCCACATAGAAGGGCTTCTCGTCATGCACCCAGGGGCCGGCCACGTTGCCCGACGTGCTCACCGCGCGCCCCACGGCATACACCCCGTCCACAAACGAGCTCCAGTAGCAGGAGAGCTGCCCCGTGCGCTCGTCACGCCACAGGAAGGGGGCGTCGACCACCAGCTTGCGGTCCTCCTGGCGGCTGTTCCACTTCGAGTCGGCGGCGGTGAACAGGCGTATGGGCTCGCCCAGGCGTCCCTTCAGGTTCTTGCGCAGGCGCACGGCCCACGTCTCGCCCACCTCGTTCTGCACCTGCGCGCCGTTCCACTCCAGGCTGTACACCAGCCAGGGCTGCCCGTCGCTGTCGATGTAGAGGCTCCCGTCCAGGCACTGCTGCCCCTCGGGTGTGAGGCTTATGGGCTGTCCCCCGACCCAGGTGTCGCGGTACTTGTCGGTGGGCTTGCGCCCTCCGCGCAGCAGCGTGCAGAAGTTCACGCGCCCCTTCTGCTGGTTGGTGAGCGTCACGATGGTGTAATAGTGTCCCTTGTAATAGTAGGTGTCGGGTGCCCACCAGTGGTCCACGCCCGCCTTCACGGTCTTCATCCAGCCGTTCTCGCCCAGGTACACGTAGCCCACCTCGCGCCACATCTCCAGGTCGCGGCTCTCGTAGGCTTTCAGCGCGACCGCGTCCTCGGACCGCCCTGCGGTGATGAGGTAGTAGAGTCCACGCGCGCGGTCAACGGTGATGAACGGGTCTCTCACGCGGATGCTCTCCTGCGGGATATTGTACTCCTGTGCCATGGCGCACAGGGTGGCAAGGCACAATGCCAGGGTGAGTGAAAGTGCTCTCTTCATAGTGCGGTTACTTGGTGCTTGTCGCAATTCATGGTGCAAAGGTACGCATAAATGGGCGCATGTGGAAAAGAAACTTCGGCGTAGTGGCTGTCGGGGGGCCAAAAAGGGGTGCCCAGGCATCCTCCGCCTGCCCCCACCGCATATGCAGGATGAAGGGGAGGGGGGCGGGACACCTCTGCGGGAGGAATGTGGAGGGCAGTGGGGCAGAGGGAAATCCATGTTTTGCGGATGCGGACTAAACCGGGGCGCGCGGGGAAAGTCAAAGAAGCAGAGACGAGAAGAAGAAGTGAAACCCCAAAACAAGAGAAGAAAGATGAAGAGATTGTCTATTGTGCTGGCTCTCGGACTGATGGCAATGGTGCCTGTGCGGGCGCAGGACAAGGGCGCGGACGGGAACCGCGAGGCCAAGCGTGCCGAGATGATACAGAGGTCGGGCGAGCGCATGGCCAAGAACTTTGGGCTGGAGGGTGCTGCCAGGGACAGTTTCCTGGCTGTGTATACCCGGTACCAGACCGAGATGTTCGCCACCAACGCGCCCCGTGCGCGCAAGCCGGAAGGCCAGGCCCGTGACGGCGAGGGCAAGCAGGAGCTCACCGACGAGCAGGCCACTGCGCGCATCGAGGCCCAGTTTGAGCGTCAGGAGCAGCAGGTGCGTCAGATCCGCCAGCGTCTGGACATACAGAGGCGTTACTATGCCCGCTTCCAGAACATGCTCACGCCCGCGCAGACACTCAAGGCGATGTTCCCCCAGCGTCCCCGCCCGCAGGGTTCCGCCCAGCGGCAGGGTGGTGGCAATCGCCGTGGCGGGGGTGACGGGCCTGGTGGCCCTGGCGGGTTTGGCGGCTTCGGTGGCCCTGGCGGCTTCTGATGCCCCTTGCCACCCGCAGGTATGGCAAGCCCCCCGTGCCCAGCAGGGCACGGGGGGCTTGTTGTGTCTGTGTCTCAGCGGATGAAGCTGGTGCGCTGCAGAGGCTCCTTTTCGGGATGCTTGGGAGCAGCACCGGCATGCAGGCTCTTCAGCATCCAGGCCATGTTGCGTGCCAGCGTGCGCATGGTCTGCAGCCCCTCCGGGTCATGGGCCGTCTCGCCGGGGGCGGCCCCGTAGGCTATGTTCCAGTACTGGCTGGTGACCTGTGGCATGCTCATCATCTGGAAGGCCATGTTCATCGTGGCGAATGTGGCCGAGGCTCCACCACGGCGGCACACGGCCACGTTGGCGAATGGCTTGAACTCAAAGTGCTTGCCGTTGGCAAAGAGGGCACGCTGGACGATGGCCAGCAATGCGCCGTTGGGCTGCCCGTAGTACACGGGAGAGCCAAACACAAAGCCATCGGCCCGCTCGGCGGCCTCGCACAGGCGGTTGCACACATCATCGTCAAAGGCGCACCGCCCCTCTCCCGCCTTGCGGCAACCGCCACAGGCTATGCAGCCCCGCACGGGGCGGTTGCCCAGTTGCAGCACCTCTGTGCCTATTCCCTCGTTCTCCAGCGCGCGGGCCACCTCGCCCAGCGCGATGAAGGTGTTGCCCTCCTGGATGGGGCTTCCGTTTACCAGTAATACTTTCATCTTTCTCTCCTTATAAATTTGGCAGATGTCCCGGATGTGGGGTCTCTGCTCTCTGTTGTTTCCCAGTTGCCTTGCGGCCAAGGCCGTCCTTCTTGCCGCGATCGGTTCGTGCCGCTTCATCCGCATCTTGGCATCCTCGTGCGGCGGCCTCTTCCCGCAGCCCCTTTTCCACGCAGCGCGGTGCGATGGCTGATGCAGCGCGCTGCGTTTTTCAGTGCGGTGCTCGTCTGTGGCCAGGGGTGGGTAGATGGCCATCTTGAGCCTGGCCGTTATAGTCCCTGTGCGTGCATGTCATTGAACAGCCGTATGAGGGCGCGTCCCATTGCCCATGCCAGGTTGACAGGCACCGCATTGCCTATCTGTTTGTACTGGGCCGACAGTGGGCCGGCAAACTCCCAGTTGTCGGGGAACGTCTGTATGCGTGCATATTCCCTTACAGTGAGCGGACGAGTTTCCGTCGGGTGGCATCGCTCGGTCTGTTTTTGTGCGGGAGCACAGGTGAGTGTGAGACTTGGCTCGTCCATTGATAGCCTTCTGGCCATGCCCGTCTTTCCACCGCCCAGATTGTAGCTGCCTTTCATGTAGTTCCGAGCTACGTCTTTTGGCAGGTCACGCCAGTCTCCTCCCTCGGGGACCATCTCCATCACCTTGCGCTTGCCTTCGGGATATTGCTGTCCGGGTGATGGCGGGACATCCGTGTCGTATAGTGCGCCCTTGCAGAGGGCATCCCGCAGGGTTCGCACGCTTGGGCACACATCGGGCCACCTGAACCGCACGTGTGGCGCGATGTCATCGCGTATCGCGACGAGAAACAGCCTTTCCCTTTTCTGCGGCACGTCGTATCGGATTGCCTTGAGAACCCTTGGCTCAACGAGCGCATACCCAAGTTCGGCAATCACCCGCCTGATGGTCTCCATGGTGCGCCCGCCATCGTGCTCCAGCAGTCCCCTTACGTTCTCGCACAGGAACGCTTTTGGGCGAATTTCCTTGACCGCGCGGGCCAGTTCGTAAAAGAGCGTGCCGCGAGTTTCCTCAAACCCCAACCGCTTCCCTGCATACGAGAATGCCTGGCAGGGGAAGCCCCCCGAGAGGAAGGCCACCCTGTCGCGGTAGGCGGTGAAGTCCATCCCGTGGATGTCTCCCTCCGCCACGTTCCATTCGGGATGGTTCTTGCGCAGGGTCTGGCAGGCATATTTGTCGTATTCGTTGAGCAGCACATGGCGAAATCCGGCCTTTTCCATGCCCAGTGCCAGGCCACCGCCTCCAGCGAACAACTCAACAGATGTGTAGGGGCAGGCGGGTGTCGTGCCCATCTCCTCCTCCCACTTCGTCACACCCATCTCCCTGACTTCCTCTATGTGGCCAAGTTCTGACAGCTTGAGGTAGCGTCGTCCGTCCGCACCTGTGTGTATGGGACAGGCCCCGCTGCGGCCCCATGCCTCTATGGTGGCCCGTGACACGCCGAGCAGGCAGGAGAGGTTGTTCGGGGATATCGTGCCGTTGTGTTGCGTCATGCTCATTTCCTGGGTGATGTGTTGGTGAAGCCCTCGTAGGTGGAGAATGCCAGCAGGTAAAGGGGCCGCTTTCTTGTTCTTGGCAAGGGCACGAGTGGTTTTGCTTGGCTCTCTTGTGCAAAGGTAACTAATTTCTGCAAATGAGAGAACGGATGACCGCAGCACTTTTTCCAGGGGAAGTGTCCTCGTCGTCCGGCGGTTGGGATGTGGCGACAAATCCTATGCGCCCTCTCTCCTGGTGAATGCCATGGGATACCGCCGCATGGCGAGGATGGTGACCAGCCAGCCCAGTGGAGCGGTGAGCGCGTCCAGCAGGAAGAACAGGCGGTAGCCGCACACGCTCGCGAGCCATCCGCTCAGGGCGGCGGGGGGGATGAGGCAAGTGGCCACCAGGGGAATGTAGAGCAGGTTGATGGTGTTGCGGTAGCGTTCACCCGAGATGTACCGCACGGGCAGGCGGCAGGCATACAGCCCCAGGCCGAAGCAGAACTGGGCCAGGCAGGTGCAGGCACAGATGCCCCGCAGCGAAGCGGGAGGGCTGAGCGTCATGTACAGATAGACCAGCGGAGACAGCCCCAGCGCGACGGCAAAAAGCCAGAAGGAGCGTCTTGGGGAACCGCGCAGCAGCAGCCTGCGGCCCAGGGTGAGCCCCAGGCAGAAGGCCATCACACCCACCGTGCCTTGCGCGAATCCTATCTCCTGGATGCTGCAGCCCAGTCCACCTTGCGCGCGCGATTCATATAAATATATCGTGCGTGTGAAGAACATAAGGCTCTGCGGCAGCAACAGGAAGAAGAGCGATATGACGGGTGCCAGCCAGCCGGGCTTTTGGCGTATGCGGTCGATGATGTGCACCTCGGCCTTCACCGACCCGCTCACCGTGTGGCTCGCGCCCCGGTTGCCCACGGCGGGCGGGCGCAGGGCAGCCAGGTGGTACAGGGCAAAGAGCGCAAACCCGCCCGCCAGCAGGTAGCATCCCGTGGACCATGCGTGCTGGATGTGGCGGTAATAGACCTGCAGGCCGCCCACTGCGATGATGAGCATGCCGTAGGTGAGCACCACGGCCGTCTGCGAGAAGAATATCTTGGGGGTGGTGAACACACACTGCAGGGGCGGCCTGAGCATGCGCTCGTAGTACATGCGTGCCGTGAGCTCGTGCCACGAGCACAGCAGGCTGGTGAGCATCAGCGAGGCGAAGAGCGCGCCCTGGCCGTAGGGGAAACTGAGTGCCACCAGCACGAGCGACAGGAATATCGCCGCCTCCAGCCAGTGGATGGTGTGGCGGAAGTGCCCCCGCCGCCTTATCCACGAGCGCACGAAGGACTTCAGCGTCCAGGGCAGGAACAGGAGCGCGGCACACAGGGTGGCCCTCGCCGGCGAGGCCCCGCATTGCAGGAACATGAGCAGAGCCACAAAGGTCACCATGGCCGAGGGTATCTCCTCCGCCCCGAAGAGGGTGGGCACCCACGTCCATGGTGACCTTGTGCTCATGCCCGGGGTCCTTGCCTTAGTAACTGCGGGCTATCAGTACGCGTGCCACTGCGGGCTTGCCTGTCACCATGTCCACGCCCGGTGTCTGCTCCACGCCGAAGGGCATGCAGCGTATGGTGGCCTGTGTCTCCTCCTTGATGCGCGCCTCGGTCTCGGCGGTGCCGTCCCAGTGGCACAGGAAGAAGCCGCCGTCCCTCACGCGCTCCTTGAATTCCTCGTAGTTCTCGCACTCGTAGATGTGCGCGTCGCGGAACTTCCTGGCCTTCTCGAACATGTTCCGCTGGATGTCGTCGAGCAACTGCTTCACATGCTCCACGATGCCCTCCACGGGGATGTTCTCCTTCTCCAGCGTGTCGCGGCGCATGACTTCCACCACGCCCTTCTCCAGGTCTCTCGCGCCCAGCACGATGCGCACGGGCACCCCGCGCAGCTCGTAGTCGGCAAACTTGAAGCCGGGCCGCTTGTTGTCGCTGTTGTCGTACTTCACGCTCACGCCCAGCTTGCGCAGGCCCTCGCTTATCTCCTGGGCCTTGCTGTCCAGGGCCTCGGTCTGCCCGGCCTTGCCGATGGGGATGATGACCACCTGCGTGGGGGCCAGTGCGGGAGGCAGCACCAGGCCGTTGTCGTCAGAGTGTGTCATGATGAGCGCGCCCATCAGGCGGGTGCTCACGCCCCAGCTGGTGGCCCAGGCATATTCGGGCTTGTTCTCCTTGTTGAGGAACTGCACGTCGAAAGCCTTGCCGAAGTTCTGCCCCAGGAAGTGGCTCGTGCCGCTCTGCAGGGCCTTGCCGTCCTGCATCATGGCCTCGATGGTGTAGGTGTCCAGCGCGCCCGCAAACCGCTCGGTCTCGCTCTTCACGCCCTGGATCACGGGCACGGCCATATACCGCTCGGCAAAGTCGGCGTATATCTTGAGCATCTGCTGCGCGCGCTTCTCTGCCTCCTCGCGTGTGGCATGGGCCGTGTGGCCCTCCTGCCACAGGAACTCGCTGGTGCGCAGGAACAGCCGTGTGCGCATCTCCCAGCGCATCACGTTGCACCACTGGTTGATCAGCAGGGGGAGGTCGCGGTAGGAGTGTATCCAGTTCCTGAAGGTGTTCCAGATGATGGTCTCCGAGGTGGGGCGTATGATGAGCTCCTCCTCCAGCTTGGCAGCGGGGTCTACCACCACGCCGTCATGCGTGTCGTTGGTCTTCAGCCGGTAGTGTGTCACCACCGCGCACTCCTTGGCGAATCCCTCCACATGCTCGGCCTCCTTGGAGAGGAAACTCTTGGGGATGAGGAGGGGGAAGTAGGCATTCTGCACGCCCGTCTGCTTGAACATGCCGTCCAGCGTGTGCTGCATCTTCTCCCAGATGGCATAACCGTAGGGCTTGATGACCATGCATCCGCGCACGTCAGACTGCTCTGCCAGGCCGGCCTTCACCACCAGCTCGTTGTACCACTTGCTATAGTCCTCGCTTCTCTTGGTGAGGAATTCCAGTTCTTTTGCCATTATGCTGTGTCTGTTATGTTGAGTGTTAAAGGTGGCGTCCCGTGGGGAAGCGTTCCCGAAACGCCTGCAAATTTACTAAAAAAAGCCTAAAGGACTGAGCGGGGCCGCGAAAAATGGCTAACTTTGCCGCGAATTAATAACCTCAATATTTGGATAATCTTAACAAGACAGAGAGATGAAAGGTAAGAAGATTATGGTAATGACACTGTGCGCGGGCATGGTGCTTACAGGGTGCGGGTCAATGTCCAACAAGGCCAAGGGCGGCCTGATCGGCACAGCGGCGGGCGGTGCGGCAGGCACAGGCCTGGGTGCGGCCATCGGTGCGCTGGTCAACGGGAAGAAGGGTGCCAAGATAGGCGCCGCCATCGGAGCGGGCGTGGGTGTGGCTGGAGGTGCCACCGCAGGTGCGCTCATAGGCAAGAAGATGGACAAGGCCGCCGCCGCCGCCGCCGCCGTGGCAAACGCGGAGGTGGAGAAGACCAAGGACGCCAATGGCCTGGATGCCGTGAAGGTGACCTTTGACAACGGCATCCTCTTCAACGTGGGGAAGTCCACCCTGCAGGCCGGGGCCCAGAAGTCCCTCAGCCAGTTCGCGGCCAATGTGCTGAATGTATATACCGACTGCGACGTGGCCATCATGGGCTTTGCCAGCAGCGATGGCTCTGACGCCACCAACCTGGCCCTGAGCCAGGCTCGTGCCAATGCTGTGAAGTCCTATCTGACAGGCACCTGCGGCGTGGGCGGGAGCCAGATCAAGAGTGCGGTAGGCTATGGCGAGGATCCCCAGTACCTGGTGTACGACGCCAATGGCAAGGAAGACCGCAACGCCAGCCGCCGCGTGGAGGTGTACCTGTATGCCAGCGAGGCCATGATCAAGGCTGCCAACGCGGGCTCCCTGCAGTAAGGACTGGATGAGCCTGCTCAAGAGAATACAGAAGATAATGCGATGGATTGTGCTCCTGTTCTTCGGGAGCACAATCCTCGCTGTATTAGTGTACAAGTGGGTGCCGGTGTATGTGACCCCGCTCATGCTCATACGCTGCGCGCAGCAAGTGTGGCGGGGGGAGCAGATACGTCTGAGGCACCACTGGGTGCCGCTCGACTCCATGTCCATCTACATGCCTGTGGCCGTGATGGCCAGTGAAGACCAGCGTTTCATGGACCATTGTGGTTTTGACTTCAAGGAGATAGGCCACGCCGTGCAGGAGCGCGTCAGCGGCAAGCGTCTCCGTGGGGGCAGCACCATCAGCCAGCAGACGGCCAAGAACGTGTTCCTGTGGCCTCGGAGGTCGTGGGTGCGCAAGGGGCTGGAGGCATACTTCACCGTTTTGATAGAGGCCGTGTGGGGCAAGGAGCGCATCATGGAAGTCTATCTCAATTCCATCGAAATGGGTGACGGCATCTATGGAGTCGAGGCGGTGGCACAGCTGCATTTCTCCCGGACAGCCCTGGAACTCACGCGCCCCAACTGCGCGCTTATAGCGGCCACGCTGCCCAATCCCTTCAAGTTCAGCAGCAAGTCGCCCTCGGCCTACACGCTCCGCCGCCAGACGGAAATCATGAGAAAGATGAGGTACATTGGCATCTTTCCTCGAAAAGAATGAGCAAGAATGTCACTTTTTGCCATCTGTAGTTTGCAATTATCCCAAAAACGAGTATCTTTGCATGCGAAAAATAATCCTTTTTGGGTATGCTTGAGACCTTCTTTCACACACATCAGTTCCTGGTGGAGCACACCGATGCGCCAGTGCGCAGAAAACTGATGGGCGAGGTGGACTGGAACAGCCGCCTGATAGGTATCAAGGGAAGCCGTGGGGTGGGCAAGACGACCTTCCTGCTCCAGTACGCAAAGGAGGCTTTCGGCTCGCATAACCGAAAGTGCCTGTACATCAACATGAACAACTTCTACTTCCAGGGGCACACACTCTTCCAGTTTGCCTCGGAGTACGCCCGCGAGGGAGGACGAGTGCTGCTTATCGACCAGGTGTTCAAGCAACGTGACTGGAGTCATGAACTGCGCATGGTACACGACAGGCTGCCGCAGTTGAACGTGGTGTTCACTGGAAGCAGCGTGATGAGGCTCAAGGAGGAGAATGTGGAACTCAACGGCCTGGTGAGCAGTTACAACCTGCGGGGCTTCTCGTTTCGCGAATACCTCAATCTCATGACGGGCAACACCTTCCGCCCCTATGACATGCGGGAGATAGAGAACAGGCACGAGCACATTGTTAGAAAGGTGCTGGACAAGGTGAATCCCATGGAGTACTTCCAGGGCTACCTGCATCACGGATACTACCCCTTCTTCCTGGAGAACACATATTTCAGCGAGAACCTGCTCAAGACCATCAACATGATGATTGAGGTGGACATACTCTTTCTCAAGCAGATTGACCTGAAGTATCTCGGAAAGATAAAGCAACTGTACTATCTGCTCGCCACGGGGGGCACGGGAATGCCCAACGTGAGTCAGCTCGCGGCCGACATGCACACCAGCAGGGCCACGGTGGTCAACTACATGAAGTACCTGTCCGACGCACGCATGCTCAACATGATGTACCGGCAGGGCGACGGATATCCAAAGAAGCCTTCGGGCATAATGCTCCACAACACCAACCTGCTCTATGCCATGGCCTTTCACGGGCTGGATCGCCAGACGCTGATGGACACCTTCTTCCAAAACGCCCTCTGGGGCAGGCACAAGGTCAACCTGGGCGACCGCAGCTGCACGTTCTTGGTCGATGACACACGCAAGTTCCGCATCTGCCTCGAGGCTCCGCACCGCAGAATGCCCGATGTGACCTATGCGGTGGCCGGCGCGCTTGCCGACCCTGCCAAGGACATACCCCTGTGGCTTTATGGCTTCCTGTACTGAAGGTGGGCAGTGTTATGGCGGAATTACCAAAGCAGTATGTTAAAGAGAACACAAAGAAAAACGTTTTACATAAAACACAATCAACAATGGCAAAAGAAAAGAAATTCGTGACATGGGACGGTAACACCTGTGCAGGACATGTGGCCTACATGTTCAGCGAGGTGGCCGCCATCTATCCCATCACTCCCTCGTCCCCCATGGCGGAGCATGTGGACGAGTGGGCTGCCCAGGGACGCAAGAACCTCTTCGGTGACACGGTGCTGGTGCAGGAGATGCAGTCCGAGGCCGGTGCGGCAGGAGCTGTGCACGGCTCATTGCAGGCCGGTGCGCTCACCTCTACATTCACAGCCAGCCAGGGCTTGCTGCTGATGATCCCCAACATGTACAAGATTGCGGGCGAACTGCTTCCCAGTGTGTTTCATGTGTCGGCGCGCACGGTGGCCACGCACTCTCTGTGTATCTTCGGTGACCACAGCGATGTGATGGCCTGCCGCCAGACGGGCTTCGCCATGCTGTGCGAGGGCTCTGTACAGGAGGTCATGGACTTGAGCGCGGTCGCTCACCTGGCTGCCATCGAGGGCCGCGTCCCCTTTATCAACTTCTTCGACGGCTTCCGTACCTCGCACGAGTACCAGAAGGTGGAACTCCTGGAGGATGATGACGTGCGCGACCTGGTGGACCAGAAGGCCTTGAGCGAGTTCCGCGCACGTGCCCTCTCGCCCGAGCATCCACAGGCCAAGGGCATGGCCGAGAACCCCGAGACATTCTTCGCCCACCGCGAGTCCTGCAACCGCTATTACGACGCCATTCCCGGAATTGTGGAGAAGTACATGGCCGCCATTTCCGAGCGCACAGGCCGCAAGTATGAGCTCTTCTCGTACTATGGCGCCGAGGATGCCGAGGATGTCATCATCCTGATGGGATCTGCCACCGAGGCCGCCCGCGAGGCCATTGACTATGCCAACGCTCATGGAAAGAAGTATGGCATGGTGAGCGTACACCTGTACCGCCCCTTCTCGGTGAAGCACCTCTTGAAGGCTGTGCCCCAGAGCTGCAAGCGCATCGCCGTGCTTGACCGCACCAAGGAGCCGGGCAGCAGCGGCGAGCCCCTGCTGCTGGATGTCAAGGACGCTTTCTATGGCGTGAAGAACGCTCCCCTCATCGTGGGTGGACGTTACGGGCTGGGCTCGGCCGACGTGACACCCGCCATGATCCTGGGTGTGTATGAGAACCTGGAACTGCCCCAGCCCAAGGACCGTTTCACCATCGGCATCGTGGACGACCTTACCTTTACCTCTCTGCCTCAGAAAGAGGAGATGGCTTTGGGCGGCAAGGGCGTGTTCGAGGCCAAGTTCTTCGGCCTGGGAGCCGACGGCACCGTGGGCGCCAACAAGAACTCGGTGAAGATCATCGGCGACAACACCGACAAGTACTGCCAGGCATACTTCTCCTATGACTCCAAGAAGTCGGGCGGTTTCACCTGTTCACACCTGCGTTTCGGCGACAACCCCATCCGCTCTACCTATCAGATCAAGACTCCCAACTTCGTGGCATGCCATGTGCAGGCTTACCTGCACATGTACGACGTGACACGCGGCCTGCAGCAGAACGGGCTGTTCCTGCTCAACACCATCTTCGAGGGCGAGGAACTGGTGAACTTCATCCCCAACAATGTGAAGAAGTACTTCGCCGACAAGAACATCACCGTATATTACATCAACGCTACCAAGATCGCGCAGGAGATAGGGCTGGGCAACCGCACCAACACCATCCTCCAGTCCGCCTTCTTCCGCATCACCGAGGTCATCCCTGTTGACCTGGCTGTGGAACAGATGAAGAAGGCCATCGTGAAATCTTACGGCAAGAAGGGCGAGGACGTGGTCAGGATGAACTATGCCGCTGTGGACCGTGGCGGTGAGTACAAACTGCTGCCTGTTGATCCCGCATGGGCCAATCTGCCCGCCGACAAGAAGGTGACCTACGACGAGCCCGAGTATATCACCAACCTTGTCCGCCCCATCAACGCCCAGTTGGGTGCCGACCTGCCCGTATCCGCTTACAAGGGTATCGAGGATGGCGCCTGGGAGCAGGGAACCGCCGCCTATGAGAAGCGTGGCGTGGCAGGATTCGTTCCTGTGTGGAATCCGGACAACTGCATCCAGTGCAACAAGTGCGCCTTTGTTTGCCCCCACTCATGCATCCGTCCCTTCGTGATGAATGACGAGGAGGCGGCCGGATTCAAGGGAAAGACTGTTGACATGAAGGCTCCCGCCGCAATGAGGGGCATGCACTTCGCGATACAGGTGAGCGTGAAGGACTGCCTGGGCTGTGGCAACTGTGCCGATGTGTGTCCCGGCAATCCCAAACTGGGTGGCCCTGCCCTGAAGATGGTCGCTTATGACGACTCGTCAGAGGCTGCCGCACAAGAGGCCGCCAACTGGGAGTACTGCGTGAAGCACGTGACCAGCAAGCAGGACTTGGTGGACATCAAGCAGAGCCCCAAGAACAGCCAGTTCGCGACTTCCCTGTTCGAGTTCAGCGGCGCATGCTCGGGCTGTGGCGAGACTCCCTATGTGAAGCTCATCGCGCAACTCTTCGGTGACCGCGAGATGGTGGCCAACGCCACTGGCTGCTCGTCCATCTACTCGGGCTCTATCCCCAGCACACCTTACACCAAGAATGCCAAGGGGCAGGGTCCCGCATGGAGCAACTCCCTGTTCGAGGACTTCTGCGAGTATGGCCTGGGTATGGTGCTGGCCACCAAGAAAATGAAGAAGCGCATCACCATGCTGCTCCAGGAAATGATTGCCAGCGACAAGACAAGCGCCGGGTACAAGGCTGCGGCACAGAATTGGATTGAGCAGCAGAATGACGCCGAGGGCTCAAAGGCCGCCGCCGCCGCTCTGAAGCCATTCATTGCCGAGGGTGCTGCCTCAGGTTGCCCCGTGTGTGCAAGGCTCAAGGAACTTGACCACTATCTGGTAAAGCGCAGCCAGTGGTTGATCGGTGGTGACGGTGCCTCTTATGACATCGGCTACGGCGGGCTCGACCATGTGATAGGAAGTGGAGAGGATGTCAACATCTTCGTCATCGATACCGAGGTTTACTCCAACACGGGCGGACAGGCGTCCAAGGCAACTCCTATCGGGGCCATCGCACAGTTTGCCGCCAACGGAAAACGCGTGGGCAAGAAAGACCTGGGGCTGATGCAGACTATCTACGGAAACGTGTATGTGGCCCAGGTGGCCATGGGCGCCGACCAGAGCCAGTGCCTCAAGGCATTCCGTGAGGCCGAGGCATGGCATGGCCCCTCACTCGTCATCGGTTACGCTCCCTGTATCAACCACGGCTTGAAGGCCAAGGGCGGCATGGGCAAGAGCCAGGCCGAGGAGGCAAGGGCCGTGGAGTGCGGCTACTGGCATCTGTGGCGCAACAACCCCGCCTTGGCAGCCGAGGGCAAGAACCCCTTCCAGCTTGACAGCAAGGAGCCCGACTGGGACAAGTTCCAGAGTTTCCTCGAGGGCGAGGTGCGTTTCCTCTCCCTGAAGAAGGCCGCTCCTGCCGAGGCACAGGAACTGTATGACGCCTGCAAGGAGGCCGCCAAGCGCCGCTACAAGACCTATGTGCGCAAGACTCAGGAGGACTGGTCGCTCGATTGACCCCATCCCCCTTTGACAGCATGTCGCAGGCTGTCTGGACGACAGCCCGCATATAATTAAGGAAGCGCCCAAGAGCACAAAACTGCTCTTGGGCGCTTCCTTCTTTAGGGCAGATGAAGTTTCGGGGGGAGTATTCTGCAGACGCCTGGCGTGCGTATAGGGGCTTTTTGTATAATGCGTGGAGGGCGGATTTGTAACCGCAGGTGACTGCTTATGGAGGAAAAAGCCGTAACTTTGCGCCCGCTGGTTTTCATGTGGGCGGGAGTCCGCTTCCCGTCTTTAGAGAGCATGACGGCTTGGGAGCCGGAGCGGTTCTTCATAATTGTGCTTATACTGACGAAATATGAATTCTGCATTTGAGCGGGGCGCGCAGCGGCGCACCGAGCTTCTTTTGGGTGGCAAAGCCTTGGACAGGATTATGCAGGCCAGGGTGATTGTCTTTGGCCTGGGCGGCGTGGGATCGTGGTGTGCCGAGTGCCTGGTGCGCAGTGGTGTGCGCCGGATTACCATTGTGGATTCTGACCGTGTGTGCGTGACCAACTGCAACCGCCAGCTGATGGCCACATCGAAGACCGTGGGGCAGGTGAAGGTGGAGGCTTTGCGCGAGCGGCTGCTGGAGATAAACCCCAATGCGGAGATCGATGCCCTGCAGAGAATCTATGACGCCGAGTCTGCCGGGTCATTCCACATGGAGGCCTACGACTTCGTCATTGACGCGATAGACTCGCTCCGGGAGAAGGCCCACTTGATACTGCGCGCCACGAGCCTGCCACGCCATATCACGTTCATCTCCTCAATGGGAGCGGCTCTGAGAATTGACCCGTTCAAGGTGAGGAAGGCCGAGTTCTGGAAGGTAAAGGGCGACCCTTTGGCCCGTGCCCTGAGGGCGAGGTTCAAGAGGCAGGGCACCTTCCCCGCGCGCAAGTTCTATTGTGTCTATAGTGAGGAGCAGCCGATGCGCAACAGGGGTGTGAACCACGCGTGCGGTACTGGGGGGTGCCTGTGCCCCAAGGCAAAGTTGCTTAGCGGTGTGCGCGGCACGGACACGGCACGGTATGACGCTCCCGGTGACCAGCGTTTGGTAGAGCATGAGTGGTGCACGTCGAAGGCCCAGATCAACGGTTCCCTATGCCACGTCACAGCCATCTTCGGCATGTCCATGGCGGGCATGGTGATAGACACAATCGCAGGCAAGAGCGAGCCGCAGGAAGAAACCCCAAAGGGCACAGCCGAGTCCTCTGGCCGTCCCGTATTCTGATGTTGGCTCTATCGGCTACTTCTGTAGAAAAGCCAACAAGTGGGCCAAACGGGATGAGGCGTGGAGGCTTCGGTCCTGGTATCACATATTAAATATAAGTGACAGAATAGCCATACCATCCCTCGCATGTAAGGGTTGTGTAAAACGGTCGGCAAACCCTCACTCACTCTTCTTCCAGAAGCATACGTTCCGTGCAACCGAAAGAAAATCTGTCCCTTGTGGATGTTTCCCATAAAGGACTTGCTGAATGTCTTGCAGGATTTCCTGGGAATCTCATGCAGAAAAGGATAAAGAATGGCACAGGAATCAGATAAAATCCGTACATTTGCGCTAAAATCACGCTTCCGCAAGAAGAACGCGTGACAAAGGCAAGTATAGGGAACATGTGCAGGGCAGCAATGCCAAAACTAAATGTATGGGAATACGGCTATGCACAATAAACATGAGTTAACCGGGCCGGCGCGACCGTCATGCACGGGTGCGGCGGACAACATGAAGTAGAGCGGAACTTATGAAACCGGATGGTACGGGTTCTTTCTCTACAGCCGGCGAGGGGCAAGCGGCTCCAAGGGGCATACACATTACAGAGCAAGCAGGCAGGTCTGGCTCTGTGATAGGGAAGTGCCTTCATCCCGGCGGAACGGCATGGTCTTATGTCTTCGTCCATAACAGTAAAGTGAAGGGGATGGAAGAACTGCTGCTCAAGGACGGAAGAGCCTATTTCGTGCATAAAACCATACGGTATTTCAGAAGAACGGGCAAGCGGAATGTGCAGCACAAGGAGATGCCGACCATCAGCGGACTCGTCTTCTTCCAAGGCCTTCCCCAGGAAATACAAACCTACCTCGACAGGACTTTTCCCCATGTTCACTTGTGCAGAAACTGCAGCACGGGCAAGGTGGCAAGGATTGACGACCGGCAGATGCGCCTCTTCATGCGAGTCAATGAGACAGAGCCCGACCGCATCCGCTTCTTGCTCAAGCCATTCCATTATTATGCCCGCAACCGAATCCTGCTCCGCATCACCACAGGCGAATTGGCGGGATTGGAAGGCTACATCATACGCATTGACCGCGACCGCAGGCTCGTGATGGATGTGGGCGGCATCAGCGTGGCCATATCAGGTGTCCATGCCGAGCATTTCGAGGAGGTGAATCCCGGCGGCATGCCAAATGTGGATGTCAATCCGTTCTACCAACGTAATCTGCAGGAGCGGGAAGCCCTCATTGACCGCTATTTTCATCCTGTGAAGGACGACACGGAAGTGGCGGCCCAAGCCGAGAACATCGACTACCTGCGCGAATATGTCCTGGCGGAGCTTGCGGGAAAGCGCATGGACATCCGCAAGGCCTGGATCACCTATGCCTTTATCATCAGGGAGATTGGCTACTATTATGCCCCATACACCGACCGGCTGGGTGGGCAGCTCGCCCCTATCATGAGGATGGGAGGCAAGGTTCTGCGGGAGATGGACACGATACTTGAAAACACGGAAATAGACAAGGACACAAAGGATAGGTTCCAAAGTCAGCAAGAAGAATTGATGTTGAAGTACGGCTACTTGTTCTGACCACGGCTCTTCTCTGTATGTACAAATGGGCAATGCCCCAAACTGGGTACAGACAGCGGAGCACCAACTGTGAGAGAACAGAGGTAGTACTTCACGGGCCAGGTAAGTAGTACTTCATGGGTCAGGTAAGTAGTACTTCATGTGGATGTCCAGTAGTACTGCGTAGGCGGCAGGAGCAGTGCCAAATCAATCAGGGAACAAGAAACAAAAATCATAAAAAATGACAGAAAAGAGGAACGTTGCCCTCATTACGGGCATCACAGGCCAGGACGGTTCGTACTTGGCAGAGTTGTTATTGGGCAAAGGCTATGATGTGCACGGCACCATCCGCCGTTCATCCACCGACTACCGTGAGCGCATCGCCCACTTGGAGGGCAAGCCCCACTTCCACCTTCACTATGCCGACCTGGGCGACTCGATGAGTCTCATCCAGGTGGTGAACAAGGTGAAGCCTACCGAGGTGTATAATCTTGCGGCCCAGAGCCACGTGCAGGTGAGCTTCGACTCCCCGGAGTTCACGGCCGATGTGGATGCCACAGGCGTGCTCCGTATCTTGGAGGCTATCCGCCAGTGCGGCTTGACCGAGACCTGCCGCATGTACCAGGCTTCTACCTCTGAACTTTATGGCAAGGTGGAGGAGGTTCCCCAGAACGAGAACACCCCGTTTCACCCATATTCCCCATACGCCGTAGCCAAGCTTTATGGTTTTTGGATCGTGAAGGAGTACCGTGAGGCATACAATATGTTCTGCTGCTCCGGCATCCTCTTCAACCACGAGAGTGAGCGCCGTGGCGAGACCTTCGTAACCCGCAAGATAACCCTCGCCGCCGCCCGTATCAAGCAGGGCAAGCAGGACAAACTTTATCTCGGCAACCTCGACTCCCTCCGTGACTGGGGCTATGCCAAGGATTACGTGGAATGCATGTGGCTCATCCTCCAGGCAGAGAAGCCGGAGGACTTTGTGATAGCCACAGGCAAGCAGCACTCCGTGCGTGAGTTCGCCCAGTTGGCGTTCCATTACGTGGGCATCGAGCTCAAATGGGAAGGCAAGGACGAGAACGAGAAGGGCATCTGCGTATCGGGTCCGGACGAACTTGTCGGCAAGACCCTCGTAGAGGTATCGCCCGACTTCTATCGTCCAACCGACGTAGTAAACCTTTGGGGCGACCCAACCAAGGCAAAGGCCAAGCTCGGCTGGAATCCGAACACCACCTCCTTCGAGAATCTGGTCAAGATCATGGTGGATAGCGACATGGCAAAGGTGGCCGCCGAGGAAGCCGGTCGGAAGGTTCGCTGCAATCTCGCAGAATATTTGGAGAAAGGCATCGTCAAGTGATTTTTTTAATCAAGAATTTGAGAAATAGAGAATTTTTTCTCTTGTTCAAGATATTGAATTGAACTTACGTTAGAATT
>DCCS01000033.1:0-25426 GCA_002316015.1 Prevotellaceae bacterium UBA1075
GCAACGGTTCGCTTTCCTGTACTTGTCTCACTTGTACTGCTCTCTCTGTCTATGTGAAATCTCTCAAAGAACATGCCCCGAATAACGGGGCGCAACGCACAGGGGGACACCCGCCAGGGGCATCCCTCCCTGTTTGCGGATGCAAAGGTACGGCGACTTTCACCAACACGCAAGGGAACAACGCACTTTTCAGCACAACGAACGGAACTTTCACAAATACACATTATATAATATAGAAAAATGTGGCACTGGTCTGTCATCTCCCGGACACTTTCCTGTGCTTGCCCCAGTCGTGGAAGAAGAGGTGTGCCTCAAATCCGCAACCAAGCCAGTCAACGGGGTCACCTGCAAAAGCGTGTGGCAAACTAAACACAATAAAACTCCTAATAGTCCGTTTTAAGAATCAAAAAATGTATCGGAATGGAACAATACAGAATACTTGCGGAATGTCTTCTTCCCAATCATATGCTTGACTGGTTTGAACTGAAAGATGTACAAGTGAAGACGAAAGGCGACACACAAACAGTCCACCTGTTTCTTGATGAGAATGAGCAAAAGCCAGACAATCGCGAAGACTTGCGTCCGAACGGCTTTACCCGTGAGAGCGTGTTCCATGATTTTCCTATACGCGGCCATGAAGTTCTTCTCCATGTGCGCCGCCGCCGTTGGCTTGACGCAGATGGCCACAATGTTATGACTGAATGTAATCTCATACAAGAGTCAACCCGCTGATCCACGGAGTTGGCGGCTTTTTTAAAAGAAGCGTTTGGGGACGGTCCCCATAACGGCCCGTTCGTTTGAGGAAGACTACCACATAGACGGAGACGGATTTGAGAGAGCGTACAAGGAACACCTCAGCGGTTATCGTGAATGGGATTCTTTGGACCATGCAGACGAATGGCTTGTCTTTCCTGATAATATCGGCTCCAATATAAGCATTGACGAGACCTGTCTCTCTACTGGCGAAGTATATACCACCGTTTCCAACAAGGATGCCCACGGACGCAAGGGATGCCTTGTTGCAGTCGTTAAAGGCACGAAGTCTAAAGATGTGTCAAAGGCACTGGAGAGGATACCTATATCGTCGAGAATGAGCGTTGAAGAGGTTACATTGGATTTTTCAGAGAGTATGCACAGTATAGTGGAAAGATGCTTTCCTAATTCCATGCGCACGCTTGACAGATCCCATCATCAACAATTTTGCCTTGAGGCTCTTCAGGAAGTGCGTCGTGAGCACCGTCGTGAACAGATGACACGTGATGCCAATGCTAGGGAGGAGCATCGTCTCATGATGCGAGAGCTGCAAGAGAATGGTGGCCCGTTCGTTGATGCTGACGGCAACCTGATAAGAAAGAATGCAAAGTATCGCCCCGAAAGGCTTGAGAACGACGAGACCCGTGCGGAATTGCTTGCACGGAGCAAGGGGCTTCTGATGATGTCCCCCGACAAATGGACGGGAACGCAGGCGGAGCGTGCAGAGATTCTTTTCCGTGAATTCCCGGACATCCATGAGGCTTTCTCTTTGACTCACTCGTTGCGGATGATTTTCTCGCAGCGGTGTGACAAGGAGCAAGGAAGAACAAGCTTGAAGCACTGGTATGAAAAAGTAACAGGTTCGGCAGCAAGGCTTTTAATGACATTGCAGCGGCTATGTATGACAAGGAGGATGAAACCGTGAACTTCTTTGTCAATCGGTCTACCAATGCTGCAGCGGAGTCACTAAACGCCAAAATCAAGCATTTTAGGGCACAGCTTCGTGGAATTATTGGCAAGAAGTTTTTCCTTTTCAGACGAACAAAGATTTATGCTTAATCCACACGCTTTTGCAGGTGACCCTGGAGGAGGCTTCCTTTCGGCCACATGCACACAGGGAAGATGAACATACGGATGGGCTCTGAGACTCTTCCATTCGAGCCGCAATGAACAAAAGGGGTAATCGCTCAGAAGAGCATCACCTGGGCAAAAGCCTCGTAAGAGGTCTCCAGGCGGCTCAATTGCCATGGGTTCAGGCGCAGGGAGAATGTGCCCTTCAGTTCGCTTAGTCCAAAATAAACCCTCATCAAGCTGGCCATGTTGAAAGAGACGGGATTGCCCTGGCGCACCAGCGACATCGCCACACGCACCAGCAGAGCATGGTCGTGCTCCACATATCTCAGGGTACGGAACAGAACATACGCGCAAGGAATGGTGCCCACAGGGAGCAACAGCCGTATGCGCTTCATGGCATCATCAATCTTCACACGCCCGAGGAGCGCGGAGACGGCTCTGTGGTCAGTTTGCAAAGGCAGCAATCGTTGGAGTGTCTTTATGCTGTCAGTCTCTGTGAATATCGCGGCAAGCCTCTTGAAGCCATCATCATCAAGCGTCACATCGCCACTTTCCAGACGGCGAACAAGAGCACGCAGCATTGTGACCAGAAAGGCCTGGTTGTCCATCTGGACAAGTGTGAAGAAAAGTTCCCAGAATTGCCGAGGCTCAACCTCGATGGCTATATGGTCGCCAAGAACATAGCCGGCCGTGCGGAACTGCGACACGCTGAGCGAGCGGAGAAAGTCTGGCAGAGCCGCGCAACCACTCTCGCCCAACGTGGCATTGAGCCTAGCATAAAGAACCGTGCTGAAGCGTGTCTCCCTTATCATAAGCCATAATAATAAGACGGGAAAGAGGGGGATGGCAGGAAATCCGTGCCCCTCCCCCTCTCTGCTCTTTCTTGTGAGCCTCTTGTCGGATTCGAACCAACGACCCCGAGATTACAAATCACGTGCTCTGGCCAACTGAGCTAAAGAGGCAGGTGGGGAAGCTTACCATATCACGCCGCTACGACCTCCTGCCCTTGCTGCGATCAAGCCCTGGGGGATTCAGAGGGAGCATGCCGTATGGGACTTCCCCGTTTCGGAATGCAAAGGTAGCCATTTCCCCATTCACCGCCAAATATCGAGGGGACTTTTTGAGAAAGGTAACTTTTCTCTCACGCGCGAGCATTTCTAAAAATTAAATTGTGGTACATTTGCACATATAAACAGGCGCGATGAAACAGGATGGCACAGGAAAGGAAATTCCACGCGGCAGGTTGGACTATGCGGGAAGGTGTGGACTGCTGATAGGAGGCATGTGGACGGCATCGTTCATGCTCTCAGTCTATGGCAAGACCCATCCGCTGCTGGCCTGTGCAGGAAACGCCATGGCTCTGCTCTCGCTCTATGTGCTGTATCTGGCCGTGTTTCGCTATCGTGTGCTGGTGGCACCACTGCGCTTTCCTGGTTGCTGCAAGACGGCCTGGATTACCTGCGTCTTTGCCGGCCTGGTCACCACCCTGGCACAATACCTCTACTTTCGTTTCCTGGACGGCGGACGGTTATCGCTGGCGATGGCGGAATTGCTGCACAACGAGCAGTACATGCAGGCCATGAGGCAAATGATGCCGGGGGTCACCACCGATGACCTGACCCGCATGCTGGGCAGTATCAGCATTGGCGACATGACGCTGAGCATGTGGATGCTCAACCTGATGATATCCTTCCCCATGAGCCTCATAGCAGGCATCTTCGCATCGCTGGGGAACGCAGGAAGGAATCCAGGATAACCCACAGGGCACGCGACAGACACGGAGACGGAACAAACCTGCGGCGTGAGCGAGTGCCCGCATTCCACAGAAGATGGCGGTACACCATATTGACCCACCCCTCAAAAAAAAACAGAAAAGCGAAGAGAAGAGATGAATATATCTGTTGTAATACCCCTCTTCAACGAGGAAGAATCCCTGCCCGAACTGTTTGCATGGATTGAACGAGTGACCCGGGCTCACCAGTTGAGCCACGAGGTGATATTCGTGGACGACGGCAGCACCGACCGGTCATGGGAAGTCATAAAACGACTCAAGAGCGAAAACCCCGATGTGGTACGAGGCATAAAATTCCGGCGCAACTGCGGCAAGAGTCCAGCCTTGTATTGTGGCTTTGCCAAGGCCAAGGGTGATGTGGTCATCACCATGGATGCCGACCTTCAGGACTCGCCCGACGAGATACCCGAATTGTACCGCATGGTACGAGAGGACGGCTACGACCTCGTGAGCGGCTTCAAGATGAACCGCAGCAAGGGCGACCCGCTTTCCAAAACCATTCCCACCAAACTCTTCAACGCCACGGCACGTTGGGTGAGCGGAATACACAACCTGCACGACTTCAACTGCGGGCTCAAAGCCTACCGCCGCGAGGTGGTCAAGAACATTGAGGTATATGGAGAGATGCACCGCTACATCCCCTATCTGGCCAAAAACGCCGGCTTCGCACGCATCGGCGAGAAACCTGTGCACCACCAGGCCAGGAAGTTCGGCAAGTCAAAGTACATGGGCTGGAACCGCTTCGTGAACGGTTACCTGGACTTGCTCTCGCTGTGGTTCCTCAACAACTTTGGTCTCAAGCCCATGCATGTGTTCGGCTTCATCGGCACGCTGATGTTCATGCTCGGTTTTGTGGCGGTTGCCATTGTGGGCGCGACCAAGCTGTATTACCTCACCACAGGCACCGCCCACCCGCTGGTGACCGACAATCCCTACTTCCACATTGCCCTCACCATGATGATTCTGGGCACACAGCTTTTCGTGGCAGGCTTCCTGGGCGAGTTGGTGAGCCGCAACTCTACCGAGCGTAACAAGTATCCGATAGAGAGCGAATTCTAAGAGAGCATGAGTAAGAGACACCTGACATATGCACTGGTCTCCCTGTTGGCAGGAACAGCCCTGACGACAGCCTGCGACACTATCGACTGTACTCTTTACAACACCGTATCCCTCAGATGCTCATTCTATTCCGGCGGGAAAGCTGTCAAGCTGGACGACACCCTCACGGTTAGCGCTCCGGGCACAGATTCCATCCTGGTCAACAGAATGTTGGGAGCCACGAACCTGGAACTGCCATTAAGTTACGCCCAGGACGAGGACACGCTGGTTCTGCACGTATATGGTCCCGAGATTGACCTGCGCGACACACTGTGGATAAAGAAGACCAACACCCCACATTTCGAGTCGCCCGACTGCCCCACCAACATGTTCCACAAGATACAGGCGGTGCGATGCGCAGGCACGTTCATCGATTCCGTCACCATAACCAGAAGCCTCGTAGATTATGACCAGAGTGAGAACCTTCGCATTCATCTGTAGCCTGACGCTGTCCACCCTGCCGTCCCCATCGCTCCAGGCACAGGGAAAGGCACGTCCCGCACAGGTTGCACCGGAGGAGAAAGCGCCTGTGTTTGGCGGCTTGGCCGTGGGCGCAGACCTTGTAGGCTTTGCCATGAAGGGGCTGGGGCTGAAGTTCGCCAACATGGAAGTGTGCGGAAGGCTCAATTTCCTGGAGAAATATTATCCCATTGTGGAACTGGGCATCGGTGACTGCACACGTGAGGGCGGTGAGAACAACAACAAGTTCAACACCACCGCACCCTACTACCGCGTGGGCATGGACTACAACTTCAACAAGAAAGTCAATGGCAACCGTTTCTTCGGTGGTTTGCGCTACGCCTTCTCCAGTTACAGTTTCGATTTCGAAAACCCGGACTTCCTGGACCCCGTATATGGAGCAGGCGGGACGATGGCATTCAAAGACTTGAAGGCCAAGAAACAATGGATGGAAATATGTGTGGGCTTGGAGTGTAAGTTGTGGAGTATTGTACGCATGGGGTGGAGCCTGAGGTACAAAATCAAGGTGAAGGACCGTGATCCCGCCTATGGCCAGGCATGGTATGTGCCAGGCTTTGGCAAGAACGGGAGTTCCACCTGGGGCGGAACGGTGAACCTGATGTTCGACATAGGCAAGTCAGCGAGGCGCAATGCCGGCAAAAAGAAAGCCGCGAGCCTGCCCCTACCGTCCACAGGAACACAAGACACACCACAGGAAGAATGAGCACAGTAGAGATTTGGCTTATAGGGCTCGCACTGGCCATTGACTGCTTTACGGTGAGCATGGCCACCGGCCTACAGGCACGGCGCGTGATAATCATCCCCATGTCATTCATGGCCTTGTCCTTCGGTGTGTTCCAGGCGGGAATGACGTGGGCGGGTTATATAGGGCTGTCCCTCTTTGCGCACCAACTGGAACAGATTGACCACTGGGTAGCCTTTGCCCTGCTGGCCTATACGGGCAGCAGAATGATATGGGAAGGACTGCACGATGGCGGCGATGAGCCACCAGGCTCTTCCCCCCTGCTCAGCGCAAGAGGCATCCTCATGCTGTCTGTGGCCACCAGCATCGACGCCCTGGCCGTGGGCATCTCGCTGGCATGCCTCCCCTCGGCCAGCAGCTTGAGCCTGGTTTACACTATTGGGGTGATAGGACTATGCTCCACTGCCCTCAGTCTTGTGGGGCTGGCCATAGGAATTAATGTGGCACGCAAGGTCAACTGGCATGTCGGGATTCTGGGTGGAAGCGTGCTACTGGTTATTGGAATAAAGATACTTATAGAACACATGACATGAAGCAGAAAAACAGGTTCAGACTCTGGAATATTCCCGTGCTGGTCATCCTCACACTGGGCACCGTCTACACCATGAGGAGCAACGACCTCACAAAGGTTCCTTTTCAAACAGAGGAGGGTGCCATCTTCGGTACTGTTTACCATGTGAAATACCAGTATGGAAGCAGTCTGAAGGACAGCATTCTCGACTGCCTACACGCGGTGGATTCCTCTCTGTCGATGTTCAACAAGCAAAGTACCGTGAGCCGCATCAACTCTGGGGAGAACCTGCGTACCGACTCGCTGTTGGAGATTGTGCTACAGCAATCCACGGCCATCAGCAAAGCCACGGGAGGAGCCTTCGATGTGACCGTCGCGCCCCTGGTGAACGCCTGGGGGTTTGGCTTCAAGCACGGCCAATGGCCCGACTCTGCCACAATAGACAGCCTGCGCCAGTTTGTCGGGTGGGAAAAAGTGAGTGCCCGCAATCACAAGATAGTGAAGGAGGATCCCCGGATTATTCTGGACTTCAGTGCTGTGGCCAAAGGATTTGGCGTAGACCAGGTGGCCTCACTCTTCCGCAGCCACGGCATCGAGAACTTCATGGTGGAAATAGGGGGCGAAATTGTCTCGCATGGTCACAATCCCAAAGGAGAGCCATGGCGTATAGGCATCAACAAGCCTGACGACAACCCCGACAACAGTGGCACAGAACTGCAAGACATCATTGAGTTGCACAATTGCGCCATAGCGACCAGCGGCAACTACCGGAACTTCTACATGCATGAGGGCCAGCGCGTCTCTCACACCATCGACCCACATAGCGGCTACCCCGTACAGCACAGCATTCTGAGCAGTACTGTGATGGCTCCCAACTGCGCCATGGCCGACGGTTTTGCCACCGCTTTCATGGTAATGGGACTTGACAGCGCAAAGGCCGTGCTTCAGAGACACAAGGAATTGCAGGCCTATTTCATCCTCGCCGCCACCGATGGTAAATATGCCACATGGTGTACCCCTGGACTGGAGGAAAAACTCTCAGGACACGAGCAAAAGTAATTTCCCGCAACCGGCACACAGGAACAAAACACTTTCCATGGACATAAGCACCAAATACCGATTAATGACACGCATGCCTCTGTTGCAGGGACTCGGCGGGCAAGACCTGGCACGCCTGGAGGAGGCACACGGGCTGGATGTCGAATGCATCCCTCAGAGCCACACCCCTCTGCTCAAACAGGGGAACGCCTGCACACACCTCATTTTGGTGGCCGACGGGATTCTGAGACGCACCCACACCACAGATGACGGGTGTCTCAGCCTCTCGGCCCTCGTGCATACTCCTGTGGCTCTCGAACCGGAAAACCTCTACGGCCTATGCTGCCACTACCGCAACTCTTACTTTGCCGAAAGCGAACTTCAGGTTATCAGCATCAGAAAGAACGATGTGGGGAGGTTCCTTCTGGATGTCCCCATCTTTCGCTATAATCTTCTCAACTACCTTTCTGCTTTTTCACACAAGCAGAGCCTGCTGATGACACCCTGCCCTCCACGCACCGTAAGAGAGAAATTCCTGCATCTGTTAGAGACCCTCTGCCACGAAGACGACACCGACATCACCCTGAATGTCAAGATGACAGACCTTGCCCTCTACATGGGTGAGACAAGGCTCACAGTGTCGCGCATGCTCAACTCGCTGGCCACACGACAGACCATCACTCTCGCACGCACTACCATCCGAGTTCCCTCACTGCACACGCTCAGGGTGCATGGAGAACCTGCGGCATGAAAGCAGGGAAATACCCACACACAATCAGCAGAACATAAACAGACGAGGAATATTCTCCACCCACCAGAAAAAAGACATACACAATGACAGACGCAACGAGGAAGAACCCACTGCTTGAGGGCGAGTACGGCACGCCACATAACACCGTCCCCTTCGACCGGCTCACGCTCTCCGACTACGAGGAAGCCATCATGGAAGGGATGCGCCAGGAGGAGGCGGCCATACGGGAGATAACGGACAACCCGGAGGAACCAACCTTTGAGAACACCATTCTGCCGCCCACTGACGAGTTGCTCAACCGCGCCACCACCATATTCTTCAACCTGCTCAGCTGCTGCACATCGGACGAGGCGGACAAACTGGCCGAGAAGTTGTCGCCACTCCTCACCGAGCATTCCAACAAGATTCTGCTCAACCAAAAACTCTTTGAACGCATAAAGTTTGTCAAGGAGCATGCCACGGGGTTGACTCTCGAGGAGCAGAAAGTACTTGACAATGCCTTTGACAGTTTCCAACGTGGAGGTGCCTGCCTGAGCGAAGAGGACAAGAAACGGCTTTCCCAATTACGCGTCGAACTGTCGGGACTCACGCTCCAGTTCAGCCAGAACTGCCTGAAGGAGACCAATGCCTATAGTATGCACATAAGGGACAGGGCACAACTGGCGGGACTTCCCGACACCGCCTTGGAGGCTGCCGCATTGGCAGCCAAGCAGAAGGGGGTCGAGGGATGGCTTTTCACACTGCACCAGCCCAGTTACGGCCCATTTATAACTTATGCTGACAACCGTGAGCTGCGTCGAGAACTTTATACAGCAAAGAACACCATTTGCTGCAAGGGGGGCGAGCATGACAACCGCCGAATAGTAACCCGTATCGTCAATCTCAGGCGCGAGATAGCGCAACTGCTCGGCGAGGACACCTATGCCTGCCATGTACTCAAGCGGCGTATGGCCGAAACACCCTCCAATGTGTACGCGTTCATCAGGCAATTGGAAAAAGCTTACATGCCCAAAGCCAAAGAAGATGTGACTGACGTGGAGGCTCTTGCCAAGAGGCTCGAGGGAAAGGACTTTGTGCTTGAGCCCTGGGACTACTCCTACTACGGGCAGAAACTGAAAAAAGAGCGGTTTTCCCTGGACTCCGAGATGTTGCGTCCCTACTTTCGCCTGGAAAAAGTCAAGGAGGGCATCTTTGGCCTGGCCACAAGGCTGTACGGCATCACTTTCCACCGCCGCAAGGACATTCCCGTATATCATCCGGATGTGGAAGCCTACGAGGTGCACGATGAGGACGGCTCGTACCTGGCAATACTCTATGCCGACTTTTATCCACGCGACAACAAGCAGAGCGGAGCCTGGATGACCAGTTACGCCGAGCAGTATGTCGACCACGAAGGCAAGGACCATCGCCCACATGTGAGCATCACCATGAATCTGACCAAGCCCACAGAGGACAAGCCCTCACTGCTTACGCTGGGCGAGGTAGAAACCTTTCTGCATGAGTTTGGGCATGCCTTGCACAGCATCTTCTCGCGCGTGCGCTTCATGTCGCTCAGCGGCACCAACGTTTACTGGGATTTTGTGGAGTTGCCCTCGCAGTTCATGGAGAACTACGCCACGCAGGAACAGTTTCTGAACACCTTTGCCCACCACTACCAGACAGACGCACCTATGCCGTCCGAACTACTACAGCGCGTGAAGGACAGCACCAATTTCCAGTGCGGATACCAATGCATACGCCAGTTGAATTTCTGCCAGTTGGACATGGCCTATTATGACCGCCACGAGGTGTTTTCCGAGGACGTGCCTGCCTTTGAAAAGAAGGTCTGGGCCAGGACCCGGCTACTGCCCCAGTTGCCGGAGACTTGCATGTCTGTCCAGTTCGGACACATCATGAGTGGTGGCTATGCGGCAGGATATTACAGTTACAAATGGGCCGAGGTGCTGGACGCTGACGCCTTCAGCCTTTTCCTGCAGAACGGCATCTTTGACCACCGTACAGCCGCCCGTTTCCGTCACGAGATACTGGAGCGCGGAGGAACAGAGCCCCCCATGCGGCTCTACGAGCGTTTCCGTGGCCAGAAGCCCACCATCGACGCGCTACTCACACGCAATGGGGTCAAGGCATCCGCCACGGGCGCGTCCAAAGAAGAAGGAAAGGGAGCCCCACACACTGCCACGACGGGGCAGGACGAGAAGAGCCATAACATATAAAGCCCACCATCATGGACAAGCAGAAAGAACTTGACAGCCGCTACCTGCGCATGGCACACATCTGGAGCGAGAACAGCTATTGCCGCCGCCGCCAGGTGGGCGCACTCATTGTGAAGGACAAGCGCATCATCAGCGACGGATACAATGGTACCCCATCAGGCTTCGAAAATGTGTGCGAGGACGAAAACAATACCACCAAGCCCTATGTGCTGCATGCCGAAGCAAACGCCATCACCAAGATTGCACGCAGCAACAACAACAGCGACGGAAGCACGCTCTACGTCACCGACTCCCCCTGCGTGGAGTGTGCCAAACTCATCATACAGGCAGGCATACACCGCGTGGTGTACGCACGGGACTACAGACTTTCCGACGGGATTGACCTGCTGCGCAGGGCAGGCATTGAGGTCGAACTGCTAAGTCCTTTCCCATCGTCCCACACACGAGAAGACACGGGGCAACTATAACCCCTGGCACGTCTGATGTTCTTCCCCACCCAATCAGTCGCGGGCGGAGGGCCACAAAACAGCGAAACCCAAAACTCCAACAGATTTCCACAAACTATCAAGATATGGACAACAACTTAAAAGGACGCCTCACACCACTGCTCATTTCACTGGGCATCATCGTAGGCATACTCATCGGCACATTCTGCACCAGCCACTTTGCCGGCAACCGCTTGAGCATCATCAACACAGGAAGCAACAAACTGAGTTATCTGCTCCAGATAATCGACAACAACTATGTAGATACTGTGAATATGCCGCAGTTAGTAGAGGATGCCATGCCATGCATCCTCAAGGAACTCGACCCGCACAGCAGTTACCTGAGCGTGCAAGATGCCCAAAAGGCCGATGATGACCTGCGTGGCTCATTCAGCGGTATCGGTGTGAGCTTTGTGATGCAGAAAGACACTGTCAATGTCATGTCGGTCATTCACGGAGGCCCTGCTGAAAAAGTGGGACTGCTGGCTGGAGACCGCATAGTGACAGCCAACGGGAAATCACTAGTAGGTATGGAGTCAGAGGAAGTGATGAAGCACCTCAAGGGTGCCAAAGGAAGTAAGGTAAAGTTGGGCATCGTGCGTCATGGCACGCATGGAACCACCTACTTCACCGTGGTACGCGGCGACATTCCTGTAGAAAGCGTGGAGGCATACTATATGGTCAATGACAACATAGGCTACATGCGTGTGAAAAAGTTTGGCGAACACACCTACGCAGAGATGCTGGTGGCTCTGGCAGAATTGGGACTGAAAGGAATGGATGGCCTGATTATCGACCTTCGCGGTGATGTCGGAGGCTACATGCACATTGCCATACAGATGGCCAACGAGTTTCTGCCCAAGGGCAGGCTTATCGTCTACACCCAAGGCCGCAAGAGTCCCCGCGAGGAATTCCGCAGCGACGGACGCGGCTCATTCCAGTCCCTGCCCCTGGTTGTGCTGGTTGACGAGGGAAGCGCAAGTTCAAGCGAGATTTTCGCGGGAGCCATCCAAGACAACGACCGTGGCACTATCGTAGGACGCCGAACCTTTGGCAAGGGACTGGTACAACAGCCCATTGAATTCCGCGACGGAAGTGTAGTACGCCTCACCGTCGCGCGCTACTATACACCCAGCGGCAGATGCATACAGAAACCCTATGTGAAAGGTCACGACGAGGAGTACGAGAATGAGCTCTTGGCCCGCTATGAGCGTGGAGAGTTTTTCTCCCAAGACAGCATCCACCAGGATGGTCCATCCTACAAGACACGACTTGGACGCACCGTATATGGCGGCGGTGGAATTGTACCCGATGTGTTCATCCCCGAAGACACCACTGCCGTAACCTCCTATTTCCGCGAGGCACTCTTCACCGGACTCATCCGACAGTTCGCCTTCGCCTACACCGATGCCAATCGCGAGAAACTACAAGAATACCCCACTGCCGCCCAACTGGAGAAATACTTGCGTAGCCAGGGACTTCTGGAGCAGTTTGCACGCTTTGCCGAGCAGCACTCATTGCGCCGCCGCAATCTCATGCTGCGCAAGAGCCGCATACTCTTTGAGCGCGCTATCTACGGAAACATCATCTACAACGCATTGGACTTGAGCGAGTACATTCAATTCACCAATGAGGATGACCCAACTGTGCTCCGTGCCGTGGATATACTTGAGAAAGGAGAATCTGTGCCCAAAAAGCCAGAGAAATGAGCCTGCATTGGCCTGGTCACACAAAGCCAGTCCCTCCCTGTATTATGACAAAAACAAAAAGAAAGGAAGTGACACATGTGGGCAAAGACACAACATTCGCAACAACAGGATTTTCGTCCGGACTCCACCTCTCTGCCTTTGTAGGAAGTACTAAAGATAAAGAAAGGCTACGTGTATTCGCATGATGCCGTCATAACCTGGACTCCACCTCTACCTTTGTAGGAAGCACTAAAGAAGAAGTACAAAAGAAGAGGAAGGCGGTACACAGGCAAGCGGCACAGGGGGCAGATTTCCCCGTGCCGCTTGCCGTCCTGCCAAATTGCACACACCGTACCCGAACGGCATGGAAACCACCGAAGGTACAAGAACCATACCAAGACGTAACTGGGACTCGCGGTCATTCTGCAACCTGCGGATGTTATTGTCCGTCACATGACCCAGAGGGTCTGCCCTTAGTTTTTGCCACAGGTTCCGCTGCCGCAGGCAACCCACCTTCATCTGGTACATGGTAGCGGGGGCTTGGATGGTTATCACGCAGATAGATACGGTTTAGCGTGAAGGCCAAAGACTCCAAGGTCTGCTGTCTGACGGGCGGTCTCAGCTGGCATTCCCATACGACGATACAATGCCAGCCCATCTGAGCCAAGCGTACCTGCTCGTCACGGTCGCGGCATCTGTTACGCTCTATCTTCGTCCGCCAAAACTCGGTGCGCGTCTTTGGCAAGTGGAAAAAAGCACAGCCTTCGTGTCCATGCCAGAAACATCCGTTGACGAAAATGACCGTACGATAACGCCTCAGCACGATATCGGGATGACCTGGCAGACGCGGGTGGTTGAGCCTGTAGCGAAATCCCATACTGAACAGAAACTTGCGTACCAAGAGTTCAGGTTTTGTGTCACGGCTCTTGATAGCTGCCATGCAGCGGTGACGCTGCTCGCTTGTCATCCGGTCCATGGAAGCCTGTCACCACAAACCCGCTGCACGTTCCCCTCAGTCATTGCCATCGCCAGCGATCCCCACACTTTGTGTACTGCTAAGTGACGATGTGGGCTGCTTTCTTTTTCCTATAGCACCGGCTATAGCTTTCTTCACCTCCATGGGACTCGCTATATGAGTGAGTTTGTGTGTGCTGCCACCACTTCCCACCAATTCTATGTCACCAGTGCCCAGCATACGCTGCAGAAGCGTCTGCGAGAAATTCACGGTTTCGACCTTGAACAGGGGGATCTCCTTAATCTCTATATCGAGGATGCCGTCCTTTTGCACAAAACGTGTGTCGGTGACAGCAAACTCAGTGCGGGAGCGCAGGATATAGCCCCACAGTGCCAACAGCAAGGCTACTGCCAGCGATGCCCATGAGGTGCATCTTAATGCTGTTCCATGTTCTGGATAGAAATGTGAGGCAACCAGCAAGGCCACAAAAAGCAGCCCCAAGATATAGCTCCAGATGACTTGACATGCCGTGAAAGTCCAGTGGTAATGTCCGCGCAATACGATTGACTCGCCTTCCTCAAGGCTCTTGGTGATGTAGTTACTCATGGTCTCCCTCCTTATATATATATGTGCCAAAACAAAGGTACAACTTAATTTACAAAGAGCCCTTCCGTATGCACAAAAAAGTTCCTTTCCCAATATGGGCTATCACCGGAGGCACATCCCTCGAGCCCACAACCTGCTGTCATCACCTCATGGCGGCTCGTGCCCACCTGCTGCAAGAAGGAGGTGACAGGCATGACGGCATGACGTGAAATAGCCAAGAAAAAGTATCTTGGTTCACTTGGGCAAGTATCCCATTATACCTGAGATAGTAAACCAAGATACCAGGGCAAGTGATATAAGAAAACAAAGAACAGCCTTTCCCCTCTCGGCATTGAGGAATTTCGTACCTTTGCATTTGCAGGAATGCGCTGACGGCACATTGAGAACAAGAAGGCAAGTTATGGAAGCAAGTATGTGGGGCAAGGTGATTGCCGTGTTTGTGGGTTCGGGATTAGGAGGCGTATGCCGCTGGAGCATTAGCCAGATGGCTCACACATCGTGGCCTGTCGGCACCCTGGCCGTGAATGTGGCAGGATGCTTCTTGCTGGGACTGCTCAGCAAGATGGCTCCAGGCAGCGAGACCATGCGCCTGCTGCTGATGACGGGATTCTGCGGAGGGTTCACCACCTTCTCTACCTTCGTGAACGAGAACATGACCCTGATGCGTACAGGCCAGGCACTCAGCCTCGCGCTCTATGCAGGCGGCAGTCTCGCACTGGGACTTGCAGCCGCAGCCATTGGCTACAAGTGTGCATGACACGCACCAGGAAAAAACGAGTTACTTATGGAAAAGAACGATGCAAGAACCACGCCACAGGGGGTCGACACTATAGTGTTTGACTTCGGCGGCGTTCTGATTGACTGGAACCCGCGCTACTTCTTCCGCACCTATTTCAACAATGACGAGCGCATGGAGTATTTCCTAAGCCATGTGTGCAGCCCCGAATGGAACGAGAAGCAAGATGCGGGACGCACCATAGCCGAGGCCACAGCCGAGGCCAAGTCGCTTCACCCCGAGTATTCAGAAGCCATCGACTGTTACTACGGCCACTTTGCCGACTGCCTGGGCGGTTCCATAGAGCGGAATGTGGCACGGCTGCGTCTGTACAAGCGGGAAGGGTACCGGCTCTATGGCTTGACCAACTGGCCTGCCGAGACTTTCCATTACGCGCTGGAACGTTTTGACTTTCTCCAACTGTTTGACGGCATCGTGGTCTCTGGTGTCGAGAAAGTGAAGAAGCCCGACCCACGCATCTACCAGATTCTGCTCTCGCGCTACAAACTGAATGCCGGCGAGTGCCTCTTCCTCGATGACCGCGAGGAGAACCTGGAAACTGCAAGGAAACTGGGATTCAAGGTGGAACTGATAACAAACGGACATAAACAGAAGCGGTCTCATCCATCATCCCCCAACACGTCAGCAACAGGAAAGCAGAAGGGCTGAAAACGGGTTCGTAACACTACCGCGCAGGGGATACCCGGCACAATGCAGGTACCAGGAGTGCCGTAAAGCATGAACCCCGCGAACCACATGCCAGAGGAGAGACTGCATATTAACATATCGCCAGAATGAGGACTAACCATATCTAATAAATACAAGACATGTACACAACAAGCAAGCGCACACTCGCAGCCGCGCTCGCCCTGGCCATTGCAGGGACAGGAATGCCGGCCACAGCGCGCGAAAAGAGACAACAAGAGGAGAGGCTCACACCTGTGGCAGTGACCTTCGTGAGCGGAACACAGCCGCAAGGGAAAGAAGGATCGGCCATGGTGGCCGATGGGCACAAGTGGACCAAATGGTGCCTGGATGCCCCCGACGAGATGCCATACCGCGTAATCCTGGACGCAGCCGAGGCGACAGCACTGAAAGCCTACGCGCTGGTGACAGCAGAGGACACCCACTACTACCCCTCGCGCAATCCCATTGCCTGGAACATCTACGGAAGCGACGACCTCAAGCAGTGGACACTGATTGAAAACATAAAGTACAGCCGGAGGCTGGATGACCAGAACGAGCAGACTTACCTGTTCCCCATCAAGGAGAGCAGAGCATGGAGATACTATAAGTTTGAGTTCACACGTATGGCCGGGGGCACACGCATCCAACTTTCCGAGATTTCGCTTTATAAATAAGGTAACGGGGAAGTGTTTTGGCACGCCTCATGCCGTGAAACCTGCCCAAAGAGAACGAGAAAGTCAGGAGCAGAGCCTGGCACCGGAAGGACGTGGCTTCACCCATAAAGAAGTTGTGCCACTTCCCTGGACAAGACCACTTTATGGAGTATCTCAGCACAACGAATGGCATTTTCGGCAAAGAGGAGGAAAAAACACACTTTCTCCTGTATGCCTTTGCCGAAAAGCCACTACCTTTGCCCATAGAAAATCTCTCCATACACACCCAGCGGGGTATGCGAATGGTGGAGATACTATGTAAAACTTCTAAATATCATTATTATGGCTACTAAGAAATGGGTGTGCCCCGTGTGCGGGTACGTTTACGAGGGCGAGAATCCTCCCGCCGAATGTCCTCAGTGTCACGCTCCCGGTTCCAAGTTCAAACTGATGGGCGAGAGCAAGGGTCTCCAGTTTGTCACCGAGCACGAACTGGGTGTGGCCAAGGATATCCCTGATACAGAGGACGGAAAACTTGTGCGGCAGGGACTGCACGACCACTTTGTGGGCGAATGCAGCGAGGTGGGCATGTACCTGGCCATGAGCCGCCAGGCCGACCGCGAAGGCTATCCCGAGATAGCAGAGGCATTCAAGCGCTATGCGCTGGAAGAGGCTGAACACGCCGCCAAGTTCGCCGAAATGCTGGGCGAGATTGTGTGGGACACCAAGACCAACGTGGAGAAGCGCATGGTGGCAGAGGAGGGTGCCTGTGCCGGCAAGATGGAGATTGCCAAGAAGGCCAAGGCTCTGAATCTGGATGCCATACATGACACCGTACATGAGATGGCCAAGGACGAGGCTCGCCATGGGGCTGGATTCCAGGGGCTGTTCAACCGCTACTTCAAGAAATAACGCTTCCAGGCAACAGGATTGCCCGACACAGACATTAGAGAAGCGCGCCTTGGGCTTTGCCCCAAGGTGCGCTTCTCATTTTTTTGCAGTTTTCGTTCCGATGAGGGGCAACTTGATAGGGCCACGAAATCAAGAAAAAGGGGGCAGGCTTCATGGTGAAGCCTGCCCCCCTTGAAACTCAGCCAGTCCCTAAGCATGCCACAAGGGCTTGCGGCTGACTGCACTTGCTTACTTCCCTGAAACGACAGTCTTGCGGAAATTGCCGTCCTTGCCACGGACAATCACCAAACCATGGTGCGACGCACCGGCCTTGCAGCCCTGGATGGTGTAGGCTTCACCGCCGCTCTGGAGCACGCCGCCGTCAACGCCAGCGACCCCGTCTGTCACGTCAACCGTGATACTGATGTCGTCAAGGTCAATGCTGCTGAATCCGACAGGGCTGGTGGCATGGAAACCTATGTGATACTCGCCATCAGCCGGCACGGTGTAAGAGCCACTGAGCACGACTGCCTCGGAGGTGTTGTTCACCTTGGTGGCTGGCACAACGGTCTTGAAGTCCCCGGTAGCATAGCCAGTACCCACGGCAGCAGCCACGATGCCCGGACTTACCGAAGCCTTGGCCGCCACGGTGAAGGACAGTTTGTAGGTCTTGCCCTGCTCCATCTTGATGGCGGGTGTGATGAGCCAGTCATCATCGGCAACCTTCAGACTGTTGTCGATGGCAGCCGTGCGGTCATAGCTGTTGTAGTACCACTTGGTCCCGTCGCTGTTGGCATCAACAGTGGTGAAGGTGCTGAACGCGCTCTCCTGGCTGAAGTCCTCGTAGTAGGGAACCGACAGTGCCGAGCCATAAACCACCTCGTTGGAAGCCACCGGCTCTGAGTAGAGCTCGCCGTTGAGCGATCGCACCGTATAATAATAGGTGGTGAGGTCGCCTTCTGGAAGTTGCTCGGTGAAAGTGGTGCCCTCGTGAGAGAAGGTAAGGATGTCACCGGGCACACGGGTGATGATGTACTTGAGGGTGTCATCAAGATAACCGCCATGCTGTCCCTTGGCGGGGGCAGTCCAGGTGAGGGTTACCTCGCCCTTGGCACTGATGGCAAGCTTGACGTTGGTCGGTGCGTCGGGGATGTCGTGCCCTACCCAGCTTGAGGCGAGCGCGGGCTGGCCATTGCCATGCTCATTGGACGGCATTACAGAGAAGATGTAGTCCTCCCCGTCGACGGGGGCGGCGTAGTTGACTATTTTCTTGGTGCCGGGATAGCCGCTCCCTGTGGCCACCTGCTCCCCGTTGGCAAAGACCGTGTAACTCACCTTGTCGCTGATGGCATTGCCTGCGATGTCGGTCTTGGGCAGATTGAACTCCACCTTGCCCGACAGGCTGCCGCCCTCGAAGGTGGCCTTCACGTTGGTTGCCTTGGCAGGAGCCTTGTCGCTGTAAATGGTGTTGGGGCAGTAGAGAGCAGCAATCTGCGCCCTGTGGGGGAACATGTCAATCTTGCTGGCCTTGCCGGTAGCGGTGTCTACCTCGTAAAGCACGGATCCATCCTCCTGGTACACCTCGGCTGCCCAATAAAGGCGGTCGGACTTCAGGTCGAAGGTCGCGCTCTGGGTCATGTCTCTCGGTGTGACACCCGTCAAGCCCACCATGGTCTCCTCGCCCGTGTGCTTGTCAATCCGCATCAGTTCGCCTTCGTCGGTAATGCCGAAAGCCTCGCCCTTTGAGTTGACCGCAAAGGCGCAGTAGCGGTTCTTCAGCACTGCGATGGTGGTGCGTGCGAGATTATCGTAGTCAATGATGCCGAACTGGCTGGTCAGGTTGTTCTGCGAGGAGAAGATGCCATAGACAAATCCCGTTGTGGGATCGATAGCCACACCAGCCTTCGCATAAAGCGAGAAGTCGTTGAGCTTAATGCCCTTGCGGTGATACTGCAGGGTATCATTGGCATAGCTGTACTCGCGCGAGTAAACCTCATAACTGTGGGTGGCCTCATTCTCCGACAGGAGCATGAAGTGGAACAGGTTGTCGTAGTAGGCACCGCCGCCATTGGCATTGATACTCTCGGTCTCCGACTGCTTGAAGCGCTGGGTGAGGGTCATGCCGGCCTCGGGCTTGAAGGCATAGATGGACTGGTTGTACACAGGCTTGTAGGTCTCTCTGCTGTATTCGCTGTAGATTACATTGCCCCAGAGCACTGTCTCACTGGAGTCGGGCTGCCCGGGCGTGACAATGTCGCTCTCCAGTTTCCACGAGATGGAGGGAGCCGAAGCCGGCAGACGCAGGTATGCCCGCTTGGCATAGACATTGGTGGGCGCGGTCACATTGTCAAAGCGGTCACCGCTGAGCACAAAATTCTTGTGAGCCTCATCACCACCCGTCACGCTTACAGTCTCCAGGACACCCACCAGCAGGTTGCCACTGGCCACCTGGCTCTGGTCCTCGGCTATCTGTGCCTCGTACTCTGCTTTCACATTGTTGCGCACAAGCACGCCCGTGTTGGCGGGGACAACGCCCTGCAAGTCGGTGAGCACCACACACTCCTTGCCTTCGTCAACACCTGTGACCGCATATACCTGGGGAGCCGACTTGTCGGTGATTTTCAAGGCGAATGGCGAGCAATAGGTGGCATTCTCGCCACGGAAATCCACCGTGAGGGTCTCGTAGATGTCCATGCCCGACCAGTCGGAATTGTCCTCCCAGGCCGACAGGGCAGATGGGCGCACATAAACAGTAGCGTTGGTGCCCATGAAATCCGATGAGCTGCAACTTGGAGGAGTGCTGCCAAGCGCATATATACTGGTCAGTTCTTGAGCGTAAAAGAATGCCATCGAACCTATTGACTTCAAGCTCTCGGGCAGGACGACGTCCTCTACCTTGGAGTAGGCAAAGGCGTAACTGCCAATTGACTTTACCGTCTTGGGCAGATAGACATGCTTGATGCCTGTGTCACTCGTGAATGAGCTGTTGCCAACGGCAGTCACGGTATAGGTCACACCATCATACTCCACCGTCTCGGGCACATTGAGCACTGTGGAGGCTGTTCCCTCAATCAGCGTGCACTCCTTGGAGTCATCGGACGAGGTACCATATTTAAGCCCTCCCACAGTAAACTCCTTTTGCCCATACGCCACGCTTCCGGAAAGTAGCAAAAGGAAAGTAAACAAAAACGAGATAATTCTTTTGTCCATACAGTCTCTTTTTCTGTTTGTTCGCAGCTTTTACTCACACTCTTCTATATCCAGAACGTCCTGACCGCCATCATCATGGAACGATGCCAGAATGTAAGCGCATCGCACCATTTCAGTGCTGCGAGTAAACTAACAAGGCCGATTGCTTACACTTTGCAAAAGTACACAAATAAAACGTTCCGTGAGACAAAAAGGGGCTTTTTCCTTTAATTAACATACGAAAATACCCTTTTTCGGGTATTTTCGCGCTATCATTATCATCCACAACCGCAGTTACACACCTGCATGACGATTGACTTGCAGAAAGAAAGGAAGTGCTATGGCCCAGCCTATTTCCCACGGGGTCCACAGAAGACAAGCCCATTGACATGCGCCCATTGCCACGCGGTGGTGTATGTGGCAATGGCTGCAAACTCGAATGAAAAGCGAGCCGCCTGGGTGTCGGTGGCACCCTGGCGCGCATCCCACCTCCTTGCACTTTCCAAGTTCTGTTATTCCGTATTGCCGGTTTTTTAGGCTTCAACAGCACAGAGGATGCCTATTTCACCCTACGACAAAGCACAGGCACGCCACATACAGTACCCTCCCAAAAAAGACCGGAAAGCCTTTAGCCATGCCCTTGATTTAGGGGGAAAGGAATTCCCCATGCAAATGCGGCAAAAAATGCAGTGCGTCGCGATAGCCAACGCAGCGCGCTGCATGCGCCAACGCGGCGCACTGCATGTGCCAACGCGGCGCACTGCATGTGCCGGCCCGCCTTACAGATGCATGTCGGCATCCACAAAGCGCAGGGGAAGCAGGGCATCCACCCCGCCGCACTCATACACGCCCTCGGTGCCATAGAGCAGGATGCGCACGGGATGGCCGAAGCGCTCCTCCACGCCCGATATCACCTGGCGGCAAGCCCCACAGGGCGAGATGGGCACCCGCAGGAAGCGGCGTCCCTTGCGTGCCGCGATGGCCAGGGCAAGCACAGGCTGGTCGGGATACTGGGCATTGGCGGCAAAGAGCGTGGTGCGCTCGGCACACAGACCCGACGGATAGGCGGCGTTCTCCTGGTTGGCCCCCGTGAACACGACCCCGTTGGCAAGCCTTGCCGCAGCCCCCACGCGAAACTTGGAATAGGGGGCATAACTGCCTCTCGTAGCCTCCATGGCCGCCTCCACAAGCTGGCGGTCCTCACGCCCAAGCTCGTCCAGGCCATAGACACGGAAAACACTCTTTATCTCTATTTCTTTCATAGGGTGGTCATTTGATTAGTCACACCGATTCCTCAAGAGGCGCCAGACGGGCAAACACCGCAAGCATACCGCGCCACACATCTGACACAAAATTATGTTTTTTTTTCCAAATCCAGTTATTTTTAGGTAAATTTGCGCCTTCAAAGGGAAAACCATGCTGAAGAAGACAAGAATAATCCTGGCTACGCTCCTCTGTTTTGTGTGCGGCGGCCTGCCTTTGATGGCACAACGCACCAACCAAGCATACTGGACTTACATTGACAGGCACAAGGACTGGGCCATCGAGCAGATGAAGCTCTACCGCATCCCCGCAAGCATCACCCTGGCACAGGGCTTGCTGGAGAGCAACGCCGGGCGCAGCACACTGGCCACAGAAGCCAACAACCACTTCGGCATCAAATGCGGAGGCTCATGGACAGGGCCATACGTGTTGCGCGACGATGACGCGCCCAACGAGAAGTTCCGCAAGTACCCCACCACGCGAGACAGTTACATTGACCATTCCCTGTTCCTGCAAGGCAGGCGCTACCAGTCCCTGTTCCAGCTGGACGCCACTGACTACAAGGGATGGGCGCGCGGGCTGAAGGCGGCCGGCTACGCCACAAGCCCCACCTATGCCGAGTCGCTCATCCGCCTCATCGAGATGTACAACCTGAGCCAGTTTGACTCGGGCAGATACATGGTGCTGAGCAGCAAGAAGGGCCAGTTGGACCAAGACCCATTCTATACAAACCACGTCGTTTACCGCAACAACAAGAACTACTTCATCGTGGTGGAGCCAGGGGACGACATGGCCACCATCAGCCAGAAGACCGGGGTGAGCCTCAAGGACTTGTACAACTTCAACGACCTTCCGCTTGACTATGCGGCCACAGCCGGCGACATCATCTACCTGCAGAAGAAGCGCAAGTGCGCATCCAAGGAGTTCAAGGACTATCCCATACACATCGTGGAGCCCAACCAGAGCATGCACGACATCTGCCAGCTCTATGGCATCAGGCTCAAATACCTGTACAGGCTGAACAGGATGCAGCCCGACCACACGCTGGTCCCCGGAGAAATCCTGCGCATCAGGTAAGGAACGGCCACATGTGGGCTTACGGCCCATACGGGGGCGATCCGCCCCACCCCCGGCGCACAAGGCACGAGGCCCACACCGCCGGGCCGCGCAGCCACACAGACACAATAAAACCGCATAACCGCAAAATATGATAACATTAAGCAACATTGCCGTACAGTTCGGCAAGCGCGTCCTGTACAAGGACGTGAACATGAAGTTTACCAACGGCAATATCTATGGAGTGATAGGCGCCAACGGCGCGGGGAAATCCACCCTGCTGAAGGCCATCAGCGGAGAGCTGGAGCCCAGCAAGGGCACCGTGGAACTGGGGCCGGGCGAGCGCCTGAGCGTGCTGAGCCAGGACCACTTCCAGTACGACCAGGAGACGGTGCTCAACACCGTGCTCATGGGGCACACCACCATGTGGCAGGTGATGAAGGAGCGCGAGGCTCTGTACAGCAAGCCCGACTTCACCGACGAGGACGGCATACGCGTGGCCGAACTGGAGGACAAGTTTGCCGAGATGGGCGGATACACCGCCGAGAGCGACGCCGCCACGCTGCTGAGCGGGCTGGGCATACGCGAACAGAAGCACAACCTGCTCATGGGACAGCTCTCGGGAAAGGAGAAGGTGCG
Source organism: Prevotellaceae bacterium UBA1075 (assembly GCA_002316015.1). Taxonomy (GTDB): domain Bacteria; phylum Bacteroidota; class Bacteroidia; order Bacteroidales; family Bacteroidaceae; genus Physcousia. The sequence goes on from DCCS01000033.1 coordinate 23,340, forward strand.
CGTGATGCTGGCCAAGGCCCTCTTTGGGAATCCCGACAACCTGCTGCTGGACGAGCCCACCAACGACCTGGACCTGGACACCGTGCAGTGGCTGGAGCAATACCTGAGCGAGTTTGAGCACACGGTGCTGGTGGTGAGCCATGACCGCCACTTCCTGGACAGCGTGTGCACGCACACCATCGACATTGATTTCGGCCGCGTGACCATGTTTGCGGGCAACTACAGTTTCTGGTACCAGAGCAGCCAGCTTGCCCTGCGCCAGGCACAGAACCAGAAGGCCAAGGCCGAGGAGAAGCGCAAGGAACTGGAGGAGTTCATACGCCGCTTCTCGGCCAACGTGGCCAAGAGCAAGCAGACCACCAGCCGCAAGAAGATGCTCGAGAAGCTCAACGTGGAGGAGATACGCCCCTCGACCCGCAAGTACCCCGGCATCATCTTCCAGATGGAGCGGGAGCCTGGCAACCAGATACTGGAAGTGGAAGGGCTGAAGGCGGTGGCCGAGGACGGCACGCTGCTCTTCGACAAAGTGAACTTCACCATCGAGAAGGGGGACAAGGTGGTGTTCCTGAGCCACGACCCACGTGCAATGACCGCACTCTTCGAAATCATCAACGGCAACCGGAAAGCCGATGCCGGCACATACAACTGGGGCATCACCATTACCACGGCCTACCTGCCCGTCGACAACACCGATTTCTTCCAGAGCGACCTGAACCTGGTGGATTGGCTCGGCCAGTTCGGAGAGGGCAACGAGGTGTACTTCAAGTCCTTCCTGGGCAGGATGCTGTTCAGCGGCGAGGAGGTGCTCAAGAAGGTGAACGTGCTCTCGGGAGGCGAGAAGATGCGCTGCATGATAGCACGCATGCAACTGAAGAACGCCAACTGCCTCATCCTGGACACGCCCACCAACCACCTGGATCTGGAAAGCATACAGGCATTCAACAACAACCTGAGACTCTTCAAGGGCAACATCCTCTTCTCCAGCCACGACCACGAGTTCATACAGACTGTGGCCAACCGCATCATCGAACTCACGCCCAACGGCACCATCGACAAGATGATGGACTATGACGACTACATCGGTGATGACCACATCAGGGAACTCAAGGAAAAGATGTACAGCACAGCCAACTGACAAAATGACACCTGGCACGGATATTGTAGCACATGTGACAGCGACAACATTGTGCCCATAGGCACAAGACACATGGGCACATAACATATATATAATATGAGCAAGAGAAAGGAAGAAGACCAGAAGCAGCAATGCGACAACACCCAGGAGCAAGCACAAGGATGCTCTGGGAATACTGCTGAAACGGCAGAAAAAGGGCAAAAGGACGCGTCAGAGACAAAAGATGACAATCCTCAGAAGCCCGAAAAGCCAGGAGAAGAAAAACAAAAGACACCCGAGCAGAAGTTGCAGGAGGCCGAGGAAGAGATAAAAAGTCTGAAAGACCAGTTGCTGCGCAAGATAGCGGAGTTTGACAACTACCGCAAGCGCACCGTCAAGGAGAAGACAGATCTGATACTCAACGGCGGCGAGAAGACCGTGGTGGCCATCCTGCCTGTACTCGATGACATGGAGCGCGCCCTGGCCAACATGGAGAAGGCCGAGAACGTGCAGGCTGTGGTGGAAGGCGTGAAACTGATACACAAGAAGTTCGTCGACATACTGAACAAGCAGGGAGTAAAGCCCATTGACACAAAGGATGCGACATTCGATGTGGATTTGCACGAGGCCATCGCACAATTGCCCGCACCAAGCAACGAACTGAAGGGCAAGGTGATGGACTGCACGCTCACTGGCTACAAGCTCAACGACAAGGTGATTCGCCACGCACAAGTGGTGGTTGGCCTCTGAACATCCACAGGCCAACCAAGAAAGGAGCAAGACAACAATGGCAAACAAGAGAGATTACTATGAGGTACTTGGAGTAAGCAAAACCGCCAGTGACGCCGAGATAAAGAGCGCCTACAAGAAGATGGCCATCAAGTACCACCCCGACCGCCAGGCAGGCAAGTCGGAGGAGGAGAAAAAGGCCGCCGAAGAGAAATTCAAGGAAGCCGCCGAGGCATATGACGTG
>DCCS01000033.1:25523-27971 GCA_002316015.1 Prevotellaceae bacterium UBA1075
GGAGGTGGTTTCCGCGAAGGTTCCGGCATGAGCATGGACGACATCTTCAGCATGTTTGGCGACATATTTGGCGGACACGAGGGCGGAAGGCCATTCGACAACATCTTTACCGGCGGCGGACATGGAAGCAGCGGCAGGAGTGCCCGAACGCAATTCAAGGGCGGAGACCTCAGAATCAGCGTACACTTGACCCTGAGCGAGGTACTCACGGGTGTCACCAAGAAATTCAAGGTAAAGAAGTATGTCACCTGCCCCGATTGCCACGGAACAGGAAGTCAAGACGGAAAGACGGAAACCTGCGGGCAATGTAAGGGTACGGGGGTGATATACCGCACCATGCGCACCATGCTGGGCACCATGCAGACCCAGACCGAATGCCCTGCCTGCGGAGGCACGGGGACTGTCATCAAGAACAAGTGCGCCCATTGTGGCGGCGAGGGTGTCGTAATCGGCGAGGAGATTGTGGAGGTGAAAATTCCCAAGGGTATCGAGAACGGGATGGTGCTCAACGTGCCTGGAAAGGGTCACGCAGGCAGACGTAACGGTATCCCCGGCGACATCCAGGTAATTGTGACAGTTGAGCAGGACAAGAATTTCGTGCGCGAGGGGAAAGACCTGCACTACCAGTTGCTGTTGGATATTCCAACGGCCGTGCTGGGCGGTCCTGCTGTGGTGCCGACCCTGGATGGCAAAGTAAGGATAAAGATAGAGCCAGGCACACAGCCAGGCAAGGTGTTGCGCATACGTGGGAAAGGGCTTCCCGCCCTTGAAGGGTATGGCCATGGCACAGGCGACCTTATCGTGACGACCAGCGTGTATATCCCAAAGAACCTGTCAAGAAGCGAGAAGGAAATATTCGAGCAACTCAAGGACAAGGAAAGCATGAAGCCGGGCGAGAGTGGCAAGGAGAGTTTCTTCAGCAAGTTCAAAAGCCAGTTTGAATGAGGAAGCATGAGAGGTCTTTTTCGGCCAAGGAAACAGAAAAACGCAAATGGGCCGTAATACCCAAACGGAACAAGTGCTGATCCACACCAAAAGACCGCCACGCCAAGGCGAGGCAAACGCAAGATCCGTAAGCCATGACCTACGAGCAAGCAACAGAATATCTATACAAGTCCGCCCCGTTATTCCAGAATATCGGGGCGGGCGCGTATAAGGAGGGGCTGGGAAACACCATGGCTCTTGATGAGCATTTCCGGCATCCACATAGGCAATATGCCACAATCCATGTGGCAGGAACCAACGGCAAGGGATCCGTGAGCCACACACTGGCCGCGATTCTGCAAAGCCAAGGACTGAGGGTCGGGCTCTACACCAGTCCACACCTCACTGACTTCCGCGAGCGCATCCGCGTCAACGGGAAGATGATTCCCAGGCAGCGGGTCGTGGACTTCGTGGATCGGGAGCGCGCTTTCTTTGAGCCGCTCCACCCCTCGTTCTTCGAACTGGCAACGGCTTTGGCCTTCCTGTTCTTTGCCGAGGAGCGCGTGGACATCGCCGTGATTGAGGTGGGACTGGGCGGCAGGCTCGACTGTACCAACATCCTCCACCCGCTCTTGAGCATTATCACCAACATCAGTTTTGACCACGTCCAGTTCCTGGGCAACACGCTCGAACAGATTGCCAGCGAGAAGGCGGGAATCATCAAGCGCGGGGTTCCGGTAATCGTGGGCGAGGCGAACAGGAAGAGCGTGGCAGAGGTGTTCGGGAAGAAGGCCTCGGATGTGGACACGGTTCTTGCCTTTGCCGACCAAGCGGGGGAGGTCACAGATTTCCGGCTGGCACCTGCGGGTGGCTGCACTTACCATACTGCAACCTTCGGCACTCTACATGGGGAACTGGGCGGATTATGCCAGGAGAAGAACACCGCAACCATCCTCGAGGCCGTAAAAGTGCTTCGGAAACAGGGAATTGCCATCTGCGACGAGGCAGTAGCCGAGGGACTGGCCCATGTGTGCGCACTGACAGGACTGAGGGGACGCTGGCAAAAACTCAATGACCACCCACTCACCATATGTGATACTGGACACAATGTGGGCGGGATGCAATATATCGCGCACCAGTTGGCCACCACACCACACCATGCCTTGCACATAATAACAGGCATGGTAAGCGACAAGGACGTTGACGCAGTGCTGTCCTTGCTCCCAAAGGATGCAATCTACTACTTCACTCAAGCTTCGGTGAAACGCGCCACGCCATGCGAGGAGTTCGCGGCCAAGGCAGCAGCACACGGGCTCAAGGGACAGAGTTTCCCCGCCGTGAGTGACGCATACGCGGCCGCCAAGGCGGCCGCCAGGCCCGACGACCTCATCTTCGTGGGGGGCAGCACCTTTATCGTGGCCGACCTCCTTACGGCACTGAACCAGGTGGGAACATCTTTCTGACCAGCAATGGCAGGACTCACCCACCGGAAACCATAATGACGGAAAGCGGGGCGCCCGCACA
>DCCS01000033.1:27999-49999 GCA_002316015.1 Prevotellaceae bacterium UBA1075
TGTGCGGGCGCCCCGCTTTCCGTACACATCCAAGGCTTCCACCGGGCAATCCGGATTAAAGGCGGGCAAGTACAATACACGCGCATTGTCGAGCAGATTATGAACACACGGCCCAAACACTTATGCCCTTACGGACAAGAATGTTCACACACCAGCACGTTGAAGGCAAGAGGTTAAAAAAAATGGCACTTTTGGGGTGAAGTCATGAAGAAATCGGGGAATGCATGACTCCACAGCGCGATTATATCCCCACACAGGAGGACAAACCTATCTTTAGGACAACTTTTTGCCCGACTTGCTTGTAAAGTCCATCATTTATTATTAAGTTTGCATTAGGAATTTGGCTTACAAGCACTAAACAACGTCAAACTTAATAGATATTCCGATGGACAAAGAACTGATTTCCGGACTGAAGAGAGAAGACTTTCAGGCTGTGGTACAGGGCAAGCAGACCGACCTCTACACCCTCACCAACAGCAACGGCATGGAAGTAAGCGTCACCAACTATGGTGGTGCTCTGGTGGCCATCATGGTTCCCGACCGGGAAGGCAGGATGGCCAATGTCATCCAAGGCCACGACAGCATAAAGGGAGTGATGGAAAGCCCCGAACCTTTCCTCAGCACTTTGATTGGCCGGTATGCCAACCGAATAGCGAAGGGCAAGTTCACCATGAACGGAAAGGAGTACAGTTTGGCCGTAAACAACGGCCCCAACCATCTGCATGGCGGGCCTACCGGATTCCACGCCAGGGTGTGGGACGCAGAACAGATCAACGACCACGAACTGGTGCTTCGCTACGTGTCAGCCTACTATGAGGAAGGATTTCCGGGCGAACTGCATATAATTGTGAAGTACAGTCTGAGCGAGGACAACGAACTCATAATTGACTATCGCGGCACGACCAACAAGAAGACAGTGGTGAACATGACCAGCCACGGATTCTTCTCACTGGCAGGCATTGCCAACCCCACTCCCGAGGCATTGAACTGCCAGCTTCAGATCAATGCCGACTTCTTCCTGCCCATTGACGAGACCAGCATCCCCACGGGCGAGATACTCAAGGTAGAGGGCACCCCATTTGACTTCCGCGCCCCTCACACCGTGGGTGAGCGCATACACGACACCAATTGCCGGCAGATAGTAAACGGCGCCGGCTATGACCACTGCTTTGTGCTCCGCAAGCATGAGCCGGGCGAGTTGAGTTTTGCGGTACGCTGCACCGAGCCTTTGAGCGGGCGGGTGATGGAGATGTACACCACCGAGCCTGGTGTACAGTTCTACAGCAGCAACTGGCTCAGCGGGTTCAAGGGCACGCACGGAGCCACCTTCGGCAAGCACAGCGCACTGTGCTTCGAGGCCCAGCACTTCCCCGACAGCCCCAATCACCCCTACTTCCCCAGCGTCATTCTGAAACCCGGTGAACTCTACACCCAGAAGACGATGTACAAGTTCAGCACAGAAGGGTGACCACAGAAGCGTCTTCTCCTGAAAATAATCATTCACAAACATAATTAAACAAGACTAATGGCACAAAAATCAAAACAGTGGGCTGCGATTATCATGATGATTGCACTCTTCGCCATGATTGCCTTCGTGACCAACCTGTGCTCACCCATGGCCGTCATCGTAGAAAACCAATTCGGGGCAAACGAACTCCAGTCGCAGATTGGCAACTACGCCAACTTCATCGCTTATCTGGTGATGGGAATCCCCAGCGGTATGCTCATCGTGAAGTTCGGCTATAAGAAGACTGCCCTGATCGCTCTCGTCGTGGGTATCATCGGCATGGCTCTGGAACTGCTGTCGGGAACCATGGAGAGCATGTGGGTTTACCTGGCAGGCGCATTTATCTGCGGCTTCACCATGTGCATGCTCAACACCGTGGTAAACCCCTTGCTCAACGTGCTCGGTGGCGGAGGAAACACCGGCAACCAGTTGATCCAGATAGGCGGAGCGTTCAACAGCGCAGCAGCCGTGGCCGTATATATCATCCTGGGTGCCCTGATTGGTGAGGTGACAAAGGATACAGCCCTCGTGCATGCAGCCCCCGCCATGTATATCGCAATGTCCATTTTCGTGGTGGCATTCCTCGTACTGGCCGTTACCAAGATTGACGAACCCAAGCAGGAGCCCGTGAGTATGGATCTCATTATAGGCGCGCTCTCTTACCGCCACTTCGCTCTGGGTGCCCTGGCCATTTTCCTCTACATGAGCGTTGAGGTGGGCACACCTACCTACATGATTAAATACCTGACGGGCGAAGTGGGCATCTCGGCTGGTGTGGCTTCTCTGATTGCCGCCGTTTACTGGTTTGCCATGTTCATCGGGCGCACCATAGGCGGCAGTATTGGCGGCAAGGTATCCAGCCGTGCCATGGTAAGCACCGTGGCCGCAGCGGCCATTGCCCTGCTTGCGTTTGGCATGTTTGCCCCCACCAGCTGGCAAGTGCAGGTGCCCGGTGTCGATTGGGCAAACCTTTCCATCATTTGGGTTGAGGTACCGGTAGGTGTTGCAGCTTTCATCTGCGTGGGTCTCTGCACCTCGGTGATGTGGGGCGGCATTTTCAACATGGCCGTTGAGGGCCTGGGGAAATATACCGCAGCCGCTTCGGGTATCTTTATGACCATGGTGTTCGGATGTGCCGTGATGGTAGCTCTCCAGGCATGGGTGGTAGACCGCACGCACGGTGACTACCTGATCAGTTACATGGTACCCCTGGCATGCGCCGCATACATCCTGTTCTACGCGCTCGTTGGTTCCAGAATTTCCAAGAGCGAGAAAACCCGCATGACGCAAGAATAAAAACACATATCATATAATTCCAAGTCTTGTGCCCCGCCCCGATGCAGGGCACATGGCTACTAAAACAAAACGAAACAACCATGAGACTGACAATAGAAGATGTGAGAAGTCGCTTCGTAAAGCACTTCGACGGCTCCACAGGTTCTGTATATGCCGCTCCCGGCAGAATCAACCTGATAGGCGAGCACACCGACTACAACAACGGCTACGTGTTCCCTGGAGCCGTGGAGCAGGGCATCATCGCCGAACTTAAGCCCAACGGCACACGCAATGTGCGCGCCTACTCCATTGACCTGAAGGACTACACGGAGTTCTCGCTCGACGAGGAGCAGGGTCCCAAGGCATCATGGGCACGCTACATCTTCGGCGTTTGCCGCGAGATGATGGCCCTGGGCGTTCCCGTGGAAGGCTTCAACACAGCCTTTGCCGGAGACGTGCCCCTCGGGGCAGGCATGAGCTCAAGCGCAGCCCTGGAGAGTGCCTATGCCATTGCGCTCAACGACCTGTGGGGCGAGAACAAGATTGACCGCATGGAACTGGCCCGCGTGGGACAGCGCACCGAGCACAAGTACATCGGCGTGATGTGCGGAATCATGGACCAGGCCATCTCCTGCCTGGGCAAGAAGGGCTCCCTGCTGCGACTTGACTGCCGCAGCGGCGAGTATGAGTATTTCCCCTGGCATCCAAAAGGATACCAGCTCGTGCTGGTGAACAGCTGCGTGAAGCACACCCTGGCAGGCAGCCCCTACAACGAGCGCCGCCTGCAATGCGAGCATGTGGCGGAGATTATCGGCCAGAAGCACCCCGAGGTAAAGTCACTGCGTGATGCCACCATCGAGATGCTGGAGGAGGTCAAGGGCGACATCACAGGCGATGAATACAAGCGCGCCCGTTACGTCATCGGTGAGGTGGAACGTGTGCTGGCCGTATGCGATGCCCTGAAGAACGACGACTATGAGATGGTGGGCAAGATGATGTACGAGACCCACTACGGCCTGAGCAAGGAGTACGAGGTGAGCTGCGAGGAGTTGGATTACCTCAACGACATCGCCAAGGAAACTGGCGTGACAGGCTCGCGCATCATGGGAGGCGGTTTCGGAGGCTGCACCATCAACCTGGTGGCCAAGGAACTGGTGGACAACTTCAAAAAGGTCGTCAAGGAGAAGTTCGCGGAGAAATATGGCAAGGAGCCAGTCATCATCGATGTGGTGATTGGTGACGGCGCACGCAAACTCTGCTGAGCAGCGACTCCTGATTGAGTGGGAAAAATGAGAAGGCTCCCCCGGCGGAACGCATCTGCCGGGGAGCCTTCTCTCATATTCCCGCAATTTCATCCGGCCACCAGCCACGTTTCTATCTGGCTGCCTGCCAAGGTCTCCCTGGATGCTTGGAAAAGAGCCTCAAGATAAACAGCCAAGAATCACAACAAGTACGTCCCCCTCACTTCACTCACCCGACCGCCCACCCGGCCCGCGCGAGCCAAACGCTCACACCCATCACCCATGAATAGACTCCTGCCCCTCATCATCCTGCTGTCACTCATGTTGCCCATGGGTACCCGCGCCCGCAAGCACACACCCATTACATACAAAGGTGGCATCGTGAGAGCCGACACCACACGCCGCCAGCTCACCCTGGTCTTCACCGCTGCCGACCGCAACGATGGCGTCGAGTCTATACTGCACACGCTCAAGGCACACCACGTCAAGGGAGCCTTCTTCCTCACCGGCTCCTTCCTGCAATGCTTCGCCCAGGATGTCACACGCATCAGGAAGGCCGGACACTATGTGGGCAGCCACAGTTACAGCCATCTGCTCTACAGCACCTGGGACCGTCCCGACAGCACCATCGTGAGCCGCGAGGAGTTCGAGGCCGACATCCGCCTCAGTTACGAAGCACTCGCACCCTATGGCATTACCATCAGAAACACGCCTTACTTCATGCCACCTTATGAGCACTACAATGCCACCATCTCCGAGTGGGCAAGGGACATGGGGCTCACGCTGGTCAACTTCACCAGCGGCACGGCCAGCAATGCCGACTACACCACCCCATCGATGAAGAACTACCGCTCGTCGGACAGCATCCTCCACACCATCCTCGCCCATGAGGAAAGCGAGGGACTGAACGGCCACCTGATGCTCTTCCATGCAGGCACCTCGCCCGAGCGCACCGACAAGTTCTACACCCGTCACCTGGACATGCTCATCCGTGAACTGCACCACCGAGGCTACCGCTTCGTGTCTCTACCCAAAGCACTGAGGTAGGCACACGGCATGATGCAATCGCGTGCAGTACCAGCCTGCTGGTACTATGGTTCCAGCACTCCTAAACTCCAGTACCAGCCTGGTTGAACTCCAGTACCAGCCAGCCGGTACTGGGAATGCAAGCACACGCACGCGCGGGAACAAGGTGGGGAAAATGGCCATGCGGCTGTCCCCTGTCGCACAACCACCCCACCATCCACTCGCAAAGACATCCCCGTCCCAAGGGCAAAACAGGCAAGCCAACAGCAAACTTTTCACTTCACACTTACAGTTTTTCCCTTATTATATAGTACCTTTGCGTTGAAATATATAACAGGACAGGGCACATTTGCCACCAACCCAACAAGCATCATTGCATTATGAACAGCATTCAGACGATGAACCGCGCAGCCGACAACATCCGCATCCTTGCCGCCTCGATGGTGGAGAAGGCCAAGAGCGGACATCCGGGAGGAGCCATGGGCGGAGCCGACTTCATCAACGTACTTTATAGCGAGTACCTGCAGTTTGACCCCGAGAACCCCACATGGATGGGACGTGACCGCTTCTTCCTTGACCCTGGGCACATGTCTCCCATGCTCTACGCACAGTTGGCTCTCATCGGAAAGTTCAGCATGGAGGAACTGCAACAACTGCGCCAATGGGGCTCCCCCACACCGGGACATCCCGAATTGTGCCCCGAGCGAGGCATCGAGAACAGTTCCGGCCCACTGGGACAAGGTCACGTTTACGCTGTGGGCGCGGCCATAGCGGCAAAGTTCCTGGCTGCCCACACCGGCAACCCCACCTTTTCCCGCGAGACCATCTACGCCTACATCAGCGACGGAGGAGTACAGGAGGAGGTGAGCATGGGTGCCGCGCGCATCGCGGGCACACTGGGGCTCGACAACCTCATCATGTTCTATGACGCCAACGACATCCAGCTCTCCACCGAGACACGCGTGGTGATGAACGAGGACACGGCGGCCAAGTACCGTGCCATGCAATGGGAAGTGATGGAGATTGACGGCAACGATGTGGCACAGATACGCCAGGCCATCGGGAAGGCCAAAGGGGTGAAGGACAAGCCCACACTCATCATCGGAAAGTGTGTGATGGGCAAGGGTGCCCTGAAAGCCGACGGCACCAGTTACGAGCACTCATGCAAGACACATGGGTCACCCCTGGGTGACGGCGCTTACCGCAACACCATCACCCATCTGGGCGGCAACCCGGATGACCCCTTCCACATCTTCCCCGAAGTGCAGGCCATCTACGACACCCGTCTCAAAGAACTGCGGGCCATGGCAGAAATACGCCATGACGAGGAGGCCAACTGGGCAGAGAAGCATCCCGAGAAGGCCGCACAGTTGGCCGACTGGTTTGCCGGGCGGCTGCCACGGATAGACTGGGAGCAAGTACAGCTCAAGGCGGGCGATGCCACACGCAACGCCTCCAGCGCCTGCCTGGCCATCCTGGCCCGGCAGGTGCCCAACATGATTTGTGCCTCGGCCGACCTCTGCAGCTCCGACAAGACCGATGGTTTCCTCAAGCAAACCCACGAGCTCCGGTTCGGCGACTTCACCGGCGCCTTCCTGCAGGCAGGCGTGGCCGAGCTCACCATGGCCTGCTGCTGCATCGGGATGGCCCTGCACGGAGGCGTGGTTGCCGCCTGCGGCACATTCTTTGTGTTCAGCGACTATATGAAACCCGCCATCCGCATGGCCGCCCTGATGGAACTTCCTGTCAAGTTTATCTGGTCGCACGACGCATTCCGTGTGGGCGAGGACGGCCCCACGCACGAGCCTGTGGAGCAGGAGGCACAGATCCGGCTGATGGAGAAACTCAAGAACCACAGCGGGCGCAACTCCATGCTGGTGATGCGTCCGGCCGACAGCCGCGCCACCGTGGAATGCTGGAAGCTCGCTATGGAAAACGAGCACACGCCCAGCGCGCTCATCCTCAGCCGCCAGGGCATCAACGACCTGCCCGCAGGAAACCCATACGCGGGCATACGCCAGGGAGCGTACATCGTGGCCGGGAGCGACCCGCTGTACGACATTATCCTGCTGGGCAACGGGTCTGAGGTGAGCACGCTGGTCGCGGGAGCGCGCCTGCTGCGCCAGGACGGCATCAAGGCCCGTGTGGTGAGCGTGCCCTCCGAGGGGCTCTTTCGTGAGCAAAGCACTGAGTACCAGCAGAGTGTCATTCCCGCTGGATGCAAGATATTCGGCCTCACAGCAGGACTGCCCGTCAACCTGGGCGGCTTCCTCATCGGCGCCGACCCTGCCAGCCGCATTTGGGGACTGGAGAGTTTCGGGTTCTCGGCTCCCTACAAGGTGCTTGACCAGAAGCTGGGCTTCACAGCCGAGAACGTGTACAACCAGGTAAAGGAGATATTGGCATGACACAGAAGATAGGACTGGCCAGCGACCACGCTGGCTTTGCGCTCAAGGAGCACATCAAAGAATTCCTCACCGCCAGAAAGATAGAGTACATTGACTACGGCACCCACAGCGAGGAGAGTTGTGACTATCCCGACTTCGGGCATGCCCTTGGCCATGCCATCGACACGGGCGAGGTGGCCACAGGCATGGCCGTGTGCGGCAGCGGCGAGGGCATCAGCATGACACTCAACAAGCACCAGCATGTGCGTGCCGCCCTGTGCTGGAGGCCTCAGATAGCCCATCTGGCACGCCAGCACAACGATGCCAACGTGCTGGTCATGCCAGGCCGCTTCCTCTCCTACAGCGAGGCCGACGGCATCATGGATGAATTCCTCGACACCCCCTTCGAGGGTGGAAGGCATCTCCGCCGTGTCGAGAAAATACCGTGCCACGACTGACGGGCAAGCAACAAGGCACTTCCGGCGGGACACACGGCCACAGGAGGCAGGGAAAGAGGCACAGGAAACCGCGCAAGGACAAACCGCCCCCCTCAGGCCACAGAACGCGCGCTTGGCAGCCTGCGCTCCCCTTGCCAAGCAGATGGAACAATAGAGACAGCCTGGGGGCGACTTGCTGACACACCTACATCAGCAAGTCGCCCCCAGGCTTTTTGCTCCCTACAGTTGCACATTCTTCTTCGCGGCCTTCGACTCGTTCTGCAACCGGTCAAGAGCCGTGACCACATACACATAGTGGGTATTCCCACCCTCGTAGGCCAGGGGAAGGAAAGTCTGGCTGGTGATGGCCAGGATATGCGACGCGTCTTCCAGGTCAACCCTCTCCCCGCGCCGGAAACGGTACACCACATACTGGCGTGCCTTTTGCATCTCCTTCCTGCCACGCGGTGCCTTCCAGAAGAGTACCGGGCCGTCCTCTGTCCACAGCACCGTCGTGCGGCGGGGTTTCCTTGGACGCTTGGAATCAATCCAAGGCATGACGGGCTGCAGGGCAGGTGTGCTGTGGTACACCTGGCGCAGCATGTCCTGGTATCCCTGGGGATTGCGGCACACGGCGGCCGCATACCACTGGCAACTGCCATAGATGCCCGGCAGGGTGCGCTGCAGGTTGTACTTGAGTGCCATCTGGTGCTGGCCGGGGTTTGTGGGGTCGGCAAACTTGACGGTGCGCTCCACGTCCTGCCCCACATACAAGGGGCGTCCTTCAGCATGCGCGCTCCACCAGCGGATGAGCGTCTCATAGTCTGCGGCACGGTTTCCCACCTCCCAGTATATCTGCGGCAGATTGTAATCCACCCATCCCTGTCGCACCCACTCCAGCACATCGGCATAAAGGTCGTCATAGTTCTGGAGACCCGTTGTGGCGCTTCCGTTGGGGTCGGTGCGCTGGTTGCGGTAGATGCCGAAGGGCGACACGCCGAACTTCACCCAGGGTTTCACCTTGCGTATCTCCATGCACATCTGCCGCACAAAGAGGTTCACATTCCGCCTGCGCCAGTCTCCCCGGTCCATGCCGTTGCCGTACTTGACATAAGAATCCTCGTCTGGGATGGGCAGGCCTGCCACCGGATAGGGGTAGAAATAGTCATCCATATGTATGCCGTCCACATCGTAGCGGCGCACGATGTCACAGGCCACCTGGCAGATATAGTCGCGGTTCTCGGGGCACCCCGGGTCGAAGAGCATCAGGCCGTCGTAGTCAAAGAAACGGTCGGGGTGGCGGAAGTACTCGTGCGTGCTCGCCATCTCGGTGGTACCCTTCGTCTTGGCACGGTAGGGATTGATCCAGGCATGGAGTTCCATCTGGCGCGCGTGGCACTGGTCTATCATCCACTGCAGGGGGTCCCAGTAGGGTTCGGGAGCCATTCCCTGCCGTCCTGTCAGGTAGCGGCTCCAGGGCTCCAGTTCACTGGGATACAGGGCATCGCCCTCACAGCGCACCTGAAAGAAGATGGCGTTGATGCCGTCACGCTGCAGGTCATCAAGCTGGCTGGTGAGCACCTGCTGCATGCGGTCGCGCCCCATTCCCTGAAACTGCCCGTTCACACTCTGAATCCAGGCTCCGCGGAACTCCCTCTTGGGGTTTCCCGCAACGGCCACCGCTGCTGCCAGCAGAAGCCACACAAAGACTAATTTCCTCATAATTGTCACAAAGATACACATAAATCGCGAGACTGCCATGCATGCCGCCCGCCTACTTTCACACATGTGCGCCCTGGCATGCGTAAAAGGCAAATTGAAAGTGCGGGGGCTTGGTCATCTTTCAATTTTGCAGTAATTTTGCAGTTAAATCCGCATTCGCGTAAGCCCTCAATGGTTTGAACGCGGGAAAATGTAAGTTCAGAAAAGGGAGAGTAAGACCAAACAAGCATCAGGATATGAAACACACGCTCAGGAGTGCCGTGTGCACTCAAGGCAGGCGCATGGCAGGCGCCCGCGCCCTGTGGGTCGCCAACGGTATGAAACGCGAGCAGTTCGGCAAACCCATCATTGCCATAGTCAACTCATTCACGCAATTTGTGCCTGGGCACACTCATCTGCACGAGGCCGGGCAAATCGTCAAGCGGGAGATAGAGAAACTGGGATGCTATGCCGCCGAGTTCAACACGATTGCGATTGATGACGGCATTGCCATGGGACATGACGGCATGCTCTACAGCCTGCCCAGCCGCGACATCATCGCCGACAGTGTGGAATACATGGTCAACGCGCACAAGGCCGACGCCATGATATGCATCTCCAACTGCGACAAGATCACGCCGGGAATGCTGATGGCAGCCATGAGGCTGAACATCCCCGCCGTGTTCGTAAGCGGCGGCCCCATGGAAGCCGGGCAGTACAAGGGGGAGAACCTGGATCTGATTACAGCGATGGTCAAGGGGGCCGACCCCACCGTGAGCGACGAGGAACTGGCCGAGGTGGAAGACCGCGCCTGTCCCGGATGCGGCTGCTGCAGCGGCATGTTCACCGCCAACTCCATGAACAACCTCACCGAGGCCATCGGCCTGTCACTTCCTGGGAACGGCTCCATCCTGGCCACACACACCAATCGTGTGAGACTGATGCAGGACGCGGCACGCCTGGCTGTCAAGAACGCATTCGCCTATTATGAGGACGGAAACGAGAGCGTGCTTCCCCGCTCCATCGCCACGAGGCAGGCTTTCCTCAATGCCATGACCCTGGACATCGCCATGGGGGCCAGCACCAACACCGTACTGCACCTGCTGGCCGTGGCACAGGAAGGAGGAGTGGACTTCACCATGAAGGACATCGACGAGCTGAGCCGCCGCACGCCCTTCCTGTGCAAACTCTCTCCCAACTCGCAAAAATATTCCATCCAGGAATACAACCGTGCGGGTGGCACACTGAACCTGCTGGGTGAACTGGCCAAGGGGGGGCTCCTGGACACAAGCGTAAGGCGTGTGGACGGAGCCACCCTGGCCCAGGACATCGAGCGGTACAGCATCCTGAAGCCACAGGTAGACCCCGAGGCCACACGCATCTACAGCAGCGCGCCAGGCGGCAAGTTCTGCAACCAGTTGGGCGCGCAGAGCAACACCTACCCCACACTTGACACCGACCGCGAGAAGGGATGCATACGCGACATAGAGCACGCCTATACCAAGGACGGCGGCATGGCCATCCTCTTCGGCAACATCGCACAGGACGGATGTGTGGTGAAGACAGCAGGCGTGGACGAGAGCATATGGCACTTTGAGGGACCCGCCGTGGTGTTTGACTCACAGGAGGACGCGTGCGAGGGCATCCTGGGCGGAAAGGTGAAGAAAGGCGACGTGGTAGTCATCACGCACGAGGGGCCCAAAGGCGGCCCGGGAATGCAGGAGATGCTCTACCCCACCAGTTACATCAAGAGCATGCACATGGGCAAGGAGTGCGCCCTGATAACGGACGGACGGTTCAGCGGCGGCACAAGCGGACTGAGCATAGGGCACATCTCGCCCGAAGCGGCCAGCGGCGGAAACATAGGCAAGATTGTGGACGGCGACATCATCGAGATTGATATCCCCGCGCGCACCATCAACGTGCGCCTGAGCGACGAGGAACTGGCCGCACGCGAGCAGCGTCCCGTAGCCCGAAAACGTAAGGTGAGCCGTGCGCTGAGGGCTTACGCGCAGAGTGTGTCAAGCGCGGACAAAGGTGGAGTGAGGATTATCGACTGAGACAGGAGACGCTCCCGGAAAGCCCCGGCGGAAAGGGGCCGTTAAAGGAAAGGCTATACGCAGCCACAGGTGCTCCTCGGCCTACCCAACCCCCGGCGGAAAGGAGCCATTAAAGGAAAGGCCATACGCTAAAAAAGAGGCGGGAGTGGAAACTACTGGACTATAAATATAACAAGGTACATGAAAGAGAATACACAAGCAAAGGGGACAGCACGCATATCGGGTGCCGAGGCCATGATGCGCTCGCTGGAGCACGAGGGCGTGGATGTGCTGTTCGGATATCCCGGAGGCGCAATAATGCCCACCTATGATGCACTTTACGACCACAAGGCTACCCTGCACCACATTCTTGTGCGCCACGAGCAAGGTGCCGTGCATGCGGCCCAGGGATATGCGCGGGTGTCGGGCAAGGTGGGGTGCGCCATCGTGACCAGCGGCCCCGGAGCGATGAACACCATTACCGGTGTCGCCGACGCCATGATGGACTCCACTCCCATGGTGGTCATCTGCGGGCAGGTGGGCACTGCCATGCTGGGGACAGACGCGTTCCAGGAGGTGGACGTGATAGGTGTGACACAGCCCATCACGAAATGGGCTTTCCAGATAAGGAAGGCCGAGGACATCGCGTGGGCCGTGAGCCGCGCCTTCTATATAGCGCGCAGCGGACGGCCGGGGCCTGTGGTACTGGACTTTGCCAAGAACGCGCAGACCGGCATGGTGGATTATAAGCCCGCACACGTTGACTTCATTCGCTCTTACAAGCCCGTGCACATACCTGCCGAAGAGACCATCGAAAAGGCGGCCAGGCTCATCAACCGGAGCGTGAAGCCACTTGCCTTGGTGGGCCAGGGCGTAGAACTGGGAGACGCACGAGAGGAACTGAAGGCTTTCCTGGAGAAAGCACAGATTCCCGCAGGATGCACCCTGCTGGGACTGAGTGCCCTGCCATCTGACCACCCCCTGAACATGGGCATGCTGGGAATGCACGGGAATCTCGGGCCCAACGTGATGACAAACCAGTGTGACCTGCTCATCGCCATAGGCATGCGCTTCGATGACCGTGTGACAGGAAACCTGGAAACTTACGCAAGACAGGCGCGCATCATACACTTTGACATCGACCCCAGCGAGATAAGCAAGAACGTGAAAGCGGACCTGGCCGTCGTGGGCAACTGCAAAGACACCCTGGCACGAGTCACCAGGCTGGTGGAGCAGACACGCCACCAGGCATGGGTGGACGGATTCAAGCCTTACGAGGACAAAGAGAACTGCAAGGTGATCGAACCCGCCATACATCCCACAGAGGGCCCACTGCTTATGGGTGAAGTGGTAAGGGCGGTAAGCGAGGCCACAGAGCACAAAGCCATACTGGTGACAGATGTCGGACAGAACCAGATGTTTGCCTGCCGTTATTTCCAGTTCAGCACAGGACGCAGCGTGGTAACGAGCGGCGGGTGCGGAACAATGGGCTTCGGATTGCCGGCCGCCATAGGAGCCACCTTCGGAGCACCAGAGCGCACGGTCTGCATGTTCAGCGGCGACGGTGGGCTTCAGATGACCATCCAGGAACTGGGAACCATCATGGAGCAGAAATCCCCCGTGAAGATCATTCTGCTCAACAACAACTTCCTGGGCAACGTGCGCCAGTGGCAGTACATGTTCTTCCACAAGCGATACTCATTCACGCCCATGCTGAACCCTGACTACGAGCAGATAGCCACTGCCTACGGCATACCCTCGCGCACGGTGACAGAAAGGGCTGACCTGAACAACGCCATCAGGGAAATGCTGGAGACAGACGGCCCTTTCCTGCTGCAATGTGCCATCAAGGAAGAGGACAATGTGCTGCCCATGACACCACCGGGAGCCAGCGTGGACGAGATGATGCTGGACATCAAGTAGAAGAAACAGCAAGAGCAGAAAAAGAAGATGGAGACAAACAAGAGAATAGGAGCGGCAGAGTGTGGCGACTGCAACACCTGCGGCAAATGCGGAAGCGCGGAATGCCCAGAGGGACTGACACTGTACACGATGATCATATACAGCGAAAACTTCGCAGGCATACTGAACCAGATAACCGCCGTGTTCACCCGGCGCCAGGTGAACATTGAGAGTCTCAATGTGTGCGCAAGCAGCACTCCGGGTGTGCACAAATACACCATCACCTGTTACTGCACCGAGGAGATGGCCATCATGCTCACCAAGCAGATTGAGAAGAAAATAGACGTGCTGCAGGCAAACTATTTCACCGACTGCGAACTGTTCATCCTGGAAGCCTGCCTGCTGAAACTCAGCACACCCGACGTACTGGAAAATGCAGCCGTAGGACAGATTATCCGTCAGCACGGAGCACGCATCGTCGAGGTGAACCCCACTTACACCATCGTGGAGAAGAAGGGAGACACGGTGGAAATCCTTAATTTATACAAAAAACTCAACGACCTGGACGTGGTGCTTCAGTTTGTGCGTTCCGGACGCATTGCCGTCACCAAAAGCCTGGTGGAAACACTTGACCGCTACCTGGAGGAAAGACAGAAAGAACAATAGGACATGGCCAGTTTACCAAAGATTGACACATACGACGTGCTGGTAGAGCCCTTCCATGTGGATTTCACCGGGCACATCTTCTTGGGCGTGCTGGGCAACCACCTTCTGAATGCGGCGGGCAAGCACTCGCAGAAGAGGGGATGGGGTATCGGCGCACTCAACGAGACACAGCACACATGGGTGCTCTCCCGCCTGTGCATAGAGATGAAAGAGATGCCCCGGCAGTATGAGACAATACGCATAAAGACGTGGGTCGAGGGCGTGATGAGACTCTTCACCAGCCGCAACTTCGCCATCCTCCGCCCCGATGGAACTCCTTACGGCTACGCGCGCAGCATCTGGGCAATGATTGATGTCAACAGCCGCAAGCCCTGCGACCTGCTCTCCCTGTACGACGGGGACATCAAGAACTACGTGGTGTCCGAGGAAGAGAACGTATGTCCCATAGCCGGACACGGACGTTTCCGCTTCAAGAACCCAAGGCTGGAACGCACCATCGACACCTACTACAGTGACACCGACATCAACGGTCACATCAACAGCATCAAGTACATCGAACACATCCTGGACCTGATGCCCAAGGAACGTTTCGAGCGCCAGCGTCCCTGGAGGTTCGAGATTGCCTACAAGACCGAGGCGCACATGGGCGACAGGCTCTCCCTCTACACCCAAGAGGGTGAGAACAGCAACGAGACAGAGGTGGAGGTGCGAAAAAATGAAAGCGAGACAGCCTGCCAGGCAAAAATATGCTTCCAAACACCCGCATTCGGATTATAATTCGTAACTTTGCGCCTGGAAACAAAGGAGAACACAGAGGCACGGCACAGGAACGCCCCGCCAATGCGTGCCTCCACGCAAGCACAGAACACAAGCAGGCATAAACATTAAGCTATAAATATTTGGAACAATGGCAAAGATGAATTTTGGTGGCGTTATCGAAGAGGTAATGACACGTGAGGAGTTTCCCCTGGAGAAGGCACGCGAAGTGCTCAAGAACGAGACCATCGCAGTCCTGGGCTACGGAATACAAGGCCCTGGCCAGGCTTGCAACCTGCGTGACAACGGCTTCAACGTAATCGTGGGCCAGCGTCAAGGAAAGACATACGACAAGGCTGTGGCCGACGGGTGGGTTCCCGGGAAAACCCTCTTCTCACTGGAAGAGGCTGCCCAGAAGGGCACCATCATCTGCATGCTGCTGTCAGATGCCGGCCAGATACAGGTGTGGCCCACCATCAAGCCCTATCTGACAGCCGGGAAAACCCTGTACTACTCTCATGGTTTTGCCATCAACTGGAATGACCGCACCGGGGTGGTGCCCCCCAAGGATATCGATGTCATCATGGTTGCCCCCAAGGGGTCTGGCACTTCATTGCGCACCATGTTCATGGAAGGCCGCGGACTGAACTGCTCATACGCGGTTTACCAGGACGCGTCAGGCCACGCCGAGGACAAGACTCTGGCCTTCGGCATCGGTATCGGAGCAGGCTATCTGTTCAAGACCACCTTCCAGCGTGAGGCCACCAGTGACCTGACAGGCGAGCGTGGCTCTCTAATGGGCGCCATACAGGGACTGCTGTTGGCCCAATACGAGGTGCTGCGCGAGAATGGACATACACCATCAGAGGCCTTCAATGAGACTGTCGAGGAACTGACACAGAGCCTTGGCCCCCTCTTCGGAGAAAAGGGTATGGACTGGATGTACGCCAACTGCTCTACCACCGCACAGCGCGGAGCGTTGGACTGGGCACCGCGCTTCCACGACGCCATCAAGCCCGTGATGGAATGGCTTTATTATTCCGTGAAGACAGGTGACGAGGCTCAGATCTCCATTGACAGCAACTCCAAGCCCGACTATCGCGAGAAACTCAACGCCGAGTTGAAGGCCATGCATGACAGCGAGATGTGGCAGGCAGGCGCAACCGTGCGCAAACTTCGCCCCGAAAACGACTAATCTGGCCACAGGCCATCACAACCCAAGAGGGGAAGGAACATGCTCCAAGGTTCCCTCCCCTCTTTATTTACATTTACACAAATTGTATGGGCATGCCCCAATGCACACGCGAAATGGTGGCCAGTACCATACATCGCGCGGCCGCGTGAAGCAGCGGAAACGCAAAGGACACGGCAAAGCCATAAAAACTTCGGGAGCACACAGAACAGCAAAACCATAACAGAACAGCCAAAACCGCAATACACAATGCCACCCATCACATCGTGCGACATGATGCTGAGAATCGCACTTCTGCTGGCAACCCTTCTGCCGGCACTTGAGGCCAAGAGCCAGAAGGAAGCATACGCCCTGGTCAACGTGTCGGTGTGCAACACGCGTTCCGATGCTGACTACAACGCGGGGCAGGAGTCCCAGGCGCTCATGGGCATGCCCGTGGAAGTCCTCGACAAGCACAACGAATGGACTCGCATAAGAACTCCCGAGGGATACGAGCACTGGACACTCTCCTCGACCCTGAAGGAACTGAGCCGGGAGCAACTTTCACAATGGAACCACTCCGCGCAGGTGGTTGTCACGTCACTCACAGCCTGGATTTACAGCAAGCCCTCCACGCACGCTCCTACCATGAGTGACGCAGTAGGGGGCAACAGACTGAAACTCAAAGGAAGGAAAAAGGGGTTCTATCAAGTGGAATACCCCGATGGCCGACAAGGTTTCGTCAGAAAGAAGGACGCGATGCCGCTGGCTCCATGGCGCGAGACAATAAGCCGGGACGCGTCTGCCATACTCTCCACCGCCCGCAGTCTCACGGGCATCCCCTACATGTGGGGCGGCACATCGCCCAAGGGAGTGGACTGCAGCGGTTTCGTGCGCACAGTCCTCTACCTGCACGACATCATCATTCCACGCAACGCGTCGCAGCAAGCCCAAGTGGGCCTGCACATCGACATAGACCCGGACTACTCCAACCTGCAACCGTGCGACCTGCTTTTCTTCGGGTCTAAGAATGCGGACGGGAGCCCCAAACGCGTGGTGCATGTAGGATTCAGCCTGGGGGGCAAGAGGTTTATACACTCTCTGGGCTGCGTGCATACAGGAAGTTTCGACCCACAGGACAGCGACTACGACGAATATGAGCGTCACAGGCTACTGTACGCAGTACGTGTGCTACCCTATGTGAACCAGGACGCACAGATCCGCACAACCGACCAGATTTCATTATACGAACTATGACCACACGAAGAACATTCCTCCGCGACACCGCACTTGCCACAGCCGCACTTGCCACGAGCCCCATTCCGCTGTTTGCCGCAAACCGAAAGGTGAGGGCACGCCGAACCATGCTGCTCACTTATGAGCCGTATGAGTTAAAGTTGCGCCATGTATTCACCGTGGCGACTTACTCGCGCAGCACCACGCCCGACATACAGGTAAGGCTTGACTATGACGGCTACACTGGATACGGGGAAGCCAGCATGCCACCTTACCTGTCAGCCGAACTGGGCACGGTGGACAGCGTGATGGACTTCCTGAGACGTGCTGCACAATTGCTCAAGCAGTTTGACAGTCCGTTCAAGATGGAGGACATCCTCACCGCCATTGACCAACTGGACAAGGGCAACGCTGCGGGGAAAGCGGCTATCGACATTGCCCTGCATGACCTGGTAGGGCGCATCATGGAACAACCCTGGCACCGCATATGGGGACTCAACCCCGAGAAGACTCCCTCCACCACCTTCACCATTGGCATCGACACGCCGGATGTGGTCAGGCAGAAAACCAGGGAGTGCGCCGACAGGTTCAACATCCTCAAGGTGAAACTCGGGCGCGACAACGACCGGGAAATGATAGAGACCATACGCTCCGTGACCAAACTGCCCATAGCCGTGGATGCCAACCAGGGATGGAAGGACAAGCGGAAGGCCCTGGACATGATACAATGGCTGCACGGGCAGGGAGTGGTGATGGTGGAGCAACCCATGCCCAAGACACAACTGGACGACATCGCCTGGGTGACCCAGCAGTCCCCCCTGCCCGTATTCGCCGACGAGAGCATACAGAGGCTCACCGACATACGCGGCATCATGGGTGCCTTCACGGGCATCAACATCAAACTGATGAAGTGCACTGGCATGCGCGAGGCATGGGAGATGGTGGGCACGGCACGCGCACTGGGCATGAAAGTGATGGTGGGATGCATGACCGAGACCTCCTGCGGCATCTCGGCCGCCGCACAACTGTCGCCCGCCGTGGACTTTGCCGACCTGGACGGAAACCTGCTCATTGCCAACGACCGCTTCCATGGAGTGGAGGTGAGGAAAGGCAAACTGTGGCTACCCACCACCCCAGGTATCGGGGTGAAACCCGTATGACCTGCGGACGGGCACCGCAAACCTGCAAGAAGGGCAAAGAAAGAACACAATGGCACATCACCCACGGGCATGAGCCCTGCAAGACCAAGACAAACAAGACCAAGATATGACACACACACACACTTGCGCGAAGGCCATCCTCGCACTCGCATACCTTCTCGTGGCCACGCCGGCCACGGCACAAAAGTACAACTGGGACGACGACCTGCACCACCGGCTGAAATGTGACTTCACACAAAGCCGCGAGGAAGTGACAAACTACATCAAGCGATACATTCCCACCGTCACAGACGGGCAACTGGCCAGGTGGGAAGCGTCGGGAGCCCTGGAGTGCATGGAACTCGACGGCAAGAAGATGTATTTCCATTCGGCGGGGAGAAACCTGTTCCGCATAGACCCCAAGTGCAGGACGGTTTGGCAAAAGGCACACCCTGGTGAGGGTTTTTCGGAAGTGGAACTGGCCGACATGAAGAATCTCCCACAAATCCTGCGCGACGCGCCGCACACGCCTTGCCACACCGCACAGGCCCGCCACATGCGCGTGACCTACACGCTCACGGTAGCCGCCGATGCCGTCCCGGCCGGAGAGAAGGTGCGTTGCTGGCTACCATTCCCCCACAGGAAAATCGACAGGCAGACCGACATCGAACTGCTGTCCACATCACCTGCCAAATACAAGATGTCGGCTCCGGGCTTCACCCACAGCACCATCTACATGGAACAGAAGGCTGTGACAGGACAGCCCATGGTGTTCAGCGAGACCTTTGAATACGTGAGCCGTGGCCAGAAGTTTTGCCTCGACACCATACAGCCTTACGACACCAAGTCGGCCATATACAGGCATTACACGGCCGAGCGCCTGCCCCACATCGCCTTCACACCCGAACTGCGTGCCCTGGCCGACAGCCTGACGCGCGGCATCAGCAGTCCTGTGAAGCGCGCCCGCAACATCTTCACCTATATCAGCAAACACTTTCCCTGGGCCTCGGCACGCGAGTACTCTACCATCCCCTGCATACCCATGTATGTGCTGCAGAACCGTCACGGCGACTGCGGACAGGTGTCGCTGCTCTTCATCACGCTGTGCCGCCTGGCCGGTATCCCAGCCCACTTCCAGAGCGGGTTCATGATGCACCCCGGATCCGTCAATCTGCATGACTGGGCGGAGATTTATTTCGAGGGCATAGGATGGGTACCCGTAGACCAGTCTTTCGGCATTCCCAGATACGCACGAGACGAAGCCGAGCTCTACTTCTTCCTGGGCGGCATCGACTCCTGGCGCATGGTGGTCAACACGGATTACGGCATGCCGCTCTCGCCCAAGAAGAAATTCCCACGCAGCGAGACTGTGGATTTCCAGCGCGGAGAGGTGGAATGGCGTGGAGGCAACCTCTACTTCGACCAGTGGAACTACAACTGGAAAATCGAGTATCTGGACTGAACGCGTGCCACACCCTCTCCTAATCCCCGTTTGTCCCTGGCCACATCACTTGCCCAAGTCTCCCAAGTTTCCTTGACAAACATCTCAAGGAATCCTGGCAAGCAACCCCTCATGACAAGCAGCATGCGGGAGGACAAAGGCAAAAGGAGGCTTCTCCCTACCACACGGGTGTGCCCGATGGCCCCCACCGGCTATAAGATGCCTCTACAAATATTGAGACCACGGGCTTGCCCGTGTAGGGAGAATTGCGTATTTTTGCAAATATGACACAACCCAGAAGATGAATATCGACAGTGAGCAATTGACATTAGACAAAAAACTGGTCATTTCTCAAGACCAGCCCTTGACCGACAAACAACTTCAAGAGTGTCTTTAAAGACCACGACTCCCGCTACGAGGCAACAATAGGCAGAAATCGATACATAAAAAGCATTGATTCGTCTTACGACAAGGGCGAAATGTCTTACCACGGGCGAATGAAGAACGCCGTTAAATTTGTAAGAATGTCCATCGTAGAACTGAACAGGATTAACTTTCGCAAGGCATTGACAAACTTTGCCCAAGGGCACCAACCAAACGGAAGTGCCAGGAAAGCAAAATTCAACATCGACAAGAAAATACTGGAGAACGACAACTTTGTCGTATTCCGGTACACATACAAACAAAATGCGTCCATTTAAGTTCATAGATTTATTCTGCGGCATAGGCGGTTTTCACCAGGCGATGAAATCCCTTGGCGGCGAGTGTGTTTTTGCTTGTGACATAGACGAGAATTGCAGAAAGACGTATGAAGCCAACTACAATATGACCCCGGCAGGGGACATTACAAAGATTGACGCGTCTGAGATTCCCGCACATGATGTTTTATGCGGCGGGTTTCCATGCCAAGCATTTTCCAAAGCAGGAAAACGGTTAGGGTTTGATGACCCGACGAAAGGGACGCTGTTCTTTGACATTTGCCGCATCCTGGAATACCACCATCCCAGTTATGCCCTACTTGAGAATGTGCGCAATTTGGCCAGTCACGACCACGGAAACACATGGAAAATTATCCACAATAGACTTCTTGAACTTGGCTATAACCTCTTGCCAAAGCCTGTCATATTTAGCCCTCACCATGTGGGCATACCACAACATCGCGAGCGTGTGTACATCATGTGTGTCAGGAAAGACATTGGAGAGATTTCCCCCTTTGTGTTCTCCAAAGACCGAACGAATCCATGCTCCATCAACTCGATTCTACAGGACGATGATGAGATTCCTGACATCAAGGATTATCGCATGCCGCCCGACATGGAAAAACTGATTGACCTTTGGAACGAATTCATCCAAAACATCCAGGCCAAAAGACTGCCAGGTTTTCCCATATGGTCGGACAGACTGTGTGACCTTGACCCAAATGAAGACCTTGGGGAATACCCGGCGTGGAAACGGAACTTCATTTTGAAAAATAACGACTTATATGTAAAGAACCGGGAATTCATCGATGACTGGCTTGCACGTGCGAGACAGAATCCGATGTTTTTTGGAGCCAAGGCAAAACTGGAGTGGCAAGCCGGACAGACCAAGAACCCAAACATCTGGAACCAGATTTTCCAGTTGCGCCCCTCTGGGATCCGTGTTAAGGTAAACACTTATTTTCCCGCTCTCGTTGCCATTGTACAGACCTCCATTGTCGGCCCCAGACGCCGTTTCTTGACTCCAAGAGAATGTGCCCGTCTTCAAAATTTCCCCGAGTCATTCCGCCTGGATGCCATAAAGCAACAAGCATACAAGCAATTGGGAAACGCGGTAAATGTAAGCCTCGCCAAATTCTTTGCCATGCACATGTTCGGAGAGGCACAAGACAACTACCACCCTTAAGCCTACAATTTCCCGGCAAATTCACCCAAGTCCACGTCAAGGCGCGCCAACGCTGGCGGAACATATGTTTTCTCGCACTTCACGGAAACAGCCCCCCTGCATCTTGGTCACAGGAAATATGGTTGCCCATCTTGCCCAACAAATGTGGAAGATACTGTGGCGTGGTCATTCCATCTTTGTCTTGGGGAGTTC
>DCCS01000033.1:50059-50269 GCA_002316015.1 Prevotellaceae bacterium UBA1075
TGCTTCATCAAGTGGGCCGTCACACCTTCAGCACACGAGCCGCCGCAAAAACACACGCACATCAAGGAGCGGAATATCACGCAGTATTGGTAGCCATGGACCTTGCTGCACATTCCCAAGGGCAAGTCTATGTCCTTTGACCACAGGCGTCAATTTGCTCCATGACGGGGAATATCCCTCCCATACAGAGTGAGTTTCTCAGATTTAATT
>DCCS01000033.1:50314-50500 GCA_002316015.1 Prevotellaceae bacterium UBA1075
TTTGCCATGTCTGTTGAAGATTTATTTGGTTTTGTTACGACACTAAATCAAGCGAATCTTACGACGCGGAAAAAACCAAGGCAACTTTCTGTTGCTCGGGGTTTATAAAAACATTAGAATATATAGTGTTGTGGAATTTGGGATGAATACGAAAGCAAAACCGTTCATCAAATGGGTTGGCGGAAA
>DCCS01000007.1 GCA_002316015.1 Prevotellaceae bacterium UBA1075
CTTTCACATCCACTTCAAGAAGTCCGGCTATGCGGAGCAGGGTCTCCTGTCCGGGCTGGGTGGTATAGGTACACCCACTTGGACACCGTGGTTGTGTCCTTTCCCAACTGCTCTGCAAGCCACTTGCCGGTCCGCTTCTTTTCTACAAGTACTACTTCCCATCGGTTGATGTCAACTTTATTGCCAGTCATGTCAATACGTTTACCTTGATTATCCGGACAAAGGTAATCAAAAAAATGGATGAAATGAGACCGGGGATGAGTTGACCGTGTTTGTTGGCCGCCAAGTGATTACCGCACCCGCACGCTGAGGATGCTGATGCTGAAGGGCGGCACGGCAAAGTATATGGTGCGGCCATCGGCCTCCACCTGGGCCTCCACCTCGACGGGCGACACACGCATGGGCTCCTGCATGGTGTTCTCATCGGTGCCCTTCTCGGCTGCCAGGCGTGTGATGGTGGCACTGATGGCATGTCCCCCACTGAGGGTCAGGGTGCCGTCGGTGGCCGCGCTGCCCAGGTTGACCACCTTGGTGTAGAGCATGCCGCCCTGCTCGTCCAGCGTGCTGGTGGAATACACGCCGCGCATGTCGCCGCCTGTGAGCATGCCGTGGCAGTACACCTGCCCGTCCACGAGGCAGGCCACACTGTCCCTGTCGACATCCACCTGCAGCGTGTGCCACACGCCATCCTTGATATGTGTGGCGCG
This sequence comes from Prevotellaceae bacterium UBA1075, assembly GCA_002316015.1. Lineage (GTDB taxonomy): Bacteria > Bacteroidota > Bacteroidia > Bacteroidales > Bacteroidaceae > Physcousia. Next base: position 708 of record DCCS01000007.1, read on the forward strand.
CCCGCCTGGCAACTTGCTCTTGTTGCCCTTGGCTGTCTGTTCGATGGCACTCTGCGTGTTGGCCCATCCACCCACGTTGAACCACCCGTAGTTCTGCCTGTCGGCATAGTCGAAGAGCATGAGGAAGCCCTCGTCACCGCCGTCCTTGCGCGCCTCCACACGCCAGGTGTAGCGGTCGTCCCTTATCGATATGGGGCAGAGGCGCGCCGTACCCTGCGCCATGGAGGTCTGCCGGAGCGTGTCGCCAGTACCTGCCCATTCGCCCCCCTGCCTGGGATTGGCCGCCGCCCAAGCCCGACCGGGCTTTATGTCCATCGTGTCGCCATCCACAATGACCTGTGCATTACGGAAGGATGCGCGCGTGGCCCAGGTGCCCACACCCACCTGCACAGGATGAGCACGCCTCACACCCTGCGGGCGGGGCAGGCTCCACGTGAGACGGCTGCCCACCACGTGGGTGCCCAAATGGGTGGGGAAGAGCTGCTGCACCCAGTAACTGGGCGTGCCAAAGGCCTGTGCGCTGTTGAAGCGTATCATGTCGGGATGCCACTGGCTGCTGTTCTCATTGATGAAGATGGGGGCATAACTGCTCATGCGCACGATGTCGGAGTTGTTCTCCATACCCATCATGAACACAGCCTCGCCCAGCGCCGCGTTCATGTTGCCGTTCTGCCCATAGTTCTGGGTCACGGCATACTCGCCCGGATAAATGGCCGGCCCCTGGCGGTCATAATGGTCAAAGCGGTGGAACTGGCTCACGAACCACTGCGGCGAGCGGTAGTAATGCTCGTCCAGGATATCCACGGGGTGGCTGTTCCTCCACGTGGGCATGTCGGTTCCCCAGGCCTCCACATTGCCTATGCACTGCACCTCGGGGAAGCGCGCCTTGATGGCATCGTAGAAGAGGCGGTATCGCTCGGGGTAATGGTCACTCTGGTCGGAGTTGTCCTGCAGGCGGTAGTTGTAGTTCTCGTTGCCTATCTCCACATAGGCGATATTGAAGGGGGCGGGATGCCCGTTCTCGGCACGCATCTTGCCATAGCGGCTTGTCACGGGCCCGTTGGCATACTCCAGGGCAGCGAGGCACTCGTCTATCCATCCCTGCAGGCTGTCAACTGGCGTGCAGCCCCCATGCCAGATGCCCACATTGACCACATAGAGGGGCTTTGCTCCCAGGTCCTCGCACAACTGCAGATACTCATGGAAGCCCAGTCCGTCGGTCGAGGGATAACCCCAATTGGCATTCATATGCCCGGGCCTGCGCTCTATGGGGCCCACGGTACGCTCCCAGCGCCACGCGTTCTGGGGGCTTATGTTGCCCTCCACCACACATCCTCCGGGGAAGCGCATGAAGGCAGGATGCAGGGCCTGGAGCATCTGGGCCAGGTCACGGCGGCAGCCGTTGGGACGGTCTTTGAACGTGGGCGGGAACAGGCTCACCACATCCAGCACCAGCGTGCACGGCTTCTGGACGGAGAGCACAAGCGTGGCCTGGGGGTCGGTGCCCGTGGCGGTAATCACGGCCTCCAGCCTGCGCCACCTCTTGCCCACCTTCCCCGGCACCTCCACCATGCCCAGGATGGCGCCGTCCCTGCCCTGCAGGGAGGCTGTCACACGGCCGGGCTTACCCTCCTGGGCACGCACCCACAGGGAAAGGCGGTACTTCGTGCCCTGTGTCACGTTCATGCCCCAGTAACCTGTGTTGCGCACTCCACCGCCCTCTGCCCCCACACGCACCCTGAGCGCTTGGGTCTGCACGTCATTGAGCATACCCTCACGGCACAACTCCAGCTGGCTGCTTACGGGTTCCCACCCATCCGGCGTGTCCCGCGAGAACTCCATCGAACGGTTGCGCACAAGTTCGGCATACAGGCCGCCATCGGCGGCATGGTTGATGTCCTCAAAGAAGATGCCATAAAGCGTGGGGCTCACCTGAACGCGCCTGTCGGCCAGGTCAACCTCCACATTAACCTGCGCGCCCATCGGGGAGGCAAGGGAGAGTGCGGCCACAAGAGCCGCCAGGATGTGATGATGCATGTGCATGTCCATAGATAATATTGCCTGTACCACAGCGAGTGGCTACATTGTCCACGCCGGGTGACGACATGCAAAATTAGCGAAACTTGGTGGCCCAAACAAACATGAGCACAGGAAAAAGAGGAAAGGAAAAGTCCCCGACACCACGCGTGGGGGGCAGTGAGGCGGCAGAGAAGATATTTGTGCGTGAGAGACTTGCCTGTGTGGCGAAAAATACATAAATTTGTGAGTATATAGAGCAAAGTTCCCATAATGGACAAGCAAATATCCACCTCGCGCCGAGCCTTTCTGCGCGTCACCGCCCTGGGCGCGGCAGCTGCCGCCCTTCCCTTTCGGCTGCAGGCAGACCGAAACCAAAAGGAGGTTCCCATCGCGCTGAAGGGAAAGTCAAGCTTCACCATGTGGCAGATACCGTCGCACGAGGACGACATAGGCAACTCCTATGTGTTCCGCACACACAAGGGAAGACTTGTCGTGATGGACGGGGGGATGCCCGTCGAGAGCATGTTCCTCAGAGGTTTCCTGGGTGCCATGGGCGGTGAGGTGGAGGCGTGGTTCATATCACATCCCCATGGTGACCACATGGGCGCGCTGAACCAGATCCTGGCCGACACACAGGACTTGCACATCAGGCACATCTACCACTCGCGCATGCCCGAAGCCGTCATCAAGGGCGAGCCACAAAGCGAGGCCGACTGCAGGGAGTTCTACGCGAGGCTCGAAGCCGCAAAGGACATCACCGTGACCGACCTGCAGGAGCCCGGCGACACCTTTTCCTGGGACGGGATGAACCTGCAGATACTGGGGGTGGCCAACCCATTCACCACCAACCCATACAACAACTCTTCGGTAATCATGAGGGTGTGGGACCGGCGCAAGTCCATCACTTTCCTGGGCGACGCGGGTGTGGAGTGCGGGGACAAAGTACTGCACGGGCCCTACGGTAGCCGGCTCGACAGCGACTACCTGCAGATGGCACACCACGGGCAAAGGGGATGCAATGAGGATTTCTACAAGAGAGTCAACTTCCGCGCCTGCCTGTGGCCCACGCCCACATGGGTGTGGAACAACGACCAGGGCAGGGGATTCAACACCGGCATACTGGAGACCTGCAACACACGGCTGTGGATGGACTGCCTGGGCATCAAGGAGCACCACGTGACCTGCACGGACGGATTATGGCAACTGGACTGACTATTCAAACTACTAAGGCTATATTAAACGAAGAAATGAGAAAACTCTGCCTCGCAGCGGTGACGCTGCTGACCACCGCCACGACACTGGCGCAAAAACACATCCCTCCCGTGTTCGGAGCCGACACGGCACGTTTCCGCGAGGATATCATGACACGCTCCTACCTGACCCCAAAGAAAATCCTGTGGGCCAGCAGCAACACCTCGGTACAGAATCCCGAACTGCTGCTCAAGAAAGGCACGGGACAGGCCGACATCTTCAACCAGGGCATGTGCCGCCTGGTGAACAGCGGCAATGAGCGCGCCAGCCTCATCCTTGACTTCGGCCATGAACTGCACGGGGGGCTCAAACTGGTCATCAGCAGTTGCACACCGCTCTCCACACCACAGGTGCGACTGCGCTTCGGCGAGTCGGTGAGCGAGACATGCGCAGAGCTGAACACCACCAAGTCCATCGCAGAGACGGGCAGCAAGGCCGATGTGAACCTGAAAGCCAACACCGCCACCAACGACCACGCCATACGCGACATGGTGCTCACCATACCCTTCTACGGACAGATAGAGGTGGGCAGCACGGGCTACCGCTTCGTGCGCATCGACCTGCTCACACCCGGACAAACCGTCAACCTGAAGGAGGCGACTGCCATCCTGCGCTACCGGGACATCCCATACCTGGGTTCGTTCCGCTGCTCAAACCAGAGGCTGAACGACATATGGATGACAGGGGCATACACGGTACACCTCAACATGCAGGAATACATCTGGGACGGAGTGAAACGAGACCGCCTGGTGTGGCTGGGGGACATGCACCCCGAAACCAGCACAATAAGCAACGTGTTCGGTGACGACGGGAGTTTCTACAGCAGCATGGACCTCGCGTGCCAGCAATACCCGCTGCCCGCATGGATCAACGGCATGAGCGCCTACTCGCTGTGGTACCTCATAATCCAGCATGACTGGTACATGCGATTTGGACACAAGGACTTCCTGGAGAAGCACCGGGACTATATCCTGGGGCTCATCGACCTGATAGACAAACGCATTGACCAGAACGGGAACGACGACATGGGCGCACATTTCCTCGACTGGCCCAGCAGCCCCAACACAGAGGGAGTGGACGCGGGCTACCACGCGCTGCTGGTGTGGGCTATGAAGGACGCGGCCAAGATGAGCCTACTGCTGGGCGACAAGGCACGCGCCGAGAAGTGCAACGAGGTGATAGAGCGCCTGAAGAGGAAGACCGTGAACCCAAACGGACTGAAACAGGCTGCCGCGCTGATGGCCATCGCCGGGCTGATGAAGCCCGACAAGGCATGCAGGGACTATGTGGCAGTGGGAGGCCCCAAGGGATTCTCCACCTTCTACGGATACTACATGCTGGAGGCCTTGGCCATGGACGGGCGGCACGAGGAGGCCATGGACATCATCAGCCAGTATTGGGGCGGGATGCTCGACATGGGAGCCACCACCTTTTGGGAGGACTTTGACCTGGAGTGGACAAAGGACGCAGGACGCATAGACGACTTCGTGCCCAAAGGGAAGAAGGACATACACGGCGACTTCGGCGCATACTGCTACCCTGGATTCCGCCACAGTTTCTGCCACGGATGGGCCAGCGGCCCCACCGCCTGGATGAGCACGCACGTGCTGGGTGTCGAGGTGCTGGAGCCCGGATGCAAGCGAGTGCGCGTGACCCCACACCTGGGCAAACTAAAATGGGCAGAGGGCACATTCCCCACCCCATACGGGCAGATAAGCATACGGCACGAGCGCAAGCCCGACGGGACGGTGAAGTCAACCGTCAAGGCACCCAAAGGCGTGAAGGTAGTAAAATGAAACACTTCCATCCCACACATATATATATATAATGAGTGGTGCACTGGATTATAACGAGTGGTGCACTGGCAAACCACCAGACACGGCCACAGCAAGAGCGGGCCTGGCGAAGTGGCCTGACCAGACAACAGAAGAACGACAACCATCAAGACAAACATCAAACATAAAACATTCATGAAGAAAAGAAACATTCTGCTTGCGGCGGTCATGCTTGCCGCCTCTACGCTCCTTGCCATTCCCAGGGCAGAGTACCCGCGTCCCCAGTTTGAGCGACAAGACTGGGTCAACCTCAATGGTGACTGGACTTACACATTCGACTTCGTAGGCTCAGGCATGGAGAAGAAACTGCACCAAAGCCAGGGATTCAGCGACAAGATTACAGTACCCTTCTGCCCCGAAAGCAAATTGTCAGGGGTAGAGTACACCGATTTCATCAACAACATCTGGTACCAGCGCAGCATCACCATGCCTCAGGCATGGAGCGGCAAACGCGTGCGTCTGAACTTCGGGGCGGTATACTACAACTCTGAGATATTCATTGACGGACAACTGGCAGGACGCCACTTCGGAGGCAGCACTTCGTTTGCGGTGGACATCACACGCTTCGTGGCCGACGGGAAGGCTCACTCGCTGGTGGTGCACGCCTACAGCGACACACGCACCAACCTACAGCCCGCAGGAAAGCAGAACGTGCGCATGACACAGTTTGAGTGTATGTACACACGCTGCACAGGCATCTGGCAGACGGTGTGGATGGAACCCGTGGATGCCTGCGGCCTGGAACGCACGCAGGTGCTGACCGACATTGACCAGAACCAGGTTGTCATACACCCAACCTTCTACAGCGAGGGGGGGGCCACGCTCACCGTGACCATGAGCGACGGCAAGAAAGCCGTGGCCACCAGAACAGTGCCCGCACAAAACAACTCCACTATCGTCCTGCCCGTGAAGAAGGCACGCCTGTGGAGCCCCGCCGACCCCTTCCTGTACAGCCTTACCTATGAGGTCAAGGATGCTGCAGGCAAATGCATCGACCGCGTGAGCAGTTATGTGGGCATGCGCAAGATACATGTCAAGGGCAACAGGGTGTACCTCAACAACGAACCCTTCTACCAGCGCCTGGTACTGGACCAGGGCTTCTATCCCGACGGCATCTGGACGGCTCCATCCGACGAGGCTCTACGCCACGACATTGAACTCTCACTACAGGCTGGCTTCAACGGCGCGCGTCTGCACCAGAAGGTGTTTGAGGAGCGTTTCCACTACTGGGCCGACAAGCTGGGTTACATCACCTGGGGCGAGGCTCCCTCATGGGGCATGGACGCAAACAACCCCGAGGTGGCACGTAACTTCCTCTCAGAATGGAGCGAGGAGATTGTGCGTGACCGCAACCATCCCAGCATCGTCACCTGGACACCCATGAACGAGGAGTGGTGGCCCGACCGCGTGCAGTTCCCACGTTTCGTGTCTGATGTGTATGACCTCACCAAGGCCCTCGACCCCACACGCCCCGTGTGTGATGTGAGCGGAGGCGTGCATGTGAAGACTGACATTTGGACAACACACAACTACGAGCAGGACCCCAAAAAGCTGAAGGACATCATCTACAACGGATCGCGGTGGTTCCAGACACCCAACCACACCCTGGCCTTCCCCCAGCGCAACGTGGGGTTCAACCGCCATACAGACAACAATCTGTACGATTTCCCCACCTACGACAAAGCCGACAAGCCCTATCTGCTGGACGAGGTAGGCGGCATCAAGTGGGTGAAAGGGCAGGACTCACGGACGGGTAACGACACCAACAAGTCATGGGGTTATGGTGAGCCCCCCCGCTCTCTGGAGGAGTTCTACACGCGGCTGGAAGGACAGATTGACGCACTGATGGAGATATCCGACAACGTGTGGGGCTACTGCTACACGCAGTTGACCGATGTGGAACAGGAGCAGAACGGCATCTATTACTATGACCGCAGCAGCAAGTTTGACATGAAGCGCATACACGCCATTTTCAGCAAGAAACCGGCGGCAAGCAAGCAATAAAGGGCATGTGCGGTCTTGTCGCCACACGGTATCAAGACAACAGACCAGACCCCACTGCCGGGAGAACACAAGTGAGGGGCGGGCTTCGCAACCCTGCGAAGTCCGCCCCTCACTCCTTATATATGCCCCGCCCAAGTGTCCCAACATGCCCCGGCATCTGTCCTCACCTGAATGATTCTGCTCCTATGAATTATTCAGACTATGCTGTTTGGGCAAATATCCTAAGACACTTTGCCGGGTATCCTGGGGAAGTTTGACACGAAGCATCCTGCGCATGGCAGGGCCACATGCCCCACCCGGCGGCTCTCACTCCTGGCCCATGCGGTGAAGCAGGCCGCGTGTCTCCTCGATGACGGCAAAGAGGCTGTCCAGGGTGTCGGCACGGAGCATGCGTATGCGGGTCTCGCGGAAATCGGGGATGCCCTTGAAGACAGGCGTGGCGGCCAGATGACGGCGCACATGCAGGATGCCCCGGTACTCGCCTATGCGCTGCACCGACTCGGTAGCCTGCTGCTTGAGGATGTCTATCTTGCTGTCGAGGCTCAGGGGAGACCCGGGGTGGAGCATCTCGTGAAACACCCATGGCTTGCCAAAAGTGGCACGGCCGACCATCACCGCATCCACCCCATACCGGTCAAAAGCCTGCGTGGCCTGAGCATCCGTGCCAATGTCACCATTGCCGATGACCGGGATACGCATCGCGGGATGATTCTTGACCTGGCCGATAAGTGTCCAATCGGCCTCGCCCGTGTACATTTGGGCACGGGTGCGACCATGCAGAGTAAGAGCCTGCACACCACAGTCCTGCAGGCGAAGAGCCAAGTCAACGACAAAGGGAGTGCCGTCACGCAAATAAAGGGAATGCTCGTCCCAGCCCAGGCGCGTCTTCACCGTTACAGGCGTACCTGGCACGGCATCCACCACTGCCCGTGTGACAGCCAGCAGTTGGGGCACGTCACGCAGCATGCCACTTCCGGCACCCCGTCCTGCCACTTTCTTTACCGGGCATCCAAAGTTGATGTCGAGCACATCAGGGTGCGCCTGCTCCACCACAATACGTGCAGCCTCGGCCATCGCCTCGCAGTCCTTGCCATAAATCTGAATGGCCACGGGACGCTCATCGGGGCACACGGCCAGTTTCTCCAGGCTGCGGTTGACCATGCGCACCAGCGCGTCACACGAGACAAACTCGGAATAGACCATAGCCGCCCCCATGCGCCGGCAAAGGAGACGGAAGCCGATATCGGTGACATCCTCCATGGGAGCCAGCAGGAGCGGCCTCTCACCCAAATCGACAGAGCCTATCCTCATGCCCCGCCCCCAGACTTGGCCTGGAACGCCAAGGCGTACAGCTTCATCTGCTTGAGCATGGCCAGCAGGCCGTTGCTGCGTGTGGGCGACAGATGCTCGCGTAAACCGATGCGGTCTATGAAGTAGAGGTCGGCCGACAATATCTCGGCGGGCGTGTGGTCGGAGAGCACACGTACCAGCAAGGCTACTATGCCCTTCACGATGAGCGCGTCACTCTCGGCCTGGAAATGTAGAAGGCCATTCACCATATCGGCCTGCAGCCACACACGGCTCTGGCACCCTTCTATCAGATTCTGTTCCGTCTTGTACTTGTCATCCAGTTTCGGTTGGCTGTTGCCTAAGTCAATGAGCATCTGGTACCTGTCCATCCAGTCATCGAATTCAGAGAATTCCTCGATGACCTCATCTTGTATCTCGTTGATTGTCATTCTTCTGCGTTGTCGTTATAGATAAGTTGCGTGAGTGTCTGCCCCACGGCCTTGAGCACATCAGGGTCTATGTTGTCGGGGGTGTCCTGCAATGTGTGCCAGGTGGGGCCGAAGGTGCTGGGCCCGTCGGTGAAATAAGGCACGATATCCAGACAGGGAACACGTGCGATGCGGTTGACGTTGACATGGTCGTCAATCAGGCTGCCGCCCATGTGGAGCGGAAAGAAATGTCCGTACCCAAGCTGTATGGCCAGATGCCAGATCAAGTCGACCACAGGCTGGGCATACTGCATGCTCACCTGCTCGCGCGCGAAAGTACAGCCACGTCCACCCACCATGTCGAGCAGGACACCATAACGTGCCTTGTAGCCCGTCTCCCGTGCCTGTTGCGCCCAGTAGGCCGAACCCAGGCACCAGGTATCACGCCCGTCGGCAGGATCCTCACCCCACTCGGGAGTGCCGGCATCCTCTGCGTCGAAGCACACGAAGTCGACTCCCGTATGTATGGGCTGCTGCTGAAGCAGGCGGCAGAGTTCAAGCAGGACTGCCACGCCACTGGCCCCGTCGTTGGCCGCAGGCACAGGTGTGTGCCAGTTCTGCTCATCGGGGTCATTGTCGGCCCAGGGGCGGCTGTCCCAGTGTGCACAGAAGAGGATGCGGTCAAGCGACTCGGGGTTGACACTCGCTATAATGTTGCGTGCAGGCACCTGGGTGCCGTCGTACAAAGTCACCGTGCACCTCTGCTCGGTGACAGAAGCGCCATACTGGCGAAAGCGCGAGGCAATGAAGTCTCCGCACTGTCCTGCGGCCTCGGTGCCCATGACACGGGGGCCGAAGCCACACTGGGTATGGATATGCGCCATGGCACTGTCCTGCTGGAACTTGGGGCAAGGTGCCAGCGCGATGGTGTCGGCCTCGCTTCCACGCTTGCCCGAATGGCCACCGCAGGCCAACAGCGTGGCCACCAAGCCAGCGGCCAGCGCAGGAAGTACAAAGTTGGTCGTGTGTCTCATATACTCTGATATCTGATACTTGTCTTTTCTTATTCCTTTTGTTATATACACACCATGGGGCATGCGCCAGGATAAGAGCGACTCAGCGCATGGTGGCCGCACCCTGTGCCAGACGCATGACGCGCAAGAAGTTGCCGCCCCAGATGCCCTGAAGGTCTTGCCGGGAATAGCAACGGCGCAAAAGCTCACGCGTGAACCCCATCAGCTCGGATGCATCCCTGAGCCCTCTCACACCGCCGTCACCATCGAAGTCGGTACCTATGCCCACATGCTCTGGCCCCATCACATCCACCATGTGGCGCAGATGCTCCAGGACATCCATGATGGTCGCCTCGCCCTCCTGACGGAGAAACCCATGGTAGAGAGTAACCTGTGCCACACCTCCATGGCGGGCAAGGGCACGCATCTGGTCATCGGTGAGATTGCGCGGATGGGGACAGAGGGCCTTGCTGTTGCTGTGACTGCACACAATGGGGACACGGCTGACTTCAAGCGCGTCATAGAAAGACGACTCAGCCGCATGGCTCAGGTCAACCATCATGCCCAGTTCGTTCATCCGCGTCACCACGCTTCGGCCAAACTCGCTCAGTCCGCCATGCTCAGCCTGGCCGCGTGCAGAGTCGCATATGTCATTGTCGCCATTGTGGCACAGAGTCATATACACGACACCCATTCGGCGGAATCGGGCAAGCAGAGACAGGTCATGGCCGATGGCGTATCCGTTCTCGATACCCCGCATGATGGCCTTCATGCCACGTTCCTTCAGACGGGCAATATCATCGGGCGTGCGTGCCAGTCCCAGAAAGCGGGGGCAAGCCTGCGTGAGTGCCTCTATCTGCTCCAGTTTCCTCTCGGCCAGGGCAAGTGCCCGGCTGTTTCCCTCGTCCGTACGCTCACCCTGCGGGATATAGGCCACCATGATGCCCGCGTCCAGGCATCCGTCTGTCATCTTGGGCAAATCGACCAGCACACGATTGGTGCGCGTGGTGAACATGTGGTTGACCTCGTCCTGGCTGTCGGGGAAGAACATGGGGGTGTCCTCGTGGCTGTCCAATGTGATGACATGCGCATGCACCTCCTTGGCCTCGCGGAAGAGTGACGCCTCGCGCACAAGCCAGTCGAAGAGTGCGTGCATGGGAGTCGCACCCGCGTGAGAGAAGAAGGCTTCGGGGTGCCACTGGACACCCAAGATGGGCTTGAACTCGGTGCTCTCGATGGCCTCGATGACGCCATCCGAGGAGTGAGCGACTGCTCTGAGCAAACCGCCCGGATCGCTCACGGCCTGGTGGTGGAAACTGTTGACGGCCAACGTGCCGTTTCCCACGATGCTGTGGAGTAGGCTTCCCGACTCCACACGGACAGTGTGTGAGGCCGCGTCACGTCGCATGTCCTGGCTGTGCTTGAGCAACGTGACACCCTTCATTTGGCTGTAGATGTCCTGGCAGTTCTTTCCGCCCAAGGCTGCGGAAATCACCTGCATACCCCGGCATATGCCCAGCATGGGTATCTGACGGTGGTAGGAATGGCGCACAAGCCACATCTCCTGGGCATCCCTCACGGGACAGACTTCATGCAGTCCAGGCAGGGGCTCCTCCCCCAGGATCAGGGGATTGATGTCACCGCCGCCCGAAAGCAGGAGGGCGTCCACACTGTCGAGGGTGCGGGCAAGCGCGTCCTGTACTGGGTCTGCGAAGACTGGCGTATGGTCTTCTCCCTCATCAGGACTCGCCTCATAGGGGGGGATGACGAGCGGAACACCTCCTGCACGCAGCACAGCCTGGTAGTAAGCATGCGCCAATTCGCAGCCTTTGTCGCCGAAGTTGCCCGTGATGCCTATCACAGGACGCTTGTTGAATCCTTCCTGCATCATCTCCTGCCCGTTACTCGTCCATACTGACGGTGGGTACGGTCTCCTGCTGCTGCTGTCCAATGGGCACTTCCTTGCGGATGCTCTGCTTGAGTGAGATAAGCGTCTCGGTAGCTGTCACTCCGGGTATCTCTTGCAGGCAATCGTTGAGCAATTCCATGAGGTGGGCGTTGTCACGGGCATAAAGTTTGATGAGCATGGTATAAGGGCCGGTGGTGAAGTGGCACTCCACTATCTCGGGGATTTTCTGGAACTCGGCCACCACCTTCTTGTACATGCTGCCGCGCTCGAGCGTAATTCCCACATAGGTGCAGGTGTTATAGCCCAGACTCACGGGGTTGACATGGAAGCCGGATCCCACAATGACTCCCATGTCTATCAGCCGTTGCACACGCTGGTGTATGGCGGCTCTGCTCACCCCGCATTCGGCAGCCACATCCTTGAAGGGCAACCTGGCATTGGCCGATATTATTCCCAGGATCTTCTTGTCAAGACTATCTATCTTCTCCATATTCGCTTTTAGACTGATGTCATAGATTAGTAGCAAAATTACATCATTTATTCGTTACCACCTATCAAAACAGGCACAAAAAAAGACACCCGAACGGTTTCGGGTGTCTTTTTGACTTTCAGCGGAGGTGGTTCACTTTACTATCTCGTGCAGTTCCACCGTGAACACAAGACAGGAAAAAGGAGGAATCTTCTGCTGCTCGCGGTCTCCGTAACCCAACTGCTGCGGAATATACACCTCCCATTTGCTGCCCACGGGCATCATGCAGAGCACTTCTGTCCATCCCGGTATCACTTGGTTGACGGGGAAGGTGGCGGGCTTCCCGCGCTTGTAACTGCTGTCAAACACAGTGCCGTCTATCAGACGGCCCTCGTAATCGACTTTCACACGGTCGGTGGCCTGTGGCTTTTCGCCCGTGCCCATGGTGATGACCTTGTACTGAAGGCCGCTGGGAGTACTCTGTACGCTGTCCTTCTTGGCATTCAGACGCAGAAACTCCTCCCCCGCAACGCGGTTGGCGCCATACTTCTGCTCCATCTTCACCTTGTGGTAATAGGCTATCTGCTTCTGGACAACCGCCTGCGCGCTGTCCATGGTGTACCTGGTGTCGACGGGGAAGATACCATTCTGGAACCCTTTGAGGAAGAGTTCGTGATTGAGCACATCCACACTGTCGTTCACCTGACGGTTGGCGTTGGCCCACACCTGGGTCTCCACCTGCTCGCGTATCTCCACTCCTGCCAGGCGCGCCTTCTCACGCTTGTCGGCCTCGCTGAGCTCTTTTTGCTGGAATCCCTTGAGGAATTCCACCACATAGGCGGTATCGACACCCATGCGCTGAGCCAGGTAGCCCTTCAAACCTTGGCTGTTGGCCATGCCCAACAGGTAACTGAAGGTATCCACACACACGGTATCAACCCGCTCCACCTTTTCCTTTGTGGCCTTCCTGCCCTTGCGCTGGCGTTTCTTGTTGGCTCCGGTGGCACCCACGCAGAGCAGCGCCACCAGAGCCATCAGGATAATCTTGGTCTTCTTCATCGCTGACTTTCAACCCGGAATGGTACGTTTTTACTTCTTAATGCTGCGCAGTTCAATCTTGAACACCAGTGCCGAGAAGGGCTTGATCATGCCACGATCCTGGTTGCCATAAGCCTGCTCTTGGGGGATATACACCTTCCAGGAAGAGCCCACGGGCATGTGTGTCAGAGCCTTTGTCCAGCCAGGGATCACCTGCTTGCACATGAATGTGGTGGGCTCGCCACGCTTGTAGCTGCTGTCAAACACCGAGTCGTTGATGAGAGTGCCTTCGTAGTCAACCTCCACACGGTCGGTGTCCGCAGGCACCTCACCCTTGCCCTCGACAAGCACCTCATAATAGATGCCGTCGCCCAGGGTCTTGATACCGGCCTTCTTGGCTATTTTTGCCATGAACTCCTCACCAGCCTTTTTGTTTTCGCCATAGCGCTCCTCCATCTGCCTGTCCTTCACCGAGGTCATCATGCTCTCGGCCACCACGGCTGCCGAGTCCACGCTCATCAGGCCACCCTTTCCTGTAGTGCCTGCCACAAAGCCGGCCATGAAGTTGTTAAGGCTCACCGTCTTGGTGCTGTCGTCACCAAACACCTCGTAGTTCAAGCCCTTGATCATCTGCTGGCTTATCTGCTGGCCAATCTGCAGACCGGCGAAGTAGGCAGCCTTCTTCTTGTCGTCACCTGCGTTCACAGCATCGTTCAAGCCCTTGATGAACTCATCGATGCATGTGGTGTCAACGCCCATGCGCTGCTCCAGGTATTCCTTCAGTCCACGAGTCTGAGCCATGCCCATGGTATAACTGAGTGTGTCAATGTCTGTCTTCAGGTCGGCCTTGGGCGTTCCGTTGCCACAAGAGGCCATGGCTGCGGCAATTCCTGCCAGGGCCAGAATAGAAATCTTCTTCATTATAATAATATAGTATGTTTGGTTTTGTCGTCTTCTCCTGTTTCTGCCGTTCACTTCACTCCGAGGAGTTCAACATCGAACACCAGCGTGCTGAAGGGGGGGATAGAGGAGCCTGCGCCCTGCTCGCCATATCCCAGCAGATAGGGGATGTAGAAACGGTACTTGGCCCCTTCGCTCATGAGCTGGAGTCCCTCGGTCCATCCGGGTATCACCTGGTTGAGGCCGAACTCGGCCGGCTGCTTGCGGTCATAACTGCTGTCGAACACCTTGCCCGAAGCAAGCCTGCCCTCATAGTGGCAAACCACGGTGTCCGTAGCCTTGGGCCTGCGCCCTCCGCGTCCCGGGGTAAGCACCTCATACTGGAGGCCGCTCTTGGTGGTGACCACCCCCTCACGCTTGCCGTTGGCATCCAGGAAGGCCTTGCCCTCGGCGATAGCCTTCTGTGCCTGATCCTTCTGCTTTTTCTGAAAATAATCGTTGAGCAGTTGCTGTGCCTCACGATTAGTCATGGCTGGAGTCTTGCCGGACAGCACGTCGCCCACGCTTTGGCTGAAGTCCTCCAACGAGAAGTCCTCGATGTCCATGCTCTTGAGCTGCTGGGCTATGCCGAGACCCAGTGCATAACTGATTTTGTTCATGCTTATACTTTATCTGAAAAATTCAATGGTGGCGCAAATTTACAATATTTTCCCCAACTCACGCCTCCACGCGTTTCTTTTTTTCTTATTTTTGCAAGAGAGTAAAAGACTTAGGAGGGAAACATGAGAATAGTGGTACTGACAGGGGCTGGCATGAGCGCCGAGAGTGGCATCAGCACTTTCCGTGACAGTGGAGGACTATGGGACACCTATAACGTGGAGGATGTGGCCACACCAGAAGGTTGGGCACGCAATCCCAAACTGGTGACAGACTTCTACAACACCAGGCGCAAGGAACTGCTTCGGGCAAAGCCGTGCCAGGGACACCTGCTGGTGGCTGAATTGGAGCGCATGGGACACCAGGTGGATGTCATCACACAGAACGTGGATGACCTGCACGAGCGGGCGGGAAGCACGCATGTGCTGCACCTGCACGGAGAACTGATGAAGGTGACAAGCAGCCGCAACCCCAATGACCCGAGCCAAATACGCACACTTACCGCAGACAATGCCGAGGTGCACATGGGCGACCTGGCAGCCGACGGAAGCCAGCTCCGACCATTCATCGTGTGGTTTGGCGAGCCCGTCCCGCAGATTGAGCCTGCCATTGAGTTGTGCAGGAAAGCCGAGGCCATGATTGTCATAGGCACGAGTCTCAACGTGTATCCTGCCGCCGGACTTACCCGTTGCGTCCCACGCGAGGCTCCCATTTACCTCATTGACCCGAAACCCGTGGAATGGAACGCGAGCCGGCCATTTGAGCACTTGCGGATGGGAGCAAGCGAAGGAATGGCCACACTGGTCAAGAGGTTGTGAGTGGCCGTGTCACCCCTAAAGCCATGCGCCCTTGCGGCACACCGGGAATACCGCCCGGACAAAGCCGGGCTGCCCCACCGCCATTTCCCTGCCCTGCACATGGCCGCACAATCACGCGGAACCACGCAACCGAACCATCACACATAACCGCACAACTGCAAAGACATGACCAATACGCTGACCATCAGATGCAAGAACAATGGCAGTAGGATATCTGTACCCTTCGGGAACTCACTCTACGATGTATATGAGTTGACAGGGCTGCACATGGAGTTCGGCCCCATCGCCGCCATGGTAAACAACAAGGTGCAAGGGATGAACTATCGCTTCTACAACAACAAGGACGTGGAGTTCCTCTCGCTGGAGTCCCCCGCCGGCATGTACACCTACACCCGCACGCTCTTCTTCGTGCTGGTCAAGGCCGTTGAAGACCTCTACCCCACCAGCCGCCTCATCATAGGCGACCCCGTGAGCAGGGGGTTCTACTGCGAATTGCACACAGGAGCCGCCGTGACACCCGGCATGGTGGACTCCATCAAGCGGCGCATGCGGGAGATTATCCAGGCCGACATGCCCATACACCGCATACAATGCCCCATAGAGGAAGCCATCAGCATGTTCCAGCACAAAGGCATGACCAGCAAGGTGCAACTGCTGGAAAGCCAAAGCAACCTTTATACCTATTATTATAAGCTTGACCAGACGGTCGATTACTTTTACGGTTGCCTGCTCACACGCACAGGGCTGCTGCACCTGTTTGACCTCATGCCCTTCTACGACGGCCTGCTACTGCGCATACCCATGCGTGAGAACCCCTCAGTGCTGGAGCCTCTTACCCCTCAGAACAAAATGCTCGACGTGATGCGCGAGCACCGGCACTGGCAGAACATCCTGGGCATACGCACCGTGGGCGAGTTCAACCAGATGGTGCTCAAGGGCGAGGGCACGCAGCTCATCAACGTGAGCGAGGCCCTGCAGGACAAGAAACTCTCCAACATCGCCGACGAGATAGCGGCGCGCAAGGCCAAGCTGGTGCTCATAGCCGGCCCCAGCAGCAGCGGGAAGACCACCACGGCCAAGCGGCTTGCCATCCTGCTCATGGCCTGCGGGCTGAGGCCGCACACCCTATCGACCGATGACTATTTTGTCAACCGCGTGGACACGCCGCGCGACGAGAACGGGGAGTACGACTTTGAGTGCATCGGGGCGGTTGACACCAAGTTCCTGGGCGAGCAGATGAGCGCGCTCGTGCAAGGCAAGGAGGTGGAACTGCCACGCTTCGACTTCCCCTCGGGCAAGAGGGTGTTCGAGGGACGGAAGTTGCGCATAGGCGACGAGGACATCATCGTCATGGAGGGACTGCACGCGCTCAACCCGCTCATATCCGAAATGGTGCCCGATGACAAGAAGTACCGCATCTATGTGTCCGCGCTCACCACCATACAGCTCGATGACCACAACCACATCCCCACGCAAGACGTGCGGCTGCTCAGGCGGATACTGCGCGACTACAAGTACCGTGGCTACTCGGCACGCGACACCATACGCCGCCTGCCCAGCGTGACAGCTGGAGAGGAGAAGTGGATTATGCCGTTCCAGGAACTGGCCGATGCCACCTTCAACAGCGCGCTGCTCTACGAACTGGGAGTGATACGCGCACAGGTGATGCCCATATTGGAACAGGTGGCCGAACGGGATCCCGAATATGCCGAGGCAAGCCGTCTGCGCCGCTTCCTGAGATACTTCCGCATTGTGCCCGAAGAGCAGGTGCCTCCCACATCGCTGCTGCGCGAGTTTGCGGGAGGAAGCTCATTCAAGTATTAGACCTCATTCCGTGGCAGACAGGTGTCTGCCATCCGCCCGCCGCAACCACCGCCATGACACAGGAGCCAGAACACAGAATGGAACATCACGGGGTGAAGCCCACCGCCATGAGGTTGCTCGTGTACCACGAGCTGGAGCGGAGCGCACGCCCGCTCTCGCTCAAGGAACTGGAAGAGCGCATGCCCTCGGCCGAACGAAGCACCATCTTCCGCACACTCTCCGTCTTCCTCAAGCACCACCTGATACACGGAATCGAGGACGGAAGCGGAGCACTCCGCTATGAATTGTGCACCTGTGACAGCCACCACACGCACGATGACCAGCACGGGCACTTCTATTGTGAGTGCTGCCATCGCACACTCTGCCTGCGCGAAATCCCCGTGCCACAAGTAACGCTGCCCGCTGGTTTCGAATCCACCTCTACAAGCCTTATAATCAAGGGTGTCTGCTCCGAATGCAGGAGAAAGGCGCACCGCCCTGCCCGCCAGTAAGGGAAACACAGGCAGCAGACCGCCCTCCTCCCTTTCTTGCAGGGACTTTTTCTCCCGCATTTCCACCTTTAGACCCACATACGCTCTGGATTTCCCAGTTTCTTGCTTAAACCCACAAATTAAAGTACATAAATTTTGTCTTTTTATGAGAAAAAGTGTAAATTTGTCTTCGGCAAGTCCTTTGTGCGCATGTTTCCGGGATTGCGCATTGGCAGCACTGGCAGGTGCCGACCACAGGCAGACAAAAGCATAAGTAATTAGAAACCATCATAGTATTAACCCCTAAATTATCCATTATGAGAAAAAGACTCCTTAGTCTGTGCCTCACGGCCGTGCTGACAGTCATGGGCATCTCCACGTGGGCTCTCGAGAAGAACTCCGAGGGTGCCTACCAGATTGGCTCCGCCGCAGATCTCAAAGCCTTCGCGGAACTCGTGAATGGCGGCGAGAACCATGCCTGGGGTCAGCTCACAGCTGACATTGACTATGGCACCGAGCAGACGATGATTGGCACTGAGGCCAGCTCCTTCTACGGCACCTTGGACGGGCAGGGCCACACCATCAAGTACAACTTCTTCCCCGATGTCAACGGCAGCGCGCTTATCCGCAACCTGGAGGCGAGCGGTCTGGTGCAGAACCTGCGCGTTGTGGCCAAGATTACCACAAGCAAGCAGTATGCAGCCGGTATTGTGGTGTGGAACAGTGGCACCATCCGCAACTGCATCTCCCAGGTGGAGGTCGTTTCGGGAGTGGCAGGTGACGCTACCCATGGCGGTATCGCGGCGGTGTCCTACCACGGCGCGTTCTACACCAACTGCGTGAGCCACATCACCATCAAGGGCGACAAGACCGAGAATTGCGGTGGCCTCGTAGGCTGGACTAGTTCACGCAGCAACATACAGAACTGCATTGTGGTCAACAACGAGAGTGAGTTCAAGATCAACGATAACAGCAGTGCCTTCGGACGCAACGGCAAATCGCAACTCCTGCCCTTTGACGCGGCCAAGTATGTGGAGTTCCGTTCGGGAGCCAACAACGGGGCTCGCCAGGGCGGCGCGTGCTACAACAACTTCGCCGTACAGCAGTGGGGCAAGGATGACGGCAAGGTGGCCGACGGCACCATCGTCACCGTCCAGGACCTCACCGACGGCAAGGTGTGCTACATGCTCAACCATGACCAGCACGACATCGTGTGGCGCCAGGACATCGGCAAGGACCCGTATCCGCTTCCAGGCATCTTCGGTGAGGGGCACGCGCAGGTATATGCCTCTGTGCCGACCAACTGCAAGGGACGCTTGGAGGTGGCCGAGGGCGAGACAGAGCCCGAGGTTGAATACACCAACACGCCCACCAGCGTGACCGCTGAGGAGCACACCTGGGACAATGGCGTGTGCAGCACTTGCGGACTCTTCGACAATGACCACGTGGCCTTCGACCCCGCCGATGGCTACTACATGGTGAAGACCGCCGAGGACATCAATTGGTGCGAGATCAAGAACCAGGTGTCCAATGGTGGTTGCTTCTCCATCAAACAGATGAACGACATCGAGATTACTGCCCCCAAAGGCTACGGAATCTTCAACATGAGCAACTGGTTCGAGGGGGACTACAATGGCCAGGGGCACAACCTCACCATCGACATCGACTTCACCGAGCTCAACAGCCAGTCCTACGCAGCCCTTTTCCCGCAGGCCAGCAACTGCCTGATCGAGAACCTCAACCTGCACGGAACGGTCAAGACCAGTTACAACTTCGCCGGCTCCGTGATAGGAAAGACTGTGGGAAGCACCTCCACGCTGCGCAATATCTACAGCGACGTGACCGTGTCCACCACCAAGACCGGCGATGCCACCAATGGCGGTATCATTGGCAACGTGGGCATTGACACCAAGATGGAGAACGTCATCTTCGCAGGAAAGGTGGAGGGAGTGGAAGGCACGACCAACATGGGCGGCATTGTCGGCTGGGCCGGTGCCCGCGTTATCATGACCAATGTGGCCATGGTGGGCGAGGTGGTCAACGGCACCGATGACACCCACTCGTTTGCCCGCAACCCCCAGTCCCTGGCTCTCACCAACTGCTACTGCACCAATGACAACGGAGCTCCCAAGCAGGATGGCAACCTTACATATTTTGATGGTGCGGATGCCGGGAGCGGCGCCCTGGCCTACGCCCTTAACGGCAACAAGAACGGAAGCGAGACATTCTACCAGACCATCGGCAAGGACATGGTTCCCTACCCATTCGCGACGGGTGACCACAAGAAAGTATATGCAGTTCCCGCCGAGGGCTACCGCTGCGACGGGAAGCCCATGGGTGATGTGACCTACTCCAACACCGACCAGGGCGAGATTGTCCTGCCCGAGCACAAGTACAAGGACGGGTTCTGCACCGTGTGCGGCGATGTGGACATCACCTACATAACTCCCGCCGAGGACGGATTCTACGACATCGCCACCCCACAGCAGATGCTCTGGTGGGCCCACTACACCGCCAAGAAAAACCTGGGCGCCAAGGGTCGCCTGACCCAGGACATCGACATGCAGGGCATAGACAACTACCCCATTATCGGCGAGGAGACGGCTCCGTTCTACGGATGCTTCGACGGGCAGTACCACGTCATCAGCAATCTCATAATCAACTACCCGGACAAGAATGGTGTAGGCTTCATCAGCTACATCAACAGCGTTCCCGCCGATGCCGAGCACAAGGATGCCGACCGCACCGACGAGGAGCATGCCTCATATATCCGCAACCTCACCCTGGACGAGAGCTGCAAGGTGATTGGCCAGGCTTATGTAGGCGGAATCCTGGGCGGCACATCCGCATGGCAGGGACTGGTGAAGGTGCAGAACTGCGTGGTGCGCTGCGGCGTGTATGCCCTCAACGGAGCTAATGCCGGCGGCATACATGGCGTGTGCATGGGCAGCACCTGTGCCATCGCGGTGGACAACTGCGGTGTGACCTCCACCATCCGCTGCAAGAAGGAGGGCGGTGTCATCTCCGGCTGGATGGGCAGTTATGGCACACTCACCAACTGCTGGTCCATCTCCAACGTATATGAAGAGGGCGACGGTGTCAACATGGATGCCGACCCCGATGCGGCAAAGCGCGTTGACAACTTCGTGCGCTACTCCAGCACCAACAAGCTCCAGACTGCGAACAACTGGTGGCTCTACAAGCAAGACCAGGTGGTGACCAACACCTTCAAGATGGACATTGTGCCCACTGGCGAACTTGCATGGGTATTGAACAACAAGCAGTTCAAGGAGCCCATATGGTACCAGCGCATAGGCGATGACGAGGTGCCCTTCCTCGACAAGCGCCGCGGTGTGGTGGCCAAGCTCTACGACAACTACTACAGCATCTACAATGACGAGTCACTCGCCGAGGCCATCGAGGCCGTGAAGCATACCAACGAGGAATACATCGGGTCCATGGCCTACAAGGGCGTGCGCGAAGAACTGGAGGAGAAGAGCGAGGCCCTTAGCGCGTGTGCCGACTACACCGAGCTGGCCATCGCGATGGACACCCTCAACGTGTACGTAAATAAGGTAAAGGAAAGCCAGAAAGTCTACAAGGCATACGACGAGAAGTGCAAGGAGGTCATCGCCTACTTGGAGGCCAACCTGGACTTCGAGGGCGAGGAGCGCGACGCGCTGGAGAACTATCTGACCGAAGAACTGCAGCCCGGTGACGGAAACCCCATCGGCTCTTACCTGTATGTGACAGAGAACTGCGAGGCCGCCGACTCCCTTGTGGCCAAGGAGACCACACGTGTGGCCGAGTGGCTGAAGGAAGCCATCAACACAGGCTACATGCCCGGATCCGACGTGACCCGCCTGATTGCCAACGCCACCTTCAGCGACGGCTTCAAGGGCTGGGAAGGAAAGGTGGGCACCGGCACCAGCGGCAAGGTGACCACCAAGGACGAGAATCCTGCCGACATATATGCCGGCGAGACCTGGAGCGACTCCCTGAACATGCACCAGACACTGAAGAACATGAAGCCCGGACTGTACCTGCTGAGGATGGTCGGTGCTTACCGTCCGCAGGACTACCGCTACAGCTACAACTATGGAGCCACATTCAGTGCCAACGGCAACACCAACTTCCTGATGACTGTCATCGAGGATCCCGTCATGGTCAGCGACACCATTGACCTGGTCAACTGTTACCTGCACGGCATCACCAATGACCTGCCCATCTATGCCGATGGCACATCCACCACGGATGACTCTGGCTCCGAGATTACCGGATATGTGACACAAGGCACACAAGGACTGGCCGTCGCCGGACATTGCGGACGCTACGTCAACTACATAGCGGCCGAAGTGGGCGAGGACGGTGAACTGAACATCGGCATCAAGAACCCCACGTTCAACTATGACTTTGCCGGTGACTGGGTGGGATTCTCCGACCTTCGCCTCACCTATCTGGGCACTGCCGACGATGAGACCGCCGCGAAGGTTGACCTGGCACTGCAGAGCCAGTTGGCACGTGCCGCCACCATCATCGACAAATACCTTCCCGTTGACGGCTATGAAAAGGCCATACATTACGCTCCGGCATATCCCACCTCACTGAAGGCCGAGATTGAGACCGCCAAGGCCGAGGCCGAGGCCGCTGGCACAGTGGAGGAGAAAATGGCATGCGTCAGCAAGTTCTCCAGCCTCTTCAGGCAACTCTATGAGGCCAAGATGGCTTACATCTCGTACTACAACACAGCCAGCAGCATCGAGACACTCGCCAACACGCTCCAAGACAGCATTGGCGAGAACTACGACAAACTGATTGACCTGTGCGGAAACATG
This sequence comes from Prevotellaceae bacterium UBA1075, assembly GCA_002316015.1. GTDB lineage: Bacteria > Bacteroidota > Bacteroidia > Bacteroidales > Bacteroidaceae > Physcousia. The sequence goes on from DCCS01000007.1 coordinate 23,468, forward strand.
CAGGAGAACTACTTCAGCGGCTCTGTGCCGGTGGAGGAGGCTCTCCATCCCGCCTGCCTGGACAAGGAGCCCCTGGCCAGCCTCATGCCCACGGTGGACGAGAACGGCACCTTCCACATTGCCAACGCCTACCACATGATAGCCTTCTCGGCCACCGTGTCGGGCGGAAACACCAGAATCAACGCGGTTCTGGACAATGACATTGACATGGCCGGCTTCCGCTATGCGCCCGCCGGCGCGGCCAACGAGGGTGTCGCACCTGCCGAATACAAGAGATTCTCTGGCATCTTCGACGGACAACAGCATGCCATCAACAACCTGGCCATCGGCTCAGAGGACACTCCTTACTCGGCAGAGTGCGCAGCCCTCTTCGCCGACATGCAGAACGCCACGGTGAAGAACCTTGTGGTGAATGGCGTGGCCCACTCAAGCAACAAGTACATCGCAGGCATCACAGGCCGCTCCCGAGGCAAGAGCCTGCTGCAGAACTGCACGGTTGACTTCGTACAGAACTCCCAGGTAAGCGGTGACGCCACCAACGGCGGACTCATCGCCGTGGCCGAGAATGACGGCACGGTCATCGAGAACTGCTATGTGCACGCGGTGTTCAACGGCAGCCTGGCAACCTCCTGCGGAGGTGTCATCGGTTGGTCAAACGGCAAGAGTGAGGTCAAGAATACCCTGGCCATCAACGAGGTGAACCTCGCCGAAGGTCTCAGCGGATGCAACTCCATCAGCCGCAACGATGCCAAATGCACGGCGACCAACACCTACTTCACCACGGCGATGAACGGCACGAGCATCGGAACGCAGACTAACTTTGAGGCACTGGCCAAGGGTGAGATCACCTGGAAACTCAACGGCTCGCAGGGCGATGAGGTGGCATGGTACCAGACCATAGGCACCGACACCATCCCCCATCTGTACGCCGGAGACAAGGTGTGGTACTCCGGAGGCGAGTATGTCAACGAGAAGCCCATCGTGGAACTCAACGCATTCGCCTACGACATCACCGCCAGAACCGCCGAGGACGAGGTGAACGTGTGGTACACCCTGAACGCTCCCGCACAGGCCGTGGACGTGGTGTTCTACAACGGCGACACCCAGGTGGCCACCATCCCGGCCGACGGGCTCGGCAAGGGCAGGCACCAAGTGACAGTGGCCAACAGCGAACTGGGCGAGAAGGGAACCACCCTGCGCTATGAGGTGAAGGTGACCGGCCTGGGCACCAAGGACGCGACCCAGATTGGCGAGAGCTACAAGGTGTGGAGCCCCTACGGACTGGCCTGCAACAACGCTCCCGCAAGCCCGGGCTTCGGACAGACCTACCTGATAGAGACCACCCCCGATGTCCAGGACGGCTACCTGGCCGGCGGAAAGCTCTACACGGGCTACATCTCCGACAAGAACCACTCTGCGCTCTATGCCTTTGACCAGGACTTCCAGCAGATCCTGAATGCCGACAGCACAGCCGGATTCAAGGGCGGGCTCGAGAGCAAGAAGGGCATCTGCGCCGCTGATGGCAACGAATACGACTTCAAGACCGTGCGCGTGAGCAAGGACGGCCGCGTGTTTGTGGGTCGTGGCAACGGCCTGACCAACAGCCCCATCGTGGAGGTTAATCCCGCCGACCTCAATGCCGACTGGACTCCTGTGTTCACAGGCGGCGAACTTGACGAGGCCACCGGCATCGTGTATGTCGGCGAAAAGGAGCAGGCCCGCATGGTGAGCAGCTTCGATGTCGAGGGCGAGGGCCAGAACCTCAAGCTCTGGGTACTGGGCAACCAGCACTCCAACGGCCAGTTCAACCTCACCGACTATGCGTGCCACACCTACGACCTGGGCACTGCCACCACATGGACTGGACCCGCAAGTTCTGTGTTCGCGCCACTCACCGGCACCTACACCATTGCCCCCATGGCAGTGAACGTGGTCTCTGACCAGAAGGGCGGACTCTGGTACATCCAGCACCGCGACACCCCCAGCGAGGCTGTGCCTGCCCTCAAGCACTTCAATGCCCAGGGTGTGGAGGACTACAGCGACATCACCACATCCTTTGCACAGGGTGGCATGGCCATCACGGCCGACGGCGAGACCTTCGCACTGCCCACGGCAAGCAACCAGGTCACCATCTACACCACAGACTATGCACCCAACGTGCTGGGCAAGATATTCCTGAACCAGGTAGCCAAGATCAGCGTGAAGGAGTCTTCCGTGGCTGCAATGGCATTTGACTATGCAGGCAACCTCTATGTGGCCTCCGCCGGCACCGAGAGCGTGACCCGCTACACAGTGCCCCGCGACAACAAGGTTACTGTGACACCCGCTGCCCAGACCATACAGATTGGCGACCCCACGGGCATCAACTCTGTGGAGAACGGGGACGGCAAGGCCAGCGGCGCCATCTACAACGTGGCCGGCCAGCGTCTCGGCAAGGCTCAGAAGGGTGTGAACATCATCAACGGCAGGAAGGTGATGGTCAAGTGAGCGGAGTGGCCCAAGGCTCCGAAGAGGCTTGGGCCACTTCCGAACGCAAATCACCAAGGCGTCAAGCCAAGGTGACGGTCAAGTGAGAGGGCCGCTTTCCGGCCACAGCACACACCGATACAGGCGAGACCCCGCACGAGTCATGTCGTGCGGGGTCTCACGCATTAAAACTTTCCCATGCGCCACGCTTGCCGTATGGGGGAAAAACCGTAATTTTGAACGCAAAACATCCGCTGAGACTATGAGACAACCTGAAGAACGGTACATAAGTCTGCTCACCGACTTTGGCTTCAAGCGCATATTCGGCACCGCGCCCAACAAGGATTTGCTCATCAATTTCCTCAACTCGCTGTTCGACGGAGAGCAGGTCATCAGAGACGTGCATTTCCTCAACAGCGAGCATGTGGGTGACGTGTATGCCGACCGCAAGGCCATATTCGATGTCTATTGCGAGAACGAGCACGGCGAGAAGTTCATCGTGGAGATGCAGAACGCCTTCCAGCAGTTCTTCAAAGACCGTTCCCTCTTCTACTCCACCTTCCCCATACGCGAGCAGGCTCCCAAGGGGGCCGACTGGGACTTTCGCCTCAACCACGTGTATGTGGTGGCACTGCTCAACTTCAATATGCATGACGAGGCATTTGACCCCGGCGAGATCAACCACGACGTGGGGCTGCTGGACAAGAAGACCTGCCGCGTGTTCAATGACAAACTCACCTTCAAGTATGTGGAGGTGGCCAAGTTCAGCAAGACCGTCGACGAACTGGAGACACTCTATGACAAATGGCTCTTCGTGCTCAAGCACCTGGCCGGGCTGAGCCACCGTCCCAAGGCACTTGCCGAGAAGATCTTCGCCAGGCTCTTCTCCGAGGCCGAGTTCGCGCGCCTCACAAAAGAGGAACTGCACGAGTACGAGGACAGCCTGAAGGCATACCGGGACATCAAGAACTCCATCGACACCGCACACGAGGAGGGACGGGCAGAAGGGTTTGAGGCCGGAAGGGCAGAAGGGCTCGAGGCCGGAAGGGCAGAAGGGCTCGAGGCCGGAAGGGCAGA
>DCCS01000012.1 GCA_002316015.1 Prevotellaceae bacterium UBA1075
CTCAAGTGAGCGCAGAGGCCAGGACACGCCTGGACTATGCCGAATGCCAGGCACCTCGGCCGAAGCGGAAGCGAAGGCCAAGGTGACAACCTGGGGAGCGCACAGGCTCTAAGATGAACACAAGAAGGTCAAGGGAACCGTCCCGCACGGGTACACGATACCCAGGCAGGACTGCTCCCTCTTGACATCCAACCCATATCCACGACTTACCCTAATGAAATATATGAAAGCAAGAAGCACCATCCCCGTACGCTCCCGCCGCCTCCTGCTGGCAGGCGCGATGGCTCTCGCCGCCCTGCACGGCGCGGCACAGAGCGGGAAGCCCACCCTGTTCCTCATCTCCAACAGCCATCTCGACACCCAGTGGAACTGGGATGTGAAGACCACCATCAACGACTACGTGCACAAGACCATGACCGAGAACATGGCCCTCATGGACAAGTACCCCGCCTTCCTGCTCAACTACGAGGGAGCCATCAAGTACATGTGGATGAAGGAGTATTACCCCGCCGAGTTTGAGCGGCTCAAGTCCTACGTGGCCAGCGGACGCTGGCACGTGAGCGGCATGTCGGTCGATGCGGGCGACGTGATGGTGTCCTCGGCCGAGAGCATCCTGCACAGCATGCTCTACGCCCACCGCTTCTACCGGCAGGAGTTCGGCGTGCGGGGCGGCCGCGACATCATGCTGCCCGATTGCTTCGGCTTCTCCTATGCCCTGCCCGCGCTGGCACGCCACGCCGGCGTCCGGGGCTTCCACACCGCCAAGTTGGCCTGGGGCTCGGCCTCCTACGACAGGCTCGCCCCCTTTGGGGTGTGGCAGGGCGTGGACGGGAGCCAGATATACGCCATCTACAAGCCGGGCGCGTATGACGCCCACGAGGAGTTCAACAAGGACATGACCACCGACCAGGAGACGCTGGAGCGCGCCCGCGCCAATGCCTCGGCCTACGGCGTGCCCGCCGTGTTCCGCTATGTGGGCCCGCGCAGCGACCATGGGGGCGGACTGCAGGACCGGCAGGGAAGCACGGGCGAGAACACGCCCTACTGGCTCGACCTCAGCGCGCGCAAGCAGGATGGCGACCTGAACGTGGTACTGGCCACGCCCGACGAGTGCTTCCATTACCTCGACAGCCTGCGCAACGGCAAGTACCAGGTGTGGGACGGCGAGCTCCCCATGCGCTCCCACGGCGTGGGCTGCTACACCAGCTGGGGGCTGCTCAAGCGGTGGAACAGGAAGACGGAGCTGCTGGCCGATGCCGCCGAGAAGGCCTCCTCGCTCTCCCACTGGCTGGGAGCCAGGCCCTACCCCGCCCCGCAGTTGCGCGACGCGTGGGTGCGCATGCTCTGGCAGCAGCACCACGACGGTGTCACGGGCACCTCGATACTCGCTGCCAACGACATCTCATACAACGAGTACTACCTGGCCAACAAGCAGTTTGCCCAGGAACTGCTGGCCTCGGCAGGTGCCACAAGCGCGCTGATGGACACGCGCGCCGGGGGCATCCCCATGCTGGTCTATAACCCGCTCTCGCAGGAGCGCACCGATGTGGTGGAGGCCGAGGTGGACTGCCCCGCCGGGCCTGCCGGCGTGCGCGTGCTGGGCCCCGACGGCCGGGAGGTGCTCTCGCAGGTGCTCTCCCACGACGGCAGGAGCGGGCGACTGCGCCTGCTCTTCGCCGCCACAGTGCCCCCGCTGGGCTATGCCGTGTATGACATACGCCCGGGCGAGCCCTCCACCCTCACCTCCAGCCTCACCGCAAATGCCCAGGCGCGGCAGATGAGCGACGGGCGCTACCGCGTGACGGTGAGCGCCCAGGGCGATGTGGCCCAGGTGTATGACCTCGTGAACAAGCGCGCACTCCTGGGCGCGGTGCGCCAGCAGATGATATACGACCACGAGGACACCTGGCCCGCATGGGAGGTGAGCTACACCGACGTGTGCCGCACCCCCTCGGCCCAGCTGGGCAGCGGCGCCCAGGTGACCCTGGTGGAGGACGGCCCACTGCGCAAGTCGTTCCGCGTGTGGCGCAGCCAGGACGGCAGCACCTTTGTGCAATACATACGCATGACGGCGCTCTCGCACCGCATCGATTGCGTGAACGAGGTGGACTGGCAGACCCCCGGGCGCATGCTCAAGGTGCGCTTCCCCTTCACCTTCGCCGCCAGCCGGGACACCTACGACCTGTCCCTGGGCACCATCGCGCGCGGCGTGCGCACCCCTGACTGCTACGAGGTGCAGGGGCACCAGTGGGCCGACCACACCGCCGCCGGCGGGCAGTACGGCGTGTCGATACTCAACGACTGCAAGTACGGATGGGACAAGCCCGACACGCGCACCCTGCGCCTGACCCTGCTGCACACGCCCTCGTGCGGAGGCTACAGGCACCAGGCCAACATGGACTTGGGGCCCAACCAGTTCACCTACTCCATCCTGCCGCACGACGGGGGCTGGAACCAGCACACACAATGTGAGGCGGCACGGCTCAACCAGCCCCTGCTGGCCTTCACTGCACCCGCGCACCCCGGCACGCTCGGGCGCACCGTGTCACTGGCCCGGCTGAGCACCGACAGCGTGAGCATCAAGGCGCTGAAGCGTGCCGAGGACAGCGACGAGCTCATCGTGCGCCTGTACGAGTGGACGGGGACCGACCAGCCCGGCGTGCGTGTCACCTTCCCCGCCCCCATCGAGTCGGCACGCGAGGTGGACGCGCTGGAGCAGGAGGTGGGCCCCGCCACCTTCAGCGACAGTACACTCACGCTCGCCATAGGGCACTACCAGCCCCGCACCTTTGCCGTGAGGCTCAAGAGCCCCAGCCTGCAGCCCGACACCGCCGCCCTGGGGGGCACACCCGTGAGCCTGCCCTACAACGTCGATGTGATGAGCGGCGACAAGTCGCGGGGCAATGCCAGCACCCTGTACCCCTATGCCTACCCCGCCGAGCAGGTGCCCGACACGCTGCTGAGCGGCGGCGTGCGCTTTGTGATGGGCGACCGCCGGGACGGCCGGCGCAACGCCCTGCGCTGCAGCGGGCAGGACATCACGCTCACGCCCGGGGCGGGCGAGGACAAGCTGTGCCTGCTCATGGCCAGCGCAGCCGCACAGGGCAGCACGGCACGCGTGGTGGTGGGCGGGGACACCACCACCATCGAGGTGCCCTGCTACACGGGGCGCGTGGGACAGCCCCTCACCTGCACCACCCTGGAGGCGAAATACACGCGCGACCCCGTGGCACTGGCCATCCCGCACGCCCACTCGGTGAGCGGCAGGGCCAACGAGGCCATGCAGTACATGATGGCCTACCGCTACTGCGTGCCCCTGCCCCAGGATGCCTCGTCGGCACGCATCCTGGGCAGCGACACACGGCTGCTGCTGCTGGCCGCCACCACCTCGTCCTCGCCCATGGATGACCTGCGCGAGGCCACCCCGCTCACCACCGAGATTGACTACCGCGAACTGGGCAGCGCGCTGGCCGACACGCTGGACGGCCGCCTGGTGCCGCGCACGGTGACCGCCTCGCACCAGAACGGCAGCAAGGAGGCCGCCACCATGGCCAACGACCAGGACCCCGCCACCAAGTGGTGCGTGACCGGCGGGCAGAGCCAGGAGCCCTGGCTGCAGTACACCTTTGCCCAGCCTGTGGTCATCGACCGCTGGATGGTGCTGGGAGCGGCGCGCGAGAACGGCGACTATGTGGCACGCGGCTTCCGCCTGCAGTACCAGAGCGAGGACGGCACCTGGGTGGATGCCGATGTGGTGAGCGGCAACACGCTCAACAAGTGCGTGCGCACCATGACCCCCCTCACCACCCAGGCCGTGCGCCTGCAGATGACACAGGGCGAGCAGGACGGCTACACCACACGCGTCTGCGAGTTTGCCGTCTATGGGCACCCCCAGGCCACGACGGCCATCACCACCGTGGAGGCCACCCGCCAGGGCATGGGGCACACCTATGACCTGCAGGGCCGGCGCGTGTCCGCACCCACCCACGGAATCTACATCCGGGACGGCAGGAAGGTGCTCGTCCGGTGAGCGTGGGGGCTATTCCCTTTTTGGGGACTCTGGCCTTGTGGGACTGCGGCACGCGATGGCGATTCATGCAGCGCGCTGCGATGACGGATGCAGTGCGCCGCGATGGCGGATGCAGCGCACTGCGATGGCGGATGCAGCGCACTGCGATGACGGATGCAGCGCGCCGCATTTTTGTCCCCTCCCCCTTGGAGGAGGTTGGGAGGGGGCCCGGAACAGGCAGGGAAGGGCACTTCCCCCAGGGAAAAAGGACAGCCCGCCGTGGATTGCTCCACGGCGGGCTGTGTCATAGTGCGCGTACCGCGCGGGCGGCCGGCGGGGTGGTGCTTACCACTCGTCGTCCCACAGGCTGCGGTTGACCACATCCGTGCCCTCGGGGCCCTGGGGCAGGTCAACGTCCTTGACGAGCTGTTCGCCAGTACTCAGGTTGTCGTTCAAGCCAAGGGACGCGGCAATCATTACCCCCCCCTGCACGTCTATCACGCGCATTTGCGGCGTGTCATAATGCTTCTTGTCCATATCTGTCTCACTTTACTTTACGAAGAATTTGCGTCCGTTCTGTATATAGATACCGCGCACGGCCTTCTGCACGCGGCGACCCTGCAGGTCATACACAGCCCCGCCCTGGGCAGTGCCCTGTCCGCTCACCCCGTGGATGCCGGTCTCCAGGTCGGTGATGCTGAAGCCCTTCACGGCATTGGCGGTCTTCTCGACGGCCAGATAGGCGTGTCCGCCCTTGTTCTGGAAGGCTGCACCATTCTCCGCGCCCCAGTAGAAGCCCAGGTTCTGGCCATTGCTGTCGAGGGAGAGCTTGTAGAAGAGGTAGTCCTTGCCCTCCTCGGGAGCGGTGGTCTCCTCATCGGTGAGTGTGCCGTGGAGCAGGTTGTTGGCGGGAGACTTTGTGGATGATTTTGTGAACACAAGGGGGTATTCGCCCTTTGCACCCTTCAGCAACACGCCTGTGGCTGAAGGTACAAATTCCCCTGCGTTATACTTGTAATCAATGTCCAAGTGCCCATTCTCGGCTTTTGTTATGATACCTGCCTCAATGCCTTCGGGTATCAACGTGGGAATCGAACTATAATAGGTTGCATATCCCTCCTGACCAATGGTTAGCTTCTGACTTGTGTGCGTTATCTTGCTTGTCTGCTGGAGACCATTCCTTCCAAAGGCTTTTGCCTTGGGGCCAAAGGCCATGACCTCCTTGCCTACGTTGCTTGTGCCACAGAAAGTTCCTCTCCAGGTCTTGTCTATGGCCTGTATGGCAACAGAGTTCTGCATTGTGGTATTGTCTGCGTCAGCACTCAAAGCCATAGATGCGTCATCGTCACTGGCTTCCTTGAAACCATTATCTGTCTTGGTTGGACAACCCACATAGATACCCTTTACCCATATCTCTGTTTTGTCTTCGATTTTTGTGCTGTTGACCACATCCACCGGGCTGTAGGGATGCTCCCAGGTGCCGTCGCCGCTGAGGAGCAGGAGCGTGTAGGAAGCCTTGCCCTCCTGGTATGCGGCAGTGGCAGCCGTGGTGGCGGTGATGGTGGTGAAGCCAGGTGCCACCAGGGTCACAGTGCCATCCTGGGCCACGGTGGCCACGCTCTCGTCGCTGCTCTCATAGGCAACTGCACCATCGGAGTTGGTGGTGAGCGCGTTGGTCGGTACGGTGGTCTCGCCCATGGGCAGTTCTATGGCAGCCTGGGCAAAGGTGACGTCGGGTGTGGCGAGCACCAGGGTGTAGGTGGCCTGTGCCACCTGGCTCTGCTGCTTGCCCTCGATGACGGCCATGGCCTTGAGGGTGGTGGTGGCGGTGAGGGTGAGCGTCTTGCTCTCGCCGGTGAAGTGGTCGCTCTCCAGGGTGGGGTCGGTGCCGTCGAGGGTGTAATATACGGTGGCTCCTGCCTCGTTGTTGGTGATGGTCACCTCGCGGCTCTGCTCAAACTCGCCCTCCTCGGTGAGCGTGGGAGTGGCGGCCTTGGTGAGGTCCTGGATGTAGGTGACAAAGTCGGCGGCCTCGGGTATAATCTGCATGGAGACCACGCCACTCTTGTTGACATACTTCAGCACGAAGCCGCTCACGTTGGCCTTCACATCGGTGCGGAACTCGGTGGGAAGCGTCACGCCCAGGCTGTTGTAGATGGTGAGGGAGGTCTCCCCGTCCTTCACAATGACCTGCTTGTTGGCCAGTTTGTCGGCCTGGAAGGTCACGCCCTTCACGGTCACCTGCTGGCCCACCATGCCATCGTTGACCTCGGCGGCGGTCACCTCCTGGCCCTCATAGGGTGTGGCAACCTCGGTGATGACCGGTTCACCCAGCACCACAGCAGTATCCACCTCGTCCTGACCGTAGTAGAGCTTGTAGGTGCCCTCCACTGTGGCCGTCACGCGGGTGCCGTACTTGATGGCAGCGGGCAGACCATTTTTCCCGTCATAGAGCTGTATCATGGCCGTGCCGTCATGCAGGAAGATGCTCCTGTTGTCCTTGTTGCCATACACCAGCGCGTTGGTGAGCTTGAGCTTGGCCTTCTTATCGGGTGCTGCGGCGATAAAGGCGGCGATGTTCTCATAGGTGGCGGCAGGAGCGGCCTTGGTGTAGGTGGCCGTCACGGTGCGGCTGTTGTCCTTGCCCTTGATGGCGGCCATGGCCTTGACGGTGGTGGTTGTGGTGAGGGTGAGGGTCTTGCTCTCACCGGTGAAGGACTCGCTGGCGGTGGTGGGCTCGCTGCCGTCGGTGGTGTAATAGACTGTGGCGCCCTGCTCGTTGTTGGTGATGGTCACCTCGTGGCTGTCCCCCTCAAACTCGCACGAGGCGGTCAGCGAGGGAGCCTTGGCAGCATTCTCCACCTCACCGGTGCCTGTGCCGCCGGTGTAGTACTCTACCTTGGAGACCTGGACTATGCCATTGGACTTGGCCTGTTTACAGTCAAAGACAAGTTGGTACACATTGGCCGCATTCGGGTCTGCCACATTGAATGTCATAGCGCCCGCCTCGATGGTTTTCGCTTCAATCGTATCGATTGCTGCACTCGAGGCATCTCCTGCATGAGTGGTCAACTTCACAGAATTTACATAAGCGGCTGTCACCTTGTCGATAGTGACCACAACCTTGGACACAGGCTTGTCAAACAGTGTCTTGTTCGTGATATTGGCAACAGAAGCAAACTTTTTACTGCCGCACTTGATGTAATTCCAACCATTGTTGTTATTGTTGAAGTTCGCGATGTCCCAGGTGAACCCGTCAATGGTGGCTGTCCAGGTTTTGTTGTACGCGCTGATTTTTTCCCCGTTGGTTTCCGCTGAAAAGGTGAGCGTTTTGTAGAGCGTCTCCTCGGCCAACGCCTTTCCTCCGCCTGCGACAAGCGCGACGAGCAGCAACATGAAGACCCTGAGGGTCGGTAATAAAGTAGTTTTTCTCATGTTTTTTGAAGTTTTAATAAGTTAACGTATATCGTTCGTATGGGTGTGGCAACGCCTTGCCACCGAAAGTCTTGGGTGAAAACCAGGCTTTCACAGGCAAATTTACACAATTCCACGATAAGACAAACAGGAATGGGGATTTTTTTCATTGTCCCGCGAAATGCGGACAATCACCCGTGGGCGGGTGTCACACGGATGTCACAAGAAAGGGAAGGCGGGGAAGCCGGTGCCCGGCGGCACTCAGAAGGGCTTGCGGTAGCGGTCCTCGTCCTTGTCCCCGAGCATGGACAGGTAACTGGTATAGCGGCTCCGCGCTATGCGCCCCCCGTCCACGGCCTGGAGCACGGCGCAACCCGGCTCGTGGGTGTGGGTGCAGTCGGCGAAGCGGCAGTCCCGCCCCGCCCGGAATATCTCGCGGAAGTAATGGGCCACCTCGGCACGCTCCATGTCGAAGGTGCCGAAGCCCTTGATGCCCGGCGTGTCGATGAGCGCGCCTCCCTGCGGCAGGAAGAACATCTGGGAGAAGGTGGTGGTGTGCGTGCCCGTGTGGTGTGCCGCGCTCACCTGGGCCGTGCGTGCCCGCGCGCCGGGCAGCAGCGCGTTGAGCAGCGTGCTCTTGCCCACCCCGCTGTTGCCGCTGAGCAGCGTGGTCTGGCCCCGCAGGCGCGAGCGCACCCCGTCGAGCCCCGTGCCCTGCCTGGCGCTGAGCGGCAGGCAGGTGTAGCCCAGCGAGGAATAGAGTCCGCACAGGTCCCGCATGCGGAGGAGCTCGTCGGGCGAGTACAGGTCCACCTTGTTGAAGAGCAGCAGCACGGGCACGCGGTAAGCCTCGGCGCCGGCCAGGAAGCGGTCGATGAAGGTGGTGCTCACCTGGGGGTGCGAGAGGGTCACGAGCAGGGCGGCCTGGTCGATGTTGGCCGCGATGATGTGGCTCTGCTTGGAGAGGTTGGAGGCGCGGCGTATGATGTAGTTGCGGCGGTCGGCTATCCCGGTGATGAGTGCCGTGGCCCCGTCGGCCCCCGGCGTGATGGTCACGCGGTCGCCCACCGCCACGGGGTTGGTGCTGCGTATGCCCCTGAGGCGGAAGTTGCCCCTCACCTTGCACTCAAAGGTCTGGCCGCTGTCCGTAAGGACCGCGTACCAGCTCCCAGTGTTCCTCGTCACGAGCCCCTCCACGGCCACCAGCCTCAGACGGTCATTATCTCCTTGGTCTTGGCGGCAAGCAGCTCGTCGATGAGCCGGATGTACTTGTCGTGTATCTTCTGCAGCTGTGCCTCGGCGTCCTTCTCGGCGTCCTCGGCCAGCCCCTCCTTGACACCCTTCTTCAGGCGGTCGATGGTGTCGCGGCGGGCGTTGCGCACGCTTATCTTGGCCTGCTCCTCCTCCTTGCCGCACTGCTTGGCCAGCATCTTGCGCCTCTCCTCGGTCAGGGGCGGGATGGCCAGCCTGATGATCTCGCCGTTGTTGTCCGGGGTGATGCCCAGGTCGCTGTCCAGGATGGCCTTCTCGATAATGCGGAACATGCTCTTGTCCCAGGGCTTGATGGCGATGGTGCGCGCGTCGGGGGTGTTGATGGCCGCCACGTTGTTGAGGGGGACCATGCTCCCGTAACTGTCCACCCTGATGCCGTCCAGGATCTGTACGTTCGCCTTGCCGGCGCGTATGTGCGCCAGCGAATCCTCAAGGTACATCACGGCCTCCTCCATGCGCTCGCGGGCCTGTGCCAAAGTCTCTTTTACATCTATCATAAACAGGTAGGTTTTAAATGATGTCGCGTATGCGAACTGCTAATTGTGAGCAAAAGTAGGTCATTCCATGCAAAAAAACAAGGGCGGGGAGCACAAATGCGGTTTTTTATGTGTACATTTGTGATACAGTAGCGCCCTTTCCCCATGGACAGCGACAAAAGGATACACGAACTGCTGGGCAGACTGAGCCCCATCACCCTGGAGCAGATGTCAGGCATCCGACTGATGAACAGGACGGACACCAAGTTTGTGACCAGCAAGGCGAAACTGCTCGAGCTGCTGCGCCTGGCCCAGGGCAAGTACTATGCCCAGTGCATAGGGGGCAGCATGGTGGCCAGCTACATGACCACCTACTGGGACACGCCCGACCACCTCTTCTACCTGGAGCACCACAACGGGCACGCCCCCAGGCAGAAGGTGCGCGTGAGGACGTACGTGGACAGCGGCACCACCTTCCTGGAGGTGAAGACCAAGAACAACCACGGGCGCACCAAGAAGAAGCGCGTGGAGGTGCCCGGCCAGCGGATAGAGGCCGGCGGGGGCAACGAGGAGTTCCTGCAGGGGCTCGTGCACAGGGGGCTCGGCGACATGCGCCCCACGGTGCGCAACCGGTTCATGCGCGCCACCCTGGTCAACAAGGACAAGACGGAGAGGCTCACCATCGACTTCGACGTGCAGTTCCACAACGAGGAGACGGGCATGGACGCGCAGACGGGCGACCTGGTCATCATCGAGCTCAAGCGCGACGGGAACACCTACAGCCCCGTGCTGGACATCCTCAGGAGGCTGCGCATCAAGCCCTCGGGCTTCAGCAAGTACTGCATAGGGAGCGTGATGACCAACAGCACGCTCAAGCACAACCTGTTCAAGCCCAGGATGACCACCCTGAGCCGGCTCTCGGGCACATGCCTCCTCGCCGCCGCCGCACGCCCCGGGCACGCGGCACGGGCTACCTGAGCAACAAGCAGACAAACTACTTACAAGACAAAAATGGACATCTTCTACGAACTCAACAACCGCACGGCCGAGCTGATAGGGATAACGTTCTTCGACCCCAAGCAACTGGTCTCGCTCGTCATCCGCTTCATCATCAACTTCGCGGTGGTGGCCGTCATCGCACGCTACTTCTACTTCCCCAAGAGCAACCGCCGCGACTACATGTTCGTGTTCATCATCATGTCCATAAGCATCTTCATGCTGGTGACGCTGATGGAGGGCGACGTGATGAACACGGGGGCGGCCCTGAGCCTCTTCGCCATCTTCGGGATCATACGCTACCGCACCGAGGCCGTGCCCATCAGGGAGATGACCTACCTGTTCATGCTGGTGGCCGTGAGCGTGGTCAACGCCATGGGGCGCGCCGAGTACCACCCCAAGAACGACTACTGGTCGGGCATCGGACTGGTGACGATAGTCTTTGCCAACCTGATATTCATCCTGCTGGCCTACCTGTTTGAGAGCAGCAAACTCGTGAGCAGCAACTGCAGCAAGTACATCAAGTACGACAACGTGGCGCTCATCGCGCCCGACAGGCGCGACGAGCTGAAGGCCGACCTGGAGAAGCGCACGGGACTGAAGATCCTGAAAGTGGAGGTGGGCACCATCGACTTCCTGAAGGACTGCTGCCTGATACGCATCTACTACGACGAGCCGAAAGACCGGGGAAACAGCATCGAGCAGATATCACGCATGCCGCAGTAGGACAAGGAACACCGGCATACACATTATATATAATATAAGAGGACATCACAAAACTTACAAGAGGACATCACAAAAGCACAGTACGCCCATGAGAAAGACCATGCTGCTCCTGTCACTGACAGTGCTCATCCCACTCCCCTCCCTGGCCGAGGGCAGAGACGAGGGCGCGCTGTGGACTGAGATAGGCATCCAGAAGTCCGTGAACAGACAGTGGAAAGTGGGGCTCGAGACCGAGATGCGCACACAGAGGGAGATGCGGTGGTCCATCGGGGCCAACGCCACATACAAGCCCGTCAAGTACCTAAGGGTGAAGGGCGCCTACTGCTTCCAGTACCGCAAGCGGCCCGAGACCAACAAGCCGCACTATGACAAGGACGACGGGATGTATGACGGATACAACATCGACGAGACATTCTGGACTCCACGCCACCGCCTGAGCCTCGAGGCCACAGGCACGGTGAAGCTGGCAGGGTGGCTGCGCGTCTCGCTCAGGGAGCGCTACCAGTATACCCACCGCATGCCGACAGACTACACGCGCACCAAGTACCGCTGCGAGACCATCAAGGACGGAGAGGGAAACTTCAAGGAATACGAATGGGAAGACCCCGAGGCCGTGGAGCGCACCAAGCCGGCCGAGAACGACCATGTGCTGCGGAGCAGGCTCAAGCTGGAGGTGGACAAGAAGCGTCTCCCCTGGAGCCCGTACATCTTCGTGGAGACATACAACAGCCTGAACAGCGGACAGAAACTCAACCTGGAGAAGGCGCGCGCGGCCATCGGGTGCGACTACAAGATAAACAAGCGGCACAGCGTGGGGCTGGCCTACATCCTCACAGCCAACATCCACGACGAGGAGGACAGCCACCAGAGGATGCACGAGCGCATACACGCGGCCAGCATAGGCTACCAGTTTGAGTTCTGAGCACGCGCCCCCGCGATGCCCGAAGCAAGAAAAAGAACGACAAAGAACATATCCGACCAACAAAAAAAAGCACAACGATGAAAAAGGCATTCATACTGGCCGCCGCCGCACTGCTCGGCGCGACCCCCGTGGCAGCGGACAACTACAACTACCTCACGGTGACATGCACGGGCGCAGAGCAAAGCATCTCGCTGCCCACAATCCAGAAAATCACCTTCGGCAACGGCAACGCCGTGGTGACCACCACGGACAAGCAGACCTTCACCTACCCGCTGGCCGAACTGCAGAAGATGTCCTTCACCGCCACAGCCACAGCCATCGAGGCCCTGCCCACACAGGAGAAGGACCTCGCCTACAGGGACGGCACGCTCACGGTGAGCGGCAACGGCATGCTGCACATCTACAACGCCAGCGGCGCGCTGGTGCAGATGGCAAAGGTGGAGAAGGGGGCGCGCATCAGCCTGGACACGCTCCCCAGGGGCGTCTATATCGTCAACATGGGCCAGCAGACCATCAAGGTCAGCAAGTGACAACACGCCGACAAGGCACCACGACACAAGGAGACATATGATGAAAAGGACCATCCTGTCCGCACTATGCCTGGCTGGGGCCATGGGTGCGGGAGCACAACAGTACATGCGCATCTGGCAGGGAGGGGACAACACGCGTGTCGCCCTGCAGGACATTTCCTACTCGGAGGGCGGGGCCATCCTCACCGCCGCAGGAAAGCAGTACAGCACAGCCAGCATCGACAGCATCACCATGGTGCACGTAATCACGGTCAACTACCAGGGCAACCAGGCCACCGTGGACACCGGACACGCCCCCGGAGTGACCTGGACGGCGGACGGGGCCGACGTGAGCATCGTGAGCACCAACGTGCTGCAGGAACTCGAGACCGTGCTGCAGGGACAGAGCAGCAACGGCTCGCTCACCTACACGGGGCCACTGAAGTGCAAGTTCACACTCAACGGCCTTGACCTCACCTCCACACGGGGAGCCGCCATCAACATACAGTGCGGCAAGCGCGTGGGCCTCATCCTGGCCGACGGCACGCAAAACACCATCGCCGACGCGGCGGGAGGACAGCACAAGGGCGCCCTGTACTGCAAGGGCCACATGGAGATAGAGGGCGGGGGCACGCTCACTGTAAGCGGCAACACCCGCCACGCCATCGACTCCAAGGAATACCTGCAACTGAAGAAGTCCACCGGCAACATCGTCATACGCAAGGCCGCAGGCGACGCCATCCATGTGGGGCAGTACCTGCACATGAGCGGGGGCACCATCACCATCGACGAGAACACGGCCGGCGACGGCATACAGGTGGAGACCATGCTGCTCGACGACAAACTGACCCCCGACCCCGGCAAGGAAGAAAACGGGAAGATATTCATCAAGGGGGGCACCATCAACGCCGTCATAGCCCACGAGGACTGCGAGGGCATCAAGAACGACGAGGGCGACGTGACCATCTCGGGCGGGAACATCAACATCAAGGCCAACGGCAACGGGTCGCGCGGCATACAGACTGACGGCAACATGACCATCGGCGACGAGGACGGAGCGACCAACATCTACATCGAGGCCAACGGGGCACGCTGCACCGCTGCCAAGGACGCCGACGACCCGCACCGCTGCATGGGCATCAAGGTGGAGAAGAACCTCACCGTGACGGGAGGCACAACCACCGTAATCAAAACGGGAAAGAAGGCCCGGGGCATCAAGGTAGACGGCACCTACACCAAGACCGGAGGCACCGTGAACGCCGATGTGGTGGCTCCATAGCCACCCGGAGCAAGCCCCCCTCCCGGCCTCAAGCAAGCAACCTCCCGGCCTCCCCAAGGGGGATGAGACCATTGCCGCCCCCACCCCCTCGCTCCCCAGGGAAGGGGAGGACAGCTCCCAGACCCGTAGCCCCGGCCCTGCCCCCCTACCCGCATCACCCTCAGCCGGGGGAAGCAAACAAGTGAAGCCACACACATGAAACGCAAGACCGTAATCCTGACCCCGCTTCCCGATGAACTGCGGCGCAGCCTGATGCCCGCGCTGCTGTCCCTCGACCTGGTTCAGGACATCTACCAGGCGGCCGACCACGCCGAACTGGCCACACTCATTCACCGTTTTCCCAACGCGCTGGTACTGGTGGACCTCGAGGAGCGCGACTCTGCCAAGGCCGCCACGGTAAAGGCCCTGATGGAGTCGCTCACACTGCGGCAGAGCGGAACGCTCACACAGACCGAGCGGGAGATACTGCGCCTCATCGCACTGGGACACAGCGTGAAAGAGATAGCGGCCATGAGATACAACAGCGAATACACGATAAGGACGCACAAGAAGAACATCTTCAGGAAACTGGGGGTCAACAACGCGCACGAGGCCACCAAGTACGCCCTGCGCACGGGACTCATTGACCTGGTGGAGTACTACATCTGAGCAGCACCGCACCACTCACCCCGACCCGCAGGACACGCATATACACAACAGGAGGGGGAACCGGCTCACACGGCACGACTCCCCGACACACGGCACACACGGGGAAACGCGGGGAGGATTACATCTGCTAATTTCTGTGAAACACTTTGCAGCAACTGATTATTGTACTATATTTGCACCCCGAACAGAGAAGATTGTGAGATAACGATGGAAGCTAAGGAGTCATTACAGAAACTGGCTACTGCCATGCTTGAGGCACAGACACCCATATCCCGACAGACCCTTATAGAATACCTCACCGGCAAGGTGACCAGCGAGACAAGCGAGCTGGGACTCGACGAACTGGAGTCATTCGGCATCGGGGACAGCCACGACGAGGACTACTGGGCCACGATCATCGACGCAGCCTACGAGAAAGGCTACCTGAAGGAGAAGTCAACACGCAACGACGCGCTTGTGCTCAGCGCCGAGGGAAAGAAATTCCACAAGAAGCCCACATCGTTTGTCATCAACGAAGAGGACGAGGAAACCCCCGCACCCGACCCCAACAACACCGAGGAAGACATCATCAGCATGACCGGCACCACCGGACGCGCCGCCACAAAGGCAGGCACCGCCTCGGGACACGCGCAGCAGTTCATCAAACTCATACGCGCCATTGACAGGAAGATAGACCTTGACGAATACGCCGAGACGGCAGGAATCCCCTTCACCAACGTGCTGGACAGCCTGGAGGAAATGGTGCGGCAGGGACGCAAGGTGGAAATCACCTACTTCACCGACGAGGTGATAGGCAACGAGGACATGAGCGAACTCTCGGACTGCTTTGACGAGTATGGCGCTGCCAACCTGGACAAGGTGCTGAACGAGTACGGGGACGTGTACAGCGAGGAGGAGATACGCCTGGCACGGGTGGTGTACATGGTCAGACACATGAAGTGAGCGACACCGCAGCCCCTGGGATCCTGATGAAAAAGCGCCGGAAAGACAACGCCCACGCGAGGCCACACGAATGAAAATGACCATATTGTTATAATCCTACAAGTTACTCGAAATGGAAATTCTGAAATTCAACCCTATCTACAAGCCCACGCTGTGGGGCTCGGAGACCTGGGTAGTGTCGGCCGTCAAGGGGTCGGAGTCGGTCGTGCTGGACGGCGAGGACAAGGGACTCACCCTGCCACAGGTGGTGGAGCGGTATGGGGCGGACTTTCTGGGCCAGGCCAACAGCAAGAAGTTCGGCAACGCCTTCCCCCTGCTCATCAAGTTTATCGACGCGCGCCAGGACCTCTCCATCCAGGTGCACCCCAATGACGAGCTCAGCGCCAGGCGCCACGGGAAGATGGGCAAGAACGAGATGTGGTATGTGGTGGACGCAGACCGGGGCAGCAGGCTCATCGCCGGATTCTGCAGGCAAATGGACATCAGGGACTATGCCGCCAGGGTAGCCGACGGAAGCATCGAGCAAGACCTGTGCAAGGCAAGCGTGGCCGAGGGGGACTGCTTTTACATCCCGGCAGGACGCGTGCACGGGATAGGCGCGGGAATGGTGATTGCCGAGATACAGCAGACGAGCGACGTCACCTACCGCATCTATGACTACATGCGGCGCGACCGCAATGGGAACCTGCGCGAACTGCACACCGAACTGGCGCGGGATGCCATCAACTTCCAGGACATCACACAAGACCCCAAGGTGCACTACACCGAGCAGCGCGACTCACTGGTGCCGCTGGTGGACTGTCCGTACTTCAAGACCTCGGAACTGAAGTTGTCAAGCACCTTCGTGAGGGACTACACGGGCGAGGACACCTTCCATGTGTATATGTGCGTGAGCGGGCAATGCTGCCTGCTGAGCCCCATGGGCCAGGGGATTTTCCTGCACAGCGGAGAGTCCCTGGTGGTGCCCGCGTGCATGGGACAGGTGACGCTGATACCGGACAGGCAGTGCAAGCTGCTGGAGAGTTGCGTGCTGTGAAAAGGCGGCGCATCGCGCGCACAGGAAAATCCACAGACCCCGGACAGCCGGAAAAACAAGTGAAGTGCCCCTGGGCAGACATGGACTCACAAACCCCATGCTGCCCGGGGGCACTTCACGTTTTGTCCGCCACACCACAGGACTGTCCTTGCACACCGCCATGCCAACCCATCCCCCAAAAGGGAGAAAGGTTTCTCACACACGGGAAGGACTGTCCCGGCGAGGACATCACCGGGCCTTGCCGTTCCTGGAAAACTCACGGCGCGCCTTGTCAAACATCTTCTGGAATGACTCGTCGGCCCACAGGCGCGCGAAAGTCACGCTGCCCATCACGCGTCCCATGTCCACATCGCTCTGGTAGTGAAACCCCACGATGACACGGCTCTGCCCCAACTCATAGGCCACCTTCATTATCTGCTCGGTGTGGGCAGGGTCGATGGCTGTGAGGGTAAGCCCCACCAGCCACGACACATGGGTGTGCCCCGAGGGATAACTGGTAAAGTCCGTCTTGCTCTCGTATTGCGGCACGCTGGTGGGCTCCTGGAACTGCTGATAGGGACGCACACGGTGGAAGTACTTCTTTGCACTGGCACCGGCCTGCTGCTCGGTGAGGTGCAGGCGTGATATCAGCCGGAAGAGTTCGGGGTAGGTGTCGGGGGTCATGTCGCGCCCCATCACCG
Organism: Prevotellaceae bacterium UBA1075; assembly: GCA_002316015.1. GTDB lineage: Bacteria > Bacteroidota > Bacteroidia > Bacteroidales > Bacteroidaceae > Physcousia. The sequence goes on from DCCS01000012.1 coordinate 16,910, forward strand.
CCCCAAAACGCTCCAGGAAGTACTTTGCACAAAGGTCGGCATCGGCAATGGCCTGCCTGCCCCGCTCGGTCCCGCGAACCGACTTGCCCCACTGATACTGTGTCCAGTCGTCAAAGAAGCGCGCGTCGGTAAGCGAGGGAGGCGCGGGAATGACATTCTCCATACGGGGAGCCTGGTCGGTAGTGTAGAACGGGGCGAACTTCTCCTCGGTAACGCTCTTTTGTGCCCATGCGCCCACAGAGCACAGCACGGCTGCCGCCATCAACGCTTTTCTCTTCATCTTTTTCAGTTTGTTGGTTAGTTGTTCTGATAGCAGGAAAGCACAGGCAGACACATTCCACCCGGCCTCTCCCTGTGCGAATTTGCTCTTTTGCCCTCTGTCTGGCAGGCAACGACACCCTGTTCCCCAGGCACGCCCGCCACATCCCGGCTGCCCCACACAGCGGATGTGGGACACGCCAGGATGTGGCGGGCCACTCACTTGAGGTCGAAGGACGTTCTGAGGCGCAGGTTGTCGGAAGCATTGCCCACCAGCGCCTCGAACTTTCCGGGCTCGGCCTTCCAGGACGAGGTGGCCTCGTCATAGTAACTGAGTGCCTGGCTGTCGATGGTTATGGTCACGTCACGACTCTCGCCGGGCTTGAGGCTCACCTTCTGGAATCCCTTGAGTTCCTTGTAGGGACGATCCACACTGGCCTTTATGTCGCGGATGTAGAGCTGCACCGTCTCGCTGCCCGCACGCCTGCCCGTGTTGTGCACGCGTACTGTGAAGGCGATGGTGTCGCCGGCGGACATCTCCTTACGGCTGGCACGCAGGCCGGTGAGGGCGAATGTGGTGTAACTCAAGCCATGCCCGAAGGCAAAGAGCGGATGCGTGTTCTCCTTGTCGGCCCAGCGGTAACCCACATAGATGCCTTCCTTGTACTCCTCGTCGATGATGTTCCCGCTGACCTTGGCACCGCCTTCCTTGCGCCATGTGCCTGGATATGTGTCCAGCGCATGCGCGCCCACCTCGTCAAGCGAGGACACCCAGGTGTAGGGCAACTTGCCGCTGGGGCTTGTGTCGCCCACGAGCACCGAGGCCAGGGCGGTGCCTGCCTCTGACCCGATGAACCATCCCTGCACGATGGCGGGCACCCGTGCATGCCAGGGCATGGCCACAGGATTGCCCGAGATGTTGACATACACCAGGTTCTTGTTGGCCTTGGCCAGTGCCTCGATGAGCTGGTCCTGCCCGTAGGGAAGCCCGTAGGACTTGCGGTCATGTCCCTCACAGTCCTGGAAGTCGCTCTTGTTGAGTCCGCCGAACATCACCACATAGTCGGCCTCCCTGGCCTTGGCCACCGCCTCGGCTATCAGTTCGTCGGGCGTGCGCTTGTCAGCGAGATCCTGCCCGGTGGTCACTCCATTGTAACTTCCCGTCACGTCACCCACATATCCACGCGCGAAATCCACCTGGATGTTCTGCCTTGCAAGGCGGCTTCTCAACCCCTGCAGGGGCGATATCTCATGCTGCACCTTGAGCGACGAGCTGCCTCCGCCCACGGTCATCATCTTGATGGCGTTCTCGCCCACCACCAGTACGCGACGGGCGACGGCAATGTCGATGGGCAACACACCGCCCTTGTTCTGCAAGAGCACAATGCCCTCCTGGGCAATGCGCCGCGCTGCCTCGTAATGTGCCTCGGAGCAGAGGAAGCCGTGCGGGCGGCGGGGATTCATGGTGGTGCGGTAGAACAGGCGCAGGACACGGCGCACCTTGTCGTCCAGTTCCCCCGTTCCGTACTTGCCCTGCTGGATTCCCTTTATATAAGGAAGGGCCAGGAAGTAGTTGTCATAGGCATTGCTGGCTCCCATGGTAAGGCCGTTTGTCCATGAGCCGAACTCCATGTCGAGCCCGTTCTTCACGGCCTGGTCGGTATCGTGTGTGCCTCCCCAGTCGCTTACCACCACGCCGTCAAACTGCCAGTCGTGCTTCAGTATCCGGTTGAGTGTCCACTGGTTGTGGCAGTTGTGCTCGTTACGGTACAGGTTGTAGGCTCCCATGATGGCCCACGCCTTGCCCTGCCGGATGGCGGCCTTGAAGGCTGGCAAGTATATCTCGTGCAGCGCGCGGTCGCTCACGATGACATTCACCTGGTGGCGGTACTCCTCGTCATTATTGAGGCAGTAGTGCTTGACACAGGCCGAAACGCCCCGCGACTGCAGTCCCTGTATGTAGGGGACTACCATGGTGGAGGCCAGGAAGGGGTCTTCGCCCATGTACTCGAAGTTCCGCCCGTTGAGCGGAGTGCGGAAGATATTCACTCCAGGGCCCAGTATCATATCCTTGCCCCGGTAGAGTGCCTCCTCGCCCAGAGCCTCGCCATAGGCTCGCGCCATGTGGGGATTCCAAGTAGCGGCCAGACAGGTGAGCGCGGGAAAGGCCACACAGGAGTCATTGGTCTGCCCTGCCTGCTCCCACTCGTCCCAAAGCACATCGGGACGCACGCCATGAGGGCCGTCGTCTGTCCAGAAGTCGGGAAAGCCAAGACGCGGCACACCGGCCGATGAGAACTTGCTCTGGGCGTGAATCACACGGATTTTCTCTTGCAAGGTCATGCGCGAGAGAGCGTCCTCGACACGCTCCTCCACAGACCTGCTGCTGTCGAGATACACTGGCACACTCTGCTGTGCCTGCGACATGACGGTGGCTGCCAGTGACAACACACCACACAGGACTACCCTTTTCATATTGTCGTTTTATGTTGATTGTCGTTGTTTTCTGTTGGGCTGGCGGCCACCGGCGACTCCTGCTTTGGCGAAGACGCACACTGGTGGTCATTCCCCCCAGTTGCCACGGTCAAGATTGCGGTAGCCTATCGCCTCGGCCAGATGCTCGGGCTGGATGGTCTCACATCCGGCCAGGTCGGCTATGGTACGGCTTACCCTGAGAATGCGGTCGTAGGCACGGGCCGAGAGTTGCAGTCGGTTCATGGCTTCGCGCAAGAGTGCCATGCCAGCCTCGTCGGGCTGGGCATACCGGTGCATCAGACGGCTGTTCATCTGGGCATTGCAGTGAATGCCCGGTTCCTGGGCAAACCGCTCCTCCTGTATCTTGCGTGCACGTATCACGCGCTCGCGTATCACGGCACTGGTCTCACCAGGCGCCGTGCGGCTCATCTCCTCGAAGGAGAGGGGTGTAATCTCTATCTGCAGGTCTATCCTGTCCAGCAAGGGGCCAGATATCTTGTTGAGATAACGCACTATCTGACCAGGGGTGCAACAGCATGTCTTGCGGGGATGGTTGTAATAGCCGCACGGACAGGGATTCATCGAGGCCACAAACATGAACGAGCACGGGAAGGTGACGCTGTACTTGGCGCGTGACACGTTGATGACTCTATCCTCGAGCGGCTGGCGCAGCACCTCCAGCACGGAACGCTGGAACTCTGGCAACTCGTCACAGAAGAGTATTCCGTTGTGAGCCAGTGATATCTCTCCCGGCTGGGGGTTGACCCCCCCGCCCACCAAAGCCACCTGCGAGATGGTGTGGTGGGGAGCACGGAACGGACGCTGTGCCATGAGCGAGCATCCGGCCGGCAAGGTTCCCGCCACGGAATGTACCTGTGTGGTCTCGAGGCTCTCCTGCAGGCTGAGCGGCGGCAGGATGCTGGGCATACGCTTTGCCAGCATGCTCTTGCCACTTCCAGGAGGCCCTATCATTATTATATTGTGGCCGCCCGCTGCAGCCACCTCCATGGCACGCTTGACATGCTCCTGCCCCTTGACATCGGCAAAGTCATAGTCAAACTCACCCTGGCGGGCATAGAACTCTCCCCGTGTGTCGAGAACCGTGGGCTCGAGGAGCGCGGTGCCGTTGAGGTGGTTGACCACCTGGGTGATGTGCCTTGCGCCATAGACCTTTATCCTGTTGACCACAGCGGCCTCACGTATATTGCCTTCGGGCACAAAGAGACCCTCGAACCCCATCTCACGTGCCTTTATGGCCACGGGCAAGGCACCGCGTATGGGCACCAGGGAGCCGTCCAGACTCAGTTCGCCCACCATCATGTACTTTCCCAACTGGCTGGTGTTCACCTTGTCCTCGGTGGCCAGGATGCCTATGGCCATGGGCAAGTCATAGCCAGACCCCTCCTTGCGGATGTCCGCCGGAGAGAGGTTGATGGTTATCTGCCGTGTGGGAAATGTGTAACCGCTGTTCTCTATGGCTGCCAGTATGCGCTCATGACTTTCCTTTACCGCATTGTCGGGCAAGCCCACGAGGACAAACCTCACGCCCCGTGTGGCATTCACCTCGATAGTGACCGCCGTGGCCTGAAGCCCCTGCATGCTGGCCCCGGACACCTTTACAAGCATAACGACTTGGCTTTTGGCTCAATGTCGCGAGTCCAGTCGGACCCGGACGCCATGATGTGGTGGGTGGTATCGACAAGTACGAAATAGGGAAGGTTACGGATATTCCACCAGGAAACAAGGTCGCCCGAAAATGCCTTGTAGTCACAATAGGAGGGGAAATCCACGCTGTCGCGCCTCTCAAGGTCACGCAGGTAAGCGGCATCTGTGTCCAGCGAATAACTGACGATGTTCAGCGTGCGACCCTTCCCCTGCATTTCCCTCCTAAGTCGCCTTGACCTGTAGAGCGCGCTCTGGGACCCGCTCTTCCAGCCGGCCCAGAAGACCATGAGCAGATATTTTCCCCGATAGTCGCGGCTGCGTACGGTGTCGCGGCGGGCTCCGCCGGCCGTCCGTCCCGCATGCACGGCCAGGCTGAAATCCGGCAACACAGACCCGGGAGAGAGCATGCCATGCGCCCGCACGGCATGAGAGAGCCTGAGCAAATCCATATCCTCGGGGCAGGCACGGCACAGGCTGTCATATATCTCCCGCACTTCCTTGCCAGGTGAACTGCCCGAGAGCAGATAATATTGCGCAAACAGATACCGGCTGACGGCCAGTGTGGGATGCGCCAGGACATACTGGCGCACCAGGGCAAGCTGCTCCTTGTGTGCCTTTCCTTCTGCCTCCCGTCTGAATTTGGTGTAGATTTCGTTGTCCTCGGTGCCTGTCACCTCCACGGCGTTGAGGTGCTGTGCGTCTCCCTTAATCTCAATGTCATCACCCGGAGAGACGAACAGCGCCAACTGGGAATAATTGGGGTACAGTATTTGCATGATGGCGGGAGCCTCCAGACTGGCCATGTAGGAAAACTCACCATCCTGTATGCGCAAGGTGTCGAGGGTGGCTGTGCCCCCCTGCGTGCTGTATATAAAGAACTCACCCTGCTCCAGGTGAGCAAACCGTCCACGGATTTTCACTTGTCCGGGATGGCCGCTGCAACAGAGCAGGGTGAGGAGTGAAACTATATAAAATAGTTGCTTCAACTTATTTCACAATATTCTTGATTACGCTTGCGTACTTGGCAAACTCCAGGTCGTTGGCGGCACGTGTGGCCAGAGTGGCATCCTGCTGGACAGCCCTCTGGAGGCTGCTTGCCAACGTGCTCGCGTCATCAGTGCGTGCCGCAAGCACAGCCTGCAGATAACTGGTGATGGCATCGGCGTTCTTGATATTGGCCAGTGTGCTCTTTGCGCTCGTGTAGTCCTTGGCCAGGATCTGTGCAAGGGCGGCGCTGTTGGTGTTCACACCTGCCAGGTCAGAGGCAGCCTGTGTGTAGTTGCCCTTGGCGATGTTGAGGTTGCCCATCACCTCCTTGAAGGTGTTGGACCCGCTTCCCTGTGCCAGATAAGTCTCGGCCTTGGCCACGTCACCGCCCTTGAGTGCCATCAGAGCCAGGTTGGTGTTCACCTCGCTTGCGTTCTTGCTCACCTGGGCGGCCTGCTTGAGGTAGTTCTGAGCCGCAGCCATGTCACCCTTGCTTATGGCCTGCTGTGCCATATTGTTGAGGGCGCGGTAGTCGCTGGGATACTGCTTGGCAATGGCCTCGTTCCACTTCTGTCGTGTAGCGTCGTCCTTCACCAGCTTGTTGGCGCCGTATATCATCTCCTCCACGCTCAGCTTGCTGGGGTCTGCCGCAAACTGCTCCACAATCTGCGCGTCGCTGCGTCCGATGATCTCATAGTTCACAATCAGGCGCGCGCGGCGCAACTCGGGCAGGATGCTGTGCTTGATGTCGGTATATACCTCGCTCATGTTGCTTATCTGGCGCTCGCGCTCCTCGGGATCCTTGTACATGGAAAGCACACGCAGGATAACGTCCTTGTCCTGCAGGTTGCTCTTGCCCACCAGTTCCTTGAAGCCTTCCCAGTCCTCGGCGGTGAACTTGGTGTCAATGTCGGCATCCATCTTAATCTTCTTCAGTTCCTTCTTCAGGTAGCCGCTGCTCACGTTCTGACGCTTCTCGGCCAGTTTCTCGTTGAAGCTGTACTTGCCGTCGGGGCTTGCATACGCGCTTACCTCGATGTTGGTCAGGGCACGTGTCTCGCTGTTGTCATTGATTTCCCTCAGAATTTTGCCCAGGTCTTTCACGCTCACGCTCTTCAGCTCGCTGGCACGCAGGACAGCCTGGTTGATGAGGAACTTGATGTTGGCTTCCTGCTTCTCGGCTATGATGCGCTGGTAGGCATCGGGGGCAGTGGCGGCGGTGATGTCGCACCGGCTCAACAGCTGGCTTGTCGCCACCACGCCATAACCGATTTTCACTTCGGGAATCTTCACGGTCTTCTTGCCCTTCTTCGCGTCAAAGCGCGCATAGAGGTCGCTCTTTATCATGGGGTCAACATATGCGAAGTTGGCCTTCATGGTGTAGGTGCCGCCCACCTTGTACTGGATGGTGGTGCCGTTGCCCTCTACCTTCTCGCCCTGGAATGTGGCGCTCTGGCCTACAGCCTCGCCACCTTCGTACTTCAGAACGGGAGTCACTGTCACCTGTGCCTTCTTCTTCATGTACTTGGTGGGGAATGTTCCGTTGATAGTCACGGGAACTTGACCCCCGACTGCCTCCAATGGAGTGGGAGTAACATTAAAGTTGTCAGCGCCCAGTTTACCGAGCTTGCTGCATGAAGACAGCATCAGCATGGAGGCCGATGCCATCAGAAGAACTTGTTTTGTTTGCATGACTTTATAAAATTCTATTGCTTCTCTCTAATGTCCAATTCGGGCGCGAAGTTACTACAATTTTGCGAGGTGGACATTCTCACCTCCCTATTTTTGTGGTTTTTGTGCTATTCTTTGCCTTTCATACTTGATTTTCGCTCCTCATAGAGTATGTTTCTTGGGTGATGCTCCAATATCTCCTGGCGAAGGTGGGATTTGTCTATATGCATGTATATTTCCGTGGTGGAGATGTCCTCGTGCCCCAACATCATCTGTATGGCACGAAGGTTTGCGCCTCCCTCGAGCAGATGTGTGGCAAAACTGTGGCGGAAGGTGTGGGGGCTAATGCTCTTCCGTATGCCCGCCTTCTGGGCATATGCCTTTATATACACAAACAGGCTTATGCGGCTCAGGCGGCGCCCACGGGTGAGAGAGACAAACACATAGTCCTCGTCAGTGGGACTTACCTTATGTCCCATCCTGGTGGCCAGCCACTCACGCAACCTCTCCACAGCCTTGTCCGCGATGGGCACAAGCCTCTCCTTGCCTCCCTTCCCGCTGACGCGCAGGTAACCTTCCTCCAGGTACAATTGGCTGATGCGCAGACTGCAGAGTTCGCTGATGCGCAGTCCGCAGCCGTACAGCACCTCGATGATGGCCCTGTCCCTTATTCCCTCAGGCTTGCCAAGGTCTATCACGCTTGTGATGCGGTCTATCTCCTCCACGCTGAGCACTTCGGGAAGGTGCTTCCCTATGCGCGGACTCTCAAGCAACTCGGTGGGGTCTGACTCCACTTCCCGCTCCAGTGCGAGGAAGTGATAGAACGAGCGCACTCCACTCAACACGCGCGCCACACTGCGCGCCTGTATCCCGTCCTCGCGCAACTCACCCGCAAACTGGTCAAGCTGCTCCACCGTCACACGCCGGAAGTCAATGCCCTCGTCAGCATAATACGCCATCAGCCTGTTCAAGTCCCTGCGATAAGCGTCCAGGGTGTTCTTGGAGTAAGAGCGCTCCAGGCGCAGATATTGTATGTACTTTCTCAGGATGGGCTCCTCCACCACACCCTTCACACAACCTCTTTTGTACGTCTGTGCCATACTGACTAATAAAAACTTCCACTTTGTTTATCCACTCGCATATTTTCGTTAACTTTGCCTTAACAAAATTATGCTGAATTTATGAGAATACAAATTATCAACGGGCCAAACCTTAATCTTCTGGGCATCAGGGAGCCCGAAATCTACGGAAAGCGCGCCTGGGAAGACTATCTGAAGGAGTTGCGCAGCCGGTTCCCCAATGTACGCATAGACTACTACCAGAGCAACCTCGAAGGCGAGATTATCGACAAGATACAGGAGGTGGGCTTCGACCGCGACGGCATCGTGCTCAATGCGGGAGCCTACACCCACACCAGCGTGGCCATCCTGGACGCCATCAAGAGTGTGACCACCCCCACCGTGGAGGTGCACATCAGCAATGTTCACCAGCGCGAGGAGTTCCGGCGCAAGAGCATCATCAGTCCGGGATGCCTGGGGGTCATCTGCGGCTTCGGACTCGACAGTTACCGCCTGGCCATCGAGGCACTCATAGATGACACCAACAAGAGGGAGAAGTAAAAAAGAAACACCCTCCCCACGTGGAACTTGACGAATACATCCTGCGCCATATAGATGCCGAGGGCGAACTCCTCCATTCCCTGTGGCGTGACACACAATTGCGCCTTTCCTATGGGCAGATGGCAAGCGGACACCTGCAGGGCCGCCTGCTCAAGATGCTGGTGGAGATGATAAAGCCGCTGAGGGTGCTCGAACTGGGCACCTTCAGCGGCTACAGCACCCTGTGCATGGCCGAGGGGCTGCGGCCCGGGGCTGAGTTGCACACCATCGAGATATTCGACGAGATGGAGGACTTCATACGCTCATGGCTCTGCCGCAGCCCGCATGCCCAGCAGATACAACTGCACATCGGTGACGCACTGGACATCGTGCCTGCCCTGCCTGGCCAGTGGGACCTGGTGTTCATGGACGCCGACAAGCGCCAGTACGTTGACTACTACTATATGATACTGCCACTCATGCGTCCGGGCGGCTTCATCCTGGCCGACAACACGCTGTGGTACGGCCATGTGCTCGAGGAGCACCCACGCGAGAGTGACCGCCAGACACAGAACATACAAGCCTTCAACGACCTGGTTGCCGCCGACCCACGGGTAGAGAAGGTCATCCTTCCCCTGCGTGACGGACTCACCATCATACGCGTGAAGGACTGAGGCACTTCACTTGCCCTATTTTATATGGTGCTGCGTTTCTATATAGTACAGCGCGTTTATGTGGCTGGGGTGATTTCCATGGCTGGCATAAGACAATGCCCGACTCAACTTGCTCACCATACGCATAATACATGAAACACACGAATCACACTGCCTCCCCTACTTCCCTCATACAGCCACGAGTACAGAAAGCGTGTGAGAGATGACTTCATCGCATAATCACTTCGCTTAAAATCATTTCCTATACGCCACTCCATGGTAGCGGTCTGTTGACCACGTACCATGCTCATTAGAACTCCACATACATTTATATGCGAATGAGTCTGCGGTCTTATCGCCCACATGGAACACGAACTGATTTTTCCCACCCCAGTCCTGGAAGTTCATTGTCAACTTGGAGTCACTGTAAGACCATCTTCCTGGTTCTTCACAATCATCCATCCACAAACAGGTTCCATCTTTTTTCAGCACAAATTCATTGTCGTCACCATCATCGTCACCATCATCGTCATCGTCATCGTCATCGTCATCGTCATCGTCAAAGTCATCGTCAAAGTAGAGGCGGGTGCTCCAGGTTCCCACGAGCCAAGCCTTGTCATCAGCATCATCGTCATCATTTCCACATGACACAAACACCACACAGCTTGCCAACAGACACAGCAGCATGAAAATAAATTTTTTCTTCATAATTTTACTAAAAAAAATAAATATTCTACATTGTGTACTTACTTCCCCCTACTTTCTATAAGAAACCAGAGGGTGGATTGCAAGCGCACAGTTCACTTTACCATTACTTTCTTATAAGTTCCATCACTATAGTGTATCACATATATACCTCCTCGTCTTGAATTATTCACACGCCTTCCCGACATATCATAATACAAGATGTGTCTCTTTTCATCCTTGCCCGCAGTTAAGATACCCACCGCTTGTTTTTTTAATGTAAATGTATATATGTTTTTAATGGCTCCAACAGAGCACAGGTAATATATGTTTCCCGTGTGTCCGACATATCCGCCCGTGTCATGGTCGAACATTTCACGGACACTGACACCAAGCACATCCCGCACGTCGTAAAGCTCATAGCCGTCCGGGGCTTTGATTCCGAAAGACCGCCTGTCGTCAAGCCCGTCTACCACCATCACGGTCTCGTCTCCTGTCGCAGGTATGCGCTCGGCGTTGTCGTAGTCGCTCTCGTTTATCAGCCGTCTGCACTCTTCGCACTTTACAAGAAAGAAATAGTCTTTGGCTTCTTCTTTCTCACATTGGAAAGAATCAATTGTACCTTGTAAACCGGCATAACATGGAACAAAAATTGCCACAATCAAGAGTAGCAATGTAAAAATCACCTTTTTCATATTACTTAGTTTTGTATTTTATTTTCTATTGCATCAAACACATCATTGTACCACTTCTCCCAAAAATCTTTTCCTCTTTTACTTTTTTCTCTCTGCACGTCATCATTAACACATATATTTAAGGTATTTAACATTTTATTTTTTGAAGCATCAACACAAGGGTCATAATAGAAAATTTTGTTTTTTATAGTTATTCCCTTTCTCAACAGGCGAGCCCGATGGAAGAACAGCCACCATATATCTATTTCCGAATAATCAAGCCCAAATCCTACTATATAAATATCAGATAAGAAAAATAAGTCTACCCATGAAGTAATAGAAGTTTTCCTGTTTTTTATTCTTTCTTCCATAGAAACTTCAGAAATATTCTTTAGTTTTCCAAATACATATAGTTCTATCTTTCTCAGATAGCGGCAGTATTGATCAAAACCGAGCATAATGCTTTGGGGAAATTTCACATCCCCATGAATATGCCATACACTCAAAGTCTTTTTCGCTCTCATGCAACAACTTCTCCTAAAAAGGCTAAATCTTCTTTCTTTTGCCAAAGGACCATCTGCTTGAGTATCAAAATATAATTCAAGCGTTCTATCATAGTTGGTTGTCATATACGCATCAAATGGCGTATTAGAAACCTTTTCAATCAAATATCCTTTATAAACTTTTAATTTACTGGATATTTGGTTCTTTACTTCTAACTCATTTCTATTTTGACATAGGAACAAGGAATCATAGTTCATTGTAAGAGGAACTCCATCATAATTATTGCTATTAGTGAAGATACCACGCAACAGGTTGTTCCAACTTGGAGCACCCGCTACTATATTTATTCCATTTCCATACAGCAATGTATTCATCCCTTCATTATTTTCATTTCTGATTAGAAATCAAAACCTACCTTTGATACAAAGTTACCCCCCCCGATTTACATAAAATAATATATTGTGTTAATTTTTATTATATGAGCCACAATGAACCATTCGTACACAAAAAAAGCCCCAAGTCCCGTTGTAAAGGACTTCGGGCAGAGTGCTCAGAGGCTCTTGGGAATTATTTCTACAAACTGAAAATAATAGATTTCGAGAAGAATGCTAATATCATTCACACGATGATTTTCCTCTTGTGATAGTTCTCGCGAAAGGCGGTGGGTGAGCAGCCCTTCTTTTTCTTGAAGATGCGGTTGAAGTTGCTTATGTTGTTGAACCCGCACTCATAGCAGATGTCGGCCACGCTGCTGGTGCTGTCCACCAACTGGCGTGCGGCATGCCCCAGGCGGATGTCGATGATGTAGTCTGAGACCGTCTTGCCCGTCTTGGTGCGGAAGTAGCGGCTGAAGGCCGCCGGAGTCATCTCGGCTATGTCGGCGAGTGTCTTCAGGCGTATCTCACGCTTGTAGTTCTGGTCAATGTACTCCTCCACATGGCGCACACGCATGCTCTCGGGCGTGTTCTTCACGTTGGAGAAGGAGCGGCTGGCCAGCAGACGGTAGTTATCCTGCAGGGACAGCTCATAGAGAATCTCCAGAAGTTTGAGCATACGATAAAATCCTGGCTGCGACTGGGTGATGGCCGTTATCTTGCCATACAGTTCCATGATGGTGTTGAGTTCAAAGGCAATGCCGCGCCTGGCATTGTGGAACAGGGCGCGCAGGCTGCTCAACTGGTTCCTGGCCAGGAACTGCTCGCCCATGAGGTCGGAGGGAAACTGAATGGTGATTTCATGTATCGAATGGCTCTGGCAGTCATACTGGTCCCAGGCATGTTCGAGTCCGCTGCCCACCAGCACCAGGTCATACTTGCCAAGCACCTCGATGGAGTCACCCACTATGCGCCTGGCCCCATCGCAGTGCTCCACGAAGTTCAGCTCCATGGCCTCGTGCTTGTGCAGCGGATAGGTGAAGGCCTCCTTGTCGCGGTCCACCATATAGAAGCAGTCTTTCTCCGAAATATGGGGCTTCTCTGTTATTACCTTGCTCATTAAGTATATGCTATATGGTTGAGAAATCAACCGCTAAGTTAGGGGGAAAAGTCGGATTGGGCAAGCGCGCAAGGACTAAATAAAACGGAAGAGCACCATTTGCACTCTTCCGCTTCACACATATTGCTATACCAATATTCACTTTCACCTTGCCATCTCCAACAGCATCTGATGGATGCGTGTGTCGCTGTCCAGTTCGGGATGGAAGGCGGTCACAAGTTGGTTTCCCTGCCTGGCCGCCACTATGTGTCCGTTCACGCGGGCCAGCACCTCCACACCAGCACCCACCTCTTCTATATATGGAGCCCGTATGAAGGTCATGGGCACACTTCCCAAGCCCTGGAAGTCACCCTCGGTGTGGAAACTGCCCAACTGTCTGCCATAGGCATTGCGCTTGGCCAGGATGTCCATGGTGTCCAGATGCAGGCGGTCCAGCATGATGAGTCCCGCACAGGTGCCCAGCACAGGCAGTCCGCCCAGGATTTCCTGCCGCACCTCGTCCCACATGCCCAGGTCGTGCATGATGCGCGTCATCGTGGTGCTCTCGCCGCCCGGAATGATGAGTGCCCGCTTCTCCTGGTGCCAGTCCTGGATGTTGCGCACCAGGAAAGGCTCCTCGCCCATGCGCTCCAGCACCTGGCGATGCTCTTCAAAGGCTCCCTGCAGAGCCATGATGGCTATCCTCATTTTCCGCGCTCCGCCATGAGCAGTTCTATCTCCTGCTCGTTGATGCCCACCATGGCCTCGCCCAGGTCCTCGCTCAGTTCGGCCAGCATCTTGGGATTCTCATAGTTGGTCACAGCCTTCACGATGGCCTGTGCGCGCTTCTCTGGGTTGCCGCTCTTGAATATTCCGCTGCCCACAAACACGCCCTCGGCACCCAGCTGCATCATCAGTGCGGCATCGGCGGGAGTGGCCACACCACCTGCTGCGAAGTTCACCACAGGCAGTTTGCCATTGTCGTGCACATACGCTACCAGGTCGTAGGGGACGCGCAGTTGCTTGGCAGCCTCGTAGAGTTCATCTGCGCTCAAACTGGTGAGCCTGCGGATTTCGCTCTGCATCATACGCATGTGACGCACAGCCTGCACCACATCGCCCGTGCCGGGCTCACCCTTGGTGCGAATCATGGTGGCGCCCTCATTGATGCGGCGCAAAGCCTCGCCCAGGTCTTTTGCTCCACACACAAAGGGCACCTGGAACTGACGCTTGTCGATGTGGTACACGTCATCGGCCGGACTGAGCACCTCGCTCTCGTCTATATAGTCAATCTCTATGGCCTGCAGTATCTGTGCCTCGGCAAAGTGGCCTATGCGGCACTTGGCCATCACGGGTATGCTCACAGCCTGCTGGATTCCCTTTATCATCTTGGGGTCACTCATGCGGCTCACGCCACCCGCTGCGCGTATGTCAGCGGGGATGCGCTCCAGTGCCATCACGGCACAGGCACCAGCGGCCTCGGCTATGCGCGCCTGCTCGGGAGTCGTCACGTCCATGATTACTCCGCCCTTGAGCATCTGTGCCAATTGACGGTTCAGTGAAGTTCTGTCTTCCATATATTATTTCCTCCTTTTTTGGGGTTTGGTTTACTTTTCTGACTGCAAAAGTCCGGATTAATAAGGAAATGGAAAAACGTAATTTCCATTTCCTTTGAACTTTGTTCCCATTTCCACAACACTCTTCTTCTCTTTCCCTTCACCATACTGTAGCAATATCCCTTGCCACTTCCAGTTGCTATCCACGCATATATTATTTTTATTCCTCTTTGTATTTTCTTAAAAGAAAGAAGATGTAGATGATGATAGGGCGTTGATAATGTTGATACTGGTAGACCTGTATTTTTCCCCCTACTTTTCCCTTAGGTTATCCACAGTTAAAAATAGTTTTTTCAACCCTTTTAAGGAATGTGTTACATGCTGAGTTTATTCATCCTATGTATGACGAGCACAAATGTTGTCAACACCCAGTGGTGAAAAATATAATTTTATAAATATTCCCTTCATCCGCACTTGATAACTTTGTATGTTGTGTTGATTGGGGTTTGACAAAAGGGCGGGTTTTGTGAATATCTTCGCTGGGCTTTTGGAGACTGTTTAAAGTGTAGATAAATGAATGATAACTCATGGAGTTTTCCATATAGTTATTAACATGTGCTGTGGATTATGGGAACATAGGCACTCACCCATATATGTTCTCCACTCCTGTACATAATAATACGTAGAGTTAGAGAAGCGTGCATGCATTCTATTATGTAAGTGAGCAAAATTAGTT
>DCCS01000001.1 GCA_002316015.1 Prevotellaceae bacterium UBA1075
TCCACCAGCAGCGTGTCCAGCCGCCTTGTCTGCGCTGTGGTGCGCGTGTCGCGGGGCTTGCCGTGCCCGTCCAGTCCGCCTTCGTAGCAGATGCCTATTGAGCAATGGTTGTATGGCCGGGCGTGCGCGCCCACCTCCAGCAGCAGGCGGTGTTGCGTGAGTGTTCCGTCGCGCCGCACATAGAAGTGGTAGCCGATGCCTGTGAATCCGCGTTCCTTGTGGTCGCGCTCCATCTGCAGCACGGTATAGTCGCGGTCGCAGCGTGTGGCCGAGCAGTGCAGGACCAGGAATCTCACCGAGTGCGGCGAGGCCATCAGCCGGCCGCTCTCCACCCGCGTCAGCAGGGCAAGCTCGCTGCATACTCGCCTCTCGCAGGTGTCCAGGGGGAATGAATGGGTAATCATGACGGGATGTGTGTGTGGTGTGCAGGCTTCTCCATGACGTGCTCACAGCAGGTTGGCGCAGCTGCTTACGCCCAGTGCGGTGAGTGCCGCGATGACGGCCTGCACGATGGCGTTCACGATGGACACCCAGGATATTCTCTTCGGATAGTTGTTCTCGCTGTTGTAGTTCATAATGATAATAGTATAATAAGATGGAACTTCTGTTGGAATTGGGAGGCCGCCCCAGGCGCGCTTGCCTGTGCGGCCCCCTTGCTTGCCGCGCGGCTCAACCCATGTTGTCGCCTCCGGCGTTGCCCTCCTGGCTGTCTCCGCTGTCATCCTTGGCAGTCTCGCCCTTCTTCTTCGCGGCCTCCAGGTCCACGGTCTTCTCGCCCTTCTTCTCTGCCTTCAGGGTAGCGGCCTGTGCGGCGCGGCTTGATACCGGGACGAAGTTGGCCTTGCCCAGCATGCCGTCGAAGTCGGGGCCGGGGGTGAAGATGATGTTGATGCCCGTGATCATGCTGGCGTTGAATGCCTCGGCACTCTCCGCGCCCTTGCTGTTGAGCGTGAGCCAGAAGTCCCCCAGGTCGCCCAGTTGCACTTTCTTGCCCTCCAGGAGCATCTCCACCAGGCAGGCGCACATGTCCGAGATCACCCCGTTCACCTTGCCCCGGCTGTATCCGCCGTGGTTGGCGATGTGCTGGCCGAAGTCGCGGAACGACATCACCTCGCTCGTCTGGGCGCGTGCATAGGCCAGCGGCTTCTCTTCGGGCTTTGCGGGGTTGGCCAGCATACAAGTAGAATAGTTAATCATAAAGTTTGCCCATCGCCGGTATGGGGCTTGGTGTTTACGCATGCAGTCCTGCGCCCGGCAGTGGTTAGACATTGTTTCTGAACTGCAACGCAAAGGTACGCCAGTGGCGAGGTGAAAGCAAGAAAGAAACCTGCGCCCAACTTTCTTTCAACTTTCAGGTTGACAATCAAAGCGATATGACAAAAAATAGAAAGCACTATGGAGATAAAGGTACAAGGTGACCCTGGCACGGGCAACACCTACATGGAACTGCACATTGGCACTGTGCAGAACTTCAATCCCAATGCCACCACCGTCATCAACAACATCTATGGCGACCGGCCCAAGGCCGCTCCTGCCACAGCGGCCGGCTCCACGGAGGCAGCCCGTCCCGCCCGCCGCGACGAGATACTGGACTATGTGCTGCGCCTGCAGGGCTGCGTGGCTCCCCAGTGGGCATCCCGCTACAGGACGCTGTGGGAGACTGTGCTCTCCGCGCCCGGGGTGGAGGCCGTGGCCTACGAGCCGGGCAAGCAGCAGAACACCAACTTCAACCGCAGCCTGGTGGCCAATATAATATATATAATGTGTGAGCAGGGTGTCATCCAGGAGCAGAATGCCAGCCGCCTGGCCGAGTTGCTCGAGCGTGACAGGGACCATTCCGTGCGCGGCCGCCTGCGTGAGTACCCCGAGGACAGGCGCGTGCGCGACTGTGTGACCTCCATCATCGGCACCCTGTGACCCGCTGTGCGCGGCCCCGTCCACCACAGCCCCCCGGCCTGTGGCCACACCAACCCCAAACCCCCAACATATCCTATGGACCCGAATATCCAGGGCAACCTTGAGCATGTCAAGAACTATGCCGACATACACGCAGGCACGGTGGGCAACCTCAACCCCCAGGCCACCAGTGTCACCAACAACTACTACCTGCCAGGCAGCGAGCACCGCCTCACGTACTGGTTCCGCCGCCTGCGCGAGGAGTTTGCCGGCGACAGGAGACTCAGCTCCAAGCTCGATGACCCGAGCCGTTACCGCACCCGCTTGCCGAACACCATCGGGCTGGAGGCCAAGTTGCGCGACGGGGGCTTCCGCCCCGCCGACATAGCCAGTGCCATGCGCAGCAAGCAGGCCTTCAGCAAGAAGGCCACCCGCTACCAGTACTTCGAGTCGGCCCTGCGCATCGACGACTACCTCTTTGCCAAGTTGTGCCACCTCTTCGACACCTACGCCATGCCCCTCATTACCGGGGGCTGCCCGCTCCCCCAGGTGCGCCAGGCCGTGTACGAGCGGGTCATCACGCCCGTCCGCGAGGAGATAGACAAGTATGGCGCCGAGGACTCTTGCCTGCACTACGGTGAGGACGACCTCTACGGCATGCTCTATCTGCTCACAGGCAAGTGCCATATCGACTGGGCCGACTATGATGTACATCCCCGCCTTTGACCCCTTCGCGGCCTGCTACCGCATGCTCCGCATCCTGGAGCACATGGGCTGCGCCGGGCCCGTGGAGGTTGACCGCCTGCGCATGTTTGACTATTACCTGGCCTTCCCCGCCAGGGTATATGCCATACACCTGCGCCGGGACGAGAGCGGGTTCCGCAACCTGCGCCGCCGGTATGTGCCCCGGCAAGCCAACCCCTACCAGGCCGTGGTGAGCGACCGCCGCCTCTTTGAGCGCATGCGTCCCTACCAGATGGCCGCCCTGCGCCGCCTGGCCGCCTGCGGGGTCGTCAGTCCCGACAGGCTGGCCAGGGGCGAGGTGCGCGTGGCCAGCCAGTCGCGCCTGAGCCAGCTCACCTGTGCCACCGGCCCCCTGCCCGTGGCCGGACGCAATGTGATAGCCTGGCTCTGCCACTGCTTCCGCACCACGCCCCTGGGTGGGGAGTACGGACTGAAATACCGCACACAACTCATGGAATACAAATACGATGGCCAGTAATCTCTTTGTCAACAGACTCTATGTGCTCACCGAACTCAACCAGGTTGCCTACGATGAGCGTTTCCATCACGGTGTCAACATCATACGCGGTGACAACAGCAGCGGGAAATCGACCGTCGCCCACCTGGTATTCTACGCTTTGGGCGGCGAGTACACCCGTTTCGTGGACGAGGCGCGCCGCTGCTCCAGGGTGCTGGTGGAGGTGAGCCTGGGCGGGGCCACGGTCACCCTGGAGCGTCCGCTGGACAAGGACGGCGAGGGGCGCGTGAAGCCCAGGCAGGGCATGACCATCCACTGGGGCACGATGCCCGAGGCCCTGGATGGCCACTGCCGCCGCCTCGTGCTGGGCTATGCCGCCGGCCAGTCGCGCCAGAGCTTCTCGGCGGTGCTCTTCCGGCTGATGGACATGCCTGCCGTGCAGGCAGGCAGTGCCATCACCATGCACCAGTTGCTGAGGCTCATGTATGTCGACCAGGAGTCGCCCACCTGGTCGCTCTTCATGCATGAGCAGTTTGACCGCCAGGAAACACGCGAGGCCGTGGCCGACCTGCTCATGGGCATCTATGACGCGAGCCTCTATGGGGCCCGGCTCGATTTGAGGCAACTGGAGGCCGACATGGACGAGGCCAAGGCTGTCCTGTACTCCCTCAAGACGGTTCTGCCCGAAGGGGGACGCTCGCGTGACAGCGTGAACGGGCTCATCGGACGGAAGGAGGCCGAGATAGAACGCTATGCGCGGGACATCGCCCGCCTGAGGGAGGGGGAGTCCCCCGCATCGGCCTCCCGCCCGCTTGTGGAGGAGCAGAAGGCCACCGTGGCCTCGCTGGCACGGGAATGCAGCCGTATGGAGGAACAGGCCGACCTGCTGGAGCACGAGGTGCAGGACACTCGCTTCTTCATCGATGAGCTCACCAGCAAGCGCGCGTGGCTGATGCAGTCGGCCGGCACACGCAGAGCCCTGGGCAGCATGAGGCTGGACTACTGCCCCGAGTGCCTGTCACCCCTGCCTGCCGATGTGCCCGAGGGCACCTGCTGCCTGTGCAAGTCGCGGGTGGAGGGCGAGGCGGGACTCACGCAGGCCAGGAGGATGGCCGAGGACCTCGCGCTGCAGATACAGGAGTTCGGCGCCGCGCTCCGGGCCGACGAGGAGCGGCTGGCCAGCCTCAAAGCCCGCCTGCGTGCCTCGCGCCGCAAGCACAGGGCGGCACAGGGGACACTCGACGAGCTGCTGGGCACGGCACGGGGCAGCATGGCCGCCAGGCTGGAGGACCTCAACTACCGCCAGGGATGTGCCCGGGGCGAGCTGCTCCAGTACTACACCCTGCTCGAGCAGGCCGGGCGTTACGAGGACACGGCCGCCAGGCTGTCTGCCCTCAAGGAGGGGCGTGAGAGCACCTGCCGCCTCATACAGGGGCTCGAGGAGGGGCAGGAGCAAAGGCGTGCCGAGGTGCGCAGGTGCATGCAGCGGCACGGGGTGTATTTCCTGCACCACGACAAGGAGAGCCAGAAGGCTTTCGCCGACGCGCGGCCCGATGACTTCCATGTGGATTTCAGCGACAACCGCGTGTACCTGCAGCAGCCTCACGACCGCTACAGCGCGTCCTCCTCCTTCTTCCTGAAACTTGTGGCGCGCTTCTCGCTCCTGTTTGCCTCGCTCGACATCCCCTGGATGCGCTACCCGCGCTTCATCCTGGCCGACAACATGGAGGACAAGGGCATCGAGACGGGAAGGGCCCAGAAGTTCCAGCAGACACTCATCGACAGCCTCGCGCGCTACCCGGACGACCAGTACCAGGTCATCTACACCACCTCCTGCATCACGCCCCAGCTGGAGCACAGCCCTTATGTGGTGGGCGAGCATTATGGCATGGGGCACAAGAGCCTGAAGAACGTGTAAGCCCCCTCCCGGAAGCGGCGAGCCCCTGGCCAGCCTCCCCCAAGCCCTCTCCCGGCCTCCCCCAAGGGGGGGAGGCATGCCAGTGTGCCATCTTCGGATTTTTTGTGTGCTGTGCACATTCCCGTGGCATGAAAAATGCAGCGCGCTCCTATCG
>DCCS01000020.1:0-22881 GCA_002316015.1 Prevotellaceae bacterium UBA1075
GTTTCCATATCATCTGCCCTGCTGAGCCATGTAGTACTTGCATCGGTGTCCCATCATGCAGGGGGAACGCGCAGGGCGCAACGTGTGGAAAAAAGAAAGGGAGAGGAGGAATGCCCTTCGGCGGGCTTCCTTCTCTCCCCTGTTGTTCTGTCGGTGTGTGGGGATAGATTCTTGTCCCCTTTCTGTCCTTATCGGATCTCCACTTCCTCCTTCATGTCAATCTCCTGTCCCTGTGCGTCATAGAACTCATATTGCAGGAAGGCCAGTTTCTGGCTTGGGATTACCTTTACGCCGAAGCCATACTTCCATTGCCATCGCTTCTTGATGGAGAACAGTCCCTGGTTGAGGTAGGCTGCCACATAGGGATGCACATGCAGGGTGAAGTTCTTGATGCCCAACTTGTAGTAGAGCAACTCTATCTTCCCTTCGAGCACCTTGTCAAAGAGGAAACTGCTCTTGATGGTGCCTGTGCCGTGGCAGGTGGGGCATGCCTCGTCCACCTTCACGTCCATCACGGGTCGCACGCGCTGGCGCGTAATCTGCATGAGTCCGAACTTGGAGAGTGGCAGGATGTTGTGGCGGGCACGGTCTCGCTTCATGTTCTCGCACATGTGCTCGTAGAGTTTCTGGCGGTCCTCGGCCAGTTTCATGTCGATGAAGTCCACCACGATGATGCCTCCCATGTCGCGCAGGCGCAACTGTCTTGCCAACTCGTCGGCGGCCCCCAGGTTCACGTCAAGCGCGTTGGCCTCCTGCCCGTCCTTGTTGCGCGTGCGGTTTCCGCTGTTCACGTCCACCACATGCAGGGCCTCGGTGTGCTCGATGATGAGATAAGCACCGTGTTTGTAGGAGACGGTGCGGCCGAAGCCCGACTTTATCTGCCGTGTGATGTCGAAGTTGTCAAAGATGGGCAGCTTGCCCCGGTAGAGCTTGACGATGCCGGCCTTCTCCGGCGCGATGATGGAGACATAGCCCTTGACCTCGTTGAAGACCTCCTCGTTGTTGACGTAGATGTTCTCGTAGCTGGGGTTAAAGAGGTCGCGCAGCATGCCCACCGTGCGGCTCGTCTCCTCGTAGACGAGTGCGGGGAGTTTGGTGGCCTTCTGTGCGTTGCGCAGGGTCTGTTCCCATCTGCCGGCCAACACCTTCATTTCCGCGTCCAGTTCGGCCACGCGCTTTCCCTCGGCCACGGTGCGCACGATGACGCCGCAGTTGCGTGGCTTGATGCTCTGTATGGTCTGCTTGAGCCTTGCCCGTTCCTCCGCGCTCTTGATTTTTGTGGAGACGGACACTTTGTTGTCAAACGGGACGAGTACCAGGAACCGTCCGGGGAAGGTAATCTCACAGGTGAGCCTGGGCCCCTTGGTGCTGATGGGTTCCTTGACTATCTGCACCAGCAGTTCCTGTCCCTGCTTGAGCACATTCTGCACGCTGCCGTTCTTCTCCAGTTCGGGCTGGAAGGTGGCCTTGGCATGCGGGTAGAGGTTCTTCTTGTCGTTGAGTACCTGTTTGAGGTACTTGGCGTAGGAGTTGAATTGTGTACCGAGATCCAGATAATGCAGAAAGGCGTCCCTCTCGTGCCCCACGCTTACAAAGCACGCGTTGAGCCCCGGCATGAGTTTGTGTACTTTTGCCAGGTAGATGTTGCCCACAGAGAACGAGGCCGACTGCCCCTCCTCCTGGTACTCCACAAGCCGCTTGTCCTCGGTGAGCGC
Organism: Prevotellaceae bacterium UBA1075; assembly: GCA_002316015.1. Classification (GTDB taxonomy): domain Bacteria; phylum Bacteroidota; class Bacteroidia; order Bacteroidales; family Bacteroidaceae; genus Physcousia. Next base: position 1,716 of record DCCS01000020.1, read on the forward strand.
TATGGAGATTTTCTTGGGCTGTACATTGATGTAGAGTTCGCTTGTCATAGTCTGGTTGTCTTGTCTAAAAAAAGACTCGGTGACAGAGCAATACGCTGTCACCGAGCTGTTTTTCTGAGAAGGCTCACTTGCTCTTGTGTCTGTTCTTTCTCAGTCTCTTCTTGCGCTTGTGCGTGGACATCTTGTGTCTCTTATGCTTCTTTCCGTTTGGCATAATTATATTGTTTATGGGTTAGTACATTTTTCTTTCTCTGTTCCGAGCGCACAAAATTACTGCTTTTCCGCCATATGACAAAACTTTCTGTGTGTTTTTGATGTCTGGCGGGGTGTGTGGTCTGGCGGGGGATTGTCCTGTCTTGGCTTGCTTTGCCAGCAAGGGTTCCTGGTTTGCCGTGTTGTCTGGATGCAGCCCCCGTGTCCCGCATGCTTGTGGCGTGGGGCAGAGAATGGGGGTGCAAGGGCTGGAAATCCCCAAGACGTGCAGGCGTCGCCTTGCACTTCCCATTGTGTCATGGCTTCATTTGGCCAGCCCTTCGGCAGTGTAATACTTGGTTTTGCTCAGGGGCTCAATCTTTCCGAACTGGCTCCATCCGGCATCTTTCCTGTACTGGTCAATGAAAGCGTCGGGGACATACAGGGTGCAGCCCTTGGACGGCTTGCAGTTCCGGGGCATCGGATAGAATTCGGTGCTCAGCAGATACACCTTCTTGAACTTCTCGGGTGCGGGGAACATGCCGAACATGCGGTTCTTCACATCGTTGGGGATGGTGAGTTCTTCCACGCCGGTACACCCGTCGAATGCCCCGTCGTCCAGTTTCTTCATCGTGATGGCCAGGATGATGCGTTTGAGCGATGTGCATCCCTTGAAGGCACCTTCCCTGATCCACCATATTTGGTCGCCAAACTCGGCGCTTTCGAGTGACGTGCATCCATTGAAGGCATCCACTCCCACGGTGGAAGCGTTGACCTTGAGTGCCTTGAGTGCCGAGCATCCCTGGAAAGACCGGTCGTTGATGACGGGCACAAACCCCTGGAAATGCACTTGCTCCAGCGAGGTGCATCCGCTGAAGGCATCCTCTGCGATGTGGGTCACTTTGGGGCCTATCCACACCTCGCGTATGCTGGTGTTCCCCTGGAACTCTTTCGGTACGATGCTTGTGATCTGGTTGGTAAAGCCCAGCTTGGCGGCATCCACGGCTTTCTTCTCCGCCCTGTCTTTGGTGGTGTAGAAGTAGATGTCCTTGTCAGCCTTCTTCTCGGCTTTCTTCTGTGTGGTAGCCTCTTGCCCCTTTTGCCCGGCCTTGTCGCCGCACCCTGCCAGCGGGAGCCCCGTGGCCAGTGCCAGTGCCAGTACCCATGCCTGTGTCTTGATGTGTCTCATGTTGTCCTTGTTGTTGGTTATTGATGAACAATTGTTTGTTTGCCTTTACAAAGTTAGCCAAAATAATCTGCTCCATAACCAAAACGCCGGGGTTTTTGCCCTCTCGAATATAAATAATGAGTAACTTTGCAGACCCTCATCGGCTGTGCGGACGGGATGGTGCGCGCACAGGGAACGCCTGTGCGCTGTGCCCCTGGAATTTGTACGGGGAAAATAAAAAATGTGTGTGGGGAAGAACGAAAAGGAGAAAAAGAGGAGGAGAAGAGGGAGAGAATGATTTCAATAGACCATTTGAGCGTGGAGTTTAGCGCGCGTCCGCTGTTCACCGATGTCAGTTATGTCATCAATGACCGGGACCGTATTGCCCTTGTGGGCAAGAACGGGGCTGGGAAGAGCACGATGCTGAAAGTGATTGCCGGACTGCAGGCTCCCACGGGGGGGACTGTGTCTGTGCCGAGGGATGTCACCGTGGCCTATTTGCCCCAGGTGATGGTGCTTAGTGACGGGCACACTGTGCGCGAGGAGGCCGAGAAGGCCTTTGTGGGCATACGCGGCATGGAGCGGCAGATGCAGGAGATGAATGAGCAGCTGGCCAGCCGTACCGACTATGAGTCGCCGGAGTACATGGCCTTGGTGGAGCGTTTCAGCCATCTGAGCGACCGCTTCCAGATGATGGGCGGCCTCAATTACCAGGCCGAGCTGGAGCGCACGCTGCAGGGGCTGGGCTTCAGCCGCGAGGACTTCGACCGTCCCACCAGCGAGTTCAGCGGCGGCTGGCGCATGCGTGTCGAGCTTGCCAAGCTCTTGCTGGGCCATCCCGACGTGCTTCTGCTTGACGAGCCCACCAACCACCTGGACATCGAGAGCATACAGTGGCTTGAGCAGTTTCTCACCACCCGTGCCGGGGCCGTGGTGCTTGTGAGCCACGACCGCGCCTTCATCAACAACGTCACCAACCGCACGCTGGAGATTTCCTGCGGGCGCGTGTATGACTACAAGGTGAAGTACGACGAGTATGTCAACCTGCGTGCCGAGCGCAGGGAGCAGCAGTTGCGTGCCTACGAGAACCAGCAGAAGGAGATTGCCGACATCAAGGCGTTCATCGAGCGGTTCCGCTACCAGGCCACCAAGGCCATACAGGTGCAGAGCCGCATCAAGCAGCTCGAGCGCATCGTGCCCATCGAGGTGGACGAGGTTGACAACAGTGCCCTGCGGCTCAAGTTCACCTGCAGCCAGCGCAGCGGGGATTATCCCGTCGTGTGCGAGGATGTGGCCAAGAGTTACCCCGCGCGTAATGCCGGCGAGGCGGAACATGTAATCTTCCAGGGCGTGAGTCTCACCATCCGCCGTGGCGAGAAGGTGGCCTTTGTGGGACGCAACGGTGAGGGCAAGACCACACTGGTCAAGTGTATCATGGACTCGGCCGCCCATCCCGAGGGCCATGGCGCGGGTAGCGGGTTCTACACAGGCTCCTTGCGTGTGGGGCACAACGTGCAGATAGGCTATTTCGCGCAGAACCAGGCCCAGCTGCTTGACGGCGAGCTCACCGTCTTTGACACCATCGACCGTGTGGCCAAGGGCGACATACGGCTCAAGATAAGGGATATCCTGGGTGCCTTCATGTTCGGCGGAGAGGCCGGTGACAAGAAGGTTAAGTTCCTGAGCGGCGGCGAGCGCACCCGCTTGGCCATGATCAAACTGTTGCTTGAGCCGGTCAATTGCCTTATCCTCGACGAGCCCACCAACCATCTGGACATGCGCTCCAAGGATGTCCTGAAGGCTGCCATACGCGACTTCGACGGTACGGTCATCCTCGTGAGCCACGACCGGGACTTCCTGGACGGGCTGGTGAGCAAGGTATATGAGTTCGGGGGCGGCCAGGTGCGCGAGCACCTGGGTGGCATCTACGACTTCCTGCGGGCACGCCAGTTGGACTCGCTCTCCTCGCTTAACACCTCTGCCGCGCGCGAGATGCCATCCGCATGCAAGACTGCCGAGGAGGCAAGGCCGGCCAAGGGGGGCGCGCAAAGTTACGAGGAGCAAAAAGCGCAACAGCGCAGGCAGAAGCGGCTGGAGAAGGCCGTGGCCGAGGCCGAGGCACAAGTGACGCAGTTGGAATCGGCCGTCAGCATCCTTGAGGCGCGGATGGCAACCCAGGAGGGCAGTGCCGACACCTCCATCTACGACAGGCACGCGCGCCTGAAAAAGCAGCTTGCCCAGGCCGAGGCCGAATGGGAGAAGGCCGTGGATGAACTGGAGGAGTGCCCTTGAGGCGGCATGTCACGCCCGGCCCGGAAAGGGGCGGGCTGTGGAGCAAGGACAAACAAGGAAGAAGACAAATGACAAATACCAAGTATATGAAAACAAGAATGATGTTGCACGCGATGACATTCGCGGCCGTTTGCGCGTCTTGCCAGACCAACGGAGGGCAAGGGGAGAAGTCGGGTATCGACCTGGCCAACCTGGACAGCACCTACCAGCCGGGCACGGACTTCTACATGTATGCCACAGGCGGATGGCAGAAGGCTCATCCCCTGACCGACGAGTACAGCCGTTTTGGCAGTTTCGACGTGCTGCAGGAGAACAACAACAAGCAGCTGCGCTCGCTCATCGACAGCGTGGCCGCACTCGACAACAAGCAGGGGAGCATCGAGCAGAAGATAGCCGACCTCTACAACTCGGCTATGGATTCCGTGGGCCTGCAGAAGCATGGCATCGAGGACATCAAGGGTTTCCTGGCCTGCGACGGCTACCGGAAAACCCCCGGGGCCACCTCACAGTGGCTCGCGCAGGTGTGGCCGCGCATGGAGCGCCAGGGTGTGGGTGGCCTCTTCGGCTTCTATATAGGAGCCGATGAGAAGGACTCCAAGAACAACATCCTCTCCATCAGCCAGGGCGGACTCACCCTGGGGCAGAAGGACTACTATGTGGACGATGACCCGGCGACCGCCAAGATACGCGCGGAGTATGTGAAGTATATTCAAGGGCTGGCCGTCCACGTCGGGTTCACACGGCAGGACGCGGAGCGCATGGCTGATGACGTGATGCGCATCGAGACCCGCTTGGCCAAGGCCAGCAAAAGCATGACCGAGTTGCGTGACCCCGAGGCCAACTACCACAAGATGACCTATGCCGCGCTCAAGAGGGATTTTCCGGGCATCCAGTGGGACACTTACTTCAAGAACTTCGGCATCTCTGGCCTCAAGGAGGTGGTGGTGGGACAGCCACAGGCCATCCATGAGGTGGAACGTGTGCTGGCCGAGGAGAAGCCTGAAGCCCTGCAGAACGTGTATCTGTGGCATGCCATCGACATGGCCGCCAACTATGCGGACGACGGAAGCCGCAGCATAGCCTTCGCCTTCTGGGGCACAGCCCTGAGCGGGAAGACACAGGACCGGCCACGCTGGAAGCGTGCGGTGCAGAGTGTGGAGGATTGTCTGGGCGAGGCGTTGGGGCAGCTTTATGTGGCCAAGTATTTCCCGCCCGCAGCCAAGGAGCGCATGGAGAAACTTGTGGCCAACCTGCAGCAGGCTCTGGGCGAGCGTATCGATGTGCAGGACTGGATGACCCCCGAGACCAAGAAGGTGGCTCACGAGAAGCTGGACGCCTTCTATGTGAAGGTGGGTTATCCCAGCAAGTGGACTGACTACAGCACGCTCCAGATTGGGCACCGTTATCTCCAGAACATCCTTGCGTGCCGGGAATGGAGCATCAAGGATCAGATTGCCAAGCATCTGGGCAAGCCTGTGGACAGGGACGAGTGGTTTATGACCCCACAGACGGTCAACGCCTACTACAACCCCACCACCAACGAGATATGCTTCCCCGCCGGCATCCTGCAGCCTCCTTTCTTCGACATGGATGCCGATGACGCTTTCAACTATGGCGCCATAGGCGTGGTGATTGGCCACGAGATGACCCACGGGTTCGATGACCAGGGCTCGAAGTACGACAAGGACGGAAACCTGAAGACCTGGTGGAAGGCCGAGGACACGAAGCGGTTCGAGGAGCGCATCCAGGTCATGCGCGCCTACCATGACAGCATTGAGGTGCTGCCTGGCCTGCATGCCAACGGGTCGCTCACGCTGGGCGAGAACATGGCCGACCATGGTGGCCTGATGGTGGCTTACCAGGCGTTCCAGAACGCGACGGCCAAGAATCCCCTGCCCGACAAGGACGGTTTCACACCTGCCCAGCGCTTCTTCCTGGCCTATGCCAACGTGTGGGGGCAGAACATCCGCGACGAGGAGATACGCAAGCGCGTGAAGAGTGACCCGCACCAGTTGGGCAAGTGGCGCGTGGACGGGCAGTTGCCGCACATTGAAGCCTGGTACGAGGCATTCGGCATTACCGAGAGTGATCCCATGTTCCTGCCCAAGGACAAGCGAGTGAACATCTGGTAAGTTTTGCGGTAGGTACGGCTTTCCGGCCATATGGTTTTGCGAACAGACCCGCAGAGCCGTATGTCCGTACAGCCGTGCTGTCATGCGACCGCAAAACCATCTTAACGCAAAACCATAAGAAATGCCATTAAGATTACCCGACAAGTTGCCCGCCATCGAGTTCCTCAAGCACGAGAACATTTTCGTACTCAGTGACGAGCGGGCCAACAGACAGGACATCAGGCCGCTGCGCATTGTGGTGCTCAACCTGATGCCCCTGAAGATAACTACCGAGACAGACCTCATCCGCCTGCTCTCCAACTCCCCCCTGCAGCTGGACATCCAGTTTATGAAGGTCAAGGCACACACCAGCAAGAACACGCCCGTGGAGCACATGCAGGCCTTCTACCGCGACTTCGAGAGGATGGCGGACGAGAAGTTTGACGGGATGATTGTCACAGGGGCCCCCGTGGAGCACCTCGACTACGAGCAGGTCAACTACTGGCACGAGGTGAGCGGCATCTTCGACTGGGCGCGCACCCATGTTACCAGTACCTTATATATATGCTGGGCCGCCCAGGCCGGATTGTATCACCACTACGGCATTCCCAAGTACCCGCTGCCCGAGAAGATGTTTGGCATCTTTCCCCAGGTGCCGCTCGAGCCCACACTCCCCATCTTCAGGGGTTTTGACGATGTGTTTAACATGCCACACAGCAGGCACACCGAGCTGCACCGGGAGGATATCCTGGCTGTGCCGGAGCTTTCCCTCATTGCCGAGAGTCCCGCGAGTGGCGTGGGCATGGTGATGGCGCGTGGCGGCAGGGAGATATATGTCACGGGGCACTCCGAGTATTCGCCGCTCACGCTTGACACCGAGTACAGGCGTGACCTGGCCAAGGGGCTTCCCATCAGGAAGCCCGTCAACTACTACCGTGACGATGACCCGTCCCAGCCCCCCCTGGTCACCTGGCGTGCCCACGGCAACCTCATGTTCCAGAACTGGCTCAACTATTACGTCTATCAAGAGACCCCCTACAATATCAATGACATCCATTGAGCTCCTGTCGCCTGCACGGAACCTCGAGTGCGGTGTCGCGGCCATCGACCATGGCGCGGATGCCGTGTATATAGGCGCGCCACGCTTTGGCGCGCGTGCGGCAGCGGCCAACAGCGTTGACGATATAGCGCGGCTGTGCCGGTATGCCCATCCGTTTGGCGTGCGCGTCTATGTGACGCTCAACACCATCCTGTATGACAACGAGCTCGAGGACACCAGGCGCATGGTGTGGGACTTGTATCATGCGGGCGTGGACGCGCTCATCGTGCAGGACTTTTCCTTGCTCTCCATGGACTTGCCTCCCATCCCGCTGCATGCCAGCACGCAGATGGACAACCGCACGCCACAGAAGGTGCGGTGGCTGCAGAGCCTGGGATTCCGGAAGACGGTGCTCGCGCGCGAACTTTCCATAGATGAGATAAGGGAAATCCACAGCCAGGTTCCCGGCATGGCCCTGGAGGCGTTTGTCCATGGGGCCTTGTGCGTGAGTTACAGCGGGCAGTGCCGGGCCTCGCAGTACTGCTTCGGCCGGTCGGCCAACCGTGGCGAGTGTGCCCAGTTCTGCCGTCTGCCCTTCACGCTCACCGATGCCGGCGGCAATGCGCTCGGCGCCAGGAGGCATTTGCTCTCGTTGCGCGACATGTGCCGGCTGGACTCCCTGGAGGAGATGATGGACGCTGGAGTGACGAGCTTCAAGATAGAGGGGCGGCTCAAGGATGTCTCGTATGTCAAGAATGTGACCGCCGCCTACCGCCAGGCCATCGACACCATCCTGGCCAGACGTGCCGACCGCTACCAGCGTTCCTCGCTGGGAGAGTCCGAACTGGCTTTCACACCCGACCCGCGACGCAGTTTCTCACGCGGCTTTACCGACTATTTCCTGCACGGAAGGCATGAAAGCGTGGCCTCCATGGACACACCCAAGAGCCGTGGGGTGGAGGTGGGCACGGTGAGGGAGGTGGGGCGCGACAGCATCGAAGTTTCCGGAACTGCCACGTTCGCCAATGGCGATGGCCTCTGCTATGTGGGAAGTGACGGAGAACTTTGTGGTTTTCGCGTCAACAGGGTGGATGGCAACCGCCTTTTCCCCTCGAAGATGCCGCAGGTGCGTCGCGGTGATGTGCTCTGGCGCAATCTTGACCAGGCATGGGAGAGGCTGATGTCAGGCTCTACCGCGCGCAGAACCGTGGGGCTGGAGATGCGCATCGAGGACAGCATGGACGGGTTCCGCTTGACGCTCACGAGGGAGGACGGCTGTGCGCAGTCCTTTGACCACGTCTGTGAGCACCAGTTGGCGCGCTCGCCACAGGACGAGGTCATCAGCCAGGTGCTGGGCAAGATGGGCGACACAGCCTACCGTTGCACACGGGTCGAGGTGGTTTTCGCCCGTCCGTGGTTCATTCCGCGCAGCCTCCTTGCCCAATGGCGGCGCGAGGCTTTGGCTGTGGCTTTCGGCATGGGTTCGCCCCGCCGTGCTGTGGAAGAGGCGGTCGCTGGACACGGCATGGAAATGGGGGATACCGGCGGAAGCAATGCCGCGATGGAGGTGGCAAGCACATCGGCACCGCCTTCCGGGAATGGCGTTCGGCTTGACTACCAGGCCAATGTGGCCAACCGCATGTCGCTTTGCTTCCTGGAACGGCATGGCTTTCATGTGGACGAGATGGCTCTGGAATGCGCCTGTCCCAGGGGCAGGAATGTGCTGCTGATGACCTGCCGCCATTGCCTGAGGTACGAGATGGGGTGGTGCAGCAAGCGCGGCGGCGCTCCCCTGGCTTGCGGCCCCCTTTACCTTAACCTTGACGACGGCCGCCGCTTCCGCCTGGAGTTTGACTGCCGCCGCTGCGAAATGAAAGTCTGGAATGCATAGGAACCTGCTTCTTCTTCTTCTTCTCCTCCTGCTTGTCACCTCCTGCTACAACCGCACACAGGAGACAGGGCTCTACGAGGTCAATGACAATTTCGTGGTCACTTCCGACACGCTGCACTTGCAGATGCAGCAGCCGCTGCACAACATGCCCGTGCCGGCGCGGGGGGATGCCGACAGCCTCTTTGTCCTCAAGGGCGAGCAGATAGTCATCGCGCAGATTGACATCATCCCCGAGGACTCTGTGGACAGTGTGTGGGTGAAGGTGGCCCGCGACCAGATGCTCATGGGTTGGGTGCACGGGCGGGAACTGCTGTCAAGTGTGGTGCCCGATGATCCTGTCAGCAAATTCATACATGCCTTCAGCCTGCGTCACCTGCCCTATTTCGCGTGCCTCATGGTCTTGGCCCTGGCCTTGCTGCTGGCAAGGCAAGTACGTCACGCCCACAGTCATGTGATTCTGCTCAATGACATAGCGTCGCTCTATCCCACACTGCTTACCATAGTGCTGGGCGGTGCGGCAGTCCTCTATGCCCACATCCAGCGCTTTGAGCCCCTCATGTGGGTGCGCTTCTATTACCATCCCACGCTTAATCCCTTCTCCCTTCCCTTGGCGCTCGGCCTTTTCGTGCTGCTCTTCTGGCTTATCCTGATACTCTCGATGGCCGTGGTCGATGAGGTGCTCGGCCAGTTGCCCCTGGGCGAGGCCGTGCTCTACCTGCTCACCCTCATGGGCGTGTGCATGTGCCTTTACACCTTGTTTTCCCTGGCCGCGTTCTACTGGGCCGGGGTGGTGCTCTATGTCCTGTATGCCGTTTGTGCGCTGTGCCGCTTCTTCCTGTATTTCCGTCCGCGTTATGTGTGCGGGCACTGTGGCTGCAAGATGCACTCGCTGGGCGCGTGCCCCCATTGCGGCGCGCGCAATGTGTGAGCGCTTGGACCTTTCGGGGCGAAATAATCGCCGAAAGTCTTGTGCTGGTTCTTTGAAACCAGTAAATTTGTGGTGACAAGAGTGTGGCCGTACGCGACAGGGGTCTTGGCGCGCGTGGCCATTCCGGTCTCATTTAGACACACTATAACCATATCCTAAGATGAACAAAAAACTACTCGTCGTGTCGGGGCACTTCCTGTCCCTGGCACTTGCGGTGGCTTCCGCTTTACTCACACCGGCGGAAGCCCGGGCACTGGAGAGTGGGCAGACGCTGCGCATCGGACGCGGAGCCTTCTCCATCATGCCCAAGAACTCGTCCCTTGACGCCGGGGCGCAGGCCGAGATGTGGACTGACGCCCAGACCAACTCCCAACGCTGGGTGGTGCAGAGCGCGGGCTCCACCGCCTGTTACCTGGTCAATGCCTACACGGGGAAGTACCTGGCTTGCACTGCGGGCGTGACCGCAGGGTCTGGCATCACTGTCCAGGAGCGCGCCAGCGCGGGCAGCCGTGGACGCTGGGAACTGGTGCCTGTGGAGGGAAAGGACGGCCAGTACATCATATATGCCAACACCACACGTCGTTACGCGCTGTCAACCCAGGCCGCGCCTGCCGACGGAAGCACTCTCCTGCTGGTGGACGCAGGCAAGGCCGACTCCTCGCAAATCATGTGGACTGTGGAGGAATGCGACGCTCGCGAGAATGCACTCACGCCTGCCGTGCGCGATGACATGATGGAGAAGTGGAAGGAGCACTATTACCACAAGGCCGGCACCGGATATGTGATAGGCAATGGCGGATGGTGGGGCGACGCCGAGATGTTCGAGGTGGTGCTGGACGCGCTCGAGACCACGGGCGACAAGCGGTATGCCACCATGTTTGAGAACCTCTACACCAACTTCCTCGCGCGCAACAAAGGCAACTGGATCAGCGGAAATGGCTATAACGAGTACAATGACGATGTGGCCTGGATGTGCATCGCATGCGTGCGCGCCTACCTGCTCACGGGTGTCACCAAATACCTCTCGACCGCCAAGGTCAACTTCGACGGCATGTACAACCGCGCGGCCAAGTATGACAATGGCACGCTCAGATGGAGGCAGAGCTCAGAGGGGACGACCTCGTGCATCAACGGGCCGGCGGCCGTGTGTGCCTGCTACCTGGGGCTGGCCTTGGGCAAGGAGGACTACTTCGAGAAGGCCGCGCGCATCTACGCCGGCGAGCGCGGCATGCTCTACAACATCAACGCCCAGGGCGTGTTCAACGGGCAGGTGTATGACAGCGGTGACCCAGTCAAGGGCACGGTGGGCAACACCTGGTCATCCACGTACAACCAGGGGACCTGCCTGGGCGCGGCAGTCATGCTCTATGAGCATTACGGGAAGGAACAGTACCGCACCGATGCCGATGCCATCATGGACTGGACGGCCAGGAACCTGGCCAACAGCCACGGAATCATCAAGGTGTGCCAGACCGTAACCGGTGACCTCACGGGCTTCAAGGGCATACTCATGCGTTACGTGCGCCGTTACGCCGCCTCCCTGGGACATCCCGAGTGGTACTCCTGGCTGGCCCGGAACGGATACCATGCCTGGAACAACCGCAACTCCAAGGGCATCAGCATGTCGGCGTGGCTCACCAAGACTACCGAGAACTTCCAGTACTCCGATGGCGGAAACTTCAACACCGATGGTGTGGGGGCTTTCACGGCTGTGTCGGCCGCCTTCAATGCCCACCTGGGAGTGGTGGACGAGCGCGATGCCTACAGCCCCATGCAGGCCAACGAGTTCAACTTCATGCGTGGAGTGTCGGTCGTGGCCACAGGCAATGACGACGACGGCACAGGAGCGGTGGACAACATGCGCAAGGGGCACTATGTGGGCTACCGCAATGTGGATTTCGGCACGCGCTACGCCTCGCACATTATCGTGCGTGGACGTCTTCCCCGTGCCACGTCGGCACTGAGTGTCTATCTGGACGCGCCCTCGGCCACCGGGGGCACCCTGGTGTGCACCATCAAGCCGCTGGACGATGCCGACCGTGACGGCTGGGTGACCTTTGAGCGCGCCCTTGAGGTTCCTGTCACGGGCAGGCACGATGTGTATGTCGTGTGCTCGGGCAGCGCGGGCATAGACCTCGCGGCCATCAACTGGTTCCAGTTCGCGGCCAGGAACACCATCTACCATGGTGTCGCAAGCCCTCAGGGCACCTTCTCCACGTCGATGGACGATAGCGGCCACACCCTGGGACTGCTCACCGACGGAAATCCAACCACCCAGTTCACGGGGGTCACGCGGGACGGCGGGGAGGCCTGGTTACAGTATGACGCTCCCGCTCCCGTGCGCCTGCAGGGCTACTCGCTCTTCGCGGGCTTCGATGCGGAGGCCGACCCTGTGGGCTGGACGCTGCTGGGAAGCAACGACGGACAGGCATGGGACACGTTGCACGAGGTGGACGGGGCCACGTTCCCCGCACGCGCGCAACGTGTGAAATGTGACCTCGCAGCGGGTGCGGCATACACCCACTTCCGCCTGCAACTCCAGGGAAAGGACGGTCAGACGGCTTTCTACTTGAGCGAGTGGCAGTTGATGGGACGCTCCCTGAGCACGGCTGACATCACGGGCGACGGCGGCGACATTGACACGTGCGGCCCGATCATCGACCACCAGGGGCTCACGCCAGTCACCCTGCCCGAGGCAGGAGTGGTGTATCGTGCAGCGGGCAACTATGTGCTCGACCACTACACGCTCACCACATCATCGGCCAGCGCTCCCACCGCCTGGGTGCTTGAGGGCTCCAACAACGGCACGTCATGGAAGACCGTCGACGAGCGCCGGGACATCGAGTTCCCCTATCCAGTCACCACCGCCACCTTCCTGGTGCGTGACGCGGAGCCCTACGTCTGGTATCGCCTGCGTGTCACGGATGATGCCGGGAGCGAGTTGACCCAGTGGCAGCTGTTTGGCAATATCGACATGGGCACGTTCTATCCGGATGCCACCACCCTCATGCAGGTGCACGCCCCCGATGGGAGCAGCCAGCCTGCTCTGGTGGATGACAGGGCCGAGACCTTCAGCACCATTACGGGCGACAGCCTCTATTGGCTGCTGGAGTCCCCCATTGCCGTGCGCCCCATCGCTTACTCGTTGATAGCCGCCGGTAACCGAGGCCAGACTCCCACGGCGGTGAGTGTGCGCGGGCTGGCCGAGGACGGCATGCCCTCGGTGCTCTCGTCACGCAGCCTCACGCTCAACGCGCGTGGCTCGCGATACACCAGCACCATGGCCACCAGCAAGAGTTTCAACCGTTTCCAGTTGCTCGTAACCCGGACGGAGGCCGAGGGCGGGAAGGCTACCTCGCTTACGGGATTTGAACTCTATGGCAGTGTGATTGCGCAGCCCGGCACAGCGTATATGCGAGACCCTCAGGAGGTGTCGGCATCGGCCGAGGGCACGGGCACGTCAACGGTCGTGGGCAAACTGAACGACCAGAACCGGCTCACGGGCTACCTGGCTGACTTTTCCGACACGCTCACCATCACCTTCTCCTATGCCGCTCCCGTGGGCATTGACGCCTATTCACTGACGGCCGGCAAGGACAAGCAGAACTGCGACCCCACGGACTGGGTGCTGCAGGGCTCCTCTGACGGCACGGACTGGGTGACTTTGGAAAAGCGCGAGGGTGAGTGCTTCTCGCATCGTTATGCCACCCAGTTCTACCACCTTCCCGCCCAGGCCACATACGCCCATTATCGTCTGCAGGTGACTGGCGTGAATGGCGGGACGCAATTGCAACTCGCCGAGTTGCAGATGCTCAGCCTGGGGCAGGGCACCTCTGTGCTTCCCTCGCGCGAGACCCTGGCGGGAGCCTGCATGCTGGTGAGCGCAGGCCAGGTGCATGTGGAGGCTCCCAAGGGTGGCACCCTGTGTGTGTATGACCAGCAGGGACGCATGCTCCAGGCCAGCAGGGTGCAGCCGGGAGGCAGCGTCCTGCCCCTGCCTGGAGGGCGGGGCGTGGTGGTCGTTGTCCTGCGCATGCAGGGAGGCACATTGGTGCGCAAGGTGCACATGTAGGGTAGTGCCGCCCGCGCGCGCGTAATATTATAATAATGTGTGAATGCTCCGCGCAAATGGGACGGGCGGGTGTGCTGGCAGGCACGCCCGCCCGCCTTGTTTCATGCAGCGGCATGCGATGTCCAACGCACTATGCATGCGATGGCGATTGCAGCGGCATGCACCTGTCATCCAGTCCCAGGCAAGCAGTTTGCCGGGGGCGGTGTCGGGTCTGCGACAGGAGGCGGTGCCATAAAGCAAAAGAGAGGAGCGTCCTTGGTGTGGACGCTCCTCTCTTTGCTTTTCTGAGCCGATAGGGGGACTCGAACCCCCGACCCACGCATTACGAATGCGTTGCTCTACCAACTGAGCCATATCGGCAACCTGGTGTGAGCGATAGACGGGACTCGAACCCGCGACCCTCGGCTTGGGAAGCCAATGCTCTACCAACTGAGCCACTATCGCATTGTTTGCGGTGCAAAGATACGTCTTTTATCTCAATCGCGCGCCATTTCCCGCCTTTTTTTGCACGCGAAGCGGGTACGTTATGGGGACAGCACGTGCTTTATGTCCGTCACGAGCAGTGTGCCCCCGCTCACACGGAACGACACCTCCCATTCCGCGAAGGGCAGGACATAGGTGCGCGCGGGGTTGTCCTGGTAGTGTGGTCGCGGGTCGCTGGCCAGTATGTCGTTCAGGGCTTGCCGCTTCTCCGGCGGGACGAGGCGCACGAGCGGGTCGGCCATCTCCACCTCCAGGGGTTTGGTGCGCTCGTTCTGTTCCTGGGCGAAACCGCCCGTGGCCTCGGGGTGTGAGTCAACGTAAGGCAGATAGGGCTTGATGTCCAGGATGGGAGTCCCGCTCACCAGGTCGGCCCCGTCCACCTCGATGACAGGCCCCAGTGGCGTGTGCAGGCTGATGGAGCGGACGCGCACGCAGGACAGCCCGATGTGGTTGGGGCGGAAGGGGCTTCGTGTGGCCCACACCCCCATGCGCCGGTTGCCGCCCAGGCGCGGGGGGCGCACCGTGGGTCGCCATGGCTTCCCGTCGTGTGCCAGGCTGAAGTCCCACAGCAGCCATATGTGGCTGAACCCTTCGAGTCCTCGCAAGGCGTCGGGGTTCCGGTATTCGGGGGTGAAGACGACACGCGCGCTGAGTCCATTGACCAGTCCGCTCTGCCGTGGCACCCCAAACTTGGTGGGGAAGTCCGTCTCGATGTGTGCGATAACCTGCAGCGCGTCCTGCGTATCTCCTGTGTGGGAGGGTCTGGACGGGAAGTTTTCTTTGCAAGGCATGGCTTGTCGTGTTCAGTGTGAGGGAGGTGGGGAGAGTCTTACACGGCGTGCGTTTCCTCTTCCCCGTGGGGTGCTGGCTGGCCTGTGCGTGTGCTGTGCATGAAGCGCAGCATGTAGAGCATGCCTGCCGTGGTGAGGCCGAACGGGAAGGCCCACCACACGCCTGTGACACCCCAGTGGCAGGGAAATCCGAACAGGTAGCCCAGGGGCAGCGAAACCAGGAAGTAGGCGATGAAGGCTATCCACACCATGGGCTTCACATCGGCCATGCCGCGCAGGGCGTTGGCGAAGATGCACTGCATGGCATCGCCATACTGGTACAGGCAAAGCGGGATGGTGAGCGAGGCCACCATGGCTGTGACTGCCGCGTCGTGGGTAAACCAGGCTCCCACCTGGTGACGCAGCGCGAAGATGGCAACGGCCAGCAGGGTGCCCATCATCCAGGTGAGGTGCAGGCCAGAGAGGGCCACATTGCGCGCGTCGGTGATGCGCCCCTTGCCCCGGAAGTAGCTCACGGCGATGGCCACAGCAGCCGCCATGCCGTAGAAGAGCATGAAGCAGAGCTGGCTGATGGTGATGACAATCTGGTGGGCAGCCAGTTCGGTGGCTCCCAGCCATCCGATGTAGAACGCGCTCAGGCTGAATGCCGCGCTCTCCATGCCCATCTGCAGCATGACAGGAAGTCCCATGCTGTTGAGCTCGTGCAGCGAGGTGCGCTCCACGTGTGCCTGGTCGTAACTGGCACGGAACTCGCGGTACTTCCTCACGTGGCGGAACACGAGTGCCATCACCATCCACATGGCCACACGGCTCAGCAGGGTAGAGACACCCGCGCCCAACAGCCCCATCCGGGGAAAGCCCCCTATGCCGTAGATGAGCACCCAATTGCCCGCGATGTTCATCACGTTGCCGCCCAGCAGCACCCACATGGGCAGGCGTGTCTCCTGTATGCCGTCGAAAAACTGCTTGAAGGCGTTGAACATCATCTGTGGCAGAATGCTCATGGTGAGCACCAGCAGGTAGGGACGCATGAGCGGGACGAGGCTCTGCGGAAGCCCCACCTTGTCCATGCACAGGAAGAGTGTGGCCATGGCTGCCATCAGCACACCAGCCACCAAGGCATTGGCCGCCAGGCTGTTTTTCAGTTTTCCGCCTATCAGGTGGCAATCCCCCTTACCAAACAAGGCACCCACCACCGGGGTGAGACCATATGAGAATCCCATTCCGGCGATGAGCGCCATGCCCACAATGTTGTTCACAAAACCGGCTGCGGCCAGTTCGTCTGTGCCATAGTGGCCAATCATTAAAGTATCGGCAAAACCCATTATGATAG
The DNA here is from genome assembly GCA_002316015.1 of Prevotellaceae bacterium UBA1075. Taxonomy (GTDB): domain Bacteria; phylum Bacteroidota; class Bacteroidia; order Bacteroidales; family Bacteroidaceae; genus Physcousia. Next base: position 18,016 of record DCCS01000020.1, read on the forward strand.
TGCCCAGCTGGCCAATCATAATGGGTATGCCCAAAGACAGCAGTTTAGGATAATGCTTGCAGTACTTTCCGGTCATTCCTGTTAACCTTTAGCCGAGGCTTCCGGGCGTGTCCCGCGCCTCCCGCCCGCCCATTGTGGGCAAGGCGGCTGCAAAGTTACTCCTTTTCCGCTTAATTGCCAAAAGTCAGTTGCTCTCCCTTGGCATCCACTTTGATGGGACGCTCCCGGTCGATGCCGCCGGCCAGCAGTTTCTTGCTCAGGTCGTTGAGCAGAAGCCTCTGTATGGCTCTCTTCACAGGACGCGCGCCGAAGTCGGGGTCGTAGCCGGCATCTGCCAGCAGGTTGATGGCCTCGTCGGTCAGTTCCAGTTTGATACCGTTCTGTGCCAGCATCTTGGTCACACCGCTTATCTGCAGTCTTACCACCTGGCGTATCTCGCCCAGCGTGAGCGGCTTGAAGACGATAATCTCGTCTATACGGTTGAGGAATTCTGGCCGTATGGTCTTCTTGAGCAACTCCAGCACCTGCCTCTTGGCCTCCTCCTGGTCCTTTGTGGTCTGGATTATATGGCTGCCCAGGTTGCTGGTCATGATGATGATGGTGTTCTTGAAGTTCACCGTGCGGCCCTTGGAGTCGGTCAGCCGGCCATCGTCCAGCACCTGCAGCAGGATGTTGAACACATCGGGGTGAGCCTTCTCTATCTCATCGAAGAGCACCACCTGGTAAGGCTTGCGCCTTACGGCCTCGGTCAACTGTCCGCCCTCGTCGTAGCCCACGTATCCTGGAGGCGCTCCTATCAGGCGTGAGACGCTGAACTTCTCCTGGTATTCGCTCATGTCTATTCGCGTCATCATCTGCTCATCGTTGAACAGATAGTCGGCCAGGGCCTTTGCCAGTTCCGTCTTGCCCACGCCCGTGGTGCCCAGGAAGATGAAACTTCCGATGGGTCTCTTGGGATCCTGCAGGCCGGCCCGGCTGCGCCTTACGGCATCGCTCACAGCCTTTATGGCCTCGTCCTGTCCGATGACGCGCTTGTGCAGTTCCTCCTCCAGGTGCAGCAGTTTGTCGCGCTCGCTCTGCAGCATGCGGCTCACGGGAATGCCTGTCCAGCGGCTCACCACATCGGCAATGTCATCGGCGGTCACCTCCTCCTTCACCATTGCCTCGGCTCCCTGGGTCTTGTGCAGTTCGTCCTGGATTTTCTTGATGTCCTGCTCCAGTTGCTGCAGTTTGCCGTACCTTATCTCGGCCACGCGTCCGTAGTTGCCTTCGCGCTCGGCCTTCTCGGCCTCGAACTTCAGTTGCTCCATCTCCTGCTTGTCCTGCTGGATCTTGTTCACCAGGGCACGCTCGCCTTCCCACTTGCTGCGGAAAGTCTTCTCCTGCTCCTGCAGGTCGGCGATTTCCTTGTTGAGCGTCTGCAGTTTCTCCGAGTCACCCTCGCGCTTGATGGCCTCGCGCTCAATCTCCAGTTGCTTCAGTTTGCGGGTGAGTTCGTCCAGTTCCTCGGGCAGGGAGTCACGCTCCATGCGCAGTTTGGCGGCAGCCTCGTCCATGAGGTCAATGGCCTTGTCGGGCAGGAAGCGGTCGGTGATGTAGCGGCTTGAGAGTTCCACGGCGGCTATGATGGCATCATCCTGTATGCGCACATGGTGGTGGTTCTCGTACCGCTCCTTCAGTCCGCGCAGTATGCTGATGCTGGCTGCCGTGTCGGGCTCGTCCACCATCACGGTCTGGAACCTGCGCTCCAGGGCTTTGTCCTTTTCGAAGTACTTCTGGTACTCGTCCAGCGTGGTGGCACCTATGCTGCGCAACTCGCCCCTGGCCAGTGCGGGCTTCAGGATGTTGGCGGCATCCATGGCACCCTCGCCCTTGCCTGCGCCCACCAGGGTGTGTATCTCATCGATGAAGAGGATGATGCGTCCCTCGCTCTTGGTCACCTCGTTGACCACGCTCTTGAGTCGCTCCTCAAACTCGCCCTTGTACTTGGCGCCTGCCACCAGCGCGCCCATGTCCAGGCTGTAGAGCTGTTTGTCCTTCAGGTTCTCGGGCACATCGCCGCGCAGGATTCTGTGGGCGAGGCCTTCCACGATGGCCGTCTTACCTGTACCCGGCTCACCTATCAGGATGGGGTTGTTCTTGGTGCGCCGTGAGAGTATCTGCAGCACCCGGCGTATCTCCTCGTCACGTCCTATCACGGGATCCAGTTTGCCGGCTCGAGCCTCGTCCACCAGGTTGCGCGCATACTTGTTCAGGCTCTGGTAGGTGTCCTCGCTCGACTGGCTTGTCACCTTCTGTCCGCCGCGCAACTCGCTCACCGCGCGCTTGAGTTCCTCTTTGGTCAGCCCCATGTCCTTCAGTATCTTGCTGGCTGTGCAGTCGGTGTCGGCGATGGCCATCAGCAGATGCTCTACCGACACATACTCGTCACCGCCCTTCTGTGCCAAGTCCTCGGCTTTCTGCAGCACCTGGCTTGCCTGTTGGCTCAGATAGGGCTGGCCTCCTCCCTGCACCTTGGGCAGGCTGCTTATCTGCGCGTCCACGGCTTGCTGTACCATGGCGGGGTTCATTCCCAGTTTCTGGAATATGAACCGTGTGACCTCCTCGGCCACCTGCATCACGCCGCTCAGCAGGTGTTCGGGCTCAATGGCCTGCTGCCCCTGGCGCTGTGCGCGCTTGAGGGCTTCCTGCACCGCCTCCTGGGCTTTGATGGTGTATTTGTCCATGTTCATATCTTGTTCTCCTTTCTCTGATTATTTGTTTCGATTGGTTTTGCTGTTTCTATTCTTGTAGGGCACAAGGTGCGTGCATGTGCTTGTGGTTCGGACAAATTGTCGCTTCGTTGGACAAATTGTCGCGGCGAGGCAGGCACAAGCCTCTGTCGTGTGGCATGATGTGTCATGCAGGCTGCATCCGCTCCAGCGCGATGGCTATCTCCTGGGCCACGCGTGTCACATAGGGCACGATGATGTGGCACTGCTGCCGGTCCTCGACGAGGCGGCGTGCCTCCTCAAACTCCCACCACAGGCGGTGATGCTCCTCACTTAGGCCGACGCGCTCAGGCTTGCATCCGTTCCTGTGTATGACGAACTCCCGCATTGCGCTCACAGGGCCAGGTATCTCCACCCATCCGTCCTCGCACTGGATGCAGCCGTGGCTCAGCCCGTCAGAGTCCTTCGAGGCCGACAGGGTAGCCACGCTGGTGGGGTAGTGGCACACGAGTGTGCCGCTGAGGTCGATGCCGTTGTAGCCCAGGTTGCGTGCGTAGGCAATCGTGCGGGGAGGTCCAAACAGGCCGATGGCAAAGCACAGGTTGTAGATGTTGAGGTCCATCAGGCTTCCGCCCGCCATCTGCGGGTCAAACACAGGGGTTATCTCCCCCCGCAGGTAACGGTCATAGCGTGAGCTGCGCTGGGCATAGTGGGCCATCACCATGCGTGGGGTGCCCAGGGTGGGCACCACCTCCTGTAGCCGGCGGTAGAGCGGGTTGTAGAGCAGGCTGAAGGCCGGCAGGCAATAGACACAGCACTGGATGGAGCAGTCTGTCAGTTGCTCCATCTCCACACGGGTGACGGTGACGGGCTTCTCCACCAGCACGTTGTGGCCGGCCCGCATCGCGCGCAGGGCGAAGTCGTGGTGCACATGGTTGGCGTTGGCGATGTACACATAGTCGGCCTCTGCCTCCTGGAGCATGCGGTCGTAGTCGGTATATACAAACCCCCCGGACGCATACCTCATGCACAGGTCTATGGCATGCTCCACGCTGTGCTCGCGGGCGTAGATGCCTGTCACCTCTATCTTCCCGGCACACTCGGTGTGCAGCATCTCCAGCACCTCGCCCGCTATCTTTCCCGTTCCCGCTATGCTTATCTTCATGTGTGTGTATATATATATAATGTGTCTGTGCGTATATGGTTTCCCAGTGCATGTGTCGTGCAAAGGCGCTTCTCTCACACCGGGGGCACGGGCACCCTCAGCACGTCCACCACATGGCTGCCCGCCCCGATGAGGTCGGGCCGCTCCGAGATGCGTTTCTGGTACTCGACGAAGAGCGCGAAGGTCTCCTCGCCCATGCGGTTGAGGCGGGTGCGCATGTAGTCGGCAGCCCCGTCGGGCGAGAAGATGGTCACGCGCTCCAGCCCCGCCAGCCTGTCCAGGCGGTCGATGTCCTCCAGGCGCACATAGTCATAGAGTTCGCCGGCCTGCGCCTGGATGTGGAAGTCCCTGTCCACAAAACCCTTGTCCATCAGTTTGCCTATCCGTTCCTCGTCGAAGCAGTAGGACAGGATGCTGTACTCGTTCATCAGGTAGGCCACGAATATGAGTCCCCCCGGCCGTGTCACCCGCCTGGCCTCGCACAGGGCCTTGAGCTTGTCCTCCTGGCCGGTGAGGTGGTAGAGGGGGCCCAGCAGGAGTGTGAGGTCGGCCGAGGCCGCGGGGATGAAGGGCATGTCGCGTGCGTCACCCTGCATGATGTCGGCGTCGGGCTCGCGCTCCAGGAACACCTGGATGTTGCGCCTCACCAGTTCCACGGCCTTGACGTGGTAGCCCTCGGCCATCAGCGCGGAGGCATATCTGCCGGTTCCCGCCCCGATGTCGAGCAGTTGCATGCCCGGCTCCAGGAAGCGGTGCAGGTGGTGCATGGTGACCTCATACTCCACCTGGCCGTGGCGGCGCAGCAGCCGCAGGTCCTCGGGGTGCTTGTTGTAGTGCTTCTCTATCTCGGACAGTGCCATGTGTGCTTGGGGGCTTTTTCGCTTGCGGATGCGAAGTTACGAAAAAAATCGGGCGGTATGACACGGAAACGCAGTATAACTTCATTGGCCGGAGAAGTAGTACTTCATTGGCGGGAGGAGTAGTACTTCG
>DCCS01000020.1:22939-27899 GCA_002316015.1 Prevotellaceae bacterium UBA1075
GAGTAGTACTTCGTTGGCGGGAGAAGTAGTACTTCATAGGCGGGAGAAGTAGTACTTCGTTGGCCGGAGGAGTAGTACTGCATTTTCATGCCGTGTGTGCTTTTTCGCTTTTTCCTGTCGTTTTCGCGGGCGCGCGGGTGTGAAGAAAAGAGGGCGCGCATTGGCCCCGCAAGGATAATTCTGTGTACCTTTGTGAGCGTGGCGGGAGCGTGCCCCTGCCAGTGACGCACCTTTATAGCTATAGCACAATATGCCAACACTTAATTGGATAGGAAAAGACCGGGTGGTGGGACATCATAATGATGTGCCCTACCATGTACTGGAACACCAATACGGTTACTCTGCCGGGAGGGGGCAGACAACAGAACCAACCCACAGCGGCAACATGATTATCCATGGCGACAATCTGTTGGCGCTCAAAGCACTCATGCCCATGTATGAGGGAAGAATCAAGTGCATCTATATAGATCCTCCTTACAATACAGGTAACGAGAACTGGGTGTATAATGACAATGTCAACGACCCGCACATCAAGAAATGGTTGGGTGAAGTAGTTGGCAAAGAAGGCGAAGACCTGAGCCGTCACGACAAGTGGCTTTGCATGATGTATCCTCGCCTCGTATTGATGAAGAAACTCTTGAGTGAGGATGGTGCCATCTTTATATCTATTGGTGATGCTGAGGATGCACAACTGCGCAAGATATGTGATGAAATCTTTGGAGTAAGCTGCTTTGTGGCTAATATTGCGTGGCAGAAGACTTATTCACCAAGAAACGACAAAAAGGGATTACCTACCGAAACGGAGCATTTATACGTGTATGGCAAGAACCCTAACTGGATGCCAAACAAGTTAGAACGCACAGAGGAGATGGACTCCAAATATAAAAATCCTGACAATGACATTGCACTATGGAGAAGTGACAATCCTTGTGCTCCAAATGCAAATACACACCAAACGATGGTTTATGCTATCCAACATCCATTTACCGGTGAACTTTTATATCCATATACCTCAGCATGTTGGCGATACCAACAAGCCGATATGCTCAATCACATGAACGGTTGGTGTGAATACGAACTTCGGGACATCAACGATGCAGAACGCAGAGCAGAGATTTGCGGTGTCTCGCCATCTGAGGTTAGAGAAGGCATCAAGGCCATTATGCTCAAAGAGCCTTTGGAGATATCCCAAGCCAAGGCAAAAGCCGTATATGAAAGAGGGCAATGGCCTAAGTTCTATTTTACGAAAGGGGGCTTAGGAGGCATTGCACGTAAGACCTACCTTACAAATGTAGAAGGTAAACTCGCCACAAACTTCTGGCCCTACGCAGAAGTCGGCCACACCGATGAAGCCAAGAAAGAAATCAAGACTATCTTCGAAGGCAAATGCCCATTCGAGACCCCGAAGCCTACCCGCTTGTTAAAACGCATCATTGACATAGCAACGGAAGAAGACAGCATCATTCTCGACTGCTTCGCAGGAAGTGGCACAACAGGACACGCAGTTTTGATGGAGAACCGCCAGAAGCCGGAAAGCCAACGTAAGTTTATCATGATAGACATCATGGACTATGCCGAGACCATTGCAGCCGAACGCATGCGCCGTGCCATCTCCGGCTATCCCTACAAGGGCAAGAAAGAGGAGGAAATCTACAGCAAGAATCTGACCGCCAAGAACATCCTCAAAGCCGGGGAGTTCTTGAAGGAGGCAGAGGCCGTCTCCATCGAAAAGGCCAGCGAATACACCAGGGTCAGCAAGCCAAAGATAGCGGACAACTGCCTGAAAGTAATCGGCACGAAGGTGTATGAGGACAAGATGGAGGGCCTGGGAGGCGCTTTCGATTATTACGAGCTTGGCGCCCCGCTCTTCAAGGCAGACGGCAATCTGAACGAGGAGGTTGGCACCGACAAGATCAGAGAATACATCTACTATGCCGAGACCAGGCAACCACTCCTTCACCAGCAGGACAACGAGGAAGAATACTTGCTTGACGAGTACAACCGGGCGGGCTATTACTTCTACTACCAAGCAGACAAGCCAACTACACTAAGCTACGAAACATTGGCAAACATCGTAAAAAGCAAGCACGAGATGTACATCATCTATGCCGACCGCTGCTTGCTGGACGAGAAGTTCATGGGCGAGCGCCACATCGTGTTCAGGAAGATACCGCGTGACATCAAACGATTTTAGATTATGGAACTGAAACAATACCAGCAAGCGGTCCTCGACGACCTTGCCCAATACATAGACATCCTGAAGGAACAGGGAAGCAACGATGGGGCGTTCTCCACCTACTGGGGGCAAAGGGGCATCACCCTACAAAAGGGCGAAGAGACCTTCCATCCCTATTGCGACACCATGAAAGGTGCGCCCAACATGACGGTAAAAGTGCCTACAGCGGGAGGAAAGACCTTTATCGCCTGCAATGCCCTGCGCACCCTCTTCGATGCGATGCCCCCAAACAGGACTAAAGTCGTGGCCTGGTTTGTGCCATCAGACACGATACTCAAGCAGACATACGAGAATCTAAGGAATCCACAACATCCTTACCGACAGAGAATAGACACGCTCTTCAACGGAAGGGTGGAAGTGTATGACAAGCAAGCCCTCCTCTTCGGCCAGAATTTCAACCCGACTGTCATAAAGGAGCAACTGAGCATTTTCGTGCTGAGCATCCAGTCGTTTGCCACGAAAGCCACAGACAAGCGGCTGGTGTATAACGAGAATGAGAACCTTGCCGAGTTTGTCAAGACCTACTCCTCCGACGAGAAAAGTATCGAAGGTGCCGACGAGACCTCGCTCATCCGGGTCATCGCCCATCTCAACCCCGTCATGATTATCGACGAAAGCCATAACTTCGAGGGCGACCTGCGCACCGACACGCTTACCAACATCAAACCTTGCTTTGTGCTCAACCTGACCGCCACCCCACGCAACAGGAGCAACATCATCAGTTTCGTTGACCCCGCGAGCCTGAAGAGAGAGAATATGGTCAAGCTTCCTGTCATGGTGAGCAACTATCAGAACCATGCCGATGTCCTCAACACTGCCATAGCCCTCAGGGACAACCTGGAAGAAAAAGCCAGGGCAGAAGAGGTGAACGGCGGCGACTACATCCGCCCCATCGTCCTTATCCAGGCTCAACCCAGGAATGACGAGGACAGCGTAACATTCTCCACTATCAGGGCCAAACTGGTGAAGGCAGGAATCCGGGAAGAGGAAATCAAGATAAAGACCGCCAGTCTCAACGAACTGAAAGGCATCGACCTGATGGGCAGGGAATGCCCTGTGAGATACATCATCACGGTCAACGCGTTGAAAGAGGGGTGGGACTGCCCGTTCGCCTACATCCTGGCTTCCACAGCCAACCGCTCCTCCAGGATTGACGTGGAGCAAATCCTTGGACGCATTTTGCGCCAGCCTTACACCCGGCAGCACGGCAATGCCTTGCTCAACATGTCGTATGTACTCACATCCTCGGCCGACTTCCACACCACCATAGACAATGTGGTCGAGAGCCTGAGGATGTCGGGATATAGCCGCCGTGACTATGTTGCCGATGACATGACCACCCGCATGGTTGACACCCCAGGCGAGCCCAGGCTGGACTTCCCCGACAACAGCGGCGCGCAGGAACCTGACACCGCCCGCAGCCCGCAGCGTGACGAGGCAGGACAGGAAGGGCAATCCGAATGGGATTTCGAACCAGACGACATCATCACGCATTCAACACCCGGCCCCAGTGCGGCGGCGGGAGGCTCCACCCTTCCGCTCTTGAGGAAAGCCGAAGAGATGAGCCAGGCATACAATCAGCAAATCAACAAACAAAGCCACAACGGGACAAGCAACGAAATCATGCAGAAGGCCAACGTATTCCCTATCAGGAAGAACTATGAAAAACTGGCAGAGGACATCCTGCTGCCCAGGTTCTATGTCAACACAGAAAGGGAATATGGGTTATTCGGCACGGGCTTTGCCAGAGTCCCCGTCACTCAGGAGGTGCTGCTCGAGGGGTTCAGCCTTTCGGCGGAAGACCGGCACATCGAGTTCAACTACAATACTTCCAACATCCGAAGAATAGATATTGACAAGAACAACGGGAATGACGTCACCGCCTTTACCGTCAAGGAGAGGGAAGCCTTAGAGCTGGAGAACTTCTATGGCAGCATCCAGGACAAGGACAACATCATCGTCCAGCTGTCCAAGTCCATCGGGGACTGCGTGACACAGGACAACAGCCTTTCGGACGGAGACTTGCGCGCCTACATCACAAATGTGCTTCAAGAACAGGACTTGTCACACCTCCAGATGTTGGGCAAGAACCTCAATGACACCATACAGTCGTTCAAGGCCAAGGTCAGGGCACTCAAGACATCCTATGCCAAAAGACAATTTGAGGGCAAGGTACGTTCCGGGCAAATCTCCTTGCAACCCACAGAACATCTCCCCGGCGAGATTATATTGACCAAAGACAAGGCACCGGCCATCGACAAGAAGATGTATCAAGAGGAAGAAGGTTTCAATGGGTTTGAGAGGACGGTCATCGAGCAGGTTATCAGCCTTGACTGCGTGAGATGCTGGCACCGGAACCAGGAAAGGGGCAAAGGGTTCTGCATCAATGGCTTCGTCAACGCTTACCCAGACTTCATCATTGTGCTCCACAATGGCATCACGGTTATGCTGGAGACCAAGGGCAATCATCTTGACGGTTCTGACAGCAGGAACAAGTTGGCTTGCGGAGACACATGGTCCAAGTTGGCAGGCCCTAAATTCTATTATTTCATGGTATTTGAGAATTCACCTATTGAGGGGGCTGTAAGCGTGAACGAATTCATCAAAAATCTCCAGCAGTTAGGGGCGAACCAATAATCACAGCCAGGAAACCCGGTCGCGCGTATTCCCCCATCCGGCAGAACCGGGCTTTCACCGAGAAGACCATCCGGGCGATGTGAGCAT
>DCCS01000020.1:28026-28163 GCA_002316015.1 Prevotellaceae bacterium UBA1075
TTATTCATAAACAGATATATAATAACTGATTGTTATTTCCCAAAGATGTTTTTTACTATTGCTTTTCCAACCTTACGTTCCAACCCTGCCTTAGAAGTTGGAATACTGGTTTTTCGCGCAAACTGTTGTTTGGCTTG
>DCCS01000020.1:28204-28453 GCA_002316015.1 Prevotellaceae bacterium UBA1075
TATGCCAAGTGCGCGTTTAATGGAAAATGAAAGACCTCGTATTATCATCGTATGTGTGCAATTAGTCAATTTTTAACCACCATAACTTCTGCCAAGCGAAGTGGGTGAATTCTCCCCCAGTAAAACAAATCTATTACCTACCGCTGCAAATTTACTCAAAGAATTGAGAACTCGTATGTCGGCGGCAAGTTTTTTTGGGACTCTTGATGAAAAGACTCTCGCGGGTGTGCAAGATTTCGAGAACCCGGC
>DCCS01000020.1:28514-28669 GCA_002316015.1 Prevotellaceae bacterium UBA1075
TCTTTACCGCGTGGTGGACGACCTGGCTACTATAGACCGCCTGGAGAGTGTGCCCAAGATGACGGCCTACCATGCCATGCAGGTGATTGACGTCAGACCCTACCCGCCCCCACCATGGCGGCGCAGGTGGAAGGGAAACTGACAGCCGACAACCC
>DCCS01000020.1:28736-29248 GCA_002316015.1 Prevotellaceae bacterium UBA1075
CGCACGAGTATGTGGACGGGAAGAACGAACTTGAAAGAAAGCCGTTACCAGGGGAGAGGGGCGCGAGTGATTCCTCTTCTACAGATGCCGCGTCTGCAAATGTTTCCACCAGTAAGAGTTCTATAAGCGGCGAACAATCTGGCAGCGCTTCAAGCGTTTGTAGAGGATGTAACAAGAAACTATAAAGAAATCCGTATTGGGCGTAGCAGAAAAAGCAACCAAACGTATATGTTGCTTGAGTTGCATGACGAAAAGCATAAACGCACGTTGTATGTAGAGTTGTCACATGACGGCACTTGTTGGAACGTGAATAGTGGAGGTATATTCAAAAATAAATATACGGATAGAAACGATATTGTTTGACCCGAACCCGCAGTGGGGAGCAATGCAATCACCGACACTGCTGAAGTTGCTGACAGTCCGACTGATGTCGCAAAGGGTGAAACTGTTGACAGAGGCGGGAATTCTTCCCAACCAATATCTTCCAAGGGCAAAGTTAGCGAGAATTCCGC
>DCCS01000018.1:0-33116 GCA_002316015.1 Prevotellaceae bacterium UBA1075
AGGTCGCGCTCAAAGAACTGCATGTCCTCACCCTGGTAGGGGGTGAGGTGATGATTGTTGCCAATGAGCAAACTGGGCTTGAGCCGGTGAAGCAGGGCGTATTGCTCCTCCAGGTGCCAGTCAAAGGGAGTGGGGTCGCTGTCGTGGTCCCACACGCCGTCAAACCAAATGGCATCGGGGTCGTAGTTCTTGACCAACTCGGTGAGCTGGGCATTCATGAAACTGTAGTAGAACTGCCAGTTGGCCTTGGAACGGTCGCGCCCAGAGCGGTTTCCCGTGCGTCCCTGGGGGTAGTCCTCACGCATCCAGTCAAGGTGGGAATAATAGAAATGCACAGCCAGTCCCTGACGGCGGCACTCGTCGGTAAGCTCGCGCAACACGTCGCGACGGAAGGGGGTGCCATCTACGATATTGTAGCCGGACTGCTTGGTGGCAAACATGGAGAAGCCGTCATGGTGGCGTGTGGTGAAACAGATGTACTTGGCGCCGGCCTGCTTGAATGCCGACACCCAAGCCTTGGCATCGAACAGCGACGGATAGAACCCATGGGCAGCCCGGGCATACTCATGCCGGTTGATACTGGCATTATGCATATACCACTCTCCCTGGCCAAACATGCTGTAGATGCCCCAATGCAGGAAAATGCCGAAACGGCGTTCGGAGAAGGCGGCACGTGCCTTGATATTTTCCTCAGACGGCCGATAGCTGCCACCCGCCCCGGCATCGGGGGTGGGCGGAACTGGACACGACGCACGCAGCGATGTGGCAGCAGCCACGAGAAGCACGGCGAGGATGAGATTTCGATGTAGTGACATATTTGCTTTCATAATAAAGGTGGGGGCGTTTGACTGCACGCTCAACAAGGCAACTTACACAAGCCGCCCGACACACAAAGATACATAAAAAGTACGGACAATCCGATGCCAAACTTACACTTTCCCGTTCTTTCCCTGCTATTTCACCATGCGCCCAGCCAGCACTGGCCCACAGGGCAAGCAAAAAGTCCCCGTGGGATAGCACATATCACCCGGGGAAGCACCCTTAGACACTTGGCAAGGCGGCCCAAGACAAAATTAAGACAGACTCCGACGATGGCTTTTCGCATTTCCTGTTTTCGCCAGCAGGCTTTTCGTCAACAAAGTGATTCCCGGGAGGCGCAGTCCCTTTCTTGTCAAGAGGACAATGGCACTCAACGCTCGTCGCATGCCACCTGTGCCACATCACAAGTATGAGTCCCTTTCTTGCCATGAGGACAATGGCACAAGGTGGATTTGGCCGCTCTCGAAGACACCTCGGAAGTACGAGTCCCTATCTAGCCGTGAGGACATTGGTACTCAGCGTGACAGTCCTGGTCACAATGGCAAGACAGCCCTTTTTGCCAGGTGCGGCCATTCTGTTCGGCGGGTGAGCCTTCACTTAGGTGAGACGGACATTGCAGCATGACAGGGCACCCCACGCATCTCCCACCCAAGACCCAAGAGCCCCCTGGAGACATTTCGCTCCAGGGGGCTCCATCATATCGTCATGTCCTGTCCGCCGGGAAAGGCGGGAGACACTCTGCATTCACTTACTCTGTGGGGAAAGGCAGATACCAATGCTTGGGAGACTGACTCAGATAGTTGTACAGCCCCATGTCCATGGTTCCCCCACGCTTGGCAACACGCTTGGCCAGATAGGTGGGGTCGTTGCGGCGAAGAGACACACGGGCAAGGTCGGAGAAGCGGCTGCCCTCGAAGGCAAGTTCCAGACCACCCTCATCCACAATGAGATCCTCGACGGCCTCTATCACATAGTTTTTGATGGTCTCGTCATCACCATAGATATCCTCCTTGGTGACAGTGATGCCATGGTTCTCCTTGATCTTCTTGGCCACTTGGTCAACATAGTTATATACGCTCTCCTTGCCACTCTGGGCACGCTCGTCATAGCGGACACGACCGCAGCCGCGCTGGTGGATACCTGTCGTAAGATAGAACTCCGAGAGGCTGGCCTTGGGATAACTGGTCGCGCTCGACTGGTTGCTGAACATGGAAGGCTTGTATATGACCGCGTAAGTAGAAGTCGTGGACTCCATATAGTAGGTATCGAAGTTCAGGAAAGACACCGTCTTGCTCGCCTCCAACTCACGGCGATCCAGATAGTAGCAGGCCTTGTCGTAATAAGCGGCATAGTTCTTACGCGAAACCACGAATGAGTCCACCACACCACAACTTGCGACATCGGCCGAGTCAATGCCCAGATCCTCATAGGTCTTGAGCACCATCTCCTTCAAGTCCTCGGCAGGCAAGTATTTGTCACCACCTTCCTGGGCGGGAATCGTGTCCGCTACCATCCCCTTTAGTGTGTCATTGGTGTTTATCCAGCGATATTCAACCTTGGTGGGTTCATAGTCTTCCTCCTCAGGATACCAATAATCGTTGGCACACAGCCCATTCTTCAAGATGGCAAACGCATAACTGGGGTAACCTGCACGGTTGAGTGCCTCGGCGAAATGCAGCCACACCTGTGAGCGGCGATAGACAACGGGATATACCGAGGAGAACGACCTGCCTGGATTCTGCTTGCTTACAAACGTGCCATACACACGGTCCTCACCCACGAAACCTGTGTACTGCTGTCCATTGGAGTCCATAATCCATGAGCGGCGGGCATCGCCTGCACCCGGCATCACCTCGAGCGTTTGGAACGGATTGTTCTCATCACCAATATAAATCTCATACTGCTGTGAGTCGCACAAGGCAATATAGCCCTGGCTTGCCACAAGTTGGCGCTCGAAGTTAAGTCTCAGGTCAACCCGGGACGTCTCATCGTCACCAGCGCCACTGGTTGAGGTCTGAGGCTCAAAGCCGAAAAGGCGAGAGATATCCGTGTTCACATTACCGTCCAACTTGCCCTTGTTGCTGGGGATACAGGTAATGGATTCGTAGAACCTGCTATTCTTCCCCTTTTCCGCAAAGGGCACACCTGAATAGTCATACGTAGGATAGTCGAGACGCTCGTTCACATTGGCCGTGCTGTAGAAAGAGAGTGAAAGCGGGCCGCCATCAGTATAATTCAGATAGTTGTAATAGTGGCGGGCAGCCTGCTCACAGGACTCCTTGTCACCCTTCATCAGATAAAGGTCACCCAGCACCAGGCTCACGGGGAACATCAACTTGGAACTGTGACAAACATAGTTCCCACTGGACTCGTTGGTATCGCCATAACTGTTGTAGAACGGGAAGCCATAGCGGCGCTCCACATACTCCATGGACACGAGGTCACTGCCCAAAAGGTCGACCAAGTTCCCGGCATTTGCCATCTGGCGGTTGGGGTTATTGGCCATCTTGTTGATGGCGTCGGTAGTGAGCAGGGGCTCGGTGTAGAAAGGAACCTCACCATACGCGTAAACCAACTGCATATACACCCACGCCCGGATTGCCTGCACCTGGGAGTACTCACGGATCATGTACTTGCGGTCAGTACCCGTCGTGCGGAAGGTGTCGCACATGGCAATATATGCATTGCAACTGTTGATTACATGATAGTAATCACTGATGCGCAAATATTTGCATGCACCATCCTGGTACTTGTCTTCATAACCATTCTGGCCGAAGTTCAGAATGGCGGCTATGGTGTCACTCACATTGTCTGTCCCGTCCACCAAATCGGCACGGCACTCGTTGAGTATCACATAGCGCTCGGCAATATTCTGCAGAGACTTCACAATGCCCCAGTAAGAGTACAGCGTGTCCTGCGCCACCTTGTAGGAGTGACGCTCACTATCGGGTGTGAGCATGTCCTCGCATGAGGTTGTGAGCATGCCCAGGGTCATGCAGAAGACAAGCAGGCTTATAATAGATTTACTTTTCATATCTTATATCCTTTGACTCTATGATTACAAGTTGATTGAAACACCTACGTTGAAACTGCGCCCGCTGGGAATCAATCCTGTGTCGATACCCTGATAAAGCACACTGTTGCGGCAACTCATCTCGGGATCAGTGCCCAGATACTTGGTCACCGTGAAGACGTTGTTGGCCTCGCCCCATACTTTCAGACCCAGGAGCCAACTGTTGCTGTAGGGAATCTTGTAGGTCAGGCGCACATTCTTCAACTTCAGATAACTGCCGTCCTCTATCCAGCGGTCAGACATGCGCTCGTTGTTGCGCCAGTCATCGCTGTAGGTGTAGCATGCCTTGGGCATGTCGGTAGCCTGTCCTTCGTAAGTCCAGCGGCGCATGGCTGCGGTGGTCTGGTTGTAGGTCGTGTTCAGTCCCTCGAGCTCTGAACGCTGGTAGTTGTAGATGTCGTTGCCTACGCTGTACTTGAAGTTTGCATCCAGGCGCAGGTTCTTCCATGTGAGACTGGTGAAGATGTTGCCATAGATGTCGGGGTTGGGGTTGCCAATCACCACGCGGTCAGCGTCGTCAATCACGCCATCCCCGTTCTGGTCAACGAACTTCACGTCACCAGCCTGGAAGTTGTAGTACCTCTTGCCTTCTTCGGCCAGTCCGGTGGGATACTTCAGATAGCCCTGTGCGCCAGCGGTGCTGGCCTCCTGATCACTCTTCAGAATACCATCTGTCTGCCAACCGTAGAAGCTGCCTACTGCATAACCCACTGCTGTAAGCACGTTGTCCTCGCCATAAACGCTGCTGGTGTAGCCATGAATTACTTGCTTGTGACCACCGTTCACATCACTCAGGGTGATGGTGTTGGACTTTCCAGTGGGCAGTTTGGTTATCTTGTTGTTGTAGTGCCCCAAGGTGGCTCCCACCTCCCACTTCCAGTCCTTCTTGTTGACAAGGGCTGCGTTCACACTCACTTCCACGCCCTTGTTCTTCAACTGGCCGTCATTGGTCCAGTACTTGTTGGACATGCCCGAAATGTAGGGAAGGTCACGCAGGGTGAGCAAGTTGTCGGTCTTGTGCCAGAAGAGGTCTATGCCCGCCTGCAGGCGGTTGTTGAGGAAACTGCCTTGTAGGGCCACGTTGTACTTTGTGGTGGTCTCCCACTGGATGGTGCTGTTCTCAATGTTCTTCAAGTACAGGCCCACTGTGTTGTGGGTCACTTTTACGCTCTCCCAATAAGTGCGCGCCGCATAGTAGTCGAGGTCGTCGTTACCACTCTGGTCAACACCGGCGGTCAACTTCAGGTAGTTGATTCCCTTGCGGGTCTTGAACCATGGCTCATTGGTAATCACCCAGCCCAACTGCAGCGAGGGGAACACGCCCCAACTTACACCACCCAACTGGAAACCATCCTTGGTGTCGTCGCCAAAACGGCTGCCCGCCGTGGAACTCACGGTGAAGTCGGCAAAATAGCGATTCTTGAAGTTGTAGTTGGCATCCAAGTAATAGGTCATGTCTATCCAGTTGTCGTTGGTTCCGCCATAGTTGATGTACATCATGTTCTTGGACATGATGGGCAGTTTGTCATTCTCGTTGCAGTATCCCTGCATGTAGTTGTAACTGTAGGAATAATTGTTGTAACGCCAACCGCCATATACATTCACATGATGAGCTCCATAGGTGTTCTCCCAGTTCAGGCGAAGGTCGTTCTGCAGGGTGGTAGCCTTGGAGAAGAATGTCTTCTGCACGCTGGTCACATTGCCCAAGTCTTGCAGGTAGTACTGCGTGGTGCCGCTCACTGGCAGGAAGTACCTCTCGTTTCCACGGTTCATGTTGAAGTTGAAACGGTCGCTGATAGAGAAGGTCTTCGTAACCTGGTAGGTGGGCTTCACGTTCAGGCTAATCTGTGTGTTCTGGGCATAGTTCTTGGTGTTTCCCTTACCATTCTTCAGTATCCAGTAGGGATTACGCAGTGCCTCGTTCATCACATCGGTGCCTGTATTGATGTAGTTGGAGAAATTGAAGGGATTCTGCATGAGGGTGCCTCCCTGAGCCCCATACTTTCCTGCGTACTCATGAGAGAGTCTCAGACGGTCTGAGGCATACGCATCGGTAGCGTTCTCATCATAATAATAGGCATATGGACTGATGAAGGGAGCCTGGATGAGACCAAGCACATTGGTGGAACCGATGTTCTGCATGCTGTAATCCTCGCTCCAGCCATTGTCCAGGATATGGTAACTGCTCTGACTGTAGGCAATGTCCAGTTCGGTGCTCAGTTTGGAGAACACCTTGATGTCGGTGTTGAACCTCAGGTTCAGACGATTCATGTCGGAGCCCTCGCCAGTGCTCTCGCTCTTGACATAACCCAGGGAGAGGGCATACATGCCAATCTCATCACCGCCCTCAACGCCAATCTTGTAGTTCTGGGTCATGGCATTCCGGTACATGTCCTTCTGCCAGTCGGTGTTGTTGCTGAACACCTTGCGGTAGTAGTTGCTGGGGCTTTTGTCGAGGAAGGTGTAAGAGCGCAGCGAACTGGAAGTGTTGTTCTTCACCGTGCTCACCAGGTCACTCAAGTAGGCCGAGTACTGGTCGCCACCCAGGACATCAAGTTTCTTTGGGGTGAGTTCTACCCCACCATACACACGCACGTTAATCTTGGTAGCCATGCTCTTGCCACGCTTGGTGGTAATGACAATGGCTCCGTTGGCTCCTTTGGCACCATACAGGGTCGAGGCGTTCTTGATTACCTGGACACTCTCGATGTTCTCAGGGTCAAGTCCAAGAAGGATGTTGTTGTAGAAACCCTCGTGCATGGTAGTGCGGTCATACTGGGCATCGATGATATTCCCGTCAACAATGATGATGGGCTGGCTGTTCGCGTTCAACGAATTGACGCCACGGATGGACATATATGACCCTATGCCGGGAAGTCCATTGCGTTTCGTGATATGGATATCACCCGCCAGGCGTCGTTCTATGTCATCATCGATACTCACACCACTGGTCTCGTTCAAAACGGTCTTGCGCTGAGAGGTAATAGAAGTCTCCCCAGTATAATAACTGTTGAACTGGGTTGTAATCAGCGAGGCATCAGCCTGTCCGTCCTTGACAGCCACCTGCAGGGGGTTATAACCCTCGGCATATACATACAAGGCATCAGAGAAAGTGGGGATTTCCAACTTGTAGGTTCCATCCTCTTCCGTAAGGGCCGAGTAAGCCTCAAGCCCCAATGCTTGCACACGCACGCCGCCCATTGGCTCACCTGTGGCGTTGTCGGTGACCTTGCCCGTCACGCTCTTGGTCGGGTACTGCTTCCCTTTCTTTGCTTTGGCGATACGACGCACAGCCACCGTGTCACCGCCCTCTGCCTGAGCGTACATGCGTGTAAAACTCAAGCCGGAAAGCATCAACACGCACAGACCTGCGCCCAAGGCCCTGTGCACTAATGTATGATTGAATTTATTTTTCATATTCTTGTTTTATTCCTTGGGGTCAACAACAATCACGTTACCTGTCTCTTTGCTCTTCAGAATAATCTGGTCAATACAGATGGGCAGGATATAGCCCTTGCGCCTGTCCGACGAGTTGGCCTCGCTCTGGATTATCAGCGTGGGATAACTGTAGCGCATGTTCTTGTAAGAATACGGGAACTCGAAGTCCTCGGCCACCGTGACCGTGTCAACGCGTGTCCCGTCGGTCTTGCTGGTGACCTTCTTGCTCGTTTTGTCTCGTGATCCCCCATCGTTGTAGCGGACACGTGTGGTGAACTTGTTCATGTTCTTCTTCGCCACAGAATCCACATAGAGCGAGTCATAGTACATGGAATCGAGGACACCCGCATCGGCTATCATCTTATAGAAATAGGGAACCACCACTACCTGTATGTCATACTTGCCGCTCATCACCTGCGCGTTCGGCACATAAGCTCCAGAATAGTTTCCATAAAGAGCGACCTCAACCAACGCGCCAGAAGAGGCTCCCGGATTCTCCAACAAATAGAAATTGTTGTTGCTCACCCTGCCGTACTTGGAGGTGATGTCCTTGTAGTTCTCGTTGCTGAAAGACTGCGAAGACGTGCCTGATCCTGCCTTGTAGTATGAAGTGCTGGACGTGTTGTAGAACATGTAGGATCCCATCTCCACCACCACATCGGGCTTGTAGAACTCAACGGGATAATTCCAGGAGTTTGACAGGTAGGCAAGACCATTGCTCATCTTCACAGGATTCCCCTCAAAGAGTGTGCTCTTCTCCCACGTGTCTGTGCTGCGCAGAGTGTCACCGACAGAGTTGAGGTAATAGGCGGCAGACGCGCCCTTGGTGGGCTCGAATGTGTCAAGTTCCCACACGGAAGTGGTCTTGTCGCCATTGGCCTTTCCCATCTTGTGCACATTGAACACAAGAGGAGTGACAATGTCCATGTTGATGCTCATGTCGGCCAGGGAGTCGGGATTGAGCCCGCTGTACACCAGGGTCGTGCCCTGGCTGCCCTTGATCTTGTCCTCATAAGAGGATGAGTACTTGTAGTAGGGCTCCAGTTTCTTGCGCGCGGCTTCCCATCCCTCGTCAGTGGGAACAACCATCACATAGGACGAGTCCTCGCGGTCGATACCCTCCCCGAAACTCTTCTCGTACATCATCCAGTCATCCGCACCTGTGTTTGGGAGATATCGGCTATTGCTGAGCATGCGGTTGGACGTGTAATACACGCTGTCCACATACGTGGGATTGCCATTCTCATCGGGACGTCCCTCTATGCTGGCACCTGCAGAGAAGTATGTGGTGTCCCGGGCTATCACATAATCACGCATGATGGTGGTCGCGTCACCGAACTTCAAATATTCGTATAGGTTGTACTTGAACTCGGCTATGCCCTTCAGGGTGTGCAGTGTGCCATTAATCGCCGGCACGTTCTTCTGGTTGAGAGCCACATTCTGGAATGTGCCCTGGTTCTTGTCAAACACAAGGTTCTTGCCGTTGATGGTCTTCACCGTGTCAATGCCCGCACTTGAGATGTTGTGTCTCCACAGGGCAATGTGGTTGCCGATAAACTGCTGCTGCAGGTTGTAACCATGATTCTCGGCCATGTCAAGCAGTTTCTGGTACTCCTCATCGCTTATCGCACTGTTCTCCGGTGCCCACACGGTGTTCACCTGCCCGCTCTTCAACACATCCGCGTATGTGTAGGTATTCACTGGATGCTTCTCGTCGCGGTAGAACTTGGCGCGCCTGGCAATTTCAGCAAACCTGCTCAAGTCGGGATTGGCTGTGATTTGCTCCCACAGAGTCTTGGTGGCCACGTTTCCGTTGTCGCCTCCCTCATAATGGTCATCCCAGGTGTCGGAGCACCCAGGGACAGCCAGGATGGCTGTGCCCAGGATTATGGTTCCGATGTATTTGTTTAATTTCTTGTTTGCCATAATTATATTGGATTTACACAATATGATACTTCTGTACGACCCCCTTTGGATTACTGGTCATACTTTGACTTGTTCCACACAGGATTCTGAAGCAACTTGCCATCGCTGGCCTTCACATCCATGTAGTAGATGGGGCAATAGAGTCCATAACGGTTCTTGAACCTGTTCTTCAGGGTGGTGTAATAGTTGGAGTACGCGTTCCGCATGAAAGTGTCCACCATCTTTATCATACCCTTTTGGCCATTGCCCACATGTCGCTCCTCGGTGCTCTCGCGCTCATCGGCCGCCTCCGATGCAGAGTCGGAGTTGCGCTCAGCATAGCGCACCAGGTCAAACCATCGTTTGCCCTCCCCTATCAACTCCAGCTGACGCTCGTTCATCACCATGCGCACGATATCGGCGTTGTTGGTGGCGTTGCCGTTTGTCGAGCCGGAGTTCAAGTCGGTTGACACAGGCTTTGACTCATTATAGTTGCAGAAGGAACGACGGTGAATGGCATTCACGATGTTCTTGGCCATGGTGTTGTTGGCGGTGCCGCCTATGCAGGCCAGTGCCTCAGCCTTGATGAGCATCACGTCTGTCATGCGATACAGGATCCAGTTGTTCCACTTGTAGCTGGTAATCGTCACATTCTTGATTTCACGGTTTGTCTGCTGGCCAGTCCAGTTCACCTGTGGCCTCTGCCATTTGATACAGTAATACCCGCTCAGAGCGGAACTGTTGGAACTGCTTCCTGTTGCAATCTGGTTCTGCACGCCCACCCACATGCGCGAGTCGTATTTGGCGTTTCCCCAACCTCCGTAACACTGTCCGAGCGCATCGGTACTTACCTCAAGGTGAGACCCGTTGGTGTACCCGTACAAGTGCTGGGCAACTCCATTCTCCTGCTCACCACTTGAGAACTGGAGCTCGAAGATGCTTTCGATGCTGTTGCCGTTCTGGAATATCTCAGTCTGTGCCTCAAGGCTTGGGGACGTTGACTGATAGGCTCCCGAGAAGTCATTCTCTATCATATCACAGTTGGTCAGGCCATAGTCCTCGGTCTCGACAATGCTGGGATTGTAACTGCTCGACAGCCTGTCGGCATTCTGCTTTGCAAGTGCCTCGAGCGAGAGGTCGGCATAGTCGGCAGCCAACTGGTAGTCACCCTGCACAGAATGCGCCACATAGCCTGTGTCCACCTTCACCGTGTCCTCCAGGATACCTCGCCCCTGATGAAGGGACGCTCTCCAAAGGTACATGTCGGCCAGCATAGCGAATATCGCTGTGTTGGTTATCAGTCCCTTCGAGTCACGGTCACTGGTAAATCGGTTGCGTGCCTGTCCCTTCACACTCTCACAGTCGAGAATGATGGAGTCGAGCACCACCAGCTGGTTTGTCTGCCCGAAAGCGGTCACCTCGCGGTCTGTGTTGACGACCTTGGTCGTGTAAGGCACGTCCTTGAAGGCGCGGATCAGATAGAAATAGTTCAGAGCCCTCAAAGCTTTCATCTCGGCACGCATCTGATACCACTCGGTGGTGGTGAACTGAGCGTCTTTGGCGAGAACCTCATCACCGTGAGAAAGCACCTTGTTGCAGAGGTTTATGGTCTTATACACACTTTCCCAGTCAAACTCAGTCATGCTTGAGTCGGGCATGCCCTTCATAATCTCATTGTAGGTGTCGTAAGAACCCATATCCGAGGTGCGTGTCCTGTTCAGGTTGTAGCTGTCAGAGCGAAGGTCTCCCCACACGGCCAACTTCCGTACTGTGCCTGCCATCTGATGATACGCACCGTAGCGGACACCCTCCAGGTCGTTCTTGTCCTCCCAGAATTCCTCCTCCACTACCTTGTCTTGAGGATAAACGGTAAGCCAATCCTCACAGGATGAGGCGGTGAAAGCAAGCACCCCGAGCAGGCAGGAAGACATTGATATATAAATCTTTCTTTTCATGTCAACTTAATTTTAGAAACTGATGTTTGCACTGCATGTGAATGACTTGGTACGCGGCGTACGGCTGTTGTCCGTACATACGGAGAAGCCCTGGGGTGACACATCGGGGTCAACACCCGTATACTTTGACCAGCACCAGACATTGTTGGCAGAAGCGGACAGGGTCAACTGGCGGATGCCATACTTCTTGAGTTTCTTGGCGTCAAACTCATACCTCAACTGCACATACTGCAGGCGCAGGTAGTTACCGTTCTCCACATACCTGTCACTGGGCAGGGAGTTGTAACTCTGGTATCCGTTGACATTGGTCAGCGCGCGAGGAATGACGGTCTCGTCACCATTCTTGCGCCAGCGCCATGTGGTAGCATAACTCTGGTTTGTGTTGGAGAGCATGCTCTCGTAATTGGCACGTGCCAGGTTGATAATCTTGTTTCCCATGCGGAAGTTGAAGCCCGTGTTCAGTGAGAACCTTCCATAGAACAGGGTGAATCCGAAGCCACCGTTGCACTTTGGGTTGGAGTTGCCCAGGTACACCATGTCGTAGCGGTCAATCTGCCCGTCATGGTTCACATCCTCGTAGATGGCGTCACCACCCTGGAACTGCTTGCGGTTGCTCTCGTTGTAGCAGTAGTACATGGGCAAGGGAATACCCTTGGAATCGGTAAGCATGTTGCCATCTGCATCATATGCTATAGGACAGGTGAAGTTCTCGCCGCGACGCTGTGCGGCAGCGGCCGTGTTGATGGGGTTGCCCTGGGCATCCCTGCCGGAGTTGTCCACCTCGGCATATCCGTAGGAACTGATGGATGCCGTGGTGTAACCATTATGGTCATAGTCGTAACGGTAAACACCCTTGTAGCGTAGCCCGTAGATGGAGCCCAAGGCGTTGCCAATCTGCACGCGGTTGTTGTACGAGAGGTTGCTGGGCTGGTAAGTCTCGGAGCCGTTCAGTGCCTCCAGGATCAGCGGATCCATCTCCTCGACCTTGTTGAAGTTCTGGGCGATGTTGCCGCGTACCTTCATGGAGAACTTGCCTACCCTGGCGAACTTGCCCGTGGAGAAATTCAACTCCCAACCCTTGTTGCGCAGCACGCCCACATTGGCCTTGGAGAGGCTGCTGAAGCCATTGGCGCTTGGTATGCGCAGGTTGTTCATCAGCAGGTCGGTGGTCTTCTTGTTGTAAACCTCCAACTCGAAGTTCAGCAAGTCGTCAAGCAGTCCCAGGTTGAAGCCCAAGTTCCACTGCTTGGTCTTCTCCCACTTCAGTTCTGTCAGCGAAAGGTTCTCTGGCTTGATGACCTGATGGCCTGCGTAATATCCCGCCGAAGAGTACTTGTTGTACTGGTCGGATCCGCTGCCGCCCGTGTTTCCTGTCATACCCCATGTGGGTCTGAAGGCCAGCATGCTCAGCCACTTCTTGCTCCACTGCATGAAGCCCTCGTCGCTGATGTTCCATCGCGCGCCCACAGAGGGGAATGTGCCATACTTGTGGCCAGAGCCGAAACTGGTGCTTCCGTCTGTACGCAAGGTCGCGTCGAAATTGTACTTGCCCTTGTAGGCATAGTGTATCTGCTCGTAGAAGCTGTGGCTTCTCCACTCGCTGGTGCTCGAGCTTGCGCTCTGGAGCAGAGCCACCACGGTGGGGTCGGTGATGCCGTCGGGCACGTTCCACAGTCCCAAATCCTGGCGGCTGCTGCTGCCTGTGGCCATCTCGAAACGCACCAGTGCGCTCAGGCTGTGGTCCCTGTTCTTGAAGGCCGAGTAGTACCGCAAGTCGTGACGCGTGGTGAACTCAAGTGACTTGTATTCCCCGTTGCTCACGTTGTTGCGCTCGTTGGATGTCAGTTTGGCGGCATTGTCACCACCCCACACCCAGTCCATGGACTTCAACTCACTGGGACAATACTGGTCGTCGCTGGTGTTGTAGATATTGAGCTGTACATCGCCCACATAGTTCAGGCGGTGCCTGTCGTCTTCCTTTCCCAGCAACTTGTACTCGACGCTGAATTGAGGGGTCAAGTTGTACTGCTTCTGCTTCCACCATGCCTTCATGGCGCGCGCCACGGGGTTTCCGTTGACAAACTGGTCACGCAGCTCATAAGAGGTACGGTATCCATTCTGCGGCAATTCAGTGGTGGCGTCCGTGCTGTATGTGGCGGCCAGGGGCAGCATGTTGAAGTAGTTTCCTGTCACGTTGCCGTTCACGTCATACTCATAAATGCTCATGTTTGGCATGGCGTTGTAGGCGCGGGCCAGGATGTCGTTCCCGTAGTTCTTGTGGTTGGTGGTGAATGTCAGGTTGATGTTGCTGCTGAACTTGATGCGGTCGCTCACATAGTAGTCCAAAGCCGACGTGGTGCTGAACCGGTCGAGCTTCTGTCCGATTATGGAACCCTTGCTCTTGTCGTAACCCGCACTGATGCGGAAGGTGGCCTTGTCACCACCGCCCGACAGATACACATAATACTTGTGCTGCTTTCCGAACTGTGTCACCGCGTCCACCCAGTCGGTGTTGTGGCTGTAATGGTTGTAGATGAACGGATATTCCTTGTTGTAGTCCAACTCGGTGATGCTTGTGGGCACCTGGTTTGGATTGTAGTAAGCCTCCTTCAGCATCATGGTGTATCCGTCACCATTCAGCATCTTGTAGCCATCGGGCTGCCATGTGCCGTCAAACTTGTAACTGAATGACACGCGGGTGGGTCCCTTGTGGCCGCGTCGCAGCTTGATCTCAATCACGCCATTCGAGCCGCGCATACCCCACTTGGCCGCAGAAGCCGCGTCCTTCAGGATGGTGATGCTCTCGATGTCCTCGGGGTTCACGTTCAGCAGTGTAGAAAACTGCTCCTCGTTGTCCATGGTCTCGAAATTGACGTTCTGCGCGTCATCGGGCAACTCGAAGATGTGGTCGTTCACCACTATCAGGGGCTGCGCGTTTCCGTTGATGGTAGTGGTACCACGCAGGCGCATGGTTGTTCCGGATCCCAGGTTGCCGGAGTTGGGCACGATGTCCAGTCCCGCAATCTGTCCCTGCAGAGCCTGGTCAACAGACTCAAAGGAAAGTCCCTCCACATCGTCCATGCTGAACTTCTGGACAACACCCGCATACTCGCGTGCGGGGATCTCAAGACCTGTGGTGGGCGCGTTCTTCTTGCCCTTGACCACAACTTCCTTGATGGTCTTCACATTGTCCTGCAGGGTGACCTTGAAGACACTCCTGCTGCCAATCTTCTGTGAGAAACTCTTGTATCCCATGAACGAGATGACCAGGGTGTTCCCGGGGTCCTTGATATTCATGGTGAAGTTACCGTTCATGTCCGTCACAGTCTGGCTGACAATGCGGTTGTTCCTGTCCTTCTCCACGACGTTGGCACCCATGATGACATCTATCTCATCCGATACGGTACCGGAAATACGCCGTTGCTGTGCGCTTGCGGGCAAGGCCATCATGGCTATCACCCAAAGCAATATAAGCTTGATAAGTTTGTTCATAGTGAAAGTGTATTACTTGATAGTACCGTATCTCTTAAGATATTTCTTGGCGGCGGACGATGTTGCCCATGTGGAGTCGTACCTGCCGTTGACCAGTTCGGTGTGGTTGAGCACGCCGTTTATCTGGTGTATCACGGCTGCACTGGAAGCGTCCAGGCTGATTCCCGTCATCACCACGCCCACAGGACGCTTTGAGCAAGACATGTCTCGGGCGAGCACGTTCTTCTCACCCACCGTCTCCATCTTGTTGTTGGGTGACACTTTGTGTGTCAGGTCATCGCACACGCGAAGCACGGTCTCATCCCCCTGCTTGACGCGGTCCACATGTATCTTGCAGAACAGCCCCAGGTCGCTGTCGTAACTTGAGGTCACCATCTCGTTGTCGCTCAGCGCGGACTTGTCGGCGAACACCGAGTTGTCAGCAAAGTGGTAACGGATGAAGTTGGTCAGGTAGGTAATCTTGGCCTGTATGCGCAGGCTGTCCTCTGTGGTCTCCAGAGAGTCTGTGTATTCATATACAATGGAGTCGGGACGCGAGTCGGTACTCTGTACCGGTTCTCCAGTCTCCGGGTCCCTCTCCACTTTCCTGTGGCTGTTGAAGTCCTCTTCTATCTCCTCCCATGTGGGCAGGCCTGCGGCGATGGCAGCGCGGACGGCCTCGTTGGTGGGGACGAATATCGTGTAGCGGTAGTTGTTGAAGAACTGCACGTTGTAGTCGGGGCCGTTGTCATTGACAAACACATGGTACTTTTTCAGCGCAGACTTCTGCTCTGAACTGCTCCAACGCTCGTCCACCAGGCCGCACCCCATAATGATCCTGTCATATGCGTCAGCCTGGCAAAGGTAGTAGAACTCGGAGTAGGGGTTGTTGGCCCAAGCCTCCTCGTCCCACCTGTTCTGGTCATCGTCATTCGTCAGGATGCTGTACACACTGCGGTAGGTGGGCACCAGGGGCGCGTCCATCACATAGGTCTGCCCGTTCTTCAGCCCCTCGAAGGGCTTGGTCACGTTGCACGTGGTCACGCCCCTGGCGTCGGACTCGACATTCTGCCGCATGTTCTCCAGTTGGAATCCGCCCAGAGCCTGTACCACATGGCCGTTCTCGTCACGCACCACCTTGATGGCATTGCCGTTCTTGGAGAGGAAGTACTCGTCCTCGCCGTTGATGGGATTGGTGCCGTCATGCACGATGGTATGGCTCTCCAGTATATCCTTCAGGCGGTTGGTTATCTCGTTCTGTGCCACAGTACCACCCTGGCCCGTGATGGCACGCCCGACGGTTCCCACGGGATTGTCGGCGGTATAGTTGTAGAGGCCATAGTAGTTATAGTTGCGTGCCTCGACGGGGAATGTCTTGTTCTTGTATGACAACTGCATCACACGTGGCGTGCGGCTCTTCATGCTGGTGGGGTCGTAATAGTTGAGGAGCGCCGAGTCAGAGGGCAGGAAGAAGGTGAACTCGCTCTGCATGGCCTTCAGGTAGGCATAGTAGTTCAGTCCCATGTACTGCTGGTCATAGACGGCCCATTTGATGATGTTGTTCGTCTTACTGATGTAAGCGGGCGACGTCACCGAGGTGTAGTCGGCAGGGCCGTAAATGTCACTCATAATATATACGGCTCCATTGCTGGCAAGCAGGCAGGTGTCAATCTTCTCGACATCCTCGGCATAGAACAGCTGTTCCTGCGCGTCGTCGCGAAGCTTGGTCATCTTGCTGGGAACACTTCCCACGAAAGAGCGTATCATGATGATGTTGATGAGGCTCTGCAGGGTGCCCAGGGGGATGTTGTCGATGTTCTTGTAGAGGTCATCCACCGTCTCGTA
The DNA here is from genome assembly GCA_002316015.1 of Prevotellaceae bacterium UBA1075. Classification (GTDB taxonomy): domain Bacteria; phylum Bacteroidota; class Bacteroidia; order Bacteroidales; family Bacteroidaceae; genus Physcousia. Next base: position 16,507 of record DCCS01000018.1, read on the forward strand.
CACCATGTTGGGGTCGCCGTAGGTCTCAATCAGCTGGAGACCACCGCCCTGGGTGAAGTACTTCCACAATGCCTCGTCGCTGGGGATGAACATGGAGGCCATGTCCTTCTCCACGCGTACCTCGTCGTAGAGCCCATTCCATGCGGGGTCAAACTTCAGGCTGGGGACGATGTCCTTGCTGGTATTGTCCTTGTAAGGCATGTATGAGTCCATGGTGCCCATGGGGCCTGGCTCATACGCCCACTTCGCGTGCCCGTAGCCGTTGTCTGACACATATCTCTTGATGAAGATAGAGTCCGTGAACTCCTGGTGCAGGTCGTGGTATGCCTCGGAAAGGCTCTGGCTGTAGAATGGGGCGCTGTACCGGTCGAGCATGTGGCTGAAGATGTTGGTCTTGCCATTGGTGCGGATCACCTCGGCCATGCTCGCCAGGGGGCAGAGGGGAGCGTCGGTCACGTTGACGTAGCCGTTCTCGCACACAGCGTCCTTCTCCACCAGCTTGGAGCCATAGATGTGCACATCGCTCGTCACACGCTCCTGGCCCATGAAAATGGCGAAATCATTGTCGGTCACGGTGTTCTTTGTCAAATGCTCGCTGGTGAAGTGCAGCATCATGGAGGGGGTGTTGTCGGTCACCATGTACAGCCCCTTGCCTCCGTTCTCATCACGGAAGCGCCACCAGTAGTCCTTGTCCACCGGGCTGTAGCTCACCGGCAGCTGGCTTGAGGGCACATAGGTCACGGTGTCGGTGACCTCAACGTCCGTGTATCTGCGCATGTATTCGCCACGTACCGGTGAATTCTCGCCCGAGGCCTCGCTGCTGGCCAGGTTTTCCATCACGATGGCGTTGTTGAGCATGCTTGTGTGTATGAGCAACTTCTTCTGAGCCTGGCTCAGGTTGTCATAACTTGTGGCATTGTGCCATGGGTTTGCCTCTGGCAGCGTGGCGTTGTGCTTGAAGAACTTGTCCCAGGCCTCGTCATCGGCCACAAACACGGTCTTGGAGCCAGTCCTGCTCAACACCTCGGACAGTGGACGCGCATTGGCCGGATTCACATCCTTGTCGGAAAGCAGCCTCAGGTACGTCTTGAAATTACCGCGCTGTTGCAGACTCTCGTAGATGCTGGAGTTGAGCCAACTGGGCTTTTCATCGTCCAGCGTGAACTCATCCTTACAAGCATACATCAGGCCGCACGCCGCCAGCAGGCACACCAGTTGTGATGAACGCCTGCCCCATTTGCTTAAACGGTTTGTCATACGCATTTTTTAGTGTTATTATTTAGTTTGTCATTTTGTTCGTTCCATCCATTCCCGCAAGACTTTCCGCCCGATTGCCTCGTTTCGGGCTTCCATCCTCACGTCAGGAGACACTTAACATAGCAAATTTACATCATTTCTCAGGGAATACCTAAGCATGCAAAAAGGGAATAGCGGGCATTTAACTAAATTTAACGAACAAAAGTTAAATATTGCATAATTTGTAGCGTCTGTGCAACACTGAGTGCTAAGAAATGTTGTCTCTGGAGCCCTTTTCGAGCCGCCGGGCCAGTTCCCAGTAGAGCAAGGCCTTCTCCTCGTCGCCCATGCGCGAATAGGCGTCGCCAAGGAGTTTGTAGGGCTTGGGATTTTTGTCGTTGAGGCTTGTGGCGCGGGTAAGGTCGGCCACGGCCTCCTGCCACAGTTGCTTCCGAATGAGCACGCGCCCACGGTTGTAGATTGCCTTGAACGAGCCCGGCGCCAGGGTCACGGCCCTGTTGAGGTCGTGCAATGCCTGTTCCAGCTGTCCCGAATCGGCATGCGTCACACCCCTCCGCACCCATGCGATGAGCAACCTGGGGCTCAGGTCTATGGCCTTGGAGTAATTGGCCAGCGCAGCCCTTATGTTCCGGGCCTCGGTCACGCACTCGTCCCCCATGGCCACATACTCCCGTGCCAGCCTCTCGAGTTTCTCGTTCTGAGTCTCGAGCTGCCGGCGCATCTCGTCCCTTTCGTCCCTCAGTCTCCTGAAAACCCCGAGTTTCCTACGTATGAGGCGCTTTATCTGAGGCCGCTCGATGTCATAGCGTGTGTGTATGGCCACAAAGAAATGGTCAAGGCACCCCTGGATGTCGCCATGGTCAAACGCCTGGCTGCAGGCCCGGTACTCGCTGTCGGCCTTTGCGAAGCGCAGGGCGCGCTCCAGGGCCTCGCGGTTGTTGAACTGCCTGGCAAAGTCCACGATTTCGGGGCGCACGAATATGTCGGAGCGCGTGAGCCTCTTCCTGAGCGTAAGTCCCTCCAGGCTGGTGCACCGGCTCAGGGCCACATAAGCCTGTCCTCCCGCGAAAGTCCCTCCCGTGAGGTCGACCGTCACATGCCGGAAGGTCAGCCCCTGGCTCTTGTGGATGGTGATGGCCCAGGCCAGGCGAAGCGGAAACTGGGTAAAGGTGCCTATCACCTCCTCCTCGATTTTGTGTTCCGCCTCGTTGAGCGTGTAGCGCGTGTTGCTCCACATCTCGGGGGTGACAGTCACAGGCACGCCGGTCTCGGTGAGCACGTCCAGCGTGGTGTGCTCCCCGTCGATGCCCGTGACACGACCCAGGGTGCCGTTGACCCAGCGCTTCACCGGGTCGTTCTTCACGAAGATGACTTGCGCACCCACCTTCAACTCAAGGTGAAGCAGCGTGGGAAGCGAGGATTCGGGGAACTCCCCCCATATCTTCCCGTCAAAGATGACAGACTTGTCGGGCAGCCTGTCCAGCTGGTTCTGGTTGGTGTAATCCACATTGTCGCGCCGTGTGGCAAGCACTATATTGTACGCCTGTATCCCGTCAGCCCCCTCCTCCGCGCACGCCTCCCCAGAGAAGCGCGTGTTGAGCAACTGCAGTTCCAGGGCGCCCACACGGTTCTGCCGGATATGGTCGAGCGCCGCGACAAACGCACGGTCGGTCTGCCTGTACACCTTCTGCAACTCAATGCTCACCAGGCTCATTTGCCGGAACACCCTTGCCGAGAAGAAGAAAGGGTTGGGATAATACCGTGACAGGATTTCCCGCTCATCAGACATCACCACAGGCTCGAGCTGGAACACGTCGCCCACAAAGAGCATCTGCTTGCCTCCGAAAGGCTCCCGCATATTGTGGCAATAGACACGCAGCACGCGGTCGACGAAGTCGATGACATCAGCCCTCACCATGGATATCTCGTCGATGATGATGAGTTCGACACGCTCCAATAATTTTATATGACTTTTCCTGTACTTCAGGAAGTCGCGTATCCTGCGCGGGGAGAACCTGGAGTCATCAGGGACGAGGGGATGGAACGGGAGTTTGAAGAAGCTGTGCAACGTGCTTCCTCCTACATTAATTGCGGCTATTCCCGTGGGAGCGAGCACCACATGGCTTTTCTTCACGTTCTCACACACGTACCTCAGGAACGTGCTCTTTCCCGTCCCCGCCTTCCCGGTCAAAAATATTGACTGGTGCGTGAATCGTATCAGTGAGAGCGCGTTCTGGAACTCCTCGCCCGACGTGTCTATGTCGTGCTCCCTCATTCGATGTTTTCCTCGGGCACGGGCAACTCGTCGTCGTCACCGTCGGGCAGGGACTCAAGGGGCTCCTCTTCGCTTTCCTGTTCATCGTCCACGCCCAGCGTGTCACTTTCGATGCTGTCATTGGGCTGCGCGTAATAGCCGCTGCAAGTCCACAGGCTTGCATCGAGGTCGCGTGGGGGCGCGAACTTCACACGGTACTTGCCGAAATGGCTGTCCTGCAGCACATCCTGGATGAAGTAGCCGAAGATGGGAAGAGCCGTACGGCTTCCCTGTCCCAAGGCTCCCGTGCGGAAGTGTATGCTGCGGTACTCACCACCCACCCAGGCTCCGCCCACCAGTTTGGGCGTCACTCCCACGAACCACGCGTCGGAGTGGTTGTTGCTGGTTCCCGTCTTCCCGCCAAACTCTGTGTATTGCAACACAGGATGGATGTAACTCCACAATGCGGCGGTCGTGCCGCCGCGCTCGGTAAGCCCGGCGCGCAGCATGGTCTGCATGAGATAGGCCGAGCGGTAGGGGATGGCTTGCGTCTCGTTCAGTTTGGCCTCGTAGATGACATTGCCGTCACGGTCCAGTATCTTGGTCACCATGATAGGCATGTTGTACTTGCCGTCATCAATCACGGTGCAGTAACTGTTGACCAGTTCCAGCAGGTTCACGTCACTGCTGCCCAGGCTGAGCGACTTGGTCTCGTGCAGGGGTGAGCGGATGCCCATGGCATGAGCCGTGCGCGCCACGTTGGGGATGCCCACTTCCATACCCACGCGCACAGCCACACTGTTGATACTCTGCGCGAACGCGCTCTTGAGCGGCATCTCGGCACCCGTGAAGTAGCCGTTGGCGTTGTGCGGGGCCCACACCGTGGGCTTGTCGTCCACGGTGTCGGGGTATGAAACATAGGCGTCCAGGCGGCGGTCACACGGGGTAAGCCCCTGGTTCATGGCCTCGGTGTACACAAAGAGTTTGAACGTGGAGCCGGGCTGCCGCATGGCCGTCACCTTGTCGTATTTCCATGGCTTGAAGTCAATGTCGCCCACCCACGCCTTCACATGGCGCGTGTCGGGCTCTATGGCCACGAAGCCACAGTGCATGAACCGCACCATGTAGCGTATGGAGTCCATTGTGCTCATCTCCTTCTCTATGGGCCCGTCATAGCTGAAGAGCTTCACGCTGTGGGGCAAATTGAGATAGTGGTCCACCGAGTCGGGCTGGTCGGGGAAGCGCTCCTTGAGATACTTGTAATGTGCGGTGCGCTTGGCCAGGTCCTCGATAAAGTGCGGGATTTCCTTGTGCTGCCTGTCCTGCCAGGGAGGTGTGCTGCCCCAGTGGTCATCGAAACGCCGCTGGATGACTCTCATCTGCTTCCGCACCGCATTCTCGGCATATTCCTGCATGCGGCTGTCCAGGGTGGTGTGGATGGTGAGGCCATCGGCATAGAGGTCGAGCCTGTTCTCCGCGTCATATCCAGGTATGAGCCCCTGCGCGCACATCTGGTTGATGTAGTCCACCAGCTCCTCACGGAAGTAAGGCGCGAGCCCGTCATAACTGCTCTCCGTGGTGTGGCTGACGAGCACCGTGGGCAGGGCCTTGATGGAGTCAAGCTGGGCCTGCGTGGCCCTCTTCCCGTTGACGGACATGTGCCCGTGGGCATACACCAGGTCAAGCACCGTGTTGCGGCGTGCCAGGCTGTTGGCGGGGTTGATGCGGGGGTTGTAGCTGCTGGTGGCCTTGAGCAGTCCCACAAGCACCGCCGACTGCTCGTAGGTCAGCCTGTCGGGCGTAGTCCCGAAATAGGTGCGGGCGGCCGTCTTGACACCATAGGAGTTGCTGCCGAAGTCAACCGTGTTGAGGTACATGGTGAGTATCTCCTCCTTGCTGAATATCATTTCCAGCTTGACTGCCACTATCCACTCCTTGGCCTTCATCACCAGCAGTCTCACTCCGGGGATATGCCCCAACAGCCCAGTAGAGTACTGCGTGCGCACGCGGAACAGGTTCTTGGCCAGCTGCTGGGTGATGGTGCTGGCCCCGCGCGCGTGTCCCCTGGCCATGTCCTTGACGGCGGCGAAAAGCCCTGTGAAGTCCACACCGTGATGATGATAGAACCGCTCGTCCTCGGTGTCGATAAGCGTGTGTATGAGCACGGGGGATATCTCACCGTACTCCACGGGCGTGCGGTTCTCGCTGAAATAGCGACCGAGCAGCACGCTGTCGGCACTGTATATCTCGGAGGCCTCGCTCACCACAGGTTTTTCAATGTCGGAAAAACCAGGCGAGTGGCCGAAAAGCCAGAGAAAATTGCAGTCCACCGCTCCCAAGCCTAAAATGAACAGCAGCACGAGAGTACATGGCCACACAAGCAGTTTCCTGTACCAGGGGCCGCCGTACAACCGACCCACAGCACGCCTGAACCTTTGCCATTGGAAGGCTATATTCATACCTTATATCGTATTTCAGGTTTGTTTGCTGTTGCAAAAATAATAAAACTTGCGCTTATGCAGGCATTACCTGGCCATATATTTTCGCTTCCCTGGCCACAAGACAGACCCGACCCTAAAAATGCAGTGCGCCGCGATGGCCAATGCAGTGCGCCGCGATGGCCAATGCAGCGCGCCGCGATGGCCAATGCAGCGCACTGCATTTTCACGAGAAAAGCACAAGATGGGCATCATGGAGACGCGCTTGCCTGGCGGGGGGGGCCGCGCTTCTTGTGCAAGAGCGTCCCCCCGCCCCTCCCCCGCCCCGTGTCATAAAGCGCGGGAAAGACTATCCCCCCAGTCTGCTCAGTCCGATGATGTGCGCGAGGATGGCTTCCATCTCATCGGGATGAAACCAGGTGATGTCCTTGTCGCGCTGGTACCAGGTCATCTGTTTCTTGGCATACACGCGTGTGTTCTTCTTCATGCGCTCCACCGCCATGGGCAATTCCCATTCGCCGGCGAGCACCTTGAACATTTCCTTGTACCCGATAGTGTTGAGCGCGTTGAGGCCACGGAGGGAATAAAGGGAACGCGCCTCGTCAAGAAATCCCCGCTCCATCATCCTGTCCGCACGGGCATTGACGCGCGCAAAGAGCTCGGCCCGCTCACGCCGCAGCCCGACCTTGATGATGTTGAAGGGACGGTCTTTCCTCGCGCGCATGCGAAACGTGCTGTAGGCGCGTCCTGACGTAAGGCAAATCTCAAGCGCATGAATCACCCGTTTGTGATTCATGCGGTCCACCGTGCAGTAATATTGGGGATCCAGCCTTTGCAACTCGGCGAGCAAGGGCTCCAGCCCATCCTGCCCGTAACGCTGGCTCAGGCGGTCACGCACCTGTGCGTCCACCGTGGGGATGTCGTCGATGCCGTGGCACACGGCATCCACATACATCATGCTGCCTCCCGAAAGCACCGCATAACGCTGCGAGCAAGAGAGGCGCCTGATGACCGAGAGGGCATCCTCCTCGTAGCGCGCGGCACTGTAAGGCTGGCCGGGATCAAGCATGCGCACGAAATGGTGCACCACCCCATCCATCTCCTCCTCGTCCGGGGCGGCTGTGCCGATGTCCATCCCCCGGTATATCTGGCGGCTGTCGCAGTTGAGCACATGACAGCCCAGGGCTTTGGCCAGGCGGACAGCGACGCCTGTCTTGCCCACCGCCGTCGACCCCACGAGCACCACCAGGTTCATCTGTTCGAGACGTTCCCTATTCACTTATCCCGAATCCGTCAGGGTCGAGTTCCTCGTCGTCGAAGCCGTCATCACCATAGAAGTTCTCGCCGGTGCCGGCATCCGCGGCGGATGACGCGCCTGCTTCCGGGCTCTCTTCGGGAAGTCTTTGCAAGGGGGGGCTCCCATGCCTGCGGCTCACCCTGGGAGCGGGCTCCGGGTGTCTGAAAATGTTCTCGGTGAGTTCCATCAGGAAGAAGCGCCCGCCCACGGGGTCAAACACATAGGCAAGGCGCTGCCCCTCATCGTCCACCAGGTCACCGACGGCGGTGCGCTCCATCAGATAGACATCCTCGTCGGAACGGGCGCCGGTGTCGCACATGCACACCTGTCCCGTCACCCGCCAGTCCTCGTCACAGAGCAGAAACTTCTGGCCGCCAAGTTCCCGGTAGCCGCAAGCCCTCAGTATGAGCCGGTGAAGGTCGGCAAATGTGGCTCCCGAGTCAATCTTAATCTCCATCGCGAAGTCCTCCACTTCCTGGCTGAAGAGTGTCAGTCTGAGTGTCATGGGGTGTGCGCCGCAAAAAGAAGGACTAACGGATGAAGCCGCGCTCGCTGGTGCGGATGAAGTCCAGGATATACTGGATTTCGGGGCTCATGGGAACCTCCTTCTCCACCCGCTGCAGCAGGTCGTTGAGCCTGCCTGTCTCCTGCAGTATGATCCGGTAGGCCTGGTGTATGTTGTCAATAAGCTCACGGCTGAATCCGTGGCGCCTCAGTCCCACAATATTCAATCCGCAGAAGGAAGCCGGGTCGCGCGCGACCAGGCTGAAGGGCAGGATGTTCTGGCTGAAGCGTGTCCCGCCACCCACCATGCAGTAGCTGCCCACCCTGCAGAACTGGTGCATGAGCACACAGGCACTCAGGATGGCCTTGTCGTCGATGACGGTCTCGCCCGCAAGCTTGGTGCAGTTGCCGATGATGCACTCGTTGCCCACGATGGCGTCATGAGCCACGTGCACACCCTCCATCAGCAGGTTGCCGTTGCCCACGACGGTCTTGCCCTTGGCCGCCGTGCCACGGTTGACAGTCACGTTCTCACGTATCCTGTTGTTGTCGCCTATCTCGGCGGTGGTGTCCTCGCCCCGGAACTTCAAGTCCTGGGGAATCGCGCTGATGACCGCTCCGGGGAAGAACACGTTGCCCTTGCCCACGCGCGCGCCGTACAGCATGGTGACGCTGTTCATCAGCGTGTTGTTGTCGCCTATCACCACACCCTTGTCGATATAGCAGAATGCGCCTACCTCACAATTCTCGCCTATCTTCGCCTCGGGATGAACATAGGCCAACGGACTAATCTTACTCATATAAATAGCGGTTCATTGATTATTGACACTGTTTCCTGCGGGCGGGTATCTGCCTCTCGCCTGCCACCACTCCCAGTCCATCCCCCAAGGGGGAAGACTGAAATGGCGTGCCCGGCGGCCGGGGAAGGAAAAGAGATTGCCCGTGATGCCACGGCCTCCACTCCCCGGGCCTTTCTCCCGCAGCCCACGCCTTTCTCCGGTTCCCCGGAAGGCAAGGCAGTCTCCCCCCCTGGACAGAGAACGAGGCGAGACGGACTTCCTATTTCGTAATCTGCGCCGTGAAGGTGGCCTCTGTCACACAGTTCTCGCCGATAAAGGCGTAGCCCTGCATCGTGCCGATGCCGTGACGGAGGGGCGAGACCATCTCGACCTTGAAGACAAGCGTGTCGCCCGGAACGACCTTCTGGCGAAACTTGACATTGTCTATCTTCAGGAAGTAGGTGCTGTATGCCTCGGGGTTCTCCACATTCCCCAGCACAAGCAGCCCGCCGGTCTGGGCCATGGCCTCAATCTGTAGCACGCCGGGCATGACGGGCTCGCCGGGGAAATGCCCCTGGAAGAACGGCTCGTCGCTGGTGACGTTCTTAATGGCCACGATGCTGTTCTCCTTTATCTCCACCACCTTGTCCACCAACTGCATGGGGTATCTGTGTGGCAGTATCTGACGGATGCGCCTGACATCCATCACAGGTTCCTTGTTGGGGTCGTAGTGTGGAGCCTGCACCTCATGCTTGCGTATCTCCTTGCGCATCATGCGCGCAAACTTGTTGTTGATGGTATGGCCTGGCTTGGTGGCAATGATGCGTCCCTTGATGGGCTTGCCTATGAGAGCCATGTCACCAATGATGTCAAGCAGTTTGTGGCGCGCGGGCTCGTTCTCCCACACCAGCGGCTTGTGCTGCAGATAACCCAGTTCGGAGGCGTTGTGACGCTCGGTGCCTGTCAACTGGCACAGCTTGTCGAGATTCTCCTGCGTGGTCTCGCGCTCGTAGATGACTATGGCATTGTCCAGGTCACCGCCCTTGATGAGTCCCGCCATGAGCAGAGGCTCTATCTCACGCACAAAGACGAAGGTGCGCGCCGCCGCCACCTCGGAGGCAAAATTGCCCATGTTGTCAAGCGTTGCAAACTGGCTGCTCAGTACCTTGCTGTCAAATGAAATCATGCAGGTGATGGAGAAGTCCTCATCGGGCAGCAGGGTGATGCAGGCGCCTGTGGCCTCGTCGCGGAACTCCATCTTCTTGGTGATATAATAGAAGTCCTTGGGCGCGTCCTGCTCCTGGATGCCCACCTTGTGTATGGCCTCCACATAAAGCTCGGCGCTGCCGTCCAGTATGGGGAACTCGGGGCCGTCGACCTGGATGAGCACGTTGTCCAGCCCCAGGGCATAGAGAGCCGCCATGGCATGCTCGACAGTGCTGCAGCGCATCTCGCCTTTACCCAGCACCGTGCCGCGCTGCGTGTCCACAACATTCTCGGCCACGGCATCCATGACGGGCTGCCCAGGCATGTCCACACGCTGTATCTTGTAGCCGTGGTCGGGGGGAGCCGGCATGAAAGTCACTGTGAGGTTGAGTCCGGTGTGCAGCCCCTTGCCACTGAGCGAGAACTGCCGCTTGAGTGTATTCTGCTTTAACATTCCTTGCTTTCCTGCTTGTCCAATTGTTCCTTCAGTGCCTGCATCTCCTTCTTCATGCGGTTGATGTCGCTCCACATGTCCGGCAAATTCTTGAAGACGGCACTTGACTTCCAGAAGTTGCGCCCCTCGATGGCCGGCGAGCCCTGTATGGCGGTGCCCTCCTTCTTCACGCTGTTTGGAATGCCGGACTGCGCGCCGGCCATGGTGCGGTTGGCAATGGTGGCATGGCCCGCGATACCCACCTGGCCTCCAAACATGCACCACTCGCCCACTTTCGTGCTTCCCGCCACTCCCACCTGGGCCGACATCACGGTGTGGCTGCCTATCTCGTCATTGTGCGCAATCTGCACAAGGTTGTCCAACTTGACTCCCCTGTGCACGATGGTGGCCCCCATCACGGCACGGTCAACGCAGGTGTTGGCTCCTATCTCCACGTCATCCTCGATGACGGCGATGCCTATCTGCGGTATCTTGTCGTATCCGCTCTCGGTAGGCTGGAACCCGAATCCATCGGCTCCTATCACACACCCCGCGTGGAGGACGCACCGGCTGCCCACCCTGCAGTCATGGTAAACGACCGCATTGCTGTAGATTTCCGTATTCGCGCCCACTCTGGCGTTCTTGCCTATGGTCACATGGGGATGAAGCACACATCCGTCGCCAATCTCGGCACCCTCGTCTATGGCCACAAAGGGGCCTATGTAGCAGTCCTTCCCCACCTTGGCCGAGGAATCGATGAAGGCCAGGCCACTCACTCCTGTGCGCTTGGGCTTCATGCTCTCGTATGCCTGCAGGAGCTTGGCCACAGCCTCGCGCGCGTCGGGCACCTTGATGAGGGTTGCCTTCACCTCGTGCTTCGGCTCGAAGTTGTTGTTCACCAGCACCACACTGCTCTCTGTCCCATATATGTAATGCTCATATTTGTCATTGGCAAGAAAACTGATGCAGCCGGGCTTTCCTCCCTCTATCTTGGCGAAGTTGTTCACCTTTGCATCCGGGTCTCCCACCACGGTGCCCCCTATGAGCCCCGCTATCATCTGCGCGCTAAATTCCATATTTGTCCATTTGTTCTGCCATCTGCAACTGCACCTCATGTGCCCTCTCGCCAGCCACACGGGCGAAGGCCTCGGTGTGGTCAGCATAGATGATTGCGCGGCTACTGTTAACTATCAGTCCACACTCACTGGTCATGCCATAGCGGCACACCTCCTCCAGCGAGCCTCCCTGGGCCCCTATCCCCGGAACAAGCAGAAAGTGGCGGGGCACAATGGCACGCACCTCCTTGAAAGCCCGCCCCCTGGTGGCTCCCACCACATACATCATCTGGTCATTGCCCGCCCAGTCCTGGCTCTTGCGCAGCACCTTCTGGAAGAGTTTCTCGCCCTGGGCATCCTCGGTGAACTGGAAGTCACCACTGCCCTTGTTGCTCGTCAGCGCAAGCAGGATGACCCACTTGCCCTCGTAACCGAGGAAGGGAGTCACGCTGTCCTCGCCCATGTACGGGACCACGGTCACAGCATCCACCCCGGCTTCCTCGAAGAAGGTACGGGCATACATGGCGCTGGTGCTTCCTATGTCCCCGCGCTTGGCATCGGCTATGATAAAGTGGTCGGGGTAATTGTCACGAATGAACCGCACCGTCCGTTCAAAGGCCAGCCACCCCTCCACGCCCATACTCTCATAAAAGGCGAGGTTGGGCTTATAGGCCACGCAGCAAGGAGCGGTGGCGTCGATGATGGCCTTGTTAAAGGCAAAGACGGGATCCTCTTCCCGCAGCAAATGGGCGGGGATTTTCTTGATGTCCGTGTCCAGCCCCACACAGAGGAAGCTCCGCTTCTCCCGGATGTGGGCAACAAGTTCCAGTCTGGTCATAACTCTGATTCTCTTAGTCGTTCTGCATTCTCGGCCACGATGAGGTGGTCGATGCAGTCCTGTATCTGCCCGTCCATGAAGGCCGGCAGGTTATATATGGTATATCCTATCCTGTGGTCGGTGACACGTCCCTGGGGATAATTGTATGTCCTGATTTTCGCGCTGCGGTCGCCTGTGCTCACCATCGTCTTGCGGCGGCTGGCTATATCATCGAGGTACTTTTGGTGCTCCTTGTCATATATAAAAGTACGCAGGCGTGCAAGCGCGCGCTCCTTGTTCTTTGGCTGGTCGCGCGTCTCGGTGCATTCCACCAGGATTTCCTCATCCTCGCCGGTGAATGGGTTGTGCCACATGTAGCGGGCACGGACACCCGACTCGACCTTGTTCACATTCTGTCCCCCCGCGCCACTGCTGCGGAAGGTGTCCCACTTGATGGCCCCCTCATTGATTTCCACATCAAACTCCTCGGCTTCGGGCAGCACAGCCACTGTGGCGGCACTGGTGTGCACGCGCCCTTGGGTCTCGGTGGCAGGCACACGCTGCACGCGGTGAACCCCAGACTCGTACTTGAGTGTGCCATAGACCCCATCACCCGTCACGCTGAAGATGATTTCCTTGTAACCGCCCACAGCACCCTCGCTGTAACTGCTCACGCTCATCTTCCATCCCTTTATCTCCACATAGCGGCTGTACATACGGAAGAGGTCGCCCGCAAACAGGGCAGCCTCATCGCCTCCCGTGCCTCCACGTATCTCCATGATGACGTTCTTGCCGTCCTCCGGGTCGGCGGGCACAAGCAGGAGCTTTATCTCCTCCTCCAGTTCGGGGATGCGCTTCTCGCTTGTGGCCAATTCCTCACGCAGCATCGCCTTGCTTTCCGGGTCGGACTCCTCGGCCAGCAATTCCTTTGCGTCCTCCACATTCTGCAGGCATCCCATGTATTCCTTGCGTGCCTCCATCAGTTTGCCCAGGTCCTTGTACTCCTTGGTCAACTTGACGTAACGCTTCTGGTCGGCGATGACGTGGGCATCTGTTATCAGCGTGGACACCTCCTCGTAGCGGCTCACCAGCCCATCCAGTCTTTCGAGTATCTCCATATGTCAATATTCAAAAGTGCCGTTCTCGCCCTTGATTACCAGACTTCGCTTACCCTCCTCAATGTGTCCCACCACCTGGGCATCCACATTGAAAGAGCGGCTGATATCCACCACACGCCGGGCATCATCGGGACTCACATATATCTCCATGCGGTGCCCCATGTTGAACACCCTGTACATCTCTGCCCAGTCGGTACCGCTTTCTTCCTGGATGACACGGAACAGGGGAGGCACGGGGAACATGTTGTCCTTCACCACGCGGCAATTCTCACCCACGAAGTGAAGAACCTTGGTCTGGGCGCCGCCCGTGCAATGCACCATTCCATGAATGGCAGGACGCATCTCGTCGAGCACCCGCTTGACGATGGGCGCATAGGTGCGCGTGGGCGAAAGCACCAGTTTGCCCGCACACACGGGACTGCCCTCCACTGCGTCGTCCAGGCGGTAGCGTCCGCTATAGACCAGATCGCCGGGCACGGCCTTGTCATAACTCTCGGGGTATTTACGGGCAAGGTACTTGGCAAAGACATCATGGCGCGCGCTCGTAAGGCCATTGCTGCCCATGCCGCCATTGTATTCCCTCTCATAAGTGGCCTGGCCGCAACTGGAGAGACCCACTATGACATCACCTGGATGGATATTGGCATTATCTATCACATCGGCTCTGCGCATACGGCAGGCCACGGTGCTGTCTACGATAATGGTGCGCACGAGGTCGCCCACATCCGCAGTCTCACCGCCCGTCCCGTAGATGCCGATGCCCATTTCGCGCATCTCCCGCATCAGTTCGTCCGTTCCGTTGATGATGGCGCTTATCACATCGCCGGGAATAAGCATCTTGTTGCGTCCGATGGTGCTGCTCACCATTATGTTGTCCACAGCGCCCACGCACAGCAAGTCATCGGTGTTCATGATGAGCGCGTCCTGCGCGATGCCCTTCCACACGCCCAGGTCACCCGTCTCGCGCCAGTAAATGTAGGCCAGACTGCTCTTGGTGCCGGCACCATCCGCATGCATGATGCAGCAGTAGTCAGGGTCTCCTCCCATAATATCGGGTACAATCTTGCAGAAAGCCTGCGGGAAGATGCCCTTGTCGATATTCTTAATCGCGCTGTGCACGTCTTCCTTTGCCGCGCTCACTCCGCGCATCATGTAGCGTTGGTTGCTCATTGCTCCTTGGGTTCAAACAGTTCTTCAATTAAGCCATGCAAAGTTATTACATTTATGTGTCACACGCAAATTTACGCACAGGGGCGCATTGCCACATGGCGAAATTTGAATACTTTTGTGCGCATTTTGACACAGGATTGACAACAGATTGTAAGATTCGCATTGTTTTCAGGAGATGAAGAAGAGATGTTTCGCGCCGTTGATGGCGCTTTGCATGACTGCGGCATACGCTCAGGAAAAGACGGACACCACAACCATGAGAGAGGTGACTGTGAGCAATGCCAAGGACTATCGCGTGCTGAGAGAACAGCCACTGGCGGCAACCACCATCAACTCCCACGACATCATCAGCAAGGGCATACACAGCATGAAGGACCTCTCCTCGCTGGTGCCTGGACTCTATATCCCCTCATACGGCAGCCGGCAGACCACCGCTATTTATATGCGCGGGGTGGGAAGCCGCATCAACACGCCTGCAGTTGGGCTCTATGTGGACGACATACCCTGGGTGGACAAGAGTGCGTTTGACTTTGACCTGAGCGATGTGCAAAGCATCGACATCATGCGGGGTCCGCAGAGCACGCTCTACGGACGCAACGCGATGGGCGGGCTGATACGCATAAACACCAAGAACCCGCTGGACTATCAGGGAACGGACATCTCGCTGCAGGCGGCTACGCATGGCACTGCAAGAGCCAGCGCAACGCACTACCACCGCATCTCCAGCCGCCTGGGCTTCTCGGGAGGCTTTGGCTACGCGCACTCCGAAGGCTTCTTCACCAACCGATACACTGGCAAGAAGGCCGACAGGGACGATGATGCAAGCGCACGCTTCCGCCTGGTGGCCAAGCCTACCGATGTGGTGCGGCTGGACTTCCACGCCAACTACGAGTACAGCCGACAGGGAGCCTTCCCCTACAGGCTGGAGAGCGTGAAGCCCGAAGACTACTTCTATTCCCAACTCTCCGAGCACATCGGACAGACAGACTTCAACCGCGCCAACCGCTACGAGCGCCACTTGCTGAACCTTGGCTTCAAGGCCGAGCACAACTGGCAGCGCGCCGTGATGAGCTATGTGGCAGGATTCCAGTATCTGCGCGACCAGATGGACATGGACCAGGACTTCACACGGGCCGACATCTACACGCTCAGGCAACGGCAGAACAGCCGCACCCTGAGCCAGGAGATAGCCGTGAAGAACAGGCCTGGAGCCTGGAGGCACTGGGAATGGAGCACGGGCATCAGCGGATTCAGACAATGGCTGGGCACCCAGGCGCCTGTCACTTTCCAACAGGACGGAGTACATTGGATCAACGACAACATGAACAAGAACGCCAATGCGCACCTGCCTGCCATCAGCCAAGGACCCATGCGTATGGACATGCTCTTCAGTGACAACATCCAGGGGGAGAGCCTGCTCTTCGGTGGCCAGTTCCACACCCCCACGGGAAGTGGAGCCATCTATCACCAGAGTACCGTCACTGGCCTAATGGGAGTCAAGGGGCTCGACCTGACCCTGGGGCTGAGGCTGGACTACGAGAAGGTGCAGCTGGACTATGACACTGGATACGACTTCGAGCACGAGTATGGGCTGGCAGGACACCTCAGCACGCCCAATATGGAGCGCGACCTCACACTGGTGCCTACAGCCGTTTACTCAGTCCAAGATGCCCTCGTGGGCAAACTCTCACATGATTACTTGCAACTGCTCCCCCGCCTCTCGCTCCAATACAAGATAAGCGAGAGCAACATCTATGCCACTCTGTCGCGCGGTTATCGCAGCGGAGGATACAACATCCAGCAATTCAGCGGCGCGCTTCAGCGCATGATGCAAGCCGACATCATGCAGGATGTGGCCGAGGTCACCATACCGGTATTGCAGGAACAGCGGGCCATTCCTGCCGATGTGAAAGAGCAAGTGACGGCACTCCTGCAAGGCATGGCCACGCGTCCCGACATCAATGTGCGCGCACTCTGCCTGTATAAACCCGAGTATGCCTGGAATTATGAGGTAGGGGCACACCTCAACCTCATCAATCACCGTCTGCGCCTGGATGCCTCTGCATTCTTGACCGAGGTGCGGAACCAGCAGGTTTCACGCATGGCAGCAAATGGATTGGGCCGCGTCACCACCAATGCCGGGCGCAGCCGCGCCATAGGGTGCGAGGTAACGGCCAGCGGACAAATCACAGAAGCACTCTCGGCACACGCCGCCTATGGATACACACACAGCACATTCCACGACTACAGCCCCCAGGACGGCCTGGACTACAAGGGCAATT